>CAWBJJ010000001.1:0-29425 GCA_963789135.1 uncultured Acidobacteriota bacterium
CGAGCCCTGATCGCGATGACCCGACTGTTCAAGGATGTGGCGTCAGAAACGGCATCCGTTCTCGGTTTCAGCTACCCAGAGCAGTCCCACGATGCCGTGTACCAGTGGGCCGTCGAGACCCTGTCTCCTCTGGCGCCCGACATTGGTGCGCAAAACGAAGTCAGTGGCACCGCCGAAACCTGAGCCCCCGAACGAGCCCGCTGCACCAGGGGAGGGAGCCCCGTGCCGCAACGGCGCTCCTAGCTCTTACACCACCTCTCGCAATGCCCCTGTCTCGACGTCGTACACAAAACCACGGACCGAATCCGTGTTTGGTACGAATGGGCTGGTCTTGATCCGGGCGATCGACTGCCGGACGTCTTCGTCCAAGTCAGCGAATGACTCGGCCGCCCAGGAGGGCTTGACCCCAGTCTTCTCCTGGAGTTGGAGCCGAAAGTCGTCATCCGTGAATGTGAGCATGCCGCAGTCAGTGTGATGAATCAGGATGATCTCTTCGGTGCCGAGCAGGTGCTGGGAGATGGCAAGAGATCGAATCTCATCCTCGGTGACCACTCCACCCGCGTTGCGGATCACGTGGGCGTCACCTTCTTCCAGACCAAGGGCTCCGTACGGGCTCAGCCTCGCATCCATGCAGGCCAAAACGGCAACCTTCTTTGCCGGGGGCAGCGGCAGGTCGCTCTTGTCGAAGGTATTCGAGTATGAGATGTTGTTGGTCAGGAGTTGGTCGGTTACAGACATGGTGAGTCACCTCGTAATGGTCGGATGAACGCTCTCCAGAAAAATGGAGGCATCGCGGAATCAGTAGATCACTCGGGCCCGAACAGGCGGCTTGCCGTTATTCGTGACCCGAGCCGGTACAGCGGCACAGGCTCAGAGATGCGCGGATGATTGGCGATCCCATCGCGATACGAGATGAATCGGGGTTCGGAGTCCGCACCTTTTGATCGTAGCCCTCGTGGCCATGCCTCTCAAAAGGACCGGTTGCCTAGGCGCGGTCATCACAATGATTGCCACCGGCCGCAGCCGGGTACGTGACGGAGGAGAGGGCGCAATGTCAGGAGGAAAGAGGGTGGCGCGATGACGGACCACGCAGTGGTGATCGCAGGAGGAGGCCCGACCGGGCTGATGCTCGCGGGCGAGTTGGCGCTGGCGGAGATCGACGTCGTCATCGTCGAACGACGCTCCAGTCAGGATCTCGACGGATCCCGTGCAGGCGGGCTTCACTCCCGCACCATCGAGTTGCTCGATCAGCGCGGCATCGCCGATCGCTTCCTCGCGGAGGGTCAGGTGCATCCATTCGTCGGTTACGCCGGCACCTTCTTGGACATCAGCGACTTCCCAACCCGCCACAACTACATCCTCGCGCTGTGGCAGAGCCGGATCGAGCCCATCCTTGCCGGCTGGGTCGAAGAACTCGGGGTCCCGATCCTTCGTGAGCGCGAGGTGGTGGGCTTCACGGGGGACGACACCGGCGTCGACGTCGAGCTATCCGGCGACACGACGCTCCGGGCGGAGTACCTGGTCGGATGCGACGGAGGGCGCAGCCTGATCCGCAAGGCGGCCGGCATCGACTTCCCAGGGTGGGACCCGACGACCAGCTACCTCATCGCCCAGGTCGAGATGGACGAAGAGCCGGAGATCGGCATGCGCCCCGAGGGTGGCGGCATCGGCCCGGTCAACCGGGAGGAGGGTGGAAATCCGTACGGCGTCGTATTGCTCGAGAAGGAGATCGAACATACTGACGAACCCACGCTGCGGTACCTGAGCGAGATGCTCGTCGCCGCATACGGGACCGACTTCGGAGTGCATAGCCCCATCTGGATCTCCCGGTTCACCGACATGACGCGACAGGCCGCCACCTACCGCCAGGGACGCGTTCTGCTCGCCGGCGACGCCGCCCACGTGCACGGCCCGCAAGGCGGACAGGGCCTCAACACAGGCGTGCAGGACGCAGTGAATCTGGGATGGAAGCTGGCCCAGGTGGTGCAGGGACTCTCATCGGACGGCCTGCTCGACACATATCACGCCGAACGGCATCCGGTCGGTGCCCGGGTGCTGCAGAACACCATGGCCCAAGTCGCGCTCGCCCGGACCGACGAGCGCAGTCAGGCTCTCCGTGCAGCCATGCTCGAGCATTTGGGCATGGACGAGCCGCGGAAGCGCATCGCCGGCATGATCTCCGGGCTCGACATCCACTACGACCTCGGCGAGGGGCACCCGCTTCTCGGGCGACGCATGCCCGATATCGACCTGCACACGGCCGACGGTCCCAAACGCGTCTTCACCTTGCTCCACGACGCCCGGCCCGTGCTCCTCAACCTCGGCGAGCCCGGCGGTTTCGACATCTCTCCTTGGGCGGAGCGAGTCCGATTGGTCGACGCCAGGCACGAGGGAGTATGGGAGCTCCCGGTCATCGGCGAGGTCACTGCGCCCGCCGCAGTGCTGATCCGACCCGACGGACATGTCGCCTGGACGGGAGACCTCACGGACCCAGAGCTCCCCAGGGCGCTCACGTCCTGGTTCGGCGCGCCGGTTGCCTAGGACTCCCTCGACGCACCTGAGACTCCCTGCTCTTCGACCTGATTTTGGTGGGACGAGGGCGGAGTAGGTTCAAGCGATCGGAAACGAAGCCGTGACCTACGCGGCTCACCCCTCGGAGGAGGACCCACATGAGCATTGGACCAGTCCAAGCGTTTGTCATTGGCTTTCCAGACAACGACCTATTCGAAGGCCGGATCGCCGAAGAGCTGGCACGCCTGAGTGAAGTCGGGCAGATCCGCGTCATCGACGCCGTTTTCGTCACACGAAATGGCGACGAAGTCGACGTGCTCTCAGTCTCGGATCTCGACGACGATCAGCGCACCGAATTGCGAACCGCGGTCGGCGCCCTGATCGGGCTTGGTGCCGCCGGCATGGAGGGTGCTGAGGCCGGGGCCGCGGCCGGTGCATCCCTGGACGTCGACGCAATGACCGCATCGGAAATCATTGCTGCCGGGCTGATCGAGGACCTTCCCGACGGGAGCTCTGCCCTCGTCCTCGCCATCGAGCACATGTGGGCCGTGCCGTTGCGCAATGCAGTGCGCGACGCCGGCGGCCTGGTGGTCGCCCACCGCTCCTTGACCATGGAAGACCTGGTCGGCCTGGGGATGGCGATTGGGCTCGAGGCCGAGGAGGAACTGGCCGACAGCGGCGCATGACCGCAACGGCCTGATCGCGTATTAGTGCCTCTCGGGTGAATGTTTGACTTGTCGGCGCCTTCGGGGTTTCGGCTCACCTAACTTGCCCTGACACGACGCCTCGAACCCACCCGGGAGGACACGATCAAGTCCATCGCATTGAGTCGAGCTTCTTACTTCGTGGCGACCGAAGGGCAGCCACGGGTGCGAAGGACGAGCGACATCTTCAAGTCCATTTTCGGGCTGCTCCTCGTTCTCTGGGCGGTGATAACTGAAGGCAGCGCGGCGGCGTGGGACCAGGCGTTCACCAATCTGGTCCAGTCGGGACCGGGGTGGGTCAACACCCTTCTCGCGGTTGGATATGGGCTGAGCCTCGTCTATCTGTTCGTCGTGATCGGGGCACTGGTGTTTGGGGGGAGCGAACGTCGGTCGGCGCTGCGCGACCTGGTGATCGTCGCCTTGGGCGCCGCAGCCCTGGGGACACTCCTCTCGTTCGTGGTCAACGGAGCATGGCCGTATGTGTTGCCCGAAGTCGGTCTCGAGGACCCAGTACCCCGATTTCCGGTGCTCAGGGTGGCGATGGTCACTGCCGTCCTCCTGGTGGTGAGCCCTTACCTGACGCGCCCGGTCCGACGATTCGGCTGGTTCGCCATCGTCATCACGGCGATCGCCTCGGTCGGGCTCAGCTACGGCACACCCTCCCAGACGATCGGATCGTTCGGAGTTGGCTTGCTTGCGGCCGGCCTCCTGCTCTGGATCGAAGGCTCGCCGCGGGGATACCCGGATCCGGACACGGTGAGTGCGGCGATGGCACAGCTCGGCGTGCCGGTTCGCTCACTCGAGATCGCGCCCTATCAGACCTGGGGCGTGATCCGGTTTCTGGGCTGGGACGACCATGGAGATCGGATCGACATCAAGGCCCACGGGCGGGATGCCTTCGACTCCCAACTGGCTGCCAAGGTCTGGCACACGCTGTGGTACCGGGAGTCGAACCGGACCGTGAGCTATACCCGACTCCAGGCGGTAGAGCACGAGGCCCTGATGACCGTGCTGGCTGATCGAGCCGGTTTGCCTGTTCCCCAATTGGCGACGGTTGGGAGCGCAACTGAAGAGATCGCCTTGATCTCCTTCCGCTCGACGGGAGTCGCACTCAACGAGCTAGGCCCCGACGAGATCACGGACGACCTGCTGATCGAGGCCTGGTCGAACGTTGCATTGCTGCACGACGAGACGATGAGCCATGGAGCGCTGGACACCTCGGCCATAGAAGTCAGAGACGGCGCCGCCATCCTCACCGACTTCGGCCTCGGATCATTGGCGGCCGGCAAAGACGATCAGGCTGGGGATGTCGTCGAGCTTCTGTTCTCCCTGGCGGTACTGGTCGGCGAGGACCGGGCGGTTGCGACGGCACTGCGTGGGCTGGGCCGGGACCGTCTCGCATCCGTGCTGCCCTTTGTGCAGGTCCCGGCGGTGAGCCCCACTTCCCGTCGCCTGGTCGAGAAGCCCAAGAACACCATCTCCGCCCTGAGCTCCAAGATCGCCGAGACGACAGGCGCTGAGGTTCCAGAGCCGGTCAAGCTGCGCCGGGTCACTCTGCGAAGCGTGCTCATGGGGGCTTTGCTCCTGTTGGTCGCTTCAGCGCTGATCCCTCTCTTCACAAGCGTGGATTACGCCCAGATCTGGAGCGTCCTGCAGTCCGCAAATTGGCCGTTGCTGGGCGTGGCCCTGGTGTTCGGTCACACCCAGTTCTTCCCCTTGGCCACCGCGACCATGTTCGCAGTATCGGTCAAGCTCGCCTTCTTCCCGGTGTTGGTGCTGCAGACCGCAAGCCAGTTCATAAGCCTTGCCATCCCCAGCTCGGCGGGGCGGGTGGCGATGAACACGGCGTTCTTGCACAAGTTCGGCCTCTCGGTGACGGCAGCGTTGGTCCAGGGATCGATCGACGGCTTCACCGGCTTCCTGGTGCAGGCAGCGATCCTCATAATCCTTCTGGTGTTCGGAGACGTCGACCTCGGACTCCATATCGATGCCACCGACGTGCCCTGGTTGCTGGTGCTCGGCATCGTCGCCCTGATTGCCATCGGAGTGGTGGTAGCCATTCTCCGCATCAGAAAACTGCGAGACCGGGTCGTCCCCGTGATCAAAGAGGCCTGGCATGCATTGGCGGTCGTGCTCCGCCAGCCGTCACGGGCCTTCGGTCTGTTGGGAAGCAACTTCCTCTACTGGAACATCCTCGGGATCACCCTGTGGCTGATCCTCCAGGCCGTCGGCGCCGACCTCGACTACGGGTCTGCCCTGTTCGTCGCCGCGGGCACCAGCCTTCTCGCCGGCTTCATGCCGATTCCGGGTGGGGTGGGCGTCGCCGAGGCGACGATGACCGCGCTCCTGGCGACGTTCGGCGTCGACCAGTCGACTGCCTTCGCAGTCACCGCCGTCTATCGGGTGATCACCTTCTACCTGCCGGCGCTGGAGGGCTTCTTCGGGACCCGCTGGCTGGAGAAGCACGGATACCTCTGAGGGTTCAACGCGGCGGTGGGAAACCCGACGCTACCCGGAAGTGATCGGCTGGCCGCCGGCGACCGCGACTCCCGCGATGAGGCCGATCGAGGCCAGAACGAGCAGCGCTACCTGCGCTTTCCAGAACTCGAATCGCTCCGAGATCGCGGCGAAGAAGAGCGTCGCGGCGAAGATGAGGGTGGTGAGCGTGTAGAGGTCGGAAACGGTGTTCGCATCTTCGCCTGCCGCGAACAACTCGTCGGCCCGGGCTTCGAGGCGCTCCGCCTCTTCGTCCTGGGAGAGTTGATACTCCTCCATGGGGAACGGGCTGGGTGGGGCGGAGGGGTCGTTCAACGGGTCGAGAGCGATCCACGCTTCGTAGGCGACCCGGAACTCTGGCCGAAATCGTTGGAAGTAGAAATCGGCTACCGCATCGTGTTCCAGCAACACCGCATCGATGTAATTCGAGAAGACGCTCAAGTCCGCCAGCCGGTATTGATTGGCGGCGGTTCGCTGCTGGGCGGCGTTGGTTCGTGACCCCGAGGCCTGGGTGTAATTGCTGGACTGGATCCCATCCCACAACGACGCCTGATATCCGCTCCAGGCGGTGGCCAGGGCGGCAAACGCCAGAATGGCGACTGTGATGATCTCGAGGATCTGCTCTCGACGCGACACGACTGGGCGACGGTCCCCGGAATCAGATGGGTGTCGGGTCTTCCTGAGGGCCAGGCTGGTCTGCGGTCATTCGATCAAGCTAGATGAGCCGTCAGGATCATCAGCATCGTGCACTCTGCGTGAAAGAGACTCACGAGCTTCGATCACAATGGACGGAATCGGATGGCAGGCGACCTTGTGGCCGTTACTCCCGCTTCATCATCGCCAGTGCTTCCATCTCCAGGTCGACGTACTGATCACCGGAGACGTCGACGATCGGCCTCTTTGATCGTGCCACCGGTGAACGGCGAAGGGATGTGAGCCCGAATAGTCGGAGGTGACCGGCTCACCACCGATCCTTGCCCACGTTGAGCCCCTCACCGACCAGTGAGAAGTTCCGGGCTGGGTCATGATCTCGCCTTCGCCGACCTTCTCGTCGTCGATGAACAGCGACACGGTCCCGGTGGTGGGCATCGCGTCGCCTTCCTTCTCGAAGGATGCGCCCGAAGATCACGTTCCCGGTGGGGATCTCCTTGGTCGACTCGACGATCTGCTCATTGGAGCCGACGAAGTTGTAGACGTACTTGAGCTTGCGGTCCTTGATGTACAGCGAGTGCCCGCCGAAACGGGCCCCATGGGAGAAGAGCACCCCGGAGGCCTCCTCGGTGTCGACCGTGGTCTCGACCGCAATCGAATAGCTCCGATTGCGGATGTTGACTGCTGCCGTCTCCGGCACCTCGGCCGTGCCCGGGTAATAGATGTACTTGTCTCTCGGGCGGCGCCACCTGGGGCCGGGTTGGGTCGGCGAGGACCTCCACCGCGGTCTTGTCCATCAGCGGCAGCCCGTTGTAGAGGCCGGCGGCGTGGAACCAGAGATTGATCATCTCCTGGACCTTCGCCGGGTTCTCGGCAGCCAGGTCGTTCATCTCGGTGCGGTCGTTCTCGGTGTCGAAGAGCTCCCACCGGTCCTCGTCGAAATGGCCCCATCCCGCGATGGTGGGATGGACCGACACCGCCTTCCAACCCTTGTGCCAGATCGCCCGCGACCCGAGCATGGAGAAGAACCCGGTCTCCTTCGGAGTCGGCACGTCGGCACTCTCGAATGTGGAGCGGATGCTGACTCCCTCCAAGCGGGATCTGATGGAAGCCCTTGACCTCCTCGGGCAGTTCGATCCCCAAGACAGTCGTACATGGTGGCCACGATGTCGGTGGCGTGGCAGAACTGGTCCCGGACCTCACCCCGGGCTTCGATCCCCTTGGGCCAGGAGATCACCATCGGGTCGGCGACGCCGCCTTCGAAGTTGTACCGCTTCCACATCTTGAACGGGGTGTTGAACGCCCACGCCCAGCCCACCGGATAGTGGTTGTAGGTGGCAGTGGACCCGAGAACGTCGAGATACTGGAGGTTCTCCTCCATGGTGTCGGGGATCCCGTTGAAGAACTTGTTCTCGTTCACCGATCCGTTGGGCCCGCCCTCGCCGCTGGCACCGTTGTCCGAGACCAGCACCACGATCGTGTTCTCCAACTGACCCGACTCCTCGAGATAGTCGAGCAGGCGACCGATCTCGTGGTCGGCGTGGCTGAGGAAGCCGGCATACACCTCTGCCATGCGACGGAACAGCGCCTTCTCGTCGTCGGAGAGGGAATCCCAGGGGCGGACCACATCGAGGGGGGGCCAGGGCTTGCCGTCGACACTCGTCTCCTCGGCGTAGGGGTTGAGCGGAGAGAGCACCGCGTCCTGGGGCATGATCCCCATCTTCTTCTGGTTCTCGAACACGATCTCCCGATAGGCCTCGTAGCCCATGTCGAACTTGCCCTTGTACTTCTCGATCCACTCCTCGGGTGCGTGGTGGGGAGCGTGGGTGGCCCCGGGGCAGAAGTACATGAAGAATGGCTTGTCGGGGGCGATGGTCTTGGAGTCCTTGATGAACTCGATCGCCTTGTCGGTGAGGTCGACCGTGAGGTGATAGCCGTCCTCGGGAAGCGATGGCTGGTCGACCGGGTGGTTGTCATAGATGAGGTCCGGGTACCACTGGTTGGTCTCGCCGCCGAGGAACCCGTAGTAACGCTCGAAACCGCGGCCCACCGGCCAGTTCCGCTTGGTCGAGGCCATGTTCATCTCGTCGGCGGCCACCAGGTGCCACTTGCCGAGCATGTAGGTGTTCCAGCCCTGATCCCCGAGCACCTCGGCGATGGTGGCGCATTCGAAGGGGATGTGGCCGTTGGCGTTGGGGAATCCGGTCGTTGCCTCGGCGATGCACGCCATCCCGTTGGTGGTGTGGTTGCGCCCGGTGAGCAGCGAGGACCTCGTTGGCGAGCAGAGAGCGGTGGTGTGCCAGTTGGTGTAGGTGAGGCCCGTTCTGCGCCAACCGGTTGATGTTCGGGGTCTCGATCAATCCGCCCCAAGGCTCCATGGCGGAGAAGCCGACGTCGTCGAGGACGATGTAGAGGACGCTCGGGGCTCCAGGGGGTGCCACCGGCTGGAGGTAGGGCTCCCAGTCGGGGATCGAGTCCCGATCGTCGATGTTGATGACACCTTGGAACGTCTTGCTCACCACTGGTTTCCTTTCGCCCTAGAACCCCAACTAGCAACGACCTAGGCCGGAGCCTGCAGACCGACGGCGAACCATACGCGGCCACGCGAGACCCTCGATCACACGCGTAGGCTCGCCGGCCGGCGCGGAAGCGCAGGCCCCCCTGAGCCAGAGGTGACACCTTGATCGACGGACTCCACTTCGCCAACAGCGTGGCCGTTGGCGGTTTCGAATGGACGGGCGACTTCACCACGGTCGACCTGATCGCGGCCAGCACCAACGCCCTCAACGGCGCCTTGCTCGCCCGGCGACCGGACCATTACAAGCAGTTCACGGTCGTCGGGATCATCCTCATGGCCATCCTCGGTGGGCTCGGTGGTGGCATCACCCGCGACGTCCTGGTCGGCGAGGTGCCATCGGCACTGACCAATCCGGCCTACATCCTGCTCGCGGTCACCTTCGGCTTCATCGGCTACAAGATCGCTTACGCCGGGGGCCAGCTCTTCAGGGAAGGGATCTTCCAGTTCATGACCGCTTTCTCCCTGCCCTGGTACGCCATCGTCGGCGCCCAGAAGGGTGTCAATGTCGGCCTGCCGGTGCTCGGTTGCTTGTTCCTGGCCGTGGTCGGTCCCACCGCAGGGCGCTACCTGATCGATGTCACCAGCGGTGTCACCCCGAAGCAATTCATCCGAGGCGAGTGGTTCGTCGGCACCGCAGTGCTCACCGGCGCAGTCTGGATCGTGATCTATTGGGCCGGTGCCAGCACCTGGTGGGCCATGGGGACCGCCTTCGTCGTCGGATTCACCTTCCGGGTCCTCGCCCTGTACCGGGACTGGGAGGAGCCGCTGCCGGTCGGGCCCGCCGGCGTGGTCATCCACCCCGAGCAGCGGCCTCTGCTCGGCCGCAAGCTCCAGGGCAAGTCTCAGGAGGAACTGCGGGACCTGGGCCTGCTCACCGAAGAGCAAGCGGCGAGCTGATGGGGCGCCCCCGTTGAGCGCCGACACCACCGGCGGACCGGCCGGGCCGGCCGCGGCTTCGACAGCCCCGCCGGGCGGGGGAAGGGTCCTGCTCACCCTGATCCTGGTCGCGGCGGTGGCCAATCTGAACCTCTCCGTGGCCAACGTGGCGCTGCCCTCGATCGGAGCCGCATTCGACTCGTCGCAAACGGTGCTCAACCTGATCGCTGTGGGCTATTCGCTGGGGCTCGCCGCCTCGGTCCTCTATCTCGGTGCAGTGGGCGACCGTTACGGACGGAAGATGATGCTGCTCATCGGAGTCTCGCTGGCGATCCCCGCCAGCCTGCTCGCCGCCTATGCGCCGAGCGACGAGATCCTCTTCCTGGCCCGTTTGATCGGAGGCGTGTCTGCCGGGATGGCCTATCCGACCACTCTTGCCCTGATCACAGCCCTCTGGTCGGGGCCGGCAAGGACCAAGTCGATCGCCCTCTGGTCGGGAAGCGGCGGCGCCATCGCCTCGCTCGGCCCGCTGGTCGCCGGCGCCCTGCTCCTCCAGTTCTGGTGGGGCTCGGTGTTCCTGATCACTTTGCCGCTGGCCGCGGTTGCCCTGTTCATGGCTTATCGCCTGGTACCGAGCCACGTGAACGAAACCACCGAGCCCGTGGACAACCTGGGTGGGGTCCTCTCCATCGTGCTGGTGTCGAGCCTGATCCTCGCCATCAACTTCGCACCGGTTCAGGGTGAGGCCACTCTCGTGCTCTCGCTCGCCATCGTTGCAATCGCTTCCGGGGCCGCCTTCGTCATGAGGCAGCGTCGGGCGCAGAGCCCCCTCTACGACCTGGACATCGCCAAGCGCCGGATCTTCTGGGTGGCAGCCGTTGCCGGGATCATCGTCTTCGGATCGCTGATGGGTGCGATGTTCATCGGTCAGCAATTCCTGCAAAACGTCCTTGGCTACTCGACCCTCGAGGCGGGAGCGGCCATCCTCCCGGCGGCGTTGCTGATGGTGATAGTCGCTCCTCGCTCGGCGAAGTTGGTCGAGCACAACGGTGCCCGGGCAACGTTGCTGCTCGGATACCTGTTCTGTCTCTTCGGCTTTCTGACCATGCTCTTGCTCTGGGGTGAGGGCATCCCCTACTGGCAGGTTGGGCTCGGGTATGCGTTGTTGGGGATCGGAGTCGGTTTCGCCGGCACCCCGGCCTCGCACTCGCTGACCGGCTCGGTGCCGGTGAAGCGGGCCGGGATGGCCTCGGGCACCGCGGACCTCCAGCGAGACCTCGGCGGGGCGATCATGCAGTCGACCTTTGGAGCCCTGCTCACAGCCGGCTATGCCGCGGCGTTTGTGGCCGCGATCGGCTCGTCACCCGAGCAGGCTCAGGTCACTTCGTCTGTCCAGAGCCAGCTCACAAAGTCGTTCGCCAGTGCCGAGGCCGTGGCCGCTCAGTACCCCCAGTACGCCACCGAGATCACTGCGGCGGCCAAGGAGTCGTTCCTCCAGGGCGACCAGTGGGCGTACATGGCCGGCATCGTCGCCGTCCTCCTGGGAGCGACCATCGTCGCCACTCTCTTCCCCAAGAAGGACGAGGAAGAAGAGTTGCTGGCCAGGTATGCCGCCGAGGACGCCGCGGCCTAACCAGGCGAGGCTCAGAGCAGGGCGCTGAGCCCTTTGTAGAGGAAGATGCCTCCCAGGCCGAGACCGACCACGATCTCGATGATGCGGGTCCGCGCCAGGAGCCACTCCGTCATCCCGCCGAGGATCCTTTGCGAGCTCTGCGGTGCGACCACCTGGAGCAGGATCGGAAGGTGATAGGGGAGGAGCATGATGAACAAGAACAAGATGAGGACAACGACGACGGTGGCTGTACCGGGCGCTGGGTCTGCGAGCGGGATCTCCTTGAGACCTGCCGCATAGACCACGAGAGCATCGGAGTTGATCACCTGAACCGCCAACCCAAGCTTGAACAACGACCCGAAGCCTGACGAGGCGAATCCTTCTACCCGCTGACGGTTGGCCTCCTCTTTCTCAGGAGAGGGCTTGGAGAAGACGGCCAACAGTCCGAGGATCACGAAAATGGCACCGAGGATGGTGTCCACGATCGCCCCGAGGTCCCCACTCGAGGAATCGGCTCCGGCCGCCTCGGCGATGATGAGGATGATGATGGCGAAGACCACGTCCAGGGCCACGGCTCCGGCCACGAAGGCCATTCCCGCGGCGACCGGCCGCTTCGCCTTGGTCACGATGACGGCGCTGACCACGAGCACGATCGGCGCTGCGGCCATCGCGCCCAAGGCGTAAGGCAACATCGAACGGAAAAGACTCAAAGGTACGCCCACCTGACGGGGTCGATGTCGAAGCTACACACTGTGTCTTCGGTGGGGATCACCAATCGTCGATCAGGGCTGCACGATCCAGGCCATGAGGTCGTCCCTCCCGCAGAGGTCACTCACGAAGGCGACCACTTCTGCGCTCGACCAGCCGCCAACGGCGCGTTCCCGCTCCGCAAGGTGAAGTTCAGCTATCAGAGGCTCAACGTGCTGCATCAGAGTCAGTCGCGCCTCGTCGGGCAGGTCGCTGGCAGCCTGTGCGAGGGCTTCCATCTGGAGGCGCATCTTCTCCGGGTCGTCACCGATCGAGTCGTCAACCAGAACGCCTGCTCCCTCGTCACAGAACTCCGCAGTCGCATCGTCGGGTTCGTTCTCCAGGGCGGCCCACACTTCGTCCACGGTCATACCCATCAGCCCGGCCCCGGTGTCGCCTTCGAATCGCTCGGCGGCCCTGATCACCATGCCTTCGTCCACCCAGGCGATCCCATCACGCGTGAGCGGGCTGTGGGTTAGTTCGGCTCCGTAGAGCTCGAGGCGCTCCTCGGTCTCGGGGACGAGGAAGAGGAGCAGGATGTCGTCCTCGGCCGGAGTCCGCAGCCCCGCGGTCACGATCTCCAACTCCCGATTGCCCTCGCCATCGGTGGTAAATGCCTCCCAGGCGAAGGAGACCGAATCCACGGCGTCCCCTTTGAGTGTCTCGTCGACATCGACGTCGACCTTGACGAACTCGCTGGGATTGGGGTCTTCTCCTTCGCTCACGGTGCCGATCGACTCAACGGACTCCACGGTGCCGACGATCACAGCCTCGGAGGCGGAACCCAGCCCTTGCACACCGTCGTAAAAGTTGTCTTCGACTTCGAGGATGGTGGTGGGAAGGGTGGGCTCTGAGATGCCGGAACAGGAGACCAGGGCAATGATGACCGCCGAAACAGCGATGAGTCGGTGACGGTTCACACGTCCAGGGCCCGAACCTCGTCGCGGACCACGGTGCCCCCGATCGAAGCGGTGTCCTCGTCCCACCGGAGGTGGATGGTGGAGGGGTGCCCGATCTCGTCGCCCTGGTGGATCACGACCGAGGCTTCGCTTTGGCCGGCTTCCCTGAGGTGGGCGGCGAGGGCCACTGGCGGCACTGCCGGTGGCCGGGTCCTCGGGTACCCCCGCCTCGCCGGCAAAGAAGCGTGACTTGACCACCCGGCCCGGATCCTCCCAAGCCCAGACATAGACCGCGCCGAACGAGACCGGTGGCGGCACCAGATCGGCGACCTGGCGCGCCGATGACATACGTACCAACAAATAGGGCATGGGCATCGACACCGACACCGCGAGATCACCGTCCAGAGGTGGAGGATCGACCGGGTCCACCGGCTGCCCGCCTGACGCTTGTATCCAGGTGGCGCCACCCACCGTGCTCACCTCGACGTCCCCGACCGGACAGCGGATCCGTGTCACCGGCGTCTCGAGCAACTCGTCGAGGGCCCAGGCCAGCCCGACCAGCGGGTGCCCGGCGAAAGGCATCTCTATCGCCGGAGTGAAGATCCGGGCCGATGGAATCTCGCCCGTGATGTCACAGAAGACGGTCTCAGAGAATCCCAGTTCCGCAGCGATCGCATGCATGTTGTCGCCGTCCAGGCCGGCGACGTCGGTGACCACACCGAGGTGGTTGCCGCCGATCTCGTCGCGGGTGAAGACGCGCAGGATCTGACATTCCCGGGCCATCGCGATCAAGCTAGACGACGACATGTCCAACCCTCGTCCGGATCTGGAAACCGAGCACCGAGCCTTCCTTGGGTGGCCCTGGGTGATCGGGGCCGGAATCACTCTGGGAGTCATCGGGGTCGTCTCCGACCAGGCGGGCTTCTCTTTCTGGAGCGAGCCGCGTTCCGACCTCGTCGCCGCCGGATACATGCTGCTCACGATCGTCGGCAACGCCGCCGGATTCTGGGCGTTGGCTGGTCCGTTGTCGCAGCCGGGAGCCGATCCCTTCCGCGCAGCCGAGGCTCCGCTCGACCGCCTTCCTGGCCGCAGCGGTGGTAGCCTACTACATGGCCAACCTGCTCGTCGGTGCCAGGGTCGCTTCGGATCAGGTCGACCGTGTCGCGCTCCGGTGGCTGGTGGTGGTTGTCGGTGATCGGCCCGCTTGCAGGCGTGATCGCGGTCTGGCTGCGCTCACCGACGACCTGGAAACCCACCTTCGCTGTGGCCGGGGTCATCGGGCTGTGCGCTGTCGACATCCTGTCGACCGCTCCCATGGGGCTGCAGGAGTACGCGTCGGTCGGAGTCATGGTTTGGGCCGCCTATCTCGTGGCAGTGGCCGGCTGCACCTGGATGGTGGTTCGACGCTTGGTCCCGTTCGCGTTGGGTGCCGCAGCCAGCGCTCCTGGCCGGGATTGCGGTGGGATTGCTGGCTCCGGAAATGCTGTGGCGCATTTGGGGCTGACCACGGGTAGTTTCGCCACCGATGTCCGAGTTTCACTACGAGCCGCTGAGCTATCTCGACGCTTCTTTCCTCGCGCTCGAATCCAAGACCAGCCACATGCATGTCGCCGGAGTGGCCCTCCTCGACGCCGGGCCGCTCAAGGGCGACGACGGCGGGATCGACTTCGCCCGGATCAAGGCCCACATCCTGTCCAAGCTGCAGTACATCCCCCGCTACCGGCAGCGTCTGGACTGGGTCCCTTACAACCGGCATCCGGTTTGGGTCGACGACGAGCACTTCGATTTCGACTACCACGTCCGGCATTCCTCCCTCCCCCGCCCGGGGACCACCGAACAGCTGGAGAACCTCGCCGGGCGCATCGTCTCGACTCCCCTCGACAGGTCGAGGCCGCTTTGGGAGTTGTGGATCATCGAGGGGCTCGAGGACAACCGGTTCGCCCTGATCGCCAAGATCCACCATTGCATGATCGATGGGATCTCCGGAGTGGACCTGACCACGATCCTGCTCAACGTGATACCGAGCTCGGACATCGATGAGTCGCCGGAGTGGAAGCCACGACCGGCGCCAACACCGACTCAGCTCGCCGTCGCCGAGTCGGCTCGCGCCACCCGCAGGCTCATCGATCGGCTCACCCACTTCTCCGAAGTGGTGCGTGACGGGAGGGATCTCGCCGACCGCACGATGGACAAGTCCGCCGCTGCCCTGTCGTCGCTCCGATCGGGTTGGCTCACCACTTCGGACCGCACCCCGCTCAATCCCGACATCGGGCCCAATCGCCGGTTCGTCTGGACCGATCTCCCCCTGGCCGACCTCAAGGGGATCAAGAACAACCTCGGTGGGTCGATCAACGACGTCGTGCTCGCGATCTGCGCCGGAGCCATCCGCAGCTTCCTGATCGAGGACCGCGGATTCGACCTCACCGGGACAGAGTTCCGGGTGATGAACCCGGTCTCGACACGACGCGCCGACCAAAAGGGTGCCTTGGGGAACCAGGTCGCGATGTGGCTGATCGACCTTCCCATCGACGAGGCCGACCCCTTGCGCCGGCTGCAGTTGATCAAAGGAGCGGACGCTCAACCTGAAGAAGACGCAACCAGGCGCTGGGAGCGGCGACCCTGGTCGAGGTCAGCTCAGGGACCCCGATCACCCTGCTCTCGCTGGCCAATCGGGTGGTGGGATCGAGGATGCGGCCCTTCAACATGACGATCACCAACATCCCCGGGCCCCAGTTCCCCATGTACCTGCTCGAGGCCGAGATGCTGGCCAACTACCCGATGGTGCCCCTGTGGGCCCAGCACGGGCTCGGGATCGCCCTCTTCTCCTACAACGGGCGCATGCTCTGGGGGATCCAGGCCGACTACGACACGCTCCCCGACGCACCGAAGCTCATTCAGGCCATTCACGCCTCCGCGACCGAATTGCGCCGGCTCGAACCGACGGTGTGAGCCGGCTCGACCTGGCCGACGGGCTCCGCATCCTCGATGCGACCACGACCGGCCCGCTCGATCACCGGGCCCACTTCCGCTTTGCATGGGCGGTGCTCGACGAGGCGGAAGACCTCGATGACGCGACCCGGGTGGTCTCCCTCACCATCCGCCACGTCGCCGATTTGGGGGGCAACCCGGGCAAATACCATGAGACCGTGACCGTGTTCTGGATCCGACTGCTCGGACATCTCAGGGAGACCCATCCCGACGTGTCCGATGTCGACCAAATGCTCGAGAGATACCCGGCCGCCGGCGATCCCAGTCTGCCGCGTCGGCATTGGTCCGATCTCGACAGTCCCCAAGCACGGAGCACCTGGGTCGAACCGGATCTGCTGCCCATCCCGTGACCCTGATCGCAGCGCTGGCCGGCGCCCTGGCCATCTCCTTCTCCGGGATCTTCTTCGGCCTCTCCGGTGTCGACCCGATCACCGGCGCCTTCTTCCGGGTGGCCTACGCACTGCCGGTCCTCTTCGTCATCTGGTTCCTCTTCCGTGACCGCGATCACCGCACCCTTCAGAAGCGCCTGCTCGCGTTCGGCTCGGGCTTCCTCCTCGGTGTCGACATGGTGGTGTGGCACACCTCGATCGGATACATCGGTGCCGGACTGGCAACGCTGATCGCCAACACCCAGGTGGTGTTCGTTGCGCTCGGAGGCTGGCTGATCCTCAAGGAGCGGCCCAGCCAACGGATCCTGATCGCCATCCCCATCGTCCTCGTCGGAGTCGCGATGGTCAGCGGTCTCGGCCAGAGCGACGCCTTCGGCTCCGACCCTCTGCTCGGCACCGCGCTCGCCCTGGTCTCGGCGATGTTCTACGCCGCCTTCATCCTCGTGTTCCGGGCCTCGAACGACATCCAGGCGCCTCCGGCCGGGCCCCTCATGGAGGCCACTGCCGGCGGACTGCTCACGATCCTGGTGTTCGGGCATCTTCGGCGGAGGCATCGACTTCGTCCCCACCTTCCCGGCGCACGGATGGCTGATCGCGGTCGCCCTTGGCGCCCAGGTCGGTGGGTGGCTCCTGATCGGTTACGCCCTCCCCCGGCTCCCCGCGGTGGAGATCGCGACCATCATCCTGGTGCAACCGGTGTTGACCATGATCTGGGGCTCCATGATCTTCGACGAACGACCTTCGACGCTGCAGCTGGTCGGAGCTGCTCTCGTGCTCGCCGGCGTCGGGTTCGTCGCCGTGGCACGGGCCCGGGGAGCTCCGGAGCCGACGCCCTCGACGGTGTGATCAGGCCCCCATGACCACGACCACCAGCCGCCCGGTCGGCCCATCGACGACTGCCACTCCGGCCCGGTCGTAGCCGGGGAACGCAAACTGTTCCACGGCCGAAGGCGACTCGATCATCCCGTCGAAGCCGGCGCGGGCACTGCTGGCCAGTGCCAGGTTCTCCCCCGCCGTCGTGGGCCGAGCCCCGGCCGCCGCGAGATCGACGACGACCGTTCCCCCTGGTGGGGTGTCCCGGGAGATCCTTCCCGATGGTGTACATCTGCGTGCCCCGACTCTCCGCCACGTCGACGAACACCTGGCTGCTGATGAGAGCACCGAGCCCCTGACCGGCGCGGTACTCGTTGACCCAGGTCAGGACTTCGGCTGCCTCATCCCGGACCTGTCTGACTTCGTCGGCGGGGGCGGGCGGAATGGTGATCACTTCCGTTGCCCTCCGGGAACGGCGCGGTTGGACCCGACGATCTCCTGGAGGGCGGCGAGCGACGCCAGGACATCGTCGGAGGCGAAGGTCTCGAACACCTGCTGGGGCAGGGCCTCTGGCCCGACGATCGCTTGCGCCACGCTCGAGTCCTCGATCGCCTGGTCCCAGCTCTCGGGGAGGGGGAGGGCGAGGGCGACGTTGAGGATGACCAGGATGAGGATCACCCCCCAGCCGACGGCCACCGCGGCCCCGCCGATGCGGTTGGCGGTGTTGAGCCCGGGGAGCGTCATCACCTTGGTCAGGTAGCGGGCGGCCACTGCGAGCGCGACGCCGAAGAGGACGAAGAGGACCACCCCGGCCAGGATTCCCGGCCAACTCGGGCGAGACGCCGAAGCGCTCGGTGAGGAACTCCCCAAGGGGCCGGCTCAGCCAAAGTGCGATCCAGACCCCGAAGATGAGGCCGACCAGGTCGAGCGCCTCCCGAACCAGACCGCGGGTCCAGCCCCTGACCATGAGCCCGGCGAGGGCCAGACCGAGGACGAAGTCGAGCATTGAATCGAGTCTGACGTGTTACGCATTACGTATCACGTATTACGGATTGATCTCGATCCGCATCCTCTTGTTGGCCTTGCCCTTGGACTCGGTCTTCACCACCTGGACCTGTCCCACCTCGAGGGTGGAGGCGACGTGGGTGCCGCCGTCCGCCTGTCGGTCGAGGCCCACGATGTCGATCACCCGGATCTCCTCGACCCACTCCGGGATCAGGTTGACCTTGGTTCGGATCAGGTCGGGGTCGCGGAAGGCCTCCTCGCGGGCCATGAAGACGATTTCGGTGGGATAGCCCTTGATCAGCTCCTCGTTGAGCTTCCGCTCCACCTGCTGACCGAACTCCACCGAGATCCCGTCGAGCTCGAAATCCATCCGGGCAACCCCCGGGTCCATGTTGCCCCCCGGTGACCTTGGCCCCGAAGTCCCGGAAGATCACCCCGGAGAGGGCGTGGAGGGCGGTGTGGGTCTTCATGGTGAGATAGCGCCGCTCCCAATCGATCACGGCCTCGACCTGGGTGCCCGGATCGGGCAGCTCTACTCCCTCGGCCACGACATGAAACGGCTTGCCGTCGCGTCGGACGGTGTCGATGACCTCGACCTGGCCCCCGTCCCAGCGAATGATCCCGACGTCACCGGGCTGGCCGCCGCCTCTCGCATAGAAGACGGTCCGGTCGAGGATCAACCCGCCGTCGACCGCCTCGAGCACGCTGCCCTCGGCGCGTGCCAGGTAGGCGTCCCGCGAGGCGAGCTCATCGACGGGTCCGGCACCGGCCATCGTCGGAGGCTACCGGGAGGTGGTGGAGTCGGGCACGAAGGGCTCGCCGTGCCCGGGGACGATCAGGGTCGCCGACTGCGAGGACCCGCTCCCGGCACTCGTGGAGGAGGTCGGGGCGGGTGCACAACGGGTCGTCATAGGGCGCGGTTCGATACCACCAGAGGTGGGTGAAGGCGATGACGTCCTCCTCGGTCCGAACGATCGTGGTGATGTCCTGTTCGGTGTGGCCCGGCGTCTCCCACAGGGTGACATCGGGCGCGACCTCGAACCCCTCGGCGGGGCGCGAGTCCCACGAATCGCCGTGATAGATCGCCCAATGGTCGTGGACCCTGGCGTTGGGGAAGAGTGCGATGTTGATGGTGTGATCGGGATGGTGATGTGAGATCACGACGTCGGTGACGTCCTCGGGGTCGTATCCGAGCCCCTGATGGGATCGAGGATCACCGAGCGGGAGGAGACCATTCCCGGGTCGATGACGACCAGAGAGTCGCCGGACACCACCAGCGAAACCGTCGATGCGACCCGGTCCCCGCCGTATCCCGGCGAGAGAAGATGGAAGTTGGCCATTTCCCGAGGTTAGGTCTGCTCCTCGAAGTCGAGCACCCCGAGCCCGGTCACTACCTCGGATTCGAGGATCAGCCACTCGGCGCCATCGTCGACTCTGAGCACGTTCACACCGCGCCGCGGCCGGGTAGAGCACGAATCGATCATCGGTGGACCACAGAACCTGATTCATCCCGGGCTCCTGGGCCGACTCGGCCACCCGTGTGTCGTCGGCGACCGACAGCACGGTGAGGCCTGCGCCAGACAGCTCGGCCAGACGGGAGCCATCGTTGGAGAAGGCGGCGCCGAGCGCAGATGCCTTTTCTCCTGTCCCCTCGTCGATTGCGCCCGATTCCAGGGGACGTGGCCCGCCCCCGCCGGGGAGCAGCTCTATCCCGTCTCCGTCGATGGCCATCGAGCCGGACGAGTGGGAGTCGAGAATCCTTCCGGTGGCGGTGTCCCTGATCTCGCCTTGGGGAGAGAATCGCACGATGTCGTCACGGTCCTGCATGGCATAGCCCCATTCCCCCCAGGCCCTGAGCCCGCCTTCGATGCCTACCACACGCACCACGACTTCGGACTCTCCGAGCCCGCCGGTGGCGACCCACACCACCGTCTCGGCGTCGCTCTGCGTGGTGTACGCCAGTGTCCGGGGCAGGGAATCGTGCCACGCAAAGCTGGTCACGTCGGTGGAGATGATCGAGGCCGACTCGGGAACCCCCGCGTAGAGAACGCCGGCGCTCGAGTCACGGACCGGGACCAGCGTTGCCAACTGGTGCCCACCTACGTCGAACTCGACCACACGGGGAGGTGAGGACGAGCCAACCGGGACCGACTTGATGATCAGGTTCCCCGATTCGGGCCAAAGGGCGAGGGTGAGGCTGAGGCCCTCCTGACGCGTGGTCGCCAACAGACCGTCGGGAAAACCGGGGATCACCGACCCGATCCCGACCGGGTTTCCCGGTCGGGTTTCGACAGGTGGGATCGTCGTCGCAACGGGCTGAGACGGCGTGTCGACACCCAGGGCGAGGACCGCAATCCCGGCACCTACCAACAGCCCCGCCCCCAACCAGCCGAGCCCCTGGCGCTTCGGCTTTTGGCCTGCGCTCTCCCGGGCATCCTCGACGACATTGGAGGTGCGAACCACCCCGATACGGTACGCCAGCAACGACGCCAAAGGGCACCTCCAGGCTGCTTGTTGACGAAATGAGGTCTAAAGTCGTCCTCCGGCACGTCTTTGGCGTGCCTGATCAATCAAAATGGAGGAAGGAATCACATGAAGACAAAGAGAGGCATCAAGCTTCTCACGGTCCTCGCAGTCCTCTCCCTCATCCTCGTCGCCTGTGGCGGCGGAGGTGCGGAGGACACGACGACCACAGCCGGCGGTGGTGACGACAGCACCACGACCGCGGCTGGTGGCGACAGCACCACGACTACGGCCGGCGAAGAGCCGGCAGGCGAGTTCGAGCCTGTAGTCGTTGCTGCCGGTGAGGCCGTTCAGATTCGCTCATTGGAGGCAATCAGCGGTGACGTGTCGACTCTGGGTATACCCAACCAGAACTCCACGGAGCTCGCGATTGCGGACTACGGGCAGATCCAGGGTCACGACGTGACCTTCGGAACCGGTCTCGACGACCTGTGTTCCGCCGACGGCGGGCAGGCTGCTGCCAGCCAGATCGTGGCGGACCCCCAGGTGGTCGGAACGATCGGCACATCGTGCTCCGGCGCTGCCGCGGGTGCAATGCCGCTGATCTCCGATGCCGGACACGTGATGATCTCACCGTCGAACACATCGCCATCCCTGACCTCTGACCTCGCCGGAACCGCCGCGGAGAACTATTTCCCCGGCTATTACCGGACGGCCCACAACGACCTGTTCCAGGGTCGGGCCGCAGCCGAGTTCATGTTCAACGAGAAGGGAATCACCAAGGCCGCCGCCATCCATGACGGCGACCCGTACACCGATGGCCTGGCGACGGCGTTTGCAGACGCTTTCACTGAGCTCGGTGGCGAGATCGTCATCTACACCGCGGTGCAGAAGGGCGACACCGACATGGTGCCGGTCCTGACGGAGGTTGCGGGGGCAGCCCCCGAGGCGATCTTCTTCCCGATCTTCCCGCCGGAAGGCAACTTCATCGTCCAGCAGATCGGTGGAGTCGCGGGGCTCGAGGACGTGCTCCTAATGGCCGCAGACGGACTGCTCGTCGACAACTTCGTAGCTCTGGCCGAGTCGGAGGGGATGTTCTTCTCCGGGCCGGACCAGCGCTATGGCACCAACTCCAACGGCGTTACCGGCAAGACCGCCGATGAGGTGCTGGCTACCTACACCGAGACCTTCGGTGAGGCGCCGACAGCTGCCTTCTGGGCCCATGCCTACGACGCAACGGTGATGCTGCTCGATGCAATCAACTCGGTGGCCGTCGACAACGGTGGCGAGCTGACCATCGACCGTCAAGCACTCCGCGACCAGTTGAACAGCACCAGCGGGTTCCAGGGTCTCATTGGGACTCTCTCCTGCGACGACTTCGGCGATTGCGGTGCGACCAAGATCACGGTGGTGGAGAAGAATGCGGCCGACCAGGTGACGCAGGCCTCCATCCTCCCGAACGTCGTGTTCGAGTTCGAAGGAGCAGTCAGCTGATCTGAGGATCACTGTTACGCGAATAACAAAAAGCCCCGGTCCCGGATATGGGACCGGGGCTTTCTCTATAGTCCCACCACCCCGTGACCGCTGATACTGAGATCAAGCCAGCCAAGACCAGGCGGTTTCGCTTCAACTGGGTCGACTCGTTTCTCTGGTTCCTACGGATCGCGGCGATCATCACGATCGTCGTCGGCCTGATCGGGTCGATCCAGCTTTTCCTTGCCGGTGAAGGGCCCACACTCGAGCAGTGGCGCACCCTGGTCATCTCCAGCATCAGCCAGGGCTCCATGTACGGGTTGATCGCCCTCGGCTACTCCATGGTCTATGGCGTCCTCGGCTTCATCAACTTCGCACACGGCGAGGTGTTCATGGCGGGGACGATGGTTGGATTCGTGGCCGCCAACAGCCTTGATCGAGCGGGTCTCTGGGCGGCCAACCCGATTCTCTCCATCCTCATCGTCCTGGTGGTGGCAATGCTCACTTCGATGTCGACCGCGGTCCTCATCGAGAGGGTGGCCTATCGCAAGCTGCGGGGCGCCCCGCGCCTCATCCCCCTCATCACCTCGATCGGAGTCTCGTTCTTCATCCAGTACGCCTTCGCCGGTCTCTTCGGAGTAGGTGTCCGCACTTACCCCGCCCTCCCCGGAGCGCTCGGTGGCACGACCACCTTGCTCGGAATCACCATCGAAGTGACCAAGCTCATGGTGATCGTCGTCGCCATCCTCTCCGCAATCGGTCTCTGGTACTTCGTCGCCCGGACCAAGACGGGCCGGGCTGTGCGCGCCGTCGCCGAAGACAAGGAGATCGCCGGGCTGATGGGAATCAACGTCGACCGCACCATCGTCACCACATTCGCTATCGGTGGCGCAATGGCAGGAGTTGCCGCCTTGATGTGGGCTCTTCTGTTCCGCAGCGTCGATTTCACGACCGGCTTCCTCCCCGGGATCAAGGCGTTTCACCGCGGCCGTGCTCGGCGGCATCGGCAACCTGCCCGGCGCGCTATGCTCGGCGGTGTGTTGCTCGGGTTGTTCGAGGGAACCGGTCCGCTATTGATCCTTGCGGGCCTCGGGATCCCCTCGGTTTCCCAACTCAAGGACGTGGTCGCCTTCAGCGCCCTGGTCCTGGTGCTCATCTTCAGGCCGTCCGGGCCTGCTCGGTGAGCGGCTCGGCACCGAGGATCGAGTATGAGCATCGGCACCACCGTCAAGCGAGGGGCCGATCGCCGGGCTCGCGATGAGCTTCGTCGGCGGGATCGGGATGGTCGAGACTTTCAACAACAAGATCCTGATCTCACCGATCCTGACCATGGGCTACGCCGTCCTGTTCGCCCTACCGTTGGTGATTGCATGGGTCGCGACCAAGCGGGAGGCTCTCGAAGGATTGGAGACCGAGCCACCAAACCTCGGTGACGTCATCTTCGGCGCCATCGTCGGCCTCGTCGGCGGGGTGATGACCTCGCTGCTACGTCCTGCTCATCGACACGGTCGACGTCACCGAGACCTTCCCCAACATGGGGCCGCTCATGGTCGCGGGAGATGACCTTTGACAAAGAGCTTGGCGTTGGCCTCGGGTTGTTGATCCTGGCCAGCACCGTCGCCGGCGCGGTGGGCGGGGCAGTGCGACTCATCCCTGACCGAGTCGCGTCAGGCGGTGATGCAGGGGACGCTCTGGGTGCTGGCACTTTGCCTTCCTGGAGCTGGTGGTGACCGATGTCTTCGAGTTCGCACCGGCGACTGACCGACTTCCTCTACGCGGTCAACGGGGGCTGACAATCCCTACGCCGCGATCGTGATCTTCGTCGTCGTCTCGGTGCTCGCCTACTTCTTCAGAGGTGGCTCCAGCGTTCTTCGCGACCGCCTGGTCGGAGCCGACGCCAAGGGACGGTCCAAGCCCCACGATGCTCGCCTTCGTCCTGCTCGGGTGTCGGAATCGCCGTGCTCCCGACGGTCCTCGGCGGGGTTATCAACGAATTGCTTATCAACGTCTCCCTTTTCATGCTGATGGGCCTCGGTCTCAATATCGTGGTCGGTTACGCCGGTCTTCTCGACCTGGGTTATGTGGCCTTTTTCGCGGTCGGCGCCTACACCACCGCAGTGCTGACTTCACCGATCAGCCCCACCTGGCGCCCGGAGCTGAGCTGGTGGGTTGCACTGGTGGTCGTGATGATCTTGGCGATCATCGCCGGGATCCTGGTAGGAACCCCGGTGATTCGGATGCGTGGCGATTATCTGGCGATCGTCACCCTCGGCTTCGGGGAGATCGTGCGCATCCTGCTGCTCTCCGACTGGCTGAAACCGTATTTCGGCGGTGCCCAAGGGATCAGGAACGTTCCGGGCATCCCTTTCGGCGGCCAAAGCATCTCATCGGTAGACCCCCAGCTGTTTGTCTATTTCTCATCTTTCTTCGTTTTGATCGCGGTCTACATCTCCTACCGGGTCCAGAGCGCGAGGATCGGGCGAGCCTGGGCCGCGATGAGGGAGGACGAGGATGTGGCGGAGGCGACCGGCGTCGGCACCGTTACCGCGAAGCTCCTTGCGTTTGTCTCGGGAGCCGTGCTCGCTTCGTTTGCCGGGGCTCTGGTGAGCGCCAAGGTGGGAACCGTCTTCACCAACTCCTTCGATGTCCTGGTCTCGATCACCATCCTGGTGGTGGTGATCGTCGGCGGGATGGGAAGCATTCCCGGGGTCCTCGCCGGCGCCCTGGTGATGATCGGCGTTCTCGGCGGCCCCCGATCACCTGGTCTGCTCGCCGAGTTCGCCGAATACAAACTTCTCATATATGGCGTGGTGCTGATCGTCATGATGCTGCAGCGGCCCGAAGGACTGATACCTTCGGCGAGAAGATCGAGAGAGCTCCATGTTGAGGAATTGGGCCAGGACGCCTGGCTTGACAAGGAAGGGCAGTTCACCGGCACTCCGACCGGGGAGGTAGCTCTGTAAATGGCACTGCTCGAGATCACCGGCCTGGAGAAGACATTCGGAGGGATCAAAGCCCTGCAGGGGGTCGACTTCTCGATCGACGACGGTGAGATCGTCTCGGTGATCGGGCCCAATGGGGCGGGGAAGACCTCCTTCTTCAATGTCATCTCGGGCATGTTCCCGCCGGACGGCGGGACAATCATCTTCGACGGGACCGACCTCGCCGGCCACGAGCCCAACGAGATCACCACTCGGGGCATTGCCCGCACCTTCCAAAACGTCAGACTCTTCCCGAACATGACGGTGCTCGAAAACGTGATGGTCGGCCAACATTGCCGCACCAAGGCCGGGCTCTTCGGCGCGATCTTCACCACGCCGAGACAGCGGGCAGAGGAGATGATGATCGAGGAAAAGGCCAAGGACATTCTGAACTTCTTCGGCTCTCGCCTCGCCGGATACCGACACGACCAGCTCGCCTACGTCCTTTCCTACGCAAATCGACGACGACTCGAGATCGCCCGAGCGATGGCGACAGAGCCTCGCCTCTTGCTCCTCGACGAACCAACCGCAGGCATGAATCCGAGGGAAACGGTTGAGCTGACCGAACTGATCGGCCAGCTTCGAAGCGAGAGAGGATTCACGGTCGTCGTCATCGAGCACGACATGAAGGTGGTCCGCGACGTGTCCGACCGGGTGGTGGTGCTCGACCACGGGGTCAAGCTGGCTGAGGGCTCCTACGACGAGATCTCCTCCAACGAGGCTGTAATCGAGGCCTACCTGGGGCGCCCGGCGGAGCGGGAATGAGCGACCGGATTCCGATCCTCTCCTTCAAAGGCGTCAACACCCATTACGGGCCGGCGCACATCCTCAAGGACGTCGATCTCGAGATCTATGGCGGTGAGATGGTCTGCCTTCTCGGCGGGAATGCCTCGGGCAAGACGACCACGCTCAAAACGATTCTCGGGTACCTCAAGCCAACTACCGGATCGGTGCTGTTGGAAGGCGAGGAGGTCAACGATTGGACCACGGCCCAACGTGTCGCCAAAGGGGTGACGATGGTTCCCGAGAACCGGCGTCTGTTCAAGCGAATGACCGTAAGGGAGAACCTCGAGATCGGTGCCTTCCTCCGCACGGGGGAGGACCTCGAGCCTGACTTCGAGCGGGTCTTCGAACTCTTCCCCAGGGTCAAGGAGCGTCTCGCTCAGAAGGCCGGCACCCTGTCAGGTGGCGAGCAGCAAATGGTCGCCATGGGGAGGGCGCTGATGGCGAGGCCGAGGGTATTGCTGATGGACGAGCCGTCGATGGGGCTCGCCCCGGTCCTAGTTGCTCAGAACTTCGAGATCATCCAGCGGATCAACGCCGCCGGCACCACTGTCTTCGTCGTCGAGCAGAACGCCAATATGGCCCTTTCCATCGCCGACCGGGGTTATGTGCTCCAAACCGGCCGCATCGTCCTCAACGACACTGCACAAGCCCTCCTGGCCAACCCCCAGATGCGATCCGCCTATCTAGGTGAGGTTTGAGCTCTACGAGCTGGTGCGAGTCGGATCCGAGTACTCGGCCGCACGACTCTCGCCGACCGTCGGCCATCTCCTCGGTGATCATCCGCATCTCCTGGGTGTCGAAGAGCCGGGTCTGGTCGGGGTGGCGACGCCGGATACCGGCGATGCGTTCCGGTGGCTCGGTGAATTCGATCATGTGCCGGCTGGCCTCGCCCCAGGTCTCACCGAGCATGCGTGTGCGCCAGAGGTGACCGACAATGATCCGGATCGCTGCCGTCAGAGGCACCGCGACGACGACACCGAGCAGGCCGGCGAGCCGACCCCCGATGATCAGGGCGAGGACGATCACAAGGGTGACAGGTTGACCCGGGCCCGCTGCACCAGGGGAGTGATCACGTGGTTGTCCACCTGTTGGATCACGATGAAGATGCAACCGCCCAGACCGCCTGGCTCCTGCCGTTGAGAAGGGCCACCAGCACTGCCAGTGCACCACCCACCACCGGGCCCAGGAACGGGATCAGGTTGAGGAAACCGGCGAGGATCCCGATGATCAGCCAGAACGGAAGATCGATCAGATACATGCCGATGCTGGAGGCGATCCCGACGATGATCGAAACCAGGAGCTGACCCCTGACGAATGAGCCCATGGCGGTGCCCACCTGTCCGGCAACGAACGCCGTCTCCTCGCGGTGCCGAGGAGGGGTCATCCCGAGCGAGTTGGACTTGAATCGCTCGAGGTCGATCAGGATGTAGATGGCGAAAACCGGCGCCAGGCGATGCACCGCGATCGCCTCGGTGACTCCCCGAATGAGTAGACCGGCGCCGGCACCGAATCCGAGCAGGAGGTTCTGGACGGTTTCTTGATTGGCGGGATCGTTGAGCCAGTCCTCGATCGCCTGCTGGCTGAGGATGTCGTCGACGTTGAGACCAAGATTGGCCCCGACCTCCCGGACCCAATCGATTCCGGACAGGTAGAGATCGGGCAAGCTTCGCTCCAGGTCGCTGGCCTGCAGCCTGATCGTGGGCAGGACCAGGGCCACCATCGCAACGATCAGAAGGCCAAGCACGAGGAAGGAGAGGAAGACCGCGACCACCCTCGGAATTCGCATCCGCTGGAAGGCCGCGAACCATCGGCTCGAGGAGAAAGACCAGCCCGGCGGCGAAGGCGATCGGAAGCCAGATGACTCGAACCATCCCGGCGAGGTAGAGGAAGACGTAACCGAGGGCCAACACCCCAACGGCAGTCCACACGGTGAGGGCTAGCCGTTGCAGCCGGTCTGAGGGCACGATGCACCGAGTGTAACTAGGCCGTCGGTTATCACCAGGTGGCGACCCCTCAGACACCGAGATCACCCAGTCCCCCGTCCACCGCCGGCGAGTCCCAGCCGTCGGAGGTCTCGGTCCAGTCCTCAGGAACCACCGCCATGCCCACCACCCGCACCGCCGAGCCGCCGGAAACCTGGATTTCGAAGTCCCCGGAGACCGCCACCGGTGTTTCCGCCATCGGCGTGCCGAGTCAACGATCCCTCCGCCTTCGAGCTGGAACTCGGTGACCCTCAGCGCGGAGAGGTCCGCCGATAGTCCCACCCAGGGACAGGTTCCAGGTCGGCGCCGGATCCAGCTCCAGGTCCCATCCGCCAAAGGTGTACAGCCCCGGCTCTTCTACCGGCTCGAGGACGACCGCTATCGACGCTCCCTGGGTTCGCTCCGTTGCTTCCGGTAGACCGGTGTCGCCGCCAGTCCGAATCGGCACCACGGAGTAGAAAAAGCCGCTTTCCGAAGCGACCGACGTCGACCTGGCCATCAATACGTGCCGACATCGCGGCATTGGTGACCGAGTCCGACGCCGGGCCCACCAGTGATGCCGACGACGAGGGCATCGCATCCCAGCCCTGAAGGTGACAGACGAAGAAGAGCGCCGAGGGCCCGGTCGCCACCAGCGGGATCAGACCCGAGAGGCGGACCCGCCCCACGCTTCCGTCGCCCGGCGAAGAAGGCGAGGCCCCCTACCAGCACCCACACCGGCCACCAGGCCACGAAGTCGATTACCACCGATCGGCTCAGCCACCCGACGACCGCAGCCAGCAGGATCACGACCAGGACGGCGGCTGGGAGCAGCCAGCCCTTGGGCACCCCGGTCTTGGACCCCGAGGCGGTGTGGGTCATTCTTCGTAACCGACGCCGAGAACGACGACGAGATCGGACCCTGGGGCCAGCTCCGGGTCGGGCAGCGGTTCCACGAGGGCCCCCGGCAGCAGGGTGAGCAGGACGTTCGCCTCGGCCGAGAAACCCTCCCGGTACCAGATGCGTGATGGGTCGTACTCGGGGTCGAAGTCATCGGCGGGCAGTGTCTGATATCCGGCGTCGGCCAGTTCCTGGGTGAAGCGTCCCGCTGCACCCGACAACGGGAGCGAGTTGAGGACCATGACCCGCACCTCGACTGGAGGCCGTAGCGGCACGGTGCCGTCGTGGTCGGGGGCGGGTGTGGTGGTGGTGATGGACGGCGGTGGTGGTCGCCCCCGATGGTCGTGGGCGGGAGGCTCGCGGCGGTGGTGAGTCGCACTGCATCGGCATCAGGGTCGCCCGCCAAGAGATAGAGAAGCAGGAACACGGCTGCTCCGACGAGGATGATCCCGAACGTCATGATCGGCAGGTCGCGGTAGAAGGCGCCCGATGACTTCGAGGCGTGGCGGCCCTTGTTGGTCATGTGCCGACTCCTGCGAACTGGTCCGGGGTGGGCTCGATGGCGGCTCGCACCCGACGCACCGTCATCGGG
>CAWBJJ010000002.1:0-864454 GCA_963789135.1 uncultured Acidobacteriota bacterium
CGCGCGTGTACGAAAAACTGGGCTACTCGGTCCGTGTCTGTACCGGCCGCCGAACCGAGCATGGACGCCGATTCGCCGAGTCGATCGGCGCCGAGTTTCTCGATCGTTACGAGGACGTGTGTCGGCATCCGGACCTGGACTTCGTCGACGTCTGTACTTTCCCTGATTTCCGACTGCAGCCGGTTCAGGCGTGTGCCGAGGCCGGCAGGCACATTCAGGTTCAAAAGCCGATTGCGACCACGCTCGAGACGGCGGGGCGCATGGTCGAAATCGCCAACCAGGCCGGAATCCTGCTTGGTGTTGTCAGCCAGCATCGTTTCGATGAGTCGATCCAGTTTCTCGCCGCCGCCGTTCGAGACGGGCGCCTCGGCAAGTTGATCCAATGCGACGCCTACGTGAAGTGGCATCGCACGCCCGAATACTATGCGCGAGCGGAAAAGGGGAGTTGGAGCACGGCCGGGGGCGGTGCACTGATCAGCCAGGCGATTCACCAGGTCGACCTCCTGCGCTGGATCGCGGGTCCGATACAGGATGTGTTCGGCATGTGGCAGGTCGGCGCACGGCACGCCATCGCGGTCGAAGATGTCGTGGTGGCGGTGATGCGCTACGCGAGCGGCGCGACGGGAGTCATTCAGGCATCCACAGCGCTCTCGCCTGGATATCCCGAGCGCCTCGAGTTTCACGGCACGAACGGCTCGGCAATCGTGTCCGGCGACCAGCTCATCGCCTGGGATGTGACGGGAGACGGCGGGGAACGGCCCCGGCTCGCCGGCAGTCACGCTTCCGGTGCCTCGGATCCGATGGCGATCTCGCTGACGCCCTTCGAGCGGCAGTTCCAGGATTTTGCCGCAGCGATCGCGTCAGGTCGTCGGCCGCTGGTCGCGGGGAAGACGGCTACGAAGCGCTCGCCATCGTCGACGCCATCTACCGTTCGTGCCGCTCTGGCGGGCGAGTGCAGATCTCGCCTTAGAATAGCTGTCCCATGTCGAATTACATTTCCTCCGCCGTCGGCGCTGCGGCTCTGGTCTGCCTCGTCGGAGGCGGCATCGCGGCAACCGGGGCGCACCGCCAGGCGAATCAGGACGCCCAGACCGACAAGTCCGCTCAGGTCTTCACTGCCGTCTGCATCAAGTGCCATCCAAAGGAACGCGTCCTCGCGATGGGCCGAACCCGTTCGCAGTGGGAAGAGGTCATCAACCAGATGATCCACACGCGCGGGGCGCAGATTTCAGCCGAGGATTTCGACACGGTCCTCAACTATCTGACGCGGAACTACAGTCCTGAAAAGGTCAGTGCCATGCCCCCGGCTCAGGTGCCGGCTGGCGCCTCGACGACAGCCCAACCCGGATGCCCGGACCAGGCGTCGCTGGGCGGGGGAGGCGGCATGCTCGCCGGCGCGGGTCCCAGCAACAAGCCGCTCGTCGACGCGGCGGCCGCCGATCGAGGTCGGACGACCTGGGCAGGGGAGTGCATCAACTGCCATGGCACGCAAGCGAGGGGGACGGAGAAGGGCCCGAACCTGGTCCGCTCCCTGGTCGTCCTGGCCGATCGCTGCGGCACCGAGCTGAAACCGTTCTTGAAAAAGGGCCACCAGCTGCAGAGTGGCAGGCCGGCCGGGACTCTGGCCGATGCACAGGTTCAGGATCTCGCCCACTTCCTGCGGCAGCGCGTCAACGATGGCTTGCGCGGCTCGCCGATCTTTGTCCCACAGAACATCCTGACTGGCGATGCGAAGGCCGGCGCGGCCTTTTTCAACGGCGAAGGCAAGTGCGCGACCTGTCATTCGGCCACCGGCAATCTTGCCGGCATCGGGACCAGGCTGACGCCGATCGATCTGCAGCAGCGCTTCCTGTTTCCGGGAAGCGGGCGCGGAGCCGGCGGCCGCGGGCGTGGCGCGGCGGTGGTGAATCCCAACGCCGTTCGCGTCACGGTGACGACGCCGAGCGGTGAGGCGGTGTCCGGCGTGCTGGTGCAGATGGACGATTTCTTTGTTTCGTTTCGCGACGAAAACGGCACGCCGCGAACGATCAGACGCATGGCCGGAGTCAAAGTGGAGCGGCAGGATCCGCTTGCCTATCACGTCGAACTGCTCGACCGCCTGACCGACAAGAGCATGCACGACGTCGTTGCCTATCTGGAGACCCTCAAATGAAGCGCTTTGCCTGCCTCGGGTGTGTCCTCGGGATCGCCGTGACGACGCTGGCGGCGCAACAACCAGGATGGGTGGATCCGGCCAAGTTCGTGCAGCCGGCCACCGACAGCTGGCCGACCTACAACGGCGACTACTCCGGCCGGCGATTCAGCACGCTGACGAAGATCAGTGCCGCCAACGTCCACGCATTGAGCCTCGGCTGGACGTTCCGCGTGGCTCCCGGCCTCGGCGACGGCATTCCGATCAAGGGCACGCCGATCATGATCGGCGGCGTGATGTATGTCACGGTTCCCGATCACGTGTGGGCGCTCGATGCGCGCACCGGCCGCGAGCTCTGGCACTACGCCTGGGAGTCGAAGGGGGGCATACACATCGGCAACCGCGGCGTCGCGATTTCCGGCGACTCGTTGTTCTTCGAAACGCCGGATTGTCACCTCGTCTCGTTGGGCGTCAGGGATGGCAAAGAGCGCTGGCGCAAATCCATCTGCAACCTGGACGAGTTCTACTACGGGTCGGTTGCGCCGGTGGTCGTGAAGAATCACGTGATCGCCGGTGTGAGTGGCGATGACCTCGACATTCCGGGATACGTGCAGTCGCACGACCCGGAGAGCGGGGAAATGCAATGGCGCTGGTATGTCGTGCCGCAGAAAATGGGCGAGCCCGGGGCGGAATCGTGGCCGAATGAGGATGCGATGAAGCACGGCGGCGGGATGACCTGGCAGCCGATCACCTACGATCCCGAGCTGAATCTGATCTACGTGACAACGGGAAACCCGCAGCCGGTTATCGCGCACAAGAATCGCGAAGGCGACAACCTGTACACGGGCTCGATCGTGGCCATCAACCCCGATACGGGAAAGATGGTCTGGGCCTTTCAGTCGTCGCCTCACGATACACACGACTGGGATTCCACTCAGACGGCGATCCTGATCGACGGCGAGTTCGACGGGAAGCCGCGCAAGCTTCTCGCTCAGGCGGCCCGCAACGGTCACTACTTCCTGTTGGATCGCGCGACCGGCAAGGCCCTCGTCTCCAGCGAATACGTGAAGACGAACTGGACAAAAGGGTACGACGCGAAGGGGCAGCCGATTCCGGATCCGGCGAAGGAGCCGCAACTCGATGGAGCGCTGGTCTCCCCGAACGCCGGCGGCGCGACGAACTGGCCGCCTCCGAGCTTCAGTCCGCAGACCGGTCTCGTCTACGTCAGTGCGGGCCGCAACTACAGCGTCTTCTACATCTACGATCCGACCGACAATCCGCAGGGCTGGGGAGGCACCGATCGCGGTGGCTGGTCCGAGTCGATGCTGCAGGCGATCGACTACAAGACCGGGAAAGTCCGGTGGAGCCACCCATGGCACGGGAACATCCGTGCCGGCGTGCTGAGCACCGCTGGCAACCTGGTGTTCACCGGCGGCACCTCGAGCGACATCGTCGCGCTCAATGCCGCGACGGGCGATGCCCTCTGGCAGGCGCGGTTGAACAACTCGGTGACCAACGGTCCCATCACGTATGAACTGGACGGCTTGCAGTACCTCATCGTCGGTGCCGGCGACACGCTCTGGACCTTCGTGATGAATCAAGCGCCCAAGGGTGGTTCTGTTCCCTCGAGCGGAAAGTAGACGATGCCAATAGGCTGGAGCGTTCAACCGGCGTTGCAGTGCACGGTCGTAACCGTCGCCGATCCCTACACGTTCAAGCAATGGGAGGCAGCGTTCGCCGAAATGAAGGTCGCGCGCGCGTGCGAGCCCTGGCGTTCGTTCCTAATTGATCGGCGACACTCGGCGCCGCCGTCGCCGGAGTTCGTGCGAATGATGGTGAATGTGTTGACTGGTCACGGCGATCAGACGGGCCAGACTCGCGTCGCCGTCGTGGTCAGCAATGACGTCGGGTTTGGAATGGGACGGATGGCGCAAATGACCGTCGAGGCGATGAATGCCGCCATCTCCATGCGGATCTTTCGCACCTACGACGAGGCGGAACGCTGGCTGACCGTCAGCAGTGAGTCGACCACGTGACCCCGGCACGGGCCCAATCAGCGACAGCCGCTTGCCAGGCCTACAGGAGATGAGGGGAAGAGGAGAACAATAACTTTCTCCTGATCTCCTCATCTCCTGTTCTTTTTCACAGCGTTTACGTAGCGATCGGCGGCCCGCCGGGCACCATGATTCGCGTGCGCGTCGTTGAGTACGCGTGACGCTTCGCGGTGAACTTGGCGGTCAGATACTCCCCGAGATGGATCGGGCCCGAGATCGTGCCGTCTGCTGCCAGCGTCCCCGAGAAGATGAAGGTGACGTTGTCTCCCGGGCGACGGTCGGTGCTGCGCAGCGTGACCTTGTCGCCTTCGATCATGCCGGTCATCTCGCGCACGGAGAGATCTCCCTTGTGCGAGCCCTGAATCCAGTTGCCATCCTGCTCGACATAGAGAGCGTGCTGGCTGCGGCTGCTGAGGAACTCGACGTCGACATCCCAGTGCCCGGTGATATTCGCCGCAGGCGCCGGCACGGTGGTCGATCGCGGCGAGCGCTTCTGCGTGAGCGCGCTGTACAACCGGTCGGCGACGATCTTGTCCTCGCCCGGCTGCATCTGCCACGCGGTGATCGACACGCCCGTCGTATTCGGAGGCGGTGGCTCGCCGCCGCCTCCGCGCCGTCCGCCGCCGCCACCACCACCCAGCGCGATCCGCGGCTTCGTTCTCGCAAATTCCTCCGCCAGCTCCTCGCCGGTGATGTGAATCTTCGTCGAGTCCCACGTAATCGAGAGGGACGGGCTCTTGTTACCCAGACCCGTCGGCTCTCTCAGGGCGGTCTTGATGCCATCGATGCTGCTGACGCGCTTGCCGATGTTGTCGAGCCACGACAGCCAGGTCTTCCACTCGGCTTCGTGATCACGCTTCACCCATGCTTCGACAGCGGCCAGCATGCCGAGCGTTTCTTCACGGCCGACCTTGTTGTCGCGACCCGGTCCATGGTGCGGGGCGCTCGCCTGCCAGGCAGACTGCAGGATGTCCTTTTTGCCGAGCAGCAGACCGGCGCACTGCGGTCCGCAGATCGCCTTGCCTCCGCTGTAGGCGACGATCGTCGCCCCGCGCTGCAGGTGGACGCTGGGAATGGTGAGGATTTCTGCTGCGGCGTCGACCAGAATCGGGACGTTCTTCGGCTTCGCGACCCGGACCACCTCCTCGAGCGCCATCGGTCCGGAGCCCGGGCCGTCGTCCGAGGTCAGGTAGATCATGGCCGTTCGTGGATTGAGCGCATCCTCGAGTTCCTGCAGCGTCTCGACGGTGATCACCTTGACGCCGACGTTGCGCACGGCGTGGTCGTAGACGTTCCGCGAGCTGCGCGGGATGACGACTTCGGTCTTGTCGAGATCGGTGAGGTCGGGAATTCGAATGAGCTTCTCGGGGCTTCCGCCCGTCACGCATGCCACGGTGACGTGTTTGATTCCCGCCGCGCATCCCGCCGAGACCATGCCCCACTCAGCCCCGGTCAGCTCGGCAAACCGCCGTCCGACAGCGTCAGCCAGCTCGTCGATCTGGACGAAATGGCGAGCCGCCGCATCCATCGCGGCCCGTACTTCGGGTCGCTCGACTGATCCGCCGATGATGGTGAACGTGCCCCGGCAGTTGATGATTGGGTCAACGCCAATCGATTGATAGATCTCAGGGCCTGGCTTCAGAGGACCAGCCGGCGGCGCCGGGGCCGCTTCGGCGTCGAGGCCGCTGAAAAGGACCGGCAGCGCGATCGCGTTTCCCATCTTGAACAGTTCCCGGCGGGTGAGTGTGTCAGACATTTTCAGCTCCTAGCTCATCAACTTGCACGCGCCCACGGTTGACTGGCGCCTACACGAGGACACGACGACGCGAAGGCACGAATCACTTACTGGATCGTGTCGTCGTGACTTCGTGTTCCTCGTGCCAGGCCGTAGGTCCGTCATTTGTCATTTCACTGCGACCAATGAGATCTGTTCCAAACCCGGGAACGTATCCTCGTTTTGCGGCGTGCGATCGATCGGCTCGAGGGTCGCCACTGTCGTACGGGTCGGGAACATCTCGGGAAAATACTGCGCGTAGATGCGGTTCATCCGCGGAAAGTCGTCGATGTTGTCGAGATAGACGTTGGTCGCCACCACGTTCGAAAAACTCAGGCCTGCTTCCTCGAGGCCATCGAGCAGGTTGCGCATCGTCTGCCTGACCTGTGCTTCGACGGTTTGAGCGAAGATGCCTTGTGTCTTGTTGGGTCCGGGCGTGAACGGGCCCTTGGCGGAGCAATAGTAGGTATCGTCGGCAAAGACACACGGGCTGGCCGTCGCGCTGGGACGCATGTTCTTCGGCCGGACCGCCACGCGCTTACTGAGATCGGCGACGGCGACGCCCGTGAACTCAATCGTATTGCCCCGCGGCAGGCTCTTCACCCGAATCGTCGCGCGCGCCGGTGTATTTCCAAACTCGAAGTGCTTGGCGTAAATCTCATTCATCTGGTTCGACGCGCTGCCCGCCAGATACGGATTCACGAACACCACATGGCGGAAATCCAGTCCCGCCGCCGCCAGCGTCTGCTTCATGTTGTCCAGCGCGAGCTGCACCTGGGCGGCAGGATCTTCAGGAATCTTGCCGGTTGCCACATCCTCTCCGAACGATCCGGAGAGATAGAGCCGGTTTCCAGCCATGACGCCTGGAGTCCAGGAAAGACCGCGCGGGTAACCGGTCGGAAGGATGGGCTTCTTGCGCGACAACTCACGGATGGCTACCGCGCTGATTTCCACTGGCGTGTCCGCCGGCATTCGATGAACGCCGAGCACCGAGCGCGCGGGAGGCGACTTGGCGAAATACTCTTTCCAGATCCGGTCCATCGTCTCGTATTTCGCCATGTCGTCCAGGTAGACCTGGCAATAGACCACATGCTCCATCGTGAGCCCGGCGGCTTCGACGATGCCCTTGATGTTCTCGAGGGTTTGCTTGACTTGCCCGTCGACCGAGTCGGGGAGCTTGGACTCCTTGTCGCGAGCACCCTGGCCCGAAACGTAGAGAAAGTCACCGGCGACGATCCCGGGGCTGTACGGTCCGACCGGCTTGGGGCCGGGCGGCGCGATCAACCGCTTTTCGGCTGTCGGCGTGGTCTGGGCGACGGTTGCCGGGATCGTGGCACAGACCGCAAACAGGAAGCCGGCGGCGAACGGCAAGCAGAGATTCGACCTGATCATCAGCTGAGGCGCCAATCTTGCCACATCCGGGCGTTCCGCGCGATGGCCGGTGCCGGTGTAGACTCCAGCCCGGTTGCGCCAAACCATATCAACGTTGAGGTTTAGCATCCGCCGATGATCGGGGCGAAGTTCGGGCCGTATTCGATTGTCGCGCCGCTCGGAGCGGGCGGAATGGGGGAGGTGTATCGCGCCCGCGATACGCGCCTCGATCGAACCGTGGCGATCAAGGTGCTGCTGCCCGGCTCGAGCACGCCCACCCGGACCGAGCGCTTCGCCCGCGAGGCGCGCGCCGTCTCCAAGGTCAACCATCCGCACATCTGCACCCTGTATGACATCGGTGAGCAGGACGGCGTCCAGTACATCGTCATGGAATACCTCGAGGGTGAAACGCTGGCCCAACGCATCAGACGCGGCGCACTGCCCCTGGACCAGGTCCTGCGCCACGCGATTGAGATTGCCGATGCGCTCGCCCACGCGCACCGCCAGGGCATCGTCCATCGCGATCTGAAACCCGCCAACATCATGCTGACGCCGACTGGCGCCAAGCTGCTCGATTTCGGGATCGCGGCGCTGCATCAGCCGGGGTTACAGGGATCCCTGGCAGATCCTTCAGCCACCGGCGCCGAAACGCTGACCGAGGAAGGCACGATCGTCGGGACGCTTCAGTACATGGCTCCGGAGCAGCTCGAGGCACGGCCAACGGACGCCCGTGCCGACATCTTCGCCTTCGGCGCGATCGTCTATGAGATGGCGACCGGAGCGCAGGCGTTCACAGGCACGAGCCGGGCCAGCATCATCGCCGCGGTTCTCGAGCGCGATCCGGAACTGCTGTCGGCCTCTCGAACGGACAGTGACCAGGTGGTCAGCGGCGCCGGCGGTCCGCCGATGCCGTGGCTGCTCAATCAGATCGTGTCGCGATGCCTCGCGAAGAATCCGGACTATCGATTCCAGACGGCTGCCGATCTCAGCCAGGCGCTGCGATGGATGGCCCAGAGCGGATCGTCTCCAGGGATGCCGGCAGCGGCAGGTCGGTCGATCGGCCGGCGTCGTCTCCGTGCAGCGTTGATGGCGGTCGGCGCCGTGATCGTTATCGGCGTGGCGATCGTGACGTTCACGACGTTCCGGCCCGCCGACTCGCCGGCATCGAATCCGCCGAGCAGCAGATCCGTTCGATTCATCGTTACACCGCCACCGAACACCGCCTTCAGCCCATCGTCGGCGTCATTCGCGCTCTCTCCGGACGGCCGTGCGCTGGCGTTCACGGGAACAACAGGGCAGAGTGGTCTGGCGATGTGGCTTCAGCCCCTCGACTCGCTCGCAGCCAGAAGACTGGCCGGAACGGACAATGCTGGCCAGATATTCTGGTCGCCCGACAGCCGGACGATCGTCTTCGCAGACACGTCAGCGCAGTTCAAACCAAAAACAATCGATCTCGACAGCGGGATCATGCGCCCTCTTGCGGCCCCCGAAATCAGCGGCGTCGGAGCGTGGAGCTCCGAGCATGGCATCATCGCCAACCATCGAGGAATCATCCAGCGGATTCCTGTCGATGGAGGAGCGCCGACGCCACTGACCAGGCTGGACGTCGCGGCTGGCGAAATCATGCACCTCTTCCCTTCGTTCATTCCCAATGGACGATCCTTCGTGTTCCTCGCGAGGAGTAGCAAGCCCGAACATGACAATGTCGCGTACATGAGCACACTCGGAGCCTTCGACCGCGTGCGCTTGTTGAACAGCGACTCGCAAGTTGTCTATGCGGCGCCGGGCTACCTGCTTTACATGATTGGCAACACCCTGCTGGCGCGCCCTTTCGACGCCGAGCGCCTGCAGGTGACGGGTGGGCCGGTACCGATCGCAGAGCAGGTCGAACGGAATACGGGAAGCCGGCGTGGAGGGTTCACTGTCTCACAGACGGGCGTGCTCGCCTTTCGCCAGCACCTCGAGTCGCAGCTGGTGTGGTTTGATCGCGGCGGTCGGCGCCTCGGGACGCTTGGCCCGACCGGTCACTATCGCAACCCGGCGCTGTCACCGGACGAAAAGCGCGTTGCCGTCGCCGGCCTCGACACGAAAACAGGTTCATGGGATATCTGGCTGATGGAAGTGGGACGCGGTGGGGTGTCGCGTTTCACGTCCGATCTCGCGATCGACGACATGCCGGTGTGGTCTCCGGATGGAAGCCAGATAGCGTTCAAATCAGACCGTAGCCGTAGCGGAGCCATGTCCTTCTACAAGAAGTCATCGAACGCCAGCGGTGAGGAGAAAATGGCCTTCAGAGGTGATTCCTACAGCATGACGCTGCACGACTGGCTGGAGGACGGTACCTTTCTTTACGGCATCGCTCTTGTGGGTGTGAGCCACAGCGTATCGGCAACCGAGCTGTGGCTCACGCCGACTGCTACTTCAGGAAAAGGAGCGCCCGTCATCCGCAATCAGTTCTGGAACCCGTTCTGTGCGCTCTCGGCCGATCGGCGATGGCTTGCGTACTCGTCGAACGAATCCGGAAGATACGACGTGTACGGCATGCCGTTCCCGTCCGGGGGAGGCAAGTGGCCGATCTCGGTCGACGGCGGAACCGAGCCGGCGTGGCGAGCCGACGGCAAAGAGCTCTTCTACCTGGCGCCGGACCGATACATGATGGCCGTTCCGATCACCCCGGGTTCCTCACTGCAGCCTGGCACGCCGCAGCGTCTCTTCGAAGCCCCGGTGTCCTCGAATATCACCTCGTCTTATACTCGAAACCAGTACATCGTCACTGGCGACGGCCAGCGTTTTCTCGTCAATGAACCGGTCGGAAAAACGTCGTTTTCCGCCGTGACCGTCGTCGTCGACTGGACCGCGGCACTAAAGAATCGCTCCGGCTCCTAAGCGGGTAGACGAGTCTTCGCACGGCAAGGGTCGGCATGCACAAGGCCTTACCAATCGGGCTCCTCCTCTGGATGCTGGCGCCCGGATCTGCCAGCGCTCAAACGCCGACTGGAACGATTGCCGGCGTCGTCACCGACGGAACCGGTGCGGCGCTCGCCGGTGCGCGCGTGGACATCGTCAACCGCCACACCGGACAGACCAGAACCCTCACCACATCGGTCGATGGTGTCTACAGCGCAGCCGCGTTACCAGCAGGCGTGTATCAGATTGCGGTCGAAGCCGTCGCGTTCAAGCGCCTGGAGCGCGAGGCGATCGTCGAGGCGGGGACGACCACCACGGCCGACATCACGCTGGAGCTTGGCGCCATAACCGAGTCGGTCACGATAGCCGCGACGCAGCCGCTGATTCGGCGCGATCACCATCAGGTGGGTGGTGTCGTCACGCGGGAGCAAATCGAACGGTTGCCGCTCAACGGCCGCAACTTTCTCGAGTTGGCGAAGCTCGAGCCAGGTGTTACCAATCCGGCGAGACTGGCTGATGGTCGTGTGTTCGTCTCTTCGCTCGGCGGTGGCCTGCAGACGATTCCGCGCATCGGGTCGACCCGGGTCACGGTGGATGGCGCCAGCATCAGCACGCCGGGCACGGTTGGCGTTCTCCTGCAGGTTTCCCAGGATGTCGTGCAGGAATTTCAGATTGCCACGGTGAACTTCGATCCGAGCAGCAGCCTGACGAGCAACGGGGCCATCAATGTCGTGACGCGATCCGGTGGCAACGCGTATCGCGGCAGCGGCTTCTATTTCCATCGCGATCATCACATCGCCGCCTATCCGGGTCTGAAGCGCGATCCCAAAAACAGCAATCCGTTCTTCGAGCGACGCCAGTTCGGCTCGTCTGTTGGCGGGCCGCTCCGACGAGATCGAGCGTTCTTCTTCGGCAGCTACGAGCGGACGGACCAGACCGGGGTGACCTCAATTCAGCCGGTGGGCGAGTTTGCCGCACTCGGCGGGATCTTCGCCAGCCCGCACGTCGGGAATCAGGTCAACGCGCGAGTCGACGTGCAACTCAGTACGAGCCACAATTTCTTTACGAGGTACACGCACGATCGCAACAGCTCCTTCGCCCTCCTCGGACCGGTGAGCTTGCCATCGGGCTGGTCGCGGCGTGTCAACCAGGCGGATCAAGGCGTCGCCGGACTCACCAGCGTTCTCTCTCCACGCATCGTCAACGATCTGCGACTCGCGTACTTTTCGACGCCGGTGGACGTCACGCCGGCGAATGCGGACGACTGCGCCAACTGTTTCGGTCTGGGAGCAACTCGAACCATTGTTCAGAATGCCGGTATGGCATTCGGCACTGCCGCCGGGTTCACTTCCACTGGCCGCAGATTGCAGCTGACGGAAAACCTTGTCTGGCAGAAAGGCAATCACAGCCTGCGTGCCGGGTTCGATTGGGAGCACGACGAGAGTCGAGGAGTCACTGTTGCCCCGCCATCCGGAGAAATCACTGTCTTTCCTCCGAGCGTCGTTCGGCAGCAAGCGCCGCAGATTCCGCTGCCGGCTTCTTTCACCACGGTCGAAGACATTCTGCGGCTTCCGCTGCGCAGTTTCTTCATCACGGTTGGCCCGGGGACTACTCTCTGGCGGGATTTCCGCGACGAGCGTGTGACCGATCTCTACCGGCTGTATTTCGGCGACACGTGGCGCGTCACCCCCCGTCTCACCGTGAACTACGGGCTCGGATATTCATACGAGCCGAATGCATTCAGCCACGACTGGGGGAAGTCGGAATTGCTTGAGCCAGTTCTCGGGATTCCAGGTTTAAATCCTGCCCCTCCCGCGGCGCTCAACTTTTCTCCAACCGTGGGCTTCTCGTGGATGGTCACTGGCGACAGCAAGACTGTCGTCCGTGGTGGGGCGGGGCGCTACTTCGACCAGGCGGCCAGCACGAATGCATCCAATCTGATCATCGAGCGACGCCTGCTTTCGCCGTTGGGTACGGGCAGCCTGACCCGATCGGGTCAGAATCTGTTTTACGATGGGCATCCGCTGGAATTTCCGAGACCGACGTCGTTTACCGGCGCACAAATGCTCGAAATCGTTCCCGCCGTTCGCGCCGATCTGGAGCGGTCCCTCAATCCCAACAACCGCGATCTGGCGCTGCGGAACATCGACAGCACAAAAGAGGGGACGAACCTCTACGATCCGTTCTACGAAACGCCCTACGCCTTGCACGCCAGCCTCGGCATACAGCGTGAGGTCGGGGGCGGCGTGGTCATCAGCGCCGACATCGCCTGGAAACGATTCCTTCACACGTACATCAACGGCATCGACTACAACCGGTGGGACAGCGCAGGCGGTCCGGTCATACCGAGATGCACCGACGCTCAGGCGGAGGATGTCCATGCCGTGTGCTCGAACGGTCACATGTACTTCGACACGACGATCGGCAGGGCTCGCTATCTCGGACTGCTGGTGCGCGTCGAAAAGCGTCTGTCCCGTCGGACCCAGTTTCTCGCGTCGTACGCGCTCGGCAGCTTCGTGGGCACCAACGGCACGGGGACCGGGACGACTGAAGCACCCGCCGGCCGCATTTTCGGGTTCAACAACGACAACTGGTTCGAGAACTACGGACCATTACCGACCGATCAACGTCATCTCCTGAATCTCTCGGGGTTCGTCGAGCTTCCATGGCGGCTGCAGCTTGGCATCAACGTCTCCGCGTACAGCCCGACTCCCTTCGCGCCCTTCATTGCGAATGCCGATTTCAACGGTGACGGGACGATCAACGATCTGCTGCCGGGGACGACCGTCAATCAATTCGGCCGGGATCTTGGTAAAGACGATCTGACGCGGCTGGTGAACGCTTACAACGAGCGACTTGCCGGCCGGCCGGCGGGTGGTATCGTGGCGCCGGTTATCACGTTGCCGGACAGCTACTCCTTCAACGACGCGTTCTTCACGCAGGATCTGCGCCTGACACGCACCTTCAATTCGCGCCTGAGGGCCGCGCAGGCTTCCATCTTCATCGAGGTTTTCAACGTGCTCAACACGCCGAACCTGGTTGGAGTGAGCACGAACCTCGCAGCGCGCGAGTCGTTCGGTCAGCCTAGCCAGCGCTTGAATCAGGTCTCGGGTTCCGGCGGGCCTCGCGTGATTCAGCTCGGGGCGCGCCTCACGTTCTAATCAGCTCCCAGCTTCCAGTTCCCAGTTCCCAGTTCCCAGTTCCCAGTTCCCAGCTTCTAGCTCCCTAGCTCCCAGCTTTGTACTGCCGGGGACATCCTTCCAGCTCCTAGCTCCTCACTTCGGCGGGACGTGCACTGCCTCGTCATCGCGATTTCAAGAAAACCAAAGAAATCCATCAAGACTCACGTACTTGCGTCTCCGTATCCTCGGACAACTCTGTCGGGGCCATTCTTGGGAGGACGTATGAAGAACCAGGGCATGAGGATTATCGGACTGTGTCTATTGCTGCTCGTGTCATGGCCGAACGCCGTCAAAGCAGACGCAGTGGTCATGTGGAACGAGAATGCCGCCAAAGCCGCGACCGCGGCCTGTCTGCACATCAGTGGGAACGGCCTGGCCGAATCCCGGATGTATGCGATGGTCCACGCCGCCGTCCACGACGCGGTGAATACCATCGACCGGCGCTCGCGGCCGTATGCGTTCGACGCCGAGGCCACCGGCCCGACGTCGTTGAATGCCGCCGTCGCCGCGGCGGCGCGTGACGTGCTGGTCGCAGTCATCCCCACGCTGCCGGAATCCCCGGAGTGCACGACGAACGGTGTCGCGCTGACGGACACGTTGTATGCGGCCGCGCTCGCGAGCATCCGGAATGGGCCCGCAAAAACGAACGGCATCGCGGTGGGCCAGGCCGCCGCCGCCGCCATCATCGCCCTGCGCGTCGGCGACGGATCCGACGCGCCATGGGTGGATCCCAACTATCCGCAGGGAACCGAACCAGGAGAATGGCGCTTTACGCCCGACTTTCCGGTAGTCCCGCCGTTTGCGTTCGCGCCGACCTATGGCCAGGTCACGCCGTTCGTCCTCAAGCGCGGCTCGCAGTTCCGGCCGCCTCCGCCGTACCGCGTCGGCAGCAGAAAGTACGCCGCCGATTACAACGAGATCAAGCTGATTGGCGGCGACGACATCACCACGCCGAGCACGCGGACCGCGGACCAGACCGAAATCGGGCTGTTCTGGATCGAAAGCTCGCCGCTCGCCTGGAACCGGCTCGCGAGGGCGATCGCTGCCAGGCAGCATCTCGATCCGTGGGAGAACGCGCGCTTGTTCGGGCTGCTGAATCTGGCCATGGCGGACGGCTACATCGGGTCGTGGGAAGCCAAGTATCACTACAAGTTCTGGCGCCCGATCACCGCGATTCGGCTCGGCGACACCGACGGCAATCCCGATACGGAAGGAGTACTGGACTGGACACCGCTGCAATTCACCTATCCCATGCCGGATCACGATTCCGGGCACGCGGTACAAGGCGGCGTGGCAGCCGAGGTGCTGAAGCAGGTCTTCGGCACGGACCACATCTCGTTCCGGGCGTGCAGCATGTCGATCGGCGCCGGGAGCACCTGCGAGGATCCGGACCCGGTGATCCGGTCGTATTCGAGTTTCTCAGAGGCCGCCGCCGAGAACTCGGTGTCGCGCATCTACATCGGCATTCACTTCCGGCGGGCGGTCGAGGAAGGCGAGCGGCACGGCCGGAGGATCGCTGCCTACGCGGTGCGCAGGTTCATGAAGCCCGCGCATTGAGTCGCCGCCGACGTGCACCGTTCGGTTCCACGCCCACGGTGCACGTCAGGTCGGTTGGAAGTCAGCCTCAGTTCGCTTTACTCAGTGCCCTTCGGGCGCTTCCCCAGTTCTTATTCTTTGACCTCCGTCTCGGTCGTGGCGCCCGGACGGCTGACGTGAAAGGTCAGCGAGAACGGTCCGACGCGAATGTGATCCCCCTGTCCGAGCCGCGCCGGTTCGGCGATTCGCTCGCCGTGGAGGAACGTCCCGTTCTTGCTGCCCAGGTCCTCGAGGATCGCTTCCTCCTCGTTCAGCACGATTCGCGCGTGATAGCGGGAGATCCTGAGCGACTCGAGCCGTACCGTCGCCGTGGCATCGCGGCCGAGTACGTTCTCGCCGTGCCGCAGCTGGATGTCGCGATTTTCGATGCGTAACCAGTACAAGACGGTCGTCGGTGCGCCGGGATGGATCGTACCGGACGTCGGTGGGATCACTCGCAAAGGCGTAGCCGAACCCGTGCACGGTCCTCAGAAATTTTGGTTCGTGCGCGGCGTCGCCGATCGCCGTGCGAATCTCGCTGACGAGCTGCGCCAGGCTGCCGTCGGAAACGAACGTGGCAGGCCAGATGTGGTCGTGGAGCTCGGCCTTCGACAGCGCACGCGGGCGGCGCTCGACCAGGAGCGTCAACAGGTCGAACGCTTTGGGCGAAACGTGAACGGCGTCGTTCCCTCGAAATAGCTGGCGCGCATCAGGATCCAGCCGCCAGTCTCCGAAACGCATCTGCACCGACATCCCAGATCTCATGAAAACCGAAGGAATCTCTCAAGACTCGTCAGAAGAGCCTCCGTATTATCGGACATCTTCGGCAGGGCACCGACACACGGTGAGAGTCCATGACCAGACGAGGGCGACGGCTGCTGGTGGGTTTGTTCGGGTTCCTTGCCGCGGGGCTTCTGGCGTGTGACAACCGACCATCACACTCCCCGGGCCTGACCACGCCAACAACCCCTGGCGTAGCCATTGTCCGTCTCGAGATCGCAGGACCGCCCTCCGTTCCGCCCGGCGGCACCACGCAGCTTACGGCGGTCGCGCATCTGGCCGACGGATCCAGCCGCGACATTACGGCGGAGGCGAACTGGGGCAGCTCGAACCGGATGACGCTGACCGTTTTGGCCGGCCGCGTCACTGGGGTGCAGACGGGTGACGCAAGGGTGTCAGTCAGTTTCAGCGGAAGGAACGCCAACAGGGAAGTGATCGTGGTCCCTCAGGACACGTTCAGGATTGTCGGTCTGGTCACGGAAGGCGACTCCGCATCAAGCCCGGTGGTTGGTGCCACGGTGGCGGTGACCTCCGGCGTCGGTGCCGGTATCACCACGAGCACAGGCGACGACGGACGTTACAAGCTCTATGGCCTCGCCGGCGACGTCGAGCTGCGAATCTCGAAAAACGGCTACCAAACCCACGTGCAGCAGTATCGGGCCGACGACCACGCGATGTTGAACGCGCAGTTGAGGCTCGTGAACGCGCGACGCGATCTATCGGGAGCCTACACGTTGACGATCGCAGCGGCTGATGAGTGTCGTCTCGAGTTGCCCGAAGAGGTGAGAGTCCGAAACTACAGGGCCTTGGTGACGCTGACCGGCAATCAGCTGGACGTTCGACTGGAAGGTTCGACCTTCGCCCTGGCGTCGAGCGGTCAGGGCGACAGATTTCGCGGAAGGGCGGAAGCCGACCGAGATCTTCTTCTTCCTGACCGCTTACGAGCCGTACGGCTACTTCTACTACAAGTTCAACTACGGTGACGTCGTCGAGCAGCTGACCGACTCCAGCTTCCTCGTCGTATCGGGGCAGGCGAGTGTCAATGAGTCTTCCATGTCCGGCGTGCTGGACGGAGCGATGACGCTCTTGAGCGGGACGATGAAGTACTTCCCGAAGACGACCGCCACTTGCCGTTCGACCGCACACCGATTTACGTTGCGGCGCTAGACTCAGTTTCCAGTTTCCAGTTTCCAGCTGACACGTGAACGGCCCCGTGTCCGCGATACAACTGACGTACCTCCTGGTCCACCCGCCAGTCTCCGAAGGACATCGCCAGAGAACGTCACGAGATTTCAGGAAAATTGAACGATTCTTTCAAGACTCCGCGACCAACCCTCCGTATTCTCAGACAACTTCGAAGAGGTTCGATATGCGGGAAAAACGACTGGAAGAACTCGCCGTGGCGGTGGTCGCGTGTGCGCTGCTGGTTGGCTGTGGCGGCGGACCCACACAGCCCTCGCCAACCGACCCGGCACCACCAATCGTCAGCCCTGTCCCAGTATCAGACTTGGTCGGGTCATACAGTCTTACGCTCAACGTCGCCGATCAGTGCACCGACATACCGGATGCCTTCAAGCGCCGCACTTATGCGGTGACCGTCGAACCGACCGCGCATAACTATTTTTCTCTCGTAGTCGGCGGCGGCGGATTCTCCCATCGCATCCCCATCGGCCAGCTGTGGAGCGCGTCGGACGGGCGAGTCACGATGAGCTGGAACGACTTCGACTTGGGCTACTGCTACGACGTGTACCTCGAACCGCTCTCGAATGGCAACCAGCTGGTCGTGTGCGGCAACGGTCAGGTTATGCGCGACGGCTCCACCATTTCAGTCACGCTCAACGGCAGCGTGTGGATCCAGGAGGGCGGGCGTCAAAGCCCTGTCTGTAAGGCGGCGCATCAGTTCACCTTCACGCGCGCGAGTGCGGCGGCTGAATCGCGCTGACGCCGGCTCCCCAGTTCGGTTACTCCGTGCGTCCCCGAGCCCCCGAGCTCCCGAGCCCCCGAGTTCCCTGTGCTACCCTTCGTCCGTCGTAGTGGAGGGAAGACACCATGACGAAACCGGATGAGAAGACGCGGCGTGATTTCATGAAGCAGGTGGCCGCGGGCGCAGTCGCTGCGGCTGGCACGGTCGGCGCTGGGCAGGCGCTCGGCGCGTCGCGCCAGGCTCAATCCACGCCGCGCGGGCGCGTCATCGGCGCGAACGATCGCATCAATGTCGGCTTCGTCGGCTGTGGCGGCCGCATGAATACGCACATCCGGCGCATCATGGAGCGCAACAAAGAACGTGGCGACGTGCAGGCCGTCGCCGTCAATGACATCTGGGACAAGCGCAAGCAACGGGCGCGCGAAGCGACCGGCGTCGAGGAACGCTCCGTCCATCACGACTATCGCGAGCTGTGTGCTCGATCGGATGTGGATGTCGTAGTCATCTCGTCGCCTGATCACTGGCACCATCCTCATGCCATGGAGGCGCTTCGTAACGGCAAGGATGTCTACCTCGAAAAGCCGATGACCTACACGGTGGACGAGGCGCGGGAGATCGTCGACGCCGTGCAGGCGGGAAAGCGCGTGCTGCAGGTCGGCAGCCAGTACACATCGATGGACCATTTCTGGAAGGCCAGGAAGGCGATTCAGGACGGGCTCCTTGGCGAGGTGGTCTGGGCGTCCGGCGGATTCGGCCGCAACCGCAACCAGCGCGGCGAGTGGAACTATCAGATCGATCCGGATGCGACCGAGAAGACGCTCGATTGGAAGGCGTTTCTCGGTTCGGCGCCCAAGCGGGCGTTCGAGCCGGAACGGTACTTCCGTTGGCGGAAGTACTGGGACTACTCCGGGGGCATCGCGACGGACCTCTTCTACCACACCGTCTCGCCGCTCCTCTTGTCGATCGGCGGTGACTTCCCGCTCCGCGTCACGTCGTCTGGCGGCATCTATCTGCAGAAGGATCGCGAGGTGCCGGACACGTTCTTCATGAACGTCGACTATCCGAGCTGGACGATGCAGCTGGCGTGTTCGGTCGGGAGCGGCGTGGGTGCGCCGCTCGTGATCCACGGCAGTCAGGCCACGTTGTTCGTGGGGCAGAACAGCGAGAGCCTCAACAACACGCAGATGGAAATCGTGCCCGACCAGGAATATCGCGAGGCGTTCACGAAGAAGACCGGCACCGAGGTCGTGAAACTCGAAGTGCAGCCCTTCGCGCGCGGATCTCACCCGCACATGGACAATTTCCTCGACTGCGTTCGATCACGACAGGAGCCGAACCTTCCGGCGAAGCTCGGATATCAGGCGATGGCGGCGATCGCGATGGGCGTGCAGGCCTATCGCCAGCACGAGGTGCTGTTCTTCGATCGCCGGCGTGAGAAGGTGAGCAATAAGCCGGTATCGACGTAGCCGGAAGGGGAAGGCTATAACGCTGACCTGGAAGTGGCGGTGCTATTGCACTGTTTTCGAGTCTTCGACTTTTGCCTCAATGGATGAGGAGGGAGACTCAATGCTGAAGAAACAGATGATCGCCGGCACGATCGCGGCAGTGTTCGCGGGAGCGGTCGCCGTCGCGCAGACGCCGCAGACGCCACCGACCGAAGGACCTCGACCGCAGAACCCCCCGACCGCCGCAACTGCTCAGGCACCTAGCGCCGAAACGACGCTCAGCGGCTGTGTGTACAAAGAGGAAGACGTGGCGGGTCAGAACGCCGGACGTCGCGGAACGCGCCGGTGTGATGGAGGACTACATCCTCGCCGACGTCAAGCGCGCCGGTCAGGAGAGCACGTCGCCTTCGAGCGCCACTCCCGGCGTGGCCGGAACATCAGGCAGGGTCCTTCCGATGTACAAGCTGGAGAAAATCGCCGATGAGCGCCTGCGCGCGGTAGTCGGGAAGCGCGTGGAAGTGACCGGTCGAGTCGACGCCGAGCGTGGTGACGTGGCGAAGAGCCCGGCCGGCGCGGCGCCCGGGGCCGACAAGAACGTTGGACCGGACAAGATTGAGTTGCCGGAATTCGAGGTCACCGACATTCGTGAGGTGGCCGGTACCTGCCCAGCCAAGCCGGCGGGTCGGTAATCAGCAACAAAGCGGAATGAAACGGTAGGCCGCTTCGGCGGCCTACCACTCTTGATAGACGACGACTAACGACTAACGACTAACGACTTTACGTCTTGTCCGGCAGCGCGTAGGGTGCCCGATACGTACGAGTGAGAAGTTTATCCGCCTCTTCGTCGCCGACGAATCGTTCCGTCGCTCCGTCGAACTTCACCGATCGCCCCACCCGATAGGAAATATTCCCCAGGTGACAGAGCGCGGTCGAGAAATGCCCTTCCTCGAGCGGCGCCCTGAGATTCTCCGTTTTACGCGTGCGCATGCACTCGATGAAGTTTTCGAAGTGCGACTGTCCGCCATCGCGCTTCTCATCGGCGGTTAGCGTGGGACCGAGCTCGCTCTTGCGTCCGAGATATACCTGCGCCTTGTCGTCGCCGACCTTCATCCAACCCTTCGAACCGAAGACGTAGACGCCCTGGGCTTCGGGTGGTCCGGCGTACCAGTTCCGCAGATCGCAGTGGAGCTCTGTGCCGTCCGCATACTGATAAGTCGCATATTGCGTATTCGGCGTCGTCTGGTCCGTTGGCGCTCCAGCTTCGTACAGTCCGCCAATGCAGTGCGCGGTCTTGGGATGCTCCTGTTTTCCCAGCAGCCAGCGCACGGCGTCGAGGGAATGGACACCCGTGTTGCCCAGATCTGTGGTGCCGTATTCCCAGAACCAGTGCCAGTGGTAATGGAAGTGATTCTCGTTGAACGGACGGGCCGGTGCCGGACCGAGCCACATGTCGTAGTGAACCTCTGGAGGTGGGGCGCTGTTCGCCACCACGCCGATGGGATCTCGCGCCCGGTAGATGACGGTCTTACCCGCGTTGATCTTGCCGAGTCCGCCGTCGCGGAGAAACTGCACGGCCTTGCCGAGAACGACGCCGCTGCGTCTCTGCGTGCCCGCTTCGACGACGCGGTTGTATCGCCGCGCCACCTCGATCATCTTTCGGCCTTCGGCGATGTTGTGGCAGATCGGCTTTTCGACGTAGACGTCTTTTCCCGCCTGACAAGCCCAGATCGTCATGAGCGCATGCCAATGATCGGGAGCGGCGATGGTCACCGCATCGACGTCTCGATTCTCGAGCACTCGCCGGAAATCCGTTTCAACCGCTGGATTGCCGCCGTACTTCCCCTTGAGGAACGACAGCGAATCCTTGAAGTGGCGCTCGTCGATGTCGACGACGTGGCTGATACGAACGTTGGGGATGCCGGCCAGATGCTCGTAGTGGTCCTGGCCGCGGCCGCGCGCGGTCCACGTGGGATGGCCTTTGTTGGCCCCACGGATGCCGATGATCGCCACGTTGATCGTGTCATTCGGGCTTTTCTGCGCGCGCGCACGCGTCGGCAGCGCAGCGAGTCCGGCGGTGGCGGCCGCCGTCCTCGAGATGAAAACTCGGCGGTTCATCATGGCAGGCACTCCTGTCAGAAGTCCGGGGCGCGTTATCGTAGCACGCGGTTCAGCGCGAGGAAGAGGTGGTCGCTTTCGGCGGATGACTCTGCCAGAGAATCTGCACGATCTTCCAACGGCCGTCGTACTTGCCGAGCAGCATGTGGTCGATGCCCCAGGAGGCTGTCACCTTGGCGATCGCCGTCTGATCGAGCACGTCGAGCACGGCCACCTCCTTGATCGACGTATCGCGCTTGCCGTCCTTGTTCCAATTGCCGGCCAGCTTGACCAGCTGCTCGTAGGTCATCGGCATCTCGACATACGGCGTGCTCGCATCCTTCTTATAGAACCCGCGCTTGACGAGGGTCGTGTGCACGCTGCGCTCGATCCGCTCCGGCTGAACGTTGTAGATAGCTTCGAGGTAGTCGAGGGCCGCGAGGCGGACCGCCTCCTTATCGGCGGCGCTGACCTGGGCGTAACCAGTTGCGGGAGCCGCAATGAGCGACAGTGTGGTGACGGCCGCTGCAAACGTACGAATCATCTGTTTCTCCTTCCTGGGAATCAGATGTACTCGAGCGAGCGCATCGTTGCGCAGCGACGATTCGCTTGTCAAAAGCATCAACGCGGAGGGCGCTGAGGAGCAGAGACGCCTCGGGTATTCGATCGCCGAGGGCGGTCGCGCCCGCGCTTCGCGCGGGTGGGCAGCCAGGAGATCAGAAACACAAGCCATACGATATCCAATGGCTTGTGTTTCTGATCTCCTGCTGCCCACTACGCCGGCCGGCAGGCCGGCGCGCGACCGCCCTGGTCCGCGCAATCAGCCTTGTCGTCTCTGCGGTCCTCAGCGATCTCGGCGTTGAAGCTCTTTACAAGGCGCAACGCTGCAACCGGCTCAATCGTTCAGCGATCTCTCCCCAACAAACCCCCACCGTCCCTCGTCTATTAACCGGCAGGAGAGGCTCATGGACTCTGTACTTCACGATCTGCGGTTCGCACTCCGACTCTTCGGGAAGAGCCCGGGCTTCACCGCGGCAGTGGTCGCGTCCCTCGCTCTGGGGATCGGAGCCAACACAGCCATCTTCACGCTGATGGATGCGGTGATGTGGCGCATGTTGCCGGTCAGCAACCCGGAAAGCTTGCTCGCGGTCGGAAGGCAGGAGGGAAGCAGCGTCTTCCCGGGTTTCACCTACGGCCAGTATCGGCTCATCCGCGAGAACAACTCGATGTCGGATCTGGCCGGGTATTCAACAGCGCCGATCAACGTGAGCGTGGACGGGCCGCCAGAACCGAGCGTGCAGGGTCAGCTCGTGTCGGGCAACTACTTCTCGCTCCTCGGTGTGAGCCCGGTGATTGGTCGCGCGATCGGTGCCGATGATGATCTCGTGCCGAACGGCCATCCCGTGGCCATGCTCAGCCACGGGTATTGGGAACGGCGGTTCGCGCGCGACGCTTCGGTCGTCGGCCGCACGGTCCGTTTGTCGGGCATGCCGTTCACGATCGTCGGGGTGACGCCGCGCGAGTTCTTCGGCGTGGACATCGGTACCGCGCCCGACGTGTTCCTGCCGCTCATGATGCAACCGACGGTCATGCCGGCGTACGAAAACCTGCTGGAAAACCCGATCGTGAATCGAACGTGGGTTCAGGTCATCGCTCGGACCAAAGCGGGCGCCAGCGCCGATCAGGCCGCCGCAGCGATGGACGCGGTGCTTCGCGCTCAGGACACGAACATCCCGCCTGCGCCTGCGGTGAAGAGCGGGCCGCCACCAAATCGGGTGGTGCTCGTCCCTGCCACCGCGGTGTCATCGCTGCGCCGGCAGTTTTCCCGGCCGTTGTTCGTACTGCTGGCGATGGTGGGCGTCGTGCTCCTGACCGCCTGCGCCAATACCGCCAACCTGCTCCTCGCACGCGGCGCGGCACGACGGCCGGAGTTTGCGATGCGCCTCGCCCTCGGCGCCGCTCGCGGTCGCCTGATGCGTCAGCTGTTGATCGAAAGCGTGGCGCTGGCGGCGCTCGGCGGCATGTGTGGCGTACTACTGGCCCGCTGGGCGACCCAACTCCTCGTGGTCTACATGTCGTCCGGACGTACGCCAATCGTGATGGATCTCACGCCGAATCTGCGCATCCTGGCGTTTACCGCGGCGGCGTCGGTGCTGACCGGTCTCCTCTTCGGGCTCGCACCGGCGTGGCGCGCCACCAGGATCGATCTGACGCCGGCCCTCAAGAACGTCCGCAGCTCCCTGTCGCGCAGCTTGCGTCCCGGCCGTGTGCTCTCCATCGCCCAGCTCGCGCTGTCGTTGCTGCTGCTCGTTGCCGCCGGTCTCTTCGTTCGAAGTCTGCAGAACCTCAATGGAAAAGATGTGGGTGTGCCGCGTCAGAGCGTGCTCATCCTGCGCGTGGAACCCAGGGGCAGCGATCAACGAGGCATTCCCGGAACGACCGAGCGGCTGGACCGCACGTATCGCGAATTGATGCGAAGGGCTCGTGAGATCCCGGGCGTCGAGCAGGCGAGCATGGCCAACAGCACGCCCACCATGCCGTTGTCCAGTGCAGGCGCTCCAGTGCCGTTGCCTTCGGGCGAACGGGCGCGGGTCCCGATGTTGATGGTTTACCCGAACTACTTCGCCACGGTCGGCATGCCGATCATCAGCGGCCGCGACTTCGGAGCAGCAGATCTCGGCGAGCAGGCGCCAGGAGTCTGCATCGTCAACGAGGCGTTCGTCCGCCGGGTGTTCCTCGGCGAGAATCCGATTGGCCGGCCGTGTTACACGGGCCGCCGGGCGCGTCTTCAGAGCACGATGCCGGCGCAGATGGCACAGACGGAGCCTTTCCAGATCGTCGGTGTCGTCCGCGATTCCCGCTACACCAATCCGCGCGGTGAAACGCAGCCGCTCATCTACATGACGTTCCTCCAGACCAGCACCGGGCGCGGGCAGATGCTGCTGCACCTGCGCGTGACCGGCAATGCGGGACTGGTGGTCCAGCGCGTGCGGGAAGAGGTTGCAGCGATTGACCCGGCGATGCCGATGTTCGACGTGCACACCCTCGAGGAAGAGATGAATGCCGCGCTCGTACAGCAGCGGCTCATCGCCATGCTCTCGACGTTGTTTGGCGCGTTGGCGCTGGTACTGGCGTGCGTCGGACTCTATGGGCTGTTGTCCTTCACGCTTGTTCAGCGAACGAGCGAGATGGGAATCCGCATGGCGCTCGGTGCGCGCCGGCGAGACGTCGTGTGGCTCGTCGTGAGCGATGCGCTGCTGCTGGTGCTGATGGGCATCGCCATCGGCGTACCGTCGGCCCTCGCGGTTGCCCGGCTCGCGGCCAATCAAATCTCGGGTCTGTTGTTCGGTCTCAATCCCGTCGATCCCGCGATACTGGCAATGGCGGCGTTGGTATTGGGCTCGGTGGCGGCCATCGCGGCGTATCTGCCCGCTCTCCGCGCCTCGCGCGTGGATCCGATGGTGGTGCTTGAGAGCGGAGTGACCGGATCGGGCGGAGATCAGGAGATTTGACTAACAACTCCTGAACTCCTTCTCTCCTGTTGAAGTAACTCCTGATCTCGAGTATCCGATGCTCCGACCGAGTTCCAGCGACATTTCGCAGCAGCTGATAGAGATCGGCCGGCGGTTCGATTCGCGCGGGTGGGTGCTTGGCACCAGCGGCAATTTCAGTGCGGTGCTGGAGCGCGACCCGCTTCGCCTGGCCATCACGTCGAGCGGTCTATCGAAGGGCGATCTGCGGGCCGATCAGATCCTGCAAATGGATGCCGACGGCGCCGTAGCGGGAACTGGTGCCGGCCGACCGTCGGCGGAAGCGCGCCTTCACGTCGAAATCGTTCGTGCTCGGGGCGCGGGGGCCGTGCTGCACACGCACTCGATGTGGAGTACGTTGCTCTCCGACCGCTACGCCGTCACGCGCGGGTTCACCATCGAGGGCTACGAGATGCTCAAAGGGCTCGAGGGTGTCAGAACTCATGAGCACCAGGAGTGGATCCCCGTCCTCGAGAACGATCAGGACATGGTTCGGCTGGCCGGCGAGGTACGGGAAACCTTGACCCGCCATCCGGCGTGCCACGCCTTCCTCCTCCGACGCCACGGGTTGTACACTTGGGGCGACACGCTTCTGCAGGCCGTGCGGCACGTTGAAATCGTCGAGTTTCTGCTCGAGGCTGTTGCCCGAACCGACCAGCGGACCGCGCCGTCCAGCGAGCGTTAGAGCCAGGAGGTGATCACCATGGCGGTCGTCAGAATCCCGACGGAGAACACGGTCCTCAGAGAGACCGAGGCCATCACGAGCTTCCTCGGCACTCATGGCATCGAATACGAGCAGTGGGTTCCGGATCGTCCGGTTGCCGCGGATGCCACAGCAGACACGCTGCTCGCGGCCTACGGTCAGGAAATCGACAAGCTGAAGGCGCGCGGCGGATACCGCACGGCCGACGTGATCGACGTCCGGCCGGAAACGCCGAACCTCGATGCGATGCTCGCGAAATTCAGCCGCGAGCACTGGCACGACGAGGATGAAGTCCGGTTCATCCTCGAGGGTCGCGGGTTGTTTCACGTCCATCCAGCCGACGGCCCGGTCTTCGCGATCGAGGTCGAGGCTGGCGACCTCATCAGGGTGCCTCGCGGCACGCACCACTGGTTCGATCTGTGCGCCGATCGCCGCATTCGCGCGATCCGGCTGTTCCAGGACACCTCGGGCTGGACGCCGCACTACACCGACAGTGGCGTCGACCAGGGATTTCAGCCTCTGTGTCTCGGGCCCTCGTACATGCCAGCCACGCGCGTGTGAGCGCACCCCCGGCGCTCGCCGCGCTGCGCGCAGTTCTGCTGGATATCGAAGGGACGACCACCCCCATCGCGTTCGTTTACGACGTGCTGTTTCCGTATGCGCGCCGGAATCTGCGGCGTCATCTCGAGCAGCACGCCGCTCGTCCGGAGTACGAGGCCCTTCTCGACCAGCTCCGAGTCGAATACCACTCCGATCAGGAGGCGCGCGACACCTTACCGCCCTGGATCGATGCGCCGGCCGCGGCGCGTCTGACCTCCGGCGTCCGCTACTGCGAGTGGCTGATGGATCGCGATCGCAAGTCCACCGGTTTGAAAGAACTGCAGGGCAGGATCTGGCAGGAAGGTTACGCCAGCGGTGAGCTGGTTGGGGATGTCTTCGTCGACGTGCCTGAAGCGCTCAGGCGCTGGCGCGCGCGGCAGTTGCGAATCGCGATCTTCTCCTCCGGGAGCGTGCTCGCACAGCAGCTGCTCTTCCGGCATTCGTCGGCTGGCGATCTGACCGGCTTCATTCAGTGGCATTTCGATACGACGACAGGCGCGAAGACCGACAGCGAGAGCTATCGCCGCATCGCGACCGCGATGGAGCTTCCGCCGGCCGCAATCCTGTTCGCTTCGGACGTGATCGGCGAGCTCGATGCCGCGCGCGAAGCTGGCATGCAAACGGTGTTGTCGGCGAGGCCGGGCAACAAGCCTCAGCCGCACGGACACGGCCATCCGGTCATTGCGAGCTTCGACCTCTTGCGCTGACGACGGTTCGCCGACATCACCTACAATTGGCACCTCAGCGCGATGGCTCTTGCCCCCGGCACGCGCCTCGGCTCTTACGAAGTTCTCTCGCCCCTCGGCGCCGGGGCGATGGGTGAGGTCTATCTCGCACGCGACAGGAAGCTGAATCGCGATGTCGCGCTGAAGGTCCTGCCGCCGGCGTTCACGGCAAATGCCGATCGCCTGGCGCGCTTCGAACGCGAAGCACGACTCCTCGCGTCGCTCAATCATCCGCACATCGGTTCAATCTACGGTTTCGAAGACGCCGATCACGTACCGGCTCTTGTGCTCGAGCTTGTCGAGGGCGACACGTTGGACGAACGCGTGCGCCGCGGTGCGCTGCCGCTCCCGGAGGCTCTGGCCATCGCGCAGCAGATCGCCGATGCGCTCGATGCCGCGCACGTGTCCGGAATCATCCATCGCGATCTCAAACCCTCCAACATCAAGATCACGCGCGATGGGATGGTCAAGGTGCTCGACTTCGGTCTCGCCAAGGCCCTCGCCTCCGAAGCGTCAGGGCCGGACCTCGCGAAGTCTTCGACCCTGACGGTGGAGGGGACGATCCCAGGTGCGATTCTCGGCACCGCCGCGTACATGAGTCCGGAGCAGGCACGAGGCCAGCCGCTCGACAAACGCACCGATGTCTGGGCCTTCGGGTGCGTGCTCTTCGAGATGCTGACGGGCTCTCGAGCTTTTCTACGAGAGACCATCACAGACACCATCGCCGCCGTCGTCACTGCGGAACCGGACTGGACGTTGCTGCCGGCGGAGACGCCAGGCAGCATCCGACGCTTGCTGGCGCGTTGTCTCCAGAAGGATGTCAGGCGGCGGCTTCATGACATCGCCGACGCGCGGATCGAGCTCGAAGACGCGATGTCTGCGCCTTCCGTACCGGTGACAGCCCGGGCATCTCGGACGTGGGCACGCCCGATACTCATGGCGCTGGTGCTCGGGATGGCGACGGCCCTTGTCCTCCTCTGGGCGTTGCGCGACAGGTTCGGAACGGCGGCGCCGCCCTCGCCATCGGATGCTCGCGTCGTCCGCCTCACGGATCTTCCTGGCCTCGAGGAGTCTCCAGCCATTTCATCAGACGGCAAGTCGGTGGCGTTCACCGCCGGTGTGGGCGGCAAACGACAGCTCTTCGTGCAGCTCATTGCTGGCGGCGCGCCGCTGCAGATCACGTCCGATCCGGTCGATCACGAGTACCCTCGCTGGTCGCCCGACTCGAGCTCGATCCTCTATTTCTCGCCGGCGGCACCAGGAGAACTGCAGGGCAGCATCTGGGAGATCCCGGCACTTGGCGGCGTGCCACGGCGCGTCGTCAACAGCGTGGGAGGTGCCGACGTCAGTCCGACGGACGGACGGCTTGCGCTGTTCCGGCTGGCGAAAGCAGGCATCCAGCTGGTGACGGTGCCAACGGATGGTTCCAAGTTCGACGTGGTCGCCGAGTTCAAGCCCGCCACGTACTACTTGTATCCGCGCTGGTCGCCGGACGGCAGGTGGCTGGCGTTTCAGCGCGGAGACAGCATCAGGTTCGACGTTTTCGTGGTACCCGCAGCTGGAGGCGAACCGCGGCAGTTGACGCGTGACAACAACATGATGAGCGGTTTCGCCTGGCTGCCCGACAGCACGGGCATCGTTTACAGCTCGAGCCGCGGCGGCACGATGCCTTACTTGCCGGCCTTAGGCTTGTGGCAGGTGGCGCTGAGTGATGGGAGCGTACGGCGAGTCACATCGGGCGAGGCATCGTACGTCAGTCCGGACATCTCCAAGAGTGGCGCGATATTGGTCAGCCGCATGAAGCTGCAGACCGACATCTGGAAGTTCCCGGTCGACGGTGTGCCCGCCGAGAACGTGCGCCACGCCGTTCGTGTCACGCGACAGACCGGGCAGGTCCTCACACCTACGGCCAGCCCGCGCGACAAAGAAGTTGCATTTCTTTCCGACAGCGGCGGTCACGCGAATCTGTGGGTCGTGAACACCGAGAGTGGCGGGCTGCGCCAGATCACTCACGAGCGCGATCCGAACGTGGCCATGGGCGTCCCGGTGTGGTCGCCCGATGGCCGTTCCATTGCGTTCGTCTCCTCGCGCGGCAACCAGGGGTGGACGTTCGGAGTCTGGCTGGTGGATCCGGATGGAAGCAACCTGCGCAACGTCGCGAATCCCGGTCTCGGCCCCGCGTGGTCGCCGGACGGCCGCTGGGTGTATTACTCGACGCGCGGCGGCGCGGCGGCCACGGATGTCGTGCTGAAAAAAGTGCCGGTTGACGGCGGGCCGGCGGTCACGGTGATGACCGAGCGGTTGCGCAACGTGATCGGGTTGGATGGAAAAACCCTGTACTACTCTTTCGAGCGGCCGCTCATGGATGGCACGCCGGAATTCGAAATCCGGGCCGCCACTCCCGAGAACGCGCCGTTTCGCGTGCTCGCGCGCATTCCAGCCTCGCGCGTGCCGATCTGGCAGATCGTCAATCCCGCGCTGTCCCCCGACGGGAAATGGCTGGCCCAGGCACTGACCGACGGGTCGACCACCAACGTCTGGGCGCTTTCGACTACGACCGGCGAATGGCGTCAGATTACGGACTTCGGCGAACGCACGACTTTCATCGCCCGCCGTGTGTCCTGGTCGTCAGACGGGCGCTCCATCCTGGCCGCTGTCGGAGAAGGCGATTCCGACATCATCCTGCTCGAAGGATTGACGAACGTCGGTCGCCAGCAGCCCTAGTCTTCTTCCTCCACCGCTCCACCGCCGCCGGCGCGGACGACATCTTCCTGCTTGATCTTGTCGATCTTGAACTTTCCGGCAGCGCGATCCATTCGACTCATCACGTCGTCGAAATCGAATTCCGTGGAGGTGGAAAACCGGATCGGGTTGATCCGCGCGACGACGAAAGGTCGAAGGTAGGGACTGGTGAGCCCACGCGCCTTCAGCTTCTGGACGATGTCTCCCACCTGATCGTCGATGGCCAGCAACTTGTTGGCGCGGCGGAGGCGTTCTTTCATGGCCCGCGGCAGCGGCTCGCTCAGAAAGTCGTCGATGCGGCGCAGCAGCGATTGGTAGGCGCCGCCGCTCAGACGGGGCCGTTGTTCGTAGGCCGCGCCGAGCGTCAGGAATGACGGCTGGTCGAACTCGAACACGAACTCGCGCTCTTCCCGTTTGTCACCACTCTCCGCCAGCGCGCGCAGCATGCGAATCGTTTCGAGCGATTTCTCTTTCAGGTTGTGTGCTTTCTCGGTGTTGAGCGCCAGGATCTTGAAGGCGACGTTGCGATCGGGAACGAGCAGCGCAACAACCGTTTGTGCGCCGAGCTTTCGCAGCGCCTGGAGGCGGTGATTTCCGTTCGGCGTCCAATACTGGTCGTGTTCGCGGGTCGCGATGATCGGATCGAGAAAGCGGCCGAGCGTCTCGATCACGTTCATCAGCCGCTTGACGTGGGGCTCCGAGGGATCGCGTTGAAACGGCGTTGGCTCGACGCGGTCGATGGGCAACGCGGCGAGCAGTACCGGCGTCCCCCCGAACGGCTCGCGATACGACGCCAGCACCACGCCGCCGTCGGCTTCGACCTGTCGTTCGAGCGAAGCCGTCGCTGACGCGTCGACATTTCGCGTGTCGGCGGCGGCCAGGCCGACGGACTTGGGCGCCGTTTTTTTGCGGCGTCGTACTGTGCGCTTTTTGGCCATTGATCAGTTGGGGTCAGATCTTGTTTCTTGCAAGGTTCCCTGTCTCAGAAAGAGGACAACCTTGCAAGAAACAGACTGACCCCTGTATCCCTGCTACCTCGTCGCGCGGCGATTGCGGCCGGCGCCCCAGAAGATGAACGTGCCACGGCTGGTCGCGGCCATGATGTCGACAGCGCCATCCTTGTTCAGATCCGCCGTTTGCACCATCGATCCAACCCCGGACCGGTTGTGGATCAGCTCCGGAACGAATTCGGCACCGCCCGGAGCCTTTGGATTGCGCACGGTCCGATACCAGTAGAGAACGCCCGGTCCGTTCGGATCGGGATCGCTGAAGGTCTCGAGATGCGCCCAGTGCCGTTTGCCGACGACGATGTCCTGGATGCGATCGCCGTCGACGTCGGCGGCGGTGAGCGCGTGCAGCTCGGAGAAGGTCACATCGCCGGCGTTCTTGGTGGAGAAGTCATCCATGATGATGTGCGGCTCGAATGTGATCGCCCCGGCCGCATCGCGCTTCTGTTCGTACCACGCCAGGCCCCACCAGTGAGCCGACAAACTGGTCACCACATCGTTGCGGCCGTCGCCGTTGACGTCGAAGACGACCATCTCGGCGCCGCCGCCACCTCCCGGACCCATGCGCCCCAACGCGACCGGATGATAGGTCCACAGTTTCTGCGTTGTGCCCTTCGCCGGCTGTTCCCACCATCCGTATGGGTGAAGGATATCCACGCGGCCGTCGCCGTTGATGTCGCCGGCACCGATGCCATGGAAACCCCAGGGCCCGGGCTCGGACACGACGTGGACCGTCCACGGTGCGGTCGGATTCTTCGGATCCGGCGTCACGTACTGAAGGACGTTGCTGCCGACGAACACGGCGTCGGGCTTTCCGTCGCCGTCGACATCCTTGAACGTGATGGCCTCGGAGACAACCTGGGGAAAGACCCGGTAGCGATCCCAGCGCCGCGATTCGCCGCGCGGGTTGACGTAGAGCGCCGGCGCCCGGCTCTCCGATATCAGGACGTCATCCCATCCGTCGCCGGTGTAGTCGAAGGCGAAGTTCACCATCGCGGGTGAGTAGGTGAGCGCCGGGTTGTAGGGCTGCGCGAGATAGATTTCGCGCGACTCCTTGAAGTCGGGCCCGAGGTAGTACCTGTGCCCGGACGTGACATCCAAGACCCCGTCGTGGTTGAAGTCGCCTGCGGCAGCCGACCATCCGGTGTAGAAATCCTCGATGCGCTGCATACGGAAGCGCTGCGACAGCGATTCCGGCGGTGTGACGCGGCGGCCAAGATCCTTGACCGCAACATCCTTGAAGCGGACTTCGCCCGTCCCGCCGACATGGAGCGCGACGGGGCCAAACTTCCCGATCTCTTCATCCGCGACGCCTGCACCACCGCCGCCCCCGTTCAACCAGGAACGGGCGATGTTCGCGTCGACGATCGCTTCGAACGTGTTCCAGTCATCGGGTCGGAGGTCGGTGGAGGCAGGTTCCGGGAACGGTGACGGGATGCCTCCAGGCATACCGAGGCGTCCACCACCGCCGCCGCCACGCCCGCCGGCGGCACCGCGACCTCCACGCCCTTGGTCGCTGCCGGCGGGAGGCGGTGGGGGCGGCGGGGGCGCAATCCGTTCAGCGCCGTTGGCCGCGCGAAGCCTGTCCTTGCCGACTTCGGCACCTTGCGAGTCGACTTTGATCGCGTACGCACCGCGCTCACCACCCATCAAGCTGATGTAGACGCCTTTCATCGCGTCGGCGGTCTTTTCAGCGCGGAGCACGACCCCGGCGGTGCAGGCGCCACGACAGCGGAACGTGGCCGCAAACTGCACGTCCTGATACGACTGCGGGAGCAGCAGCCATCCACCTGCCGCCGTTTTGGGCGTCCCGACGATCTCGCCGTTTTCGGCCCGCCAGTCAGCCTGACCCACGGGATGGAAGCCCGTGAGGGCCGAACCGGTGAATGTCCAGTCCGGCACGAAGTTCCGCGGACCGCCGGCCGATGGATTGGACAGTGCGAACGGGAACAGTGCAAGCACGAGCACGATCGTCGATCGTCGAACCATGTCTGCCTCCGAGCTGTCCTTGCCGCAAACTGCGGCGTGGAACAGTGCGAACGCGAACAGTGCGAGACAATCGTGAATACGAGTGCGAGGACAATCGTCGATCGTCGAAACATATCTTCCTCCGGGCTCTCGCCCTGCTCATTATGGTCCGTTTTTTCCGATATGCAGTCGCTTCAAGGACGTATAACTCCTAACGCCTGACTAGTTGGAGGCGCTAACGGTCGAGCACCTGATCAACTCGCTGGGGCAGATCGAGATCTGGACGAAGGCAGTCCGGCGGGCGCTGTCCTCACTGGATCCGAAAACGGAACTGAGACTGTCGGACCCGGTTGCCAAGCTCTGGCGGGGAGCAGAATCCCCGTTGCGGACCAGGCGTGAGTGTCCACCGCCGGACTGAGGCTGACACGGGAGGACATCATGGCTCGTCCAGCCGGCATCACGCACCTCGACGTCGTACTGACCGCAGGCTGCAACCTGCGGTGCTCCTACTGTTATCAGAACGATAAGAAGGCGCGGCGCATGGATTGGGACACGCTTCGGGCGTCTGCCGATCTCGTGCTCGCCTCGGAGCGTGACGAGGTCAGCTTGCTGTTCATCGGCGGCGAGCCACTGCTGGAGTTCCCGCTGATCGAGCGCGCCGTCGCCTACATCGAGGAGCGTCGGGCTCCGCCCCAGAAGATCAAGTATCAGGTGATCACCAACGGAACCCTGCTCACCGACGAGCACGTGGACTTTTTTGCGGACCACGACTTCGAAGTGCAGCTCAGTTTCGACGGCGTCGAGCCGGCGCAGGATCTGAGGGGACGCGGCACGTTCGCCCGGCTCGACGCGCTGCTGGATCGGCTGCGCGCCGAGAAGCCGCGTTTCTATTCGGAGAATCTCAGCGTGAGCGTGACGCTGGCCATGTCCGCCGTGCGTCATCTCGCGGATTCCATCGATTACTTCCTGGACAAACAGATCGGCGAGATCGCCATAGCGCCGTCGATCACATTCGAGCCCGGCTGGCGTCTCGAATCGATCGACGAGCTGGACAGGCAGTTCTCGCGAATCTTCACGCGGCTGGTCGATCTGTACGACCGGACCGGGGACGTCCCGCTCGTGCTGTTCCGGCGGCATCACGATCCGTCGCCGCACAAACCCGAGGGCTTGTCGCTGTGCGGAGTCGGACACGGCGAAACGCCCGCCGTCGACGTCGACGGCCAGATGCACGGCTGCGTCATGTTCGTCGACTCGTATCAGGTGTTTCCGACCACGTTCCTGCGCAGCCGGCTGGAAGCCATGCGCATGGGACACATCTCCGATCCGCAGCTCACGAGCCGGATGGCCGCCTATCCCTGCGGCCGCAAGGGCGGCCGGCATCTTTCATTCGAGACAGGAGAAGTACTCATCGTACGGGCAGTGCCGCGACTGCCACTTCATGACGACGTGCGCGATATGCCCGGTCTCGATCGGCCATCAGCCAGGCAACACCGATCCGCATCGGATACCGGATTTTCTCTGCGCTTACAATCTGGTGTCGCTGAAGTATCGCGAGCGGTTTCCGCGCCAGCCGGACGTCCGGGACATCCTGATGGGCCGCGCGAAAATTCCGAGTCTGATGCAGAAGCTCGCAATGTTCGTTGACAGCTCCGACGATGAACCTGGTGCGACGCGCCAGCCCGGACCAGAAGTCGCGTAAGGATCTCTATGCCGCCACAGCTGCCGTCGTCCGAACGGGAAAGCGGTCTCTATCTCGAGGCGCACTTCGAAGCTGACCTTGTCCGGATCGTGAGGTTGGAGCCCATCTCGCGCGTGTCGCGTGCGAGGCTGCGCGCCCCGATATTGACAGAGGAATACGCGAATCCGTCGAGGCCGGACGCCGCCGAGATTGTCCTGAGCATTCTCAACGCCGACTTTACCGTGCTCGATGCCTTCGCGTGGCCGCACGCTGCGCGTGCATTCTTCGATCGCCCGCGTGGCCAAAGCGAAAGTGGGGACATAGAAGGCGGACCTGTGGATGCGCGAACAACATTGCGCATCCTGCGCGTGCCCATCCGGCCCGAAGCTGAGTACTTGTTTTTCCATGGTTCGGAGTCGAAACGAATTGCCGGAACCTCCAGGCGGGCGTTTTCTCAGCGCCCGATGGGACTGTATCCGCTGCGGCCGGACGGTGCCGCCGACGCCGATTCCGCCGCCGCCGCCGCTGCCGATCCCCACGCCGATCCCGCCGCGGTTTCTTCCGCTGCCGTACATTCCGGCGAAGGACAGGCGGCTCTGGTGGGAGAGGATGATTTCCACCATACCTCCGCGCAGCTTCGTCAAAGGCGTAGACACCCTCGTCAACAGCGGACCGCCGGCCACCTGCTTCGATGTGGTGATTCTGGGCGATGGCTTCACCGAAGGCGATCTGTCGCTCTTCAACACGCGCGCGCAGGAGATCGCGAATGCGCTCATGACCATGCCGCCATTCAGCACGATGGCTGGCAGCATCAACATTCATGCGGTCCGTGTGGTATCCGAAGACTCAGGCATTACCGATTGTCCAACAGCGAGCGCGATCCGCAGGACGTTCTTCGAAATGAGGGGCAACTTCAACGGTGAGGGATTCGCGGGATTCGTCGGCACGCACGTCCCCGAACGGATCTACCTTGCCGCAGAGTGGATCGCCCCGCGCGAAGATCTCGAGGTGTTTCTCATGCTCGTTAACTGCAATATCGACGGTGGCTGCGCGTTTCCGGATCTGCAGCTGGCGTGCGGGACCATGGGCACACCGATGCCGAAGGCCGCGAACATCGCCGCCCACGAGATTGCGCATGCGGTCGCCAGGGTCTGCGAGGAGTACATCAGCTGCATCGACCACGATCCGACGTTCGTGTATCCGAATCAAGGTACCGAAGAGGAGAAACAGGCGGACACGATTCCCTGGAAGGGACTGGCTACGGCTGCCGAGCTCGATGGCAATAACGCATTCCGCGCGGTCCATGTGCTCGGCGACCCTTTCGACATCAACAACGAACCGATAGTCTCGCTGCCCCTGAGCGGCATGCTGGGCCTGTATTGGGGATGTCAGGACGGCGATCCGGACATTGCCGGGCCGGAGGCGTGCGATCCGTATCAGGATCCCCGTGGCGCCATGTTCTACCGGCCCATGGCCCGCTGCAAAATGCGACGAAGCTTCTTTCCCTTCTGCCGCGTCTGCGAAACCAAGATCGCTGAAGCCATCGTGCTGGCATCGATGTAGGACGCTTGGCCACATCCGACATACCTCCTGGCTCAGATCAGCTCCTGCAGCGGCCCGAAGACGGCTGTGCATTCGTCATCTTCGGTGCCAGTGGCGACCTCACGAAACGCAAGCTGATACCAGCGCTCTACAACCTCTCCTGCCAGGACCTCCTCCCGCCCGGATTCGCCGCGGTTGGCTTTGCCGTCACGCCCATCGCCGATGCTGACTTCCGGCAGCAAATGGAGCAGAGCGTCAGGCAGTCAGCGGATGTGTTGGCGTTTCGTCAGAAGTTATGGGACGAGTTCGTTCCTTCACTGCACTACCTGACGGCGGACTTCGAGCGACCGCAAGGCTATCAGCAGCTCGGCGCGCTGCTCGGTGAAATGGACGCCAGGCATGGCTGTTCCGGGAACCGGCTGTTCTACCTGGCAACTCCGCCGAGTTACTTCCCGACCATCGTCGAGAACCTTCACCGGTTCGGACTGATCAGACGAGGCATCCGCTCGACCGGCTGGACCCGTGTTGTCGTCGAAAAGCCGTTCGGCCGCGATCTGACCAGTGCGAGAAATCTCAGCGATACGCTCGAGCAGGCGCTGGACGAAGAGCAGGTTTATCGGATCGATCACTACCTCGGAAAGGATACGGTCCAGAACATCATCGCCTTTCGCTTCGCGAATTCGATCATCGAGCCGATCTGGAATCGCAACTATATCGATCACGTGCAGATTACGGCCGGCGAAACGCTCGGCGTGGAACATCGAGGGAGGTACTACGAAGAAGCGGGATGCCTCCGCGACATGTTCCAGAACCATCTGTTGCAACTGATGGCGCTCGTGGCGATGGAGCCGCCGGCCCGCGATCACGGAGAGTCGACGCGCGATCGCAAGGCCGACGTGCTGCGCGCCATCGTTCCGATGAAGACCTCGGCGCTTTCCGAGGTGGCGGTGCGCGGGCAATACGGTCCGGGCGACGTCAACGGAGTGCAGGTGCCGGCATATCGGGCGGAGAGCGGCGTCGCCGCTGACTCCAACACCGAGACGTTTGCCGCGATCAAGCTGATGGTCGACAACTGGCGATGGGCCGGCGTGCCTTTCTATCTCCGCTCGGGCAAGAGGCTGCCTCAGAAGCTGACGGCCATCAGCATCGAGTTCAAACGTGTTCCGATCCTCTTCTTCCACGACAGGCTGCAGGATCAGATCGAGCCCAACGTATTGACGATTCGCATTCAGCCAGATGAAGGCATCGCGCTGAAGCTCGGTGCGCGGGCGCCCGGCCCGGCGATGTACGTGCGGCAGATGCTGATGAACTTTTCTTACAGCGATGCATTCGGCGAGTTTCCGGCGACCGCCTACGAGACGCTGCTGCTCGACGCCATGCTCGGTGACCTGACCCTCTTCAACCGTCGAGATGCGGTCGACCTGTCGTGGCAGATCCTCGAACCGGTGATCGAAAGCTGGCACGACCGGGGTGATCTGGCGTCGTTTCCGAACTATGCGGCTGGAACGTGGGGCCCGGCCGCCGCTGACGCGCTCCTCACGCGCGACGGACGCAGTTGGAAGAACACGGTAAACCTGGGCCGCTTCGATGTGACCGGTGCGTCGTCCGACCGGTGAGAGGGCAGCAAGCGCCTGCGGCCCGAGCGAGGCGCGGAGTCGCCGAGCGAGCGCGCTTGGGGGTGCCCGCCTTCGCTGCTCGCGGGGATTGCGGGTGAGCAGCTACGGCGAGGTCTCGCCGTAGCGCGCGAAGAAACGTCAGCGCGCGGAGGCGGAGGGCCCCAAGCGCATTGAGAGAAAAAAATGGCCACGACCACGGAAACCGACCAGAGCGGGGAACAACAGGCGAAGTCGTTTGCACTCTTGATCTCCGTGGCAGACACCGGGACCGTCGAGGAGCTCAGGACGGCAGTATCGGCGCTGCACCCGGCCGATGTGGCGGAGCTCATCGACCTGCTCGAGCGATCAGAGGCCAGGAACAGGGTATTCGGCGTCCTGGCTCCCGCTGTTGCGGGGGAGGTTCTGAGCCTGATCTCGCCGCTCGCGCGCGAGAAAATTCTTCAGGACCTCTCCGAGGATCAGGTGCGGCGCATCCTGGAGGACCTGGATTCCGACGACGCCGCCGACCTTCTGGCATCGATTCCGAGCGAGCGCGCTCAAAGTATCCTGGCCGGACTGCCCGGACCGCTCTCGGCGCGCATCCAGCAACTGTTGCGCTATCCGCCGGATACCGCCGGCGGCCTGATGCAGACGGAGTATGCCGCCGTTCTTGAAGGCGCAACGGTCGAAGAGGCGGTCGAGATCGTCCGCACGCTAGCCGAGGCTGTCTCCGACATCCACAACGTATTCGTCGTCGATCATCGATTTCACCTGTTGGGCGTGCTGCCGCTGTCACGGCTGATTCTTGCGCGCGCGGGCGAGACAGTGGACGCGGTCATGGACCGCCAGGTGATTTCCGTCACCGTCAACACGGACCAGGAACAAGTCGCGCAACTCTTCAGGAAGTACGACCTTCTCTCGCTGCCGGTCACCGATCCGCGAGGAGCGCTGCTCGGCCGCATCACGATTGATGACGTCGTCGACGTGCTCGAAGAAGAGGCGAGCGAGGACTTCGCGAAGCTCTCGGGTCTCGGTCAGGAAGAGCCCATCTTCGATTCACCGATGCGCGCCATTCGCCGGCGACTCCCATGGCTCGGTCTGAACCTCGTGACGACGAGCGTGAGTGCCAGCGTCATCGGTCTCTTTCAAGGCACCATCCAGACGATAGCGGTCGCCGCGGCATTGATGACAATCGTCGCCGCGCAGGGAGGAAATGCCGGAGTGCAGACGCTCACGGTCATGGTTCGCGGGTTGGCTCTGGGACAGGTCACTGTCGTTCACGCCCGCGCGATCCTGTTCAAAGAGCTCGCGGTGGCCTGCGGCAACGGCGTGGCATTGGGTCTGGCCGCCGGCGTGGCCGGCTACGTGCTGCACCGGCAGGCACTCCTGGCCGTCGTCCTCGGATTGGCGCTGTTGGTGAACTACCTGGTCGCCGCTCTGGTGGCGAGCCTCATTCCGCTCACCTTGCACTGGCTCCGCTTGGATCCCGCCGTCGCCTCCAGCGTCTTCGTCACGGCGTGTACGGATCTGTGCGGGTTCTTCTCGTTTCTCGGGCTGCTGACGATCGGGTTGCGGTACTTCGGGTAAGGAAAGGAGGAAGGAAGAAGGATCGCTTCATCCTTCCTCCTTCCTCCTTCTTCCTTTCTTACTGCGAGAACGACCGGATCGCCTCGTCCTTCGTACCGCAGATATCGAATATCTTGTGCATCCGGACCAGCTCGAAGAGCGCGCGGACCGGTTTCGTCATCCCACACAGCTTCAAATCCCCGCCGGTCGCGTTCAGTTGCCGCAGCGATGACAGGAACGCGCCGAGACCCGAGCTGTCGACGAAACGCAGCTCGGCGAGATCGAAGATCACCTTGCTCCGTGGTTCGAGCAGCGGCGCAATATCCCGTTTGAACTCCTTGGCATTGCTGGCGTCGAGCTGCTCACCCGGCAGGATCACGACCATCACGTCACCGATCTTCTCCGTCGTCAGCTCCATTGCCCTACTCCCTCTTCAGGCCAACTTCCGGTTCTTGACCATCGAAATGCAGTTTCGCCCGCGCTCATCGCGGTGGTAGCGGACCTCGTCGACGGAGCGCTCGATGATGAACATTCCGAAGCCGCCCTCTTGAGTACCATCGAACTTCGGTGAGTTCACCGCGTCAGGATCGAAGGTTTCGCCGAGGTGGTGCAGGCGCAGGACGATGCGATCGTGAAACACTTCCGCATCCAGTTGGATGCGTTGGTCGGTGCGACCGTTGTACGCGTGCCTCATGACGTTGCTGGCCGCTTCCGTCATCGCGAGCTCGAGCTGGGCGACCGCTTCTTCGTCGAACGCTGGCGCCGGCAGCCTCTGGCAGACATCCCGGACGAAGGCCCGCACCCGCGCCAGCTCGTTCAGATCGCTCGAGATGTCCATCTCCGCACGGGCGAGGGGCAGCTCGCGCTCCTCAATCCGGACGGCGACGCACGTCAAGTCGTCGCCAAACGTCTCCGAGTTCGAAAAGGCCACGGCGGCCTGGCGGATCTGATCGATCAACGCCTCGGGTTCGAGCTGTCCGTAGGTTGTCAGACACTCGGCCAGACGCTCTATGCCGAACAGCTCGCCGTCGCTATTTCGGGTTTCCGTCAGTCCATCCGAGTAGAAGAGGAGGACGTCACCGGGCTCCAGTGACACGCGGACCTGATCGTAAATCTCACGCTCGCGGACGCCCAATGGCAGGTTCATGCCCTGCAGCATGGCGCAGGTCCCCGTGCTCGCCTGGTAATGAATCGTCGTCGTGTGACCACAATCCACGAAGTCAACGTGACGGTTCTCGAGATCGAAGCGGGCGTAGCACACGGTGACGAAACTTTCGAGCTCGATCAGCTGCCGCGCGACTTCCGAGTGGGCCATCGTGACGATGTCTTTCGGTTCGGGCAGGGTGCCCGGCGGCGCCAGTGAGATCAACCGGCTCAGGGCTTGAAGAAAATGGCTCTTGGTCGCCGCGCCGAGCAGTGCGGCCGGGATCCCTTTGCCCATGACGTCGCCGACGATGACGTCGAGGCAGTCGTCGCGGTGCTTGAAGAAATCGTAGAAGTCGCCGTCGATGCGCTGCGAGGGAATCGTGAGCGCGGCCACACGCACGCCCGGCACGTCTCGGGGCGGCTGGTCGAGGAGCAGGGTCTGCTGGATCTTGAAGCCGATCTCGACTTCCTGCTCGCGCGCGCGTGCGAGCTCCTCTTGCGCTCGTTTGCGCTCGGTGATGTCTTCGGAGATGCCGACGAGATACTTCGGCGTGCCATCGGCGCCGAGCACGGGCACTTTGATGGTGTGCAGATAGCGGAGACCCCGATGCGCGGTCTGGATGGCCTCTTCGGGAATCTCGACCATCCGCCCGCCGTCCAACACGGCGCGGTCTTTCGCGACGAAGAAGTTGGCCTGTTCCTCGGGAAAGAAATCGTAATCGCTTCGTCCGATTGCCGCGCTGCGATCGATGCCGAGCGCCTCTTCCTCCGCTCTGTTCCAGCGAATGAACTTCAGGTCCTTGGCGTCCTTGACGAAGAGCATGACCGGCAGATTTTCGAGCACCGAGTCGAGAAAACTCCGCGCATCTTCGAGCTCGGCCGTCCGCTTGGCCAGCGCTTCTTCCATCCGCTGCTGTTCGCGTCAGGTTCTCTTACATCGTTGCTCGTGGCTCGGGGCTCGGGGCTCGGGCTCGGGGCTCGGGGCTCGGGGCTCGGGGCCTCGAGCTCGCCGTAGCTTAAGCGGAGTCTCAAGCTTCGCATCGTAGCTTAAGCGTAGGTGGGCGGCATGCTAGCACGACAGCTCGCGGCACTCGCTGGCCGGCGCAACCCACGACGTGCCTATCTCGTCCAGGGAGCGTTGACCCTAGTCATCGTCGCGCTCGCCGCTACCTGGATTCCGGCGCGCGCCGCGACGAGAGTGGATCCGCTGCAAGCTGTTCGCGCCGACGGTTGATGTGAGCCGGCGAAGTTGCGGGCCGGCGAGCACCACGAGCGCAAGCGCAAGCAGGAGCGCGGAAATCGGACGCGTGAAAAATATCGTCAGATCCCCTTCACCGATGGCCAGACTCCGGCGAAACTGCTGCTCCGCCAGCGGTCCGAGGACGAGACCGAGAACGGCGGGGACGAGCGGCACGTCGTTGATCCTCATTACACAACCGACCGCACCGACAAGGTAGAGCAACGCCAAGTCGAGCAGCGAACGGTTGAACGTATAGGCGCCGATGGAAGCCAGGACGAGGATGCCGGCGAAGAGGAGCGGTCTCGGTACGAGCATGACTCTCGCCCACACGCCGGCGAGCGGCAGGTTCAAGACGAGCAGCATGACGTTGCCGACATAGAGACTTGCGATGAGCGTCCACACCAGGTCAGGGCGTGCCGAGAAGAGAAGCGGGCCAGGTTGAAGTCCGAACTGCTGGAAGGCCGCCAGGAGCACGGCCGCTGTGGCGGATGCGGGAATGCCCAGCGTGAGGAGCGGGACGAGGACGCCGGCAGCAGCGGCGTTGTTGGCCGCCTCTGGACCGGCAACGCCTTCGATGGCGCCGTGGCCGAACTCCTCCGGCCGATCGCTCAGGCGCTTCTCGGTCATGTATGAAAGGAAGGTGGGAATTTCCGTTCCGCCGCACGGCAGCACGCCGAGCGGAAAGCCAATCGCGGTCCCGCGCAGCCACGGCTTCCAGGACCGGCTCCACTCTTCGCGTGTCATCCCGATGGCACGTTGCAATGGCACGGGCGTGAAGTCCTCTCGGCCGTAGCGCCACGCCTGATACATCGTTTCGCCGACCGCAAACAGTCCCATCACCAGGATCACGACATCGATGCCGTCGAGAAGCTGCGGAATGCCGAAGGAGAATCGCGCTTCGCCGGTGAGCTGATCGATCCCGATCAGGCCCAGCGCAAGGCCAAGAAACAGGCTGAAGAGCCCGCGTGCCAGGGATCCGCCGAGCAGTACCGTCACCGTGGTGAACGCGAGAACCGTGACGGCGAAGTACTCCGCCGGACCGAATCGCAGGGCGGCCGCGGCGAGCGGCGGCGCGAAAAACGTGAGGGCAATCGTCGACAGCGTGCCGGCGACGAACGATCCGATCGCGGCCGTGGTCAGTGCTGCGGCGCCACGCCCCTGCCGGGCCATGGCGTGGCCATCGATGGACGTGGCGATGGCGCCGGTTTCGCCTGGCGTGTTCAGCAGGATGCTGGTCGTGGATCCGCCGTACATCGCGCCGTAGTAGATGCCGCCGAACATGATGAACGCGCTCGTCGGATCCAGATTGAAGGTAATCGGCAGCAGCAGCGCGACGGTCATGGCCGGTCCGATACCCGGCAGCACACCGACGGCCGTGCCGAGTGTGACCCCGGCAAGCGCCCAAAGCAGGTGAGTCAGCGTCAGCGCACGGGTAAAACCGTCTGCGAGTGCCGTCAGTGTGTCGAGCAAGTCAGCTCACAGCAGCCGTGCCAGCGGCCCCAACGGCAGCGGCAGTTGCAGCACGCGCGCGAAAAGCACGTACGCGCCGATCGCTATTCCCACGGCAAGGATCGCGTCACGAAGGGGACGGCTCGGATCGAAGGCACGGGCGGTGAACCAGAAGAGAACGGCTGACGCCAGCACGAAGCCGGCCCATTCCGCCAGGATGAGATTCAACACGATTCCCGCGGTCAGGAGCGCGACCGGCCGCCAGCCGGCCCACTCGCGGGTCGGGACCGCGCTGCTTGCAGTGCGGCGTCCCTGAACAACTGCGGCAATGGCCGTCAATACGAGGCCGGCGAGAACGAAGAGGGGATACGTCCGGGCGGATGCGCTGCCGGCGCCTGCGCTCGAACGTCCAAAGTCTCGAAGGATGCGCTCCACGCGCGTCTTCTCGGCTGAGACGAACTCGGCAAACGGTCGGCCCGCCAGATGGCGATCGAGCCAGCGGTAGCGAGTCAGAGCATCGTGCCACTCCCTGGACCGAACCATATCGGCGACGAGCGCTTCGAGACGATCGCGATCGCTCTTGCTGATTCCGGGAGGAGCAACGAGCGAGCGCCAGTTCTCGAATTCGACGTCGACACCTTGCTCGCGCAGCGTTGGCAGCTCCAGACCGGGCAGACGATCCGCGCTCGAGATCGCCAGGGCGCGGATCGTGCCCGCCTCGATGTGCGGAGCGAACTCGGCCAGGCCACTGACACCGACGTTCACCTGTCCGCCGACGAGTGCCGCGAGCGATTCACCCCCTCCGGAAAACGCCACATAGTTGACGCGCGCTGCCGGTACCCCGACGGCAACGGCAACCAAACCAGCGAGAATCTGATCGCCGCCACGGTCTGACCCGGATCGCGATCGCGTCGGGCGAGCCGGCCGCGACGCGTCCCGCCGCGCAATCGCGAGTCAACGCACCGGTTGGCACGCGCGAAACCGCGCTGATCGGACCGATTCTGGTGGCGGAAGACAACCCCATAAACCAGAAGGTGGCGATCCGGCAACTCGAAAAGCTCGGCTACAAGGCGGACGTCGCGGGAAATGGCCGCGAAGTCCTGGAGGCCCTGAGCCGCACGCGCTATCCCCTGGTACTGATGGACGTGCAGATGCCGGAGATGGATGGATTCGAGGCCACCGCCGAAATTCGCAGGCGCGAGGGCACGACACATCACACCCCGATCATCGCAATGACCGCGCACACCATGACTGGGGAGCGCGAGAAATGCCTGCAGGCGGGGATGGACGATTACCTCGCCCAAGCCGGTCAAGATCGATGATCTTGCCGGCGTGCTCCGCCGCTGGATGGCGGAGTCTCCTGCCTCGTTGACGTAGATTTTCTCGCGCTCAGCTCTGGGATGGAAGTAGGTCAACGCGTCAGCGCCGCCTGCATCATGGCGCGGGTATAGCCGACGTTGTAGATCTCGCCCGAGAATCCTCCACCACCCGGATACTGATTACGGATTGCGCCGTGATCGCGGTCGACGTCGATCGCCCGTGGATGTTCGGGGTAGATGGTCCTGGGATACTTCTGACGTACCAGCTCCTTCATCACCCCGAACAAATCCACCTGCCCGTTGTCGAGGAACACCTCGGTGTAGTCGACGTACGGCTGGCGAACGACGACGTTGCGGAAGTGAACGTGGTTGATGCAGTCGCGCTCGCCCAGGTAGCGACAGACGGCAACGGGATCCTCTCCCATCTCGCGCGTGACGCCGCAATCGAAGGTCATCCCGTTGAAGGGGCTCTTGACGAGATTGAGGTACTGCTTCCAGTGATCCACCGTTGCCATGATCTGCTCGGAGCCGCGGCTGATCGGCACCGGCGGGTCGTTCGGGTGCAGCGCCAGCCGGACGTTGGCCTTTTCGGCCTCTGGGACGACCGCCTTGAGGAAGTGCTCGGCGCGCTTCAACTGCTCGGCCCGTGTGTGCGTGCCGACCCCCTCTTTGGGCGGCAGGTTCTTTGAAAGCTCGTAGTCGTACGCCGTGTAACCTGCCCCCGCTCGTCCTGTTTCCTCTTTGTAGCCCTCCATGAGGCGGTTTGCGTAGAAGTTGTATTCGATGACCGGCAGACCGGCTTTGCCCGCGGCGCGAATCGAGGCAATCACCTGTTCGATCTGCGCATCAGCCCCCGGCTTTCCCCAGATCACATCGTTGAAGCCGGAGATCATCATGTTGAAGAGCGTGAGGCCGCCGGCCTTGAAGCTGTCGATTCGACTGCGGACGTCCTCTTCCGTCCACGGCATTTTCGGACCGCCGGTGAGCACGTAGTCGACTCCGATCTGTTTGAGCCGCCGCATGCCCGCGTCGTCGACGGTTCCGTAGAATCCCAGACAGATCTTGGGCGTGTCCTTACCCTCGCCGGGCATCCGAGGAAACGACGGGGGGGTCTGAGCGGGAGCGGCTGACGCCGCGCGCGGGAACTGTGCCAGCGCCGCAACTCCCATCGACTGCAGTAGTCTTCGCCGGGTCAAGCGAGAGGGCATGGTGCTGCTCCTGTCGGTGGTGGAAATCGCCTCGCGACCGCTGCCTGCGTGACGATCGCGGCTACACGTTGTATCTCCGAACAGGACGGCAGCGCAAGGATGTCGATCTTGATTCAGGTAGTGCGGTGTAGGCGGTGAACATCGTTCGAGAAGCGGTTTCAACCCATCGATCTTCCACTTTGACTTGATCTCGGCTGGACGCTACGCTCCATCTCTGATGTCACTCGATCCCGGGACACGCCTGGGACCGTACAAATCCTTGGACCCGTCGGCGCCGGCGGTATGGGTGAGGTCTATCAGGCGCGCGACACGCGGCTCGGGCGGGTGGTCGCGGTCAAAGTACTGCGTCATGACCTTGCCGCCGATGCCGATCGCATCGAACGTTTCGAGCGAGAAGCTCGTTCTGCATCTTCCCTGAACCATCCCAACATCGTCACTATTCACGACGTAGGCGTTTCCGGCTCGACGTCTTTCATCGCGATGGAGCTCGTGGATGGCACGTCGCTCCGCAATATGTTGGTAGAGAGAAAGCCGCTACCGGTCGCCTCCGTGCTCGGGATTGGTGCGCAGATCGCGGAAGGACTGGCCAAGGCGCACGCCGTGGGAATCGTGCACCGGGATCTCAAACCAGAGAACGTGATGGTGACAGCCGAGGGACTGGTGAAGATCCTGGATTTCGGCCTGGCCAAGCTGGTTGCGCGGGACGAGCAGCTCGGCGCGCAGCTGGCGACGCAGGCCGGAACCTCGGTCGGGCTGCTGCTTGGTACCGTGGGATACATGTCCCCGGAACAGGCGACCGGGGCCGCCATCGATTACCGCTCGGACCAGTTCGCCCTGGGCGTCATTCTTTATGAACTGGCCACAGGCAGTCGGGCGTTTCGCCGCGACTCGGCACCGCAGACACTTGCGGCCATCATCGAGGACGATCCCGAACCACTCGCTTCGATCAATCCGCGGCTTCCTCCACAGTTTGCGCGCGTCGTGGCGAGGTGTCTGGCCAAGAAGCCCGAGGATCGGTACGAGTCGACGCGCGATCTCGCGCACGACCTGCGAGATCTGGTCCACGATTCGTCCGCGGGTTCTGGCGTCGCGGTTCCGCCCAAGCAGGCACGGGTCCCACGTCTGGTGTGGCTCGGTCTCCTCGCGGCATGCCTAGCGATTGTTGCCGGCGTGACCGCCTGGTTGATTGTTCGCTCGCCAGCTGACGATAAATCGCCGGCCCACGACATTCGAAGGATCGTCGCGGTCCTGCCGTTCAAGGATCTCACGGGAGATCCGTCACAAGCCTACTTCGCTGCTGGTGTTACGGAAGAGATCCGCGGACAGCTGTCCAGGCTTGTCGCCCTGCGGCTTTTGAGCCGCGGCGCGGTACAGCGGTACGGCGAGGCTGACATTCGGCGGCTCCGGACCGAGCTCGGCGCCGGGAGCGCCGTTGAAGGTAGCGTTCGACTCGAGCGCGATCGAGTGCGGGTCGCGGTCCAACTAATCGATACCGCCACCGAGCAGACGCTCTGGTCGGAGCAGTACGATCGGACGCTCGCCGGCGTGTTGTCGGTTCAGAGCGATGTCGCGCTTCGCATCGCCGAGGCGTTGAACGCGACGCTCAGCTCGGACGAGCGCCGCCGTGTCGAAAAGGCTCCTACCGAGAACGCCGAAGCCTATCGGACATATTTGCGATCGCTGGAGCTGAGTTCGCTCGAGCGGCAGCAGAATCTCCGCGGCATCGAACTCTTGCGCAAGGCTCTCGAACTCGACCCAAAGTTCGCGTTGGCCCAGGCCCGTCTCGCGTATCGCACGTTCTTTCTTGCCTACTACGACGATCCCAAGTACCTGGACCTGGCCATCGAGCAGGCGCTCCGTTCCATCGATATGGACCCGACGCTCTCCACCGGGTTCGTCGCGCTGGCCAGCGCGTACGCTGTGAAGGGATGGGCCGCGAAGGCGCGTGCCGCCTTCCTGAAGGCGCAGGAGCTCAATCCAGGCGATTCGTCTCCGGTGGCGAACCTCGCCGTAACCGAGTCGGAGGTACTCGGTCGGCACGATGCCGGTCTTTCCCACGCGCGCCGGTTGCTCGACTTCGGACCGGTGCAGGCCAACGGCCTCTACCATATCGCCTGGCCGATGCTCTTTCTTCGTGACGATGCGACCACTGACCGGTGGCTGAAGGAAGCGGAGCAGCGCTTTCCAAGTTTCCCTCGTCTTCAATACCTCCGTGCCGGTTTTGACTACCTGCGCGGCAATGAAGCGGAGGCACTGTCCCGCATGCGGAAGCTCGGCGAGTCGCACCCGGCCAATGAAGAAATCCTCACCGTTCTTGCCGAGCTGACCTACCTCACCGGAGCATCCGATGCGGAAGTCCGTACTGAACGATTCTTTCGCCGCGCTCCAGGCCTCGCGACAACGCAGTTCCTGAAACCGGAATCGCACCAGACAACGTATGCGCACCTGTTGATGAAGCGCGGAGAACGCACACGGGGTCTCGAGCTTCTGGAGAGCGCCATGCGCGTGGCCCAGGCCGCACTTGCTGACGGCAACGAAGCGGTACCGAGTACCGATGGAAATCGCCGCAATCCACGCCGCGAGGAACGAGAGGGAACAAGCGCTGGAGTGGCTGGAGCGGGGTTTCACCGCTGGCTACAAGGACTACGCAACGCTTGCCCGCACTCCGATATTCGAGAACGTCCGGGGCGATGCACGGTTCGCGGCGGTGCTCAAGAAAATGGAACAGGCCGTGGCCGCGATGCGCGACGGTTCGAGTGTGCTCGCGGAGTTGCGGACGATGCCGTTTCCGACAGTCGCGCCGCGCTGACGCGCACGGTCGGCTGCGTGCCGCAAGACGAACGGCAGATATGCTAGAAATTTAGCACGATCGCAGCCTCGTCGTTACTCGGTGGTTACGGCAATGAAGCTCGCGGCTGGACGCTGGTGGCTGGAAGCTGGAGGCTGGTTATAATCCGCTGGTGTCTGAGACCGATGTGACCGCGCGGCTGGCCGCGATGGAAGCGCAGATTGAAGAATTGAAATCCGTGCAGGAGCTGCTGCTCCGGCTGCTGTCGACCAGCCGGCCGCTGGCGAAGCTCCTGGAGTATTACGGGGCGACGGATACAAATGAGCAGTCGCTTTACAAGCTGCTCGATGAGCTCGTCGAGCGGATCCGCGGCCCCAAGTTCCGCGAACCGACGTTCGGCTCGTTCGTGCAGCGCCTCGGGGAGATCTTTCCCGAGATGCGCGGTGACCGGGAGTTCATCCAGCTGCTGATGGACACGCTGCGCGTCGAGCGGCCAGCCTACCGCGACCTTCACGGCTTCATGGTCACCCACGGCTGGCCGGTCTGGGACTGAAGGGGACACTCAGCGTGTCCCCTTTGGTCGCCTTCGCCTACAGCACGCCGGCGGATCCGCCGAAAATCTCGTTGATGGTCTGGTTTTTCCATCGTGGTCGCGAGCATCTGCGAGTGGAAACCCGGCGTAGCCGATCCGGAGAGTTCATCCTGATCCTGCACCAGGCCGACGGCACGCAGCTGGTCGACCGCTTCAAGAGTCAGGGCAAGTTTCGAAAGAGACTGCACGATCTCGAGCGTAAGCTGGCGAGGGCCCGTTGGACGACGCGTTCAGCCGCTGACAGCGCGCGAAGCGAACGGTAGGTCCTCCCACCGCTCGGCATCCGGTCCCCCCGTCCGGCGAGCCCGACCCCACAGCCCGGCCGTTCGCACCTTCCCGGTAGCTGCCATCCCCCAGCCGCCTTAGCCTTCGCCTGGCGCTTCGGCGCCACGGAGGTATTCGATGCACAACTACAGTCTCGTTGCCCGGTGCCTGCTCGTATGCGCCATCAGCGCCGCCGCGCCCTCTGCCTGGGCGCAGGCGACGTCGCCCGGTGACAAGGTTCCAATTACAACTTCATCAGACGAAGCGCGTCAGCTGTTTCTCAAGGGCAGGGATCTCGCTGAGAAGCTGCGCGCGACCGACGGCCGAAAGTTCTACGAGCAGGCCATCGCCAAGGACAAGAACTTCGCCATGGGTTATGTCGGGCTCGCCAACACGTCGGGAACGAACAAAGAGTTCGTCGACGCCGTGACCAAGGCGGCGTCGCTCGCCAGTCAGGTCAGCGAAGGGGAGCGGCACATCATCCTCGCGCTCGACTCCGGATTGAAGGGAGACCCGGCCGCCGTCGTGACTCATTACAGCGACCTCGTTCGGCTGTTTCCGAACGACGAGCGCGCCCACACGCTGTTGGGCAACGTCTACTTCGGACGGCAGGACTACGAGACCGCCGTCAAGCACTTCGTGAAGGCGACGACCATCAACCCCTCGTTCTCGCAGCCGTACAACCAGCTGGGCTACGCGTATCGGTTCCTCGAGAAGTTCGGCGACGCGGAAACCGCGTTCAAGAAATACGTCGAGCTCATCCCCAGCGATCCCAATCCGCACGACTCCTACGCCGAACTGCTGATGAAGATGGGCCGCTTCGACGAGTCGATCAAGGCTTACGAGAAGGCGCTCTCGCTCGATCCCAACTTCGTCGCCTCCTACGTCGGCATCGGCAACAACCACCTGGCCGCTGGCCGGCCCGAGCAGGCGCGAACCGCGTTCGCGCGTATTGCCGCCGTAGCCCGAACAACGGGCGAACGCCGCCTCGCCCGATTCTGGACGGCTGCGTCGTACGTGCACGAAGGGGCGACCGACAAGGCCCTCGACGAGCTCCGTGCGGGGTACGTGCTCGCGGAGGCGGAAAACGATTTCGGCACGCTCTCAGGCGACTTGAACCTGATGGGAGACGTGCTTCGGGAGGCAGGGCGGCTGGATGAAGCCACGGCCAAGTACACCGAAGCTGTGACTGCCATCAACAAGGCGCAGGTACCCGACCAGGTGAAGGAGGCGACTCGCCGCAATCACCTGTTCGAGCAGGCGCGCGTGGCTGTCGCGAAAAAGGATCTGGCCACGGCCAAGGCCAAGGCGGCCGAGTACACGACCCAGGTGGCGGTGAAGAAGGTCCCGTTCGAAGTCCGTCAACAGCATGAGTTGGCAGGACTCATCGCCCTGGCCGACAAGCAGCCGGCCATGGCCGCACAGGAGTTCGCGCGCGCCAATCAGCAGGATCCGAAGATCCTGTTCCTCACGGCCATCGCGTGGCGTGAAGCGGGGAATGCTGCGAAAGCCACGTCGTTCGCGACCAAGGCGGCCAAGTTCAATGGCCTCGCGTTCAACTACGGCTACGTCCGGAAGAAGGCGGAAAAGTTTTCCAGCTCTCCGACGGAATGACGTCGGACGATGTCATACGTTTCACGACTTCTTTCCGTGAGCGTATGCAATTTCGCAGGAAGTAAGTGATACGGAGCCTCTTCGCTCGACGCGGTCCACTTGCGCGTGCCACGCGTGGATCGGGTATTGCTCGGCGTCCACGCGCTCAAGCCAATTCATCGCGAGGAGGAGTCACATGGACATCAAACGTAGGAAATTCTTCGAGCGGGCCGGTCTGGGGTCGGCAGCTCTGCTGTCGTTACCCATTCTCGGTGGCGCTGCGAAGTCGAAGTCCTCAGGCAAGGAGGAGCATCGGCACGACAAGATCAGCGGACCACTGGCCTCGGCTACCGTCAGCTTCGGGCAGTGGTCGGCGGATGGGCTCGACAGATTCCCTGATCAAGTGGCGGGTCCGCCGCCCACTGGACTACCCAACGAACACACGCTTGTCCCCAATGTGTCGTTGATCAAGGCCGGCGGGTCGGTGAACTTCATCATTGCGGGGTTTCACCATGTGCTGGTGTACGGGGACGGCAAGAAACCAACCGATGTCCAGATCGATCCCGCCCATCAGATCAGTGTCACCAATCCTCCGGGACCGCCGCTGATCAATGACGAGGACGGCCGAGTCTATCGCGGCCTCGACCCGAGCCTGCCCCTCCTGGCGCTGCAGGATCGCGTCGAAGTCGTGCACTTTCCAGAAAAGGGACTGTATCTGGTGATCTGCGGCGTGCTTCCGCATTTCAACGACGGTATGTACGGCTGGGTCAGAGTGGTCTGAAGAAAGGAAGAAGGAGGAAGGGAAGAAGGAAGGAAAGGAAGAAGTCTTCATCCTTCCTCCTTCCCACTTCAGTGCTCGCGGCCCCGCTCGCGCCGCAGCGCTCTTCCTTTATTTCAGATACCAGTGAGCAGAGAGTCCGACTCGCAGTCCACCGAGCTCGAAGCCGTCGTACGGCGCGTGCGTCCAGCGATATCCGAGATCGGTACTCACCGCCAGTCGGGGGGCACTCGCGAACGTGAACTCACCGCCGCCGAACGCCTGGAACCCGGTCTCGCTGGTCGATCCGAAGCCAGCCTGCGTCGCGCGCTGCAGGCTTGCCCCGCCGCCGATATACGGGCGCAGCCACACGTAATCTCCCACGCGATCGGGCAGTGAAAACAGCACGCTCGGTGCTACTTCCAACAACGTGACGCTACCGGGCGCAACCGCGCTCGAGATCGCGTAGCGCGATACCTCCGCTTGCACGCCGAGGCGTTTCCGCGTCCAACCGCGCAGCGTGGCGCCGAAGCCGAGCGTTGAACCGCCCATCCGGCCGCCGAACCCCACGACGCGCGAAATCCCGTTGCTTCTCGGCGCCGGCTGGCTTCCGAAGTCCGCGGGCCCGCCGTTCATCGCGGCGTTTGGAGCGAGTGCGGACTGCGGCGTGGAACGATCGATGCCGGCCACCTGCTGCCCCGGAACCGCGGTTGCCTGGCCTGCGAGCGTGCCAGCGGTCACACGCACGTAACCGACGGCATCAGGTTCTGCTGGCCACGAGACCTTGACCCAATCGCCGAGCTCGCGAAGCACTTCGAGAACCGCGCCGCGCGGCGCCTGGCCGACGACCGGGCTGGCCACGCTGGGTCCCTTGTAAACGGTCGCCGACGCGGTGTTCACGGTCAGCTGGACATTCTGCGCATACAGCCACGCCGGGCTGACGCAAAGTGCGACGGCGACGGCGACAGCATGACGAATCATTTCCATACCTCCTGCTTGACTAACGACTAACGACCAACGACTCACGTTACTGATCGCTGGTGATGGTCTTGAGCACGTCCAGCGATGCCCCCTCGGTTCGATCGGCCTTCCGCAGTGTGAGCATGTCGCGCGCGTGCAAACCCTCCACGCGCAGGCGCCAGCTCTCATCGCGCAGCCGGAGGTATTCCTCCGCACTGGCGACGATGGGTTGATGTTGCTCGGGTACACGGTCGAGTGACTTCAGACGGAGACGAACGGATTGCAGCTCCGGAAGGATGGTGCCGTTGATGACCTGGGCGAGCGCGTCGGCATTGATCCCGCCAAGCTTGAACTGCTCGACGGCTTTGTCGTACGCGCCGGCCGTCCGGCTTTCGAATGCCACGACACGCGCAATCTCCGGTTTCACGTCCAGGTATCCGCGACGGGGGACGGCAAAGACCGCGGCAACGACCAGCGTGACCACGAGCGCGACGCTGCTGCGCAACGCCGGCGCCTTGCGCACACCGATCCCCGCCGTCAGGGCGAGGCCGCAGACGAGTCCCATCATCAGGCCGTGCGGTGCGCGCGCGCCGGACAGCTCGCCTGTCGCCACGCTGTACAAGAGAAAGATCACGGCGCTCGGCACGAGGGCCTTGATGGCCGTCAGCGGAACCGACACGCGCGACGGCTGTAGCAGTCCCCAGATCACCGACGCCACGAACATGCCGTAGACCCCGAAAATTGCGCCGGACGCGCCGACGCTGATCGCCATGGGATCGGCGGTCAGACTGGCGGCGTTTGCCACGACTCCCGATCCCACGTACACGGTGGCGATTGCCAGCGGACCGGCGAGCCGTTCCACGAGCAGGCCCACCATGACCAGCCCGACGAGGTCCATCAGCAGGTGCAGCAGGCCGCCATGCACGAACAGCGACGTGAGGAGCCGCCACCATTCACCGTGCGTCGTTCGCGGACCGACGCTGGCGCCCCACGCGACGAGTGTCTCGGGATCGGAAACGGAACCATCCGCGAAAACCATCTGGAAGAACATCAGCACGTTCAGGAGGACGATGCCGGCCGTGAACACCGGCAGACGAGTTCGCTCGCGCAGCGCGTCGAAGAACGGACCCGACTGCACGTGCGCGCGGTGCGTCAGACGCACGGCCGATTGCAACGCCGGCCCAGCGCTGCCGAGCAATCGTCGTCGCTCGTCCGGCGACATGACGTACAAAGCGAACGCGCCAAGCACGAGAAGTACAAAAATGAACATTGACGGCTACCCGGAACAACTCAAGACGTATGCCGGCAGACAGGAGCGTTTCAGGCGGGTTTTCGGGCTTTGGAGGTGTGTCAGAAACGTGAAAATTTCAAGACTCGCGACCCGGTGGACGACTTTGTAATAGCTGGTTCAGGCTGTCGGTTCCAGCCACAACGTCTTCGATGTACTTCGAGCCAAGAATGGTTAGCGAGGAATGGCCTCGGTCCGGGGTGTTCGCTTGTCAAAAGCGACAGGAGCACAGGAGGTAAGGAGCAATTCCGAAAACCGGCAGCAGGCCTGTTGGCAAATTACTTGGCGAATACGTTCGTCAGATCCGCCACGCTGATTCCGAGTGTGGCGCGCGCGAGTCGATCGAGCTCGGCCTCAGGGCCGGTGAAGTGAAACGTGCGATGAACGTGTGTGTATCGCTGTTGCGGTGCGAGATTGAGCGCCGGCGATGACGTCTCGAGCTCGTAGAACGGACCGAGCGGCGGTTGGCCGGGCGCCGGAGGCCCGTCGTTGTAGCTGTTGATAACGTCGCCCTTGTACGGCTCGCGCTGAATCTCCCACATCGAATTGACATACCTGGTCGCATCGGCAGGCCGCGTGTATTGCACCAGCGTCAAGACGCGCGCCGTCGCGTCGTAGCTTCCCGCCACGTCACGTGCGCGCGATGGGGACAAGCCAATCTTGCTGCGATGCTGGCCGTCGCCTCGAAAGAGAATGACCGCCTCGGTGATCTTGAGACGGTCGCTCGGCACCTTGCCGAAATAGGCGTCGTTGACGACGGGACCGAGTGCCGACTCCGGACCGGCAGTGAAAGGGATCGCAATCGTGGTGTCCGGCGACGGGTTGAACATGCCGAGTATCCACACCGAGATCAGGCCCGACTCCGGCTGCCATGGGGCGCTGCCGACATTCACGACCGTATTGGCGGACTCGTACGCCACCATCCGAACGCCACGACCCGGAGCCGTCCCCAGGTGCATGGCGGCATCCTCCGCTTTGACGAGACGCACCGCACGGTCCACTTCGATCTCGAGGGTGGTGTTCGAATAGTTCGCGAGCGTCATGCGTTTGGTGAAGCGCACCGCGTCGGACGATCGCTCGCGACTGTCCCATGCGCCCCAATCGATCGGCTCCGGCACCTGCCAATGCGCCAGATCGAACGGGTCGCCCGCCTTGAAGTACAAGGAGTACCTGTCCCCCTTCGGGACCCAGCCAGAAGCGATCTTCACCGCCGAACACGTTCATGTGCGGCTGCCGCTGACCGCCGGCCACCGCAGCGCGACCGATCCACCCGAAGCTGAGCCCGTCTGCACCGCCCGTGGTGCTGGTCATCACTCGACCCTGATAGCCAGGGGTGACAGCCACCTGTGCGCCGGACGAATCGGACAGCACGACCACCTCGGTGTGCTGGCGAAGGAAGGCGAGATCGGAGGCGAATCGGTCGTAGGCTGGCGCGAGCGCCGTCGGCTCGGTCCTGCGGCAGGCGGCGATCGGAATCGTCGCCGCGGCCATCGCCAGTATGAGAGCGGCACGCGGTCCAGGGCATCGCATCGCGCGATGATTCTATGTCCCCTTTTCCGTTATTCGTGGCGCAACGCCGTCGTTGGATTGAGGCGCGCGGCGCGCGTGGACGGGATCAGCCCGGATCCAACAAGGTGAACTGCACGAGTTCGTGCGAGGCTCGAACCGGCAGCACGCGCAGCAGGACCCGATCCACGAGGGTGAAGATCGCCGCGTTTTGCGCCGATGCCCAAGGCAAGTGAAAGGACGGCTATCGCAGTGAAGGTGGGCGACTTACGCCGCGCGCGGAAGGGGAGGCGTGCATCGGCGACGGGGGTTGGCCATGGTCCCTGGACGGAGGGTGACCGTAGCCGGTTGAGCGACGCCGCAGTCATCCAGGAATTTGGAGAAAAAAATCAGGCGGTGGCCCGGCTTTCTGAGCGCTTGACATCGCAGTGGCTAACCCTTAGGGTAGCGCTAATTTACGTCTTTTTTTCGGGGCCCGACGCAACTCCCGGCAGTTGCACGGCTGTTGTACGTCTGTTGGACGTTGGAGGAGAGAGAGAAATGGCATCACACGTTCAGCGTTGTATGAGTGCTCTGATCTCCGCCGTACTTGTGGCCTTCCTGGCCGGCACTGTAGCCGATGCCCAGGTTCTATACGGTTCCATCGTTGGGAACGTGACCGACTCGACCGGTGCGGCGGTGCCTGGTGCCACCGTCACCATCGAGCAGGCGGAAACGAAACTCACACGCGAACTGGTGGCCGACGCCGCCGGTGCCTATCACTTCACAGCGGTGCCGTCCGGAACCTACAGCGTGACGGTGACGATGAACGGCTTCCGATCGTTCAGCCGCAAGGATGTCCCGGTCACGCTCAACTCCGTGGCGCGCGTTGACGCGAAATTGGACGTCGGGCAGCTGGCGGAAACGGTGAGCGTCTCCGCCGAGTCGCCGATTCTTCAGACCGACCGGGCGGAAGTTCGTGCCGAACTGAAGTCGCGCGACCTGACGGAGCTGCCGGTTCCCATCGGCCGCAATTATCAGCAGCTGTTCAAGACGCTGCCCGGTTTCACGCCGCCGGCCGACGCGCACTCGATTCCGTCCAACCCGTCCCGTGCCCTCGTCTTCAACGTGAACGGCTCGAGTGACAGCTCGAACAACACGCGGATCGACGGTGTCAGCACGACGAACGTCTGGCTGCCGCACGTCGCGGCGTACGTGCCGGCCCTCGAATCGCTCGAAACCGTGAACGTCGTGACCAACAGCTTCGACGCGGAGCAGGGACTCGCGGGCGGCTCGGCGATCAACGTGCAGATCAAGAGCGGCACGAACCAGCTGAAAGGGTCGGCGTTCGAGTACTACACCAACGAGCAGATGCGCGAGCTCAACTACTTCGCGCCAGCCAATGCGACAAAAGGGGACTGGGCGTACCACCAGTACGGAGCGACGCTCGGCGGGCCGATCCTGCGCAACAAGCTGTTTTACTTCGGCAGCTACGAGAGCACGCGCGACAAGCAGAATGCGACGCGTACGATCTCAGTGCCCTCCGCAGCGCTGCGCCGCGGCGACCTGTCTGGGTCGGTGAATCCCATTTACGATCCGGCGACCGGCACGGCAAACGGAACCGGGCGGACGCCGTTTGCGGGCAACATCATTCCCCAGGATCGCATCGACCCGATTGCGGCGAAGATCATCGGCCTGATGCCGATGCCGAACGTGCCGGGAACGGCGGAGAACGACAACTACTTCGCCGCCGCGCCGTTCGAGTTCAACCGGTGGACGCTCGACACGAAGGTGAACTGGAACGCCACATCGAAGTTGAACATCTTCGGCCGCTACAGCCACCTCGACTTCTGGACGTTCAACGAAGCGGTGTACGGCGACACGCTGCAGGGAATTCCAATCGCTGGCGGCAACCCCGGAACGGGTCAGGGCTACACAGCCAACTTTTCGGCGGGCGGCACCTACGTGATCTCGCCCAGTCTCGTCGCCGACGCGCACTTCGGCTACGTGCGGATGTACACCGACGTCGCGCACACCGATATCGGCCAGAACAAAGGGCAGTCGCTGCTCGGGATTCCGGGTCTCAACGGCTCGCGTGCGTTCGAAGGGGGCATGCCCGTCTTCGACTTCGAGACCTTCCAGGACATCGGGATCACGGAGCTGTACATGCCGTACACCCGCAACGACGATCAGTATCAGACCGTCGTGAACGTCAACTGGATGAAGGGAAAACACAACGTTCGCGCCGGCACCGACATCTATTTCCAGGCGCTGAATCACCTGCAGCCGGAAACCACGGGCGATAACTATGGCGCGCGCGGCGGCTTCCGCTACAGGAGCGGTCCGACGCTGCTGAGCGGAGGGCCGTCGGCCAACCTCTGTATAACGCATGGGCGTCGTTCCTTCTCGGCTATCCCGAACAGCTCGGCCGCCTGAACCTCACGGAAGCGCCGTACGCGACGCGGATGCAGAGCTACAGCTTCTACGTGCGGGATCAGTGGCAGGTGACGAACCGGATGACGGTTTCGTTCGGCACGCGCTACGAGTACTTCCCCATGCCGACGCGGGACGGTCGCGGTCTCGAACGCTACAACCCCGAGACGAACCTGATGGAGATCGGCGGCATCGGCTCGGTGCCGATGGACCTCGGCGTCAGCATGGAGAAAGGGCTGTTCGCGCCGCGCGTCGGGGTGACGTTCCGCGCGTCGCCGACGATGGTCCTGCGCGGCGGGTTCGGGATCACCAACGACCCGTACTCGCTGGCGCGGCCGATGCGCACGAATCATCCAGTCCTTCTCAACCTGATCGTCAACGCGCCGAACACGTTCTCCTGGGCCGGCCGAACGGCTGATGGCGTGCCGCCGGTGCCGAACGCCGATTTCGGCAACGGCATCATCACGATTCCGTCGAACGTCAGCGCCGTCACGATTCCGAGTGACTTCAACCGCGGCTACATCAAGTCGTGGAATGCGGCGATTCAGAAAGAGCTGCGCTGGGGGTTCGTCGGCGAAGCGGCGTACGTCGCGACGCGTCAGATCGATCAGCTCGGGGTGCCTCGAACTGAACTGGTCGCCGATCGGCGGCGGTCAGGCCGCGTCGGCAGCTGAATCAGCGGTTCGGACGGACGGCGCAGACCCAGCTCGTCGCGCCGGTCGGCGACACCAAGTACGACGCGCTGCAGACACGCCTCGATCGACGCTTCTCGAACGGGATTCAGCTCGGTGTCGGCTACACGCTGTCGAAAGCGACGGGGATCGCCGGGGCACCGCGCAGCGACGGCGTGCCGCGCATCATGATTCCCGAGTTCTACCACCTGAACACGGCGCTGCAGTCGTTCGACCGCACGCACAACCTGCAGATCACCAACCTCACCGAGCTGCCGTTCGGTCCGGGCAAGCGCTGGCTCAATGGCGGCGGCGTGGTCGCCGCGATCGTCGGCGGGTGGCAGATCAACAACATCGTCAGCATCACGAGCGGCACGCCGTTCGACATCACGGCATCGAGCACGTCGCTGAATGCGCCGGAGAGCTCGCAGCGCGCCGACCAGGTGAAGTCGGACGTCGAGATTCTTCACGGCATCGGCCGCGGCAACGCCTGGTTCGACCCGTTCGCGTTCAAGCCGGTCACCGAGCCGCGGTTTGGCACGGCGCCCTGGGGCGCGGTGCGCGGACCGGGTTACGCGAACTGGGATTTGGGCGTGTTCCGGCAGTTCAACCTGCCGCGGAACATGCACGTGCAGTTCCGGTTCGAAGCGTTCAACGTGACCAACACGCCGCACTTCAACAATCCCAGTGACGCGGGAGAAACGTGTCCAACCTGCAGCTGAACCCCGACGGCACCGTCCGCAACCTGAACGGCTTCAGCGAGATCAGCAGTTCGTTCGGTGAGCGGCAGATGCGGGTCGGCCTGCGGTTGGGCTGGTAGGAAGAAAGATCGAAGAGTCGAAGGAAGAAAGGGGGACAGTCGACCGGTGACTGTCCCCTTTTTCCTACAGGCCCAACAACCGCGCGGCGTTCCCGTTGTAGACCTTCTGCAGGATCCCCTCCGGTAGTCCAATCCCGTAGATCTGCCAGCGTCCCTGCGGTGGTACGGGTGCAGGGGCGTAGTCGAAATACTCGTCCTCGGTCTCGAGGAACCGGAAGTAGATCTCGTACAGCTGGGTGCCGAAGATCTGTTGCGGCGTTTGTGTGCCGTGCGGCACGGCGTCGGTCCCGAACAGGATCCGGTCCTGATAGCGATCGAAGAACCGCCGCGCGGTGCGCGGTTGGCGTCCCAGTTCACCGATCCGTGCGCCTATCTCGACGTGCATGTTCGGAAACTTGTCGAGACATTCCGAAACGTAGCCGAGGTCCTCGGCGTTGTGGCCGACGTGCAGGGCGACGAAGGTCGTCTTCGGGTGACGCGCGAACATCCGGTTTCTGGCCTCGAGCAGCGCGCGGTTCGAGGGGAAGTCGCGGCCGTGGAACGACCAGTCGGGATGGTTGTTCAGCTCCTCGAAACGCTCGTTGAACCGATCGGTGGGAAGGAAGAACGCCTCGGGATCGCTGACGTGAATGGCGACGGGCATCTTCTTGCCGGCACATGCTTCCCACATCTGGTCGAAACGCTTGTCATCCACCGCGAGCAGCGGACCTGACGTCACCTTCTCGCGCAGGTACAGACCGAGAGTTTTCAGCACCTTCAACCCTCGCGCGCCGGCACCGTGGGCGCGCTCGATGTCGGCCGCCTGCTCGCGAGCGTAGTTCGCGTCGTTGATCTGCGCATATCGCGGCTCCGTGAACGTGACGAAGCGTTTGGGGTGGGCCGTCTGATACTGCGCGATGCTCTGCTCCAATCCCTTGCCCACGCCCCCCGTCAGGTTCACCATCGTCTGCAGGTTCACCTGGTCCATCACTTTGAGGAGCTCTGCCGCCGGCGCGCGGAAAGTCGTCTCCTCGCCCTGCGGCACGCCGGACACGCCGGCGCGGAATCCCAGGTGCGTGTGGAAGTCGATCACCGGATGTCGCGCCCGCGCCACCTTCGTCTCGGCAACCTTGAGCATGCTCTTCGGCTGAAAGTCTTTGAGGTCGAGAGGCGTCGGCGGTCTCGGTGGCGGATTCTGCGACGTCTGACGCCCCTCGCCATGAACCGCCCGCACCATCGGCACCGACGCCAGCAACGAAAGCCATTGACGGCGGGTCACATCACTCATGTTCTAATCCTCAGCGGGTGATCCTACACGAGCGCCTTCAACTCCCAACCTCCAAATCCAACCCCGGCGATATGGCCCCCCATGCCATCGGCAACCATGAGCACGGCTGGGCCTTCCGACTCCCCCGAGCTTTCCGGATAGATGGTGTCTTCGTTGTTCTTGCGCACCATGCCCTGGTGGCTGGCGGCGGCCCAGATGTACTTCACCGAACCTCCATCACCGTCTTGCCGACCTGGATGGTGTCTCCCCTTCGCATGGTCGTGGGGGCTGTGATCCGGCGGCCATTGACGTAGGTCCCGTTGGTGCTCCCCAGGTCGTGGAGTACCAGCCCATTATCCGACGCCACCAGCCGCATGTGGAACTCGGAAGCGTAGGGATCGTCGAGGAGCATGTCGGCCTCGGCCGACCTGCCGAGGACGGTGACGTCCCGCACTTCGATTTCCAGGCCCTGCTGTGTCTCGGAGCGCACCACGACCACCTTCGAGCCCTCCCGGCGCCGACGTCGCGCCGAGATCCCGAGGTGTGAACCTATCGCTCGCGCCACCTGCCAAACGAAGAGATAAACCAGGCCAAGAAAGATGATCCGGAGGAGGGCGAGAATCAGATCGGGCATGGTTCAGGGCTCACGCAACCGGAAGCGGTGGCTGCCGAAGGTGATGCTCGCTCCCTTTTCCACCTGTCGGCCGTTTCTCGCGACCGGTGAGCCGTCGAGGATGGTCCCGTTGGCCGATCCCAGGTCCTTCAACCAGGTCGCACCCTCTGCTCGCCAGACGAGTGCGTGGTTGCGGCTCACGTCGTCGTAGGGGAGCACCACGTCGGCTTCTCTGGAACGGCCGATCACTGCGCGGTTGGGCCCTATCTCGAACTCGGCCTCTCCCGCGACCAAGCGCGCCCATGGCGGGATTCTCCCTGGGACGACGGAAGGAACACAGGTGAATTGGCCCGGCGACACCCTATCTGAGGTCTCGATGAGCACGGTCGGCGGCCCTTCGAGACGGAGGCCGGCCTCGGCGGCATGCTCTGACAACGCCGCCTCGAGCTGGCGCTGCAGTCGCGTTGGATCGAGGTCGAGGTCTCCGGGATTGAACGTGAGCAGGAACCGGTTGGAGGTGGCGGGGCCTGTCGGGTGCTGGTAGCTCGTCAGATCGGCCTCGCGGGCGATCCGGCCCGCCATCTCAGAGGGATGGATTCGACCCGAGAACACACGTCCGGTGGTGCCTTCGAAAAGGCGCTCGAGGCGGCGTTCGAGGCTCCTGGCGAGGCTCATTCGGTGGAAGGTTACGGTCAGTCGGGGATATGGAGGCCGACTACCGCAAGTATCCGAGCAGGGTTACGCTTCACAGCCGTTACGGGCGAGTGGCGGAATTGGCAGACGCGGAGGATTCAGGTTCCTGTGATCGCAAGGTCGTGGGGGTTCAAGTCCCCCCTCGCCCACCAAGGACTGACGGTTTTCCCCGCTGGTCCCGCCTACCGCACCGGCCGCAGAAGGGCATCGATGGTCTCCCCCGAATTCTCGAGATGTGATGCTTGACACCCCACGGCCCAGGAAACGTGTCGCCGCCCGTTTCGTCTGGCCGTTGCTGATCTCAATTGCGGCGATAGCCGCGATCGCCCTCTCCGGCTCGGGGACAGACGCTCGCGCCGAGCTCGAATACCTGGACGCGGTGCAAGAGGAAGCAGTCGCCCTCTCCTCCAAGGGCACTGCTCTCAGCGGTGTGGTCTCGCGTCTCTCGATGATCGACCGCACCGAACTGGTGACAGTCATCGACGGCCTCCGCGCCGATATCGCCGCAGGGCTGGAGCTGGCCGAAGAGGCGCCTCCATCGGAGACCTTGTTCGCGGTCAATGCTCTGCACAGGCAGGCCCTGGCGGCCTGGGAAGCCGGGATCAGCGGCTTCGGGTCGGGACTACTCGCCGCCGCCGACGACCCCACCAGCGAGGTCGTCGTCGACAACATCGCAAATGCCCTGGGGGAGCTGCGCGCGGGCGACCGCCTCTACAGCGACCTGGTGACGGAGTTGGAACGCGAGGAGGTGCCGGATCCGGCATCGCCAATGCCCGTTGTGGTGCTCATGCCGACCACGGGAGGTCTCACCAGCCTGGCTCAGGCCTATGTGCTCGCGGCCCGGTCGCCCGAGAGCACCCTGGCACTCCGTCCCGGGCTCGCAGTGAGCCAGGTGGTGTCAGAGCCGGAGTGGGAGGTGAGCCCTGAGGATGTCGTGATCGTTCCCAACACCGAGACGATGACGTTCAATGTCGTGGTCTCGAATCTGGGAAATGTGATCAGCCCGGCGGTGAGTCTCAACTTCGAGCTCACCACCGAGGAGGAAGACCCACTCGTCCTCGAACTCCCGGTGCCTGCTCTCGAATCCCAGCAACAGACCACCGTCACGTTCCCTGACATCGAGGTGAGCGGTGGAACGGCCTACGAGGTGACCCTCACTCTGGTCGGGGTGCAGACCGACGTGAACGCCGATGACAACGCCCTCACGGTGCCATTCACTGTGAGCGAAGGTTGAGGCCGCTCCACGGTCGCCCGGTAGCATCCGTCGGCCCATGATCGACCACAGGCTGCTCAGAGACGACCCGGAGTCAATCCGGGAATCGCTGCGCCGACGGGGGTCCGATATCGACCTCGACAAGCTGATCGACCTCGAAGCCGCCACCAGGGCCCGGCGTCAGGAAGCCGAGGAGTTACGGGCCCGGCAGCGAGAGGCGGGGCGGCTCATTGCTTCGTTGGGCGGAGCCGAAAAGGACTCGGCGATCGCCGAGGTGGCCGAGTTGGCGGCCGCGGTGAAGGAAGCATCCGGGGAGGCCGATCGGCTCAGCGCCGAGGTCGACCTCGCGCTCCTCGACGTGCCCAACCTGGTTGCTGCCGATGCCGCAGATGGATTCACCGACGCCGACAACGTCGAGATCAAGAGGGTGGGGAGCCCCCGGTCGGAAGGGACCGATCATGCGACTCTCGGCGAGAGCCTGGGCATCATCGACACCGCCAGAGGGGTCAAGGTCTCGGGCAGCCGTTTCGCCTATTTGAAGGGCCTGGGGGCTCTCCTCGAGCTGTCTTTGGTGCGATGGGCCATGGACAACCTCGTGGAATCCGGATTCACCCCGATGATCCCCCCGGTCCTGGTCCGTGAGGAGGCCCTGGAGGGAACCGGTTTCTTTCCCGAGGCGAGGGAGCAGGTCTACGAGGTCCCGAAGGACGAGTTGTTCCTCGTCGGAACCTCAGAGGTGCCGCTGGCGGCCTATCACGGGGACGAGATACTCGATTCGGACCAGCTCCCCCTCCGATATGCCGGGTTCTCGACTTGCTTCCGCCGGGAGGCCGGCACTTACGGCAAGGACACCGCCGGGATCTTCCGGGTCCATCAGTTCGACAAGGTGGAGATGTTCGTTTTCTCCGGGCCCGAGCAGTCGGCGGAGGAGCACGAACGGCTTCTCGCGGTGGAGGAGAGCCTGGTCCAGCAGCTCGATATCCCGTATCGGGTCGTCAATGTCGCCGCTGGCGATCTCGGAGCCTCGGCGGCCAAGAAGTACGACATCGAGGCCTGGTTCCCCGGTGAACAGGCATATCGGGAGATCACTTCGTGCTCCAACACCACCGACTACCAGGCTCGGCGACTCAAGGTGCGAGTCCGCGGTGAGGACGGGAACCGGGTGGTGCACACCCTCAACGGGACCGCGTGCGCGGTGGGCCGAACCATCCTCGCCCTTATCGAGAATCACCAGCAGGTCGACGGGTCGGTGGCGATCCCGGAGGCGTTGCGTCGCTACACAGGGTTCGACCTGATCGAGCCGTGAGCGAGGTTTCCGACCCGATATTCGCCCGGATCGCGGCACGCTACGACAGGATCAACCGGATCCTCTCCCTGGGCCAGGAACGGGCATGGCGGAAACGAGGGATCGACATGTTGGGACCAGGGCACGCCCTCGACCTGGGGTGTGGCACCGGCGACTCCGACTTCGGTAGCCGACGGGTTGTGGGCCTGGACCCGGTGATAGAGATGTTGGCGTTGAGCCCGGTGCGGGAGCGGGTCGTTGGAGTCGGGGAACGTCTGCCGTTTCCGCACGACAGCTTCGACGGGGTCTTCAGCGGTTTCGTTTTCCGCAACCTCACCTCGGTCGACCAGACCATCACCGAAGTGGGCCGTGTCCTCCGCCCCGGCTCGGCGGCAGTGGTCGTCGACCTCACCAGGCCCCGCAACCAGGTACTCAAGGTGTTGCACCGGATGGGAACTGCTGTGGTCCTCCCGCTCGTGGGGATGTTGTTCGCCGGGGCGCCCAAGGAGTATTGGTACCTGCATCGCTCGCTCGACTCCCTGCCGCCACCGGAGGTGCTGTTCGAAGGCAGGGACGTGGTGGTGGAAGAGGTGTGGCGGATGGGGGTTTTCGGATTCGTCTACGGAGCGAGATTGCGCAAACCCGCTTAGCGGGTTTGCGTTCTGCGCATTACGTACCACGTGATACGGCGCCCGTGAACGGGCGCATGATCGTGCCCCCGCCGTCGGAACGATGAGCCACCGTCGACGACGGCCGCCGGCTCGGGTCAGGCCGCCCTGCGTCACCCGGAGCAGACCGCTTAGGGCTGCTTCCTTCCGGATCTGACCCGGTTCGCGGGGCTCCGCCGCGCAGGACCCGACCGTCAACGCCGCGTGTCCATCGTCAGGGCCGGAGCCCCGGTGTCACGCCATCCCTCGGGCGGGGAATTCGGCCCCGCATGTAGAGGATTTCGGGTACAGGGCACCCCTAGTGCCCCACCTAGCACGATCGGGTTTCAGGCTACCCCCGCGGGCACTGTTACCTTCCCCTGCTCATGGCCCTCGCCGCCTTCGGCCCCACTTTTCCGCGCCTCTTCGTCGCCGGTCTGCTCGAGGAGATCTCTTTCGTCCTCATGATCCACTTCCCGGGTTATCTGGACGACCTGGGTGTGACCGAGTCGAAGATCGGGCTCCTCTATGCGGCGGCCGCCGTCCTCGCCCTTCTCATGCGGCCGGCCCTGGGACGCCTTCTCGACTTGACCCACCGCCGCACCGTCCTCCTCTTCGCCGGGGCGGGGAACATCGTGTTCATGCTGCTCATGGTGGCGACCACGGTGTGGGGACCGGTGTTGTGGGTCATCTTCTTGGCCCATCGAGTCCTTCTCATCTCCTTGTTCACCACCCTGCTCACCTACGGCGCCGATTCGATTCCGGCCAAACACCGCACTCAAGGGCTGGCCTTGTTCGGTCTCTCCGGATTGGTCCCGATCGCCATCGGCGGTGTTCTCGGTGACCTGGTGATCGAGGTGGCCGGCTTCGACGGGCTCTTCATCCTCTCCGCGGCAGCGATGCTCGGATCCTGGCTGACCGTGTGGACCCTCCCCGTTCTTCCGATCCTCGGCCGGCGTCCCCGGCGCGGCTTCTGGCATGCCCTGGCGCAACGTGACCTGCTGCCCCTCTGGTGGGTGACGCTGACTTTCAGCATCGGGATGGAGACGCTGTTCACCTTCACCAGGACGTATGTGGACGAGCGTCAGATCGGGTCGGCCGGCCTCTTCTTCGGTGTCTACGGGGTGACTGCGGCGACGACCCGGCTCTTCGGCGGAAGCCGTTACGACCGGATGCCGCAACGTCCGGTGGTGGTGGGCTCGATCCTCTGCCTCTCGGTGTGCCTCGGCGTCATGGCGGTGGCCGGATCCGCCGTCGTGCTCGTCATCGCCGCCATCGCCGGAGGGATGGCCCATGGCGCCCTGTTCCCGATCCTCTCCAGCCAGGTGGTCAATCGGGCCCGCACTGCAGAGCGCGGATCGGCGATGTCGATCTTCACCTCGATCTTCGATTTCTCGCTGCTGATGGCTGCGCCACTGGTGGGGGCCGCCATCGACGGGTTCGACTACCGGGTGGCTTTCGGCGCGGTGTCGATCGTCATCGTCCTCGGAGCGGTCGTCTACGCGATCTGGGACCGACGCCTGGCGTTGGTGGAAGCCGGGGTCGGCTGATCACCTCCGGTCGCCGAAGAACCCCGTGAGGAGCGCAGCGCACTCGTCTGCCATGACCCCGTCCACCAGTTCGACGCGGTGGTTGAGGCGCCGGTCCTGGGGGATGTTGTAGAGGGACCATGCGGCTCCGGCCTTGGGGTCGGCGGCGCCGTACACGATCCGTTGCAGGCGGGAAAGCACCGCCGCTCCGGCGCACATCGGACACGGCTCGAGGGTGACCACCAGGGTGTGCCCTTCGAGACGCCAATCTCCCAGGTCCCTGGCCCGTCGGGAGAGGACAAGCATCTCGGCATGGGCGGTCGGGTCCGACAGCTCTTCACGCCGATTGTGGTCCACTGCAACCACAACTCCGTCACCATCGAGGAGTACCGCTCCTACTGGCACATCCCGGGATCCCGCTGCTTCGGCACCCGCTTCGAGCGCCAGTTTCATGGCCGGCAGGTAGTCGGAGGTCGATATCGGCTGGGACACGTCGTGGATTATCCTCTACTCGCCTGCCAGCTCTGGCAGGCTTCCAGGAGGGATCGCATAGTCCGGTCTAGTGCGCGGCACTGGAAATGCCGTTGGGGGTTTACGCTCCCTCGAGGGTTCAAATCCCTCTCCCTCCGCGATACCGGTCTCGGCGGTCAGGCCGCCGGCCCTTGGAGGGGTCGCATAGTCCGGTCTAGTGCGCGGCACTCGAAATGCCGTAGGGGGCTGACGCCTCCTCGAGGGTTCGAATCCCTCCCCCTCCGCTCCCTCCTACGAGAGGATTCCACTTGAGCAGCGACACGGAGCGCACCGGAGCCCGGCACGCCCGGCCGCTAGGCCTCGCTCTCGGGCTGATCGTTGCCTACGCAATCGTCGAGGTGGCAGCGGCGATCTTCACCGGGTCGTTGTCGCTCCTCTCCGACGCAGGGCATATGGGCACCGATGCTCTCGGACTTGGAATGGCCCTCGCCGCCGCCCTCACCGCACAGGGTGCGGCACGAAGAGATCGCCAGACCTACGGGCTCTACCGCCTGGAGATCATGGCGGCCGCCGCCAACTCCATCCTTCTGCTGTTGGTCGCCGCGTATGCGATCTTCGAAGGCGTCCGTCGGCTGTCGGATGCTCCGAGCCTGGACGCGGGGCCGATGCTCGTGGTCGGGCTTGGCGGCCTGATCGTCAACATGGTGGCGGCCCGGATCCTGCGAGCCGGCTCTGCCGAGAGCATGAATGTCGAAGGCGCATACGCCGAGGTGATGGCCGACTTTCTGGGGTCGATGGGCGTGATCGCGGCCGCCCTGGTCTATCTCGCCACCGGGTGGGCCTACGCCGACCCACTGGTGGCGATCGCCATCGCGTTCTGGATCATCGTGCGCGCCGTCGCCCTCGGCCGGAAGGCCCTATCGGTACTGGTGCAGGCGGCTCCGACGCGGGTGGACCTGGTCGAGTTACGACACGACCTGGCCGAGATCGATGGGGTGACCGATGTCCACGACCTCCACGTGTGGACTCTCACCTCGGACATGGATGTGGCCACCGCCCATCTCGTGGTGGCCGATGATGCCGACACTCATGCCGTCCTCCATCGCGCCGGCGACAGTCTCCGGGAGCGTTGGGGTATCGCCCACGCCACCTTGCAGGTCGAGCCGGAGAGCCACCGGGAGTGCGTCGAAGAGACTTGGTAGGCCCCACGCGCGTGGACGCGGGCAAGGACCCGCCGGTGTTAGAAACGTGGGCGACTTAACACTTGTTGACGGGACTACAAGTCGTGTCGTACGCTCGGGTTGAAACGTTTAAGTCAGACGTTTCGAGAGCGCCGCGGGGCGCGCCTGATGAGGAGGATGTGCATGAAACTGTTTTCGCGACGGTGGGCGGTGGTCCTTGCGGTGATCGCTCTCGTTGTCGTTGCATGTGGCGGTGGGTCGGAATCGACCACCACCGTCGCAACGGATGACGGTGCGACCACGGCCCCACCAGGGACCGAGGCTCCTGCCACCACAGCCCCAGCTGCCGAACCGGTAACCCTTTCGTTCCTGATCGATGACAATCAGGTGACGATCGACTCGGCCGAGGCCCTGACAGCCGCGTTCACCGCAGCAAATCCAAACATAACGTTCGAGATCGAAACCCGGCCCGGCGGTGGGGAAGGCGACAACATCGTCAAGACCCGTCTCGCCACCGGGGAGATGACCGACATCTTCTGGTACAACACCGGCTCCCTGTTCCAGGCGCTCAATCCGACGGAGACCTTGGTCCCGATCACGGATGAGCCCTTCGTGGGCAACATCGTGGATTCGTTCCTGCCGACGGTCACCGCCGAGGAGAACGTGTACGGGGTGCCCTCGCAGACAGCCATGGGCGGTGGCGTCCTCTACAACAAGGCGATCTACGAAGATCTCGGCCTGAGCGTGCCCACCACCTGGGACGAGTTCGCGGCGAACAACGACGCGATCCTCGCCGCGGGGATAGCCCCGGTCGGTCAGACCTACACCGACACTTGGACGTCGCAGCTGTTCGTGCTCGCCGACTACTACAACATCCAGACTCAAGACCCGGACTGGGCGGAGAAGTACACCAACAACGAGGCGAAGTACGTCGACCAGCCAGCGTTGGCTGGGTTCGAGCGCCTGCAGCAGGGATTCGAAGCCGGCTGGTATCAGCAGGACTTCGGATCGACGACCTTCGACGACGGGCTCAACCTCTTGGCGACCGGCGAGATCGCTCACTATCCGATGTTGACTTTCGCCCTCGGGGCGATCGCCACGAACCATCCGGACGCGGTCCAGGACATCGGGTTCTTCGGTCAGCCCGGCAACGACGCCGCGACCAACGGGACCACGATCTGGATGCCGGCAGGCATCTACATCGCGGGGACGAGTGAGAACCAGGATGCGGCCAAGCAGTTCCTTGCGTTCGTTGCCTCGGTCGAGGGAACAGAGGCCTTGACTGCGGCGGTGGCGCCTCAAGGCCCGTACATGATCGAGGGGTCGTCGCTACCGGCGGACACACTGCCGGCCGTGCTCGACATCCAGGCCTATATCGATGCCGGGAAGACGGCACCGGCGCTCGAGTTCTTGTCACCGATCAAGGGCCCCAACCTCGAGTTCCTCACAGTGGCGGTCGGTTCGGGGCTCCAGAGCGCCGCAGACGCCGCTGCCGACTATGACGAAGACGTCGTTGCCCAGGCCCAGCAACTCGGCCTCCCTGGTTGGTGAGCCAGCAAACCGAACCCATCTCCAAAGTTGATAGCTTGAGCACCGGCGGGGCAGTTGCCCCGCCGGTGCTCAACGTGAAGGATCGACGAATGGGTGCGCCTTCGTTGAAGGACAAGGCCTACCCCCACGCCTTCTACATCCCGGCCGCAATCGTCTACGCCGTTCTCTTCATCGTTCCCACGGGGATGGCCTTCTTCTTCAGTCTCACCCGCTGGTCGTTGTTCGATTGGGAGTTCATCGGGTTCGAGAACTTCGTGCTCTTCTTCAACCGGCCTGCGTTGGTCAGCAGCATGCGCAACACGCTGATCTATGCGGTGGTCACCAGCGGTTTGAAAGTGGTCATCGGTCTCTCTCTCGCCGTTCTCTTCACGTCGATGATCCGGCTCAAGACCGTTATGAGATCGATGGTGTTCTTCCCGGTGATCGTGAGCATCGTCGCCGTTGGCATCACCTTCAAGATCTTGATGCATCCCTCGGAGGGCCTGATCAACAAGACGATCGCCTTGCTGGGTGGCGTGGGCCCTGCCTGGCTCACCGATCCCCAGATCGCCCTCCTCTCGGTGGCTCTGGTCGATGTCTGGAGGGGAGTCGGTATCGCGCTGGTGATCTTCATCGCCGGCATCGTCTCCATCCCCGAGGAGTACACAGATGCGGTCCGGATCGATGGTGGCGCATGGGCCAGGTTCCGCCACGTGATCGTCCCCCTTAGCCGCAATGCCACCTTCACCGTGATCCTGCTTTCCCTGATCGGCGGGCTTCGCAGCTTCGACCTGATCTGGACCATGACCGGAGGCGGGCCCGGGTTCACCACGGATGTGGTCGCGTCGGCGATCTTCAAGCAGTACCAGGCCGGCTTCTACGGGCTTTCGACTGCCGGGAACGTGATCCTGTTCATCGCAGTGAGCATCATCGTCTTCCCGTTGATGCGGTACTTCAACCGCAAGGAACTCGACCTGTGAGGCTGGTGCGCCGGTGGTGGGTCGACGGTGTGGCCTTGGCGGTCGGCACCGTTGTGTTCCTGGTCCCCTTCGCCTTCATCATCCTCACCGCGGGCAAGGACCAGGCAGAAGCGGCATTGCTCGACTTCACCTGGCCCACCGAGTGGCACCTCTGGGACAACCTGCAGGAGGTGTTGACTGCACGTGACGGCATCGCCGTCACGGCACTCAAGAACAGCTTCATTCTCACCATCGCCGCCGTGGCGCTCATCGTCTTCGTCTGTTCCATGGTCGCATTCGTCCAGCAACGTCGAAAGGACGGGCTCAGCTCATTCGCCAGCATCCTTTTGCTTGCCGGCCTGATCATCCCTCCGGCGGTGGTGCCCACCATCTTCGTCTTACAGGCCCTCGGGCTGTTCAAGACCCTGATCGGCTTGATCTTGATCCACCTGGCTTTTGCCATGCCCTTCGCAGTCATCGTCCTTCGCGGCTTCATCGGCACCATCCCCCGCGAGATCGATGAGGCTGCCATCGTCGACGGGGCCTCACCGATGACCCTGTTCTTTCGAGTCATCTTCCCTCTGATCCGTCCGGCGGTGATCACTGTGATCGTGGTGAACGCGGTCCTGATCTACAACGACTTCGTGTACGCGCTCTACTTCCTGCCCGGTGACGAGAACGCCACCGTGCAGCTGACGCTGTTCAACTTCCAGAGCCAGTTCCTCACTCAATGGAACCTGCTCTTCATGAACGTGGTGATCATCACCATCCCGCCTCTGATCATGTTCATCCTCTTCAGCCGGAAGATCGTCTCTGGGCTCGCCGCCGGCGCAGTCAAGGGATAGCCCTCATCAACGCCGTGACCATCTAGGAGACTCATTGCCCACTGAACAATCAAACCGCGCGGCTGTCGCCAGCCTGTCCTGTCAATTGCCGGAGGGGGCCATTGGTCTCGGCAAGGAACCGGTCCGCCTGTCCTGGACTGTGACTTCAGCAGAGCTGAGTGGAGGGCAGACTGGCTACGAGATACAGAGCTCCGATTCGCCCGACTTCCGCGATCTCCTCGCGACCTCTGGGGAAATGGCGAGCCCGCAGCAGGTGGGAATCGTCGCTCCCGGCCCGGTCATGAAGAGCCGTGAGCGCAGGTTCTTCAGAGTTCGGATCGAGACCGAGGCCGGGTGGACCGACTGGGGGCCGACGCTCCAGGTCGAGAGTGGGCTCGTCGAGGCGTCCGATTGGTCGGCTGAGGGGATCACCCTTCCCGGCGACCCGGGAGCAGAGCATCAGGCCCCAGTGCCATTGCTTCGGCGCGAGTTCGACCTGCCCTCGCACGTTTCACAAGCGCGTCTCCATGTGACTGCCCTTGGTATCTGCGACGTCGCGATCAATGGAGCCCCGGTCAGCGACGAGCTCTTCAACCCCGGTTGGTCGACCTATCACCGTCGGCTTCTGTCCGCCACATATGACGTGACCCACCTCCTTCGACGTGGCCCGAACCTGATTTCAGCGGCCCTCGGCGACGGCTGGTATCGGGGGCGGCTGGGTTGGAATCCCGAAGGTGACCGTTGCAACTACGGCGAAGAGCTTGCTCTCATCGCTCAACTGGAGATCGACACCTCGGACGGGCAGTCCCACCGAGTTGTCACCGACGAGAGTTGGAAAGCGTCCACCGGTTCGGTCCGGTCGGCGGATTTCTACGACGGCACCGTGACCGACCTACGACAGGAACAGTTCGGGTGGGCATCTCCCGGTTTCGACGACGGCCACTGGGATCAAGTGAAGCTGGTCCCGTACGACAAGACCTTGATCCAGCCTCGCCTGGCGCCCCCGGTGCGCCGCATTGAATCTCGCCATCCCGAGGTGACCAAAAGGCCGGACGGCGTCATCGCCCTCGATGGAGGTCAGAACATCGCAGGATTCGTCAAGTTGACCATGCGCGGGCGCCCCGGCGACGAGGTGAAGGTGCGCCATGCCGAGGTGCTCGGTCCAGACGGCTCACTTCACACTCACCCGCTCCGATCAGCAAAGGCGACCGACACCTACGTCCTGGCAGGTGAAGACGCGGTCGAGCTGGAGCCGGCCTTCACGTTCCACGGCTTCAGGTACGCCGAGGTGGAGAGCCAGGCGGAGCTCCTCTCCGCCGAGTTCGTCGCCATCAGCAGTGATCTGACGCCGAGATCGAGCTTCGAATGCTCCCATTCGAGCCTCAACCGGTTCCACGAGAACGTGATGTGGTCGCAACGGGACAACTTCGTGTCCCTGCCGACCGACTGCCCGCAACGGGACGAGAGGCTCGGTTGGACCGGGGATGCCCAGGCCTTTGCGCCTACCGCGTGCACTCTCTTCGATTCCCACGCCTTCTGGCTGAGCTGGTTGGAGGATTTGAGCCTCGATCAGGACGATGAGTTGGGCCCCCCCGCCGTCGTCCCCGACGTGGTCATCGAGGGTGAGGCCCGGTTCGGGCGGGCCGGCTGGGCCGATGCCGCCGCCATCGTGCCATGGGCGGTTTTCGAGTCCTATGGCGATCCGGCGGTTCTCGAGCGCCAGTACGACAGCATGGTGCGCTGGGTCGACTCGCTCGTGACCCGGCGCGAGGCCGATGGGCTTCTCGGCCCGGCGATGCAATTTGGAGACTGGCTGGACCCCGACGCCCCCATGGATCGGCCCTGGGAAGCGAAGGCGGACTCGGTGTTCCTGTCCAATGCCTTCTTCTCGCACAGTGCTCGCCTGTTGGCCGACGCCGCGAGCACCCTGGAAAAGGCGCCGGAAACCGTCGAGAAGTACCGCGAAATCGCCGATGAGGTTGCCTCGCTGACCTGGGAGCGATGGGGAGCTCATGTGCGAGAGACGCAGACAGGATGCGCCGTGGCCCTTCAGTTCGACATCGTTCCCGAGTCTGAGCGGGCAGGGGTAGCGGCAACGCTCGCCAGGATGGTGGGAGAGGTTGGCGGGCGGGTGTCGACCGGGTTCCTCGGCACTCCACTGGTGCTCCCCGCGCTGTCTTCGGCTGGTTTCTACGACGAGGCCTACGCCATGCTTCTCCGCAACGAATTCCCTTCGTGGCTCTACCAGGTCGAGATGGGCGCCACGACGGTATGGGAGCGATGGGACGCGATACGACCCGACGGGTCGATTCACCCCGGAACGATGTCGACCCCGTTCGAGGAGGAGGGAGAGTCCGAGGAGGGCAACATGCTCTCCTTCAATCATTACGCCTACGGGGCGGTCATCGACTGGGTCTATCGGAACCTCGCCGGCATTGCACCCGACGTCGAAGAGCCCGGATATCGCCGGATTGTCTTTGCCCCACGCCCGGTCGCCGGGGTCAGCTGGGCACACGCCTCGATCGACACCCCATATGGGCAGGCCGCCATCTCTTGGGATCTCGACGCTGCTGGCGGCCTCGTTGTCGATCTCGAGATTCCATTCGGCGCCGCCGGGGTCTTCATCCCTCCGGCGACTGCCGGATCGACGATTCGCCTCGATGGTGAGGAGCATGGAGGCCGGGTTGACCTATTACCGGGCCGGCACAGGGTCGAGGTGACGAGTCCATCGTTGGCGGATCCGTCGCGGGCCACCGCGTCCACCCAACAGGATCAATGAAAGGGCCCATTGCGATGCAACGCCAAACCATGACGTCTGACACTCAATCTTCGACCCTTACATTTCCCACCGACTTTCGCTGGGGGGTGGCGACGGCGGCGTATCAGATAGAGGGCGCAGCCAACGAGGGCGGCCGGGAGCCTTCGATCTGGGACTCATTCTCCAGGATCCCGGGGAAGACCCTCAACGGGGACACCGGGGATGTCGCCTGTGACCACTATCACCGGTTTCAAGATGATGTCGACCTCATGGGCTCCATGGGTGTATCCGACTATCGGCTATCGATCTCTTGGAGCCGCCTCCTCACCGGCACGAATCTCAATCCGGAGGGCGTGGATTTCTATCGCCGTCTGCTCACCAGCCTGCTGGACGGCGGAATCACACCGTGGATCACGCTGTACCACTGGGACCTGCCGCAACGATTAGAGGATGCCGGCGGATGGCCGGCCCGAGAGACCGCACAGCATTTCGCCGACTATGCCGATGCGGCCCACTCTGCTCTGGGCGATCTTGCCAACAATTGGATCACAGTCAACGAGCCGGTGAACTCGTCGCTGCTGGGATATGCCGGAGGAATCCATGCCCCCGGGCTCAAGAGCCCCCTTGCTGGTTTGGCGGCCGCCCATCACCTCCATCTCGGGCACGGGCTGGCCACTCGTGCCATAAAGGAGCGCGATCCCACGGCACAGGTTGGCCCAGCCTTTCTCCTCACGCCGGTCCACCCTCTGACCCCGGAAGCCGGGGACCAGGCCGCGGCCGCGAAGCTGGACGGGATCCTCAATCGGCTCTTTCTCGATCCCGTGTTCCGCTCTGCGTACCCCGATGACCTGCTCGAGAACGTTGAGCGATTCGGATTCCGTGATGTCATCGACGATGGAGACCTCGAGACCGTCGCTACACCCGTTGACTTTCTCGGCGTCAATTACTACTTCCGGGTGGTCGTCAGCTCTGAGCCCCAAGGATCGGCTTCGTCTTTCGACTGGCGTCGCGATGCATGGGTTGGGTGCGAGGACGTCTTTCCCGTGGAGGTAGATGGGGTGAGAACCGAGATGGGGTGGGAGATCTACCCGGACGGCCTGACTGAGGTGTTGACTCGTGTCTCTGGGGACTACACGAAGGTGCCCATCTACATCACCGAGAGCGGAGCCGCGTTCGCCGACGACGTGATCGCCGGTGCTCAGGTCCAAGACCACGATCGGGTGGACTACATGCGATCTCACATCTCAGCGGCAAAGCGGGCGATCGATCGAGGGGTTGACCTCCGCGGCTACTTCGCCTGGTCCCTGCTCGACAACTTCGAGTGGACGTTCGGGTATGCGAAACGCTTCGGACTGGTGCACGTCGACTTCGAGACGCAGGTCAGGACTCCAAAGCAAAGCGCGGGCTGGTACGGGGACTTGATCCTCAACAACGGGCTTTGACGGCAGGCGCTCAGATGTGTCTGGGCCGCGAAGGCCCAGACCAGGTACTAGACCGCACCGGGCCGGTGCTGCTCCTCACTGACAGTTCAGAGTTGAAGACGACTTGCTGGTGCTCATGGCCTACGGCTCCGCATCCCCTGATCAACAGGTCGATGGCAGTGGCTCCCATCGCATACGCCGGCCTGGCGACCGAGGTCAGAGGAACCATGGCCGCGGATGCGAACTCGATGTCGTCGAAGCCGATGATCGAAACGTCATCCGGGATCGCATAGCCAAGGGAGAGCAAACGGGCCTCCATGCCCAGGGCGAGCATGTCATTGGCGCAGATCACCGCGCTGGGGAGTCCACGCTCGTGCAGTTCATCGGCGGCGAGACGCCCCGGCCCGGTGAGGATTCTCGGCACGGTGGTGACTTCGACAATCTCCATTCCCAGTTCCTGCGCCGTGATCCGCACGCCGTTGGCACGTGCCGTGATCTGCGGGGCGCCGACCGACCCCACCCAGGCGACGGCGCGATGACCGAGCTCATAGAGATGGCGCACTGCGAGCTCCCCACCGTGCACGTCATCCACCGACGAGCTGCAATGTTCTGTCGCAGGGTCTTCCAGGTCGGCGAGGATCACCGGCACACGACGTCCCACGATCTGGCTCGTGGGCGCGAGATCTGTGGCCCTGGTGAGCAAGATGCCACGAACCCGCTGCTCCATGAGCACGTTCAGATAGTGGGCCTTCTCACCCGGATCCTCGGTTTCGAGCCAGCAGACGAAGAGGGTCCACCCTTGCTGGAGGGCATGTTCCTCGACGCCCCGGGCCAACTCGGTGAAGAAGGGGTTGCTGAGATGGGGCAGCACCAGCGTCACCACCTCGGAGGTGCCCCTCCGGAGTTGGCGCGCTGAGCCATTGCGAACGAAGCCGAGCTCGCCTATGGCTTCCCTGACCCGGTCGCGGGTCGGCTCCGCCACCAGGTGGGGGCGGTTCAAGACGTTCGAAACAGTGGCTATCGAGACTCCTGCTCGTGCCGCCACTTCTCGCATTCCAGCCTTCACGTGGCGAGTTTACGGCCGGGCGAACCGACCTCAGCGATCCGACGCTGCTTGGGGGCGGATATCATCTTGAAACGTTTGAATTTGGGCTACGAAGAGGGGCGAACCATCACTCCGAACGTCTCGACCGCAACAGAGCAACCCCGCATCGATATCGATGTCCATCTCGACCTGGTGAATGTCAGCGCTTCGACAAAGGCTCTCCTGGCAGACCCGTTGAGCGCCGGCCTGGCGAGGGTCCTGACCATCGACAGCAACGATGTCCTCGGCCAGTTCGATCAGGATCGTCTGGACCGCCTCCGTGAGTCACATGGAGCGAGCGCGACCGAAGAGGAGTTGTTGGAATCACTTGAATTCTGCCGGTTCGGCACAGACGATTCCCCGCCTTCGATCGACACCGGGCTGCACGCCTTTGTCGCGGGCGGCCACATCCGGCACTCACACCCGGTGTCGATCCTTGCGATGGCGACGGCAGTGGACGGGCAGTCCCTCACGAAAGAGTGTCTTGGCGATGAGTTCACTTGGATCCCGTGGCGTCGCCCGGGACTCCGACTTGGCCTCGATCTCGCCGACGCTCAATCTGATCATCCGGATGCCGTCGGAGCCGTGCTCGAGGGCCATGGGCTGCTCGTGTGGGGAGAGACCGGTGAGGAGGCGCTGCACCGCCAAGACGCAGCGATCCAGAGAGCGGAGGCATTCGTAGCCGAACGACTGCGGCCGAGCCCATTCGGACGACTGGTGCACAGCCGGATGTCCGGCTCGGAGCCGGAACGTCGGCGGCGCGCCGCCTGGCTCGCCCCGGTCCTGCGTGGCCTGGTTTCGACTGACAGACCGATGGTTGCCCATTTCACCGACTCCGATCGATTACTCGATTTCATTGGCTCCTCGGAAGGGCCCCGACTCGCAGACTTGGGAACGCCGTACCCTGAGCACGTTTCGATGACCAAGCCGTTTCCTCTCTTTCTCGACTCGCAGGTCGACGACCCGGTGGGCGATGTTGTCGCTCGTGCGCGTCGATTGCATGGAGACTTTCGAGAGAGATACCAGCACTTCTACAAGCGATACCCCCGGCCTGAATCGCCTGTGATGAGAAGCTGCGATCCCACCGTCGTTCTCGTCCCTGGCGTTGGCATGTTCACCTTTGGAGAGGACAAGCGAGCCGCGCGGCGCACGGGCGAGGTCTATTGCAGCGCCATCCAGGTGATGGCCGGCGCCGAGTCGCTGTCCGCATTTGCTCCCGCCGCCGAGGCCGAGGTCTTCCAGGTCGAGCACGGACCGTTCGAGGAGTCACGTCTACAGCGCATGCCGAAACGGAAGCCTCTGACGGGTCGAATCGCTCTGGTCACCGGGGCAGCCAGCGGCATTGGGAAGGCCACCGCGGAGAGGCTGGCGGCGGAGGGTGCAAGTGTGGTCGTGGCTGATCGCAATATGGAAGGCGCCGAAGCGGTTGCCTCTCAACTAGGCCCCGACGTGGCGATCTGGACCGGCACCGATATCACCGATGAAGAGGCGGTCCAAGAGCTGATGACGACCGCTTCGATTTCATTCGGCGGGTTAGACCTGGTCGTCAACAACGCCGGGCTTTCGATCTCCAAGCCTCTCCTGGAAACAGATCTCTCGGACTGGGATGTCCAACACGATGTTATGGCCCGCGGGTCGTTCTTGGTTTCCAAGGAGGCGGCAAGGGTCATGATCAGCCAGGGCATGGGCGGCGACATCGTCTATATCGTCAGCAAGAACGGTGTATTCGCAGGGCCGAACAACGTCGCTTACGCCTCGGCAAAAGCAGACCAGGCGCATCAAGTGAGGCTGCTCGCGGCAGAGCTCGGTGAGCACGGGATCCGGGTCAACGGCGTCAACCCCGATGCGGTTGTGAGGGGCTCGGGCATCTTCGCGTCGGGCTGGGGTGCAGAGCGCGCTGCTATCTATGGGGTCGAGGAAGAGGATCTGGGACGGTTCTATGCGCAGAGGACACTTTTGAAGAGAGAGGTTCTTCCCGAGCACGTGGCGGCAGCTGTTTTCACTCTGACGGCCGGTGACCTCTCCTGGACTACCGGCACCCACATACCGGTCGACGGTGGCATGGCTGCCGCCTTTCTCCGCTAGGTCGCCTGATGGAGGCGTGACTCCGATCAACGGAGTCGCGGCGCGGAATCTGACCTGTTCGGCGCCAGAACTCTGGCAGATCATGGAAATGTGAGGATCTATGCTCGCGTCGAGTGAGTCTGCCGCCGCGCCATGAGTGAGAGGGTGCGGGTCGCCGTCGTAGGGACCGGAGAGTGGTGGGGGCGCGAGCACGCCCGGTTGTTCAGCCGACGAGTTGACACCGAGTTGGTGGCGGTCGTCGGTCGCACATGGGAAAAGACGGAAAATCGCGCCGCCGAGTTCGGCACAACCCCCTATGTCGACCTCCAACAAATGCTGGAGGAGCAGAGACCCGATCTCGTCTCGCTATGCCTGCCCAACGAGCACCACTACGAGACGACCTTGCAGACCATCGAGGCGGGGTTCCCGCTTCTGGTGGAGAAGCCGTTCGTGTTCGACCTCGAGGAATCCAACCGCCTGATAGCGGAGGCCGAGCAGCGCTCGCTGTTCTTCGCCATCAACTTCAACCACCGGTATGCGGTCCCAGTGGGCCGCGCTCGAAGGTCGATCGAGGCCGGGGACCTGGGCGAGATCGTCTTCGCCACGTGGAGATTCGGTGGCGAGGCCGGGACGAGCGAGCACGCCCAAGCCAACCTCATCGAAACGCAGTGTCATGGCTTCGACATGCTCGAGCACCTCTGCGGTCCGATCGAGAGTGTGATGGCGCAGATGGTCGACAACCTCACGGGTCGCGGGAACTCGACGATGGCCATCGCCTTGAGCTTCGCCAACGGGGCGGTGGGAAGCCTGGTTGGTAGCTACGACTCCTCGTATGCCTACCCGAACACCCATTACCTCGAGGTGAACGGCACCGAAGGCAGGGTGCTCGTCGAGGACACGGTCCGAAGATTCGTCCTGAACAAGGCGGGTGACGAGAACTCGACTGTGTGGGCAGCGGGTTACTTCAACGACCGGGACCGGGACTTCCATGAGATGTTCGATCGACACCTCGACGAATTGATTCCAGCTTTCAAGAGTGGAGGGGAGCCTCCGATCCACGCCCGGGCCGGGCATCGAGCGCTGGAACTGGCTCATGCCGCGATCGAATCCTTCGAGACGGGCAGCCGGGTGGCCACTGGCTAGGTGGCCAGCCAAAGATCGATTCACCTAGCGTGAGTGCCGATACCCACCCGGAGGGGTGTCCGAGTGGTCTAAGGAGACGGTCTTGAAAACCGTTGGGCCCAATAGGGTCTCGTGGGTTCGAATCCCACCCCCTCCGCCGCTCGACGTTTCGCGATCTGCGTTTAACGTTGAGCGGCGGCGCAACGCGCCGAACGGAGAGGTGGCCGAGTGGTCGAAGGCGCTCGCCTGCTAAGCGAGTAGGGGGTTTCAAACCTCCTCGAGGGTTCAAATCCCTCCCTCTCCGCCGCTTTTTGGGGGACTCTCCCCGTCGGATACGCTCCGGGCATGAACTGGACCCTCGAAGTCGTGGTAGTGCCGGTGACCGATGTCGACCGGTCCAAGTCGTTCTATGCCGATCAGGTCGGCTTCCACGTCGACCACGACACCAAGATCTCCGACGAGCTGCGTGTGGTCCAACTCACGCCACCTGGATCGGGGTGTTCGATCGTGATCGGCCTGGGGCTGGTCAACATGCTCCCCGGCTCGCTACGAGGGCTGCAACTCGTCGTGCCTGACATCTTTCAGGCGCGTGAAGAGCTCGTGGAACGAGGCGTCGAGGTCTCCGAGGTCCAGTCGGTCGACGGAGACAGTGAGAAGGTCCGCCTCGGTGGGACGGCCCTGGACAACGTTGGGTTCATCTATTTCGACGACCCGGACGGCAACGGTTGGGCGGTCCAGCAGATCTCCAGCCGCGGATCCTGACGCTTGATCCCGGTTTGCCCGGGAGCCTGTGGGGATAATCAAGGGGACCATCGAATGGAGGTCTCCAATGTCCGGCGCATCCGGCTTCACCGCGTGGTTCGAGAAGTTCTCCCATCGGGTGACCGAGGCCGCGGGCCGTCCCTGGGCGTTCCTGGTGGCGATCCTCGTGATCTTGGTGTGGGCCCTTACCGGGCCACTCTTCGGATTCGGTGACACCTGGCAACTGGTGATCAACACCGGGACGACCATCGTCACGTTTCTCATGGTGTTCTTGATCCAGCAGACCCAGAACAAGGACGGGAAAGCCGTGGAGCTCAAGTTGAACGAGCTGGTCGCGGCAACCAAAGGGGCGAGCAACCGGCTGATAAATGTCGAGGACCTCTCGGAACAGGAGCTGGACACGCTGCGTGAGTACTTCGAGGAGCTCGCCGAGCTCGCGGAGAAGGACAAGAGCATGACCGAGTCGCATTCTCTCGAGGAGGCGGAGCGCCGGCACGCCGCCAAATCCAAGAGCTGAGGTTCAGGACGGGCGAACGATGCAGCGAAACCCGAGGTGGCCGGTCGATGAGTCGATGGCCTGGGCCTGTCGGGCTGCGGGGCGGTAGCGGAGGCAGTAGTTGGGGGCGCAGAGGTGTGAGCCCCCTTTGATCACCCGCCGCGGGATCTGCTCGCCGGGCTGGCCTTTGGCGTAACTCGACTCGGAGAGCTCCATGTGCGGGTTGCGGGGAACACAGCAGGCATGCTCCACCTCTTCAGGGTGGTTTCTCGCGAACCAGTCGGTGGTCCACTCCCAGACGTTTCCCGTCATGTCGAAGAGGCCATAACCGTTGGCCGGAAAGCTTGCTACGGGCGACGTTCCCTCGAAGCCGTCGACCATGAGATTCTCCCAGGGGAACTCGCCCTGCCAGGAGTTGGCCATGGCCTTGCCGCCCGGGAAATGCTCGTCGCCCCAGGCGAACGTCGCGCCGTCCAGCCCGCCCCGGGCGGCATACTCCCACTCGGCCTCGCTGGGGAGGTCCTTCCCCGCCCAGCGGACGTAGGTCTCGACGTCCTCGAACGCGACCTGGACCACCGGGTGGTGGTCCCGCCCATTGATCGTGGTCCCCTTGCCTCCTGGGTGCTTCCAGTGGGCGCCGGGGACGTAGTCCCACCAGTTGTGGATGTTGTCCAGCGGCACGGGGCCTGTCGTCTTGTGGAATACGAGTGACCCCGGGACCAGCAGGTCGGGATCGGCGTCGGGGTACTGATCTGGGTCGAGGGGTCGCTCGGCCACGGTGACATACCCGGTATCCCGAACGAAACGCCGAAACTCGCCGGCGGTCACCGGATTCTGGTCCATCCAGAAGCCGTCGACTTGGACCCGGTGCACCGGACGCTCTTCGGGGTAGAAGTCGGCGGAGCCCATCGAGAACTCACCTTCGGGGATCCAGACCATCCCGGGCTGCGGCGGTGGCCCCGGTACTTCCGAAGCCCCGGACCGGCCGATCTCGACGTTGATTCCCATCCCGCCGAGGCTACCGCCGCTCCGGCGCTGGTCAGTCGGTAGTGAGGGATCGCTCAGTAGCCATTCGTTTGCTACGCGAAGGAGGCGTGGATTGCTCCACGCCTCCCTTTCAGCCCGATGTGACCGTCAGGCGCTGGGCACCAGGACGGTGTCGATGATGTGAACGGTGGCGTTGGCGGTCTGGACGTTGCCGCAGAGAACTGCCGCTCCATTGACCGATACCAGCTCACCCGATGGTGCGATCTGGAGGGACTCTCCTTGGACCGTGGTCACTGTGCCGGCTTCGGCCAGTCCGGCCAGGTCGAGCTGCTCCCCGGCCACCACGTGATAGGTGAGGATCGAGGACAGCAATTCCTCATCGGCGAGGATCGCATTGAGATCGTCCTCGGGGATGGCGGCGAAGGCGTCGTTGTAGGGGGCGAAGATTGTGAACGGGCCTTCACCGTTGAGGGTGTCGACCAGGCCGGCCTCGCTGACGGCGGTGACCAGGGTGGACAGCACCGGGTTGTTGGAGGCGGCGGTGGCTGCCGGATCATCGGCCATCCCATCGAAGGAGCCTTCCCCGTCCGCAGGAACCGCTCCACATGCCGGGCCCACGTTCATCGCGCTGAGATCGCTGGCTGGGGGCGCCGTCGTCGCCGGGGCCATGGTGGTGGGCGCCATGGTCGTCGGCACCGCTGCAGCCTGAGTGGTGTCCGCGGAGTCGTCCCCGCCGCATGCAGCCAGGACCAGGGTGAGGGCTGCGACGATCGCAGCCGCTCGGATTGGTGATTTGATTCGTCTCATAGACGGTCCTTTCTTGGTTGGGCAAGCCGTCACTCCCCATTCGGAGCCGAACGCCGACCGGATGGAAGAGATCAGCCTTCGACGAGCACGACGATCGAGTGCCAGCCCGTGGCGCCGTCGGGGATGGGTGTAGCCCGGGCCTCGGTCTGGACCTCGCCGTTGCCGTCGGTGGCACGACAGGCGATGTCGTGACGCCCCGGGGTGGCGTGCCATGGGAACCGCCATTGGCGCCAGGTGGTGTCGTTGAGCTCGTCGGCCAGCTCGGCAAGTTGCCAATCGCCGTCGTCGACTCGCACCTCGACCTGCTCGATGCCCCGGGTCTGAGCCCAGGCAACTCCGGCGATCAACGAGGGACCGGTGGGAATTCGGTCGAGTGGGCCTGGGGTGTCGATCCGCGACTGAGTCTTGATCGGCGCCTGAGGTGACCACCCTCGGCCCACCCAGTAGTGGTCGAATGCGGCGAAGGTCGTGAGCTGGATCTCAGCCAGCCACTTGGTGGCGGACACGTATCCGTAGAGCCCGGGAACGATGAGGCGCGCTGGGAAGCCATGCTCCAGAGGAAGCGGAACGCCGTTCATGGCGATCGCGACCATGGCATCGCGGCCGTCGAGCGCTGCAACCGGGAAACCGCAGGTGTATCGGTCCACCGACTTGCCGACGATTTGATCGGCGCCGGGTTGGATTCCTGCTTCCTCCAGCAGGCCGTCGAGCCTCACACCCAGCCAACGGGCATTGCCGGCCAGCTTCCCGCCGACCTCGTTGGAGACACAGGTGATCGTGATGTCCGACTCGATCAGCTCCCTGTCGAGCAAGTCCTGATAGGTGAGTTCCATCGGTCGCTCAACCAAGCCGGTGATGCCCAGCCGATAGTCGTCGACCTGGATCTGGGGAACGGTCAGGGCCGTGTCGATCCGATAGAAGTCAGCGTTGGGGGTGGTGAAGGGGGTGATCCCATCGACGCCGTCGAATTCGACTCCGGCGGGCGTTGCAGGGAGCGGGCTCGCAGGCGAAGGCAGGCGCAGGTTGGAGCGAGCACGCGCTGAGTCGAATCGCCTGTCGAGGGCGCGTCCCGCTCCACCAAGGGTGAACGCCGAGGCGACTACCAGGGAGGTAGCCATGAGGAAGGAACGCCGGGATGCCCCGAAATGGGGGTCACCCGCTGCCCGTCTCAGTTCCGGACGCGCCAGCAGTATCAGGGCAGCGATGCCGGCCGTGGCCCCGATGAGGCTCGGAAGGCTTCCGAAGAGGCCGGTGGCGCCGGTCGCCCCCGCGATCGCGCCGACGAGACCCATGGCCGCGATGGCCACTACAGCGGCAGCCAGGCTCCTTCGCACTGCGACCTCACCGATCAGGGCGGCCGTCGCCAGGAGGACTATCGAAATTCCGACCACCAGCACCGGCTTGTCGGCGGTGCCGAGGAGATCGATGGCGACCTCTTTGAGCCCCGATGGAACCAGGTCGATCACCCGATCGCCGATGTCGAGCACCGGTGATCTGAGTCGTGCCGAGAGACCTGCGATCAGTTCCGCGACGCCGAGGGTGAGCAGTGCCGCGGCGATTCCCACCACGATTCCCCGCGTCCGACTGGTTGGCGTTTCCCCATCCGATCCCGGGTCGACTCGATCGTGGACCTTCATGATCCGTATTCGGAACCGCAGGAAACCCTGGATGATCGGTTGCCGGGCGTCATCCGGAGCCGCCCCGTGCAACGAATTGTCCGGTGAACCGAGAGACTCCGGCCCTGCCTGAGGTAGCCCTACCTGGTCGTAGGATGCCTCGTTGGTGGCAATCGGAGCCCTTCTTGGCAGAGACGAATCGAGGTGACGCAGACCTGGCAGCCCGCATGGCCGGGGGTGACCAGGCGGCCCTCGCCGGGTTGTTTCAGGAGCATGGTGGAGCCGTCAAGTCGGTGGCATTCCGGGTGACAAGGGACGAGGCATTGGCCGAAGACGTGGTGCAAGACACATTCGTGGGCCTCTGGCGGGCGCCGGAGAAGTACGACGCGTCACGCGGATCCATGCGCACCTTCCTGCTCACTATTGCCCACAGGCGGGCGGTCGACATCGTCCGCTCTGAAGTGGCCAGGTCCCGACGCGAGACCCGGCCCCCAGATCCAGACCTCTTCGACCTGGAAAACGAGGTGATCACGCGGCGGATGTCGGAGGAGGTGAGGGCCGCCCTCGCCGGTCTGGCTCGGGAGGAGCGGGAAGCCATCTCGTTGGCCTATTTCGATGGGCTGAGCTACGTCCAGGTCGCCCGTAGGCTCGACGCTCCCGAAGGCACCGTGAAGAGCCGGATTCGAAGCGGGATGCGAAAGCTCGCCAGCTCCCTGGAAGGTGTGGCCAGTTGATGGGACACGATCAGCTGTTCGAGTTGGTCCCGCTCTACGCCATCGACGCGTTGGAGGGTGAGGAGCGAGAAGAGTTCGAGGCGCACCTGGCAACCTGCGCAGAATGTGCCGCAGAGCTCGCGGTGCAGCGTTCCACCGTGTCAGCGATGGTCCCCGATGGCCCCGCGCCTGCTGGAGTTTGGGATCGAATCGCAGCCGAGATCGGTGCTCCGGCCGATCCGGCGGGGGAGGTCGCCGACCTCGATGACCGCCGCTCGCGGTCTGGCCGCAGGTTCGCCTGGCTGGCGGGAGTCGCCGCGGTCGTCGTCCTGGTGCTCGGATCAATAGCGGTCTTCCAAGCCCTCCAGGTCGACGAACTCACCGGGCCTGAAGCGGTCATCGCCGCCGCAGAGGCGGCCGCCGACGAGCCGGGCTCCATCGTCGCCGAGCTCGAGTCGCCCGACGGGGTGGTGGCCCAGGTGGTGCTCACCTCCGACGGCGAAGGCTTCTTGATCCCGGCCAACATGGAATCCCTTGGCGATGACCGCACCTATCAGCTGTGGGTCATCACACCGGAGGAAGCCGCGATATCGGCAGGCGTCCTCGGCAACGAGCCTGTGCCGGCCCGTTTCACCTGGAGTGGCGATGTCGCCGGCTTCGCCCTGACCCGCGAGGTGGCGGGAGGAGTCGAGAGCAGTGCTGGCGACGTGGTGTCTGTCGTCGAGGTATGACGGCCGTCGGCTGCTGAGGCGACCAATCCGAGCACCGTCGATTCCTGCCACGTAGCATCCGACCCAAGTACGGCGAGTGCACTTGGGGGTGCCCATGGTCAGATGGCTAATTTCGACAGCTCTCTATCTGGGAGCCAACGCGCTCGCGCTTTGGATTGCCGACCTGTTGCTCGAAGACATGACGATCTCCGGGACAGCTTTCATCACCGCGGTGCTGCTCTTCACCCTCGTCGAAGTCCTGGTGCAACCGATGTTCAACCAAATGGCGGCCAAGGGGTCATCGGCCTTGAGTGGAGGCACGGCTCTCATCGCGACGTTCGTGGGATTGTTGGTGACCGCGCTCATCAGTGACGGCCTCTCGATCGACGGGGTGGTGACCTGGATATCTGCGACGGTCATCGTCTGGGTCGGTGCCTTGTTGGCCGGATGGATCCTGGGCCTGATCTTCGTGAAGCGGGTGGTCGAGGACGACAACACGAGGCGGTAGGCACGGCCGGGTCGAAGGCGGCACCTGCCACCCCGCTGCGGCGGTCAGGCGAACAGTCCCGGCTATCCGACCGCCTCGGTTGCGCCGGTCCAGAGCAGCCTCCCGGAACGACGCAACGAGGAGGCGATCGGCTCTGAGGGGTCCGAAGGATGACGGGTCGTCATGCATTGGTTCAGCCAGACTCCTTCGATCAGGCTGGCGAAGGCGCAGGCGAGATCGTTGAGCGTCACACCATCCCTGAGGGACAGTCCCAAAACGCTGTATCGCTTCCTCGAGCACTTGCTCCAGCTTCTCGAGCCATTGTGTGTGCTCTTCCATGCTGGGCCGGCGAATCTTTTCGCTCCACATGCCGTATGGCACAGCACTGAGCCAAAGGGCCCAAACCGATCCATAGTTGGTGATGGGCGGGCGACCTCGCAAGGGGCCACGCTCTGACTCGCCGGTGAAGAAGGCGTCGAGCCATTCGCCCGCCTCCCGGTAGTCCCCAGGTTCCGGGTACTGGATCTCAACGATCCAATCGCGCGAATTCAGCGCCAGCGCCATGGTCGCCGCCTGGAAGGCAGCCTGGCTTCCGAACAGATTGCTGATGACACCGCGTGTCTTGCCATCGCGGGCGGCCACCTCGTTGGCATCGAGTCGGGCGAATGGGCCTACCGCGATCGAGTGAATGTCGAGCGTTTCGGAGTCCTTCTTGATCTGCTCCAGAGCTACCAGCTCGCCGATCTCGACATAGCGCTGTCGCGCTTCTTGCTGAGGCAAGCGTGATCGATTTGGCCGTGGATTCGGGCTTGAAATGAGGTCTCCTCCTTGCGTGCAGATCGAGCTTACTTGACTTTCCTGGTTCCATACGTACAGTACGTATGAGCGTACATACGGTATGTATGGAAGCGAGGCTCTGCTCGAAATGGCAACACTGGACGTCACCGCTGCGACCGCCATTCGATCCGCGGTCAAAGTCAAGGGGTGGGCGATCACGCTTCTTGCCACTGTTGTGTCCACCTACGCACTGGACGGGGTGGCCACGGCTGGAGGGGTGATTTTGGTCGCTTCGGGGGTGATGGCGGGGGCCGCACAGCCGATGCTCTGGCTGGTGCTAGCTGCTACCTATGTTGCCTGGGGGGCGGGGCTCCGCGTCAACTTGAAGGCGAACTTCGAACTCCTCGAGGCCGTGGGGACGAGCAGCAACGCTTTGTCGAAGGCCACCTACGAGCTCGTGAGACGGCGAGCCAGGACCGTGCGATACCCGAAAGGTTGCCGCGGCCGCCGCCTATGTCGTCACCGAGATCGCCAAGGAGGTGCCGTATTACGCCGTGGCATTTGGCGTCGCGCTCACCAACGACACGATCACCTCTCGCGATGCCCTCGTCTTCCTCGCCGGCACCAATCTCGGCGCGGCTCTCTACGAGTACGGGCTCGGCAAGGCCACGTGGGCCTACCTGCGGCGCCCCGCCGCTCGCCGGAGACTCGGACCAGGTCGTCGCGGCGGCCATTCAGCAGCCAGCCGGTGAGTAGGGCCAGGGCGAAGGTCTCGGCTTCGAAAGGGCCGCCGGCGGGCTCACTGAATGCATCGTTGTCGTCGACCACACGGAGCGAGGGTCGCAATGACCGAGGTTCCGGTCAGCGGATCGGGGGTGCGGACATGAGGTCGGCTGGCTCAAGTTGGTGACCCCTGCGATAATTGACGATTCCCGCGCCCGTAGCTCAATTGGATAGAGCGTCTGACTACGGATCAGGAGGTTGGGTGTTCGAGTCGCCCCGGGCGCGCAGCATCTTTCGATGAACGTTCAGCCGAGCGCGAGTTCAAGCGTCAGGCCAGGCCGGGACACCGCATGAGGGCCCGACCGCCGTGCGCCGTCAACGGGTGTCGAGGCATGCCCCGCGATGGGACCTGGGTGGTTGGCTCCCCGGCCGGCGTTCTGGAAGTCGCTGACCACTTCCAATTGACGGTCAACGATCGCGCAGCATTGGAGACGGCAGTCTTGGACGGGCATGCCCTGACTGCGGCGCGGACCCTCCCCATCTGCGACCTCCATACCCCAGTCGTCCCCCGGCTCCTTTTCGAGGTGGGCCCTGAATATCGAGGAGAGCCGGAAGCCGACACGGGGGTCCCGCGTTACCTGGGTGGTCACGATGCGGAGAATCAGTCGGAGAGGACCGCGGCCACCTTCTCCGCCGTGCGAAGGGCGTGGAAGAAGACGCGGCCGGGCCCGAGGCGAGTCCGGGTGCTGGGACACCTGGTCATGAGAAGCAGTTACTGGATTCGAGCCGAAGACGCAGATCGCGGGGAGGCCGGAACAGGAGCAGGCGACTTGGTTTGAGGTCAGGCCAGGGTTGCCACAAGGATCGCTTTGATGGTGTGCAGCCGGTTCTCGGCTTGCTGGAACACGACGCTCGTCGGAGCCTCGAAGACCTCATTTGTGACCTCGAGGCCATCGGGCATGTTGGTGAGCTCCATGATCTCCCGCCCGACAGTGGTGTTTGTGTCGTGAAACGCGGGCAGGCAATGCATGAACCGGGTGTTCTTCCCGGCCGCTTTCATCAGCTTGCCGTTCACCTGGTAGGCCTTCAGTTCCTCGACCCGGCTGGTCCAGACCTCCTTGGCTTCACCCATCGAGACCCACACGTCGGTGTGGATGAAGTCGACCCCCTTCACACCCGCTGCCGGATCGTCGGTCACGGTGATCGTCGCCCCAGTGCGCTCTGCGATCTCATTCGCCGCATCGAGGACGTCCTTTGGCGGCCCCAACTCCTTGGGGCCCACCAGGCGAAGGTCGGCGCCCATCAGTGCTGCCATCACCGTGTGGGAGCGGCCCATGTTGAAGCGGAGGTCCCCAACGAAGGCATAGGAGAGCTCGTTGTAGGGCTTGCCGCTGGTCTCGTGCATGGTGAGGAAGTCGGCGAGCATCTGGGTGGGGTGCCACTCGTCGGTGAGCCCGTTGTAGATGGGGACTCCGGCAAACTCGGCCAGAGCCTCGACATCCGCCTGCTTGTTGCCCCGGTACTCGATGGCGTCATACATCCGGCCCAGGACCCGCGCCGTGTCGGCGATCGACTCCTTGTGCCCGATCTGGGATCCGGAGGGGGCGAAATAGGTGACGTGCGCCCCCTGGTCGTAAGCGGCGACCTCGAAGCCGGCGAGGGTGCGGGTCGAGGTCTTTTCGAAGATGAGGGCGATTTCCTTCCCGGCCAGACTCTTGGCCTCGGTTCCCGAGTACTTGGCGGTCTTCAGCGACTCCGAGAGATCGAGGAGATACTTCATCTCGTGAGGCTCGAAGTCGATCTCCTTGAGGAAGCTCCGGCCTTTCAGGTTGTATGACATCTCTTGCTCCTTGTCAGCTTCTGTGTTCGATTCATGCCATCAACGCCCCTACGCCGAGCACGATGATGGTGAGGATGGCCAGCATCAACAGCAACGGCCAAACCCATTTCAGGTAGCGCCCGTAGGGGACCCGGGCAATCGCCAGTCCTCCCATCACCACTGCCGAAGTGGGGATGAACAGGTTCATCAGACCAGATGCGCTCTGGAAGGCGGTCACCACCAATCGTTCCGGCACCTCGACGAACCCGGCGAGGGGGGCCATGATCGGCATCGCCACCGTGGCCAGGCCCGAAGAGGAGGGGATCAGGAACGACAACGGGAGGAAGAAGATGTACATGACGATGGCGAAGGCCGCCTGACCCACATCTGCCAACGCCGTCTCGGCCCAGTTGAGCACGGTGTCCGTGATCTGCCCGTTGTTCATGATCACTGTTATCCCGCGGGCGATGCCGATGATCAATGCGACCCCGAGAAGCTCACCGGCGCCGGTGACGAAAGTCGAAGTCAGGTCTCCCTCTGACATCCGGGCGATGAGACCGATGATCACCGAGAACAGGAGGAATGACGCGGTCATTTCGGGGAACCACCACCACAGGGTGGGGAAGGGGACTCCCAGGTCCGCCCAGGGAATCACCGCATAGATCATGACCACGAAGGCGAGAGCGAACACCGCCAGGATCGCCTTCTGCTGCCCTGTCATCTCCGTGCTCTGATCGCCCGACTGGTCGGATTTGAAATGCGACTCGTTGTCGCTCTTCATGTCGTAGACGAGCGAGTGGGATGGGTCGGTCCTCACCTTGGCTGCGTACCGCATGACGAAGAAGATCCCGATCACCAACCCCACGATGAGGATCACGAGGCGCCCGATCAGGCCGTCGCTGATGGAGATCCCGGCGAACCCCGAGGCGATTCCGGTGGCGAACGGGTTGATCGTGGACCCCAGAGTGCCGATGCCGGCGCCGAGGAGAACTACCGCGGCACCGGTCAGGGCGTCGTAGCCGGCGGCGATCAGACACCGTGATCACCAACGCGTAGAAGGCGAGGCTCTCCTCGGCCATGCCGTAGGTGGTGCCGCCGAGGGCAAACACTCCCATCAGCAACGGGATCATCCACTTCTCCCGACCCCGCATGCGAGCCACCAGCCTCCCGATCCCTGCCTGGATGGCCCCGGTCTTCATGGTCACCCCGAGGAAGCCCCCGATGACGATTATGAACAACGCCACGTCGATAGCCCCGAACAGGACGCCGCTGTTGTAGTAGTTGATGTTGCCGGTCTCGTCCTCGATCCCGTACAGGCCGTTGATCGGTGCGGTGAGGGAGTCGACCAGGATGCGCTGCGGGTTGGCTTCCACCTCGTGGTAGGTGCCGGGGATCGGCTCGCCCTCCGGGGTGAGGTCATAGGCTCCTGCCGGGACAATCCAGGTGGCGATCGCGGCGAGCACGATCAGGGCGAAGAGGATGGTGTACGCCGAGGGGAGGGTGAATCCCTTCTTCTTCTCCCCGGTATCCCCTTCAGGCGCCGGTGACGATGCCGTAGTCATGTCAGTCCTCCCTCGCGCCACTCATCGCCGACAGTCCAATTGCCAAAGCCTCGACCGACCTCTCGGCCTCGTCCCCGCGGGCGTAAGCGATGAGAAGGATCACCAGCAGTCCAACGATCACGATCAGTATCCAGCGCGTCGGCACTCACCTGTTTTCCTCCGATCAGATCGGGTCGCGGACCAGCGGACATGTCATGCAATGCCCACCACCACGTCCCTTGCCCAACTCGAAGCCCTCGATCGTCACCACCTCGACACCGGCCTGGCGCATGGCCTGGATGGTGTGAGTGTTCCGCTCATAGGCGACGACGACTCCTGGTTCCAGGGCGACCACGTTGTTCCCGTCGTCCCACTGCTCGCGCTCCTGCTGGTAGCTGTCGCCGCCGGTCTCCACTACCTGGAGCTTGCCGACCCCGAGGGCGTCGCCCACGGCCCCCAGAAAGCTGTCTTCTACGGTGACGTGGAAGTCTTTGCCGCCGGACCCGGGGCGAAGGCTGATCGCACGCACGTTGCCCATCACCTTTGGGTAGAGCGTGACCTTGTCCCTGTCGAGCATGGTGAACACCGTGTCGAGGTGCATATGGGCCCGGTCCTTGGTCATCACCACTGCGATCACCCGCTCGGCTGCCCCCTTGTCGAACAAGGCCTTGGCTATCTGCTCGATCATCCGAGCCTGAGTCCGCTCACTGAGGCCGATGAGCACCGTGCCATTGCCGATGGGTTGGACGTCGCCCCCTTCCAGGGAGGATCGGCCGAAGTCAGCGGCCTGGAACTTCCCATCGTCGCCGAGATGGGGGTACCAGTACTCGAAGTCGGCGTCGGCGAACATCGGGTGGAACCGATAGATGGTGGCGACGTTGTACCCCTCGAGGCGACGCGCCGGCCAGTACATGGGGTTGATCGACACCCCTCCGTAGATCCAGCACGAGGAGTCCCGGGTGAAGAGGGTGTTTGGGAGCGGGGGAAGGATGAAGGCGCTCGTGTCGTCGAGGGCCGCGCCGCCCAGTGACCATTCCTTCGCCTTGCCCAGGTCGATCCCCGACTCGGCCACGGTCAGGCCGCCGATCAGGTGCTTCCCCAGCTGATCGGGCTTCATCGCCTCGAGCAGCGAACGCACCTCATCGACCAGCGAGATCCCCACTGTGTACTCGGAGACAGTGAGCTCGATGAGCCGCTTTCGGCCCTCATCACTGGCGGCCAGCGCCTCGGCGAGGAGTTGCGAGAAGAGGAAGACTTCGACGCCCCGATCGCGCATCTTGGACACGAACTGGTCGTGCTCGAACTGGGCGCGCTCCACCCACAGGACGTCATCGAAGAGGAGGTCGTCGTGATTGGACGGGGTCAACCGCTGCAGGCTGAGGTCCGGGCGATGGACCATGACCTTGTGCAGCTTCCCGACTTCCGAATGGACCCCGAACTCGCTCATGTCCCTTTTCGTCCTTTCCGACAGGTGGTCATCCCGGCACCACCTGGGTGCCAGCGGTGCCGGCCACTATTTGCTCGATCTCGGCGAGGCCTCCAATAGCTGCTCGCTTACCGGTCGATTCCACGAATTTGGCGGCGGCATCCACCTTGGGGCCCATCGACCCCGCCGCGAACTCCTGTGCCCGGAGCTCGGCTGCAGTGACACGGTCCAGCTTCAGCTGATCGGGTGTGCCCCACCCGGTGTAGACCCCATCCACGTCGGTCACCATGACGAACACGTCGGCCTCGACTTCACGCGCCAACAACTCGCTGGCGAGGTCCTTGTCGATCACCGCTTCCACACCCATCAGTCGCCTCTCCGCATCCGGATCGTACATGGTGGGCACTCCGCCGCCGCCGGCGCAGATCACCACCACGTCGTGCTCCAGAAGCCAGCGGATGGGCCGGATCTCGAAGATGCGCTTCGGCAGGGGAGAGGGGACGACCCGTCGCCACTTCTCTCCGTCCTGCTTGAAGTCCCAACCCTTCTCCCCGCGCAGTTGGTCGGCCGTCTGCTGGTCGTAGACCGGGCCCACGAACTTGGTCGGGTTCTGGAAGGCAGGGTCGGTGCCGTCGACCTCCACCATCGTGAGGATCGTGGCCAGGGGCACCTCCATCGGAAGCAAGTTGCCCAGCTCCTGTTCCAGCATGTAGCCGATCATTCCCTCGGTCTGCGCTCCCAGGACATCGAGGGGATAGGCCTCCACCTCCTCGTAGGAGGCAGCCTGGAGCGCGAGCAGACCCACCTGGGGGCCGTTTCCGTGGGTGAGCACCAGTTGGTGCTCGGTGGCCACCGCGGCGAGAGCCGGCGCCGCCTGCTGCACGTTTCCCCTCTGATTGTCGGCCGTCATCGGCTCGCCCCGCTTGAGGAGAGCGTTCCCACCGAGAGCAACTACGACCCTCATCGGACTTGCCCTGGCGTTGGTCTTTTCCCGCTCAAACGAATCCTCTCAGGCCGCCAGCGCCGGGGCGTTGGTCACTTCGTGTTGCGTAGCCGCGGTTCGCCTCCGCAGCACCAGCTTGATGACTTCCTCGATGACCAACAGGGACAGGGCGAAACCGAGGGCCAGACCCCATTGGGAGAGGGCGAGCTCGGTGGTTCCGACGATGCGCTGCAGCAATCCGATGGTGGTCACCAGGATGATGGCCAGCAGCGACAACCCGTAGCGCCGGAGCTGGACCCTCCCGGGGATGGCATCGCGGTCGAAGATCGTGTTGTGCTGGTCCCTGGCCATCAGCCCGGCAATCACGTGGTACAGGGAAAGCGTGGTGAGCAGCATCGTCGAGGCGATCAATGCCCCCTGATCCTCGACCAGCTTGTAGGCGAGGAGGGACCCGATCGTCATCACCAGACCCTGGATGCAGAGCCGCACCCAATTCCCCGCAGTGAGCACCGGAGCCCCCACAGGCCGCGGCGCCCGCTGCATCAACCCGCCGGTGGGCACGTCGAACCCGAGCGCGATCGCCAGCGGGATGTCGACGACCATGTTCAGCCACAGGATCTGAAGCGGGTTCAGAGGGACTCCACTGGCGATCCCGAAGAGCCCGGCCCCGATGAAGATGGCGATGTAGGCCACCAGGGTCGACATCTGGAAGCGGAGATACTTGAGCAGGTTGTCGTAGAGCGAGCGCCCGTACTCGACCGCATTGACGATGGTGGCGAAGTTGTCGTCGGTGAGGATCATCACCGCTGCCTCTTTGGACACTTCGGTGCCGGTGATCCCCATGGCCACACCGATGTCGGCTGCCTTCAGCGCCGGGGCGTCATTGACCCCGTCCCCGGTCATCGCCACCACGTTGCCGCTCTGCTGGAGCAGCCGGACCAGGCGGATCTTGTCCTCGGGGGCAACTCTGGCGATCACGCCGATGTCGTCGAGTTGTGAGAGCAACTCCTCGTCGCTCATGCCCGAGAACTCGGCGCCGGTCATCGCTCGACCCTCGATTCCGAGCTCACCGGCGATCGCGGCCGCCGTGGTGGCATGGTCCCCGGTGATCATCCGCACCCGGATCCCGGCCTCATGGCACTCGGCGATGGCCGCCTTGGCCTCGGGGCGAGGCGGGTCCACGATCCCGACCATGGCAAGCAGGGTGAGATCGGTGACGTCATCGATATGGGCTGCGCTCCGGTCGAAGGTGGCGTGGTCGAAGTCGCGTTGCGCAACCACCATCACTCTTTCTCCTGCCGCTGCAAGGCGATCATTGGCGTCCAGCGCGAGGGAGCGATTCTGATCCGTGATCGGGAGCAGGGTCCCGTCCGGGTGGAGGTAATTGGTCCCCTTGGATATGAGTACGTCAGGGGCACCCTTCACGTAGCAGCGCACGACGCGCCTGCCGTCCCCGCCGGTCATCTCATGGAAGGTGGCCATGAACTTGTAGTCTGAGTCGAAGGGGACCTCTGCGATCCGTGGATAGGCGGCTTTAGTGGCGTCCAGATCGAACCCGCCTTTGCCTGCCAGGACGATGAGCGCCCCTTCGGTCGGATCACCGATCAGGCTTTCCCCGTCGAGCACGGCATCGGCGCAGAGGGCCATGGGCAGGAGATAGGGGTCGAGGTCGAAGTTCTCCCCTCCGACATGGGTGATGTCCCCGGTCGTCGAATATCCCTCACCGGAGATCTTGTGGACGTTCTGGCCGGGTATCACCAACTCCCGGGAGGTCATCTTGTTCAGGGTCAGAGTGCCGGTCTTGTCCGAGCAGATCGCGGACGTCGAGCCAAGGGTCTCCACCGCGGGGAGGCGCTTCACGATCGCACCCCGGTTGGCGATCTCACGGGTCCCGATCGAAAGCAACGCGGTTACAACTGCGGGAAGGCCGGTCGGAATCGCAGCAACTGCCAGCGCCACCCCGGTGATGAACAACGTGTCGAAGGTCTGTCCCTGAGCCAATCCGAGCAGGATGACGAGGACCAGGGCGACGGCAGCGATGCCGGCGATGATCTTGGACAGCGCGTCGAGTTGCTTCTGGAGCGGAGTCTTGTCGGTCTCGGTGTTGGCCAGCAGGTCGGCGATGTGCCCGATCTCGGTTTCCATGCCGGTAGCGGTGACCAATATCTCCCCGCGCCCCCGGGTTACGGAGGTGTTCATGAACGCCATCGAAGTGCGGTCCCCGAGGGCGACTTCGCCGCCGGGCACAGCGCTGGCGCTCTTCCCCACGGGGAGGCTCTCTCCGGTGAGCGCAGCCTCTTCGATCTCCATCGTTGCCGCGACCACGATCCGTCCATCGGCGGGGACCCGGTTTCCGGCTTCCATGAGCACCATGTCCCCGGGCACCAAGCTCCTCGGCGGGAATCTCGAGCACGGTGCCGCCGCGTCGGACCCGCGCCACTGTCTTCATCATCGAGGCCAGTGCGGCCACGCTCTCTTCGGCCTTGGCTTCCTGACGGAGCCCGATCACCGCGTTGAACAGGGTGAGCCCGACCAGGACGACGGTGGTGCCGGTGTCGCCGGTGACCAACTGGTTCACCAGACCCGCGGCGAGCAGGATGATCTGCATGAAGTCCTGGTACTGGCGGAGGAAGGCCTGAAACCCGGACTCCTTCTTCTTCTGCGAGAGCTGGTTGTGCCCGTACTTCTGCAGCCGGGCCTGTACCTCGCATCGGAGAGGCCGGTGTCGACGTCGACTTCGAGCCGCTTCGCCGCCTCCGCGGCCTCGATTCCATGCCAGTCGGTGCGTGCTGCGACCTGGGTAGTCATGCCTGCAATACAATCACACCGAAAGTCGGAAGCGTCGCGATCCACGAGCAGCGAGTCCCGTACGCTCATTCCTACACTGTCCGAGGAGGCAAATGGACCAGATCGTCCCCCGTTGGGAATGGCGCACGTTCGGCGAGCGAGTTCGGCTCTGCCGAAGAGGTCTTTGCCGCCATGGAGCCGGTGGGAGAGAGCACCTCCGAGGAGATCTACTTCCACCATGTCAACGGAGCGTCCATCGCCAAGATCCGGGACGGGCTGATGGATCTCAAGGTGCTCCGCGAGATCGACGCCGAGGGGTTGGAACAGTGGATTCCAGATGCTGAAGGAGGGCTTCCCGCTCGCCCGGGAGCATGTATCGACCGTCCTCGAGGCGATGGGCATCGAATCGGCGAATCTGGAGCGCACCGAGCCTACACGCAGGAGCAGCTCATAGACGAGGTGATCGAGCCCCACCCTGAGCTGCGGGCGGTGCCGGTGACCAAGCATCGGGTCAGATACACCCTCGGGGGCTGCATGGCGGAGCTCAGCGATCTGGTGATCGGACAGCAGCCGATGCGGACCATCGCCGTCGAATCAGAGGACCGAGAGGCCGTTCTGAGGGCGGTGCATGCACCTGGGCCTGGCCGATCATCTGAACCACAACTATCTGCGGGCGATCACCGCCCTTCTCGACGATCGGGCGGTCCGATTCGGGGTGATCGACGTCGGCACCAACTCGGTGAAGTTCCACATCGGGGAGCGAGCGGCCGACGGCACCTGGAGGGCAATCGTGGATCGGGCCGAGGTCACCCGACTCGGAGAGGGGCAGGTGGGGGACGGGCCGATCCAGGGCCCGGCGATGGAGCGAACCGCCGACCGCCATCGAGGGCATGGTCTCCGAAGCACGGGAGGAGCGGGTCAAGGTGCTCGCAGCGGTGGCCACCGCGGCCATGCGCGCCGCTTCGAACCGGGATCGAGGTGGTCGAATTGATCCGAGAGCGGACCGGAGTCGGGATCGTGGTCATCTCCGGCGAGGAGGAGAGCCGGCTCGCCTATCTCGCAGTCAAGGCAGAACTCGGCCTCGAGGCCGGCTCGCTGGTGGTCTTCGACACCGGGGGCGGCAGCTCACAGTTCACCTTTGGCACCGTGGACAGGTGACGGAGCGCTTTAGCGTCCCGGTGGGGGCGGTGCGTTACACGGAGGCCTTCGGGCTGGACGAGGTGGTGTCGGAGGAGATCCTGGGTGAGGCCCGGGCAGCTATCGCCGCCGATCTGAATTCGCTGGACGGTCGAGCTCATTCGGAGGCCTGGTGGGGATGGGTGGAGGCGATCACCAACCTGACCGCGGTATCCCTGGAGATGGGAAGCTACGACCCGGACCGGATCCAGGGGGCGGTCCTGGAGCTCGCCGAGGTCGAGCGCCAGATCGAGATGTATCGAACGACGCCCCTGGAGGACCGTCGCTCCATCGTCGGCCTGCAACCGAAGCGGGCCGAGGTCATCCTGGCGGGAGCGTGCATCGTGGCAACGGTGATGGAGAAGCTGCGGCATGACCGGCTCACCGTGAGTGATCGCGGCCTGCGCCACGGGTTGATCCGGGAGCGTTTCGACGCCTGAACGCGAGCTCGGGCGCGGCGTGGGCCGCGCCCGAATCAAACGCTCACCATGGCCTCAGCCGGCGAGCAGCACCTTCTTCTGGGCGGCGAACTCCTCTTCGGTGAGAACGCCCTTCTCCTTCAAGTCCGCCAGCTTGGCCAGCTCGTCAGCAGCTGACCCGGAACCGGCGACCTCCTGGATGTACTGCCGGCTGGCCTTTTCCCGGTTCTTCATGTCTTCCATCGCCCGCTCCTGCATGGAGGAGCCGCGGGCGATCAGGTAGACAAAAGCACCGAGGAAGGGGAGGACGATTATGAAGAACGTCCAGCCTGCTTTGCCCCATCCCGAGAGGTCCGGGCTCCGGAAGATGTCCGAGAACAGGCTGATAAGGATCCAAATCCACAGAAAGAACAGGAAAAACCAGAGCATCGACCAGAACACGTCCATCAAAGGCATCGTCTATGTCTCCTCATCTATGGCCCGAAGTGGCTTGTGTTCTGAGAGTAGCCCGACCCGCGCCAGGCAGATTCAGCGGAGTAGCGCCCAGGGTTTGATGGATGTCAGCCGGCGAGGATCTTCGCCTTCTGTGCCTCGAACTCGGCGTCGGTGAGGACTCCGGCCGTCTTGAGATCTCCGAGCTCCTTGAGCTGAGCCAGCTTGTCATCCGTGCTGGGTGCCGCTGGGGGTGCAGCCTGGGTGCTTGGGCTGCAGCCTCTGTCCTGGTAGGCCTCGGCTTCGGCCTGATCCGACCATTTGTTGGCTTGCCGGCGGGACACCCGATTAGACACTGCGGTCGCCGTGCCGGCGACCACTGCGGTCCGTGCCATCGTTCTCATCAGTCTTGGCATGTCGATTCTCCTAACTGGCTTCGGCGGCTTCGAGCTCGTCCAGGGTCTGGATCAAGTCGTTTATCGGGATCCGACCGTAGGCGACCAACCGGGCGCCGGTCTTGCGGAGAGCGGTGGCGAAGGGAGCGGCCCACGTGTTCTCGTAGACCAGGATCGCGGCCGCGGTACCCGGCTCCATGATGCCGCCGGCTTCCTGCTTGTCCTCTTCATCGATCAGACCCGATGCGGCGCCTTCGAATATCGCCAGCTCCGGGTTGCCGTCCAAGTCGAAGTCGCCCAGCTCCATCGCGAGGACGTTGCCGTCCATGATCCTTCTCGACGAATGCCAGGTCGAGGATCCGGATCACACCGCGGTCCACGAGGTCGACGAGGTAGGGGAAGGCTTCCCCGGTGGGGGGCGAGCCGGCCGGCCACTCCACTACGAAGTAATCGACGGGGCCGACTTCTACGTCATTCTCTGTCACATGCGTCCTTTCGACAGCTCCATCGGGCAAACGCCCTGCGACGGATACTACGCAGGCGGAACGACGGCCGTGCCGGCCCGGCGCCGCTTCCACCAGAAGTCCAGGATCGCGCTCAGGAGCAGGATCACCACCAGGGCCACTGCGGTTCCCGGCTCCTCGGGGAGAGTGGTGAAAATGAAGGTGAGGAGAACGACACCAGCGGTGAGCACTCCCAGTCCCAACATGATCGGATTGGCCCCGGTCTCGGAGCGAACCCGGAAGTGGCCGGCGGTGATCAGGGTGAAGACCAGGAGGGCGATGGCGCTTCCAATGGAGGCGATCGCATTCAGGTCGAAGCCGACCGCGAGGATCATCGCCAGAAGAGCGGTGCCCATGAGGCCGACCGGGACCTTTTCGCCGAGCTTGCGGCCCATTGCGGGGGGGAACTCGCCGACGCTCGCCATTTCGGTGGACAGTCCCGCGGCGGGGAACAACCCGGCATTGGTCGCCCCCGCAGTTGCGAACAGAGCGGTGACCGACATCAGCCAGAAACCCGCTTGCCCGAGGACGGGCTCAGCGGCTACCGCAAGCGCGGTCCCACCGGACGCGATCACCTCATCCACTGTCAGTGTCCCGTAGACCCCGATTGCCACCGCTACGTAGATCACGGAGGCGATCCCCAGCGCCAGGTAGAACGCCTTGGGCAGTTGCTTGGCTGGATTCGCCAGGTGGGAGGCGGTGAAGGTGATGACGCCGAATCCGAGGAAGGCAAAGAAGGTGAGGGCGACGCTGGCGACGATGTCACGGAACGGCGGGTACCCGGATACGGCCAGCAGGTCCGGGTTCATGTTGGCGAGAGTGGTCACCGCGAACAGCGACAGGATCCCGATCACCACGTAGACGACCACGGTCTGGGCGTTGGCTACGGCTCCTGACCCGGCGATGTTGAGCAGCGTCATGGCGAGGATCACCAAGACCGCGAACCCCTTGACCCAGGCCTCGCTCCCATCGGCGAAGGACTCGCTGGCGTAGCTCCCGAAGGAGACCGCGACCATGCCGGTGACAATGGCGTTGGTCGCATATATCAACCAGGCCAGGATCCCGGTGACGTGGCCATGGCCGAAGGCCTGGATGACGTACTCGAGGAGCCCGCCCGCAGATGGATATCGGGCACCGAACTTGGCGAAGGAGTAGCCCTGGAGGATTGCCACGGCTCCGGCGATGAGGAACGAGACCCAAACGGCCGCTCCTGCCAACTCTCCGGCGGCCCCGAGCAGGGCAAAGATCCCCGCCCCGACCATGGAGCCGACGCCGATGAACGCAGCCTGACGTACAGAAAGCCGCCCTGGGACCACCTCGTCGTTCCAAGACATGGAGCGACTTTACGGACTCGGATCTCGGCGGTGTCGCTCTGGTGGGGGTCAGCCGCCGAGGAGGCCTTCGATGTCGGCCGATGGTGTCACATCTGGGAGCCGCATCATGCGGAATCCGTTGAAGAAGCCGACCAGTCCCGCGAGCAACGGCACGAGGAGAGCAACCTGGAGAGCGACCGGCCTCGCTTCCGTGTTGATGCGGATGATCTCGTCCTGGACTGTCTCCGGCTGCCCCTCGGTCACCTCCTCGAGTTGGGCAGTGCTCATCAACTGAGCGTCTTCCTCCAGTGCAGTGGCCACCTGCTCCTGCTGCTCGGGAGCGAGAACACTGCTCGATTCGGCCATGCTCGTGAACGTGAAGGCGAGGGTGGCGAGCATGACTCCTCCGGCAAAGGCGAGGCCAAAGGAAAGGCCGAAGGATCCCGCAGCCGAGTTGACGCCGGCCGCCTCGCTGATTCGCTCCTCGTCGATCGGGGCCAGGGCGTAGTTGTTGAGCTGAGACACCAGAAGTCCGAGCCCGACGCCCATGATGAACAGAGGGATGGTCAGCCACCACCCGGTGTCGGTCCGGGGGACGATCGGGATCATCACCAGCACCCCGATCGACAGAAACGCGAACCCGGCACGGATGACGGCCGCCGGCCGCCGTCGTCCCGCTCGCTTCCCGGCGAGCATGGCAACGAAGAACATCGTCAAGGACAGCGGGGCGATGGTGAGCCCGGTCTCCATAGCGTTGTAGCCGAGCACCATCTGGAGGAAAATCGGGACCACGATCATCGATCCGCCGAGCGCGATCTGCTGCAGCATCTGGCCGGTGATTCCCAAACGGAACATCTTCGACTTGAGCAGGTCAGGGTCGAGCAGGGTCACCTTGCCCTCCCGCTTGCGCCTCACCAGCCAGCGGGCAAGGAGCACCATGCCGACTACGCCCACCACGATGAGGAGGCCGACGTAGGTGCCTCCCTCCTGCCAGACCAGGATCCCCATCACCAGGCCTCCCATGCCCAGGACCGAGAAGACGGCGCCGACCAGGTCGAGCCTGCGATCGCCGGTGTAGGGCACGTCCTTCACCAGGCCGATTCCGAGAAGGACGACAGCGATCACCACCACCTCGAGGGCGAATCCCACCCGCCAGGAGAGGTAGGTGGTGACGAAGCCTCCGAGCAGGGGCCCTACTGCGGCGGCTATCGCAGCCGAGGCCCCGACCAGGGCGTAGACCCGCTTCTGGGCGTCGCCGGCGAAGTTGCCGTGGATCAGCGACTGCATCGCGGGGAGAAGCAGCGAGGCACCGAGTCCTCCGAAGATGGCCCAGAAGATGATCATCGGGCCGATGCTGTCGGTGACCGTCATGGTGAGAGCCCCGATGGCATAGCCGAGGAGACCGAGCACATAGGCCCGTTTGCGGCCGATCAGGTCTCCGACCTTGCTGCTGATCAGGATGAATGCCGCCGAGACCAGGGCCTCGAGGGCGATAGCGGCCTGGACGTCACTGACCGTGGTCCCCAGGTCTTCGACCACCGCCGAGATGGAGACGTTCATAAGCGTGGTGTCGACGACGAGGACGAACATCGCCATCGCCAGCAGGATCGCCAGCCGGGGGTTCCACTCACCCTCCACCGCGGGGGCGGGGGTGCCCGGGGACAAGTCGCTCATTTTCCTCCTGATGCCCGCCGGAGACACCGGCGGCTCAGGTTGGAATCTAACGCTGTGCCATCTGCCAGGTTCGACTCTCGGGGCCGGTCATCAATGGACCCTCGACTCCAGCGTGATCACCACGACGGCTATCAGGATGATCACCAACCCTGCGAAAAGGGCTCGGCCCCACGAGAGGCCGTCCCGGCGGCTGAGGGCGACCGCCAGTCCGAAGAGGAGCGCCATGGTCAGGCGAACGCTGAGCTGATATGCAGTCTCGAAGCCGATGGCGCCCCATCCAGCCAGAGCGAGCGGAGCAATGGGCACGACCGCGGACAGGAGCAGTGGCGTGTCGTGTGCCAGAGCCGCTAGGAGGTCGGCGCCCTGGAGGCGACCCGCCCGGGCTGCTTTGGGGACGAGCGCAGTGAACACGTGCGCCATGTACAACACCGTCGCGGTGGCCACCAGGGTGCTGATCGCGACCTGGGGCGGGGGTGAGGTGGTCTGGGAGGCGAGGGCGGACACCACGGTCAAGTAGATGATTGACCCGTAGAAGGTGAGAGTGACCTCTACGTCGTCGAGGCGCCGGCTCCGTTGGGCCATGTCCGGCTGAGAGTAGATGGCTGACAGTCGGCGAGTTCAGACCGCCAAGGGGTCGAGTTCAACCCTCGGCGGGCCTGCGGTAGACGATTGCCCGAAGCTCGGGTCGCATTCGGCTTCTTTGGTGCTTGCTCGACTGAGATCTGATCTGCGCAGGCATGGGGCCTGATCCCGACCCATCCTGCTCCAGGTACTCGTAAGCGTGAGTGCCGCACGCGAGTCCCTTGGAGATGATGAACCTGGCGGGCTTGCCGCACTCTCTGCATCTCGGCTTGCCCGAGTTGTTCTTCTCCGGGTGAGTGTCCACACCTGTTGATCGGCATTTGGAGCCCCATCCGGCGAGCACTAGAAACGCAACGCACAAAGTGACTAGTCATCAGGCGGGTCGGGTAAGTTCGTTATGGATGACCGTTCAGAAGTCAGTGATGGCAGCCGGCAACAGATTCGCTTCCTGGCTCTACGGGCGATCGAACGGGAAGATCGGAGGCAGTGCCCGGGGAGTGCCGGTTCTGATTCTGACTGTGCCTGGCCGCAAGACGGGTGAGCCAAGGTCCGTCCCGGTCGCCTATTTCGACTACGACGACGGCTATTTGGTTGCTGCCACCGCTGGTGGCTCACCGCGGGATCCAGAGTGGATCCACAACCTGAGGGCGGCTAGTCGGGCCCAGGTCCGCATCGGCGAGGCGAGTCACCAGGTCGAAGTCCGAGTGGTCGATGGCGACGGGGAACGGGACGAGTTGTGGAATGAGGTGGTCGTCGCCCGTGCCCCGGCGTTCGAGAAGTACGTGGACAAGTCGGGGCGCAAGATCCCGATCGCGATTCTGACCCCCGTGGGGTGACCGGGTTGCCGGGCCGGTGCTGAAGGTCACCTCTGCCCAGGCGCTGTCTTGGCGGATGAAGCGACACTTTCTCGACCCTCTCGGCAAGCCCAGCATCGACCAGGTGGTGGATCGCCTGTGCGGGGTTCAGGCCCAGGTGGCGTCATCGGCCGAGCTCGCGATCCGGATTCGCCGACAGAAGTCGCGCTCAGGGGACGTCGGGAGCGCCCTCTCTTCGGGCCGCCTGATCAAGACCTGGGCGATGCGAGGGACACTTCACCTGCTCACTCCCGAGCGCGCTCCAGCTTTCCTCTCCTTGATCGCCTCCGGTCGATCTTGGGAGCGCCCGAGCTGGCAAAAGTACTTCGGGGTGTCACCGTCACAGATCGAGGCGTTGCGCAAGGCGGCGAGGTCGGCGTTGAAGGACGGGCCATTGACCCGTGAGGAGCTGATCGCCGCGGTCACACGGGTGCGCGGCCTGCGACACGTGGGTGAAGCTCTCGGTTCCGGTTGGGGCACCCTGCTCAAGCCACTTGCCTGGCAGGGCGATCTGGTATTCGGTCCCAGTCGGGGCAATCGCGTCACGTTTACTCTCCCCGAGGTTGCGAGCCCGAGATGGCCGGGCATGCCGGAGCCGGATGAAGCCGCGCCGGAGGCGATCCTCAGCTACCTCGGAGCACACGGGCCGGCCACGGCCGACGCCTTCGGAAACTGGCTGGCCGGCGGATGGTTCGGCAAGCGCCGGCTCAATGCCTGGTTTGCCGATCTGGGTGACGCTCTGGCCGAGGTCGAGGTCGACGGCCATACAGCTTTCGTGCCCACCGCCTTGCTGGACGACCTTGCGACTACGAAGCCGACCAAGGCGCTCCGGCTCTTGGGCGGGTTCGACCAGTACGTCTTGGCGCCGGGCACCGGGGACGCCCGGGTGGTGGCGGTCGAGCGGCGCCCTCTGGTGAGCAAGCAGAGCGGGTGGATCTCGCCAGTCGTAGTGTCGGGTGGCGTGGTCTCCGGCACCTGGGAGACCAAAGACGACCACATCGTGGTCTCCTGGTTCAAGGAGAGACGACTATCCCGGCGGCTCCTCGAGGACGACGTGCGACGCCTTGGGTCGATCCTGGCGCGTCCCTTGGGCCTCGAGGTCGAGCGGGTCTAACGGTCGGCCGGCGCCCTATTCAGTCCGAGCTGTTCCTGATCCAGACCGAGAGCTTCGTTGGCTGCACCGTCGCGACGACCACGCCGATCCAGCCCTGGACGATGCGATCGGTGTCCATCTCGTCCTGAACGGATCTGGCGAACTCCGCGCCAACTCGTACCGCGTCGTAATGGGATCGATTGAATCGCCGGTCGACGACTCGTTGCACATTGCGGCGGACCGGGTTGAACAACGCGGCAACAGCCAAAGTGGATGCCGCGACTCGTATTTCGCTGCCCGGCGGGAGCAGTGAAGTCAGCACGGTCACGACCAGGCCAAACACAGCTGCCAGGAGCGCGACCACTACCGAGTACGACACAGTTCGGGAGACGATGCGATCAATCTCGAAAAGCCGATAGCGGAGGATCGCGATCCCGAACCAGAGCGGAAAGGTGATCATCATCACGAAAACCGGGCCCCAGGCCGCATCCCCGGGGTCACCGGCACCGAGCGCGATCGATCCGAAGATGTAGGCGAAGGTCATGATGATGGCGCTCACCAGCAGGACGAAACCGAACACCACCCACGTGATCTGGGCCCGTTCCGCTCCGACTGCGCGGCGTCGCTTCACCACCAACGAGACCACACCGCCCAGCAGGATGGCTACCACGGTCATGAGCAGGGGAAACGAAAGCCAGCCGGGAAGGAACCCAATCGAGTTCTCGATGCCCGACTCCGAAACCGGGCCGCCGAGGGTCTCAGTGAGTGCGGTTGCGACCACGAGCAGCGGTAGCACACGGATTGCCAGTCGTCCGGAGCGGGCGGCCAGGCTTGGGCCTTTTGGCGGGTGCCCGGAGGGAAACGTCAGCGTCAGGATCCCGAACACGGCGAAGACCGCGGTCCAGATCCAGCTGCCGACCCAGTCGGCGAAGTTGTCGGGTGTCCCCGGGAAATAGGGGGAGGCATCGGCGAACACCAGGAGCAGCCCGATCACGGACAGGAGCCATCCGGTCAGATGGCCATCGCGGCGGAAGACGATCATGCCCCCGGTAACTGCATAGATCCCAAAGCCGAGGCCGGCCAGAAAGACGTCGGCGGCGGGTATTGCCCCCGCTAGCTGGACCCAAAGCAGCAGGGCGCCGGTGATGCAGATCAGGCCGAAAGCGAATCGCCGCACTTCCGGATTGTTGCAAACGGCGCGCTACGAAATCGTTACCGCTCCTAGCCTGACCGCGGCATGGCGGTCACCATCGGCCCAGAGCCACCCGACACCGAGGACACCCGCGCCCTGATCGAGGAGCTCGAAGAGGAGCTCGGCGGAGGAATTTATCCCGACGAGAGCCAGCACGGATACAGCATCGAGAAACTGATTGCTGAAGGTGTCGCCTTCTTCACAGTTCGTGTCGACGAGGCGGCGGTGGGATGCGGTGGCATCCAGATTCTTGGTGAATACGGCGAATTGAAGCGGATGTACATTCGCCCCGAGTTTCGAGGACGGGGGCTGGCAGGTCTTCTCGTCGAACAACTCGCCAATCACGCACGTGAGCACGGTGCCCGCTTGCTCCGGCTGGAGACCGGGATCTATCAGGCCGACGCGATCCGCTCGTACGAGGGAATGGGGTTCTACGAGATCCCTCCATTCGGCCCATACGTGCTTGATCCCAACAGCGTCTTCTACGAGCGGGAAGCCTGAGCTCGTCTCGTCTCCGATCCTTCACGACTGGGAAACAGGCTTGAAACACTGAGCCGGTTGTCTTGCTGGGGTGGACGTCGAAGTCGCCCTGGTGCGGTGGCCCGAAGAGCGGGGCCGGCGGGAAGATCTGGATGGTGAGGCTCGGCCCGTCCTATTCATTGTCGAGTGGGGACCTCCTCCGGACCCACTGGCACTCGTCGAGGATTGGGTGAGGCCGCCGTTCACGGATGCCGACCTCGCGCTCAGAGTGGATGGGTTGCGCAATAGGTGGCGCCAGTTGGTCGACCTCGGCGTATTCGATGGCAGAGCGCCCATTCCGATCCTCGAAGAGACGGGAATTCTCCGATTCGGCGACGGCTGGGTGGCACTCTCACCTCTCGAGGCTCGGCTGGTGGAAGCGATGATCACCCGGCTGGGCTCGGTGGTCACGCGACAGGGCTTGACCGAGGCGGGATGGCCCCGAAGTCAGGGGAGCAGGCCGGATCCCCATCGAAACACACTTGACGCTCACATCCTCCGGCTCCGACAGCGATTGCCGGGGATAGGGCTGACCATCCGGACCATACGCTCCAGGGGATACCTGCTCGAGCCCGCCTCACCTACCGGTCTGTAAGAAACCCATCATCCAATTGATCGAGATCCGTAACACCGCGTTTCGAATCGATTCACAGACCCCTCCCTAATTTCTTCAGACCAAGCCAGAGGGAGGAAATGACCTTGAATACAGGCGCTCGGCACAGGAAGTCCGCGACTTTGGCGTCGCTGACGGTTTGCGCAACGCTGACTTCCGCCCTGCCTGCGATCGGGCAAGAGACGGATGCGAATGCAGCGATCACCCAGCCGCTGAACCTGCTTTGGATCGTGATAGGCGCGGTGCTGGTCATCTTCATGCAGGCCGGGTTCGCTCTGGTTGAAACCGGCTTCTCGCGTGCCAGGCACGCTGCACACGTGGTCTCCACCAATTTCGCGATCTTCGGCCTCGGCTTCGTCGCGTTCTACTTGGTCGGGTACGCCTTCATGTTCGGAGGCTTCTCATATCTTCTCCCCGGGTTCGATTTCGGCTACGACGCTGCCCTCGGTGGCCCACTGATCGGGTCGGGTGACTGGGTCTTCCTTTGGGAAGGCGGGTTCCTGCTCCAGGGTCCAGGGATCACACCTGCGGTCCTCGGCTTCTTCCTTTACATGGCGGCCTTCATGGACACCACCGCCACCATCCCGACCGGGTCGATGGCGGAGCGGTGGAGATGGAAGAGCTTCGTTGGTTGGGGCTTGTTCTGTGGTGCCATCTACTACCCGCTGTTCGGCGCCTGGACCTGGGGCGGCGGTTGGCTCAACCGTCTGTGGAGCTCGATGGGCTGGGGTGTCGGGTACGCCGACTTCGCGGGGTCCGGCGTCGTGCACGCGATGGGCGGGGCAGCGGCCCTTGCGGGCGCTCTTGCCCTCGGGCCTCGTCTCGGGAAGTTCAGGGCTGACGGAACTCCCAACTCCATCCCAGGGCACCACATCCCGATGGCCGCTCTCGGGACGTTCATCCTGTTGTTCGGATGGTTTGGGTTCAATGCGGCCTCGACGTTTGCGGCGACGGATGTCCAGTTCGCAACGGTGGCCGCCAACACCGCAATCGCGGGGGCGTTCGGTGCGGTGACGTCGATGCTCTACTGCATGTACTTCAGGGGCCGCAAGCCGGACCCTGGGATGATGATGAACGGCATGCTCGGGGGCCTGGTCGCCATCACCGCCCCTTGTGCCTTCATTACGCCTGGATGGTCGGCAGTGATCGGGGTCATCGCAGGCGTGCTCGTCGTCGAGGCGATCAGGTTCGTCGAGCGTCGAGGGATTGACGATGTGGTGGGCGCGATCGCGGTGCATGGTGTTTGCGGCACGTTCGGTGTGCTCGCTGTGGGAATCTTCCCCGATGGCAGCTACGGCAATGGCTGGAATCTTGCTGTCGACTCGGCGGGGAACCCGATCGAGCTCAAAGGCCTGATCTACGGGGGCACTACACAGATCCTCGCTCAGCTCGCTGGATTGGTGGTGATCTGGACCGTGATGTTCGGACTGGCCTATGGCTTCTTCAGACTCCAAGACAGGATCACAAAGGGGGGGATTCGGCTCTCCGAGACTGCCGAGCGGCTCGGGATCGATCAGCCTGAGATGGGAGTGGTCGCCTACCCCGAGTTCATGGACATCGAGTTCGTCGATGTGAAGGTCGTGGACAAGGGCAAAGAGACCGCCGACATCAAGTGACCTACAGACCCGGGCCGGGTCGGGAGCTGAGGGGCGGGAGCTAGTCCCGCCCCTCAGCCCTGTGTCAGCCCTCATGGGATGGCCCCAGCCACGAGTAAGGGTCGCCACGATCCCGTTCAGTCCCGGCCGTGGCCTGACCGGACCGGTAGCTTCCAGCCATGAGTTTTCGGCAGTGGAGCGCTCTTGCGATCCCGTTGCTGTTGTCAACGGCGTGTGGGGTCACCGGATCCGGTGACATCGTCATCGAGCAGCGAGAGGTCGCCGATTTCGCACGAATCGAGGTGTCCGATGGGATCGCGCTTCGGGTCACCGTCGATCCGGAGGCCACCACCGATGTTGTCGTCAGCTACGACGACAACGTGATCGACCAGATCAAGACTGAGGTGGTTGGGGACACCCTCCGCATCTTCAGCGAAGGGATGTACAACACCTTCGGAGGTGAGGATCGGCACGTGGAGGTCTCGCTGAGTGAACTGGTCGGAATCGAAGCATCAGGGGGATCCGATGTCGTCGGACAAGGGGAAACGGCGATGCTGGAATTGGAAGCCAGTGGCGGAGCCAATCTCGATCTGACGACTCTCAACGTGAACGAGATGACTCTTCAGGCATCCGGTGGTGCCAACGTGACCGTCAACGTCACCGAATCCATCACGGGCGACGCATCGGGAGGCGCCGACGTGACCGTGACTGGAGATCCGCCCCAACAGAGCATTGAGACCAGCGGTGGTGCCGAGGTGTCGTATGGGTGATGAGGCGGACCCACTCCCTCACGCCCGGGCCCCGTCGACGGTATCCGCCGAATGGCAGGAGTTCATCGGGGAGATCCTCGATCCCGCCGGCCAGCCTCGGTTGCCCGAGCCCACGGATCTCGATTCGTGGCGGGAGCGGAACCGGGTGCTCGAGGCTGAGCGCTTGGCGATGGGCTACGGCGACCCGGGACCGGGGGTCGAAGTGTCCGGGGCCGAGGTCGGTGGCGTCCCGGTGCTGGATGTCCGGCCCGAAGGCTGGGTCGACGACGGTCGTACGGTGCTCTACGCCCACGGCGGCGGCTATGTCGCCTTCACCGCACGCTCCACCATCGGGAATGCGGCGCTGGTGGCCCGGGCTTCCGGCTTTCGCGTGCTCTCCATCGACTACACCGTGGCCCCGTTCGCCCATTGGGAGGCGATCATCGACCAGGTCCTTTCGGTCTCGGCCTCGGTGGTCGATTCCGGGACAAGCCTGGACCGGATCGCGATCTACGGCGAGTCGGCGGGCGGCTCACTGGTGGCCGGTTCGGTTTTGAAGATGCGCGACCTGGGCCGGGGCATGCCTGCTGCGGTCGTGATGTGGTCGCCGTGGTCAGACATCACGAATGCCGGAGACAGCTATCGGACCTTGGCCCCGATCGAGGGGAGCTACGTGTACGAGCTCCACCTCCAGCCCGCAGCCAACGCATACGCAAATCCTTCGGACCAAACCCACCCCTACGTGTCACCGGTATACGCCGACTACACGAAAGGTTTTCCACCCACCCTGATCCAGGGCGGCACCCGGGAGATCTTCCTCAGCAACTTCGTTCGCCACTTTCAGGCTCTCGACCAGGCCGGGGTCGAGGTCAAACTCGACCTCTACGAGGGGATGCCCCACGTCTTCCAGAACAAGCTGCCCGAGTCGCCGGAGTCGCGGATCGCGGTCGCCAAGACCGCGGAGTGGATCAGAGACCGGATTGGCTGAGGGCGGCGTCGGCGAACTCGGCCATGGAGAAGAACACCTGGTCGGGCTGGTGTGGCGCCTCGACCCGGGCAGTTGCTCCCCAATTCCCGCCTTCCGACAGCCGCTGACGGTCGATCCAGGCGGTGGTCAGCCCCAGGTCGCGGGCGGGGACATGGTCGTGAAACAGGCTTTGGGCGACATGGAGAAGCTCTTCGGCCTCGATGTCGAGGTCGGCCCGGACGTGCTCGAGGAGGTACTCGAAATTGCGTCGGTCCGGCTTGTAGGAGCCGATGTCCTCTGCGGTGTAGATCGCGTCGAACTCGGTTCCCAAGCGGCGGGCCGAGGCAGCGAATCCGGCTCGGTGGACGTTGGAGAGAATCACGAGGCGAAACCTGGTGGAAAGCGCTTGCAGAGCCGCGGCGCTGTCGTCGAAAGGAGGCCAGTCGGGCACCGATTCGCCAAAGGCCTCGTCCAACTCCATGGTCGTGCTCAGGCCGAACCGCCCGGCCAGCTGTCGATGGACCAGGGACAGAATCCGGGGGTAGACAGTGGAGGGAGCCCTGGCTTGGGCGGCGCTTTCCACCTCGGCGAAGGCCTCGAGAATCCGGCGACGATCCATGTCCGAGTGGTCGTTGTCGTGAAGCAACGGTTGAAGTGCCTCCCAGATGCCGCTCTCCCAATCGATCAGTGTCCCGTAACAGTCGAAGCTCAAGGCTCGGTAGTCGGAGAAGGGTCGCGAACTCACATCGGGTTCAAATGAGACGGCCGGCGTGCTCGTACAGCGGTGCGCCGTCGATGCAGCGCTGAGGTCCGAGGCGGCTCAGGTCGAGCTCGTGAGGCAGGTCGAGGATGCACTCGGCGAGATATCTCCCGACCGCCGGGCCCTGTTGCAAGCCGTGCCCGGAGAACCCGGAGGCGACGAACAGGCCGGAGATCGTGGGCCACTCGCCGATGATCGCGTTGCCATCGAGAGTGTTCACGTCGTAGAGCCCTGCCCAGCTCCTCTCCACCCGAAGTTGGTCGAAGGCCGGGAGGTGGGTTACGAGCTCCGGCCATAGCAACTCCACGAAGCGGTCCTGGCTGGCGGGCGTGAAGTCGAATCCCACCGGATCTTCGGGTCGCGACCATCCGACCAACCAGGTGGTGTCCGACTCGGGTATGGCGTACACCCCGGACGGAAGGAACACCGATGGCATGCCCTTGGTTTCGACCGTCGTCGCTACCACGTACACCGTGCGCATCACCGGCTCCACGGGAAGGTCGGCTCCAATGGGGGCGGCCAGTGCCGGGGCCCATGCCCCGGTGCTGTTCAGGACGATGGAGCCGGTGATTTGGGAGCCGTCGCTGAGACGGACCCCACGCATCTCACCATCGCTCGCCAGGAGCTCGACAACTTCCCCCTGGATCGGGACCGCCCCCAGCTCGATCGCCTTGGCCCGATACCCGCGGAGCATCGCCCCAGGATCAACTGAGCCATCCTGCATCCCCAAGGTTCCCCCGACCATGGTGCCGGTCCGATAACCAGGGAATTTGGCCCCGATCTCAGCGATGTCCAGCCATTCCACGTCGCATCCCAGGCGTTCCTGGACATCCAGCCCGGCCAAGGCGGCGTCGCGAGTCGATTCGTCGGCGAGGAACAGGTTCCCCTGGTGTCGGGCGCCGACCTCAGGGCGGAAGGTGGCGGTGGACATGTCGTCGGCGAAGGTGTCGAGAACCGTCATCGTGTGCTGGGAGATGCGGATGTTCTCCTCGAGGTTGAACTGGATCCGGACGTTGCCGTCAGAGAGGACCGTGGAGGCCCGGGAATAGCCGGGATCCATCTCCACTATCGCCACCCGCTGCTCGGGTTCAGCACCGGAGCAGGTGGTACGCGGTCGAGCAGCCCATGATGCCGCCGCCGGCCACGATCACATCGAAGTGGTGCCCGTTCTGCGGTGGCATCGTTCGAGGGTAGGTGTCGGATCAGACCTCGGCGGATACGGGCTCCGGGGTGGAACCCCCGACCGAAGCCTCACGCTTCGAGTACACGATCGCGATCAGCAGCACCACCAGGGAGACCCCGGCGATCGTCAACCGTGTCGTGGTGTTGTCCCGTAGGGCGATCACCGCCGGCAGCACCAGCAGCGAGACCAGGTTCATCACCTTGATCAACGGGTTGAGCGCGGGGCCGGCGGTGTCCTTGAACGGGTCACCGACCGTGTCCCCGATCACCGCTGCCTTGTGGCTCTCCGATCCCTTGCCCCCGTAGTGGCCGTCCTCGATGTACTTCTTGGCGTTGTCCCAGGCTCCACCGGAGTTGGAGAGGAAGTTCGCCATCAACTGCCCGGTGAGGATCGCTGCGGCCAGGAACCCGCCAAGAGCCGGGTAACCGATTCCGAAACCGACGATCACCGGGGTGAGGACCGCGAGCAGGGCCGGGGTGGTCAGCTCCCGCAAAGAGGCCTTGGTGCAGATGTCGATCACGGGCCCGTAGTCCGGTCGGCGCAATCCCGACATGATCTTGCCGTCGGCGAACTGGCGCCTGACTTCCTCGACCACGACGCCGGCGGTGCGCCCGACGGCCCTGATAGCGAGCGCCGAGAAGAGGAAGGCCACAGACCCTCCTATGAGGAGGCCGATGAAAGTGGTGGGGTCGGCGACGTTGATCGAGGTCTCCGGTGCACTGAACACCTCCGAGCCCTCGAGACCAAGCCCGAGCTCGTCGGCGATGGTCTCGATGAAGGATGCAAAGAGGGCTACGGCTGCGATAACGGCCGATCCGATGGCAAACCCCTTGGTCACTGCCTTTGTGGTGTTTCCGACCGCGTCCAGGCTCACCATCACCTTCTGGGCGTCGCCGTGGAACTCCCCGGACATCTCGGCGATACCCGCGGCATTGTCGGCCACGGGGCCGAAGGTGTCCTCCGAGACGATGACCCCGGTCGTGGCAAGCATTCCCATGCCGGTCAGGGCCACGAGATAGAGCGAGAACTGGATGTTGCCGTCACCGAGGCCTATGGCCACTGCGATGGCGCCGGCAATGGCGACGATGGCCCACACCGACGACTCCAAGCCGGCGGAGACTCCGGAGAGGATCGTTGTGGCAGGGCCTGTCCTGGTGGCGTCGGCGATCTCCTGGACCGGCTTGTCCTCGGTGGACGTGAAGTACTCGGTGAGCTTGCTCACCACCTGGGCGAGGACGAGTCCGGCAACGACTGCCGCCAGCACCCGCCATCCCTCGCCGCCGTTCTCGTTGCCGACGTAGAAGTAGGAGACTGCGGCGGTGCCGAGCACGGTCAGGATTCCGGCCGTGAGGAACCCACGGTTGATCGGCGCGAGTGCCGAGGTGTCCTTGTCGGTGGCCCGAACCCGGAACACACCAACGATCGAAGCCAAGACTCCGATGGCGCGAACGATGACGGGGAACACCAGGCCGAGGGCCGGATTGGCCCCGATCGAAGCAAAGGCTGCGACTCCGAGGATGATCGAGGCCACCAGGGTGACCTCGTAGGACTCGAAGAGGTCGGCGGCCATCCCGGCGCAGTCGCCGACGTTGTCGCCGACGTTGTCGGCGATGGTGGCCGGGTTTCGTGGGTCGTCTTCGGGGATCCCCTGCTCGATCTTGCCCACGAGGTCGGCGCCGACGTCAGCCGCCTTGGTGAAAATGCCACCGCCGACACGCATGAAGAGGGCGATCAGCGAACCGCCGAACCCAAAGCCGATCAAGATCGCCGAAGCGGTGTTCTGGAAGATCATGATGATGACGGTGGCTCCGAGCAGACCCAGACCGACGGTGAACATCCCGGCCACGCCACCGGTGCGGAAGGCGATTCCGAGCGCCGCGGGCAGTGACCCGCTTCGCGCTGCGGCCGCGGTGCGGACATTGCCCTGGACCGCCAGGCGCATGCCGATGAACCCGGTCAGCCCCGACATGATGCAACCGGCCACGAACGCCGCTGTTCGGTAGGTGCCGGACTCGAAGAAGGACAGGGCCTCGGTTCCGTCGATCTTGAGCACCGCGGTCGAAGTCAGGAAGACGACCACGATGAGAGGGATCAGGATCAAGGCGATGGTCCGGAACTGCCTCTTCAGGTAGGCCATTGCCCCTTCCTGGATCGCACCGGCGATCTCCTGCATCTTCTCGGTGCCCTGATCGGCGCGGCGGACGCCCCGCGCCAGGATGAACCCGACCAGGATCGCCAGCAGCGAGGTCGCCAGGGCAAAACCGAGCCATATCCACTCGGTGGTCCCGAGGGTGAACTCCTGGAAGCCACCTTCGGCGGCGAGGACGACGGGCACTCTCATGTCCTTTCGTTGCAGACGCGAATCAATCGAAGTCGATATCGAAGCCCGTTGTGCCGGGCCGAAACGGGGTTTCCTGGAGCCTCCAACCTCACAACGGACGGCGAATCTACCCGTTCCGGATTCGGTGTAGGAAATCCATCATGCCGTGCCCTGGCATGTCTCTCGAGCTCACAGGTGCAGGGCCAGGAGGGCAACAGCCAGCAGCGGGACGGTGATCGAGAGCAGCCGGAGCGGGCGCTCCCAGGTACCGAGAAGCTCTGCGGGCTCCCAGTCGGGTTGGCTCGATGATCCGGTGCGGCGCATATGGCGCGCCGGGGTGCTCAACTCGCGTTGCACCTTGCTCAACATCGTGGCGACCGCAGCCATCAGCACCGCGGCCCAGGACAGGGCCTCGGTCTGGGACCAGTAGCCCACCAGGACCGGGAACGCCCCCCAGGAGACCGCGAAACCCCAGTCTGAGTGGATGAGGGGTGACCATTCCAGGGCGTACCCGGTGGCGAGGACGACTCCGATGGTGACCCATATGAGCAGGGCCGGGCCGATGACGTACGCACCGGCAACACCGAGGGCAGCCCCGGCGGCGAGGCCTCCGATGCCGAGGGCCCACAGGGTGCGGTCGCTGAGCCCAGTGCGCAAAGGCCGGTCGTGGGCCTCGTCGAGGGCGTGGGCTCCGATGCCGAGCCCGAAGAAGAACGCGAGAAGGGCGCCGGCCAGAATCACCCAGTCGATGTCGGGCGCCAGGGCTGCCCCGATCACCAGGTACGAGAGGTGCCACAGCGTGTACGGGGGATGAAGCAGGGTGATCAGATCGCGTCCCGGAGATCCCGACCGGGCGTAGAAAGCCCGCTCAGTCACCGCGGATGCCCCAGATCAGGAACCCGCCACCCAACGACATCGAGCGCCAGCGAACCTGCCCGATACCCGCATCCGCCCAAAGCCGCGCCAGTTCCTGGGGGGTCCGGCCGGCCCAGAAGCGGTCGATACTCGGCCCGAGGAATCGGCCGACCTCCGCCCAACCCTCACCGATCACAAGTCCGGCGACCGGCAGCCCCACTCTGGTGTAGAGCCACCAAAGCGGGCCCCACGGGCCGTGGGGGCGTCCAAACTCGAGGGCGGCGATGACGCCGCCGGGGCGCACTACCCGCGCCAGCTCCGTCAAGGCCGCGGGCAGGTCCTCCACGTAGCGAAGGAGATATCCGAAGGTAACCCCGTCGACCGAACCGGAGGCCAGAGGGAGCTTCTCACCGGTCGCCAGGATTCTGGGGACCGCGGGGTTGCCGAGCATGGCGAGCATCTCCGGGCTCTGGTCGAGGGCCACCACCCGTAAGCCGGCCTTGGTCAAAGAGCGGGTGATCGACCCGGTGCCGGCCGCGACGTCGAGGACCAAGGACCCAGAAGGGAGGCCGATGCCTTCCACCAGCGACTCCCTCCACCTTCGGTCCTGGCCCAGGCTGAGGATCGCCGCCCACCGCTCGTAGCTGGCGGCTATCGGATGGAAGAGTTGGGTGGCGACCTCGGGAGGGGATGTCACCAGGCGAAGGTACCGATGAAGACCAGCGCGTGCCTCGGCGGTCGATCAGGTCACCGTGACTGTGGCGAACATTCCCTCTTCGTAATGGTCGATGACGTTCCCATCGTCGTCCTGGCCGACGATGCGACAGGTGAACGAGTACTCGCCGGGGGCGAGGTCGACGGACAGGTTGGTGCTCTCCCCCGATCCGATCACTTCACCTGCCGACACCACGTGTCCCCCGGCATCTGTGATCACCAGCGTGTGTGAGTATTCGCCGGTGTTGTTGATCGAGAGGTCGACAGGTCCGGATGCGAGGGCGGTGACTCCGGGGTCGATGCCGAACTCGAAGAGCTCCACCTCGGTCGCCGATGCTGACGGTGCCTGACAGGCGACGACAGCGACCAGGAGGAAGGCGAGCCGTCTCATGCCACACCCACTGCCGCATCGATGCGGGCGACAGGAAGGGCGATCGTGATGGTGGTTCCCTCCGACGAGGTCCAGACGAGGAGCGAGGCGCTCATGGCCTCGGCCATCAACTTTGCCATGTAGAGGCCCAGCCCGGTGCCCGAGCTTCGGCTGTCCTTCTCGAACTTCTCGAAGGCGCGGGGCAGGAACTCTTCCCGGATCCCGGGGCCGTCATCGGAAACCGAGATGAAGACTGCCGGGTCGGGCGTCGCGTCCAACCACGATTTGCGGCTGATGGATCTCCTCGGCGCTGCAATGGATCCGCACATTGCGTGCCCCGTGCGTGAAGGCATTGTCGGCCAGAGATGAGCACAGGTTGCGCAAGGTCTGAAGGTCCGTCATCACCATCGGATCATCGCCTTCACGGTGGCAGTCCGGGGCGTGACTGGAGATGACCCGGGAGTGGGACATGGCGACCGCGTCGCACACCTTCGAGAAGGGGACCGGTTCCGGGGTGTATGAAAGACCACGATTCTCGACCCGGGCGACTGCCAGAAGCTGATCGATCATCGTTTGCAGGCGCCGTCCATCGTGGACCAGCGCCTCGAGGATCTCGTCCCGGTCCGGGCTGTCGGGCTCACTCATCATCAGCAGCTCGGCTCCCGTGACCACGCTGGTCAGGGGGGTCCGCAGCTCGTGATTGATCATCAACACGAACTCGGCTCGGATCCGGTTCTTCTCCTCGGCGAGAGCGAGTGCCGCCTCGGCCTTGCGTCGCGAGCCGTCCAGCTCGACGTTGTGGGTCTGCAGGGACTCGGACTCTTTGCGCAGAAACGCCGATTCGAGAGCTATCTCGCGGTACCTCTGGATCGATCGCGCTCTGCCGATCACCATCAGGAGGGCGGCCAGGGCGACGACCATCGCGGCCACTGCCAACTGGACGGTCGGCGCCTGGATCCCAAGAGCACCTGCCCGCCGAGCAAGGAGAGCCGATATGTCGTAGTAGAGGAGGAGCGAGCGGCCCTCGCTGCCGGGTAGCACCGCCATGTAGAGGGCGTCGCCGGCCTCCCACGCTGTGACACTGTCGATCTCGAGGGCCTGGTCGAGAGGGGAGGCGACTGCGGCGAAGCTCGCCGAGCTGAGGGCGTATTGGATGACGGGGTTATCGATGCTGGACCCGATCATGGGGTCTGAGGTCGAGGCAATGACCGTCCCATCGTCGTCGAGGAGAGCCACGCCTTCGATGTCGAGCGAGTTACGCAGTTGCCGAACTGCCTCCTGATCGGTGGTACCGGCTGCCACCCAGGAGTCCATTGGGCGAGGCCCGAGCGTGCCTCGTCATAGAAGAGCTGTCCTTCTCCGATGGGCTTGGTCGCCTGGCGCTGATACGCGATTGCGGCAACTGCGAACGCGATCGAAAAGACCGCGAACAGTGCGGTCAGCGCGATCCACCAATGTGAGGGCCGCGTCCCATGCGAGCTACGGGGCGCCATGTGGAAGAAAATCGGCGTCGTAACGGCATCCCTTGAGCCGTGAAGCCTGGTCAGGCCGACTTGGAGGTGTGCCAATCGACGAAGCGGCCCATCCGACGGTAGAAGTCGAGCTGTGGCTCACGATGGAGGAGCCCGTGAGCCTCGGTGGGGTAACTCACGAACTCGAACTGCTTGTGATTGGCCTCCAAGGCCTGCAGCAGCTCCTCGGCTTGTTTGTAGTGGGTCCTCGGGTCCTTCTCGCCATGGATGAACAGCAGGGGAGCCTCGATCTGGGCCACCGACTCGATCGGAGAGGCGGCCCGGTAGGCCTCCGCATTCAGGTCAGGGGGGCCGAGCAAGCGGAGGAACTCGTCGTGGCCGACTACGTCGGTCTGCTCCCAGGAGGTGAACATGTTGTAGTCGCCGTACTTGGCGACTCCGCAGGCAAATGGGCTGTCGGGGCGACCGAGAGCGGCGACCGTGAGATATGCCCCGTACGACGCTCCGAAGATCACGATCCTGTCGGAGTCGACCCAATCGACTCCGGCGAGGAAGCCCGCCGCTGCCACGCAGTCATCGGTGTCGCCGACCCCGAGATCGCCGTGGTTCGCCCTCTCGAACGCGAGACCGTATCCGGTCGAGCCCCGAAAGTTGATCCCCATCCATCCGTAGCCCTTTTCGATGAAGTGCTGTGCGTGCCCATCCCAGTCCTCCCCGTAGTAGTCCGTGGGCCCACCGTGGGCATAGAGGATGACCGGTGCGCGATCGGCGAGGTCGGCAGGTCTCGAGAGGAATCCCTCGATCTCGAACCCACCCGACGACTGGAAGGTGACTCGTTCCATCCCGGCGGGTTTGGCCGCCTGGATGGCGGGTGGCGCTTGGTCGAACAGGGTCCGCCGCTCCCCGTCATTTCCCACGTAGATCAGACGCGGGTAGGTCTCCCACGACTCATGGGTGGCGACGATCCCCCTCTCGACGACGACCGGCGCTCCCCACAGCCCGCCCCGATCCAAAATCGTGACTTTGCCGTCGAGGTCCACTCGAACCAGGTCGGACCGACCCCGGTTGGAGGCGGTGGCGAAGATGAACGAGCCATCCCGGGACCAGACCGGTGACGCGATGTCGAACTCACCCTCGGCGAGGAGGCTCCTGTCACCTCCGGTGAAGTCGCAGGTATAGAGGCCGAACCGCTCCTCCGGTTCCTGGGTGAAGACGATCTGATCCCCATAGGCCCGGGCCCAAAGGGCACGCCGATCAGGGAGCCCGACGATGGTCGACCAAGCTTCCCCGGGCACGACCCGGATGATGTCGGAACGATTGAGGTCGGAGCCCGGGTAGTAGGTGGCGACGATGCTTCCGTCGTCTGCGACCACCGGGTCGGTGACCTGACCTCCATCAGGTCCGATCATCTCCGGTTGCGGGTCGGAGACTGAGACCACCGCGAGTTGGGATCTCATGTCGACCTCGACCACTACGACCATGCGCTCGTCGTCGATCCAGGCTCCTGAGGATGCATTGATCACCTTTTTGTCCGTGCCGGAGCCGAGGTCGATCACCCGGACCCAGCCGTCGTCGTCGTAGGCGATCCTCGACCCATTGGGTGAGAAACTGGGAGGGGAGTCGTCCCAGTATGCGACGGGTGAGCGACTCGTGGTCAGCCTGGACGCATTCCCGCCCAGATCGACCGTCCATATGTCATAGGTGCCATCGAGATCGAGGACGAAGGCCACGGTTCTGCCGTCCGGAGAGGCCGTCGGATCGTGAGGCCGGGCTGTCGACCAAATGTCTTCCAGGCGCCAGTGCCCGGGGTCGATGGCTCCTGGCATGAAGCGGCTCGGCTCCCCGCCGACCACTTCGCGCCCAATCCAGTTCTGTTCTGTCACCTGCCCCTCCTCAGGTAGCGAACGCGGCCAAGATAGCTACGACGTCGCTACCCAGGGAAGCAAGGTGGTAACCACCCTCCTGGATCAAAACCGTTGGCAGGCCGAGGCTCTCGATCTGGCGCCCGGCCGACCTGAAGCCCTCATTCGTCACCCGGAGCGGGCTCTCGGGATCGGCGGCACCGGCATCGACTCCCAGCGAGACCACCAGGACTTCTGGCGCGAATCGGCTCATCCAATCGCAGGCTTCTCCGAGCCGGGCCTCGAACTCGGGGTCGCCCGAGCCAGGAGCCATGGGGAGGTTGAGGTTGGTGCCACTTCCATCGCCGGCGCCGGACTCGTCCGCGAAGCCGCACCAATGGGGAAACCATCCCTCACCGGGGTCGACATGAGTCGACACATACCCGACGTCGGCTCGCTCGTAGAAGATCTCCTGGGTGCCGTTGCCGTGGTGGGCGTCGATGTCGAGGACGGCGACTTTGCTCGCTCCAGAGCGAGCCAACCACTCTGCCGCCACGGCGGCGCTATTCAGATAGCAAGAGCCGCCGAAGTAGCTGCTTCCCGCGTGATGCCCAGGTGGGCGCACCGGGGCATAGGCAGCAGCGGCCCCATCCAGGACCAGGCCGGCCGCGGTTAGCGCTCCGTCTACCGCAGCCCGGGCTCCTGCATAGGTGCCAGGGCCGATCACCGTGGCGGTGTCCATGCAATAGACGCCGGCCATGGCTGCCCGGCTCGTCGGTTCTCGAGCCGGGTATTTCCCGAAAGCCGCGGGGTGGGGGAATGCGTAGGCCACGACCCGGTCGACACCAGGGTCATCTGCATATCCGGCTTCCATCCATCGCGTGTGCGCCGACTCCAGATAGTCGATCATCGCCGGCTCATGGACCGCCTCGATGTGGCTTCTGTCGTGCGTCTCGGACGCGACGATCGGGATCCCGGCTTGCTCCAGTGCGTCCTTGAGGATCAGAGCCCGGTCCGCCTCCTCATCGCCCGGGAGGCGGGCCCCAACCCACACCAGCCAGTTGGCATCGTGAGTGAGATAGCCCTCCGACCACACCGCGGTGAGAGTCATTGCAGGCTCCCCACGGTCATGGAGAGGCGGTCGACGATGAGGTCGACCTCATCGTCGAGGATGGTCAACGGCGGTCCGATGAGCAGGAAGTCTCCGTTCTCGCCATCGGCGTTGCCGGTCGAGGGATAGAGGAGCAATCCGGCCTCCTTTGCCGTCGCCACCATTCGCTCGGCCACTCTGGCGGACCTTGCGAAGGGCTTTCTTGCCTCCCGATCCTCGACGAGCTCGATACACGCGAACAGCCCGACGCCCCGGATGTCCCCGACCCGCGGATGAGCTCCGAGAGCCGCCTGCAACCCGGCGATCAGGCGCTCTCCCTGGGTCCGTGACCGGTCGATCAGGCGGAGCTCTTGGATCCTTTCGAGCACGGCGAGCCCGACCGCCGCTCCTATGGGGTGATGGGACCAAGTGAATCCATGGGTCAGGCCGCCGCCACCGGCGATACCGTCGTGAACCTGGCCCGACGCGATGGCCAGCCCCAACGGCCAATAGCCGCTGGAGGCCCCTTTGGCGGCGACCACCAGATCGGGCCGTAAACCGAAATGGTCACTGGCGAACCACTCGCCCGTTCTCCCGAATCCGGTCATCACCTCGTCGGCGATGATCAGGACCCCGTATCGGCGGCAAACGTCTCCGATCAGTGGCCAGTAGCCGTCGGGCGGGACGGCGGCCCCGCTGGCGGCGCCCCCGATCGGCTCGGCGACGAAGGCCGCTACGCGCTCCGGACCGGCGGTTTCAATCGCCGACTCGAGTTGCAATGCGTGCCAGGCGGCGCAGCCCCTCGGGTGGTCCGGGTTGGGGCACCGGTACTCCCCGACGGCGGGCACCCGCACCGTCTGCCCCAGCCAGGGCTCGTAGGGAAGGCGCAGGGATTCACGTCCCGAGAGGTCGAGAGCCCCCCTTGTGTTGCCGTGATAGGAGTGGCCCCGGGCGATGAACACGGACCGCTCCGCGCCGCCCGTCGCCACGTGGTAGGCGCGCGCCATCTTCAGAGCGGTCTCCATGGCCTCGGACCCACCCGATACCGGGAACACCCGGGCCCCCTCCATGGGCAGCAGCTGGGCAAGACGTGTCGCGTAGGCCTCCCCGACCTCCGTCGTGAATGCCGAGGCGTGGACGTAGGACAGCGTCGCCGCCTGGGCTGCCATCACCTCGGCCACTCGGGCGTCACCGTGGCCGATCCCGACGGCAATGGCTCCCCCCGCCGCGTCCAGGTACTGCTTGCCGTCGCTGTCGGTGATCCATGCCCCGCTGCCGCTGACCGCGGTGGGGAGGGCCGAGCCGCGGGCAAAGACCGCGCTCATCGAGGATGGGAGGGGCTCATCGGGGACGACACGATACGCCCGGGGGCTAGCGTGCCGGTCCGAAAGGCGGTGATGTGAGGGCAAGGTTGCGGGATATCGACGAGGGTATTGGCACCCTCCGCCCTGGCCCCGCCAATGCGATCACCGACGTGCCCGGAGGTGCTGGTCGGTCACGCGACAGTCATCCGCGACCAGCCCGCGGTGGTCCGCAGTGGGGTGACCATGGTCGTGCCCCGTGACGGGGCCATCTGGAAGGACTACGCCTACGCCGGCTCTTTCGTCTTCAACGGCAACGGGGAGATGACTGGCCTCCCCTGGGTCGAAGAGTCGGGGATGCTCGGGTCGCCAGTGGGCATCACCAGCACCTTCCAGGTCGGGTTGGTTCGGGACTTTCTTGCCAAAGAGTCGGTGCGTGTCGGTGTGGTCGAAGACTTCATGCTTCCCGTCGTAGGGGAGACCTGGGACGGTTGGCTCAGCGATGGGACGACGTTTCCCCTCACCGATGACGATGCAGAGGCTGCTTTGCGGGCCGCTGTCGGGTGGCGAGGTCACCGAGGGTGCCGTCGGCGGAGGCACCGGGATGATCTGCCATGAGTTCAAGTCGGGGATCGGGACCTCGTCCAGGGTCGTCGAGGTCCTGGGCGCCGACTACACGGTTGGGGTCCTCGTGCAGTCCAACTACGGGGCGCGCGAGGACCTGCGCATCTCGGGAGTCCCCTGCGGTCCCCTGATCGACACCACCACGGTCCCCTCGCCCTGGGACGAGGCTCCCAACGGCGGCTCGATCATCGTGATCGTCGCGACCGATGCTCCGATCCTTCCCGGCCAATGCAAGCGACTGGCGAGGCGAGCGACTGTCGGCGTGGCCCGTGTCGGCGGCTACGGCCACGATTCGAGCGGTGACCTATTCCTCGCGTTCTCGACCGGGAATCACCTCGAGGAGAGGCCCGGGACGATTGCGAGAGGTGGCGTCACTGCCCAACGAGGCGATGGATCCGTTGTTTCACGCGGTGGCCGATGCGACCGAGGAGTCGATCGTCAACGCACTGTTCGCTGCGGAGACCATGACCGGGCACCTGGGCCGGGTCGCCCACGAGCTTCCACTCGACCGGGTCAGCGAGATCCTGGATCGGCAGCGGGCGGCACCCACCGACTGAGAGTCATTCGCTCGATTCTCCGACCGGTCGGCGGGGTGGAGAGCTGGAGCGGGAGTCGGGCCCGAAACGTGGTGCCGTCAGGGCCGGTCAGGAAGTCGAGTTGACCCCCATGGCGGGCGACGATCGAGTGAACGGTCGCCAGCCCGAGGCCGGTCCCCTGCCCTGGCTCCTTCGTCGTGAAGAACGGGTCGAAGATCCTCGCAGCAACGTCATCGGGGATCCCGGTGCCGGTAGTCTCCGATGGCGACCTCCACCCCGTCCTCGGTGCTCTGGGCGCGGATAGTCAACGTGCCCTATCCCGTCCATGGCGAAGATCGCGTTGTCGATCAGGTTGGTCCAGACCTGGCTCAACTCCGCCCCGTAGGCCTCGATTTCGGGGAGGTCCGGCTCGTAGTCCTTCTCCACCTTGACGCCCGTTTTGAGACGGTGCTTGAGCAACACCAGGGCGTTGTCGATGGATGCCCGCACGTCGACCGATTGCACCGATCCCTGGTCGAGATACGAAAACTCCTTCACTGCGCGGATCAACTCGGAGACCCGGTCCGCTCCGGCCTTGACCTCTTCGATGAGTTGCTTGCCGAGGAGGCGCAGCCCGAGCCACGCCAGGATGTCCGCCCGGCTTTCAGGGCTCGTTGCACTCGCCGCGACCTGCTCGAGACTCTCGGTGGTCCAACCCGCGTCGAGCAGGGGAGGCGCCAGCTCCCACGGGTCCTCGACGCCCTGGCGTGACAGCCACTCGCCGAGCTCGTCCTCGGCGTCGGACTGGGCGACGGCGCTCAGCTCTACGTCCGGCTTCGTCGGTGGGTGCTCCTCGGGGAACGGGACGCCGCTTGCCGAGACCCTGCGGGCCGTGTCGCCGATGCGCTCGATGAGCGCCCCGCTGGCATTAGTGCCATGGCGCACCGCCGCCATCGGATTGTTCAGCTCGTGCATCAGGCCCGCTGCCATCCTTCCCAGGCCGGCCATCCGCTCTTCGCTCCTCACCAAAGCCTCGGTCTCTCGCAGCCGGGAGGTGACCATCCGCAGCATCCTGAGGACAAGGGTCGGGTTCTCGAGCAGCTCGCCAAAGGTCTGCGAGGGCACCTTTATGTACTCGACCTCGGTGAGCGCGGTGACGCTGGCAATCCGGGGAACGTCATCGAGGAGAGAGATCTCACCGAGCACCTCGCCCGCGCCGACCCGCGCCACGGTGATCACCCGCCCTCCGCTCAACTTGGTGACTTCGAGCTCCCCGTCGGTCACCACGTAGAGGCCGTCGCTCTGTGACCCTTCCTCGATGATGATCTCACCTGGAACGGCGTGGAGCTGTTCGGAGGCCGTGCAGACTCTCAGCAGCAGTCGCTCTGGCAGGTCGGCGAAGTAGGGCAGCCTCTTCAGCTGGTCGAAAATCGAGACCTCGCTCAAAGGGCTGCCAGGTGCTCGTGGATGAAGCGGACGGCCATGGCTCCCTCACCGGTGGACGAGGCGACTCGCTTCACAGAACCATGGCGGACGTCGCCGGCGACGAAGATCCCGGGCACAGAGGTTTCGAATGGCAATGGAGACCTGGCGAGATTCCAGCCCTTGGGATGGGGGCCACAGTCGGAGCCGGACAGGATGAAGCCCCGGTCGTCACGGTCCACGTCGTCGCCAACCCAATCGGTCCGCGCCGATTGGCCGATGAAGATGAAAACGGCTCCGGCCGGCACGACCTCCGACTCGTCCGTGTCCAGGTCGCGCAACACGAGCTCTTCGAGGTGAGTGTCACCCCGGGCCTCGACGAGCTGAGACCTGTAGCGGACGAAGATGTTCTCCTCGGCCGAGATCGCATCGATCAGGTATTGCGACATGAACTCGGTGAGGGAGTCGCCCCTGACCATGATGGTGACACTGGAGCCGAACCGACTGAGGAACATGGCCGCCTGTCCCGCTGAGTTCCCGGCCCCGATGATGTACATGGGCTCGTCGCGATGGGCAGCGCCCTCGATGCGTGAGGTGCCGTAGTACACGCCTGCCCCGGTGAGGTCTTCAACGCCGGGAGAGTCGAGTCTGGTGTAGGACACCCCGGTAGTGATGAGGAGAGCCTTGGTACTCACTTCGGAGCCGTCGCTGAACCCGACGGTGCGGAATGGATCATTCCTGGTAACCGAGACCACCTCGGCCGGAGTGAGGATCTCGGCACCGAATCGCGTCGCCTGGGTCACCGCCCTTCGTGCCAGGTCGCTGCCGCTCACGCCCTTGGGAAAGCCGAGGTAATTCTCGATCCGCGAGCTCTGGCCGGCCTGCCCTCCGGGGGCCTCACTCTCGACCAACAGCGTGGCCAGACCTTCCGAGGCGCCGTAGACCGCGGCGGCCAGGCCGGCGGGGCCGGCCCCGACGATCACCAGGTCGTATGAGGGTTGGGCCGGTTGGGTCTGCAGCCCGATCGCCGTTGCGATGTCGGAGAGCGAAGGCTGGATCAAGGTGGACCCGTCGGGCATCAGGACGACGGGAAGCAGGGCCGAGTCGCCGCCGGCGTCTGCGAGGAGGAGCTCTGCCTCGTCGTCCGTCCCCAGATCGAGCGACCGGTACGGGACCTGATTGCGAGCCAGGAACGCCCTTGCCTCATGGGTGGCCCGGCCCCAGCGGTTTCCGATCACGGTGATTCCCTCGAAACGGGGCACGAATCCGGCCCACCAGTCTTCGAGTAGATCGTCGATGATCGGATAGAGCCGCTCCTCGGGCGGGTCCCAGGGCTTCATGATGTAGTGGTCGAGCGAGACCTCGTTGATGGCCGCGATGGCCGCCTCGGTGTCGGCGTAGGCGGTGAGAAGTGCTCTCTTGGCGTCGGGAACCCGCTCCATGGTCTGGGCGAGGAACTGGATCCCGGTCATCTCCGGCATTCTCTGGTCGACCAGAAGCAGGGCGATCGGCTCGTTTCGGAGGTTCAGCTCCCGAACCGCCTCCAGTCCCTCGGCGCCCGAGCTCGCGGCGACTATCCGGTAGTCCTCGCCGTATTGGCGCCGGAGGTCGCGCTGAACGGCGCGCAGGACTTCCTGGTCGTCATCGACGGTGAGGATTACGGGCTTGGGCATCTGTCAGACGAAACGCGAGTCCGGGTAACACCATCTCCAGGTCTCACCGGGCTCGAAACTGCGCACGATGGCGTGTTCTGTCGTGCCGGCGTGCTTGCGGGCGTGGGTGTTCTTCGATTGGTCGCAGCAGCCCACGTTTCCACATACCAGGCACAACCGAAGGTGGACCCACGTGTCTCCAACAGCGAGACATTCGCCACAGCCCTCCGTGGCTGGGCTCACCTCCTGGATCATGTCGATGTGCTCGCATGGGGGCTGCTCGCTCTGCGAGGACATGATTTCAGAAACCTCCCTGGACCGACGACTGGGGGCAATCTAGGCCGACTGACCAGCTGCGGGCGCCGCTGCCGGGCCGCTCCTATTCTCTGGGCATGGCGGCGATTCTCGGGTTCGGTGGTTATGTCCCGGAAAGGGTGATGACCAACGACGAGTGGGCCGACTTGGTCGACACCTCCGACGAGTGGATCACCCAGAGGACAGGGATCAAGCGGCGTCGGGTGGCGGCACCCGACGAGACCACTCTCACCCTCGCGGCGAACGCCGCCGAGTCCGCGATAAAGGACGCCGGCCTGATCCCGGGCGACATCGGGGAGATCATCGTCGCCACCGATACCCCCGAGTTGTACACCCCGGATACTGCGGCGCTGCTCCAAGACCGCCTTGGCTGCGACCACATCCCGGCGTACGACCTGGGTGGGAGCGGGTGCGCCGGTTTCGTGCAAGCTCTCGATATAGCTCGGGCGCGTATCGCATTTTCCCCCCGGAACACGTTGGTGGTGGGTGTCGAGTTGATCACCCGGCTCATCGATTGGACCGATCGGGCGACCGCGGTCCTGTTCGGCGACGGCGCGGGCGCCGTTGTGCTCGGGCCGGAGCGGGGGCGGGCCGAGCTACTCGACGTGGTCTCCGGGACCGACGGGTCCCAGGCGGAGATCCTCACGCTGGCCACCGGTGGAACGAGGAATCCTTTCAACGAGGAAGCACTGGCCACGGGCGCTCACAAGCGGCTGGTGATGGATGGGCGGAAGGTCTTCGTGGAAGCCGTTCAGAGGATGGGCTCGTCGGTCGAGGAATTGCTGGCCCGGATCGACCGGAGCACCGAGGAGGTCGCACTCGTGATCCCACATCAGGCGAACCTGAGGATCATCGAGGCGATTCGCAAGCGACTCGACCTCCGCGACGAGCAGGTCTACGTCAACATCCACGAATACGGCAACACCGGATCGGCCACCGTGCCTTTCGCACTCTCCGAGGCCGTCGGCGAGGGGCGGATAAGCGAGGGTGACCTGGTGGTGCTCACCGCCTTCGGCGCGGGCTTGCACTGGGCCTCGGCGGCACTCCAGTTCTAGCTATCGCAACGGCAAACAAGCGGGTGTGGTCAGCGGAAGAGTTCGGGTTCGAATGGATTCAATCCTCCCCCCGGAGGTGGGTTCCCTCTCAGCGCAGCGGGCAGGGCGTCGTCGGGGATGAGGATTCCCGAAAGTTGCACCAAGGACCAGTTTCCCCCGGCCGTGAAAGTGCCTGGCTCTCCTGGATGAAAGACCGTGGTCGTGCCGCCCTTGCGCCACCACGTGGCCTGGAGCCAGGTCGCCTTGAACCTGAGGACGTGGCGCCATGAGTTCCCCGACCCGAAGGTGTTCTCCCAGAACTGAGGCACATAGCCGAATCTTGGCGACTCGTTGAGGGTCTCGAGGAAGAGCGATGCGGTGTGGCCCCCGGCTACGAACTGGGTGAGGCAAGCGCTCAGGTGTTCCCAGGAGTTCGGCTCGTCCATCGCACCGTCGAGATCCCAATCTTGCTTGGGGTTGGTGGGGAACGGGTCGAACGAGTCCCGTTCGCAGATCGAAGGGAGGTCATCCGACGGGGAGTTCGACACGCTGAGGGAGGGGTCGATGTACTCCCAAAGTGGCCTGTCGTCGAGAGGGCTTCCGTACACGTTTCGCTTCGCGTTCCCCCCCTGCTGCAGGCGGGGACTGGCGATTCCCCCGGGGACGGGTCCGGTGGCGAGGCCTTGTTGGACGCCGTTGGAGAGACCGGTGAATGTGTTCATGGTGTCCGGCGCCAGACCGTTGTCCATGTTGCTGCAGGTGTCTCGCACCTCGTTGGCCACGATCCCGTCCGGGTCGGGGATCACCCGGTGGTCGATCCCATAAGCGATGTTGACCGCGATGACATCTGACTTGGGGCTCCCATTGCAGTTCTGGCTCGGACCGTCGGGTTGGGTGCCGTAGTGGGGCGACTCGAGAGCGCCGAAGTTGCCGGCGTCGGGGCCATCGCACGGCTCCTCGGCATGGCCGCCGGAGGCGTCTCGAAGACAGGCATGCTGACCCTCTCCGGCGGTGCTGAGCAGGCCGAAGGGAAGGATCCCCCCTCCGCCACGATTGCCCATCTTCGCGATGGCGTCGGCGTTGGCCTCTAGCTCGGCCACCCCGAGAAGCTGGCCGAAGGTCGTCTCGAAGGGCAGGTCTGGAAGATTCACCCGGACGAATCCGCCGCCGTCGAAGGAAATGCAATCGAGCTTGCCCGTGGCGGTGGTCCAGCCGGCCGGGGCGACGATGGGCTGGAAGCTGAAGCCGCTCGCGTTCAGGTCGGTCCGCTCGGGATCCTCGCATGCTTCCCACAGAGCTTGCCACTCGGCGGCGGAGTAGTCGGCGATGACGTTGCGTTTGGTGAAGTCCAGGATGAGATCACGAATCGTGGTGTTGGGGCCCAGGGTCTCAATCGCTCCGGCCATGACCCCGATGTCGGCTGCGGTCTGATCCTGGCGCCGCTGGTTGAATCCGAGGCTCAGGTCGATGGCGAGAGCAGCGAAGCCAAGCAGGACCAGCAGTGACATCGCGATGATGACCGCGCTGGCCCCACGCTCCGACTCCATCCGCGTCAGCATGGAGCAGGCGAGGCGTCCGTGGACCAGTCAGTCGAATCTTGCTCGAGGCGAAACTCGACAGTGGATTGGAGATCGTCGGGCAGAAAGATCTCGATCAAGCCGAGCCCGGAGAGGGAACCTGGCGTCGCCGCGATCTGGACGCTGGCGGTCTCACCGATGTCCCCACTCGGACTGTCTGTGAACCGAACCGTCACACCGGACGTGAGGTCCATCGAGTCACATGTGAGGTCGTGAAGGAAGCTGTTGTCCCCTGCATTCACAGCGGCAGCACGGGCCGCCTCCCGAGCCCCATGTCGCACATCGTTGAACTCCCCGATGAAGTATCCGAACTCGATGATTCCGAAAAGCAGGAGGATCAGGAAGGGCGCGAGTAGGGCGAACTCGACCAGGCTTGCCCCCTGGTCCTCAGACCGACGATTCATCCTTCTCACCTAAACCCCGAAATGGGGCCCCCCAACGACACGCCACCTACGTAATCGCCGAAGACCCGTATTGGGTTACTCTCAACGTCCTTGGCGCGACGGAGACGCCTCCTGTCGGACGGACGCGAGGCGGGACCGATGGAGATGCCCATCCTGTCGGATTCCGTGCCACAAGGGTCCACGCCGCAACCAGCGCCGACATTACTTCTCCAGCTTCCGCCAGTCGAGGGAAGGTCAGCGCCGCTCGTCGTCGGGCCTGACGTAGCCCTCTTCGTAGGCGAGCGCGGTCAACTCGTGGCGCGAAGCGACGCTCAGCTTCTCGAAGATATGGGCCATGTGGTTCTCCAGTGTCTTGACCCGGATCCCCATCCTCGATGCCGTCTCCCGATAGGTGTACCCGCGGGCGATGAGGTTGACCACCTCCCGTTCCCGTGGTGTGAGTCTCGAGATCGACGACTCGGCCACGATGTCCTCGTCGATGTCGAGCAGGTAGCCGGCGACGTCCGGTGATACCGGGCGGGCGCCCTCGTATGTCTGATGGATCAGTGCGGGGAGGTCGGTCCCCAAAGTGGTTTTGGTGATGTAGCCGTCGACCCCGGCATCCATGAGACGGGCGACGTCCTCGCGGGAAGTCGAAACGGTCAGTGCCATGAATCGGACGTCTGGCTGACCCGGCCGAACGGCGTCGATGACCGAGGCTCCGCCCCCGCCGGGGAGCTTGACGTCGAGGACGACCAATTGCGGTGCCCGTTCCCGGATCAACTCGATGGCGCTGTCGACGTTGTCAGCCTCGCCGACGATGTCGAACGAGGTGTCGAGCAGCGCCCGCATCCCGGCCCGGACCACATCGTGGTCGTCGACGAGGAGGATGCGCAGTTGGTCGCTCAACTCAGACCTCGACGGTGATCTTGATCTCGGTCCCGGCCTCGTGGTTGGAGTCGATGTCCACGACCCCGCCGACACTCTCCACTCTCTTGGCGAGGCGCTCGTGAACCCGGGTTCGCATCCCGTCGTCGACGAATCCCGATCCCCGATCCCGGACGTGGATGTGGGCATCACCGTTGCTGAACTCTGAATAGAGGGCGATGTTGGGAGACCCGGAGTGTTTGGCAGCGTTGGCCAGGGCCTCGCGGGCTGCCTCGATTGCGGCGGCGAGGCTCGGGCTGAGCTGTGCGTCGTCGCGGATCACTGCTTCGATCTCAACGCGATGTGTGTCCTCGATTTCGTCACGCACCGCCAACAGAGACGCCCGGAAGCTGTTGGGAAATTCCGAGCGCCATTCTTCGATGTTGCGCCGAAGCTCCCGCTCCTGGCGGCGAGCCAGGTACCTCGACTGGGCCGGGTCGTCGGCGCCCATCCGGATCGCGTGGAGCGTCTGCAGCACCGAGTCGTGGAGCCGGTCGGCGAGCACCGCCCGCTGCTCGTGCAGCAGAACAACCGCCTGCTCTTCGGCGAGCCGGGCCTGGGCCTCCTGACGAGCCAAGTCGTAGTCGCGAAGCTTGTCGAATGTCCAACCAACGATCGCGCCGACCACGAAGAAGATCACGCTGCCTGCGGCCCGTACCGCCCCGAGGTCTGCGATCACGTGGACCAGGAACTGCTCCACTCCGAGCGCCAGGGCAGCTATCAGTGATCCCGGCAGCCCGCCCACCAGGGCGCCGGTGAAGACCAGGGAGAGGGGCAGGCCACCGTGGAACAGCTCCTCGGCACCGGAGGCGATCGAGGCCGCGCCGATGGCGAGCATGGCGATGGTGTCTAGGAAGAACCAGCCAACGGTGGACATCGCCTTGGGATGGGCCGCTGCCATGTACCAGGTGAGCAGAGTCCAGACCACGGCTAGGACCACCGAGGCGTAGACGATCCACATCGTCGGTGGGGGATCCACGGCGATGGTGATCGCGACGAGGATCAGCATCCAGATCAGTCCGAGGAACCGGAAGATCACCACCATGCGGCGCAGGGTGTTCTCCAGTTCGGCGCTGCCGCGTTTGTTGAAGCTGGCGGCGATCATCGGGTTCGAAGCTAGCGATTCGGACATTGGGGCGGCCTTTGGGGCTTCCGGGTTGACGCGGGTCCCTCGGCCCTCGCCCCGACATGAAGGCCGAGGGGGACCGCCGAGGCGGTCCCCCTACGGGTCCCCATTGTCGCTTCGAGGGACGTGGTTTCCCTGAAGTCCCTCCGGCATCATCGCCCGAGCGGGGGAAGCTGCCTATGGGGGATGTTCCCCACGCCAATCGGGTCGAAACGGAACACGGCCACCGTTAGCCGGTGGCCGTGTCTGTCAGCTTCGGGCCCTTGGAGCCCGTCGCAAGAAGATTCAGATGATTTGGCCGATGACCGGGATCGCCACCATGACGGCGCCGAGAGTCGCCAGTCGGATGACCGACGGCCGCATGGCGGCACGGATCGAAGTGGCGGCCATCGCCACCCCGAGCAGTACGAAGATCCAGAGCCCTTCGGTCCCCATGCTCGCCAGGAGCAGGACCAAAGTGGCCAGCATCAGACCGATGATGGCGACGAGGGCACGGGTGACTTTGCCGATCGGGTGGGAAGCCCAGTCATTGACGAATGCGTTCGCAGTGGTCATAACGCATCGGTTATCGGCCCTGGAACGCGATTTCTTGATGGGGCGGGCGACCTACCAGCGGCTGAGCAGCCAAACCTCGGGTTGCCAGTCACCGGTGCCGATCCCGGAGAAGAGGGTTACCGCCTTGGTCAGTTCGAGATTGGCTTCATCGTCACGCCCCGCCCGGTGGTGGATGTCCGCGAGATGGTTGTGCAGGGCGGCCTCCCGATGGCGATTGCCGGTCCGCTCTGCGATGACAACGGCCTCGGTCACCATCCTCGCCGCCGAGTCGAGGTCGCCAGACTCGGCCAGGAGGTGGGCCCGATTGTTGAGCCCCGCAAGTCGGAGCAGGTCGTCGTCGCCGGCTAGTTCCAGAGCCCTGTCGAGGTGTTGGGCCGCGCTTGCCGGATCCGCGGCAGACGACTCCGATGATGTTGTGGACCCGGGAGAGTTGAGCCGGCTCGGCATCGGCCCCCAACAGCTCCATCGACTTCGATGCCAATTCGTCGGCGCCCGCCGACGTCCCCGAGCCGGTGCCTGAGCAGGGCCCAGTCGGCATACAGGTCATAAGCGTGATTGGCGTCGGCCGACCTCGAGAAATGTTCCTCGGCCAACTCGAACTTGCCCAGCAGTCTTTGCACCTCGCCGAGCCGATGCTCCGCGACCGCGAGCAGCGGACCGTCTGCCCTCGCCGCCGCAATGCTGAGCTCGGTCAGCGCCTCGTCGTAGTCACCGACCACCATCGCCACTTCACCGAGGGCGAGATGGATCGATGCCGGGTCGTCGTGTCCCAATCCGAGAGCCTTGCGGTACATCTCTCGGGCCTCGGCGTGGGCGTAGACCTGGCGGGCCAGGTCACCGGCACGCCGATACCAGTCGGCCGCGGACTCGGAGCCGGCTCCCTCGTGCTGGGCCGCGATCGCGGCGACCAGCCGCGGATCGGAACCGGCCCCCGGCCGTTGTGCGAGCGCCGAGGCAGCGCGTCGATGGAGCAAGCGGCGCCTGGTCAGCGAAGTCGACTCGTACGCCAGACGCTCCAGTGCCTCCAGGGTGAAGCGAAGGCCATCGCCTTCGGCAACTTCATGGAGAAGGCCCGCAGCCACCAATTCCTCGACAGCGTCGACGACCTCCTCCTCGGTGCGGCCACTGGTCTCTCTGAGAAGCCCGGAGTCGCAGGAGCCATCGAGCACCGCGGCCGCCGTGACCACCTGGCGGCCGAGATCACTCAGGTCCCGCAGCCTCGCCTCCATGTAGCGGACCATGCCCTTGGCTTCGATGCCGACCCCTGCCAAGTCATCGGTCACCAGCAGGGGGATCCCACCGGTGCGCTGATGGAGGTCGATCGCGGCTTCCCGGGACCCGGCGGCTGACATCAACTGATCGACCGTCAACGGCTCCAGCTCGATTCGGTGGCCGACACTGCTCACGAGACCTTCGATGACAGCGGACACCGGATCTCCTGACCGAATCGCTGCCACCAGCAGAAGGCTCGTCTGGTCGACGCGCACGAGCCAGATATGAGATCAGTCCCGCCGAGGCCGGGTCCAGCCACTGCGCATCGTCGATCATCAGGACCATCGGCTTCGCCTTCGAAAGCTCTCGCAGCAGTGTGAAAGCGCCATCGAAGAGCCGCAGCTCACCGAAAGGGTCGGTCAACTCCTGCGTCGGCTGCTGGCGGTTGATCTCCGGGACCAGCCTCCCCACCTCGACGATGCGCCCACGCCGAGAGCCGCTCTCGTTCCGCTTCGATCAGATCGCGGGCCGGCGCGGAGCAATTGGGTCGCGACACCGAAGGGAAGGCTTTGTTCCATGCGGATAGGCCCGTCCGATGAGTGTCGAGTAGCCCGGCGTCGGCCCGCGACAGCCTCGAGTTCCTCGAGCAAACGGGTCTTCCCCATCCACGGAGGGCCGGTGATCGAGACTGTCTCGCCACCATTGCCAAGCCGGTCCAACGCGGACCCCAGCAGTCCAAGCTCGTCGACGCGGTCGATGAGGTCGCTGCTCTCCGGAGCCGACGGCGGGCTGCGCCCGGACTCGCTTCCTCGTCCCCGGCGCCGGCGGCAGGTCCTCGTCGAGGATCGCCTCGTAGAGCTCGGTTGTCTCCTCGAGCGGCGGGACTCCGAGCTCCTGATCGAGCACCGCGGTGCAGCGGCGGTATGCCTCGACGGCTCCGGGCCGATCTCCCGCCCAGGCGTTGAGGAGCATCAGCGAGCGATGGGCAGGCTCGTGTAGCTGGTCGAGGTCGATCCACCGAGCCACTGCGTCGATGGCTGCCTGGTAGTCACCTTCGGCTGCCAGCGCCGTCGCCAGACCGGTCGAAGGCCTCGCCGACCCTGATCCGGGTCGACTCGGCGACACTCCTCGCCCAGTCGTCGAACTCTGCCGAGGCCTGGACGGAGAAGCCTGCAAGGAAGTCGCCCCGGAAGAGCTCGACGGCTCGGGACAGATGGGGAATGCAGCGGGTGCAAACGTCATGAGGGTCGTGGCCGTGTCGGTCGTCGCCTTCAACTCGCGGGTCGAAGAGATCGATGTCGGAGGTGACGTCACCGACCAGCGTCACCATGGTTGCGGTCGGCCTCGATCAGGTCACTGCCAGCGGCACCGCGCAGCGTCGACAGGGTGCGACGCAAGCGTCGCCCGGGCCCGGTCCTGTGGTGAGTCCGCCCACAAGAGACCGGCCAGGGTGTCCCTGGTCGCCGACCGTTCCACGACCAGGTAGGCGAGTAGCGGCGATCGCCTTGCGGGTGTCCACCTCGACGGGTGCCGTTGGCGAGACACGCGGGGGCCGAGCAGTTCCACGTTGAGCATGTTGGTGTCGGGGGCGGAGGTGAAGATAGACCCGCGTTACGAGATATGACCGATCGCTGCTCCCGGAACGCGAGCGAGTCTCCGTTTCACTTACGTAACGGTTCGATACCAATCTCCCTACCATGAGGGAATCGGTGGGTGGGGTCGAGAGGCGCGGTGTCCGCGGCCGCATTGGCTGTTGTCGGTCTTGAGCCTTGTGCTGTTCGGCAGCTTTTCTGCGGGTGGCGTGGTCGGCTGGTGGCCAGTGCAGACGGATGTCGACGTCTTTCGTGAACCTGGGAATGATGCTTCTCTTCCTCGTCCTCGGCCCCATGATCTTGTGGAAGGCCAACGGAAATCGGGTGGGTTGGGCCTTCTCCGCCATCGGTCTTTTTCTCCTGTGTGCGGCCATTGCCGGAGGAATGGCAGACCGGGGGATGCTGGTTGGAGGTGCGATCGGCGGGGCGTTCTGGCTCTCTTGGATCATCGGCCTGGGGCTTCTCGTCCTCTGGTTCCCTACCGGTCAGGTACCGACGCCGCGGTGGAGGTGGCTCGAGTGGCTCGGCTTCTCTCTCGTGGCCATGACCTTCATCACCTACACCTTTGCCGATCAGCTCTGTGTCGAATCCGACGGGGCGTGCTTGGAATGGGTGGACAATCCGATCGGTATACCGGGGATGCCCAACCCCGAATACGGATGGCTCTCAATTCCGCTGTTTTCCCTCTACCCGGTCTTCATGGGAGCGGTCGTTTTCTCTCTGTTCCTCCGGTTCCGCCGTGCGCGGTCTGTGGAGAGGCTGCAGCTGAAGTGGTTCCTCTTCGCCTGTGGCTCCGCGGTCGTCGCCCTAATCACGGAGTTCGTCTTCGAGAGTGTGGGGATCGGCGAGCCGCCCTGGTGGTTGGACGCATGGATCAGTCTCTCCTTCCTGGCAATACCGATCGCCGCCACCCTCGCCATTCTCCGCTATCGGCTGTATGAGATCGATCGGATCATCTCTCGCACGGTCTCCTATGCCCTGGTGGTGGCGCTGCTGGCAGCGGTGTATCTGGGAGCCCTGACCTGGCTCACCACCCTGCTCCCTGACCAGTCCCAGTTGGTGGTCGCCGCTGCCACCCTTGGAGTTGCCTTCCTGTTCAACCCGCTACGGCGTCGGGTGCAATCTGCGGTCGATCGCCGTTTCAACCGATCGCGATATGACTCCCAGCGAGTGATGGATGGCTTCGCCGAGTCGCTGCGTGATGAGGTGGACAGCGATCAGGTGATGAGCGGCTGGGTAGGCGTTGTCGCCGAGACCATGCAACCGTCCTCGGTCGCGGTCTGGGTCAGGGACCGATGATCCGGCGGCTCCTCCTGATCCCTCGCACTGATCGTCTCGGTTGGTGGGATCGTCGCTGCGGCCATGAGCCCGGCACTGGCGGGCGGTGATGCGATGTGGCCGGTCGCGTGGTTGCCCTGGGCGCCCGTCGGCTATTTGATACTGCTCAAACGCCCCGGAAACAACGTAGGTTCGGCCTTGCTTACCATTGGGCTCTCGTGGGGTGCCGGCTTCCTGTGTCTGGCCCTCGCCAATCGGGTCACCTCTCCGGTTGCGGGAGCTTGGATCGAGTTGACCAACTCGATCTTCGGTGTCCTTCCCTGGATGGGGATCGTTTGGCTGCTTCTCATCTTCCCCAGTGGGCGTCTCGAGGGGCGGGCCGAGAGGGTCATTGCCACGCTCGTGGCGCTGGCCACCTTCGTCATGGTGACCGCGTTCGCGGTGAGCTCGGTGCCCATGGAAGAGACTGGGCTCACCAGCCCGTTGGCGGTGCCCGCTCTGGCGACCATCGCGGCAGCACTCGTCGAGGACAGCTCCTTCTTCGCCGTGATTGTCCTTGCCGCAGCGGCGCTCGTTGTCACGCTTCGCCGCTGGTTCCGGAGCAGTGGCGTCGAGCGCCTTCAGTACCGGTGGCTGATCCTGGGGGCAACGGCGTATGTGGTGATCGCGGTCGCCGGACAGCTGATGCCTGATGACAGCCCTTTCGATTTTCTCTGGCTGGCAGGGGGCTGGCGATTCCGATCTCGATCGGGATCGCCATCCTCCGATATCGCCTCTACGAGATCGACAGGATCATCTCCCGCTCCGTCACTTACGCAATGGTGGTGGGGCTGCTGGCGGTGGTGTACATGGGGGCCCTCACCTGGCTCACGACCCTGCTCCCTGACCAATCCCAACTGGTGGTCGCCGCAGTCACCCTGGGAGTGGCCTTCTTGTTCAACCCGTGCGACGGAAAGTCCAGGCAGGCGTCGACCACCGGTTCAATCGGTCCCGCTACGACGCGCAACGGGTGATGGATGGGTTCGCCGAGCTCACTGCGGGACCAGGTCGACGGGAGGGACATGATGACCGGCTGGGTGGGGGTGGTCTCGGAGACCATGCAACCGTCCTCGGTCGGGGTCTGGGTCAGGGAGAGCGCTTGAGCATTCGCCCCAGACTCTTGCTGGTCGGCGCGGTGGGCTCGTACACCATCGCCACCCTGTTGGTTGGACTGTTCAGGGATGGGATGACCGGGGGAGGTTTCGTGTTCGCCGTGGGGAGCCTGGCCTTCTACTCGGTCGCCGCGGTGCTGGTGATGAAGGTCCCGGATAACCGGCTCTCGTGGCTTCTGATCCTCGTGTCCTTCGGCCTCGCCGTGCTGGGTCACCTGGACGGGAGCCCGGAAGGCTCTCTGCGGGAAGTGGTGGGCGGTCTTGCCTTGTTCGCGGTCGTCCTCCCCGGCATCGGTGTCTTCATCCCGCTCTGGTTCCCTACCGGCACGAGTCCCACTCCCCGCTGGCGTTGGGTGGGGTGGATGGCCTCTCTAGGTGTGCTCGGCATCGTGCTCGGGTTCACCTTGGTCGTTTATGTCGACGGAGGCGGAAGCGACATCAATTCCTGTGCCTCGGTTGGGTCCTGTTCCAGCATCGTTGGCCTGATTCTGACTCTCGGATCAATTGTCGGCGGCATCGCAGCTCTGATCATCCGCTGGATCCGTTCCGAGGGAGTGGAGCGACTGCAGATGAAATGGCTGGTGCTTGCTTTCGTGGTGTTCGGGATCGGGGCTTACGCCGAGTTCGGGGGCTTCCAGTATTCCGTTGTCGCCAACGTCTTCTTTCCCGCCGGGGTCGCCCTGATCCCGATCTCGATCGGGACCGCCTTGCTCCGCTACCGCTTGTACGAGATCGATCGGATCCTGTCCAGGACGGTGTCTTACACGATGGTCGTCGCTCTGCTCGCCGGCGTCTTCTTCGGTGCCGTGACCTTGCTCACCTCGATTCTCTCCACGGAAAGCGACTTGGTCACCGCGGCCGCCACGCTATTGGTGGCCGGCATGTTCAATCCGATGCGAAAGCGGATCCAAGGGTGGGTCGACCGCCGCTTCAACCGGTCGCGGTACGACGCGCAGCGGGTGATGGACGGGTTTGCCGACTCATTGCGGGACGGGGCGGACGGCATCGAGGTGACCCAGGGCTGGATCGAAGTGGTTTCCGAGACCATGCAGCCATCGGCGGTCGGCATCTGGGTGAGATCTTGAGCCGAGCTGCGGCCGCGATCGTCGTGGTGGGAATCCTTGTCGGGGCGGGTCTGACAGCTGTTGCAGAGGTGTCGTTTGCGGTCGTGATCCTGGCATTCGGCGCCACCGGCCTGATCATGGCGCTACGAGTCCCAGGAAACGTGATCGGGCGCGTCTTCCTGATGGCAACTGCCTGTTGGGCAGTGGCCGGGTCGGCCGAGCTCCTGTTCGTCGAGCCCCTCAGCTCGGTGGTTTTCACAATGACTTTCTTTCCCGGCCTGGCGCTTGCGGTTGTCGCTCTGTTGGCGTTGTTCCCCTCCGGGCGAGTTCTTTCGTCCGGCTGGCGTTGGTTGATCTGGGCGGCAGTGGCATTCGGAGCCATGGGCGGCCTGGGCAACCTGCTGGTGGAGATCGACGTCGGACGAACAGCGGGCGAACTGATGGTCGGCCTTGCCGGGATTTCGCTGATAGCCGGAGTCGGTGGGGGCATCGCGTCTCTCGTGATCCGATACCGGAGAGGCAGTGATGTCGAGCGCCAACAGTTGAAGTGGTTCCTGGTGGCCTCATTCGCCGTCCCTGTTTCGCTGATCGCGGGGGAGCTCTTCATCGATCACCCCTACCTCCAGAGCGTCATCGTCTCGGCCGGTTTGATTCCACTTCCCGTCGCGGTCGCCATAGCCGTCCTTCGCTATCGGCTTTATGAAATCGACCGGATCCTCTCGCGCACCGTGTCCTACACCCTGGTCGTGGGCTCCCTGGCCGCGGTGTTCTTCGGGACGGTGACCTTGCTCACGTCGATTCTCTCCACTTCCAGCGATCTGGTGACTGCGGCGGCCACCCTTCTCGTGGCAGGACTCTTCAACCCGGTGCGTCGAAGGGTCCAGGCATGGGTGGACCGTCGATTCAACCGCTCCCGATACGACGCGCAGATGGTGATGGATCAGTTCTCTGAGTCGCTACGCGACATGGTGGATCCAAACGCCGTTGTTAGAGGATGGCTTGGAGTGGTGTCGGAGACCATGCAACCAGTGGCCATGACGGTGTGGGTGTCGGAGACCAGAGCATGACCCGGCGACGGGCCACGTTCCTGAGTTGGTCGATGTGGGTGCTGGGGGTCGCCGCGATGGTCGCGGGCGCGGTGATCACGAGTCGCAACCCGGCAATTCTGACCACGGAACCCGAGGAGAGTCTGCTCGAGAACTTGATCTGGCTTTCGTCGTTCGTCGGTTTTGGCTTGGTCGGCGCCTTGGTCGTCTCCAAGCGCCCCTCCAACAGAATCGGCTGGATTCTCTCCGGGATCACCCTCTCGGTCGGAGTCATGGTGTTGGCCCCGGCGTACGCCCGGTATGCGTTGGTGACGGCACCAGGGACAATTCCATTGGGACACTTGGCGGCCTGGGTTTCGACCTGGGCGGTGGTAGTGCCGGCGACTCTCGCTATCGCCCTCGTCCTTCTCTACCCGGCCGGGTCGATCACGACCAGGACAGGGAGAGTCGTCCTGTTCCTGCTTCTATCTCTGGCGGCCCTGGACGTAGTCGCATTCGCATTACGGCCGGGCCCGGTCGAGGGAGACACCCCGCCCATGAATCCCCTCGGCATCTCTGGTGCAGACGGGGTCCTGAACTCGGTCATTTCCACGAGCGGGTCGCTGATGGCCCTACTCCTCGTTATCGGGGTCGTCGATCTGTTTGTTCGCTTCCGTAAGTCCTCCGGCGTGGAACGCCTGCAGTTTCGATGGTTCCTCCTGTCCTTCGCCGCGTTCCCGGTCCTCTTCCTGCTTTCGACCTTCCTCGAGGAGGAAGTCATCGGGGTTGGAGGATTCGACCCGACATTGATCGTGTTTCCACTTTGGGGGCTCGGAACCGCCACTGCCCTGGCAGTCGCCATCACCCGTCATGGCCTTTACGAGATCAATCGCATCGTTTCCCGCACCGTCACCTACACCCTGGTGGTGGGCGCTCTGGCTGCAGTGTTCTTCGTCGCGGTCACCGCCCTGACCGCCCTGCTCGACGCGGAGAGCGATGTGGTCGTCGCTGGCTCGACGTTGGCTGTAGCAGCCCTTTTCACCCCGGTGCGCCGGAGAGTTCAGGGCTGGGTCGATCGCCGCTTCAACCGCTCCCGGTACAACGCTCAGACCGTGATGGACGGGTTCGCAGACACGCTCCGGAACGAAGTCGACCCGGCGGAGGTAGCCGAAGGCTGGGTATCGGTGGTGTCATCGACGATGAAGCCCAAGGTCGTCGGAGTTTGGATAAGCCAGGAATCCCGTAACGATTTCGGGACGGTCGGAGGATAGAAAGCACACATATGGTTCAACTGATGAGACGTCGCAAGACGGAAGAGGAAGAGGCGACGGCCAGCCCGGTCCCTGCCGAGCCCAACAGCCGGCTCATCGACGCGGTACCGATCCCTCCAGGCGACCCGCTCGAGACCGTCCTGCTCTCGCATGGAGGGCCTCTCGAGCTGGCTTCGTTGGAGCTGGAGTCGGAGACTCTCGAGTCCATCAAGGAGCAAGGTGTTGAGTTGGTCGTGCCCCTCATCGGCCAGGGTGAGCTGCTCGGCGCCCTCTACCTCGGTGCCAGGCTCTCCGACCAGCCATATTCGACCGACGACCGAAGGCTCCTCGGCAGCCTGGCGTCCCAGGTGGCACCGGCGATGAAGGTTGCCCAACTGGTCCGAGAGCAACAGGCCGAGGCCAAGGAACGCCAGCGGATCCAACAGGAGATGCAGGTCGCCGCGCTGATCCAGCAGACCCTTCTTCCCCGCGATCTGCCCTCCATCTCGGGGTGGGGCATCGATGCCTTCTACCGCCCTGCTCGGGCGGTTGGTGGCGACTTCTACGACTTCATCCATCTCGACGACGGCCGGCTCGGCGTCGTGATCGGGGACGTGACCGACAAGGGTGTGCCCGCGGCACTCGTAATGGCGACCTGCCGTTCGATGTTGCGCTCGGCCGCCCACAACCACCGCGATCCGGGCTTGGTGCTCGCCGAGGTCAACGATGCCCTGGTATCCGAGATACCGCCCGCGATGTTCGTCACCTGTCTTTACGCGATCGTTGACACCCACAGCGGGGACGTGATCTTCGCCAACGCGGGGCACAACCTGCCGTATGTCCGCGATGACTCAGGTGTCGTCGAGCTGCGCGCCACGGGGATGCCCTTGGGCCTGATGCCCGGGATGACATATGACGAGCACAAGCACCGGCTCGCAGCGGGCGATGTGATGGTTCTGACCAGCGACGGGATCACCGAGGCCCACGACCCGGACGGCGAGATGTACGGCTTCCCCAGGCTCATGGGAAGAGTTGCCGTCAAGCCCCAGGACGGTGACGTTGTCTCGGCTCTCGTCGGAGACCTCGAGAAGTTCACCGGACCTGACGCCGAGCAGGAAGACGACATAACCCTGGTCGTCGTGAAGCGCACCGCCTACGCCCAGGACAGTGCAGGAGCGTTCGACGACCTGTCCACCACCACTCTGCTCGACAGTTTCAGCGTTGCCAGCGAAGAAGGCAACGAGCGTGCCGCGATCGAACAGGTGGCGGCTGCCGTCGCTGATCTGGCCCTGGAACCGGCCCAACTCGAGCGCCTGAAGACGGCGGTCGGAGAGACAGTGATGAATGCCATCGAGCACGGGAACGAGAACCGGCCCGAGTTGATGGTGGACGTGGCAGTCATGGCCACGGATCACGCGATCAAGGTGAGGGTCACCGATCACGGCGGCGGGAAGCCGATCCCCGACGTGGTCACGCCGGACATCGATGCCAAGCTGGCCGGCGAGCAGACACCACGTGGGTGGGGACTCTTCCTGATCGGCCAGATGGTCGACGAAGTCCGCACCGAGAGCGTCGATGGGACCCACACAGTGGAGCTCGTCATGAACAGAAAGGGCCAGGGCTGATGCCAGAGGATGCCTTCGAGGTCGAAGTGGTGGAGAGAGACGACGGACATGTCATCGAACTCCGGGGCACGGTGAACCGGGCGGCCAAAGAAGCCATGGAGGCGGCCTATGAGGGCACGGGCTCGGGCCGGGTCCTGCTCGACTTCACCCGCGTCGACTACATCAACTCAACCGGTATCGCGGTGATCGTTGGCCTGTTGGCAATGGCCAGGGCCGAGGATCGCCAGGTGGGCGCCTTCGGGCTGACCGATCACTATCGCGAGGTGTTCCAAATCACCCGCCTTGCCGACTTCATGACCATTTACGACGACGAGTCCGCCGCGGTGACGGCGGGGATTTGAGGAGAGGGAATCGTGCCTACTGCCAACCTGACGATGACAGTCCGTGAACTGAGCGAATCGGTCCGTGTGATCGACATCGAAGGCGAGATCACATCTTTTTCGGAGCCGGAGATCTCGGCTGCCCACGAGAAGGCCGCCGCCGGCGGGGTCGATGCCGTGATCCTCAACTTCGAGGGGCTGCAGTACATGAACAGTGGCGGGATCGGGATCCTGGTCACCACCCTGATCCGGGCCCAGCGCTCGGGCCACCGCTTACTGGCGTTCGGCCTCACCGACCACTACCGCCAGATCTTTGCCCTGACCAGGCTCGACGAGGCCATCGAGATCTTCGACGACGAAGCGTCGGCAGTCGCCGCCACCTGAGGCGGATCAGCCGCTGAGCGCGGCGCGGGCGGCGTAGAAGCCGCACATCCCATGAACCCCGGCGCCGGGTGGGGTGGCTGACGAGCAGAGATAGAGGCCGTCACCGATCCGGTAAGGCCCGGTGGCCCCCAATTGGAACACCTTGCGGGGCCCGAAGCCACCACCGGCGATGTCGCCCCCTATGTAGTTGGGGTTGTGAGCCTCGAAACCCCCGGCGTCGAGTGTGTTCCGGCCGATCACCAGATCCTTGAACCCGGGGGCGAAGCGCTCGATCTGGGATTCGATGGCATCGGTCATGTCGACTGTTGAGCCGTTCGGGACGTGGGTGTAGGCCCAGGCTGTGTGTTTGCCCTCGGGAGCCCGGCTCGGGTCGAAGACCGAAGGTTGGGAGAGGAGGACGAACGGGCGCTCGGGATGGCCTCCGCGGTGGACCGTGTCCTCGGCTGCCATCACCTCCTCCCAGGTGCCGCCAATGTGCACCGTCCCCGCGTCAGGGCTGGTCCCGTCCTGCCACGGGATTGGCGCGTTCAGCGCCCAGTCCACCTTGAACACCGCGGGCCCGCTCTTCCATGCCGCGAACTTGCGCCGGTGACGCATGTCGACCCTGGTCCCGGCGATGCGGACGGCCGAGCGGGGCATTACATCCAGGATGACGATCGGGGTCTCCGGAAGGTCGGCCAGCGACGAGACCGAACGGCCGGTCTCGATGTTCCCACCCCCATCCGTCACCACCTTGGCGAGGGCGTCCGCCACTCGCTGCGAGCCTCCGGCGACCAGCGGCCAACCGTAGGCGTGGCCGGTTAGGCCGAAGAGAAGAGCCACACCGCCGGTCAACGGTGAGTTGAACGGGGCAATGGCGTGTCCGGCCAGGCCGGCGAAGACGGCACGTGCCTCCTGCGACGAGAAACCGGAAGCAATGGTGGAGGCCGGGAGAGCACCCCTGGTGGCAAGCCTTATGAAGCTCGAGGGGTTCTTGGGTATCGGCGACATCGGGCCCAGGTAGTCCTCGATGACCTGGTCCGCCGAGTCGACAAGGGGCCGCATGATCCGCCGATAGCGGTCGGCGTCAGGACCAAAACCTCTGGCCGTTTGCTCGAGGTCTCGCCAGAGGGCACCAGAGCGGTCGCCGCCGAGCGGGTGAGATAGCGGCAGGCCCGGCTGTATCCACTCCAGGTCCAGCCCGATGTCCCTGAAGAAGGGGGAGGCGACTCCCAGGGGGTGGATTGCCGAGCAGACGTCGTGGAGGAAGCCGGGAAGGGTCAGCGATTCGGTCCGGGTCCCACCGCCGATCATCGGCCCCTGCTCCACCACCAGTGCCTTCCGCCCGGCGCGGGTCATTTCGGCCGCGGCAGCCAGGCCGTTGGGGCCGGCGCCCACCACCACCACGTCGTATTCGGGCATTGGAGTCGATTGTGGCGCGGTCGCGTTACGAAATGGTGATCGGGATCCACAGGAGCCGGCCGATTCCCCGTAACGGTGGCGGAACGCTTCGATGGTCTGCTGTGGCCATGGAGAAAGGACCCGAATTGACCGAACCGACCAACGCAGAGAACTGGGCAAAGCCGGTCGACGCCTTTCACGTCGGCGAGGTGGCCGAGGGGGCGCACAAGGGGAATGTCGAGGGCCGGCGCCCCACAGGTCCGCTCCAGGGCTTCGGCCAGCTCTGGCAGAAATGGTACGAGGTGGGCGTTCCCGGGCCCACTCCCGAGGAATTGATCGCAACCTGGAAGGCCAACTTCGGGGAGTTCTGGTACCCGACCAACAAGTTCTACGCACCTGCAGGCGGCATCAGCCCCGGTGAGATCGCGGTCATCGGCGGCGGCAAAGGCCCGACCAAGGTCACTTCTGGCGTCCGGGTCATCTACGCCGACGATCGGTCTTGGTCCTATATGACCCCGGAAGGCCACCCCTGGGCGGCGATCATCACCTTCAGCGCATATGAGGACGACCAAGACGTGACCCGGGCGCGGATCCACCTCCTGGTCCGGGCCAACGACCCTCTGTATGAAGCGAGCTTCAAGGCTTACACCTCCCGCCTCGAGGACAAGATGTGGAAGTACACGCTGGGCCAGGTGGCGGAGCATTACGACGTAGCGGAGCCCGAGGTGACCATGGAAACCACCCTGGTCGACAAGCGGCGGCAATGGGATCAGATGGGCAACATCTGGAAGAACTCGGCGATCAGGACCCTGCTACGCCAGGACCGAAAAATCGGCTGATAGGCGTGTCCCGCCACTGCTAGAAAACCGGTGGTGAGCGGAGTCAACGAGCCAGACCTCTACGTCCGTCTCCGAGGAGACCTGACCGAAGCGCTCAAGAATCGAGACCGTGTCGCGGTTTCGGCCTTGAGGGTCGCTGTCGCTGCCATCGACAACGCCGGCGCCGTTGAACCAGGCCCGGCGATGCCCGAGGATCAGACCCCTGCCGACGTGCCACGCCGTCGCGTCTCTCGGGAAGAGATGGCCGGGCTGGTCGGGAGAGAGGTCGCCGAGCTCGCCGCCGCCGTCGAGAGTTACGAGGGGCTCGGCCAATTGGGCGCCGCCGAGGAGGCTCGAGCCCGCCTCGCTGTTCTGGAGCGGTATTTGCCGCCGGGCTGACTCCGGGAGACCTCCCTCTGCTACAACCGCAGACGATGAGGCTCAAAGACCGGGTGATCGTCGTGACCGGTGCTTCCGGAATCGCTGCGGCCGGGGCACACCTGTTCGCCGTCGAGGGAGCAACTGTCTTCGTCATCGCGGCGGACGAGGGGCAGACAGTCGGCCTGGTGGGCTCGCTGACGTCAACCGGTGCCAACGCCGACCATGCGGTTGCCGATCTCACCGTCGAATCCGAGACCGAAGCGGCCTTCCAGTCCTGCCTGGGTCGATTCGGGAGGCTCGACGGGGTCTTCGCAGTGGCCGGTGCCAGCGGCCGCCAGTTCGGAGACGGACCGGCAACGGACATCCCTCTATCCGGATGGGAGCAAACCATCCAGGCCAACCTGGTCCCGCCCTTCCTGGCCGCCCGCCAGGCGGTGCGGGCAATGGCCTCCGATCATGGAGGCTCGGTCGTGCTGGTGGGAAGCGTTCTCGCCACCCACCCGTCAGAGCTGTTCCAGACCCATGCCTACGCCACCGCCAAGGGCGCCATCGTGGCATTGAGCAGAGCGCTCGCGTCGACGTATGCGAAAGACGGGATCCGGGTCAACGTGATCGCGCCCGGCCTGGTCCGCACTCCGATGTCGGAGCGGGCGGCCAAGGATCCCGAGTCGGTGGCTTACGCGGAGCGCAAGCAGCCCCTGTCCCGCGGCTTCCTGGATCCCGAAGCAATCGGGCATGCCGCCGTTTTCCTGCTCTCGGATGAGTCATCGACTGTGACCGGTCAGGTCCTGGAGGTCGATGGCGGCTGGGGCGTCACCGAGGCCAGAGCTTGACCAGGTTGGCCCTGCCCCAAGTCCTAGCGATCGAGCAAGTGATACCCGTGGCCAGGCGCCAGGACCCGGTCACGGTCCGCTCCCTCGCTGAGGCACTGATGCAGGGCGGGTTGCACTCGATCGAGATAACGGTCGAGGGGCCGACCGGGATCGAGGCCATCGCCGCCGTATCGGGCTCCGAGCTGGTCGTCGGCGCCGGGACCGTCACCTCGGTCGAGCAGGCCTCGGCCGCGGTCGAAGCCGGCGCAGCATTCCTCATCTCCCCGCACTGCGATCCAACACTGATCGGATGGTCATTGGGACGGGGGATCCCCTTCATCCCGGGCGCCATGACTCCAACCGAAGTCCTCGCCGCGTGGAGCGCCGGCGCTTCGGCCGTCAAGGTCTTCCCGGCCTCGGTCGGGGGACCCGCTTTCATCAAATCGCTGCAGGCCCCGTTTCCCGAGATCCCCCTGATTCCAACCGGTGGGATCACCGCCGAGAATGCTGCGGCGTACCTCGAGGCGGGAGCCATGGCGGTCGGCGTTGGAGATTGGTTGACCGGTGCCTCCATCTCCGAGGTCGCCGAGCGTGCCCGACGCCTGACGGACGCGCTCCAACTTGTCTAGACATTTGCCGACACCCTGACCACACTTTCGCCCATGGAGCCAATCTCTCTCACTGCCGCCGACGTCACCTATGAGCAGCTGGCCGGGACCATCGACCACTCGTTGTTGAAGCCGCAGTTGACGTTGGGCGAAGTGAGCGCAGGCTGCGAGCTCGCAGCGAAGTACCAAGTGGTTTCGGTATGTGTCCGACCCGCAGATGTCGCTCTGGCTGCGAAGGAGCTCGCGGGCACCGGGGTGGCGGTCGGCACGGTGGTGGCGTTCCCCCACGGTGACAGCGCAACCCTGACCAAGGTGTTCGAGGCACGTCAGGCCATCGATGACGGCGCCGTCGAGCTCGACATGGTGCTCAACATCGGGTGGCTCCTCTCCGGTTCTCACGACGATGTCGAGTCGGACATCAGGGCTGTCGTGGAGGAGGCCGGTGAGGACGTCATCGTCAAGGTGATCCTCGAGAACGCTTACCTCGACGACGAGCAGAAGGTCACCGCGTGCCGGCTGGTGGAAGTGGCCGGCGCCGACTACGTGAAGACGTCGACCGGCTACGCCCCGACCGGGGCCACTCTCGACGACCTGCGCCTAATGCGCGCCACGGTGGGTCCGCAAGTGAAGGTGAAAGCGGCACACGGGGTGCGGACGTTGGATGCGCTCCTGGCCGTGATCGAGGCGGGCGCCGACCGTTGCGGTGCCACTGCGACCGCCACCATCCTCGACGACTACCGGAGTCGGGTCACTCGCTGAGCGCACCCGCCAACGCCGCACCGATGGCTCCTGCCGAAGAGCCAAGTGCCGCGGGAACAACCTCGACCTTGTCCGTTGGGACCAGGGTGACCCGTTCTCGAACCGCGCGCCGGATCGGGTCGAGAACCAGCTCACCGGCGTCGGCTATCCCGCCTCCGATGATGATCCGATCCGGGCCGAGCAGAGCGACGACGTTGGCAAGCCCGATCCCGAGGTTGGTGGCCACCTGTTGGATCGCAGATGCACACCGTTCGTCGCCGGCTTGCGCGGCCGAATAGACCTCTTCGACGGTCGCACGTCCGGCGATCGCGGTGAGGACATCGGCCCGGGTCAGCGCCTCTACGCACCCCCGGTTGCCGCAGCCACACAGCGGGCCCTCGGGATCGATCGTCTGATGCCCCAGCTCACCCGCGACTCCGAACGCCCCGGTGTGGAGTCGCCCGCCGATCATGATCCCCCCGCCGACGCCTGTTCCCAGCGTGACGCAAACCACGGTATGGCAGCCGGCCCCGGCGCCGATGGTCCCCTCTGCGAGGGTGAAGGCGCGGGCATCGTTGATCATCGCTACGGGACGTTCCAATGCGGATTGGACCCGGTCTCGGAGCGGAAAGCCGGGCCAGTTGCCGGGGAGGTTGGGAAAGAGCTCGATCACACCGGTGTCAGCCGCGAACAGCCCGGGCACCCCGAGCCCGATCGAGTCGATCGGCCCGTGCGCCTCCAGGATCTCGCGTGCCGTCGCCGACAGGTTCGTCGCCACCGCCTCCGGGCCGGCCCCGGCACCCGTGTCTCTCTTTCCCTGGGTCACCGGTCGGAACGCTTGGCCGTCGGCCTCGAGGACGACGTGTTTGATGAATGTGCCGCCGAGATCGAGGCCTAGGTGCCGGGTCATTGCCCGGTCCCGTCGTCACGCAACAAGACGGCGCGGAACGTGTACCTGCTGGAGGCGTAGAAGGTCTCAGTGCGCTCCAATGGCAGTCCGTCCTGGTCGGTGATGGTGCGCGACTCGCAGAGGATGATCCCGGATGCCCGGAGGTCGAGCAGGTCGCGCTGCCTTTTGCTCGGATGACGCGCCGATACCTCGGACAGGGCCTTGGTCGGAACGCGCCCCAGGCGCTCGAAGGCAGCGTGGAGCGAGCCATGCTCGAGGTCTCCCTCGAGGCTATCGGCAAGGGAGACGGTCATCACAGCTCTCTCTATGGCCATCGGGATCCCGTCGGCCAGCCGGAGACGTTCGAGCACTTTTGCCTTCTCACCCTCTTCGAGGCCCAGAGCCTGTCGTTCGACCGTCGTCGGGCTGATTCGAGCGAAACGAAGAGTGCGCGATGAGGCAGCCATTCCCCGGCGCCGCATCGACTCGGTGAACGACAGTGGGGACCCGAGCTCGCGGGGGACGGCCTGAGGTCGGACGAACGTGCCCGCGCCCCTCCGTCGGTCGATCAGGCCATCGGTCGCCACCAACTGCACGGCCTGGCGGGCCGTCATCCGGCTCACCCCGTAGCGGTCGCACAACTCCGCATCGGAAGGAAGTCGGTCGCCCGGTTTGGACGAAGCGATCAGGGCTCGAAGATCGGCAGCGATCTCCTCGTATCGGGCAGGCTTCTTGCTCACGAGTGGGCGCCGAGTAAAGCAGCGCACCCACGGCCTTCCTAAGATGTATATACATTTGAGAGGCGCATGACCAACAGTTCAAACGACTCGCACCAGATGGGTTGGATCGAGGAGGCTCGCAAGCTCCTCGATCACATCGAGTCGACTCAGATTCAGGCCATCGACACCGCGGCCGGCTGGTGTGCCCAGGCCATCGGCGGTGGCGGCCTTGTCCATCTGTTCGGCTCCGGGCACTCGCGGATTCCCCTCGAGGAAATGTTCCCCAGGTATGGGTCTTTTCCAGGGTTCCATCCAATGGCCGAGCTGTCGATGACGTTTCACACCGAAGTCGTGGGCACCAATGGCCAGCGTCAGGCGATGTTCATCGAGCAGACCGAGGGCCTGGCCGAAGTGATCCTGTCCAACTTCGAATTTGGCGACCTGGACGTGATGATCGTGTTCAGTGCCAGCGGGAGGTCGGCGGTACCCATCGAGGTAGCCGTCGGCGCCAGGAACAGAGGGCTCCGGGTGATCGCCGTGACCTCGGTGCGGGAGTCGATGGCCGCGCCGGCGCATCATTCCTCTGGAACCCGTCTCTTGGACAATGCCGATCTGGTGATCGACATCGGGACCCCACCCGGGGACGCCCTTGTGTCTGTGGCCGGCCTGGAGACTCCGGTGGGGCCGGGCTCCACACTGGCCAACACCGCGGTCGTCAACGAGATCAAGGTTCGGGTGGCGCGCCTTCTCGTCGAGCAAGGAGTGATGCCCCCGGTGCTCACCAGCGCCACCCTCGTGGGGGCGGAGCGCTCGGCGCAACTCTTCGACGCCGCCTATGCGGAGCACGGTCGGCGGTTGGCCCGGGTGCTGGGCCGACGTGAAGAAGCCAACGGAGAACCGCCCGCAACGGACGCATAAGTTGTCGACTTTTGCGCTTGACACGGTCGAAAGTCTCTGGCATGGTGGAAAAACTGTGGGCGAATCGATCCGGGTCACATCGGAATCAGACTCACCGGGGGACCTTCTCACTTTGATTCGCTCGGGTCGGGCACGCACCAGAGGCGAGTTGGGCGAGGCGACCGGGCTCGCTCGCTCCACCATCGCACAGCGGGTCGACGCGTTGATCAATGCGGGCCTCGTCGTCGAGGTCGGCGATGCGCCATCGACAGGAGGGCGGCCCCCGTCCCTGCTCGGATTCAACGGAGATTCAGGGCTGGTCCTCGCCGCCGACCTGGGAGCGACCCACTCCCGCGTGGCCGTTTGCAATCTCCACGCCGAGGTACTCGCAGAATTGGCCGAGGACATCGAGATCGACCTCGGGCCCAGCCACGTCCTCGAATGGCTCGAGGAGAAGTTCGACAAGCTCCTGTCCGAAGTAGGCCGCACGCCTGGAGAGGTGAGAGGCGTCGGGATCGGCGTGCCGGGCCCGGTGGACTTCGCCCATGGCATGGCGGTGAACCCCCCGATCATGGCCGGTTGGCACCGGTATCGAGTCGCTGACCATTTCGAGCAGCGTTACGGCGTTCCGGTTCTCGTCGACAACGACGTCAACATCATGGCGCTCGGGGAGTACTGGTCGATGGCACCCGACATCGACGACTTCATCCTGGTCAAGGTGGGCACTGGAATCGGCTCCGGGTTGATCATGGGTGGCCACCTGCACCGTGGAGCAAATGGCGCTGCCGGCGACATCGGGCACGTGCGCGCCACATCGGACGACGTCAAGTGCCGCTGTGGCAACAGTGGGTGTTTGGAAGCGGTGGCCGGCGGTGCGGCTCTCGCATCCCGGTTGCGGGAAATGGGCCACGAAGCAGTTGGCAGCCGCGAGGTGGTCCAACTGCTCCAGAGTGGGAACAAGGACGCGACCAGATTGGTGCGCGACGCCGGGCGGCTCATCGGCCAGGTCCTGGCCTCGATGGTCAACCTTCTCAACCCGGCTCTCATCATGATCGGCGGGGACATGGCCAGGGCAGATCAGCCGCTACTCGCCGGGATCAGGGAAGTGGTCTACCAACGCTCAACGACCCTGAGCACTACGGACCTTCGGATCACCGCTTCGAGCCTGGGAGACCGGGCCGGGGTGATCGGGGCCGCGGCCCTCGTCCTCGACCACGTCCTCACTCCGAAGGCGGTGGACAGGGCGCTTGCTGAAGCGAAATAGACAAAGTCTTCTCGCGTCGATACGCGAGATGAACGGGCAATATGCCGCTAGGAGCGGCAGTTGAAAGAAAGAGGAGGAAGGATGAGAGGAAATCGAGGGCTGAGAATCGCGGCCCTTGTGGGAGCTCTGGCCCTGGTGGCCGCCGCCTGCGGAGGCGACGAAGCCAGTGACGAGAGCTACACGATCGGGGTGAGCAACACCCTGGCCGGCAACGGTTGGCGGGAGCAGATGATCTGCGCCATCAAGGCGGAGGCACTGGCCAGCGGCGTGGTGGACGAAGTGGTGCTCGAGAACGCGAACACCGACACCACCGGCCAGATCGGCCAGATCGAGTCCCTGATCTCTCAGGGAGTCGACGCGATCATCATCAACCCGACCGACCGTGAGGGCCTCAACGCGGTGATCGAGGAGGCAATCAGCCAAGGCATCGTCGTGGTTGCGATCGACCAGGCCGTGACCGCCGAGGGCGCCTATGTGGCCACCAATGACCAGGTGGCTTACGGGGAGCTCGGAGCGAGATGGTTGTTCGAGGAGATGGGTGGCGAAGGCAACGTCGTAGAGATGCGTGGCATCGACGGCGTGCCGGCCGACACCGACCGCCACACCGGCTTCACGACCGCGCTGGAGGACTTCCCGGGGATCACGGTCTCCGAGGAAACCTTCACCGGTTGGGATCCGACCGTGGGCGCGGAGCAGGCGCTGCAAATCATCAGCGCCGGTGACGTGCAAGGCATCTGGACCTCGGGCATCGACTACACGGTGGTCGACCAGTTCGAGACTGCGAACGCCCCGTTCGTGCCGATCGTCGGCGCCGACAACAACGGGTTCGTCGACCAGTTGCTCAACGTCGAAGGTCTGGTGGGCGCAGCGGTGACCAACCCGCCGGCAATTGGCGGCGTCGGAGCAGCCATAGCGATCCAGGCCCTTCAGGGTGAAGAGCCGGATCAAGTGGTGACGCTGACGCCGGAGGTCTTCGCCTCCGATGACCAGGCGGCGCTCGAGGAGCTGTTCGATCCCGAGCAGCAGGTTGGGTGGAGCACGTACGTCGAGATCGACCCGTGGACCACTTACACCCCTGACCAGGTCTCGGCCTGCAAGGGCCCGGGCGAGGAGTAGAAGCGAGGCTCATTGGCCCGGGCGCCGGGGCGCCCGGGCCAATGGCACAATCGAAATCATGAGCCAGCGATGACACTGCTCTCGACTCGCGCCGTCGCCAAGAGCTTCGGCAATGTCATCGCCCTTCGTTCAGTGGACCTCGCCGTGGAGAAGGGCGAGATCCATGCCTTGCTCGGCGCCAATGGAGCGGGCAAGAGCACCCTGGTGAAGATCCTTTCCGGGGTGCATATGCCGGACACCGGCGAAGTGAGCGTGCAGGGTGACACTGTCCGGCTGACCAGCCCCAGCGAGGCGATCGCGGCGGGCCTGGCCACCGTGTTCCAGGACCCGGCCCTCATCCCCGACCTAACGGTGAGCGAGAACCTGAGACTCACCGGGATCGAAGAGCAGGCGGTAACGGTGTGGCTCGACAGGATGAGCGTCACCGACCTCGACATGGACTCTCAGATCCGCGAACTGCCGCTTCCCTTGCTGCGTCTGTTGGATTTGGCGCGGGCCTTGGCGTTGAAACCAAACGTCCTGATGTTGGACGAGATCACGGCGGCCCTGCCCGCCGACCAAGCCGAAGTCGTCTTCTCGGTCATGGACGAATGGAGAGATCGAGGGAACTCGGTCTTGTTCATCACCCACCGGCTCGGCGAGGTGTTGCGGATGTGTGATCGGGCGACCGTTCTCCGCGATGGTCGTCGGGTGGCTGAAGTCTTCCCCCGGGAGGTCGGTGAGTCGGGCCTGGTCGACGCCATGCTCGGTGAGGTGGCTCAAGCCACCCTCGTCGAATCGGTCGGCGCCACGAGTGCCGACGAGCGCACGATCGCCCTCGAGGCTCGCGATCTCAGCTCCGGGGACAAGGTCAACGGAGTCTCCTTCCAGCTTCATGCCGGCGAGGTGCTCGGGCTCGCCGCCCTCGAGGGCCAGGGCCAGGACCGGCTCTTCGAGGTCCTTTCGGGCGATCGGCGACCTGATGCCGGCGAGTTGATCGTCAACGGCGAGCCCTTGATGGCACGCTCCCCATTCGATGCCGTCAGCAAGGGAGTGGTTCTCGTCCCACCGGATCGGTTGCTGGCGCTGCTTCCCAAGCGCTCGGTGCGTGAGAACCTCGGGCTTCCCCTCTACAACACATTCCGCAGGTGGTTTGGCTTGGTCGGGGACGAAAAGGAGCGGGTGGCCAACGCGATCGATCGGCTGTCAATCGACACCAGGGCGGCGCGCCAGGCCGGGCGGCTGTCCGGTGGCAATCAGCAAAAGGTGGTCGTTGGCAGATGGTTGGCCGCCGGATTCAGGGTCCTGCTCTGTTTCGACCCCACCCGGGGCATCGACGTCAAGACCAAGGCGCAGATCTACGAACTGCTGCGTGAGCTGGCCGCCGACGGAGCAGCCATCCTCCTCTACACCAGTGAATTGGCCGAGATCTCCCTGGTGTGTGACCGGGTCCATGTGCTGTACAGAGGCTCGATAGTCCACGAGCAGAGTGCGGCCACCGCTACCGAGGAATCGCTGTTGACCGCGGCTCACGGGATCTCCGCCGAGGAAGTGGCATGACCGCCGATGCCATTGGAACGAGCAAGGGTGGTTTCTGGCCGACCTGGCTGCGGCGTCAGGGTTGGACCCTCGGTGTTTGGCTGCTCCTGTTTCTCATGATCGGCCTGTACGCGACCCTGATCCCCAAGTTCGGCGCTTTTCAGATCGCCTCGATCGCCAAGAACAGCCTTCCCCTGGTCTACCTGGCGGTGGGGCAAGCCATCATCGTGATCGCCGGCGGAATCGACCTGTCGGTGGGGGCGATGATGGTGTTGTCCAACGCCATCGCCGCCCAGCTCATGTTCGAGCAGCCATTCGGGGTGACTCTGGCAGTCGCGGTTCTCGTGATTCTCATCGGAGCTGCCATCAATGCCTTTGTCGGGTGGATCATCACGGTTTCACGCGTCCCTGACATCGTGGTGACATTGGCAACGAGCTTCATCCTCTCCGGCGCAGCCCTGGCCGTCCTCCCCTCGCCCGGCGGCGGGACCAGCGAGGGGTTTCGCGCGATCTTCACCGGTTCTGCCTCCGGTAGTGGCACCAATTTCTGGCCCTCCCTGGTCGCCATCGCGATCCCGGTGGCGCTCGCCGCCTGGTGGATGAAGGGGACCCGCACCGGTCTATCCCTGTACGCAACCGGCTCGAGCCCGATTGCCGCCTACTTGTCCGGAGTGCGAACCGCGCGGGCGAAGATCGTTTCCTACGCCGTCGGTGGGGCATTCGCCGCCCTGGCAGGGCTCTCCGCACTGGCAATCACCGGCTCGGGAGAATCACGCAGTGCGACCGGCGGGCTGTTCACCCTGCGGTCGGTTGCCGCCATCGTGCTCGGAGGAGTAGCGCTCACCGGGGGGATCGGATCTGTTGTCGGGGCGGCCGCCGCCGGAATCATCCTCTTCACCCTCTCACCGATCCTCAGTGCGATGGGAATCGATCCCAACACGGCTCAGGTGGTGCAGGGGGTCCTGATCGTGGTCGTGATGATGGTGGCCGGGATTCTCGAAGTGAGGAGAAGGCGAGCCGGATGATCCCCGAAGCGCCGTCGATCGAGACCGAGCTTCCTCCCGCGGACTCGTGGAGGTCGAGGTTTGGCGAGCATCCGCTCTGGGTGCTCTTCGGCGTCCTCGTCGTGCTCATCCTCGTCACCGGGATCATCGAGCCGCGATACCTGAGCCCGAACGGCATTCGCAACACCATCCTTCTCGCAGCTCCCCTGGGGATCATGGCCGGAGCCCAGACGATCCTGATGTTGACGGGTGGGATCGACCTGTCGGTGGGGATGGTGGCGACTGCAGCCGCCTACGTGGCCGGCAACCAGTCACCCAAGGGCGCAGCGATCGCCATCCTGCTCGGCCTGGGAGTCGGCGTTGTGGCCGGTGCGATAAATGGCGTCGGCGTGGGCTTGTTCAGGGTGAATCCGCTGATCATGACACTCGCCATGTCGGCGATCCTTCTCGGATTGTTCACCGCCCTCTCCTTCACGGTGCTCCAGGGATCGACCACGGTGGCGCCGTTCATCAAGACTCTCGGTGGGGGCTCATTCCTGAACAATCTGATTCCGTACAACGCGGTGGTCTGGGCGATCGTCTCATTCTTGATCATCTACGGGCTCCGTCGGACTGGGTTTGGACGACTCCTCTACGCGGTCGGTGACAACCTGATCGCCGTCCGTCTCGCCGGAGTCCGGATCTGGCAGGTTCAGATCGCGGCCTACACACTCGCCGGCATCCTCGCCGCTCTCGCCGGGATCCTTCTGGCCGGCAGGACCGGGGCAGTCGACCTGCAACTGGCCGCGGCATTTGTGCTTCCTTCGGTGGCCGCCGCCGTCATCGGTGGGACCTCGATCTTCGGCGGCGTCGGGTCATATTCGGGCACCATTTTCGGAGCACTCATTCTCGGTGTCTTGGGCACGATGCTGACCTTTCTCAACGCCGGCCAAGCGGTGCAGCAGATCGTGTACGGGTCGATCGTCCTTGGCCTGGCCTGGCTCTACGCCCGGGTGACGGGGACCGGATAAGGCACCGTGGGTTACAGCGACGTCAAGGCGGGAGTTGTCGGGATCGGGTTCATCGGCGGGGCCCACATCGAGGCCCTGCGCCGCCTCGGCGTGGAAGTCGGAGGCGTCGTCGGCTCGACGCCGGAGCGGGCTGGGGCCAAGGCACAGACCCTTGGGGTGCCTCGTGTCTACAAATCCGTGGAGGAGATGGCCGATGACGACTCGATCGATGTCGTCCACATAACGAGCCCCAACCACGCCCACGCCGACCAGGTGAGAACTTGTCTCGACGCGGGCAAACACGTCGTCTGTGAGAAGCCGCTTGCGGTCTCACCGGTAGACAGCGGTGACATGGAGAAGCGCGCCGATGCCGCCGGGGTGGTCAACGCGGTCTGTTTCAACATCCGCTTCTACCCGCTCAATCACCAGGCGATGTCGATGGTGCGCAACGGGGACATCGGCGAGCCCCGCCTCATCACGGGCTCCTATCACCAGGATTGGCTGTTACTCGAGACCGACTGGAATTGGCGCCTGGAGCCCGAGGAGGCCGGCGAGTTGCGGGCGGTTGCCGACATCGGTTCCCACTGGCTGGACCTGACTCGGTTCATCTCGGGACGGAGGATCGAGTCGGTTATGGCCGATCTGCACACCCTGGTTCCGGTGCGTCGCCATCCTGCCGGGTCGGTCGAGACGTTCTCGAACGCGACGAGCGATCAGGAGCTCATCGAGACCACCATGAGTAGTGACGACGCTGCCGGGATCCTGCTCCGATGCGACCGCGGCACGCGGGGTGCGGTCACGGTGTCGCAGGTGTCCGCCGGCCAGAAGAACACCCTGCGCTATGAGATCGCAGGCAGCGAGGGGGCGCTCTCATGGTCATCGGATGCCCCGGACGACCTGCTGATCGGGCATCGGGGTCGACCCAATGAGGTTCTCCACCGCGACCCGGGCTTGCTCAGACCTGAGGCCGCCGCCATCGCCGCTTACCCCGGAGGTCACCTCGAAGGCTTCCCCGACACGTTTCGCGCCCTGTTCGGCAACGTCTACCAAGACGTGCTGCGGGGTAGCCCGTCGGACGAGCCGGGGTATCCGACCTTTGCAGACGGTCACGATGCGGTGTTGGTGACGGACGCGGTGGCGACCAGCAATCGCGAGCAGGAGTGGGTGTCCGTACAACGATGAGGAGCTGAGATGAAACTTGGTCTGCTGACCGCGCCTTTCCCCGAGACGCCACTGGACGAAGTGGTCGAATGGACCGCGGGGAACGGCTTCACCACCATCGAGATCGCATGCTGGCCGGCGTCCAGCGGTGACACCCGCCGCTATGCGGGTACCAGCCACATCGACGTCGACGGGATCTCTGACGACAGGGCTTCGGAGATCGCGGGCAGTGTGGCGGCACGAGGGCTGGAGATCTCAGGCCTCGGCTATTACCCGAACCCCTTGAGTCCCGACCCGGAGCATCGTCGCACCGTCATCGACCATTTGAAGAACGTGATCGTGGCCGCGGGAAAGATGAGTGTTCCGGTGGTGAACACCTTCATCGGAGCTGACAGCTCCAAGAGCCAGGACGAGAACTGGGACGAAGCAACCCGGGTGTGGCCCGAGATCATCACCTGCGCCGTCGACAGCGGAGTGAAGATCGCCATCGAGAACTGCCCGATGATCTTTTCCAGGGACGAATGGCCATCGGGCAACAACCTGGCCTACAACCCCAGGATCTGGCGCCGGATGTTCGAGGAGTTCGGGGAGACCATCGGCCTCAACTTCGACCCCTCCCACCTGGTGTGGCTGATGATCGACATCGAGTCGGCGATCGAAGAGTTCGGGGAGCGGTTCTATCACTTCCAGGCCAAGGACGTGATGATCGACTACTCCGGCCTCTACGAGAACGGGACCCTGTCCTCGGGGATCGGATGGCAGGTGCCGCGCCTCCCCGGTCTGGGCCATGTTGATTGGGGAGTGGTTTTCTCCGCCCTGTACCGGGCGGGGTATGACGGCCCGATCATCATCGAGCACGAGGATCGGGGCTTCGAAGCCACCGACGAGTTGGTGAAGCGGGGCTTTCTCATTGCCCGCGACGTGCTGCAGCCCTACGTGCATTGATTTGATGGTGGACCGACTTTGCCTCTGAGCCAACTGAATGCCGGTCAGTAGTCAATATGACGTGATCGTCGTCGGGTCCGGTGCAGCCGGGTCGCCGGCCGCGATCGCCGCTGGCCCGTGCCGGAGCCCGAACCCTCCTCATCGAAAAGCTGCCCTTCCTCGGTGGGAACTCGACCGCAGTGCTCGACACCTTTTATGGCTTCTACACACCTGGGGATGAGGCGCGAAAAGTTGTCGGGGGCATCGGTGACGAGGTGGTGGCTGAGCTGCGCCGACTGGGCCGGGTCCTGGAACGGCCCAACACCTACGGAGCGGGCACCGGCGTCACCTACCTGGCGGAGCACCTGAAGGTGGTCTGGGAAGGCCTGGTCACTGGAGCGGGCGCTTCGGTCCTGCTCCACGGCTTCCTCCAGGACGTAGAAGGGAGCGATGGCCATGTGACTTCGCTGACCGTGGCGACCAAAGCCGGGCTACGGGAGGTGTCGGCCGCCGTTTTCGTGGATGCCTCGGGTGACGCCGACCTGTGCCATCACGGCGGATTCGGCTACGAGATCGCAGGCGAGCTGGACCCAGCGCAAACCCTGACCACGACCTTCCGCATGGTCAACGTCGATCACGAACGGCGGCGGTCGATCGACAAGGCCGGCCTTCATGCTCTCATGGAGGCGGCCGCCGAGTCAGGGGAGTACGAGCTCCCCCGCCGCGAGGGCAGTGACCACATCACACCCATCGATGGGATGACGGCGACGATCATGACCAGAGTCGAACACGTGGAGGAAAAGGACGGGGTGGTGGTCAATGCGGCCGACCCCGAGATCCTGACCCGGGTCGAGATGGAGGGCAGGCGGCAGGCGTTGGAGTATGCCCGATTCCTCATCGACAAGGTCCCCGGGTACGAGAGCGCATCCTTGGTCGCCCTGGGCAGCCAGATTGGGTTGCGTGAGACGCGGAGGGTGTTCGGGGATTATCGGGTGACCCGGGACGATGTTCTCTCGGCGCGTCAGTTCGACGACCAGATCGGGCTCTGCGGCGCTCCGATCGAGGACCATCACCCGGGCTCGGGGACCAGGTGGGAGTACCTCCCCGATGGCGCCGCGGTCGGGATCCCCTTCTCCAGCCTGGTGGTGAGAGATGCCAACAACGCCCTGGCCGCTGGGCGCTGCTTCTCCGCCTCCCATGACGCCCAGGCCTCGATCAGGTCGATGGCACAGTGCATGGCGATGGGTCAGGCGGCCGGGACAGCGGCGGCGATGGCCGTGGAGTCGGGCGAGGTCCGCAGCGTCGACACCGTGCGACTGCAGGGCGAGCTACGCCGATCCGGCGCCATCGTCGAGCTCGGCTGATGTCCTTCGTCCGCACCGTCACCGGTGACGTCGACCCTTCGACACTCGGTGTCACCCTCTGCCACGAGCACCTGATCATCGACAGCCTTCTCGTCGCCGAGGAGTGGCCCAACATCCACCTCCCCTCGGTAGCCGAGGCGATGGCCGAAGCCGACCGGTGCCGGAGTTCCGGTGTCATGACGATGGTCGATGCAATGCCGTGGGAATCCGGGGGAGACCCGGTGAGGCTGCGTGAGGTCTCCGAGGCCTCCGGGATCGCAATCGTGGCCTCCACCGGCATGCACACCAGCAAGTACTACCGAGGCCTCGACTGGGCCTTCGAGGAGTCGGCCGACCAACTGGCGAGTCGGTTCATGAGCATGGTGACTGCCGGCGTGAGCCATTGCCGGGCCGGAGTGCTCAAGGTGGCCACAGCCGGAACGGAGCCGACGGCTATGGAGCGGAGGCTGTTCGAGGCGGCGGCGATCTCCCACGCCTCGACCGGAGTACCCCTGCTCACCCACTGCGAAGAAGGGAGGGGTGGCATGGCCCAGGTCGAACTGCTCGCCTCCCTTGGGATGGAGTTGGCCCGCGTCGCCCTTTCCCATACCGACAAGCAGGTCGATCCCGGCTACCACCGGGAACTTCTGGAGTCGGGAGTGAACCTCTGTTTCGACCAGGGGTTGCGCAGTCCAGAGCAGACGGTCCGTTTGATCGCTGCGTCGTTTGCTCTTGGGTTCGGGGATCAGGTGTTGATCGGCACCGACGGCGCCAGGCGCTCGCTGTGGGTGACGCTCGGGGGAAGGCCCGGACTGGACTGGATCAACACCGGGTTTCGGGAACTGCTCGCCGGTGGGGGGCTAACCACCCGCGACATTGATCGGCTCTTCATCGCCAACCCTGCCCGCTGGCTCACCTTCGCCGGTTGAGCGGGCGGGCGGCAGAGGCGTCGGCCATGACCGAGGCGTTGTTGTGGTCCCGAAGGAACGACGCGGGAAGGTGGTCCCCGATGTCACCTTCGAGCATTCGAGCCAGCACGTCCGCCTTCCTGCCTCCTGTGACCACGAGCCAGACCTCCCGGGCCTCCATCAATTCGGCCATGCCGACGGTGATCCCCCAGGAGGGTCGGGTCGAGGCCCCGTAGGCCAGCGCTCCGGCCGCGGTCTGATCGGCGAGCTCGACTACCCGGGTTCTCTGGTCGATCTTCGAGCCCGGCTCGTTCATCCCCACGTGGCCGTTCACACCGAGCCCGACCACGCACAGGTCGAGCCCACCGTGCCTTATCCGTTCCCCGTACTCCTCGGCGGAGCCCTGGGGGTCCGTTGCATCGACATCAGGGAGGTCGAATGGGATGCCGGGGAGATCCCGTCGCAGCATCGACGAGCAACGCGCCGGGTCGTCTCGAGGCAGTCCGCCAAACTCATCGAGCAGGAACACCTCTGGCACGGGATCGATCTCGGCCCGGGCATACACCGGGGTCGTGGTTCTGCCAGTGGCGAGGCATACCCGAGCGCCGCGGGCCTTGCCGAGAAACGCTGCGAGCTCGGCTGCGACCCGGTCGGCCCATACCGGGTCAGGATGGACCTGGAGGTCGAGGCTCAATCCGATGTGACGAGATCGAACACTTCCCCGGTGTCCTTGTTGCTCAGGATGAGCTTGCGTCGCCCATCGGGGAGCAACTCGTCCTTGACGATGGGGTGCCCGTCGTGGGTAGCCACTTCCTTGCTGATCCTGGCTGTGACACCTCCTCGCCAGTCCAGTTCGACCGCCTCCCAGAGCCGGGTCTGCGCCGATTTGTAGGCGGCGTCCATGATGGCGTTGACCACGTATCCGTCGTAGATCGTCTCCCGGGGCTCGGTCCCGGCCTCGATGGAGTCGAACATGTCAGCGAACATCGCGGTGTACCCCAGCTCGCTGATCTCATCCCCGACCGGGAACAGCCAGCCTTCCGAGGATTCCTGCTTCTCGGCGACATATCCGCCCCCTCCACCGGAGCTGTACATCTCGAACCCGGTCCTCAGGAAGTGGTTGAGCCATATGGTGCCTTCGGTGCCCGCGATCTCGTCCCTGAGGTCCATGCCTCCACGGAATGACCAGCTGACCTCGAACTGCCCCAGCGCTCCCGACTCGAACCGGATCAAGACGACCGCGTTGTCCTCGGCTTCGATGGGATGGACCAGGGTGTCCGCCCATGCCATGACCTCAACCGGTCGGTTTCCCTTGCCCACGAAGCAGCGGATGATCTCGATGCAGTGGCATCCCAAGTCGACGATTGCGCCGCCCCCGGCCTTGGTCTTGTCCCAGAACCATGCGCTGTGGGGCCCGGGATGGGTCTCACGGGAACGGACCCAGGTCACATCGCCGATGGCTCCCCCTGCCACCGAGTTGATCGCCTTGGTCGTCTTCGGGGTGTACGCCAGGTCTTCGAGATAGCCTCCGAAGACGCCCGCCGACTCGATCTTGTCGAGTATCCGCTTGGCCTCGGCGGTGTCTCTGGCGAGGGGCTTGGTGATCAGGATCGCCTTGCCCGCGTCTGCGGCCAGGGCAACCGCTTCCTCATGGAGGAAATTGGGCAGACCGATGACCACGACGTCTGTCTCCGGGTGGTTGATCGCATCCTCGAGTGATGTGGTGGCCGATGCGACTCCCCACCGGTCGGAGAATGCTTTACCCCGCTCCTTGGACCTGGAGTAGACCACCTCGACCCGGTCCCGGCCCCTTGGGCCGTGGAGGGTCATCGTGTAGAAGTCTCCGATGAGCCCGGTGCCCAACATCGTGACTTTGTGACCCTGCAAATCGACCTCCTCGACCTGTTGTCTAGACAACTTAACCAGGCGGGAACCGCTCAACTGCCGGTGAAATCCGGCGGCCGTTTCTCCATGTAGGCGGTGAGCGCCTCCATGAGGTCATTCGACATCAGATGAGCCGAGTTCCAACGCGCCACGAAGTCGAGGGCCTCGGCGACCGTCCTGCCTTGATTGGCGGCGAGAACAGTCTTGATTCCCCGCAGCACAATTGGCGAGTTCTCGGCGATCCGACCGGCGAGCTCATGCGCCGCCGAGTGCGTGGCGCCGGGGTCGGGGAATACGGCGCTCACCAGCCCGATTTCGAGGGCGCGTGCGGCGTCGATGTCCGTACCGCTGAGGGCCAGCTCCGAGGCGTTACCGGCACCAACTATCCCCGGCAGCCGCTGCAGCACGCCGACGTCGGCCACGATGGCGATTCGGGTCTCACGAATCGCAAAGATCGAATCGGTCGCGGCGTACCTCACGTCGCATGCGGTGATCAGGTTCATCCCCGCACCCAGACAATGCCCGTGGATCGCCGCGATCACGGGCTTTGGCGAGTCGGCGAAGCAGGAGACAGTGCCTTGCAGGCGCCGGATCTCCTCGTAGAGGCGCTGGCTCGACTCGGCGCTGGAGCGACCCGAGGGCTGCAAGGAGGCGAGCATGCTGAGATCGATTCCGGCGGTGAACGAGGGGCCGCGCCCCGCCAACACCACGACGCGGACCGAGTCGTCGGCATCGAGGTCGGCCATCGCCGCCGGAAGGTCCTCCCACATGTCGCGGGACATGGCATTGAGCTTTTCGGGCCTGTTCAGCCAAATCGTGCCGATGTGACCGCTGCGCTCGATCTCGAGGTGGTCGAAGCCCATGTGGGCAGGTTAGGTCGCCATCAATTGAGACGAATAGGGCCCAAATGTGACCCTCTCGCTCCCGATTTCGAGCGGGGTCATTCGGCAGCCGAGCGCCAGGCCTCCCTGAGCCTGACCCGGCTCCCGAAACGGAGCAGGCCCCCGGCGTAGATACGACCGGCGACCAGGACCAGGCCGACGATCGATGCCGAGGTTATGACCAGAGCGGCCACGTACTGCCACACCGGGATCGCGTCGAGGGCGGCCCGGACAGGCACCACGAAAGGCGCGGTGAGGGGGAAGAAAGTGCCGATCACCGCGGCGGGCCCGTCGGGGGCACTCAGGGTGAATACCGCGACCAAGAACCCGGCCACCGCCACCAATGACATGGGAAAGGAGACGTTTTGGGCGTCCTCGGGCCTGCTCACCAGGGAGCCGGCAGCGCCGAAGAGGACTCCATAGATGAGGAATCCGAGGACGAACCACACCACGAGGTGGACCACAGACCAGGCATTGAGCGAGGGGATCTCGTAGGCGTCCATGAGCCTCACGGCGAACAAGGCGACGACGATGGTTCCCGCAAACTGGGCGATACCGAGCAATCCGATGCCAAGGATCTTCCCTCCCAACAACTGCCAGGGCTTGATCGTGGAGAGCAGCACCTCCACCACCCGGTTCGTCTTCTCTTCTGTCACCCCGTAGAGGATGGTGGTGCCGTAGATGAGCACCGCGATGTAGAGGAGGAGGAGCCCTGCGTAAGCGACGGCCCCCCGCGACTCGTCGGCCGGATCCTGTCCGCTGAGTGTGGTGGTCTCCAGTGGGTCGGAGGTCATGATCTCGATGACGTCGGCGGCGACGTCGCCTTCCTCGGCGACGATCGACTCCAGTTCCACCGAAGCCGCTCCCCGCTGGAGCAGGCTGACGATCTCCGAGCCTCCAAACCCACCCACCGTCTCCACCATCAGCTCGGACCCGTCGACCAGCACCGCGTCGAGATCGCCATCCTCCAAACCGGTCTCCGCCTCTTCGCGACTGGCCAACGGGACCGTGGTTATGGCGATCGACGGTTCCGCATCGGGCTCGTCGTTGGCGTTCCCCAAGAGCACGGCTGCGTCGATGATCGCCTCATTGCCGTCTCCGATCGATCCCACCTGGAACTCGGAAGTGCCGCCGCCGAACACCTCGGGCAGGACCACCAGGGCGATCACGATGAGGAGAGTGATGATCGTGGTGATCAGGAACGATTTCGATCGCCCCCGTTCCCTGAGCTCCCGGCGGGCGATTCGCCACATGGTCCCCAGGTCGCTCATTCCACGGCCTCCCGGAATAGGTCGGAGAGCGAGGGAGTGGTGTAGGTGAAATGTCGCAAGCTCCCTGCGTCCTGGGCACCGAGGAGCAACCCGCGCACGTCGGTGTTTGCGTCGATCGTGAGCAGATGGCGGGTCCCGTCGAACTGCACCTCTTTGATGCCATCCAACGACTCGAGCAAGGCGCCGGCGTCACCATCGACCTCCAGCTCCAGGTGTCGAATCGGTGCGGCGTCCTTGAGCGTGCGCACGTTTCCCTCGACGACGATGGCGCCTCTGTTGATGATCGCCACCTCCTCACAGAGGTCCTCGACAAGGTCGAGCTGGTGTGAGGAGAACACAACCGCTTTTCCTGACGTCGCCTGCTCCCGGAGGATGTCGGCCATCGTCTCCGAAGCGATCGGGTCCAGGCCGGAGAAGGGCTCATCCAGTACCAGGAGCTCGGGATCATGGACCAGTGCCGCCGCGAGCTGCACCCGCTGCTGGTTGCCATGGGAGAGGGCCTCGACGGCGTCGGTGCCGCGGTCAGCCAGCCCGAACCGCTCCAGCCAATGCCCGGCGGCGGTCGCCGCGTCCTGCTTGTCCATCCCATGCAGCTCGCCGAGATAGGTGAGCTGGTCGTGGGCCTTCATCTTGGGGTACAGCCCTCGCTGCTCCGGCATGTACCCGAACCGGCGCCTGAGGTCAGGACCGATCTCCTCGCCATCCCAGGTGACCGTCCCCGAGTCGGGCCGCATCAGGCCGAAGATCGAGCGCATCGCCGTCGTCTTCCCCGCCCCGTTGGGCCCCAGGAAGCCGAGCATCTTGCCCCTGGCGACCTGGAAGGTGCAGCCGTCGAGGGCCACCACCTCCCCGAACCGCTTGTGCATGTCATTGATGGAGAGCACGAGCGGGGCAGGTTAAACCGAGGTCAGTCGAGCAAGGTCGGCCTGAAAAGCCGATCGTGGGTGCGGAGTGCGAACCGGTCGGTCATCCCGGCCACGTAGTCGATGGCCCGGCTCAGGTCGTCGGCAGTTGGTGTGGTGTAGGAGTCGGGGACCTCATCGCGGTGTTCAGCGAAATATGTGACCAGGTCTCCGATGACGCTCATCGCCTTTTGTCGCTGGCTCTCGGCGTCCGGTCGGAGGTAGACCCGCTCGAACATGAAGTCACGAAGCTCGCCCATCGCACTCGACTCCTCGTCGCCGATCTCGACGACACCAGAGGCGTGGCTGGCCTCGATCACCGAGCTGACCATCGACCCGATCCACTCCCGGGAGGTGGCGCCAAAGGTGACCAGGGCCCGGGTTGGGAGGTCGTGGTAGCCGATCACGTCGGCACGGAGTGCGTCGGCGACGTCGTGGGTGAGGTAGGCGATGCGGTCGGCATACCGGCAGAGCCACCCTTCCGGTGTCACCGGAGGGGGATCGACCTTCCACGAGTGCGCCCGCACTCCGTCCAGCACCTCGAACGTGAGGTTCTGCGGCTCGAGCAGAGAGAGGGTTCTCACCCCTTGCGCAGAATGCAACCAGCCGCCCTCGACGAACGGCGACAGCGCATCCTCACCGAGATGGCCGAAAGGCGAGTGCCCAACGTCGTGGGCGAGGCAAATTGCCTCGGTCAGGTCCTCGTTGAGCCCCAGGGCCCGGGCCATGGCCCGACCAATCTGGGTGACGTGGATGGTGTGGGTCATCCGGGTCACGAAATGATCCCCGTCGGGGTTGAGGAACACCTGGGTCTTGTGCTTGAGGCGCCGGAAAGCCTTGCTGTGTATGACCCGATCCCTGTCCCGTTCGAAAGCGGTCCGAAACTCGTCGTCCTCTTCGGGCTCGGCCCGCCCCTGGCTCTCGATCGAACGGGTGGCGGCCGGGGCGAGCAGGTCTTTCTCCAACGCCTCGCGCTGAAGCCGGTCGCGTCTCAGCAGGTCATCCATCACTTCCCGAGGCTAGGGCGCCTGCGATCTACCCGTTCAGGTGACCTGAACCCAGGCCAGGACCTCGGGCATCCTTCGCCGCAGCAGCCGCCCGGCGAGAAGCAGAGAGACCAGATAGAGGATCAAGCCCCACGCGATCGAGGCCCCCGCAGCGAGCCATGGGTTGATCACTTCGCCGAAGCTGACGGTGAGCACCGTGATCGAGGCGGGTGGGACCAAGAGGATCCCGATCGCGAAGAACGACACGGTCTGGCTGATGATCGCGAGACAGCCCTGCTCCGTCGACTGAGCGAACACGTCGGTCCCCTCACGGGGCAGGCGAAGCGGGGCGATCACCGACACCAGGTTGCCAACCGCCAACTGGCAGCCGATGGCCGCGATGGTCAGGGGAAATGCCAGCCAGACCCATCGCCAGTATCCGGAGAACCATGCCATCGCGATGGTCAAGATCGCTGTCTCCAAGAGCGAGCGCACTCGCCACCGCGAGGTTCTTGCCCACCAGCAGGCTTCGTGGCTTGGGAGGAAGGACAAAGAGGTAGCTGGCTGCATTGCGCTCCCAGCCGAACAGGTTGAGGGCGATCGGGAGCCCGACGAAGAGAACCAGGATGGGAGCCATCAGTGGCGCCCATTCCCGGTCGCGGAAGTCGAAGAGGCCGGTTGCGTTCATGACCACACCGCCGATGGCGAGCCCGACGAAGATGACCGTCCCGGTCCATGCCAGTCGTTGCCTGGGGTCCCGCACGTAGAAGCGAAACTCCTTGCGGGCCATCGTGGGGATCACTCCCCAGGGCCCCGTTGCCATACCGTCGCGCTTGGCGCGGGATGCGGACAGGCTCCTTTGCTCGGGCGTCGTGAGCAGCCACCCCAGGAGTCGCCGCCATGCCACGAAGAGCACTGCGAGGCCGATGACTGCAGCCACCAGGGCGACGATTGCCCCGACCGGGTCTCCGGATGCGGCTTCGACCATCGCCTTTTGTGCCGCGACCGGGGGAATCAGCAGAGCCCAATCCATGATCGGATAACTGGAGGCGGAGGCGGCAACGCCCTCTGACGCGACGAGTTGGCTCACGCTTCGGTAGAAGAGGAACGAGCCGGCGGCGATGCCCAACACCAGGAAGGTGGCGATGTCCCGGCCCCGCCTTGTGCGCAGGATGCCGGAGATCGCCGACGAGAAGAGCTGGCCACCGAGGCCGATGAGCCCAAGGAAGACCAGTGAGGCGGGAATGATCATCCACCACCCATCGCCGAGGATCGTGGCATTGGCCCCCAGCAACAGCAGCGGGATCACCGCCGAAGGGGCAACGAAGCTGGCCACCACCAGACCGGCCACCATCTGATTGGCTGAGATGGGGAGCAGGGCGAGCTGCTGGGGATCGAGGTTCTCGTCGAGGGGGAAGACGATCACGGGAAGGGCAGCCCACGCGAAGAAGGTGAACAGGGCCGCCCAGCCGAGAAAGTTGGCAAGAGCCTCGGGACTCTCGGCTTGCAGGGCCTGAGCAGTCTCGAGGTAGGAGCCGGCCAGCCACGCTCCGAGCCAGGTGAGGAGGATCAGGGCGATGGGGAGCCCGAACCGGCGCTGGACATCGGCCCTGAAGCCATTCCAGGTGAGCCGGGCCTTGAGCCCCGCTAGCCGCCGTACCACGATGAGGTGTCCGGGGATTTCCCGCCGACGGCGGCGATGAACGCGTCTTCGACGTTGTCGGCGCCCATGAGACGGCACAAGCCGTCTGGTGTCTCCTCGATGGTAAGCCGGCCCTCCACCATGATCCCGATGCGTGTGCAGAGCTTCTCGACAAGGTGCATCTCGTGGGATGAGAAGACGATGGTGGCGCCGCCCTGTGCAGCTCGCTGCAGGAGACTCCTGATGAGCCGCGCCGAAACCGCGTCCACGCCTTCGAACGGCTCGTCGAGGAAGAGGACCGGGGGTCGGTGAATGATCGCTGCAGCGAGGGCCACCTTCTTCCGCATGCCCCGGGAGTAATCGCCGATCAGCTTGGCGCCGGCGCCGGTCAGGTCGAGCAACTCCAACAACTCGTTCCGCCGCCGTGCCGCCTCGGTCCGGTCGAGGCCATGCATCGCTGCCGTGAAATCGAGGAGCTCGGCGCCGGTGAGACGCTCATAGAGGTTGAACTCCTCGGGGAGCACTCCGATCCGGGACTTGACCTCCGTGGGAGAGACCCAAGTGTCGAATTCGCCGATACCCACCGTGCCGGAATTGGGGCGGAGCAGCCCGACGATGCATTTGATGGTGGTGGTCTTACCTGCTCCGTTCTGTCCGAGGAGCCCGTAGAACTCACCAGGGGCGATGGATAGGTCGACCTTGTCGACCGCAACTGTCTTACCGAACTTCCGCACCAGTCCTTTGGCCCAGATCGCAGGGCTAGCTTGGGCCGCGTCGATCGAAGACTCGTCAGTGAGAGGCTGGGTCACGACAGCAAGTATCGACGGAACCGTGACAGAACCAAAGAGAAACCGGTTCTGACGGACCACCGATCCGGTTCCGGAGCCTTGGGCCCCCGGTTACCGTAGGTCGCGGTGGAGTACCAGGCCCTCTATCGGAAATACCGGCCGCAGACCTTCGATGATGTGATCGGCCAGGCGCATGTGACCACGACCCTGGCCCGGGAGGTGGCCGACGGGCGGGTGGCCCACGCCTACCTGTTCACCGGGCCGCGGGGCACCGGCAAGACCACAACTGCTCGGATCCTGGCCAAGGCCCTCAACTGCTTGAACCGGGGACCGCAGGGGGCTCCGTGTAACGAGTGTCTGAGCTGTGTGGCCATAACCGACGGGACGTCACTCGATGTCCTCGAGTTGGACGCCGCCTCCCACAACTCGATCGATGACATCCGGGACATCAAGGTGAGTGTGACGACGGTGGCATCGACCGCGACCTCGAAGCGGGTGTTCGTCCTCGACGAGGCGCACATGCTGTCCAAGGCTGCGGGGAACGCCCTGCTCAAGACCCTCGAGGAGCCCCCGGAGCACGTCCATTTCGTGCTCGCCACCACCGAGCCATACAAGCTCCTCGACACCATTCGCAGCCGCAGTCAGCGCTTCGACTTCCATCCTGTCCCGCTCGAGGACCTGGCGGGGCATCTCAGCCTGATCGCCGAGCGGGAGGGCTATCAATTCGACCCTCCGGCCCTCCTTGCCATCTCCCGTCACGCCGGAGGCTCGGTGCGCGACTCGCTGTCCCTTCTGGAGCAGGTGGCAGCGCTGGGAGCGGGCTCCGTGGACGGGCCAGGCGTGCGCAGAGCGCTCGGTCTTGCCGACTCGGAGGCTTTCATGCGTCTCGTCGAAGCGCTTGCAGCACAGGATGCGAAGGGCGCCCTCGAATTGGTGGCGGAGCTCTCGGCCAACGGTGTCGACCTGCGTCGGTTCGTGGCCGAGTCGGTTGGCTTCTTCCGTGGTGTCTTCCTCGCTCACTACGCCCCGAACCTGGCTGAGATCACAGATGAGCCCGAGGAGGTCCATGCCGCCTGGCGGAAGGCTGCGGAGCTGATCACATCGGGGGATGTGCTTCGCGCCGTCGACGTTCTCGGGGAGGCGCTGGTCAGGTTGCGCGAGGGAAGGGAAGAGCGGCTGATGACCGAGCTGGCTCTGATCAAGCTGACCCGACCCGAGACCGCGAGCGACCCGACGGCCCTGCTCGCCCGCATCGAGCGTCTTGAGAGGCGCCCCCCTTCCAGTCAGCCAGTTCCCGAGGCACCTGCGCTCCCGGTCGCCGCGGAGCAGGATGCCGAGCCGGTTCCAAAGGCCGAGTCAGCCGCGCCCAACGGTGGGGAGCCACCCCCCGGGATCGAGGTCACATTCGAACAGCTGCAAAAGGTCTGGCCCGGCCTCTTCGGGAGCCTTCGCGACGTCCTCGGCGCCCGCCGCTGGGCGTTCTTCCGTGAGGCGGTGCCGGCCGCCGTGGAGGGCGACACCATCACCCTCGAAGTGGCGCACGACTTCCACCTCCAATCGCTCCAGGAGGACGATGCGGTGGCCGCGATCGTCGCCACCAGGGCCAGCGACCTGTTGGGGAGCCCGGTCCAGGTTCGATTCCGATCACGTGAGGGCGGGGTCGCCGGCACGGACGAGATCGATATCACCCAACTCGAGGAGCGGCCGGCCCAGGCCTCGGACCCGACCAGCCTTCTGGTGGAGGAGTTGGGGGCCGAAGAAGTAGAGGAGTAGGTCTACCCTCTGCCTGTGAACCGACAGCCCGATATGCGGCAGCTGATGAAGCAGGCACAGCAGATGCAGGCCCAGCTCGCGGCCGCCCAGGAGGAGCTGGCCCGAAGGACTTTTGAGGGCAGTGCAGGTGGAGGAATGGTGGTCGCGACCGTCAGCGGGAGCCAGGAACTGGTCGGGATCAGGATCTCACCCGAGGTGGTCGACCCCGAAGACGTCGAGATGCTCGAAGACCTGGTGGTGGCTGCGGTCCGCCAGGCTCACGAGGCTGCGGCAAGCGCCGCCTCGGAGCAGCTCGGGGGCGTGACCGGTGGCCTCGACCTCGGCGGCCTCCTGGGTTGATGTTCGAGGCTCCGGTTCAGAGGGTCATCGACGAACTGGCCCGGCTCCCCGGAGTGGGGCAGAAGACAGCACAACGCCTTGCCTTTCACCTCCTATCCGTGGAAGAGGCCGATGCCCGTCGCCTGGCCCGGGCCATCGAAGACATGCGCGATCAGGTGTCGCTCTGCACCAGGTGCTTCAACGTCGCCGCAGGTGATGAGTGCTCCATCTGTCTGGACACGAGGCGTGACACCACGTTGATCTGCGTGGTGGAGCGACCCCAGGACATCGTCGTTGTGGAGCGAACCCAGGAGTTCCGGGGTCGGTATCACGTCCTTGGAGGCTCTCTGTCACCGATCAACGGCGTGGGGCCCTCCCAACTTCGCATAGATGAGTTGAAGGCGAGGATCGGGCCGGAGGGGGTGGTCGAGCTCATCGTCGCCACCAATCCCACGATGGAAGGCGATGCCACCGCGATGTACCTGGCGCGGGAGCTGAAGCCGCTGGGGACCAAAGTCACGCGCCTCGCCTCCGGCCTTCCGGTCGGGGGGGACCTCGACTATGCCGACGAGCTCACCCTGGGCCGGGCACTAGCCGGGCGAATGGAGCTCTAGGACCTCATCGCCTACCCGCCGGGTCGTAACCTGAGCTGGTGACGCCTACTGGGACCAACCGGAGACCGCACGTCACAGCGATGCTGCTGGCCGGCGTCGCCGTGCTGGGGTTGGGCTTCGTCGTGGCGATGGCGAGCGCTTCGGTTCCGGGGACGGACGACGAGCCCCTCCTCGACATCGCATGGCGGCCGGGCACCGATATCGGCGCCGTCCTGACCTGGCTGATCGCGATCGCAACCGTTATCGGCGCAGTGGTGCTCATGCTGTCGGTCAGGGAGCCACGATTGAAGGGAGAGCGCAAGCGAGGCCGTGCTCTCCTGGCCCTCGTCGTCGGCATCATCCTGTTCTTCCTCGCCTGGAGATATCTGCGCCCCGTCGCCGAGTCGCTGCTCGAAGAGGTGTCGGCGGTCCCTTCCGAACTTCCCGGCCCCGTTCCACCACCCGCTCCTACCTCAACTAATCGGATTTGGGTCCTCGGCGCCCTGATCGGCCTGGTTGTCATCGCCGCGCTGGTCCGGCTCGGCATGTCGCTGCGATCCCCGAAGGTCGAGTTGTCCACGGGACTGGCTCGCTGGGATGAGCCGGCCCAGGCCCAGGCCCAGGCCTTGACGTCGGCTCCGCCCTTCCGGGGCACCGACCCGCGGGGCAGGATCTTCGGTGCCTATGTCGACTTCGAGGGGGCAGCAGCAGAGGCCGGGATGGAGCGCCGCCCGGCGGAGACGACAGGAGCCCATGCAAGGCGTGTTGTCGCTCGCTTCTCGCTGTCCCAGGACGAGGCGCGGGCTCTGGTCGGCCGGCATTCCGAGGCCCGCTTCGGGGCGGGGGAGCCGACTGTTGCCGATGCCGACATTGCCGAGGGCGCGTCATCCAATTTGCGTCATGGGATGGAGGCATGAGTCAGATCCTGATCCGGGGGTTCCTGGTGGCCGTCGCAGCCACCGTGCTCTTGGCCCAGGTGCGAGGCGCGCCGCTGCTCTGGGCCTGGGAGGCCCTTCTCCTCGCCTTGGTTCTCTGGCAGGTTCGCGAGATTCCGGGAGGAGACGCCAGGCCAGGTGTTCCGCTCTTCCCGCCTCGGGCACCTGCTGCTTCGCGGCTCCCCAGGTCGGTGGTGGCTGCCGAGGTCGCGACCAGTGACGCGCTGTCCGGCCACTCCGGGAGGGGTCGGCGGCTCCGACCGATTCTGGGGAGGATTGCAAGTCACCGTCTCGCTCGCCACGGTGTCAGGCTCGACAGTCCCGAGGCCCTCGGGTTCCTGGATGATCGGGTCTGGCGCTGGCTCACCGAGCATGACGAGCGCCCGCCACGCCCTGCCGACATGCGGGCGCTGTTGACTGATTTGGAGGAACTGTGACGGTTCCCGCCGTCGAGATGGAGCGCATGGCGGTCCTTGCCGACTCTGTGCTCGACCAGGTGGAGAAGGCGGTCATTGGCAAAAGGGCGACGTTGGAGTTGGTCCTGATGGCCATCCTCGCCAATGGCAACGTCCTGATCGAGGACCTTCCCGGTCTGGCCAAGACCCTCGTCGCCCGTTGTTTCGCTGCCGCCACGGATCTCGAATTCGCCCGGGTGCAGTTCACGCCTGATCTGATGCCGATGGACATCACCGGGTCATTCGTCCTCGACCCGGACACGGGGCGTCCCGGATTCCGGCCCGGACCGGTGTTCTGCAATCTGCTCCTGGCAGACGAGATCAATCGGGCGCCGGCCAAGACCCAGGCGGCCCTGCTGGAGGCAATGCAGGAACAGCAGGTGACGGTTGACGGCGTCGCTCGACCACTGGGCCCGCCGTTCCTGGTCATCGCCACCCAGAACCCGATCGAGTACGAAGGCACCTATCCGCTGCCCGAGGCCCAGATCGACCGGTTCTTGATTCGGGCCAGGATCGGATATCCGGACCGCGACCCGGAATGGGAAATGCTCGATCGCCGGGCGCGACGCGGGACGGATGACGTCGAAATCGATGTCGTCGTCGACCGCGCCACCCTCCTCCAGATGCAAGCAGCGGTCGAGGAGGTGCATCTCTCCGAGCCGGTGGGGCGATACATCGTCGAGCTGGTCGCTGCCACCCGGTCATCGGGTCGGGTGCGAGTCGGGTCGAGCCCGCGCGGCTCGCTGGCACTGATGAAGCTGGCACGGGCACGTGCGGCACTCTCCGGACGCAGCTTCGTGATTCCCGACGACGTTCAGGAGGTCGCGGTCCCTGCGCTGGCACACCGGCTGATCCTCCGGCCCGAATTCTGGGCCCAGGAGTTGAGCGAGGAGAAGGTGATCCAGGACGTCCTGGAGCAGGTGCCCAGCCCGCCGGCGGCACCAAACGCATTTCAACCATGAAGGCCGAGGCCAATCCACGCCTCAGGGCATATGTGACCGCCGGTCTGACCGGGCTGGCCGGCGCCCTCGCCGTCGGCGACCCGGGCCCCGCCCTGGTCGGGTCGGTCCTCCTGGCGATCGCGGTGGTAGGCCTGACGCGACGGCAGGCGATCTCAGCTCGCGTCGATCTCGGTTCGGTGCCGGGGTTGGCGACGGAGGGCGCGGACTTCAGGATCCAAATGCGCCTAACCACTGATCAGCCGGTGCGCCGGGTGTATGTCGACCTGCCCCACCATGGCCTGGAGATCGTGGCCGTTGAGGGGGCACGCCTTATCGGGGACCAGACTCTCGCTTTCGACTCGGTTCGGGGTGTCGCGCACGCGGTGGTGTCGATGCGCCCATTGGTCTGGGGCCATCTCGAGATCGGTCCGGCCGCGATACGGATCGAGTCGCCCTTGGGCATGTATGACATGACCCGGACGGAGGTTTCCGTGCCGTCGATCGCGGTGATGCCCGCCCAAGCCAGGATGCGCCGGCTGCTCGCTCCCCTCGAGACCAACTCCCATGTTGGCGAGCTGGTGTCCGCGAAGAGGGGATCGGGGACGGAGTTCGCCGAGATCCGCCCCTACCGGCATGGCGACGACCCGAGGTGGGTCAATTGGCGTGTCTCGTCTCGTGCTCAGCAGACCTGGGTGAACGATCGGCACCCGGAGCGAAATGGCGATGTCCTGCTCCTGGTCGATTCCGGGATCGATGTCGGGACCGGCCTCGAATTGGTCGTGGACCGCACGGTCCGGCTCGCTGCGGCATTGGTCAACGCACATTCCAAGCGCCAGCACCGTCTCGGTCTGATAACCACCGACGGCCTGAGCAGCTGGATCTCCCCGGGCATGGGCGAGGGCCACCGACGCCGACTCCTCGAGCAATTGATATCCGTGAAGCCGGGACGGGTCAGTTGGGACTCCGTGGAGCGAAACGTCGTCCGGATCGCGCGCAGACCGGCCATGGTCATCGTCCTCACCTCGCTCATCGATCCGGGCCTCGCCGGGATCGCGCATTCGATGCGGCGATCCGGGCTCGATGTCTCGGTCATCGAGCTCGACGTGACTTCGCTGTTGCCCACTCCAGTCGATGACGCCCGAGCCTTGGGCCGGCGAATCTGGGCGTTGGACTTGGACCGGATCCGTGACCGCCTCGCCGCGGAGGGGATCCCGATGGCGGTCTGGTCGCCGGATGACGGCCCAGACATCCCGATGGCGCGGCTCGAACAATGGAGGACGTCATGGCGTCGGCGGCTCGGCTGAGCGCAATCGCCTCCGTGGCCCTGGGCTTCGCCCTGGTGGTAACGATCCCGACCGGAGGGGGGTCGGGGTTGGCCGCCCTCGTGGGCTGGGTTGGCCTTCTGATACTTGTGATGGGGATGCTGACCGGCCTGCGGGGTTCCGTCACGGTTGCCGCCCTCGCCTTCGTGGTGCAACTGGTGATCGTCGCCGGGTTACCGGTCGGACTGGCCCTCCCTCTCTGGCTGCAGACTCTGCTGATCGTCCTCGTGGTCGAGTTCGCCGATGCCTCGCTCTCGTACCGGGAGCACGCATCTGACCTGGTGGTGGGTGTGGGACGGGCTCTGGGCATCGGGTTGACGGCCAGCCTCCTCGTCCAGGTCATGGCGACGCTGCTCGCGGGAAGCGAAGCCAGCGGGGCGCTGCTCCGGGCGGCCGGGGTTGGGGCCATGGTCATCGCATGTGGCTGGGTGGTGACTGCCTGGCGGCGCTCGGTCGGCTCTGCCGGAGGAACCTCAGTCGAGCGTGATCGCTGAGATCTCCCTGAGCCTGGCCAGGTTGTGGTGGGCGTCCATGTACCGGATCGAGCCCGTCTTGGAGCGCATGATCACCGAGTGAGTGACCACGTGGTCGCCGCGGAAGTCCACACCTCTCAGGTAGTCGCCCCCGGTCACTCCGGTCGCGGCGAAGAAGACGTTGTCCGAGGCCACCAGGTCTCGAGTGGTCAAAACCTGTTCCAGGTCGAGCCCCTGGTCCAGGGCGCGCTGCTCCTCGTCGCTGTCCCTAGGCCAAAGCCGGCATTGGATCTCGCCGCCTATGCAAGCGAGAGCAGCCGCTGCGATCACCGCCTCCGGCGATCCTCCGATCCCCAGGAGAATGTCCGCGGCGGTCTCCACCCTCGCCGTGGAAATGGCTCCTGCGACATCGCCGTCACGGAGCAGTGAGATCCGACCGCCGGCACGCCGCACCCCGTCTATGTAATGCTGATTCCGAGGCCGATCGAGGATGAGGGCCCGGAGGTCGTTCACATCCTTCCCTTTGGCCTTGGCAACCTGTTTCAGGTTGTCCTCGATGGGTGCTTCGAGGTCGATCATCCCCGCCGCTTCCGGGCCGACGGCGATCTTGTCCATGTAGACCAGGGATCCGGGCGCATACATCGAGCCCCGTCCGGCGGAGAGGGCGATGACTGCGATCGCCCCTGGCATCCCGGCGGCAGTCAAGGTCGTCCCGTCGACCGGGTCGACGGCGACGTCGACCACCATCCCGCTCCCCGTCCCGACCCGCTCCCCGTTGTGCAACATTGGGGCATCGTCCTTCTCACCCTCACCGATCACGACCAGCCCGTCGATGTCGAGAGTCGAGAGGTGAAGTCGCATCCCGTCGACCGCGGCCTGATCGGCGGCCTCCTTGTCGCCCCGGCCCAACCAGCGGGCCGCCCCCATCGCCGCAGTCTCTGTGACCCGCACCAGGTCCAGGCCCAGATTGGGCTCGACCGGCTCGGGCATCAGGCGACCCTGACCACGATGGCGTCTCCTTGGCCTCCTCCGCCGCACAGGGTCGCCGCGCCGACTCCTCCCCCTCGCGCCCGGAGGGCATCGACGAGGGTGACCACGATGCGGGCACCGGTGGCACCGAGAGGATGCCCGAGCGCCACCGCTCCACCCCGCACATTGACCTTGTCCTGGGGCAGGTCGAGCATTCGCGCAGACCAGATGGCGACAGCGGCGAATGCCTCGTTGATCTCGACCAGGTCGAGATCCGAAGGCTCGAGGCCCGCTTTCTTCAGTGCGACGAGGAGCGCCTCGGCGGGCCGCTCATGGAGGGTGGCATCCCCGCCGCCGATCTGGCCGTAGGCCAATATCTCGGCGAGGATCGGGGCCTCCGCCGCTTCCGCCGCCGAGCGATCGGCAACTACCAGCGCCGCCGCGCCGTCGGAGATCTGCGATGCGTTGCCGGCGGTGATTGTCCCCCCTGGATTGAATGCTGGTCTGAGCGCCGAGAGGGACTCGAGGGTGGCATCGGCGCGCACCCCTTCATCTGCGCTAACCAGGACCGGGTCACCCTTGCGTTGGGGAACTTCCACCGAGGCGAGCTCCTCCCGGTTGGAGGCCGCGGCCTCTGCGGCCAGCCGGTGGCTGCGAGCCGACCATTCGTCCTGCTCGCTCCTTCCGATCCCAAGGCGGTCGTTCTTGTGGTCCGACGACTCACCCATCGTGCAGTGGTCGAAGGCGCAGAACAGGCCGTCGTGCTGCATGACGTCGACGAGCGTCGCATCGCCGATGCGCGCCCCCCAGCGCAGTTCCCGAACGACATGTGGGGCATTGGACATGCTCTCCATGCCGCCGGCGACCACGAAGCTGGAGTCACCGAGTCGGACCGCTCGGTCGGCCAGCCCGATGGCGGACAACCCCGACAGGCACACCTTGTTGATCGTGACCGACGGCACGGTCATCGGGAGCCCTCCGGCCACCGCCGCCTGTCTCGCGGTGATCTGGCCCTCTCCGGCCTGGAGCACGTGGCCGAAGAGCACCTCGTCGACGGCCGACGCCTCGACGCCGGATCTGGCGAGCGCCGCCGAGATCGCCACCCCGCCCAGGTCGGCTGCGCGCAGGGGGGACAGGGAGCCGCCGTACTTGCCGATCGGGGTGCGGGCGATTCCTGTGATGACGCTGTTGCTCACGTTGGCCTCCGGGAAATGATGCTACCGGCGGCCCGGTACACATCCCTGTGCCGCTCTCAATACCCTGTCCCGGTGAAGCTGCTCAATCTCGACCACGTCGGCATCGCCGTTCACGACCTGGACCAGGCCATAGAGGCCTACCGATCCCGCTATCGGGTCGCCCCGCTTTACCGCGAAGTGGTGGAGTCTCAAGGAGTCGAAGAGGCCATGATTCCGGTGGGCGGTTCCTTCATCCAGCTACTGACCCCCCTCGATGGAGACAGCCCGGTGGCCAGGTTCCTGGAGAAGCGGGGCGAGGGTATCCATCACCTGGCCTTCCTGGTCGCGGATGTCGAGGCAGCGCTGGAGCATTTGAGGGCAGAAGGGGCGAGATTGATCGACGGGACCCCTCGAATCGGGGGCCGGGGGGCGCGGATCGCCTTCGTCCACCCGGCCGACCTCGGTGGTACCTTGATCGAGCTCGTGGAGATCCCAGATGATTGAAGGCGTTGAGATCAAAGGCGGTGCCGGGCCCTTCGAAGCCGCGGTGATCGCGGTGGTCCTCGATCGGATCTCCCAGAATGAGAACCGGGGGCAACCGACACCGTCGGGGAGTGATCTGACTCTCACGCCGTGGATGCGGGCGGTCCTCGACGACGAGGCCGACTGGCCGGGTTGGGTGGATCCCGCTCAGCGCTGAGCGGCTCAGCTGCGCTTACGGATCTCGCTGAGCTCGGGTGCGCGGAGCAGGAACGAAGCAACGAGAAACACCGCGAGGACGGTCCCCCCGCCGATCACGGCCATGACCAGGCCTTCGAACACAGATAGCTCACTGCCTCCGAAGAGAGCGTTGACCAGTGGCAGGGCAACCGCCACGGCGATCCCGGCCGAGAGCAGGGCCCTGAGCGAGGAAATCGCAACTTTCTGCACCGGGTCCCATCCCGAATCGACGCCCCAGGCGACCAGCAGGGCGCAGGCATAGCCTGTCATTACGACCGCAGACGCCGCGGCGAATCCCTCGACGCCGATTGCCTGGTACAGCCCGAGCCAGATCGGGATGGCGATCAGGCTGCCAACGGTCCCGATGAGGACCGGGGTCCACATCTTCCGTTTTGCATAGAAATGGCGTGACAGGATCTGGTGCAGCCCCCAGGCGGGGACGGAAAGGGCATAGATCATCAGGAGCCCGGCCACCAGCTCCGTGTCCTCGGCACTGAAGTCACCCCATTGGTACAGGAGGCGGACCATGGGCCTGGCCAGGACCAGCAGGGCGGCCGCTGCCCCGGCGGCCACGAAGACGGTGGTCCGGGCGGCGCGGGAGGTGGTCGCGATGAGCCCGGGCTCGTCACCCCTCGCCGCCAGGCGGGCGAGGAACGGGTAGGCGGCAACCCCGGCGGCTTGTGCGATCACTCCCACCGGCACCATGCCCAACTGACGGGCGAAGCTGAGCGCCGAAGTCGCCCCAACCTCGACCTGCCCGAACCAGCGCACGAACTGCTCGTCGAGGACCGCGATCGACTGGCCCAGCATCAAGGGCAGCGCCAGCACCAGGTACTCGCGAACCGACGATTGGCCCTTGGGGACCGGCACCATCCGGACCCCGGTGCGGCGGGCCCCATACCACTGGAGGCCGAAGTTCCCGATCATGGAGCCGATCACTGCGCCCCAGAGAAACCCCTCCGGGCTGGCTTCGCTCATCGCCGCGGACGCCAGCCCGCCAACGATGATCGCCAGGTTGTAGACGACCGGCGCCAGGGCGGGAACCAGGAACCGGCGATGGGTGTACTGGACCGCCATCAGCAGTGCCCCGAGCACGAAGAAGACCTGGGCGGGAAGCACGAGACGGGTGAGGGAGACCAGGCGGTCGTGGTCGGCTATCACCGAAGGGAACATCAGTGAGACCAGCCAGTCGGCACCGACCCACATCAGGGCGGTCAGTGCCAGAACCGCGATGAGGGTGAACCGGAAGACCGAGCTGAAGGCCCGATCGAGGCCGACCCCGTCTCCTCGCTCCAGGTGCCGGCTCAGGATCGGGATCAGGGTGATGGTGAGATAGGCGCCGGCCAGGAGGTAGTTGAGGAAATCCGGGATGAGAAACGCCTGGCGATAGAGGTCTCCATCGACGTTGACGCCGATCAACGAGGCGAGCAACGTCTCGCGAAACAGGCCGAGAACCCGGGAGAGCAACACGCTCGCGGAGACCACAAGGGCAGCGGTCCCCATCCTCATCGGCCGGCTCACGTCGACACCGCGTGGGCCCGAAGGCCATCGACAACCGCATCAGGGACGCTCAGGTCGCCGTACCCGATGCCCAACTCGAGGTCGGGCTTGTAAGCCCCGTGGTAATCGCTGCCCCCGGAGGGGACCAGGCCGAAGCGGCGGGCGAGATCGGAATAGCCCTCACGCTCATGCGGGCGATATCCGCCATAGATCGCCTCCAGACCGACCAAGCCGGCCCGCGTCAATCGGTGAAGCAGGTCCTCCATATCCGCGGCACGGTTGATGGCGAGAGTATGAGGGTGGGCCAAGATCGGCACCGCGCCCGATTCCCGAGCGAGTGCGATCGCCTCTTCGGGAGTGAGCCGGGGTCGGCTGACGTAACCGGGCCGGCCCGAGGTCAGCCATTCATCGAACGCCTCTTCCTGGGTCAGGACGTGACCCTTTCGCACCATGACCGCCGCGATGTGGGGACGACCAACCGTCCCGCCTCCGGCCTCCTCCTCGATCTCCTCGATGGTGACCGCCATGCCCAACGCGGTCAGCCTCTCGGCGATGGCGGCGTTGCGCTGGTCACGGCCCAGGCGCAATTGGGCGAGCCGGTCTTGAAGTGGCCCCGGTCCCGGCTTTAGCCACAAGACCACGAGGTGCATGCCCCCCAGGTCGTATTCGAGCGAGAGCTCGGTGCCCGGGATCAACTCGAGGCCCGTCCCTAAAGCCGCCTCTGCGGCGTCGGTGACCCCGACCTGGGTGTCGTGATCGGTCAGCGCCAGCGCTGTGAGACCGATCTCGAGTGCCTTCCGAACCAGGGCCTCGGGCTTCTCGGTCCCGTCGGAGGCCGTCGAGTGGGAGTGGAGATCTACAGCCATGGGGTCATCTGCACCCCGATGATGGTGGCTGGAACCGTCAAGAACCGGTTACGTCGATGCTCACCGACTCGATGTAGACCGTCTCCAGCGGAAGGCTCTTCTCCCTGGTCCCGGGTCGTGTGGCGGTCTCGACCTCGGCGATCCGTTCGAGTGTGTCCTCGCCTGACACCAGCTCACCCAGGACGTTGAACTGGGGATTCAGCGAGGAAGCCCCTTCGCCGGTCACGATGAAGAACTGACTCCCCGTCGTCCCCTTCCCCCGGTTGTCCATAGCGACTACCCCCGGCTCGTATACGAAGTCGGCGGCGGGAAACTCGTCTGGGACTACATAGCCCGGACCTCCCGAACCGTCGGCCATCGGATCGCCGCCCTGGACCTTGAAATCCTCGACAACACGGTGGAAGACCTGGCCGTCGTAAAAGCCCTCTCTCGCCAGGAACACGAACGAGTTGACGGTCTCTGGGGCTCCGGCGGGATCGAGGCGGATGACGATCTCACCGCAGGAAGTCTGCAGCGTCGCTGTGACCTCGCTGTCAGCGGTTATGTCCGCCTGGTTGTCCGGCGCGGTGAACTGGAGTACCGCCTCTGCCGGCGGCTGGTCGGCGCCACATGCCGTGGGCTGGTTTCGAAAACCTTCGTAACCCTGGGGGAGATCGCCTTCGTCGTCGCCGAAAAAGGTCCCGAACGCCAGGATCCCGACCACCAGCGCTCCGAACACCAGTGCGGTCCCCAGCCGGCGCCACAACTCGCGGCGGGCCGATTGCTTCTTCTCGGCCTCGAGCTTGGCTGCTCGCTGCTCTTTTTGACGCCGTCGCCTGTCCGTCATGGCGCGGCGACTTTAGGCAGGGGCCGGTTCCAACCCGGACCGGTGTTCGTGTTCCGGCGCGAAACCTTCCAAACTGTCACCGACATGCCGGTGACAGTTCAGAAATACGGCGGGACCTCTGTGGCGGACCCGTCCCGGATCAACGCGGTGGCGGAACGGGTCACAGCGACCCGGAAGTCCGGGGAGGACGTGGTCGTCGTGGTCAGCGCAATGGGTCAGACCACCGACGAGCTCCTGTCCTTGGCCGCCGCTATCAACCCCAACCCGCCTCCCCGCGAGATGGACATGCTGCTCACCGCAGGAGAGCGGATCACGATGGCGCTGCTTGCGATGGCCCTCGACGCCCGTGGCGTGGCCGCCGTCAGTTACACCGGGTCCCAGGCCGGGATCCTCACCGACTCCTCCCACGGCGAGGCCAGGATCCGAGAAGTGACCGGCCATCGGGTGCGCGAATCGCTGGCCGAGGGGAAGGTCGTCATCGTCGCCGGGTTCCAGGGCGTCGATCCCGAGCGCCGTGAGATCACGACCTTGGGACGGGGCGGATCGGACACCACTGCGGTCGCCCTGGCTGCCGCTCTCGATGCCGAAGTGTGCGAGATCCTCACCGACGTGGATGGGGTGTACACCGCAGACCCACGAGTGGTCCCCGACGCCAGAAAGATCGATTCCATCGGATACCACGAGATGATGGAGATGGCATCGTCCGGCGCCGGCGTCCTCATGCCGCATTCGGTGGAATTTGCCCACCGATTCGGGGTTCCCGTCCATGTGCGCTCTTCGTTCTCAGACGCTCCCGGCACCTGGGTCGTCGCGGATGCACCGGCATCGATCGTGATCGGATTGGCAATGCGTCATGCCGACGAAAGAGGGCTGCTCACGATCATCGGCAGCGGCGCCGGCACGGTCGCCGACCGCAGCGTCGAAGCGTTGAATGATGGCGGGATCACGGTCCTCGATCGGCGCGCCACCGACCTCAGCGTCACCATCGAAGTCCCGAGCGACCGACTCGAGGATGCGGCCCGCCTGTTGCACATGACTCTCGACCCGCCCCTGGTCACGGAGGAGGTTCCGGCGTGAGCGACCGGGTCGTAGCGGTGGTCGGTGCCACCGGTGCCGTGGGGCGGACGATGCTCTCGGTTCTCGAACACCGGCACTTTCCTCTGGGTTCCTTGCGCCTGTTGGCGTCGGACCGATCCGCCGGGACGGTCGTGGACACGGCCTGGGGTCAGGTGGAGGTGGAGGACCTGGGTTCCGCCGATCCGTCAGGGATCGACATCGCCCTCTTCTCCGCTGGGGGTGCCCGCTCCAAGTCTTTCGCCCCCGGCTTCGCAGCTGCGGGGGCGGTTGTGATCGACAACTCGTCGGCATTTCGCATGGATACCGAAGTCCCTCTGGTGGTGGTGGGAGTCAACGATGACGCGGTTACGGCGCACAAGGGGATCATCTCCAATCCCAACTGCACAACCATGGCGCTGATGATGGCTGCGGGGCCCCTGCACCGGGCAGCGAACCTGCGCAGCGTCGTTGCCTCCTCCTATCAGGCGGTCTCCGGCTCCGGCCAGCAGGGGGTCACCGAGCTGGTCGGGCAGTTGGACGCACTCCGCCCCGATCTCGACGCTCTCATGTTTGGCGACTGGGTGGACCCAGGAGCCGAGCTCTACGCCCGTCCCATCGGCTTCAACGTTCTCCCCTTTGCAGGCAACGAGGCGGAACAGGGCTACACCGACGAGGAGTGGAAGCTGGTCAACGAGTCTCGAAAGATCCTCGAGATCCCGGGGCTCCTCGTGGAGCCGACTTGTGTCCGGGTCCCGGTGCTGGTGGGCCACGCGGTTTCGGCAACGCTCCGCTTCGATCGCGCGGTCACTCCTGACGAGGCCTCGGAGATCCTGGGCGAGGCTCCGGGGGTGGCCGTCTGGACCGAGAGTGTCCCCACCCCGCTCGACGCGGCCGGCATCGACGACGTGCTGGTGGGTCGGGTCAGGGGCACCGTCGGCGAGCCCGGCGGGATCAACCTCTGGGTAGTGGGGGACAACCTACGGAAAGGCGCCGCGTTGAACGCGGTGCAAATCGCGGAGCTGCTGGCCTAGCGCTCGGAGCGGAGCAGCGCCGACATACGGCGGCGCAAGATCGGTGGGGCGTTGCGAAGGCCGAGGTCCAGTGCGAAGTGGGCATCGTCGGTCACATCGAGGATCACCTCTTCACCTTCTGCCCTGATGTGGAACCCGTCCAGCATCGGTGAGACCCTGATTTCCTGGCGCGACCAGTCGGCAACCTCGACCTCTCCGGCTTTCATGGTGAACCGCTCGTCGGTGAGATCGATGACGACATGAATCGGTGAATCGTCGGCGCCGTCCAGCCGGAGCTGGGCGTCGTAGACAGCCATCCTTCTTCCTCCCCTTTGGTCGGTGTGAGCCTCCACGGTCATTGTAAATCCTGCGGCTCGATGTGTTCAGTGAGGGTTGTGTGAAACCCCAAATGGGCTAGACCGCGCCGTTGCCTACAATCTCAACCCATCGGGACGTAGCGCAGCTTGGTAGCGCGCAGCGTTCGGGACGCTGAGGTCGTGGGTTCAAGTCCCACCGTCCCGACTGAGCATGATCGGATCCCCTGCAACTCGCGGGGGACCGATCATCGACCCGAATCCCGAAAGCTTCTGGCCTTCACTAGCGTCTCGTCGGCCATATGAAATTCAGGATCGTTCCGACCAGCCGGGAGTTCTACGACGATTTCTCACTGGCAGCTCACAACCTCGCCACATGCGTGGACCGGTTGAAAGATGTTCTCGATGACACTTCCAATGCCGCCGAGAATCACACTGCGGTCAAGGAAGTGGAGCGTGCCGGTGACGAACTGACCTCGCGAATACTCACCCGGCTCGATACGACCTTCGTCACCCCGTTCGACCCGGAGGACATCCAGAGACTCGCCCAGGCGATCGACGACGTGGTGGACGACATCTATCACGTGTCTGAGATGGTGGTCCTCACCAACATCACAGACCTGATCCCCGAGGTCATCGAGCAAACGGCAGTGCTCTCCGACATGGCAGCCAAGGTCGTGGAGTTGTTCGACCGCTTCGAGGACATGCGCGGGATTCGCTCCATCATTGCCGAGATCGAGAGTTTGGAAAGCGAAGGAAATCGCATCTACCGCCGGGCCGTTGCCCGGTTGTTCTCGGGTGAGATGGAGCCCGTGGACATGATTCGCTGGAAAGACATCATCGAATCCTTGGAGGCGGTGCTGGACCGGGTTGAGGACATGACCAACATCGTCACAACAGTCGTCGTCAAGCAGGCCTGAGGACTGAAAGGCCGTGGAGCTCGGCGCGATCATCGTCATTCTGCTCGCACTGGCTTTCGATTTCACCAACGGCTTTCACGATGCGGCCAACTCGATTGCGACCGTCGTCTCCACCCGGGTCCTCTCTCCCCGGTACGCGGTGATCTGGGCCGCCTTCTTCAACTTCATCGCCTTTCTCATTTTCAGCACCAACGTGGCCAACACAATTGCGAAGGACGTCGTCGAACAGGATGCGCTGACCGTGGGGGTGATATTCGCCGGGTTGGTGGGTGCGATCGGCTGGAACCTCTTGACGTTCTGGCTCGGGCTCCCCACAAGCTCGTCGCATGCACTCGTCGGGGGCATCGCAGGCGCTGCAGTGGCACGTGATGGGTTCGACGTGTTGGTCCAGGGCGGCCTCGCCACGATCGGGGCCTTCATCGTTCTCTCACCGCTGATCGGTCTCGCCCTCGCCCTTGCCCTAACTGTGATCATCCAATGGCTGTTCCACAAGCGGACGGACATCGACAGGCTGAACAAGGGCTTCCGGCGTGCACAATTGGGGTCGGCCGCCGCCTTCAGCCTGGGCCACGGAGGCAACGACGCACAGAAGACGATGGGGATCATCCTCGCGGTCCTCATTGCCGCCGGAAACCTCCCCGACAATGCCGAAGTCCCGCTCTGGGTCGTGCTCGCGGCACACACCGCGATCGGCCTGGGGACTCTCTTCGGCGGGTGGCGGATCGTCAAGACAATGGGTTTCAAGCTGACCAAGCTCCAGCCCTCCGGGGGCGTTGCTGCCGAGAGCGCGGCCGCAGCGACACTGTTCTTTGCGTCTTCTCAGGGGATCCCGGTGTCCACGACCCACACCATCACCGGGGCGATCGTCGGTGTCGGGGCCGCTCGCCGCCTGTCCGCGGTGCGGTGGCGAGTGGCTCGCCGCGTGGTCTGGGCGTGGGTGTTCACGATCCCGGGCGCAGCTCTCGTCGCCGGGGTATGCTCGTTACTCGTGGAAGCGCTGGGATGACCGACCGGAGAACCTACTTCTTCCTTGGGGCGGCCCTGCTGATCGTGCTCGTGCAGCCATTGATCCCGCAGTACCGCTGGGCCACCCTCTCAGTCGCAGTGCTCTACCTCGTGTTTGCCGTTTTGTTCGCCACGGCCAGCATCTCGGCCAGACGAGCTGCAAGGCGAAACGGCCACTTCTGACCTGCGGCGACTGCCGCTCAGCGCCCTACTCGTAGCGGTCCTCCGGTAGCCCGCGGCTGACCCGGAACACGTGCCCGTCGGGATGCCGAACATGCATCTCCCGCACTCCCCAAGGCATGTCGTTCGGGGGCCAGGTGATGTCCAGCCCATGGTCGACACAGCGCCGGTGGACCTCGTCGACGTCGTCCACCCACACACTCATCCAAACCCCTGATTCGAGGTCGTCACGACCATCTGGCCCGAAGGTGGCGGCGATGTCGCTCTTGCCGCGACCTCCCTGACCGTCACGACAAAGGAAGATCTCGCAGGCGCCTGAGCCAACAGCCCCGAAGTCGGGCGGGTCCCCCCAGTCCCAGAGCCGATGCCAGCCCCATTGCTCGAACCATTCGAAGCTGGCCTCTAGGTCGGAAACGTTGAGGACCGGTGTGACACCGTGAACCGTCATTTGGAGACCGCCTCCCTCAGTTCGGCGGCATGGAAGGGCTTGAGCACCCAGGCGTCGGCACCGGCCCGTTTGGCGAGAAAGCTGTCGGCGGACCTGTCGAGCAGGAGCACCGTTCTCGGGCGCTCAACGCCCTGGAAGGCATCACGGATGTCACGAATCACCGCCATCCCCCCCATGCTGGCCACCTGCATGTCGACGATGACGGTGTCCGGGCCGGTGTCGCTTGCCAGTGCAGCGGCCCCGGCGGGGTCGTCGGTTACATCAACCTGCCAGTTGCCGGTTGACAGGGCCGCCAGGGCATCATTGGCGACCCAGGGTGTGTCGCAGACGAGAAGGGCCTTCGGCATCGGGTGGGGGACGATACCCGGGTCCCTCATCAGCCGATCAGTACGGATCGGCTGACTCCTAACCTCAGCCGACGTGCGCCGCCTGGTGTTGACCCTCGCCCTCCTTCTGATTCCGCTTGCCGGACTGGCCCAGGAGGATGCCGAGCCCGGGATCGACGTCATCGACGTCAGCGGGCCACTAGACGCGTCCGCTCTCCAGTTCATGGCGGACTCGATCGAGTCGGCCGCCGAGAACGGCCAGGTGATGGCGGTGCTTCAGGTGAACTCCCCTGCTGTGCTGGACCGTGACTCGTGGTCAGCGCTCATGGAGATCGTCGAGAGCCCGCCACTTCCACTGGCGATTTGGGTGGGGCCGGCTCCAGCGGTGGCTTATGGAGGGGCGGGCCACTTGGTACTGGCTGCCGAGAAGTGGGCCCTCTCTCCCGGCTCCGAGGTCTCGATCGTGAGTCCGGTTATCGCCGGCGAGGAGGACAGTCCAATGGTCATCGGCCATCCAGTGACCGCATCTGATTCCGGCCTCGACCTTCAGCCCTCGATCCGGCAATACCTCCAGGACCTCAACGGCCAGACCTTCCAAACCGCCGACGGCCCGGTCGTCGTCGAGACGGTCAAGCCATTCGAGGACGGAGTGACCCTGAAAACCGTCACCTTCCGCGAGCCCGGTCTCGGCACCAAGTTCTTCCGGCTCGCGGTCACCCCCGAAGCCGCCTTTTTCTTCCTCGTCGTCGGCCTCACCATCGTCTCCTTCGAATTCTTCGCCATCGGCCCCGGCGTTGCCGCCGGGGTGGCTTCTGTCTCACTCCTCCTGGCGGGGTGGGGCATCGTCAACCTCCCGGTCCAGTGGTGGGCGCTGGCGCTGGCAATTCTCGGCTGGCTGGCACTCACCGCGGGCTATCAGCGGGGCGGGGTCATCGCCCTCACCATCCTCGGTGCGGCGATGCTCCAGGTCGCCGGCACGTTCTTTGTAGACGGCTCGGGTCAGATCGATCCCAGGTGGTACCTGGTCCTTCCGTCCGTCCTGGCCGTTCTCTTCTTCTTCCTGCTGGCCATGCCGACCGTGCAGAGAGCGCGCTTCTCGACCCAGACCATCGGACGGGACTCACTGGTTGGCGCCACCGGTGTGGCGCTGGGCGAGTTCGACCCGGACGGTGTCGTCGAGGTCCATGGGGCCAGATGGCGGGCCACCGCTCACCGCGAGGCCGGCGTCACCAAGGGCTCGGCTGTGGTGGTCACCGGCGTCGACGGCATGTTCCTCGAGGTCGATGCGTCGCCGAAAGATCGCGAAAACTGACACTAGACCTGGAATATTCTTCCTTGTACGGGCGGGCGGTCATGAGTAGGTTTCCTTGCGGTTGTCGCTTCAAACAAGGGAGGAGTCGAATTGTCCCCGATGGACGATTGGCAGCTCGACGCGCTGTGCCGTGGAAACCACGCCTACCTCTTCTTCCCGCCCTCGACCTTCGAACGTAAGGACGAGCGCGAGCGCAGGGAGATGAAGGCGAAGGCAATCTGCGGGGTGTGTCCGGTGAGGCAGCCTTGTTCCGAGCATGCAGTCCAGATCCGCGAGCCATTCGGGATCTGGGGTGGACTGACCGAGGTCGAGAGGAGGACGTTGCCTCTGGTTGGCTGATGCATGGCGGTGTCGCATGGGCTCACCCGCGGTCCCGGGCCTCTCCGGGCGGGGGTGAGCCCTTCGATTTCAAGGGCTCCGCTCCGCTCCCTCCTTAGGATCCCCAGGTGTCCCCATCTGTCGAGCCCCGGCCCGCGGCCACGATGGTTCTGGTGCGAGGCTGTGCGTCAGGGACCGAGGTCCTGATGGTGGAGCGCCCGGCACGCGGATATTTCGGCGGGCTGATGGTGTTTCCTGGCGGCGCCGTGGATCCGGTTGACCGGAGCCCACTCGCCGCAACTGTTGTCTCCGGTCCTGGGCCTGATCACGAATTTCGATCCGCTGCCCTGCGCGAGGTCGCCGAAGAGATAGGACTCGCCTTCACCGCTGGGGGGCCGGAGCCGGCACCCGGGCTGCGCGGTGAGGCCTTGTACTCCGAGCTCAGCCGCATCGGCAAACGTCTCGACGGGGAGCGGCCGGTCCTCATCTCGCGATGGGTGACCCCTCACCATGCTCCGGTGAGGTTCGATACCCGCTTCTACGCCATGGTCGTCGAGGGCGATCCGGTCGTTCGACTCGACCCCGCGGAGTTGATCAGGCACTTGTGGGCGACTCCAGCTGAGGTGCTGGCGGCACATGACAGAGGTGAGCTCGACCTGATACTTCCGACCATTTCCCACCTGCGATGGTTGACGAGGCGGAGCTCGGTGACCGACGTCATCGCCTCGGCCCAGGGTGCCGACGGGCGCACCGTTGTCGAGCCCAGCGAGATGGAGGATGGCTCACTGGTCCCGATTCACGTTCCGGCGGACAGATGATTCAGATCGAGCGCATCCTCGCCAACAATCCCGGCCCATTCACCGGGCCCGGCACGAACACCTGGATCGCCGACGATGGCTTCGGAAGCCTGGTGATCATCGATCCCGGCCCGGTGGATCCCGCCCACACCGACGCTATCCGGGCGAGAGTCGCCGAACGTGAGGTCGTGGCGGTGATCGTCACCCACACCCACATCGATCACGCGCCGATGGCGAACCCGCTGGCACGTGATCTTGGAGTGCCCGCCCTCGGGCACGCCGCCGGGCCCGACTTCGACCCCGACGTCAGGTTGGTGGAGGGGTCCCGGGTCGATTTCGGCGAGGCGGCCCTCTCGGTGGTGCACACGCCGGGGCATTCCGACGATCACCTCTGCTTTCGGGCCGGTGACTTCCTGTTCAGCGGGGACCACATCATGGGGGGTTCGTCGGTGATGGTCGAGGACATGGGCCCTTATCTCGACTCGTTGGAGAAACTCCGGGGGACCGGGTTGGCCCGCCTCTTTCCCGGGCATGGACCGGAAATGGAGCATCCCGACGATGTGATCGACTGGTATCTGGCGCATCGCCGTCAGCGGCACGAGCAGATCTTCGAGGCGATTCGCGCCGGCGCAGGCGACCCCGAGGCCGTTCTTCAGGTCGTGTACGTCGACGTCGATAACGCGTTGCATCCACTGGCCCTGCGCTCGGTCCTGGCGCATCTCGCTTTGCTCACCGAACAGGGTCGGATAGCCTTTGAAGGCGCCAGCATCGTTGTGGCGTCTCCCCAAGCGCCGTGAACAAACTCCCCAAGACGCTCGCTGTCCTTCTCGTCTTGACCCTGGCGATGCCTGCCGCGGCCGCCGTCAGCGACGAGGAAATCGAACGCGCCCGCGACGAGGTCAATGCGATGCTCGCCGAATCCGAGGCGCTCGGCATCCAGGTACAGGACGCCTGGGCCCACCAATTCGCCTTGGAACACGAGATCCAAGACCTCAATTCGTCGATCGACATGGCGAAGGTCCAGATCGCCGAGATCGAGGAGCGCCTGCAGGACGTAGCGGTCGAGATGTACATGGGGTCGACGAGCTCGGCCTCGCTCCAGGTCCTGTTTTCCGATGAGACCGAGGGGTATGGCGCCGGTGTCGAGTACCTCAAAGAGGTGTCCGGGACCGACCAGGACCTGATCACACAGCTGCGCTCGTTCCGAACCGAGCTGGACCGCCAGACCGGGCGTTTGGCCGAAGCATCGGCCGAACAGGAGCAGGTGACCGCCGAGCTCGAGGAGATGGCCGAGCAGCTACAAGGCGATCTCGTCGGGGCCCAACAGGTGTACGACGACCTTGTGGCTCAGCAGCAGCGCGAGGAGGAGGAGGCGAGGCAACGCGCCGAGGAGGAAGCTCGCCGCCAGGCTGCCGAGGAGGCCGCTCGCAACGCGACCACGACCACTACATCCGGTGATTCTCCGGCTCCCACCGACGATGAGGAGGAGGAGCCGGCTCCAACACCCGAGCCAGAGCCCGAGCCCGATCCTGGGCCTGCCCCGTCCCCTCCATCGGGAGGCACCTGTCCGGTCGCGGGCGCGGTGTCTTTCAGCGACTCGTGGGGTGACGCCAGGTCAGGCGGCCGGGCACATCGTGGGGTCGACATGATCGCCGCCCGGAACACTCCGATCGTCGCCATCTACTCGGGGACGATCAGCAGATTCTCCAACAGCAGCCTGGGCGGGCTGTCCATCTACTTCCGGTCTGACGACGGCGACATGTTCTACTACGCGCATCTCGAGAGCTTCGGGGATGTGTCCGCCGGGCAACATGTGGACCAGGGCACGGTCATCGGGTACAACGGGTCGAGCGGCAACGCCCCGGATTACTTGCCGCACCTCCACTTCGAGTGGCACCCGGGCGGCGGGGCGGCGGTCAATCCCTACTCGCTGGTACGCGGTCTCTGCTGAAACGGAAAGAAGGCCCTTTCGGGCCCTCTTACCGATGCCTCCCTATCCCCAACCCCAACAGACCACTTGGCACGTTCTGTGTAGATCATCAACCACGGAGAGTGGTCAATAAAGGACCCTTGCATACAAGCGCGACGGGACTAGTCCGTGATCGGAGTATGGCCTGCTCCACAATTCCACCAATTACTCGTGGGGGAAACCGGCATCGTGCCTTGGGTGGTGGCACAATGCGGCACCCATCCGAGGAGGATCGTTGACCACGTCAGAGCCCCCGGCGACCCCGCCGCCCTCCGAGCCACCCCCACCGCCCCACCGCCACCCCCACCTTCTGAACCGCCCTCGACGCCTCCTCCACCTCCGCCGCCATCAGAGCCGCCTTCCGAGCCACCGGCGGCGCCGCCTCCTCCTCCGCCCCCTCCCTCGGAGCCGCCACCACCTCCCTCAGAACCACCACCCCCAGCGGTCCCGCCGCCGGCGTCACCGGCGGTACCTCCGGCGGGCACGCCATCGAATCTGGCCGACTGGGCGATCCGCGCCATTGGAGCGATCATCGACTGGTTGCCGGTGATCATCCTCAGCATCATCACCTATCGGGTGTCCTACTTCTTCTTCCTGATCGAGGTCGCCTACCTGGCTTATCTCGGACATCTCGAGGGCACCACGGGACAGACCCCGGGGAAGGCGATGCAGGGAACCAGGTTGGTGGATCAGAAGGGCGAGCTTCTTGGAAGTGGGCAGGGGATCGGCCGCAAGTTCCTCCACATCCTGGACTGGATCTGCTTCATCGGCTTCCTGTGGCCACTGTGGGACGCGAAGCGGCAGACCTTCGCCGACAAGATCCTCGACACATATGTGGTCACCGGCGTCGAGAAGAAGGGCTTCGCCGTCGACCTCTGGATGCCTCCCAAGACGTGACACGTCGTACGTAACACGCAGTACGGAACCTCAACGCCTCACGGCGTTGAGGTTCAGGCGCCGATCTCGAGCTCGGTCAGGATCTTCGCGATCCGCCCGGTGCAGGTTTCGAGGTCGGCAGGCGGCACCAGGCCAACCAAAACGCTCGCAGCCTGCTTCAGGGCATCTCCTGCCGCGGAAGCGACCTTTGAGGCGACCACGGGTGCCCCCTCGTCTCCACCTGGGACCACCGCGGGGTCGAGGGGGATGGAGGCAATCAGGGGCACTCCGAGCTCTTCGGCCAGCTCTTGGCCACCGCCTTGCCCGAAGACCTCGTGGACCCTTCCGCAGTCACAGATCAGTCCTGCCATGTTCTCCACGACCCCGACGATTGGCATGTAGGAGCGCCGGGCCATGTCGGCAACCCGCACCGCCACCTTCTGTGCCGCCCGCTGCGGAGTGGTGACCACGACCAGCTCCGCCTGGGGAAGCATCCTGGTGAGTGCCATCTGAATGTCGCCGGTGCCCGGGGGCAGGTCGATCAACAAGTAGTCGAGCTCACCCCAAGCGACCTGCTTGAGAAACTGCTCCAACGCCTTGCTCAACATGAGGCCGCGCCACATCAGAGCCGTCTCCTCGGACTCGATGATCAGGCCCGTCGAAACCAGCTTGACGCCCTGCGCCTCGACCGGCTCGATGAGCTTGGTCTCCTCGTCGGCGTGGAGGCGGTCTTCGACGCCGAGCATGCGCGGTGTCGAGAACCCCCAGATGTCGGCGTCGAGCAGACCGACCCGGTATCCGGCAGCGGCCATTGCGACCGCGAGGTTGACTGCCACCGATGACTTGCCCACACCGCCCTTGCCCGATCCGATGGCAATGACCCGAGTGGTAGGAGAGACCTGGGTGGGCTCAGCCGTCTCGCGCGCCCTCCGGCGGGCAACACTCATCAGTTCGGCCCGTTGCTTCTTGGTCATTGCGGTCGTTCGCAGGTTGATCTCGATCACACCAGGCATGGACAGGACACGACGACGGGTGTCGTTCTCGATCTGGTTGCGAAGAGGGCACTCGGCGATGGTGAGGGCGAGCCCGACGTCGACGGTCGAGCCGTTGACCTCCACTTCGCTGATCATCCCCAACTCCACGATGTTCCCCCCCAACTCGGGGTCGCGGACACCCTCCAGGGTTTTGAGGACGTCGTCGCGAGTGGGCATGATCCGAATGGTAATTTCCACCAGTACGAATGTGGGAATGGCCCAATCCACTCCCGGGGTTACAATGAGTGCCGGAGACACCAGGAAATGACACAGATCCTCAGCATCAAGTCCAACCAGCCTGCCAAGACGGTGAACCTCACCGAGACCGCAGTCGACAAGGTCCGTGAGCTCATCGAGGCCGAGACCGACGCCGGGCTGGCTTTGCGCATGGCAGTTCGCCCCGGTGGCTGCAGTGGTTTCTCCTACGAGATGTATTTCGACTCCGAGATCGACGATGCCGACATCGTCGAAGAGTTCGGAGATGTCCGAGTGGTGGTCGACTCCCAGAGCGCCGAGATGGTCAGGGGTGCCACCCTGGACTACAAGGATGGCTTGATGGAGAAGGGGTTCTCGATCGACAACCCCAACGTCTCCCATACCTGCGGCTGCGGCAACTCGTTCTCCTGATCACAGCCTCCTCACCGGCGGTGTACCGTTCCGTTGGTAATCGAATCAGGAGGAGTAGTTGATCGATAGTTTCTGGGACGTCATCCTTTGGATGCTGGCGTTGTTCATCTTCGCCATGTTCTTCTGGCTTTTCATCTCGGTTCTCGCCGACCTGTGGACTGACCCCGAGACCAGCGGGTGGGGCAAGGCATTTTGGACCTTCTTCGTCGTGATCCTGCCCTGGCTCGGGATCCTGATCTACCTGATCGCCCGAGGTGGCGGCATGGCGGAACGGGCGATGATGAAGCAAAAGCAGCAAGAGGACTACATCCGGCAGGTCGCCGGCAGCGGCAAGAGCTCGGCTTCCGAGTTGGCCGCGTTGTCCGACCTAAAGGCCAAAGGCGACCTCACGCAAGAGGAGTTCGACAAGGCGAAGGCCTCACTCCTCAGCAGCTGACGTCAATCACCTAATGCGAGGGGCCCGGGTGTGTGAGCCCGGGCCTTTCCGCGTCCGGTCCGCCGGAATGACACCGCCGGTGGTCGGGTACTCTCCGCTCCCCGGACCAGGAGACTCGTGCCAAAGACTGTCCCCGACCTCCCATCGGCGCCAGCCGCAATGGGCCCATACTCGGTGGCCACTGAAGCCAACGGCTTCGTGTTCATCTCGGGCCAGGTGGCGGTTGATCCGATCAGCAGCGAGCGGTCGCCCGACGATGTCGAGGTTCAAGCCGAAAAGGTGATGTCCAACATCGAGGCGATTCTCGGAGACCTCGGGCTCGGCCTCTCCGACATAGCCAAAACCACCATCTTCCTCGCCGACATCGCGGATTTCCCAAAGGTGAACGGGGTCTACGCGGGGTATTTCGAGGGGGAACCACCGGCCCGATCGACGATTCAGGCAGGGGCCCTGCCCGGCGGGTTCCTCGTCGAGATCGAGGTGGTGGCAGCACGATGAACAAGGACCAGATCTTCAGGGCGCTCGGGCTGACCGATGACAACTCGGGTGTCTATGCCGGTGAGTGGCTCAAGGCGACCGGATCACAGATCGATGTGGTCAACCCGACGACCGGTGAGCGCATCGGGGCCGTCGGGATGGCGTCGGTCGATGACTACGAGAGAGTGGTCTCGAGCTCGGTGGAGACCTTCGAGCGGTGGCGGTCCCTGCCCGCTCCGAAGCGGGGCCAGTACATCAGGAGCCTTGGCGACGCCCTCCGCGACAACATCGAGGCTCTCGGCGCCCTTGTCACGATGGAGGTGGGGAAGATCCTCCCCGAAGGGGTCGGCGAGGTCCAGGAGATGGTCGACATCTGTGACTTCGCGGTGGGTCTCTCCCGCCAGCTCTATGGCAACACCATGGCCTCCGAACGTCCCAACCACCGGATGTATGAGCATTGGCATCCCTTGGGCCCTGTGGGCGTGATCTCGGCGTTCAACTTTCCGGTGGCGGTCTGGTCCTGGAACGCCGCATTGGCTGCGGTGTGCGGCGACACGGTGGTCTGGAAGCCATCCGAACGGACACCTCTGAGTGCGATTGCTGTCACCAACATCGCCCGGGAAGTGATGGCGGGAAGCGGCTTCGAGGGGGTCTTCAACCTGGTGGTCGGCGATGGCGCCACCGTCGGGAACAAGATGAATCAGGACACCAGGCTCCCCCTGATCTCGGCCACAGGCTCATGCAACATGGGCCGGATCGTTGGGCCCGCGGTGGCTCAGCGGATGGGGCGGACCATTCTCGAGCTCGGCGGCAACAACGCTGTGATCGTCATGGACGACGCCGATCTCGACCTGGCGGTCCGCGCGACGCTCTTCTCGGCGGTGGGCACCGCCGGCCAGCGCTGCACGTCGCTACGTCGACTGCTGGTCCACAAGGCGGTGTCTGACAAGATGGTCGACCGGCTGGCCGAGGCCTATCGACAGGTCAAGATCGGTGACCCCTCTGAGCCCGGGACGCTGATGGGCCCACTGGTCAGCGAGGGAGCGGTCGATCAGATGATGAGCGCCCTCGACATCGCCCGGGAGCAGGGAGCCCGGATAGTGACCGGAGGCAACCGCATCGACCGCCCCGGATTCTTCGTCGAGCCCACGATCGCCGTCGTCCCGTCGGATGCCAGCATCACCCAGCAGGAGACCTTCGCCCCCATTCTCTGGGTGATGGAGTTCGACACCCTGGATGAGGCGATTCAGATCCAAAACGGGGTGACCCAGGGCCTGTCGTCGGCGATCTTCACCGAGTCGATGCGCAATGCCGAGAAGTTCCTGAGCGACGTCGGTTCCGACTGCGGGATCGCCAACGTCAACATCGGGACCTCGGGTGCGGAGATCGGCGGCGCCTTCGGCGGGGAGAAAGAGACCGGTGGCGGGCGTGAAGCCGGCTCCGATGCCTGGAAGGCCTACATGCGGCGGCAGACCACCACCATCAACTGGGGTGGCGACCTCCCACTCGCACAGGGGATCGAGTTCGGCTGACGATGGACGCGGCCGAATGGGATGAGAGGTACGGGGAGAGCCACCGGCACTGGTCGGTGACCCCGAACCTGTTCGTTGCCGATCGGCTCCGCCTGGCGAACCCGGGACGGGGCCTCGACCTCGGTGCCGGCGAGGGGCGTAACGCGGTGTGGCTCGCCTCACTGGGCTGGGCGATGACCGCCGTCGACTTCTCCAGCGTTGCGATCGAGCGCGGGGCCGCCGACTCCGACGCCGTCGAGTTCGTGGTCGCCGACGTCCGGGAATGGGAGCCGGACGGCGATTTCGACCTGATCCTCATCGCCTACATCCATCTTCAGGCACCTGATTTCGAGAAGGTGGTGAGGAAGGCCCGGGAGTGGCTGACCCCGAGCGGGGAGCTGTTCCTGATCGGTCACGATGTGAGCAACGTCGAGGACGGACATGGCGGGCCTCAGGATCCGGGGATCCTGTGGGACGTCGACGACATCTGCGGTTGGCTGGACGGGATGACGATCATCGAGGCCCAGGTGGTGCGGCGCCCGGTGGACACCGATCAGGGTCGGCAGTACGCCCGAGATGCGCTGGTCAGGGCACGTCAGGCCCAATCGGACGTGGCGGGCTAGATCCGATCGAGTGCCGAGCTCAGGTCGTCGATCAGGTCTTCGACGTCCTCGAGGCCCACGGATAGTCGGACCAGCCCATCGGTGATTCCCACCGCTTCGCGGTCCGCCTGAGGAATGGAGGCATGGGTCATCGTCACCGGGTGGGTGATCAACGACTCCACCGATCCCAGGTTCTCGGCCAGGCTCCACAGCTCGACAGCGTCCATCAGCTTCTTCCCCGTTTCCAACCCGCCCTCGACTTCGAAGCAGACCATGGCGCCGTACCCGGTGGCTTGGGAGCCGGCCAGCTCGTGCTGGGGATGGCTGGCCAGCCCGGGGTAGTTCACGTAATCGACCTTGGGGTGACCTTCCAGCCACTCGGCTATGGCCAGCGCGTTGGCCGATTGCCGGTCCATCCGCTCGCTCAGCGTTTTCACGCCCTGCAGGGTGAGCCAGGCCACCATCGGCGACATCACCAGCCCGGCGGCGATCCGGGCGAAGGCAATCTTTTGCTGCAGGTCTGCGTCGTTGACCACCACCGCCCCTCCCAGCGTGGCGTTGTGCCCGTCGAGGAACTTGGTGGTGGAGTGGATAACGATGTCGGCACCGAGCTCGAAGGGCCGCTGGAAATAGGGGGTGAGGAAGGTGTTGTCGGTGACATGGAGCGCACCGGTCCCCGCGGTGATGTCGGACATCAGCCTCAGGTCGGTGAGTTTGAGGGTGGGGTTGGCGGGGGTCTCGGTGAACACGATCTTGGTCTCGGGGGTCATTGCCGCCCGGACCTTGTCGGGGTCGGTGGCGTCGACGAAGGAGACATCCACCCCGAATTTGGTGAGGAATTGGTCGGCGAATCGATAGGTGCCGCCGTAAACCACGTCCCCGATCACGACGTGGTCGCCTGCTTGGAGCAGTCCGAGGAACACCGCCACCGTGGCCGCCATGCCGGTCGCGTAGGCCGTGGAGTCGACGCCACCCTCGAGTGCAGTCAGCTTCTCCTCGAGAGCCCGGACTGTCGGGTTTCCCGCCCGGCTGTAGGAGAAACCCTTGGACATGTAGTCGTCGACCGACTCCTGGACGAAGGTGGTCGACTGGTGGATCGGGGTGAGGATTGCCCCGGTTGTCGGGTCCGGTGTCACCCCGGCATGGATCTGCTTGGTGCGAAAGCCCATCGTGATCACGTTATACGGGGCCTGAGGCGGCTTGGCTTCGGGAGCCTGGTCAGGGGATGGTGAACCCGGCTTCGAGGCCGTCGATGGTGGCCGTGTAATCACCGCTGGGGAGGTTCGGGATCTCCATGCTCACGATGGTCTCGATCTCCTCTTCCGTTGGCGAGCACGCTGGGTCGAGCCAGGATTCGGCCTCCCCGACCAAGGCGTTCGCATCGTTGGGCTCCTCGAATCCGTACATCGGCTGGTGACAGTCCGACGGCACCGTCGCGGTGAGGGTCAGTGTCACGCCGTTGTTGTTCACCTCAGCTGAGAGGCCGGATACTTCCACCGGCTGGCCGACGACCTGGCCGGTCTCGGATTCGGTGATACGCGGAGCGGAGTCTTGGGTCGGGTCGTCGGAGCAAGCCGCGAGGACGAGCAGGAGGGCGAGCCCGATCCCGACTCTCAGCCGAAGCGGTAGCCCACCGATCGGACCGTTGTGATCCACGATGAGCGCTCCTCGCCGAGTTTGGCCCGCAACCGTCGGACATGGACATCGACCGTGCGAGCGCCCCCGTAGTAGTCGTAACCCCACACCTTGGACAGCAGCTGCTCCCGGGACCAGACCCTGACCGGGTTCTCCACGAGAAAGTGAAGCAATTCGTACTCCATGAAGGTCATGTCCAACGGCTCGCCGGCGAGAGTGGCCTGGTAGTTGAGAGGGTTCAGCTCCAGGTCCTTGAAAACCACCAACTCGTCGTCTTGGTCCTCTGCAGCCAAGCGCTGCAGGCGAAGCCTCATCTCGAGGGGGTCGACGGGGGAAGTGATGAAGTCGGTGATCCCGGAGCCGGCCTCGATCAGCGCAATTTGCTCGACGGAGACCACGAGGAGGACCGGCAGCCCGATCACCTCCACGATGCGGGAGAGCTCTCGAAGACGGCGCAACGGCTGATCGCCCAGCTCCACGACCACGAGGTCGGCGTCGTTGATTCGTCGGTCTTCGGGAACCAGCTCCGGGGCGGCCACCACCGTGGCCCCAGCCAGTGCCAGGCCATCGGACACCCCCTCGGAGCAATGTTCCGGGTGGAGGGCGACGTTCACAGGACCGGGAGGTAAGTCTCGAGCTCGAAACGGGAGACGTGGTGCTGGAAGCGGTCCCACTCCCGCCGCTTGTTGCGGAGGAACCAGTCGAAGACATGTTCCCCGAGGGCCTCGGCCACGAGCTCCGACCGCTCCATGCTGTCCAGGGCCTCGGCCAGTGTCTCCGGGAGGCGGCGCACCCCGGCCGCGGCCCGCTCGGCCGATGTCAGTCGGTGAATGTCGGCAGCGACCTCGGGGGGGAGCTCATATCCCTCCTTGATCCCGGCCAACCCTGCAGCCAGGATCACCGACAGGGCGAGATAGGGATTGGCGGCGGTGTCGGCGGCCCGATACTCGACGCGGACACTCGAGGGCTTGCCCTTCTTCACCGACGGCACCCGGACCAGGGCCGACTGGTTGTTGCGGGCCCAGGAGACGTAGATCGGGGCGTCGAATCCTGCCACGAGTCTCTTGTAGGAGTTGACCCATTGGTTGGTGATGGCTGTGATTTCATGGGCGTGCCGGAGCAACCCGGCGATGAAGGCCTGACCGACTTTTGACAGCCCTCCCGGCGTCCCTGGCTCATGAAACGCGTTGACGTCCCCTTCGAACAGGGAGAGGTGAAGGTGCATCCCGGATCCGTCGTAGTCCTCGAGCGGCTTGGGCATGAAGGTGGCGTAGATCCCGTGCTGCAGCGCCACCTCTTTGACGGTGAGCCGCGAAGTCATGATGTTGTCGGCCATCGTCAGGGCGTCGGTGTACCGCACGATGATCTCGTGCTGGCTGGGGGCAACCTCGTGGTGGGAGTGCTCCACCGGGATCCCCATGTGCTCCAGCGCATTGATCGTGTTCCGCCGGTATTCCTGGGCGACATCAAGCGGGGTCAGGTCGAAGTAGCCGCCCCGGTCGAGCACCTCGGGCTCGGGACCGGAGTCTCTGAAGTAGAAGAACTCGAGCTCGGGAGCGGCATAGAAGATGTAACCCATCTCTGCGGCCTTCTCCAGGTTCCGTTTGAGCACGATCCGCGGGTCGCCGGAGAACGGCTCGCCGTCGGGCGTGTAGATGTCACAGAACATCCGCGCCACCTGCTCCTCGGTGCGCCACGGCAGGACCTGGAAGGTGGAGGGATCGGGCTTGGCCAGCATGTCGGCTTCCTGGATCCGGGCATAGCCGTCGATCGACGACCCGTCGAAGGTCATCCCCTCGTCGAACGCCACCTCGAGCTCGGCAGGCCCGATGGAGACCGACTTGAGGAAGCCCTGCACGTCGGTGAACCACAAGCGCACGAACCGGATTCTTCGCTCCTCGACGGTTCGCAGCACGTACTCGGCTTGTTTGTTCATCGATGAGCTCCCGGTGTCAGGTCACACATTATGAATCGGCCGTTCCCGGAATGGAATCGGCGGTTCGCTCTGGGGCCGACAGCGTGAGCTGGATTGCCACCACAGCTGAGCCGGCGGCCAGTGTCACTACCCAGGCCAGGGCGGCAGAAAGCCCGAGCCGATTGGCACCCAGGCCGATCAGGGCGGGTCCGACCATGATCCCGAGGCGGGTGCCGACAGTTAGGGCGGCAAGCCCTGCCCCCTCTGTGAACGAAGAGTGCGACCCGGCGAGCTTGTAGAGCACAGGGAGTGCAACGGAGATCCCGAGGCCCCACAGCCCGAACCCGACCAGGGCCACGCCGGGGGTCGATGAGGTGACGACCAGGAACATCGCAGCTACCGATAACGCGATCCCCGAGAAGAGGGTCGGTCGGCTCCCGATTCGATCGACGACGTGGTCTCCTCCCATGCGGCCGAGGAGCATGCCAGCGGTGAACACGATCATTCCGGTGCTGCCACTCGACCCGATCTCGTCGACGAGGAATATGGCGCTCCAGTCGAGCGGCGCGCCCTCGATCATCACGGCCGTGGCTCCGGCAAGCATCAGGCCGATGGCAAGGCGGCCCGACCGTTCCCCAACCCGTGCCCTGACCGGTGCCGCAGGAACCATCCGCGCCGCGAAGGCGACGACCAGGAGCCCGACCACTGCCGTTGCCACGAGCTGTGTGCCCAACCCGATGCCGGCGCTCACCGCAAGGGCGCTGATCCCCGCACCGAGAAACGTCCCCAGGCTCCAAAGGCCATGAAGTCGGGTCATGATCGATCGTCCAACACGTTCCTCCACCCTCACCGCGACGGCGTTCATCCCCACGTCGGTCTGGGCGTCGACGAACCCGAGCACAGCCAACACTGCAGCCAGCCAGGCGACTGTTGGTGCGACCGCGATCAGGGGGAGCAAGGCAAACAGGAGCACAGATCCCAGCACCGCCGATCGTTTCGACCCGAGGCGACCCAGGATCAAACCGCTCAGCGAGGAGCCGGCGAGGGCACCCAAGCCGCCAAGGGCCAGAGCGAGACCGAGAGTTCCGAGGTCGACGTCGAGCCGATCTCTGATCTCAGGAAGGCGGGGCAGCCAGCTCCCGACAACCGTCCCATTGGCCAGGAAGATCAAGGCCACACCAACGGTGGCGCGACGCACGGAAGTCAGCGGCTAGCTCCCAGCGGGCTCAGCTCACCGCCGCCGGGCGGCCAGCCACTTGCGACGAAGCGACTTGCGCTCCTCCTCGGTGGTCCCGCCCCAGATCCCGGTGCGCTCGTTTGTCTCCAGCGCGAATTCGAGGCAGTTGTCAGTCACCTCGCAGGTCGCGCAAATGGTGCGCGCCCTTTCCACCAGGTCCTCGATGTCGTCACCGACGGGGAAGAACAGGGAGTGAGGGTGGCCGGAACAGGCGGCGCGGTCCCTCCAGTCGGCCACCAAGGCGGTGCCGGGGTGCGTCGCGCCATGAGTCACTGAAGCGAGTTTGGCGCGGGCAGCCAGGATTTCCAAGACCGATTTCTCACTCGGGGGAGATCAGGTCGTGGGCGGGAAGTCCTCGTCTTCCTGGGTCGGGCCCGGAGCCGGGATCGGGCCCGGATTCCACGTCATCCGGTAGGTCGGAGCCTGTCTCGACTGTCTCAATGGTCTCGGGCTGAACCGGCTCGGTCTCCGTGCTTGCTGCTGCTGCGGTCGCCGCCGTCGCACCATCGTCCGGAGCGACGTCCGCAAGTCTGGTGCGGCGTGAGGCGAGCACGATCAGGGAGATGAGGGAGATGAGCCCGATCAACGCCGCGATCCGGGACACCGTTGTGGAGAATGGATCCGCGGTGAGCGTGACGAAGGCGAAGCCGTCACACTCGCCACCCTCGCCACTGATTTCCCCGCCGACCTCGAACACTCCACGAATCACCTGCCCAGAAATGTCGGAGACCTCGTCGACATATGCGTTGATGTCGTCCACCTCACCCGAGTTCTCGGTGTCACCGGCACTGTTCTCTTCCGCGCCATCGGCAATGACGATGGGAAAGCCCCCTACGTCGACCCAGATCTCCCAGGTGTGATTCATGATCGGGGCCGGTGCGGTCGCATGCCAGGAAAGGCCGCCATCGGGGTCGATCTCGAAGGGCTCGCCACGGCTGGTGTCGGTCATGATGGTGCTGTCGACGTCGGACTGCGCTTCCACGGTGCAGCCGCCGTTGAGCTCGCCTCGCTCATCGAGGTCGGCGATGCCGGTGGCTCCCCACGCGATCAGGCCCACTGCCAACACCATGGGAAAGAGGAATGAGAATGCCGATGCTCGCTCACGGCCCCAGCCACTCATGAATATGCCGATCAGGCCGAAGACACCCGCAGTGCCGAAGGCGAGCAGCCGGTCCAGAGGCCACACTCCGGCCTGCTGGAGGATCACGGCGATGGAGAGCCCGAGGAGAATGCCGAGGATGAGGCCGGTCCATGGGCGGGCTCGGGTCTGGACCCTCACCTGTCCGCCCGACTGACCGGCGCTGTCCTGTCCGTTCGGCATAGAGACCTCCTCGGATCAGGGAGGAATCTAGGTCGGGAGGAGAATCGAGCGTCGGCAAGACCTCCGATGGCCCTTGGCTTGATCGTGGGATAGCCTTTGTCCTTCGATGCCACGGATACGCGCGGCCTCCATCGACGAGCACAAGGCGCTCACCAAGGGTGCCCTGCTCGACGCGGCCAAGGCTCTGATCCAGGAGTCCGGCACCGCCAATCTCCCGCTCGGTGAGATCGCCCTGGCTGCCGGGGTGGGGCGTACCACCCTGTATGACTATTTCCGTGATCGAGACGATCTGATCGCAACGCTCGTCGAAGAGGAGCTGCCAGGGGTGGTGGAGAGCATCCTCGAGTCGGTGCCCGCCACGGGTAGCCCTTCCGATCGGCTTGCCGAGCTGGCGTCGCGGACGGTGGAGTTCGTGGTCACCGATCCGGTTCTCGGGGTCATTCTCCATCGAGAGGTCGGCCGGATGAGCTCCGAGGCGGAGGTCCGGATCCGTGCGGCGCATGCGACCCTCGCCGAGACGATGGTCGGCCTGTATCACGCTGGAGTCGCGGCCGGTGACTTTCGCCTCATGCCCCCTGATCTCGCGGGGCGCTGGATCCAGGACTCGATCATGTCGGCGGCGAGGACGGTTCTCAGTTCGACGAGACCGGCTGACCGGGTGGAGATGGTCACAACGCATCTGAGACTGTTCCTGGTCGGCGGGCTGTCCGCCGGCCGGAGTTAACGGATCGGTAACCAGAACGTGGTATTCCTTCCCAGCGAAGTGGAGCATTTCGACCCGGACCATTTCCTCAATCGCGAGTTGTCCTGGCTGGAGTTCAACAAGCGAGTGTTGACCCTCGTTCAGCGCCCCGACTTCCCTCTCCTGGAACGAGCGAAGTTCCTTGCGATCTGGGCTGCGAATCAGGACGAGTTCTTCCAGGTCAGAGTGGCCGGCCTCAAGGAGCAGGTGGCACACGGGGTCGGGGTCACCCCCGACGACGGAATGACCCCCAGCCAGCAGTTGGCGGCGATCCGCCAGGACGTCGAAGTCCAATACGAGGCTGTCTCCAAGCAGTTCCTGTCCGAGGTGGCCCCGGCTCTGGCCACCGAGGGAATCGTGTTCAGCGACTACCCCACGCTCGATGCAGAAGACCGTGAGTTCCTCGATCGGCAATTTCGCGATCTGGTGTTCCCGGTGGTGACGCCACTGGCGGTCGACCCCTCGCATCCGTTCCCGTACATCTCGAACCTGTCTCTGAACATGGCGGTGTTCGTGCGGAATCCCGACACCGGCCTTGCCAGGTTCGCCCGGGTAAAGGTGCCACCGATCCTGCCCCGCTTCGTGGTGCTCCCGGATGGCGAGAGGTTCGTGCCGCTGGAACAGGTCATCGCTGCCCACTTGCCCGCTCTGTTCCCTGGTATGGAGGTCCTGGCCAACCACGTGTTCCGGGTCACCCGAAACGCCGACATCGATGTCGAAGAGGACGAGGGTGGTGACTTGCTGATGGCCATCGAGTCCGAGCTGACCCAGCGCCGCTTCGGGAGGGTGGTCCGCCTCGAGGTCCACCCCGACATGCCCGGCGAGGTGCTCGACCTCCTGCTCCGGGAGATGGGCGCCACAGAGGACGACGTATTCCGGGTGGAAGGCCCACTCGACCTTGCCGGGCTCTGGGGGCTCTACGACCTCGATCGCCCGGAGTTGAAGTTCGACAGCTTCGCCGGGGTGACCCCGGCGCGCCTTGCAGTGTCCGCAGGGGAGCAGGTGGACATGTTCGAGGTCATCCGCCAGGGCGACCTCCTCGCCCATCACCCGTACGACTCGTTCACCCCCACCGTCGAGGCGTTCATCGACCGCGCCGCCCGTGATCCCAGAGTGCTCGCGATCAAGATGACCCTGTACCGCACCTCGAGTGACAGCCCGATCATGGCCTCCCTGATCAAAGCCGCCGAGTCGGGCAAGCAGGTGGTCGCCTTGGTCGAGTTGAAGGCCCGCTTCGACGAGGAGCGCAACATCGAGTGGGCGCAGCGCCTGGAGGACGCCGGCGTCCACGTCACCTACGGCGTGGTGGGACTCAAGACCCACACCAAGCTCACCCTGGTGGTGCGCCGTGAAGGCGAGGGGGTTGCCCGCTATGCCCACGTCGGCACTGGCAACTACAACGAGAAGACGGCGCGAACCTACGAGGACGTCGCCATGTTCACCGGCGATCCCGATATGGGTTCCGACCTCTCCGACATCTTCAACTACTTCACGGGCTATTCCCGACAGACCAATTATCGAAAGTTGGTCGTGTCGCCAAATGGGATCCGCAGCCGTATCACCGAGTTGATCGAAGACGAGGGTTCGCGGGCCGATGGGCACATCGTGATGAAGATGAACTCGCTGGTCGATGCCCGGATCATCGAGTCGCTCTATGCGGCCTCCCAGGCCGGGACCCGGGTGGACCTCTTGATCCGAGGCATCTGCTGCCTCCGCCCCGGGGTGCCCGGGCTCTCCGAGAACATCGCAGTGCGATCCATCGTGGGCCGCTATCTGGAGCACTCACGCATCTACCGCTTCGGGGCCAGAGGACGCGCCCGCCACTACTACATCGGTTCTGCCGACCTGATGCCCCGTAACCTCGACCGCAGGGTCGAGGCCCTGGCCCCAATCCTCGACCCAGACCTCCAATTCAGGGTCGACGAAGTCCTCGATGTCCTTCTCGCCGACGATCAGCTGGCGTTCGAGCTCGCCGCTGACGGGTCCTGGACCAGGGTCCCATCGGACAAGGGAATCGACGCCCATCTCGCTCTTCAGGAACTGGCCCGGACCCGGTCCGCCGCCCACCTTTGAGTGCCCGTAGGGCGATCTGAACGTTCATCTCTCGTTCACCAGGCCGTCGGACCTCGTTCAAGGCCCACTCTTAGCTTGAAGGCGGTTGGAGAAACCGTTTCCTGACAAGGAGTGCCAAGGGATGAAATCCCGAAACAAGAAGCTGGTCGCGCTGCTCGCGGTCCTCACGTTCGTTCTCGCTGCCTGTGGCGATGGGAGTGCCGACGAGACCACATCCACGGCCGATTCCGGAGAGTCGTCGACGACCGCAGCCTCAGAAGAGCCGGCGACCACGGCCGACGGGGGCGGAGGAGGCGATCTCTCCGGGAGCATCGTCGTGTCAGGGTCCTCCACGGTCGAGCCGATCACGGCGCGAGTGGGCGAGGCATTCGACGGGGCCAATCCCGGCGTCGCCACCTCGGTCGAGGGCCCGGGCACCGGTGATGGCTTTGCCCGGTTCTGCGCCGGGGAGACAGACATCTCGGACGCCTCCCGCCCTATCTCGGATGAGGAGATCGCGCTCTGTGAGGAAAGTGGCATCGAATACGTCGAGCTCCACGTCGCCACCGACGGGATCACCGTGATCACCAATCCTGCTAACGAAGCGGTGAGTTGCCTCGCCTTCACCGACCTCTATGCCTTGGTCGGTCCGGAGTCGGAAGGGTTCGCCAACTGGTCGGACGCCAATGCCCTGGCCGCGGAGCTGGGCGCCCCCAACGCCCCTTACGGCGACGAACCGTTGGTGATCACGGCACCGGGCGAGGAATCGGGCACTTACGACACCTTCGTCGAGTTCGTGATCGCCGACATCTCCGAGGAGCGACTTGGTGAGGACAACGACTTCACCCGTGCCGACTACAACGCCTCGGCCAACGACAACGTCATCGTTGACGGGATAACAGGAGATCCCTCGTCACTGGGATGGGTCGGGTTCGCCTTCTATGAGGCCAATGCCGATGCCCTCAAAGCGATCGAGTTGGACAACGGTGAGTCGGGGTGTGTAGCTCCGACGGCAGAATCCATCGCCAGCTTCGAGTACCCGCTCTCCAGGCCGTTGTTCATCTATGTGAAGACCAATGATCTGGCGAACCGGCCCGATCTGACCACATTCGTCGACTTCTACCTGTCCGACGAAGGCCTGGCCGCGGTCACCGAAGCCGGCTACGTCCAGCTGCCTGCCGAAGACATCGAAGCCACCCGGGCCGCCTGGTCCGGAGCCACGGGCTGAGAAAACACGACCGCGAGATCGGGGGCTGGGCTTGGCCGAGCCTCCGATCTCTATCCTCGGAGCCAGCCATGACCGTTGCCGAGAGAACACCGAAGCAGGTGATCGACCTCACCGGTGATCGCAAGCGGCGGCGGCGCGAACGACTGGTCAAGGCCGTCTTCTTCGGAGCAGCGGCCATCTCGATCCTGATCTCTATCGCGATCGTGCTGGCACTGGTGGGCAAGGCATGGTCTTTTCTCACCAGCATCGAGCTGAACCAGCTCTGGGCCAGCGGTTGGTTCCCACGCCGAGGGCGTTTTCAGCTGTCGGCATTGATCGTGCACACGCTGATCGTGACTGCGATCGCGATGCTGGTTGCGGTGCCCTTCGGGCTGGGCTCTGCCGTCTACCTCTCGGAGTACGCCCGATCGAGCGTGCGCCGGGTGCTCAAGCCCACACTGGAGATCCTCGCCGGGATCCCCTCGGTGGTCCTTGGCTTCTTTGCCCTCCAGTTCCTCACGCCCAATGTGGTGAAGGGTGTGTTCCCCGGAGCCGAGAGTGCCAATTTCCTCGCCGCCGGCATCGCGGTCGGAATCCTCACCATTCCGTTGATCGCCTCAGTGTCGGAAGACGCGATGCGAGCCGTGCCCGCCGCCCTAAGGGAGGCCTCGTATGGCCTCGGCGCCAAGCAGTGGCACACCGCTCTCCGGGTGGTGTTCCCGGCGGCGATCTCGGGGATCATCGCGGCCATCATCCTTGGCATCTCTCGAGCGATCGGCGAGACCATGGTGGTGGCGCTCGCGGCCGGCCTGAACGGGATCATGACCGTGACCCCAACTCAGGGCGGGCTGACAATGACCGGGGCTATGGCCAATCTCGCCGTCGGATCAGACCAGGTGGCCGGCGACGTCGCTGCCTTCCAGTCGCTCTTCTTCGTAGGGCTCGTCCTCTTCGCCCTCACTCTCGGCCTGAACATCATCAGTCAGCGGATGGTCCGTCGTTACCGGCAGAAGTATTGAGATGATTGCCGATACCCGAACATTGACCACTCCCGATCTCGTTCGACGATCGATCGAGGGCAAGAAGTTCAGTCCGGCCAACGCTTTGGTGGCTTTCGCACTGTTGTTCACCCTGCTCTCCTCGGTCCTGATCCTGATCACACTCCTCGCCGACACCATCGCCGCCGCCATCCCCGTGTTCGAGGCACGGGGGCTGAGTTTCATCACCGATTCGCTGTCTCCGGAACCGGAGCGAGCCGGGATCTGGCAGGCAATCATGGGATCGCTGGCTCTTACCGCTTTCGTCATGGCCATCTCCTTTCCCCTTGGAGTGGCTGCAGCCGTATACCTGGAGGAATACGCCTCCGAAAACCGAGTGACCAACTTCATCAACGCGAACATCCGCAACCTGGCAGGGGTGCCGTCGATCGTCTACGGGATCCTCGGGTTGTTCCTCTTCGTGGAGATCATCATGAGCGGTGTCTTCGGAGCGGATGAGGGGATCGGAGGGCGAAATCTCATCGCCGGAGGCCTCACCCTGGCGGTGTTGGTGCTCCCGATCATGATCATCACCACCTCGGAGGCACTACGGGCGGTGCCCGGAGGATTGCGCGAGGCGTCTCTGGCGGTCGGTGCCACTCGTTGGGAGACCATCAGACATCACATTCTCCCGGTCGCTTTTCCCGCCATCCTCACCGGATCGGTGCTCACCATCGCCAGGGCGTTCGGGGAGTCGGCACCGCTGCTCCTCGCCGGCGCCCAGCTGTCGTTGTTCTTCAGTGTCTCCAGCGAGGCTTCGTTCTTCGACCTGGTCTCCAATCAGCCTTACACGGCCCTGCCGATCGTGGTGTTCAACTTCGCCCGCCAGCCGCAGGAAGCGTTCGTAGCCCTGACCGCGGCCTCGATCGTTGTCCTTCTGGTCATGCTGTTGACAGTCAATGCTGTAGCCGTCCTCATGCGAGACCGGTTCGAGCGGAGATATCGATGATTCACGAGGAAGGCGATGATTTGACCACCAACACCGATACCACGCCCATGGATCAGGCCCCCACGGCGTTGGAGGAACAGGCCGATCGTGTGGCCAGGGCGGCCACCGCGGCCGCAGTGCACGATGAATCCCAGCCCCTCATCTTCGACGTCGACCGACTGACCGTGTACTACGGGTCGTTTCGGGCCGTGAAGGACGTGCGGATGGAGATCCGCCAGAACCACATCACCGCCCTGATCGGCCCCTCGGGATGCGGGAAGTCGACGGTGCTCCGCTGCTTCAACCGGATGAATGACCTGATCGAGACCGCCCGGGTCGAAGGCAAAGTCGAATATCACGGCGTCGACCTCTATGGGGAGAAAGTGGACCCGGTCGAGGTCAGGCGCCGGATCGGGATGGTGTTCCAAAAGCCGAACCCGTTTCCCAAGAGCATCTACGAAAACATCGTCTACGGGCCGAAGATCGCCGGTTGGAAGGGAAACTACGACGATCTGGTCGAGGAGTCACTGACCAAGGCCGCTCTCTGGGATGAGGTCAAGGACAAGCTCAAGGAATCCGGGATGGCCCTTTCCGGTGGCCAGCAACAGCGGCTCTGCATCGCCCGTGCCATCGCTACCAGCCCCGACGTGGTCTTGATGGACGAGCCTTGTTCCGCGCTCGACCCCATCGCCACTCTCAAGATCGAAGAACTGATGATGGAGTTGAAGAAGGACTACACGATCGTCATCGTCACCCACAACATGCAGCAGGCCGCCAGAGTGTCGGACCAGACGGCCTTTTTCTCGGTGAGCGTCGACGAGCAGGGTCAGCGCACCGGCTATCTCGTGGAGTACAACCCCACCGAGCAGATCTTCACCTCCCCGACCGAGAAGCAGACCGAGGACTACATCACAGGACGGTTCGGATGACCGGCGCCACAGACACCAATCTCCATTTTCACCAAGAGCTCGAGGCTCTCGAGCACTCTGTGCTCGGCATGGTCGACCGCGCCGAGCAGATGGTCGAGATGGCGGTGGAAGGGGTGTGCAACGGAAACATCGAGCTCGCGGACCGAGTGATCGGTCTGGACGACGGGATGGATGAGACGTACCTCGCCGTGCACAATCAATGGACCAACCTCATGGCCCGATTCCAACCTTTGGGCTCCGATCTGCGACGAATGACCGTTCTGCTCCAGCTCAATCAGACCTTCGAGCGGATGGGCGACCAGTGCGTCAACATCGCCAAGATCACCAAGCTGAACCAGGGCCTCCCACCCGTCGAGCGCATCGTCGGCCAGGTCCAGGAGATGGGGGACCTGGTTCGGCCGATGATCAGGTCGGCGATCGAGGCCTACCTCCGCCAGGATCTGGACGAGGCGAGGCTGCTCCCGGCGATGGACCAGCCCGTCGATCGGCTCAACGCCAACATGTACAAGGAGATCGTGGCGGTCGGCGACAAGCCGCAGATGTTGGAATGGGCCTCCAAGATGCTGATGGTGGCCCACGCTCTGGAGCGGATCGGTGATCAGGCGGTCGACTTCGCCGAACAGACCGCGTATCTGATCACCGGGGAGCGGGCCGAGTTCGTGAAGGCAGGAATCGACAGGTCGGCCGATGACGACTCAAGTTGAGCGCAGATCGCATCGGATCCTTCTCGTAGAAGATGAGCCCGGGCTGGCCGAGTCGGTCCGATATGCCCTCGGGAGCGAGGGCTTCGATGTGATCGTTGCCGACACCGGTGTCAGCGGGTTGGAGTCGGCCCGCGCCAATCAGCCCGACCTCATACTGCTCGATCTCATGCTCCCCGGGATGTCCGGCCTCGACGTCTGCCGCCAGATCCGGTCGTCTTCCGATGTTCCGATCATCATGCTCACCGCCAAGGACGCCGAATCGGACAAGGTCGCCGGGCTCGAGTTGGGAGCCGACGACTACATGACCAAGCCCTTCTCGATGCGCGAGCTCGTCGCACGGGTGCGGGCCCAGTTGAGGCGAGCGGCCAAGAGCGGTCTCCTCTCGGAGTCGAATGAGGTCCTCCGTGGAGGTCCCATCGACCTCGACATCGACGCTCATCAGGCCAGATTCAACGGGGAGGCGGTTGACCTGCGCCCCAAGGAGTTCGAGCTGCTCGAGTCCTTGATGCGGAGGAAGAACCGGCTCGCCGCCCGGCACACCCTGATCGATGAAGTGTGGGGTCCGAGCTACTTCGGTGACACCAAGACGCTCGACGTCCACATCAAGCGCCTTCGTCAGAAGCTGGAGCCCGACCCCGCCAAACCGGTCTCCATCGTCACGGTGCGCGGCCTCGGCTACAAGTTCGTCGATGAGTGAGCTGACCGATTCGGGCCGGACTTCACTGCGGCTCCGATCGTTGGCCTATTTCGCCGTCGCCTATCTCCTCGTCGTGGTGCCGGCTGCCTGGCTGATCGCCGATCGAGTCACCGATCAGGCCACCGACAAGGCGTTGTCCGAACTGGAGACCGATGCCCGCCTGGCAGCAGAGTCGCTCCCGACCGACGACCTCGACGCCTGGGTGGAACAGATGTTCCTGGTGAGCGGACTTCGATATTCGGTCATCTCGACCGAAGGCGAAGTGCTCGCCGACTCTCACAGCGAGGCCGAAGAGACCGAGAACCACGCGGACCGTCCCGAGGTGATGGCGGCCAACGCGGGAGAAGTCGGCACCGACTCGCGCCCAAGTGAGACCACAGGCTTCGACCAGCATTACCTGGCGCTGCCTCCCGAGGACGGGTTGATCGTCAGGGTGTCGATTTCCGACCAGGACCTGGCAGAAGGCGTGGCATACGCCCGTGATGCCGTGTGGTGGATCGCGGGCATAGCTGGCCTGGTCGGGGCCGCGGTGGTTTGGGCCATCGGCTCGCGACTCTCCGGGTCGATCAGGAAACTGACTGATGAAACGATGACTCTTGCCGCCGGCAGTGGGTCGCCACCGTCACGTTCCCAGATCCGCGAGATAGATCGGCTCGGAGCCGCCGTGGGACAGCTCGAGGGCAGCCAGAAGGTCAGGGTCACCGAGGCCCAGGCAGCAAGCGAGACGCTGGAGAAGGTCTTGGGCGCCCTGCCCCAGGGAACGATCCTGTTCTCCGAGACCGACGAGGTCCTCTACGCCAACCCTTCCGCATACGAGCTCCTGGGCGCCGTTCCCGGCTCACTGTCGGCGTTGGCGCCGTTTCCGTTCCAAGACGCGGTCCACGAGTGCAGAAGGGCGCGGCAGCCTGTGGAGCGGGTTGCCGACCATGGAAAGCCATCGCGAAGGCTGCGTGCGGTGGCGACACCGTTCACAGGAGATGAGCGGATCTTGCTGGTGGTCGTCGACATCACCGACCGGGATCGGGTGGCATCGGTCAGGCGTGACTTCGTGGCCAACGCCTCGCACGAGCTCAAGACCCCCGTCTCGGCGATCATCGCTTCCTCGGAAGCTCTTCAGATCGCTGTGCAGCGAGGAGACGACTCGGCGACAGGGTTTGCCCAACAGATCGACGGTTCGGCCCGCCAACTCGATCGACTGGTCACCGACCTCCTCGACTTGTCCCGGCTGGAGCGAGACCAGCCCGAGCTCGACCCGCTTAGCCTCGACCTCTTGGTGCGGGAGGAGCTCGAGCGAGTCCGACCCGGGGCCGAGGAGAAGGGCATTGCTCTCGACTTCGACCTCGACCCGGTGCAGGTCTCCGGGAGCAGACGCGACGTGGCCATCGCCGTTCGGAACCTGCTCGACAATGCAGTCCGCTACACCGGGTCCGAGGGAACTGTCAGCGCCAGTCTGCACCGCTCAAACGGGCAGGCGGTGCTCCAGATCGCCGACACAGGTGAGGGGATACCTACCCGGGACCTGAGCCGTGTGTTCGAGCGCTTCTACCGGGTCGACAACGCCAGGTCGCGGGCTACCGGAGGCACCGGGCTCGGGCTCTCGATCGTCAAACACGTCGTCGAGAGCCACGGCGGCGCGGTCGACGTCGAGAGCGAATTGGGAGAAGGATCGGTGTTCACCGTCAGGCTCCCTGTCCTCGAAGGGGAAGTCCCGGCGGTTGGCTAGCCTGACAGCGGCTCTCGCCACCATCCCATGCCGATCCTGGACACCATTTCGAGCCCGGCCGACTTACGCCAACTGAGTCCCGAGGAGCTCGCCCAGCTCAGTGAAGAAATCCGGGCGTTCATCATCGAGAAGGTCTCGGCGAATGGCGGGCACCTCTCCCCGAATCTCGGGGTGGTCGAGCTCACTCTCGCCCTCCACCGGGTGTTCGACTCACCCAACGATCGGTTCATCTGGGATGTCGGGCACCAGGCGTACGTCCACAAGTTGGTGACCGGACGTATGGGTGGCTTCGACCAGCTTCGCCACACCGGCGGGCTCTCCGGGTATCCGAGCCGCGAGGAGTCCCCGCATGACTTCGTGGAGAACAGCCACGCCTCGACCTCGCTTTCTTACGCCCTGGGTCACGCTCTGGCCGGATATCCCGGCTACACGATCGCGGTCATCGGCGATGGCGCCCTCACCGGGGGCATGGCCATGGAGGCGCTCAACCACATTGCGGTGACCCGGCCTCCCCGGCTCATCATCGTGCTCAACGACAACGGCCGGTCCTATGCCCCAACAGTCGGCGGTATCGCCGCTCTGGCCACACTTGCCCACTACCGCTTCGATCCTCGTTACGAGCGCGCCAAGAGGACCCTGGGCCGCATGCTTCGAGGCATCCCCCTCGTCGGAGAGACCGCGGACGAGTTCGCCGGTCGACTGAAAGACGCGATCAAGCAGATCCTGGAGCCGTCGACGGTGTTCGATGCACTCGACCTGAAGTACACAGGTCGCATCGATGGCCATGACATCGGGTTGCTCGAGGAGACGTTCGAGGTAGCCAAGTCTTTCAACAGGCCGGTAGTGGTCCACGTCGTCACCGAGAAGGGGAGCGGGTACCAGCCGGCGATCGAAGACGAGTTGGAGAAGCTCCACGGTGTTGGGAGCTTCGATGTGGCCACCGGCAAGGCACTGAAGAGCGAGCTCAAGTTGACCGAAGTCGCGGGCAAGGCGATCGCCGCGGCGGCCGACGAGCGCCCCGACCTCATCGGGATCTCGGCGGCGATGGTGAGCACTGCGGGGCTTCTCGAAATGGCTCAGAGGCACCCGGACCGGGTCTACGACACCGCGATCGCCGAACAACACTCGGTGACCCTGGCCGCGGGCATGGCGATGGCCGGCAAGAAGCCGGTGGTCGCGATGTATTCGGCCTTCCTGCAGCGGGCTTTCGACCAGATCGTCGCCGACGTGGCCCTCCATGACCTACCGGTGGTGTTCCTTGTCGACCGTGCCGGGATAACCGGGCCCGACGGGCCTTCACATCATGGAGTGTTCGACCTGTCCTATCTGCGGATGATTCCCAACATGGTCGTCGGAGCCCCGGCGGACGCCACCGAGTTGTGCGCCATGATCGAGACGGCCGTCGACCATGACGGCCCTATTGCCATCCGCTATCCGAAAGGAGCCGCGGTCTCGGTCCCCTCGATTCCCGTGCCCCCGATCCCGGTCGGCGAGGCCCAGTTGCTGAGCTCCGGATCGGATGTCCTCCTCGTCGCAGTGGGCAGGATGGTGGAGGTGGCGGAGAAGGCTGCCCTCGATCTCCAAGGAAGGGGCATATCCACCGGCGTGGTCAACGCCCGTTGGGTGAAGCCCCTCGACCCACGAATCCTGGAGTGGGCCACCCCGGTGTCGCATGTGGTGACGCTCGAGGACAATGTGCTCTCGGGCGGGTTCGGCTCGGCGGTGATGGAGGCGTTCTCTTCAGCCGGGCTGACCAAGGAAGTGACCTGCATCGGCGTGCCCGATCATTTCCTGCCCTTTGGCTCGCCGTCCGATCTCCACGAGTCCCTGGGGATGGACGCGGTGGGCGTGGTCGACCGGGTTCTGGCGCTCCTCCGCTAGGTCGGGATCGCGAGCCTCCGCTCGTACCAACGGATGAGCAAGCTCAGCGCCAAGGTCAGAACCACATAGAGCGCGACCAGAACGAAGAACGACTCCCGGAATCTGAAGCTGGAGCCCGAGTAGATCCGGGCCATCTGAGTCAGCTCCCGTACCGCGAGCACGCTGACTAGCGAAGTGTCCTTCATCAGTGAGATCAGATCGTTGCCGAGCGCCGGCAGCATGTTGCGCACCGCCTGGGGTAGCACGATCTTGCGCGTGATCTGACGCTCGGTGAGCCCAATGGAACGGCCAGCCTCGCTCTGGGTCCGGGGGACGGATTGAATGCCGGCCCGGAATACCTCGGCGATGAACGCCGCATAGAACAGTGAGAGAGCCGCCGCTCCCCGCAGCGCCATCGAGATGCTCCGACTCTCCATTTCCAACAACGAGGCGAAATCAGGTACCAGGACGAGAGCAATCGTGAACAGGAAGACCAGAACCGGAATCCCGCGGACGAACTCGATGTAGACGGCGGCCAGATTGCTGATCACCCGCGTCTTGCTCACCCTGGCCAAGCCGAGAAACAGGCCAAGGATCATTGCGACGACGAATGAACCGACAGTCAGATACAGAGTCAATGCCAGCCCCTCGAGCCAGCTGGCGGGCAGGGGAAGGATTGCATCGAATGCTTCCCGATATGCCTCGTTGAAGATGATCAAGCCGAGCATCGCCCCGATGACCGCCAGGATCCCCACCAGCCACCATGGGAACTCGCGGGCGTCGAAGGTGTAGGCGCTCGCCCCGGGTCCGGGGACGATCTCTGTCTCGGAGTGGTCGGTCATCGTGCACCCGAACGCGAACGCACCGGACCGGTCAGGTCCGGTGCATTCGGAATGCGGAAGTCAGTTGATTGGATCAGCCAACTTCCTCGATGTCGTCATAGGTGATGGTGAAGTCGGGACCGAAGAACTTGACGCCCAACTCCTCCATGGTGCCGTCGTCCTTCATCGACTGGATCACCGCGTTCACCGGGTCCACCAGCTCAGACCCCTTGGGGAAGATGAAGCCCAACGGGTCGGATTGCAGCCCGTCGTCGATCGTCTTGATCGTCTCCGCGTTCTCCCCGATGTATCCGAGGCCCGCGGCATCGTCGATGATCACTGCGTCGACGTCTCCGGCGATCAGGGCCTGGATGGCCAGCCCGAACTGGTCGAAGGCCTGGACCCGATCCTCTCCGACCAGGGTGACTGCCAACTCGAAGTTGGTCGTGCCCACCTGGGTGGCCACCGTGGCTTCGGTGTCGTCGATGAACGACTGGGCGGTGTCGTAACGGTCATCGTCGAGTTGGACGATGAACTTCTGCTCCACCACCATGTAGGCGTCGGAGTAGTCGACAACTTCCTTGCGCTCGTCGGTGATCGAGATCCCGTCAGCGGCGGTGTCCAACTCTCCGGCTGCGACCTGATCGATCACCGCCGGCCACGCCGACTCGACGAACTCGGGCACGCAGTTCAACTGCTCGCAGATATGCGCCCAGGCGTCGTAGTCCCAACCCTGACCCTCGGTCTCGCCGACCGGGATGTAATTGAACGGCAGGTAGGCGTTCTCCACTCCGACGGTGACCGTTGCACCCTCCAGGTCGGCGAACTCGCTCTCCCCGGCGGTGGTCGACGCACCCCCTTCCTCGCCGGCGGTGGTGGTCGAGCTGCCGTCATCACCGCAGGCGGCGAGGACGAATGCGAGAACCACCCCGAGTATCAATAATGTGTGTCGTCTCTTCATGAATATTCCTTTCGTGCTCATTGAGCGGGGTGAAGCGTATCAAGATTGCCGTCCTCGGCAGCTGGTCAGGGGGCTTCCTCGATGACGGCCGAGCCCGATGGTAAGAGCTACGCCGACGCCACCCGGATCAAGGGCGAGCTATTCATCGAGTGCGTCGGTGTCGACAAGTTCTTTGGCGACTTCCAGGCCCTGAAACAGGTCGACATCAACGTCGGCTTCCGCGAAGTGGTGGTGGTCATCGGTCCTTCCGGCTCCGGAAAATCGACACTGATCCGCTGCATCAATCGACTGGAGAAGCATGACCGGGGTCGGATCGTCGTCGACGGCATCGAGCTCTCCGACGACGCCCGCAGCATCCAGGAGGTGCGGCGGGAGACCGGGATGGTGTTCCAGCAGTTCAATCTCTTTCCCCACCTCACCGTGCTCGACAACATCACCCTGGCACCCCGCCATGTTCGCCATGAGCCCAGGGAAGAAGCCGAGGCCAAGGGGATGGAGCTTCTGAAGCGAGTTGGAATCCCCGAGCAGGCGAGGAAGTATCCGGGTCAGCTTTCCGGCGGTCAGCAGCAGCGTGTGGCCATTGCTCGGTCGCTGGCGATGCGGCCCAAGGTGATGATGTTCGACGAGCCGACCTCGGCCCTCGACCCGGAGATGATCAAGGAAGTCCTGGACGTCATGATCGAGCTGGCCGAGGGCGGGATGACCATGATCGTGATCACTCACGAGATGGGATTTGCCCGGGCCGTTGCCGATCGGGTGGTGTTCATGGCCGAGGGCCAGATCGTCGAAGTGGGCACACCGGAGCACTTCTTCACGGACCCCGTCGAAGACCGGACCAAGCTCTTCCTCAGCCAGATCCTCTGAGGCTCCAGACAGGGCATCACACTCGCGATGGTCCATTCGCGCCCGGCACCTGGTTCGAATCGACTCACGAGGGGTAGGTTCGCCTTGCGCAGCAGGGGCGTTTCGCGCTCGTGAAGCAATAGGAGGAATCATGAGATCAGGCAAGCTGTTCGTGTTCCTGGCTGCCTTGACGTTGGTGCTCGCCGCCTGTACCGAGGCGGCTGACACCACCACAAGCACCGCGGCCGAGGAGCCCGGCGGTGAGGAAAGTACGACAACCGCCGCAACCGGAGAATCGACGACGACTGCTGGGGAGGAGCCCGCGGCCGGCGGCCTCCTGGCCGAGGTGCAGAGCCGGGGCAGCGTCCTGTGCGGAGTGAACAATGCGGTGCCTGGTTTCGGGTTCGTCGAGGCCGACGGGAGCCATTCCGGTTTCGACATCGACTTCTGCCGCGCCATCGCCGCTGGAGTCCTCGCTGACCCGGAGGCGGTCGAGTTCGTAGACCTGACTGCCGAGCAGCGGTTCCCTGCCCTTCAGTCTGGCGAGGTCGACGTCCTTGTGCGCAACACGACCTATACCGCGAGCCGCGACGGTGGTGACGGGGCGACTTTCCTCACGACCACCTTCTACGACGGGCAGGGGATGATGGTCTCCGCTGACAGCGGCTTCACGTCGATCGATGACATGACCGACACCAGCATCTGCGTGTTGTCCGGTACCACGACCGAATTGAACTTGGCCACCCGGATGGCCGGGATCGAATACACGCCGCTCACCTTCGACGAGAATCCGCTCATCCAGGCTGCGTTCATCGAGGGCCAGTGCGACGGGTGGACATCGGACAAGTCACAGCTCGCGGGGGTGCGCTCTGCATGGCCCGAGGACCAGGGAGGCCCCGAGGCCTTGGTCATCCTCGATGAGACCTTCTCCAAGGAACCGCTCGGCCCGGCGGTGTTGGACGGCGACCCCCAGTGGGCCCAGGCGGTCGACTGGATCATCCTTTCCACGATCCAGGCCGAAGAGTTCGGTATCGACTCCACCAATGTCGACACCTTTGCCGACACCGAGGATGCCTCGATCAGAAGATTCCTCGGGCTCGAGGTGACGACTGATGACGGGACCGCTCCCTTCGACCCTGGCCTCGGGCTGCCGGTCGACTTCGCGGCGCAGGTGATCGCGGCCGTGGGCAACTATGGCGAGATCTATGACCGCAACGTGGGTCCCGGCACTCCTCTCGACCTACCCCGTGGGCTCAACGCCCTGTGGACTGATGGTGGCTTGCTCTACGCACCGCCTTATCGCTGACAACAAGCCAAGGGGTGGTCTGCCGTTGGGCAGGCCACCCCGCATGCGAGACTTGGCTGTGGACGCATGACGGTGGCCGAGGCGACCACCCGGTCGCGCCCGCCGTGGTGGCGTGATCTACGGGTCTTGCGTGTGGTGGCCCAGGTAGTGGCGATAGCCGCGGTCGGGGCAGTTGCCTACGTGCTCTGGTTCAACCTGACCAACAACCTCCGTGCGGCCGGGCTACCCACCGACTTCGATTTCCTCACCCAACCGCTTGGCGTCGACATCGCCGGCTCGGATCTGAGCTCGGGAGCTCCTATCTGGCGCGGGCTGCTGGTCGGGATCAAAAACACGCTCGCCCTGGTGGTCGTGGGCATACCCGCTCTGACTCTCATCGGGCTCATCGTCGGCATCGCCCGCCTTTCCACCAACTGGCTGGTGGCCAAGGCTGCCGGAATCTACGTCGAGGTCCTGCGAAACATCCCGCCGCTTCTCATCATCTTCTTCGCGTACAACGCCGTGATCCTGCGATTCCCGGTCCTTCAGGAGTCGATCAACATGTCTGACCTGGTGATCATCAACAACCGCTACCTGGCGGTGGTTGGATTCACGGCTCAGCCCAACTCCGGCCCTTTCCTGCTGATCCTGGGCTTTGCGCTCGTGATCGCGACCGGGGTCTGGTGGTGGCGGAGCCGTCGCTTCGATCGAACGGGTGAGCCCCACCACAGGCTGGTTTGGGCCACGGCCGTGTTCGTCGTGATCGCCTCGATTGGCTTTGTCGCGTTGGGTGGTCCCATCGGGCTCTCCCGGCCCACACTCGATGGTCGTTCTCTGGAAGGCGGGTATGTCGGCCTGGCGTCCTACTTCGGTGTGCTCGTCGCCCTCGTCCTCTACACCGCCTCACACGTCGCAGAGATCGTTCGAGGGAGCATCCTCGCCGTTGCCAGAGGCCAGACCGAGGCATCGGATGCCCTTGGCCTCAGCGCATTTCAACGGCTGCGCCTCGTGCTGCTACCCCAAGCAATGCGCACCGCAATCCCTCCCGTCATCAATCAGTACCTCAATTTCACCAAGAACACGTCGCTGGGGATTGCCATCGGCTACGCCGAGTTGACGAGGATCACTTTCCAGACGATCGGGAACGGTCAACCGGCACCGCAGATGATCGCACTCATGATGTTGATCTACCTGGCGTTCTCTCTCACCATCTCGCTGGTGGCCAACCTGATCAACCGTCGCCTGCAGTTGGCGACCAGATGACAGTCGAGGCACCGCTGGTTGAAGAGCAGGAGCCGACGGTAGAGGCGGCGAGGGGACCGTGGGACTGGGCCAGGAAGAACCTCTTCAACAGCTGGTACAACACGCTCTTCACCCTGATCCTGGGCGGAACATTCGCCTGGGTGCTGGTCACCGTGATGCGCGGCCTCCTCGGTGCCGACTTCGAGATCATCAGGGTCAACCTCCGTCTCTTCATCGTTGGGGATTTCCCAGCGGACCAGCTGTGGCGGCCTTGGCTCGCCACCTACCTGATAGCAGTCCTGATCGGGCTCATGGCCGGGTCGGTAGCCGCTAGTTCCAGGGACCGAGCAGAGGAGGCTGGCCTTCCCTTCGTGAAGACCACGTTCCGCCAGATCGTTCTCCGCTTCTGGCCCATGATTGCCTTGGTCATCATCATCTTGGCCTTTACAACCACCGTCACGCCTGCCCTCCTGACAATCGGCGCAGCCAGCCTGGGTGTTGCGGTGTATTACCTGGGCCGGGCCTTGTCCCGGGGAGCCCGACGTTGGACGTGGTTGTACGCCGTCTTGCTGCTCGCTGCCACCTATCTGGCGCTGGCCGCCTTCGGTGGTGTCGGCTGGGAAGGGTGGGGCGGCCTCCAGCTCAACCTGTTCCTGACTACGGCAGGGATCATGATCGCCTTTCCCTTCGGGCTGCTCCTGGCCCTGGGCCGTCGGTCATCGTTGCCTGCGGTGAGGACGATTGCTGTGACCTACATCGAGTTCGTGCGAGGAGTGCCCCTGATCACCGTGCTCCTCGCCGGATTCCTGGCACTCGGGTTCCTGCTTCCGAGGGACCTGAGGCCCGGCTTCGTCACCAGGATGCTGATCGCGATCGTCCTCTTCGAGTCGGCATACATCGCAGAGGTGGTTCGCGGCGGCCTGCAGGCGGTTCCGCGGGGGCAGGTCGAGGCAGCGCAGGCAATCGGCCTGTCGGCCTGGGCCACGATGCGGCTCATCGTGTTGCCCCAGGCTCTGCGGGCGACGATTCCGGCAATGGTCGGCCAGTTCATCAGCCTGTTCAAGGACACCACGCTGATCGCGATCCTCGGCTTCACCGACCTCCTCGACGCCACCTTCATCGTGAACTCGCAGCCGGACTACCTGGGTCAGGGGCTCTTTGTGCTGACTCTGGCTTTCGCCGGGCTCGTCTTCTGGGTCGGCTCCTACACGATGTCACGCGAGGCTCGAAGGCTGGAGAAGAAGCTGGGGGTGGGGGAGCGCTGATCCGTTCTCGGGCCGAAGCGGGCTTACCGAGCCGGCCCCTCCTAGCCTGCGGTCCCTGTTGCCCGGCTCAATGGCCCAATTTCTCTTCGGCAGGCTCTACCACCGCGGTTGCCCGTGTGTTGGTCTCGGCCGATGGGACAATCGAGGGATGTCTGATCCCCGCGCTCATCGAGAGCCACGGTCATCCCGTCTTGACCAGAGCCCCGGAGTGTGCGGCATGAGCGGTGCATGCAGATGAACGAGCGATTCGGCCGGGTCCTGGTAATCCTCATCGCCGGACTGGTGCTGGGGGGCGGTGTGTTCCTGGTGACCCGAAGCGATGCCTCTCCGGACGGCAATGGGACCACACCAGAGGCTGGCGCTGCCACCACCACGTTGCCCGGGTCCACTCCCGCCAGCACCGGAGCCGGCGGAACAACCCCAACTACGGCCGTCCCCGGCACGCAGAATCCGGGTGAGCGCCCGGCTGACACCGTCCCTGGTTGGACCGTTGGCCAGCCCTGGGGGACCACCGTCGGCCTGACCATGTTCCGGGGGAACCCCACCCGGAGTTTCTTCGGCACCGGGCCGATAGGCGACTCGCCATCGGTCGACTGGACCTATCCCGACAGCGGGATGTGCAGCACGTCGACGAACCTCGGTGAGACCACGACCTGGTGCGGAATGGGTTGGACCGGGCAGCCCGCGGTTTGGGAGCGCCCCGACGGAGTGACCGAGCTGATCTTCGGCGCCTACGACGGAGCGGTCCATTTCGTCGATGCCGCCACCGGGGAGGACCTCCGTCCCAAGTTCCAGACCGGAGACCTGATCAAGGGCTCGGTGACTCTCGACCCCGATGGGTATCCCCTTCTCTACTTCGGCTCCCGCGACAACAAATACCGGATCCTCGCTCTCGATCAGGCGGAGCCCGTCGAGGTCTGGTCGATGGACGCCACCGATGTCAACGGCACCTGGAACGACGACTGGGACTCCAATGGGGCGATTGTCGACGACATCCTCTATGTCGGCGGTGAGAACAGCTGGTTCTTCGCGGTCGAGGTCCATCGCGGCTACGACAGCGCGGGAAAGGTCACGGTGGCGCCCGAGATCCTGATCGAGATGCCCAGCTACGACGACGAGTTCATCGAGACCGCGGGAGGAAACGTCTCCATCGAGAACTCGCCGGTCGTCTACGAGCAACGGGTCTATTTCGCCAACTCGGCGGGGCGAATCATGGGGTTGGACGTCAGTCAGGTGCGGGAGGGAGTGGCCCCCGTGGTCTTCGACTACTGGGCGGGGGGCGACATCGACGCGTCGCTGGCGGTCGACGCCGAGGGGATGCTCTACGCCGCGGTCAACGTCAAGCCGGATCAGGTCGGTCCCGGCTACCGGACCCAAGCCAACATCGACCGCACCCGGGAAGTCGGTCAGTTACTCAAGCTCGACCCCTATGCGGACGGCGACCCCAGGCTGTGGGGCGTCGACCTCACCGCCGGCAGCGAGCAGTCCGGCACCTGGAGCACCCCGGCCGTGTACCAGGGGGTGGTGTACAACAACACGATGCAGGGGAGCCTGATCGCGGTCGATGCCGCCAACGGGGAGACACTTTGGTCCGATCAGGTCGGTTGGCACTCCTGGTCCTCCCCGGCGGTGGTCGATGGGATGCTGGTCACTGCCACATGCGAGGGAGACGTTCGGGGCTATTCGCTCGAAGATCCCCGCGCCCCGGTGCAGCAGTGGTCGGTGAGCCTGGGCGAGACCTGCCTCGAATCCACCCCCGCGATTTGGGATGGGGTGGTCTACATCGGATCCCGCGACGGCTATCTCCGAGCACTGAGCTGATGCGAAGGATCGCCATCGTGCTCGCGCTTCTCGTCGCAGCTTGTGCCGGCGGCGCGGAGACGACGACGACCACCGAACCGGCAACGACGACGACCACGGCGGCCACGACCACCACCGAGCCACCGGTCGACTGCCCGGCGGCGCCCTACGAATTGTCCTTCGTCCCAACCGGGGTGGGGACGGCCACCCTCGACCCTGACACGATCGAGATGGATGTCTGGACCTCCGAGGGGGGAAGCCAGACCACCTTCTTCGGCCGCAACGACGGGACGGTCGCCATCGCCCTGGTCAGGGGCACCCTGCCCACCGTGGAATGGCCCGCGGAACGGGGCGAGATCGTCGTGGACGGGACCCGGGGAGTCGTAGGCCCGCACCCGGACGGGACCTGGGTGGCCGGGTGGTACGAGGAGCCCGGTGAACGCTGCGACGAGTACACGATGATCTTCTACCCGCCGGTGGCACCTGCCGACGTGGAAGCGGTGATCAACGGGATGAACCGGGTCGGGGGTTGACGGCGCCTTGACGGCTTGCCACCGCGGGCGTAGCGTTCGGGCCGCAATGATCAGAGTCAGCATCCCGACGACGACCGCCTGGTGGTGGCGTTGGACCGCGCCGGAGGTGGCGTCGGTCGGATAGCCCTCAAAGGCTGCCTGATCACACCAGGACCCACCTCCGGAGACGGAAGGTGGGTTTCTCGTTCAGGAAGCTCATCTCCCACCGGCGAGAGGAGCAAATTCTTGAATCACCCATTCGACATCCCGGCGGACCTCGACACCCCGACTTCGGTGTATCTCAAGCTGGGCCCGCTTCGCCCCCGGTTCCTCCTCGAGAGCGTGGAGCACGGCGACCGGATCGGGCGCTTCTCCTTCATCGGCTTCGGTGATGGCCTCGAAGTGACCAGCGACGGGCACGCCATCGACGCCGGGAGCACCCGGATCGAGACCGACGGGACCGTCCGCGGGCTGATGGACGGCCTGCGCAAGGTGCTGGCGGCGGCGCCGACTCCGGGGCCGGTGTCGGGGTCGATCCCGTTTGCCGGCGGCTTGGTTGGAGCGGTCGGATTCGACGTCGCCCATCGCTTGGCGGGCTCGATCCCGCCTCCATCGAGCGGTGTCCCCGAGATCCTTCTCTACGGCCCTCCGAGCGTCATCGTCTTCGACCATTTGAGTCGGAGGGCGGCACTCCTTCACGACGGGCCTGAAGAGGAGCGCCTCGCCCTCCGTGACGACGTCATCTCGTTGCTGGCCGCCGGCGTCGACCGGGCGAGGGCTGAGGCCGGTTTCAGCGACCCGGTCCCATCGATGACCCAGGGCGAGTACCTGGAGGGCGTCGAGAGCGCCCGCGAACACATCGCCGCCGGGGACGTGTATCAACTAGTGCTCTCGGTCAACTTCGCCGGGGAGACCGACCTCGATCCGTTCGACGTCTACCGGGGACTACGACTGCTCAACCCGTCCCCGTATATGTATTTCTGCGAGTTGGGCGACACCAAGGTCATCGGCTCCTCTCCGGAGGCCCTGGTCCGGTTGCGGGGCTCTGGGGCCGAGCTGCGCCCAATCGCGGGGACTCGTCCTCGCTACAACGACGACGAGACCGATCGCCGCGCGGAGTCGGAGTTGCTCGATGACGCCAAGGAAGCGGCCGAGCACGTGATGCTGGTCGATCTCGCCCGGAACGACCTGGGCCGGGTCGCCGTGCCCGGGTCGATCAGGGTCGACCCGTACCGCGCCATCGAGCGATACAGCCATGTCATGCACCTGGTGAGCGGGGTCACCGGAGTGCTGGAGCCCGGGGTCCGATGCCTTCGACCTCTTTGCTGCCGCCTTCCCGGCAGGCACCGTGGTCGGGGCACCCAAAGTGCGGGCCCTGGAGCTGCTCGCGGAGCTGGAGCCGGTCACTCGGGGGATCTATGCGGGGACCGTCGGGTACTTCGGGCACGGAGGGAGCATGGACCAGGCGATCGCGATCCGGACCATCGTGATGAGAGACGGCCGCTACTCCTATCAGGCGGGAGCCGGGATCGTCGCCGACAGCGTCCCGGCGACCGAGTGGGAAGAGGTCAGGTCCAAGGCCGGAGCGATGCGCGGCGCTCTGGAGAGCGCGGCGGGTGGGCTGTGAGCCGGGTCCTGCTCGTCGACAATTACGACTCCTTCACCTACAACGTCGTCCAGGCGTTGCGGATACTCGGCGCCGAGGTCATCGTGCGCACCAACGACGACATCGACCTCCGTGCCGCCCGTGACCTCGCTCCCACCCACCTCGTGATCTCGCCCGGCCCAGGGCGCCCGGAGTCGGCGGGTGAGTCGATGAGTGTCATCGAGGGGATGATGGGCGAGGTGCCGATCCTCGGAGTTTGTCTCGGGCATCAAGCATTGGCTGCCGTACTCGGGGGGCGTGTCGAGCGTGCGGCCGAGCTCAGGCACGGCAAGTCGTCGCCTGTCTATCACGATTCGGCGACCATCTATGCCGGGCTTCCCAATCCTTTCGAGGCCGGGCGTTACCACTCGCTGGCCGTCAAAGAGGACGGTCTTCCGGAGGAATTGGTCGTTACTGCGTTCACTTCTGACGGCGAGATCATGGGGGTGAGGCACAGAGAGTTTCCGGTGGAGGGCGTCCAGTTCCATCCCGAGAGCCTGCTCACTCCCCATGGTGACCTGCTGCTGCGGAACTTCCTCGACATGACCGGGAATGGCGGATGAGAGAGCTGCTCGACGGTCTCCTCGCCGGCTCCGACCTCTCGACCGAGGCTGCCGATGAGTTGCTCGTCACATTGACCAGGGGTGATGTCGACCCGGCGATGGCCGGGGCCGTCCTCATCGCGTTACGGGCGAAAGGGGAGACGCCCGACGAAGTCCGCGGATTCGCCCGCGCCATGCGCCGGCTCTCGTCCGATCCCGGGATCGACGCCTCGGCAGCGGTTGACGTGGTGGGCACGGGGGGCGATCGCTCCGGGTCGCTCAATCTCTCCACCGGGGCCGCCCTACTTGTGGCCGCCGCCGGAGTCCCGGTCGTGAAGCACGGGAACCGCTCGATGACCAGCCAGAGCGGCAGTGCAGACGTTCTCGAGGCCCTCGGCCTTCCCATCCCGCTCGACGCCGAGCAAGCGCAGCGTTGCTTCCAGGCGCTCGGTTTCAGCTATCTCTTCGCGCCTCACTTCCATCCAGCGATGGCCGCAGTGGGCCCGATCCGGCGCGCCCTGGGAGTTCGCACCGTATTCAACGTGCTCGGGCCGCTGACCAATCCCGCCGGGCCGCGGCACCTCGTGATCGGGGCGTTCGACGCTCGGGCCGCCGAGTTGATGGCGGGGGCTCTCGCCGGCCTCGACATCGACCGGGCCTTTGTGCTCCACGGAGCGGCTGGTTGGGACGAGCCGAGCCCGATCGGAGAGTTCCTTCTCTTCGATGTCCGCCCGGGCACCGTCGAGATGTCGACCCGTGATCCGGCCGAGATCGGCTTGAGTAGATGTGATCCCTCCGACCTCGCCGGCGGCGATCCGGAGCACAACGCGGCCCGACTCGAGGAAGTGTTTCGTGGTGAGCCCGGTCCTCACCGCGATGCGATCCTGCTCGGCGCCGCTCTCGCGTTGGAGGTCACGGATCGCGCCCCCGATGCCGGGTCGGCGCTCGCCGGTGCCGGTGCCGCTCTCGACGACGGCAGGGCGCTGGCCCTCCTCGATGGCCTGAAGAAGTTCGGGGAGGGGGAGCGAGCATGAGCTTGTTCCTCGAGGAGATGGAGAAAGGGTCGAGGGGCCGGGTCGAGGCAGCGCGGTCACGACGGCCCCTGCCGGCGCTGCGGCGGGACGCCCTTGACATGCCTCAACCCAGGGCTGTTGGCTCGTTTGGTGAGGTGTTCGACTTGATTGCCGAGATCAAGCCTCGCTCACCGGCGGAAGGAGATCTTGGCGACACCGGTCTCGTCGAGCGCATGGCCGAGTACGAGCGCGGTGGGGCCGCCATGATCTCGGTACTCACCGAGCCCGAGGCCTTTTCGGGGTCGCTCGAGCTCCTGGAGGCGGTCACCCGGCGGGCAACGGTGCCGGTAATGCGCAAGGACTTTCTCGTCGACCCCTATCAGGTGTACGAGGCCCGGGCATCGGGGTCCGATGGTGTCCTTCTCATCCTGCGGCTTCTCGACGCCGAGGCCCTCGATCCGATGCTCGACGCGGTCGCCGAGACCGGGATGTTTGCATTGCTCGAGGCTTTTGATCGTGAGGACTTCATGCGCGTGGTTTCAGCCCTGCCCGGGCGCGCTGAGTTGTTGGGCGGAGTCAACTCCCGCGACCTGGAGAGCCTGAAGATCGACCCTTCCTCCCATGCCGCCGTTTCGGACCTCCTCCCCCGGGACCGGCCGACTGTCGCGGAGAGCGGGATCTCCGGGCCGGACGAAGTGATGGCGGTGGCGGCCCTCGGATATCGCGCCGCCCTGATCGGTTCTGCCCTGATGAGGTCAGATGCCGCGGGAACCGATGTGACCGTGATGCTCGCCGCGGGACGGGCCGGAGTCGGGGCCGGAGCCCGATGACGCTGTTCGTCAAGCTTTGCGGGCTCTCCACCCCGGCGGACGTCGAAGTCGCCTTGGAGGCCGGCGCCGACGCCATCGGGTTGGTGATGACCGACTCACCTCGGCGGGTGAGCGTGGAACTCGCCGCCGAGCTGCGACAGATGCTTCCCAAAGAGGTTCTTGCAGTGGCCGTGTTCCATGCCCCCGCCCCCGAGCTAGTGCGCCGGGTCGAAGCGGCGGTGTCACCGGACCTGTTTCAGGCGACCCCCGATTCGCTGCACGGGATCGAGGGCGCCCGGATGCTGCCGGTGGTCGTCGACGGGCCCGGGGTCGGAGACCGAGCCAGGGCTGCTCTCGACGCCACCGGTGCGTCCCGCTTTCTGCTCGACAGCGCTCCAAAGGGAGGCACCGGGCGACCTGCTGATTGGGAGCGACTGACCGGGCTCACCAGGCTGAACAGGATGGTGCTGGCCGGAGGGCTCAACCCACAGAATGTCGCCAATGCTCTGAGCCGCTTGCGCCCCGCCGGGGTGGATGTCAGCTCAGGTGTGGAGAGGGAGCCAGGGGTCAAAGATCACGACCTGATGCGGGCGTTCGTCGAAGCGGCGCGATCGATCGATGTTCACGGAGAGGTGACGGTGTGAGTGCGGCAATCGTCGGTGTGCTTCCTGACGAGAGGGGGAGGTTCGGGCCTTTCGGCGGCAGGTACGTGCCCGAGATCCTGGTCCCGGCCCTGGATCGGCTGGAGTCGGCGGCTGCCCGCTTGCTCGACGATCCGGCGTTCATCGCCGATCTCGACGGGGAGATGTCGGACTGGGTGGGGCGGCCCACTCCATTGACGAGAGCGCCACGGCTCGGCGAGGCCTGGGGAGGAAATGTCTGGCTGAAGCGTGAGGACCTGGCCCATACCGGAGCCCACAAGATCAACAACGCAATCGGCCAGGCCCTGCTGGCGCGGGAGATGGGAGCCGGAAGGGTGATCGCAGAGACCGGCGCCGGCCAGCACGGTGTCGCCAGCGCCGCGGCCTGCGCCCGGGTCGGCCTCGACTGCACCGTCTACATGGGGACCGTGGACATCGAGCGCCAGGCTCCGAATGTCGAGCGGATGCGACTCCTCGGGGCGAAGGTCGAGCCGGTGACGAGTGGGGACGCAACGCTTCGTGCGGCGATCAATGAGGCGCTCCGGGACTGGGTGTCGGACCCGGAGAACACCTACTACCTGCTCGGCTCCGCGGTAGGTCCTCACCCTTATCCATGGCTGGTGCGCCGCCTGCAGTCGGTGATCGGAGTAGAGGCGAGGCGTCAGATATTGGAGGCCACCGGATCTCTCCCCGATGTTGCCTTCGCCTGCGTAGGAGGCGGCTCCAATGCGATCGGGCTCTTCCATCCCTTCTTGGAAGACCCGGTGCAACTTGTCGGGATCGAGGCCGGCGGAAAAGGAGCCGGCCTCGGGATGAATGCAGCGCCGATTGCGCACGGCTCGCCGGGGGTGCTCCATGGGAGCTTCTCGTTCCTGCTCCAGGACGAGGACGGTCAGATCCAAGAGACGCATTCGATCTCGGCGGGGCTGGATTACCCGGGCGTGGGGCCCGAGCACTCGTGGCTCGCCGACTCGGGAAGGGCGATCTACGAGGAGGCCTCCGACGACGAGGCCCTATCGGCACTCGACGAGTTGGGTCGCAACGAAGGGATCCTCCCCGCTCTCGAGTCCAGCCACGCACTGGCTGGTGCCCGGCGCTGGCTGGCCGGTCATCCCGGTTCCACCGTTCTCATCGGGCTCTCCGGTCGGGGGGACAAGGACATCGACATCCTGCGGGGATTGGGCCGATGACGACAGTTCAAAACGGATGGGACTTGCTCGAAGACCGGTTGCTTCCAGGCGGCGCGGTCGTCCCCTACCTCACGGCGGGATACCCGACCATGGAACGCTTCGTGGAAGCGCTCTCCCGTTTGGCGGCGGTGTCGGAGGCGGTGGAGATCGGGATCCCGTTCAGCGATCCCATGGCCGACGGTGCAACCATCCAGGACTCGAGCCGGATCGCACTCGAGCAAGGGGCGACACTGGCGTCGATCGTCGGTGCCTTGGAGTCAGCCGACCGTTCTCCCGCTCCATTGGTGGTGATGAGCTACTTGAATCCGCTGATGGCATTCGGGTTCAGCCGCTTATTGCCGCGCCTCGCGGCGGTCGGGGTATCCGCGCTGGTTGTCCCTGACCTTCCCCACGAGGAGGCCGACGAGCTCAGGTCTGAGGCGAACCAGACCGGGATCGGTCTGGTCGAGCTGGTCACACCGGTCACTGCACCCGATCGACTTCGCCTCCTCGGCGGTGCATCGCAAGGGTTCACTTATGCAGTGACCATGACCGGCACCACCGGCGGGCGCGCCGACCTGAGCGATGACACCTACGACTACCTGAACCTCGTCATGGGGGTGTCGAGGCCTCCGGTGCTCGCCGGCTTCGGAGTGCGAAGCGCCGACCAGGTGGCGGCACTGTCGGGCTATTGCGATGGGGTGATCGTGGGGAGTGCCCTCGTCGAGGTCCTGGCTGCCGATGGCGATCCGGTTGAGTTCGTGAAAGGGCTGCGGCCATGATCGCGACGCTCACCGGAGACTGCACCCTGGCGCAAAAGGCAGCGATCCTTCGCTTTATCGAGGGCTACGGGCTTCGGGTTCATGTCGGTGAGGCCGGCTCGACCACAGTGGTCAGCATCATCGGTGACCCCGAGCCGGGGATGGCTGAAGAGATAGCTGCTCTGGTCGGAGTCGACTCGGTGAGCACCGAAGCTCCTCGCTACCCATTTGTGGCCCGAGAGGCTCGCAACTCGCCAACCACGGTGAGAGTCGGCGACGTGATCATCGGTGGCCCGGAATTGGTGGTCATAGCCGGCCCCTGCTCGGTCGAGTCAGGCGACCAGATCGCGCGGATCGCCCGAGGGGTGGCCTCGAGCGGGGCGGTCCTGCTCCGCGGGGGTGCGTTCAAGCCACGGACTTCCCCATACGCATTCCAGGGACTCGGTGAGGAGGGCCTACTTCTGCTCGCCGAAGCCCGCGCTGAGACCGGACTGGCCGTGGTCTCGGAGTGCGTTGCCCCTGAAGACGTCGACTTGATGACCCGCCATGTCGACATGCTCCAGGTGGGTAGCCGGAACATGCAGAACTTCAGGCTTCTCGCGGCGGTAGGAGAGCAACCGAAGCCGGTGCTGTTGAAGCGCGGTCTGATGTCGACGATCGAAGAGCTCTTGCTGGCTGCCGAATACATCGTCGGCGCGGGGAACCCGAGGGTGGTGTTGTGCGAGCGCGGCATTCGCTCGTTCGACCCATCGACGAGGGGGACACTGGACATCAGCGCGGTGCCGGTCCTCGAGGAGAAGACCCACCTTCCGGTGATCGTCGACCCGAGCCACGCCGCCGGAAGGCGCTCCTTGGTGCCCGCCCTCGCCACGGCCGGCGTGGCTGCCGGCGCCGACGGCCTCATCATCGAGGTCCATGACCGACCCGAAGAGGCGCTCAGCGATGGCCCGCAGAGCCTGACTCTCGAAGGGTTCGCCGAGACGATGGAAACCGTCAGCCGGGTCGCGGACGCTCTTGGCCGGCCGTTGGCGGCGCTGCGCCCGGCTCCCACTGGCTGAGGCGCGGCGATTGCCGTCCTTGAGCACCCCCCGGCTTTGGCTTCGCCGCTGGAAGGTCGAGGACCGGGAGCCTTTCGCCCGGATCAACGCCGACCCGAAGGTCATGGAGCACTTTCCGGGGACGCTCGACCCCGATGCTTCCGACCACTTGATCGAGCGCATCGAGGATCATTTCGAGAACCACGGTTTCGGGCTCTGGGCCTTGGAGACCAAGGGCGAATCGGAGCTGATCGGGTTCTGCGGCCTCGCTGTCCCTAACTTCGAAACCGACTTCACCCCGGCGGTCGAGGTCGGTTGGCGTCTGGGCCGCAACCACTGGGGTAATGGTTATGCCACCGAGGCGGCCGGCGCCGTCCTCGACCACGGGTTCGGCGAGGCAGGCCTCGACCCGCATCCTGAGCTGGGCGCTTCCCGCCAACCACCGATCGATCAGAGTCATGGAGCGAATCGGGCTCCGGCCGGCTCCTGAGCTCGACTTCGACCATCCGCGGTTCGTCGACGACGACCGCCTCCGGCGGCACGTCGTCTACCGGATCACGCGGGAGGAGTGGGCTGGCCTCCGGAGGACTCCCTGAATATCTCCCCGATGGCGGCAATGCTCCCCAGGACTCCCGATGTCTCCAGAGGCAGGAAGATCTTGGTCGCCTGACCTTCGGCGACCCGCTGCAGGGTCTCCAGGTACCTGATCGCGATCAGGTCCGGTGTCGGGTTGCCGTTGTGGATCGCGGCATACACCCTCTCGATCGCCTGCCCCTCACCTTCGGCAACGGTCAGCAATTGGTACTGCTCGGCGTCAGCCACCGTTTTGATCGCCTCGGCCTGGCCACTCGCTTCGAGGACCTGGCTCTCCTTGAAGCCTTCTGCCTTGAGGATGGCGGCACGCTTCAAGCCTTCGGCCTCGGTGACGGCAGCGCGCCGTTCCCGCTCCGCCTTCATCTGGCGATGCATTGCGTCGGTGACGTCCACCGGCGGTTCGATGCGCTGGATCTCGACCCGGACCACGCGCACTCCCCACTTGTCGGTGGCGTCGTCGAGGATCTGGCGAAGCTTGGCGTTGATCACCTCGCGGGAGGTCAGCGCCGAGTCGAGGTCGAGGTCTCCAACCACGTTCCTCAGGTTGGTCTGGGCGAGCTTGGTCACGGCGAGGATGAAGTTTCCGACGTTGTACTCGAGTTTCACCGGGTCGGTGGCCTCGAAATAGATCACGGCATCGACGGTCACCACGACGTTGTCCTTGGTGATCACCTCCTGGGGAGGGACGTCGATGACCCGCTCCCGCATGTCCACTTTGGTCAGGCGCTTGACGAAGGGGAGCACCCATCGAAGCCCGGAGTCGACGGTCCTTTGATAGCGACCGAGGAACTCGATGAGTCCCTTCTCATATGGCCTGACCACCTTGAACCCAGCCGCTGCGATCAAGATCAGAACCAGCGCCAGGACGGCGAACAGGATGATGACTGCCTGCATGTCTCCTTACCTTTCCTGTCGAGACTTCAGGCGGTCTCGACCAGCTCGACGATGAAACGGGCGCCACGCACTTCGGTCACGATGATGGGTGAGTCCTTGGGTATGGGTTGTTCGGCGGTGGCCCTCCACTCCTCGGTGGCAACCCGCACCATCCCGGCCCCGGTTTGGGGGTCGATGTCCTCGAGCACGACTCCGGTGACGCCAACCCAGCGATTGGCACCCACCTTCGGCTGCTCTCCCTCGTCCTGGCGGCTGATGAAACGGCGTAGGAAAACCAACGAGAGGATGGAGACTCCGAAGAAGACGAGCCATTGCGCCAACACCGCAACGTCCGCCCAGGCGAGCAATGCGGCCACAGCGGCGCCGATGGCGAAAGGCAGGAGGAAGAATCCGGCGGTGAAGATCTCCCCGATCCCCATGACGATTGCGAAGATCGTCCACAACCAGCGCCAGACCTCGTTGTCCACGGCTACCTCCTGGTGGGCATCGACTCGATGTGGACCACTCCGTGGACCCGCCGCAGGGATCCCGGGAATGACCCAACACTACCGTTGTCTCCGGACCTCCCCCGAGCGCTTTCGACTTGGATATTGAGATGAATCCGGAGAAGCTCACCGCCAAGAGTCGCGACGCCCTCCTCCACGCCACGCAGGCGGCGCGGGACCACAACCACGGCCTGATCCAGCCTGCCCACCTCGGACTGGCATTGCTCGGCCAACAGGAGGGGATCGTCTACCCGGTGCTCGACCGGCTCGAAGCGCGGCCCGTCGAATTGCGGCGTGCTCTCGAGGAGGTTCTCGATCGCGAGCCCAACGTCTACGGGGGCAGCGAGGCAGCCGCTTCACCGGATCTGAACCGGCTGCTCGCCGCTGCAGACCGCCACCGAGAGAACCTGCGGGACGACTACCTCTCTGTGGAGCATCTACTTCTGGCACTAGCGGAGGACACCGGGCCCGCAGGCGATGTGATGCGTGATCAGGGGCTCGACGCGACCGCAATCCTCGAGGCGCTCCAAGTGCTTCGCGGGAACCGCCGGGTCACCAGCGACGATCCCGAGTCGACGTTCAACGCACTCGAGCAGTACGGGCGCGACCTCACGGCCGAGGCCCGCCTCGGAAAGCTCGATCCGGTGATCGGCCGAGACGACGAGATACGGCGGGTGATCCAGGTGCTGTCCCGGCGCACCAAGAACAATCCGGTCCTGATCGGGGAGCCCGGCGTGGGCAAGACCGCCATCGTGGAGGGTCTGGCCCGGCGCATCGCAGACGGCGATGTCCCCGAGGGCCTGCGAAGCAAGCGGATCATCTCGCTCGACCTGGGAGCCATGGTCGCCGGCGCCAAGTACCGGGGCGAGTTCGAAGAGCGATTGAAAGCTGTTCTCGAGGAGATCCGTGCCGCTGAAGGCGAGATCATCACCTTCCTCGACGAGTTGCACACGCTGGTCGGAGCCGGGGCGGCCGAGGGGGCGATGGACGCCTCCAACATGCTGAAGCCGATGCTGGCGCGAGGAGAGCTTCGTCTGATCGGCGCGACCACCCTCGACGAGTACCGCAAGCACATCGAAAAGGACGCCGCCCTGGAGCGACGGTTCCAGCCGGTCCTGGTGGAGCCGCCGTCGGTCGAGGACACCATCGGCATCCTGCGCGGCCTCAAGGAGCGCTACGAGATTCATCATGGCGTGCGGATCACCGACTCCGCCCTGGTCGCGGCCGCCGTTCTCTCCGACCGCTACATCACAGCTCGATTCCTCCCCGACAAGGCGATCGACCTCATCGACGAGTCTGCGAGCCGGCTTCGGATCGAGATCGACTCCATGCCCGAGGAGATCGACGAGCTGACCCGTCGCCGCATCCAACTCGAGATCGAGCGGGAGGCGTTGAAGAAGGAGAGCGATCCGGCTTCCGCCGAGCGCCTGACGAGCGTGGAGCAGCAGATCGCCGACCTCAACGAGGAGATCGACGGTCTAACGGCCCGCTGGAACCTCGAGAAGGAAGTGATCACCTCGATTCAGGACATCAAAGAGCAGATCGAGGAGACCCGGACCGAGGCGGAGCGGGCGGAGCGTGATGGGGATCTGGCCCGCGCCGCCGAGCTCCGGTACGGGACAGCCGCGGGCCTGCAGGCACAGCTGGAGGGCGAAGAAGCTGAACTGGAACGCCTCCACGAGGAAGGGCGGATGCTCTCCGAAGAGGTCACCGAGCAGGACGTCGCCGAGGTGGTGGGCCGTTGGACGGGGATCCCGGTGTCCAAGCTGATGGAGGGGGAGACTCAGAAGCTGATTCGGCTCGAGGAGGAATTGCACCGACGCGTGGTCGGCCAACACCACGCGGTCACCGCAGTGGCCAACTCGGTGCGCCGGAGCCGGGCCGGGCTCTCCGATCCGCATCGGCCCTCGGGATCGTTCCTCTTCCTCGGTCCCACCGGCGTCGGAAAGACCGAGTTGGCGCGGGCACTGGCCGAGTTCCTCTTCGACGACGAGAGGGCGATGGTCCGCATCGACATGTCCGAGTACATGGAGAAGTTCTCGGTCAGTCGGCTCATCGGGGCTCCTCCCGGCTACGTCGGCTACGACGAGGGAGGCCAGCTCACCGAAGCGGTCCGTCGCAGGCCATACTCGGTGGTCTTGCTCGACGAGGTCGAGAAGGCCCACCCCGACGTGTTCAACGTGCTTCTCCAGCTGCTCGACGATGGGCGCCTGACCGACGGTCAGGGGCGGACAGTGGACTTCAACAACGTCGTCCTGATCATGACCTCCAACCTGGGCTCGGAGAGCATCCAGCCCGATCTGGAGTTCGAAGTCGTCGAGGAGCGGGTGATGGCGGCGGTGCAGTCACACTTCCGGCCGGAGTTCCTCAACCGAATCGACGAGATCATCGTCTTCGAGAGGCTGACCCGGGAGGACTTGCGCCAGATCGTCGAGATCCAGCTGGAGTCGTTGCGTGACCGGCTCGCCGACCGGCGAATCGAGCTCGACGTGAGCGACGAGGCTCTCGATCTTCTCGCCGATGCCGGGTTCGACCCGGTGTACGGGGCGCGCCCCTTGAAGCGGGCGATCCAACGTGAGCTCGCCGATCCTCTCGCCTACCGGCTGCTCTCCGGGGAGTTCGGTGAGGGCGATACGGTGACGGTCGACGCCAAAGACGGCGAGCTGGTCATCACCTGAGGCGGGTTGCGGTCAAGCGCCCACCACCCGAGGGCGGCCGCCGCGCCACGTGCCAGAGCCCGTGGACCTGGAGCAATGACTCGGGGTCACACAGCGGGCCGCCAGTGGCCCCCAGCCGGCCGACCACCGCCGACACCCCGAGAAGGGCCAGCGCCCCGATCGTGGATCGCGAACGGTCCTGACGCAGCGCCGAGGCGATCGCGAGCACTGCCAGCGCCACTGCGACCGGATCGGCGACAGCGGGAGCCAAAGCGAACAAGACTCCGAGGACGCCGAGCCCGAGTCAGTGCCCAGCGGCTTCGATCGGGGCAGGGGGTCTATGGCAACGGTGAGGAGGAGCCAGGCCAGCGTCACGTCGTGCGCCCACTCGCCTCCCGGAGGCATCGGCCCGTGGAACAGGAAGGAGCCGAGACCGGTTGCGATCGACGCCATACCGATCCAGATGCGATCGGGGCGCCTGGTGAGGATCACGATGCCGGCAACGACGAACGCCACCGTCGTTAGTGCATTGACCGGCTGGCCGAGGAAACCGGGTCCGATCAGCTCACAGTCGGCGGCAGCGCCCACCGGGTGGTCAGAACGGCTGTGGGCCGAGGCCGACCACCGCCGACAGCGCCATCTCGCCCCGTTCTCCCACCGGCGTCAGCTGGGCACGGCCCTGTCCCACATCGGGGATCTCCGATCGCGACGACCAGAGCTTTCCCGGCTACGGCGGTGCCTCGCAAGCGTCTCCAGCTCTCCCTCCCAGGTCCCCTGCTCGGAGTCGTGCTCCAGGGTCGCCGATGCCGGTGGTGAGGAGGATCCCGTCACCGCCGAGGACCTTGACCGGGCCCTGATAGGTGTCGGCCATCGTCGCTCAGCGCTCCCTTTCGAAGAGCTGTCGCACATCGCTGCGCAAGCACGAGGTCACCACGCTGCTGTACGGCGGTTCATCTCGATGCGATGCTCCATCTCGTCCTCCAGATCGTCCAGCTTGTCACGAAGCTTGTCGAGCTTTCTTCTTGAGCACCCGGTTCTCCTCCTGGAGGGCGAGGACCCGACGCACCCCTTCGAGGTTGAGGCCCTGGCTGGTGAGCTCCTGGATCAGCTGCAGCCGCTCGATGTCCTCCCGCGAATAGCGACGGGTGCCGCCCGGAGTGCGGAACGGGTCGATGAGGCCTTTGCGCTCGTAGATGCGGAGGGTCTGTGGGTGCATCCCGGCGAGCTCGGCTGCCACCGAGATCACGAACACCGCCCTCGTCGACTCGTTCATGGTCGATCATCATCTCAGATGGGACCGCACGTCGTCGGTCTCATACTTGGACAGGTCCTCGAGGAGTTGCTTCTCTTCCTTGCCGACTTTCGAGGGCACCGCGACCTGCACGGTGACCAGAAGGTCGCCGGAACGCCCCCGCTCGGGGTCGATGCCCTTGCCCCGCACCCGGAAGGTCTTCCCCGAGGGCGTGCCGGCGGGGACCTTGAGCTTCACCACCCCGTTGAGAGTGGGCACTTCGAGCTTGGTCCCCAGCACCGCCTCGGTGTAGGTGATGGGAACGGTCAGGGTGAGGTCGTTGCCCTTGCGCCCGAAGGTCGCGGCTCGGAGCCACCCTGCACTCTGACCAGGAGATCGCCGGCAGGGCCGCCGTTGCGCCCGGGCCCACCCTTGCCCGGGATGCGCAGTGTGTTTCCGTCCTGGACGCCTGCCGGGACCCTGACCTTGACCTCGCGGGTCCGGGTCTCGGTGCCGACTGCCCCGGCACACGGAGCATGGCGGTCTCGATTAGCCGCCCCGACCCGCGGCATTGGGGACAGGGCTGGGAGAAGGAGAAGAATCCTTGATTCTGGGCGACGACGCCGCGGCCGCCACAGGTGGGACAGGTGGTCACCGGGTCCCCGGCTCGGCGCCCGAGCCCCCAGCAATGGGAGCAGGTGGCGGCGCCACGCACCTTGATCGCGGTGGTGACACCGGCTGCGGCGTCCTCGAACCCGATGCTGAGGTCGGCTTGGACGTCGGCGCCCCGCGCCGGGCCGCTTCCGGACCCCGGAGCCGAAGCCGAAGAGGTCGCCGAGGCCCCCGAACCCACCCAGCAGGTCGGACAGGTCCTCGACCCGACCTGTTGTCCTCCCTGGAAACCGCCGCCCCGACCCCCGTATCCGGAGAAGCCACCGGTCTCGACCATCCGCCGCACCTGGTCGTACTCCTTGCGCTGCTCGACGTTGGACAGGGTGGCGTAGGCCTCGGAGATCTCCTTGAACTTCTCCTCGGACTCGGCGTTCCCCGGATTGGCGTCGGGATGATGGGTCTGTGCCAGCTTGCGGTATGCCTTCTTGATCTCCTCGGCGCTGGCCGATTCCTCGACACCGAGGATCTGATAGAAGTCCTTGTCGACCCAGTCCCGGTTCACTGTCGTGCTTCCAGGACCACCATCGCCGGGCGCAAGACCCGGCTCCCGAAGCCGGTACCCACGTCGCAGCTCCTCGGAGACCACGAGGTCGGTGCTTCCCGTCGGGGCGCCGACCGGCTCGTGGATCTCGGGGTCGAAGGGCTCGCCGATCGACGGGAGCACCTCCAAGCCCTCCTGTTCCAGGGCCTTGAGCAACTGCTCCCGGGTGTTGATCATCCCGGAAAGGAGGAGCCGCTCCCCGTCGGTGGCGGGCTTGGCATTGAGCGCGGCGTCGAAGGAGTCGAGGACGGGCAGGAGCTCGCGGACCACCCGCTCGGCGGCACGGTCGAGGACCATTGCCTGTTCCCGTGTCGTCCGCTTCCGGTAGTTGTCGAAGTCCGCGGCGACCCGGCGCAGGTCGTCGAGATAGGAGCCTGCCTCCTCCCGGGACTCGATCAGCTTTTCGACGAGCAGCGAGTTCGCCTCGTCTTGTCCTCGGGAAGCTCGATGCCCAGCGTTGCGGGGTCGATGGCGCCTATCGGCTCCTCGATCTCACCGTCGACGATGTCGCTTTCGAATCCACTCATCTGCGTATCTGCGTATCTGCGTATCGGCGACTAGCGGATCTCAGGCCTCGTCATCGTCCTCGATGATCTCGGCTTCGACCACGTCGTCGTCCTCGTCCTCAGGGATCGTGTGGTCCCCGCCCTCGGCTGCCGAGCACCTGCCTCTTGATAGAGGCGGGTGGCCATCGCCTGACTGGCCTGGATCAGGGCGTCCATGCTCGAGCGGATCTCAGAAGTCTCGGCGGCCTCGTTGGCGATTGTCGCCTTGAGGGCGGACAACGCCGATTCCACGTCCGACTTCTCCTCGTCGGTCATGTTCTCGCCCTGCTCCTCGATCAGCTTGTCGGTCTGATGGACCAACTGATCGGCCTGATTGCGGGTCTCGACCGACTCCCGGCGCTTGGCGTCCTCCTCGGCGTAGGCCTCGGCGTCCTTCACCATCCGGTCGATGTCGTCCTGGGCCAGGGCGGAGCCGCCGGTGATCGTCATCGCCTGTTCCTTGCTGGTGGCCAGGTCCTTGGCGTTGACGTTGACGATCCCGTTGGCGTCGATGTCGAAGGCGACCTCGATCTGGGGGATGCCCATGGGCGCCGGTGGGATCCCGGTGAGCCTGAACTTGCCCAGGCTCTTGTTGTCGTTGGCCATGGTGCGCTCGCCCTGCAGGACGTGGATCTCCACCTCCGGCTGGTTGTTCTCGGCGGTGGTGAAGATCTCCGACCGCTTGGTCGGGATCGTGGTGTTGCGCTCGATCATCCGGGTCATCACCCCGCCCTTGGTCTCGATGCCGAGGGTGAGGGGAGTGACGTCTGAGGAGCAGGATGTCCTTGACGTCGCCCTTGAGGACACCGGCCTGGATCGCGGCGCCGGCGGCGACCACCTCGTCGGGGTTGACCCCGCGGTGCGGGTCCTTGTTGGTCTGGCTCTTCACCAGTTCCTGGACGGCGGGCATCCGGGTCGAGCCACCGACCATCACGATGTGGTCGATGTCGCCGACGGGAATGCCGGCGTCCTTGATCGCCTGCTGGAATGGGCGCTTCGTCCTCTCCAACAGCTCTTCGGTGAGCTTCTGGAACTCGGAACGGGTCAGCTTGCGCTGGAGGTGGAGTGGGCCTTCGGCGGTAGCGGTGATGAAGGGAAGGTTGATCTCCGTTTCGACGACCGTCGACAGCTCGATCTTGGCTTTCTCGGCGGCTTCCTTGAGCCGCTGCAAGGCCATGCGGTCCTTGCCGAGATCGACACCGTGGTCGTTCTTGAACCCTTCGACCAGCCAGTCGATGACCTTTTGGTCCCAGTCGTCGCCACCGAGGTTGGTGTCACCCGAGGTCGCCTTGACCTCGAAGACGCCATCGCCGATCTCGAGGACAGAGACGTCGAAGGTCCCGCCTCCGAGGTCGAAGACCAGGATCGTGTGGTCGGTGTCCTTGTCCAACCCGTACGCCAGCGCGGCCGCGGTCGGCTCGTTGATGATCCGCAGAACGTTGAGCCCGGCGACCTGGCCTGCCTCCTGGGTGGCCTGGCGCTGGGCGTCGTTGAAGTAGGCGGGCACCGTGATCACGGCGTCGGTCACCTTGTCCCCGAGGTAGGACTCGGCGTCCCGCTTCAGCTTCATCAGGACGCGGGCCGAGACCTCTTGGGCGGTGTACTTCTTCCCGTCGGCGTCGATGGACCAATCGGTCCCCATGTGACGCTTGATCGAACGGACTGTCTGGTCGGGGTTGGTGATCGCCTGTCGCTTGGCGACCTCGCCCACGAGTACCTCACCGTCTTTGAAGGAGACAACCGAGGGGGTGGTTCGTCCCCCTTCGGCGTTGGGGATGACTGTGGGCTCGCCGCCTTCGAGGACGGCGATCACACTGTTGGTGGTGCCGAGGTCGATGCCTACTGCGCGTGCCATTTTCTTGGGTTCCTCCAGTTAAGTCTGAGTGTATGTGCAGACTACAACCTGAGCGTACCCTTGTCATATTCCCGTTCTCCCCAGCGAACGAAGCGAGCGTTGGGGTGAGCACCGGCGAGGCCAGGGAGGGGGGTCTGCGCATATGCGTACAGACGTAAATTCGTACAGGCGTACCTGCGCTCTAGCCCAGCGAGTTGATGTACTGCACCAGGTCGTTGACGTCCTGCTCGGTCAACTGCTCGGAGTAGGTGGTGGGCATGACCGGCTCGAACCCGGCTACCACCTGGGAGGTGGGGTCGAGGATCGAGTTGAACAGGTAGCTGTTGTCGGCGATCACGGTCTCTCCCGAGACCAATGGTCTGCTCGCCCCGGCGAGGCCCTTCCACGTGGGGCCGGTCCCGGTGGTTCCGTCGACAGTGTGACAGGCGAGGCACCCGGTGTCTTGGGCCAGGACCTGTCCCCGTGCCGCGGCTTCGGTGTCGACTGCCACCGGCGTGGTGGTGTCGGTCGAGGGCTCGCCACCGATCGGCTCCCCGGTCCACAACCAGAGCGCCGCCCCGATGACCAGGGTCACTCCGAGGGCGAGTGCGCCTTCAGCCCAGGTCTTCATTGGACACCATCACGATCGTCGGAACCGTAACAATGGAGCGCCTGGATTCGTCGAATCGACTTGACTCCGGGTCTGTCGATCGAACCACATGTCAGGAGGATCAATGAACGAGTTGGATGTCGTCGCCTTGTTGCTTCGCGTCTGGGCGGGGATCGTCATGATCGCCCACGGCCTCAACCACGCTCGGACCCAGGAGGGGACCGCGAAATGGTTCGCCTCAAAGGGCTTCAAGTCGCCTGAGCTCAACGCCAAGGTTTCCGCGGCCAGTGAGCTCCTGATCGGGCTCGGCCTGATCGCCGGACTGCTCACCTCGGCGGCTGCCGCTGGTCTCGCAGCGACCATGTTCGTCGCCTTCTGGACGATCCATCGCTTCGCCGGCTTCTTCGTCTTCTATCGCCCCGACGAGGGATACGAATACGTGACCACACTGGCCGTCCTCGCCTTCGCTCTGGCAATCATCGGACCGGGCTCGGCGTCGCTGGACGCGGTGTTCGGGATCGATGACGACTTCGATGGCTGGACAGGCGCCGCGATCGTGGGAGTCGGCCTCCTGCTCGGCGCACTCCAACTCGCTGCGATGTGGCGCCGCCCAACCGCAGCCGGCTCGGCAAGTTGAGTCTGCAACCGGTCCCGCAGGGCGTGTCCTCGACTCGCGATCGTCTTCATCAACTCGCCTATTTCGCGCTGGCGCCGGCACGCTTTCGTGCCACCGGGAGGATGGGGCTCCGGGCCACACCGGACGGCTTCGGCACGCCGGAGTTCGAGGGCACGGTGTTGCGCCTGCAGGGGGTCGCTCTGATGCATGAGTCCGGAGAGGACGTGAAGACTGAGCCGGTGACCACCCTTAACCGAGCGTGTGAGTTCTTCGACATCCCCTATGCGGTCGATTGGTTCACGGACTTCGGCGATCGTTTGTCCCCCTTCGATGCAGACGCGGACCTGGCGCTCGATTCGGTAGCCACCGCCTTCATCGCCGATTGGTTCGACTTCGGTTTCAGGACACTCACCGAGATGGGCAGTCATGGCTCATCGGGTGACGACGCCTCCGAGCCTCAGCTCTGGCCGGAGCATTTCGATCCCGCCATCGAGATGGGCTCCGAGGAGCGCGGACAGCGCGCGAGCTACGGGGCGTCCCCAGGCGACCACGCGCACGAGCTTCCCTACATATACGTCTCGGCGTGGGGAGAAATCGATCGATCGGAGCAGTACTGGAACGACTCCGCCTTCAACGGCGCGAGCCTCGGCTACCTGGAACTATTGGCGAGTCATGACCCGAAGGCCACCGCGATCGACTTCATGCTCCGCGGCTACGGCATCCTTCACTCGGGCTGAGATCTGACGAGCAGGTCGGCCACCAGCCCTCTCGCGGCCGCCCGCGCCATGCGAATGGTCTCCTCGTAGCCCTCGGTCGGCCCGCCCCAGGGGTCGGGGATCTCGTCTTCGTCGGAGTCCGGGTCGTAGGTTCTGAACAGCCTGAGCTTGGCGCGCAGAGCCTTGGACGGAGCTAGGTCCGCGAGGTCTCGCAGATTGGAGCGATCCATTGCGAGGATCACGTCGTAGCGCTCGAAGTCCGCGGCCGTCACCCGCCTTGCCCTGCCGTCGATACGGAGACCTGCCCTGGCCCCTGCGGCCACCGACTCGGGATGGGGCGGCTGTCCGATGTGCCAGGAGCCAGTCCCGGCGGAGTCCACATCGACCTCGACGCCGGCATCCCTGGCGGCTTCGGCTATGGCGGCCGCAGCAGCCGGGGATCGACAGATGTTCCCCAGGCAGACGGCGAGGATCCTCAAACTTCGGCGCTCCGGGCGGTTGCGATCCGGCTCTCTGCCGTCGCCAGGTATCCGGCGTCGGTGTCGAAGCCGACATAGGCCCGCCCGGCCTCGACCGCGGCCACTGCGGTGCTCCCCGACCCGATGAACGGGTCCATCACCAGGTCGTCTGCATAGGTGTAGAGCTCTATGAGGCGGCGGGGGAGTGCCACCGGGAACGGGGCCGGGTGCCCGACTCTCGTCGCTCTCTCCGAAGGGATCTCCCAAACGTCGAGCGTGGCCTCGAGGAACTCGTCGGTGTCGATAGTGGGCCGGTGAGGCAGGCCCAACTCCTCGCGCTTGGCTCTCTTCATGGCCCGGTCGAACCGCCCTTTTGAAGCGATCAGGATCCGCTCGGTGACGTCCCTGAGCACCGGATTCTGTGGAGAGCGGAATGAGCCCCAGGCGCAACTCCCCCCCGCCCCCCTGGCCTTCTGCCAGATGACCTCACCGCGAAGCAGCATTCCGAGGCGGTCCTGCAGGATCGACATCACGTCGGCGGACAAGGACCGATATGGCTTTCGCCCGAGGTTGGCGACGTTGACCGCCATACGCCCTCCCGGCTCCAGCTTGCGAAGACACACCGCCAGCACTTCCTCGAGTGTGGCCAGGTATTCGACGTAACTCGCCGGCACGTGGCCTTCGGAGATCTCGGTCTCATACTCCTTGCCGGCGAAGTACGGCGGAGAGGTGACCATCAGGGCCACTGAGCGATCGGCGACCTGAGTGTCGGACATGTCCCGGGCGTCCCCGTGGAAAAGGGCGTTGACCGATGCAGGCGGGTTGATCTGGTCGTCCGATGAGATGGCCGGGGGATTGAACCGCTCGTAGAAGGGAGAGGAGTCATGTGACTCCCTCTTTCCCGATCCGAACTGCGACGTGACCGTCGCCAACCGCTGTCTGGCCATCGACGGATGAAGTTACAGGAGTAAGCAGTCTGCTCGCGGTATGCTTGCTACAGCAAGCACCCGATGGAGCGCGTGACTCCCACCCAGCTGCCAACCCTCACCCTTCCCCTCCGCGACGGCTCCTTCGCGGAGTTGAGGCCGGTCCTTCCCGATGACCGTCTGCTTCTTGCCGAAGGGCTGAGCCACATGTCGTTGGAGAGCCGATTCGCGAGGTTCGGCACCGGTGTAGCTCACCTCAGCGACGCCGAGCTCGACTATCTCACCCGGGTCGACCACGTGAATCACGTCGCCTGGGGTGCGCTCGTGGATGGGTCTCCGGCCGGTGTCGGCCGCTACATCCGGCTGCCCGCGCAGGACTGTGCCGAAGTCGCAGTGGCCGTCGTCGACGCGTACCAGCACCGGGGGCTGGGCCGTCTCCTGTTCGACGCCGTGGTCGCGTCGGCGAGGGCCAATCAGATCAACGAGGTGTGTCTGGCAGTCCAGCCCTTCAACGAAGCTGTTCGGGGCATTCTCAGTGAGGTAGACCTCGATCTCGACGACATCGATGGCCTGGTCGAGGCCAGGGTCAGGACCGCGGACATCCCGTCTTCGGCCCACGACCCCGGGTTCGTCGAAATCCTGGCCGCCTACCGCGACTGATCTCCTGTCAGGCGCCTTCTTCGAGGTCGAGAGCGGCGGAGTTGATGCAATAGCGAAGGCCGGTGGGGTTCGGCCCGTCCTCGAAGACGTGCCCCAGGTGGCCACCGCAATTGGAGCACTTCACTTCGGTGCGCACCATCCCGAACGTCACGTCCCTCTCCTCATCGATGGCTTCGAGCTGGATCGGTTGGAAGAAGCTGGGCCAGCCGGACCCCGACTCGAACTTGGTGTCGCTGGAGAACAGCTCTTCGCCACATCCGGCGCAGCGATAGGTGCCTTGTGACTTGGAGTCCCAGTACTTTCCGGTGAACGGGCGCTCGGTGGCCGCTTCGCGCAACACTCGATACTGTTCGGGATCGAGCTTGTCACGCCATTCGGATTCGGTCGTTGGTTTCATGGTCCGGAAAACCTCACTTGGCCAGATGTTGTTCCAGGCGGTCGATGAACTGGCCGAGTGCCGGGTTCAACTTGACCCTGGCCAGTTCAGGGGCCATCCATTCCACCCGGTCGATCTCCGGATAACGGTGCGTTCCCATGGAGAACATCCCCGGATCGAGGGTCGTGACGTCGAAATCGGCCTCCACGCCCCAGGCCACCACCACTTTCCTCGACTTGAGGGTGACTTCACCCAGGGCCACCCATGGCTTTGGCGGCGGGAGCCACCCGGTTTCTTCCTCGAATTCCCGGGCCGCGGCGCCTTCATCCCCTTCGCCGGCCTCGACCATTCCCTTGACGATCGACCACCAGCCGTTGTCGCGGCGCGAGAAATAGGGCCCGCCGGGGTGGGCGACGAGGACCTCTAACTCATCAATGAGGCGGTAGGGGAGAAGACCCGCGGATCTCAACCCCCCCGACATTACGCTGCCCGGGTGACCCTTCTCGCGGCGCAGGACAGTCCTACCAACGCCGTGATGCTCCCCCTGCCCAGCTTTCGCCTGCATCCGGGCGAGCCTCTGGGGATGGGCCTGCAGCGCCTCTGTCTCGCCGAGTTGGAGGCAGCGATCGGCGGCTTCTACGACGGGGAAGGAGCCTTCGCCAGCGCCGTTCACAAGACCCGTAAATCCACGAAGCGGATCCGAGCCCTCCTCCGGTTGGTGCGTTCGGAGATTGGGCCCAAGGTCTACCGGTTCGAGAACGAGTCGATGCGTGACACTGCTCGCCTCTTGTCGGAGATGCGATCGGCCGCGGTGATGGTTGGCGCCCTCGAAGATCTCCAGTTCATCTATCAGCCCCTGCTTGCCCGGGGCACCTTCGAGGAGGCCAGAGAGCGCCTCGTGATCAACCGTGACCGCATCGAGGCGCGAGCGCTGGAAGACCCGGACCTGGTCCCGCGCGTGGTCACCTCGCTGGAGCGGGCGCATGCTCGTTACTCGTCGTGGCCCACAGACCCGATAGCTCGCAGTGTCTATGGAGCCGGGATTCGAGACCGATACGCCTCGATCGGGCCCGGCCTGGCCGCTACCTACCGACGGGGTCGGGCCGAGATGGTGATGGCCTATCGGGCGCCGGCGCCCCCCACCTTTCATCGGTGGCGCAAGCGAGTCAAATACCTCATGCACCAGATGGAGATCATGACCCCGCTCTGGCCCGAGGTGATCCTGGGCATGGTCGTCACGCTCGACCGCATGGCCGAGTTGCTCGGCGAGGATCACGACCTGGCCGAGCTTCTCGAGAACATCGCCATGCGCACCGACTTGTGTCCCAACCCGCTGGAGCGATCCATGGTGCGGGCTCTGGCCGAGCAGAGGAGATCCGACGTCGAGACCGCGGCGCGTATCCTCGGCCGCAAGATCTACGCCGAGGGCCCCGACTCGCTGCGCTCCCGGTTCGGGGCCTATTGGGATTCGATGGAACTGGCTCGGGGCCCGAATCTGGCGTTGATTTCGGGCTCTTAGGAATCGGTGCCTGCCGTGATGGGTTGAACATTCCATGCCAATCGAGCTCAGATCGAACCGGGTCCGGGTGGAGGTGGACGGGGTCACCGTCGCCGACTCCGACGAACCCACCTTTCTCGTCGAAACCGGGCTGCCGGTCCGCTACTACCTCCCGCAGTCCGATGTCCGGATGGACCTTCTGACCCCGACCGACCTGTCGACGACCTGTCACTGGAAAGGGCAGGCTCGGTACTGGTCGGTGACAGTGAATGGCACGACTCACGACAACATCGTCTGGGGCTATGACCACCCGCTGCCCGGTGCCGAACAGATCGCAGGGCTGGTCTCTTTCTACAACGAGAAGGTCGACATCTTCGTCGACGAGGCACCCGTCGCCTCTTGACTGTGTCAGGCCCCGGCAGAGAGTCTGTGGTGGCCGTCAGCGATTTGCAGATGCGTTACGGGGAAAAGGACGTCCTCGACGGCGTGAGTTTCGAGGTCGCCCGTGGGGAAGTGGTCACCCTCCTCGGGCCAAATGGCGCCGGAAAGACCACAACCATCGAGACCCTGGAGGGCTTCAGGCTGCCCTCGGCCGGAGAGATCCGGGTGCTCGGCCAGGATCCGGCGACGGCTCCCGAGGACTGGCGGGCCCGGATCGGTGTCGTCCTCCAGTCGTGGCGGGACCATGCCCGCTGGACGCCCCGGGTGCTCCTCGGGTATCTCGGCCGGTACTACAAGCCATATTCGACGCCGGACCGTTCCCGCCCTTTCGACACCGAGGAGTTGATCCAGCTCGTCGGGCTCGAGGCCCACGCCGACCAGAAGATCCGGACGCTCTCCGGAGGGGAACGCCGCCGCCTCGACCTGGCGGTGGGGATCATCGGCCGCCCCGAGATCCTCTTTCTCGACGAGCCGACAGCAGGTTTCGATCCCCAGGCGAGGCGGGACTTCCACCACCTGGTGCACCGGCTCGCTGATCTGGAAGGAACCACCATCCTCCTCACCACCCACGACCTCGACGAGGCGGACAAGCTTGCAGACCGGATCCTGATCCTGGCCGGGGGGCGGATAGTGGCCGATGGGAGCGCCGACGAGCTGGCCCGGCGAGTCACCCGCGAGGCGCAGGTGCGCTGGAGTCGCGGCGAGGAGAAGTTCATGCAGGCCACTCCCGATGCCACGGCATTCGTCCGTGAGTTACTGGCACAACACGACGACGTGAGTGACCTGGAGGTGCGACGGGCCACGCTGGAGGACACCTACATCGCGATGGTCCAGCAATACGAGAGCGGTGTGGGAGAGGGCGCGGCGGCGACTCTCGAGGACGCGGCGAGATGACACCGGTGAGGAATGCCGTTCGCTCCGGGATCTATCGGGGATGGACGGAGTTCGTCCAGAGCCTGCGGAGCCCTCAGGACCAGGGGTTCTACCTGTTCATGGCGCTGATCATCCTCGGCTACCTCTTCATGAACCGCAACGACACCGTCGAGTTCGCGGGCTCCTCACTCCCCTTCCCCACGGTCGCGCTACCCAGCATCCTCGGTGGGCTGGTGGCCTTCGGCATGGTGATCGGCCCCGCTTTCACCATTGCGGCCGAGCGGGAAGACGGCACGCTGCTCCGTGCCAAGGCGATCCCCCACGGCGTCGTTGGACACGTCAGCGGGCACGTCGTGGCGAACATCCTGGGCCTGATCCCGAGCTTCCTGGTGATCCTGATCCCTGGGTTCCTCCTCTTCGAGGGCCTGATGCCACCGGACGCCGGGGGGTGGGGGATGGTGCTGTGGGTGACGCTCCTCGGCACGATGGCCACCTTGCCGATCGGGTTGATGCTGGGGTCTCTGGTCCCCGGAACCCAGAAAGTGGGCACCTGGGGGATGTTGCCTTTCATCCTCCTGCTCGCCATCTCGGGGGTCTTCTCACCTGTTCAGAACCTGTGGGGCTGGGTGCAGCCCATCGCTCAGGTGTTCCCGATCTACTGGCTGGGCCTCGGGATGAGGGCGGCCTTCCTCCCCGAGGCCGCGGCTGCCCTGGAGATCGGTGGTTCGTGGAGGACCGTGGAAACCGCCCTGGTCCTCGGAGCCTGGTCGGTCTTTGGCCTGGTCATGGCACCGATCGTCCTCCGTCGCATGGCGCGCCGCCAGTCGGGCTCCCAGGTCGAAGCCGCCCGGGAGCAAGCAATGCAGTGGGTCAGGTGATCGCCCGGCTCGGAAGCCAGGCGATCAGCAATTAGTCGGCGAGCCTCAGCGCTTGTTGGCCCGCTTGTACTGGCGCACCGAGAGCGGGACGAAGATCCCGATCAGGATCACCACCCAAATCAGGGTGTAGAGAATCGGATTCTGCAGCGACCACGCCGTGGGCTCTGGAGTGCCCGGGAGTACGTTGCCGAACAGCTCCCGAGTCGCCTGAGTCACCGAAGACACCGGGTTCCACTCGGCAAACGTCTCCAGCACAGGGGGAAGGCTCTCGATGGGGACGAAGGCATTGGATATGAAGGTGAGGGGGAAGATCACCATGAAGGAGGCGTTGTTGATCACCTCGACGCTCGGGACCAAGAGCCCCACGTACGCCATGACCCAGGAGAAGGAATAGGCAAAGAGGAGCAGTAGGGCGTAGCCGAGCGCGGCCTCCCCGACCGAGGTCGTGATCGACCAGCCGATCGCGAGCCCGGTGAGGGACATGACGGTGATCGAGATCAGGTTGTACGCGATGTCGCTGCCGGTCCGGCCCACCACCACGGCCGAGCGCGACATCGGGAGCGAGCGGAAGCGATCGATGATCCCCTTCTGCATGTCGTCGGCCAACCCCACCCCGGTGAAGGTGGAGCCGAAGACAACGGTCTGGGCCAGGATCCCGGCGATCAGGAAGTCCTTGTAATCGCCAGGGACATCGATCGCACCGCCGAGGACGTAGGCGAAGAGCAACACGAACATGATCGGGGAGAGCAGGACGAAGACCATGATCTCGGGGACCCGCTTGATCTTGATCAAGTTCCTCTTGGCGACGACCGCGCCGTCGGCCAGGGATTGCGTCATCGCCGTCATGGGCTGACCTCCTCCAACTCGTCCTTCTTGCCGGCCTTCTGCCCTCCGTTCGATGCCACGTCCTCTTCGGCGTGGTGGCCGGTGAGTGAGAGGAACACGTCGTCGAGCGTGGGCCGGCGCAATCCCACGTCCTGGATGGCTATGCCGCGCGAATCCATCTCACGGAGCGCCTGGGTCAGAGTTGCCGCCCCCCCGCTCACCGGCGCCGTCAATTCCCGAGTGTGGTCGTCGACCTGCACCTCGCCGACTGCGAAACCGGAGAGAACGGTGTGCGCATCACGGAGGAAGCTGGAGTCGGCGATGGTGACCTCGATCCGCTCGCCCCCGACCTGGGTCTTGAGTTGGTCAGAGGTGCCATGGGCGATCTCCCGCCCGTGATCGATGACAATTATGTCGTCCGCGAGATGGTCGGCTTCCTCGAGATACTGGGTAGTCAGCAGAAGGGTCGTTCCCCGCTCCACGAGATCCCGGATCACTACCCAGAGGTCGATCCGGCTGCGTGGGTCGAGACCGGTAGTGGGCTCGTCGAGGAAGAGGACCGGAGGCGCTGCCACCAGGGCACCGGCCACGTCGAGGCGGCGGCGCATGCCCCCGGAGTAGGTCTTCACCGGTCGGTCGCCGGCGTCGCTGAGGTCGAACGTCTCCAAGAGCTCTCGGGCACGGAGCCGAGACGGGTCCTTCCCCATGTGATAGAGGCGTCCGATCATGTCCAGGTTCTCGAACCCGGTGAGGTGCTCATCGACGGCGGCGAATTGACCGGAGAGCCCGATGCGCCGGCGGACTGACTTGGGATCCGTGTGGACGTCGAAACCGGCGACGATGGCGGAACCTTCATCTGGTTCGAGAAGGGTGGTGAGGATGTTCACCGCGGTGGTCTTCCCGGCGCCATTCGGCCCGAGGAGGGCGAGGATCACGCCCTCGGGGACGACGAGGTCGAGCCCGGCAAGGGCAGTGACCTCCTTGTATCGCTTGACGAGGCCTTGAGCCTCGATCATGTTCGTCATCTGATAACTCCTCCTGGCGTCCTCAGTACCGGACGCATCAACAGCCGTAACCCCATCACGTCACTCAGTCATTCCCGATGGGAGATGAACGATACGTGACAATGCGGACAGTTTCTGTCCGCATAAATGCTCAACGACGGCCGGTTACCTTGGCGTTTCTTTTGACGCGAGTCAAAGCAATATCCGAGGTCAGGCGTGGGGACCGACCGCCACGGTCCCGATGGTCAAATTTGGGCTGGCCTCCATGACACTGTCCCACCAGTTCGACCTCGTTCTCGAGTTGCCTCCGTTGTGACGCACTCAGGTCGCGCAGCGGTTCGACAGTGATGTCGAGGTTTCGACCTGTGCGCTTCTGGTGCCAGACCCCGCCCACGACGCCATCGACCAGCAACACCGGAAAGTTGCCAGCCTGACCCGACGGGCTCAAGGCGCGGCCACCGGCAGCACCTGGAAAGAGCCATTCCCGTGGCTGACTGGCGACCACGAAGGCGTCGAAATAGGGGAGCAGGCGGATCCCTCGGTGTGGTTGCTCGGGCATCTTGGTGTCGCCGGCCACGACCCATCCCGCTTGCCCGTCGAGGTCGACTTGATCCAGCTCCGGTGCGAACTCGTCGAACAGGTCGGCGGCGGACCGTACCGGGATGTTGAGCCATTTCGCGAAATGCTGGGGAGTTGCTGGGCCGTAGGAGTGCAGATACCGAGCGAGGAAATTTCGCAAGGCCGTCGGGGTGTCGTCGGGGCGGAACCCCGGCAGCCAGCGTTGCGGGTTGGTGTAGGTGACATTGCGGCCCCGGTTCGGCCCGAAGCAGAGCACGCCCCGATGTGCGGCTAAGCCCGTCAACATTCGCCAGCGGGGCCATTTGTCCTGAAACGCATCCATGGTCCGCTCCCCGGCCCAGGCACCGGCGCGTTCCACGATGGCCCCGGTGAGCTCGTCGACGGTGAGTTCTGTGTCTGCGAGGGCGTCACCGATGGCTGCGATCACCATCTCGACCTGCTCGGGTGTGAATCGGATCGGCTCGGGATGGTTCGGCATCGACGAGGGGAGAGCCGAGAGTGCCCCTGTCCACATCGGCAAGTCTGCGGTGGGCAGGAGGTGAACCGTGCCCCGGGGGCCGAGCGTCTTGATCAGGGTCCGGTCCTGCCAGAGCGCCTTCTGCACGTCGACTCGTGTTGCTCCGGCGATGCGTCGGCCGATCGAAAGCTCGGCGGCGCTCAGGACCTGGGCGTGTGCCCCGCACAGCATTCGGGCGATGGCGGCTGGGCCGGCGTCGGTTGCCGGTTCGCTGAGGGCGCTACGGGAGAGACGGCGCGCGGTGACGCCGGCCCAGGTGAGCGAGACGGGATACTTGGGCTGTGGGCTCACTTGGTGGACATTCTCCACCGCCTCGGGCGCCGCCATGAGATTCTCGGAGTCGGGCCACATCGGCGGTCAAGTAGTTTTCGACCCACCATGTGTTACGACGGTGATTCCAGTCCTCCGATCACGCCCAATCCCGGTGGGGTGGGCAGCCATGATGACCTGACTCTGGTCGCCCCCGATGGCAACCAGTTCGCCGCCTTTCACGCGGTCGCCGCCGAGCCGAAGGGCCCTGGGGTCGTGATCCTGCCTGATGTGCGCGGTCTGCATCATTTCTACGAGGAGCTGGCACTTCGCTTCGCCGAACACGGCTATGACGCGGTGGCCATCGACTACTTCGGGCGCACCGCCGGGGTCGGCAAGCGCGACGACTCGTTTCCCTACGCCGAGCACGTGCCGCTGACCACCATCGAGGGGGTGATCTCGGATACCGCGGCAGCGGTGGCGGTGTTGAGGCAAACCGACCCGGACCGGGCCATTTTCACCCTCGGGTTCTGTTTCGGAGGGAGCAGCTCATGGCATCAGGCCGCTGGCGGGCATCGCCTGAGGGGGTCTATCGGGTTCTACGGGAATCCGAAACGTCCCCCGGTCGGGCCCATCGAACGTGTCACGGACTTCGACAATCCGATCCTGGCGTTGATGGCCGGTGAGGACCCCGGGATCCCTGTCGATGTCGTCGACGAGTTCCGGGATGCGATGGGTGGTGCCGGGGTAGAGAACGAGGTGATCGTCTACCCGGGCGCTCCGCATTCCTTCTTCGATCGCAAGCAGGAGGAGTTCGCCGAGGCATCCGCTGACGCGTGGGGCCGGGTGCTCGAGTTCATCGAATCACACCAGTGAATCAAGGAGGAGCCCATGTTCAAGGACACGAAGGCCTTCAGCGGCTTTTCGGTCGATGACATCGACCAGGCCCGAGACTTCTACGGCGGCACGCTGGGGATCGATCTCACCGATGAGAACGGGATGATCGGACTCCATATCGCCGATGGCGGCGACGTCATGATCTATCCCAAGGAGGACCATTCGCCGGCCACCTACACCATCCTCAACTTTCCGGTCGACGACGTCGATCAGGCGGTGGAGGAGTTGACCCAGCGGGGAGTGAGCTTCGAGCGCTACGAGGGGTTCCAACAGGACGAAAAGGGGATCGCCAGAGACGACATGGGGGCCATCGCCTGGTTCAGAGATCCTGCGGGCAACATCCTCTCCGTGCTCGAGATGCCTGAGTCCTAGAGCTGACCGGAGCGGCCCGCCGACTCCACTGCGGCGGCATACTCGGGATCGTCGTACCTGCTGAGCCGGAAGGCGTCCGCATACTCGGGTAGCTCGGCGCCCGACACATGGCACGCCAGCAGGTCTCCGACGCCGGCGGCGACCATGACTCCGAAGCCGGAGAGCCCGACCGCGAGATGGAAGCCCTCCGGGCCCGCGGGCCCGACCAATGGGCGGTTCTCCCGGGTCTTGGTGTAGTAGCCGCCGTCGACCACCGAGTGAGGCAGGCGATCCAGATAGGGAGCCAGCCCGGGCGTCATCGTGGTCAATCCCCGCATCACGACCTCGGGATACAGCGGATCCTCGGGCAAGGGCCACACCGGCTCGCTGACGATCCCGTGGTACTCCCACAGCCCGAGGAGATAGGGAGAATCGGCGCCTCCCTCGGGGCGGGCGTGGCAGAAGATCGGCATCTCGCCCAAGAGATCGTCCCGGCCCTGTGCCGCCAGCTCATCGCGCTCCTCGGGTCTCCACTCGATGTGCTGGGTGTCGCTCCAGATGAACATCGGCGCCTCACGGGGGATGACCCCGAGGTGCTCCTTGTAGGCGACCTTGATGTGGAGCTCGGAGAACAGGGGCAGGTCGACGCCGGCCATCGCGGCCACCGGCTTCGCCATCGGCCCTGCCGCATTGACCACGACATCCGATGCGATGCGGGTTCCGTCGGCGAGGCCAACCCCCGTGACCCGCCCGCCTTCGACGTCGATCCGGGTCACCTCGCCGGCGATCAGCTCCGCTCCTCGCTCCCGGGCCCGGTCGAGCATCAATGATCCGAGTTGCTGCGCGCTGAACCAGCCGGCTCGACGGATATGAAGCGCTCCCAAGGCCCCGTCGGAGATGAAAGGGAAATGCTCCCGGATGGTCTCGGGCCCGACGAGCAGGTCGGCACCCTCGGGTGAGCCCAGGTATCCCTCGCCGGGAGCGGGGCGATAGGGGATCGGCCCGGGATGGATCCGTACCGGCCCGGCGCCGAGCGTCGAGGTGTGGTGGGCGTCCTCGGTCATCCGCTGCAGGTGCATCTCGTCCCCGGTCACGAACAGGTAGCCGCGGCGGTTCATCCCGAAGCTGTTGGCGGTCTCGCCGGCCAGCCGCTCCAGGATGTCGATCGAATGGTTCATGAGCTGGACCATGGGGAGATTGGGCCACCAATTGCGGTAGCACTCGGTGGACTTGTCCGAGGTCAGTGTCAGCGGTGGGCGGGCGTCGACGATGACTACCCGAGACGGGCCCAGGGCCATGGCGAGGTGGTAGGCGACGGAGATGCCGCCGATGCCGGCCCCGATCACCACCACATCTGCGGTGTCGGACATCAGGTGCCCAGGAACTCCCGAACCCGATCGGGCGATGGCATCTCGCGGTGAACCCCAGTTTCTCGGCGAGCACCGTGTCGGGAGCGGAAGCGCCGAAACGGTCGAGCCCGATCTTCAGCCCGCGGTCGCCGACGATCCGCTCCCAGCCGAAAGTGGCGGCAGCTTCGATCGACACCCGTGGCGCTGACCCGAGCACTTGCTCTCGATAGGCCTCGTCCTGTTCGAAGAACAGCTCCCAGCAGGGCAGGCTCACCACACGGGCCTCGACCCCGTCTTCGGAGAGGAGGTCCGCTGCTTCCAGGGCAGGGGCGACTTCCGACCCGGTCGCGATCAGGGTCACCGCGTCGCCGTCCCGGACGAGGTACCCGCCCCGGGCTACCCCACCCGGCACCGGATCGAGAGTCGGGAGGTTCTGGCGGGTCAGGATCAGGGCCACCGGGCCATCCTGGCGATTGAGAGCGATCTCCCAGGCCTGTAGGGTCTCGTTGGCGTCGGCGGGCCGGATCACCCAGATGCCGGGCATCGCCCGCAGCGACGCCAGGTGCTCGACGGGCTGGTGCGTGGGCCCGTCCTCACCCAGGAACACCGAGTCGTGGGTGTAGACCCAGACGGAGGGAGCTCCCATGATCGCCGAGAGTCGCACCGCCGGTCGCATGTAGTCGCTGAACACGAAAAAGGTCGCCGCATACGGCTTGAGCCCGCCATGGACGGCCATGCCGTTGGTGGCCGCGCCCATCGCGTGCTCCCGGACCCCGAAGGGAATGTCCCGCGCCTTGCGGTCCGTCGACGAGAAGAGGCGACCCTTCTCGATCACCGTCTTGGTGGACCCGGCGAGGTCCGCCGAGCCACCCAGGAAACCGGGCAGCTTCTCGGCCATCTCGGAAAAGAGTGCCGCTGATGACGACCGGGTGGCGATCTTCTCACCCACGGCGAACCCGGGCCCGGTTAGCTCCACCGGCTTCGGAGCGTGGAACGAGTCCCACAGGGACTTCTGCTCCTGGGTGGCCTCCTCTAGCCGAGACGACCATTCGGCCCGCGCCGCTCGCCCCCTGTTCATTGCCTGGCCAAAGTAGGCGTAGACCTCCTCGTCGACGAGAAAGCTCGGCTCCGTCGGGAAACCCATGGCCTCTTTGGCGAGTCGGATCTCCTCATCCCCTAGTGGGGCGCCATGCGCTGCCGCGGTGTCCTGCGCGTTGGGTGCGCCGTGGGCGATGTGGGTCCGGCATGAGATCAGTGAGGGCCGGCCCTCTTCAGCCAGGGCATCGTCGATGGCCCCCGCAATGGCATCGCGGTCATGACCGTCGATCTCGGTGGTGTGCCAGCCCACTGCCGTGAATCGGCCGAGCACGTCTTCGCTGAAGGTGATGTCGGTGCTGCCGTCGATCGAGATCTTGTTGTTGTCGTACAGGTAGACCAGTCGTCCGAGCTCCAGGTGCCCGGCGAGAGAGGCGGCCTCGCTGCTCACCCCCTCCATGAGGTCGCCGTCGGAGACGAACCCGTAGGTGTGATGGTTCACGAGGTCGGCCCCGAGCCGGGCCCGGAGGTGGCTCTCCGCGATCGCCATCCCAACTCCCGTGGCGAACCCCTGACCCAGGGGGCCGGTGGTCATCTCGATACCGATGTGGTGGTCGATCTCGGGGTGTCCTGCCGTGTGGCTGCCCCATTGCCGGAAGTTCCGGAGGTCGTCGAGGGTCAGTGGGAAGCCGCTGAGGTGGAGGAGGGAGTAGAGGAGCATCGACCCGTGTCCGTTCGATAGGACGAAGCGGTCGCGGTCGGGCCATTCCGGGTCGTCGGGGTCTACCGAGAGGTATCGGCTCCAGAGCACGACCGCGATGTCCGCCATGCCCATGGGCATGCCCGGATGGCCGCTGTCCGCCTTCTGGACAGCGTCCATGGCCAGGGCCTTGATGGTGTCGACCGCTAGTTGTTCGGCCTGGCTCGTCTCCATGGGCGGCGAGAGTACCCGGGAGGGGCGTCCCTCCCGATGGCACTCAGGGCCGGCACAACTTGCAGGCCCGATATCCGGCTCGAGTCGCGTCACCGGAGGACCTGAAGTCGACCGTGTTCTCCTCCTTGGAGCGACGGACAGCCCGACAGGTCGGGTTGCAGTAGATCTTCGTCGAGGTATTTCCCTGGACCCGGACGTGGTGCTCAGCGAGATCCTCGAGGTGGGCCGGGTCGGCCCCCTCGTGGGTGAGCAACTCCCACTTCACCTCCGGGCCGCCCAGGGAGTAGGCGCCGATGGTCCCGTCGGACCGGACTACCCGATGACAGGGGATGATCAGCGGGATCGGGTTGCGCGCCATGGTCGAGCCGACTGCTCTCGCCGCGCCTGGGGCGTCGGCTTCCCGGGCCAGCCATCCGTAGGGGCGCACCTCTCCCCGGGGAATGGTGGCCGCGATTCGCAGGATTCTGTCCTGGAACGGCGTGACCGAGCTCAGATCGACGGGGAGCCGCCCCGGGGCCCCGGCCTCGATCGCCCCCGGGATCCGATCCGCCCATGCCGAGGGAGCTTCGGCCCGGATCAAACGCCGCCCATGGCGCCGGGCGAAATAGCCCTCCCAGTCCTCGGAAGCCAGGGTCAGCGAGGAGACACCCGTCGGGTTGAAGGTGACAGCTACCTCGCCGACAGGGGAGTCATAGAAGTCGAACCCATCGGCGAGCCCGGTGCCCAGGGCAACGCCCTCGCTGATGCCGTCCGGCAGCGAGCCGGCCAATTGCTGCAGACTCTTTTCGATGGTCATTTCTCTAGCTCCATGATCTCTCGTAGCTTCTCCAACCCGCGATGAATGTCAGCCTTGACCGTCCCTTCCGGACGCCCGGTCGACTCCGATATCTCGACGATTCCGAGGCCGACGACGTGTCGCAGCACGACTGCGGTCCGTTGATTTCGGCTCAGGGCTGCAAATCTGGTGTCCCAGGCCCTGTCGTCGGGCGGATCGGTGTCGTGGTGTGGCCTCTCATGTCCATGCATCTCGACGAGGGTGGGGCGCCGGGACCGGTCTCTGAGGTGGTTTCGGCCGAGATTGAGGGCGATGGTCCACATCCAGGGTCCGAGCCGGAGGTCGACGAACCGGGTTCGGTCGAAGTCGCTAAGTGACCTGTAGGCCCGGATGAAGGTCTCCTGGGTCAGGTCCTCCGCCTCCCCATGGTCGCCGCACATCCGGCGCAAGCCCCAATAGAGGCCTGGCCCCATCTCGTCGACCAGTCTCGGAAACGCCCCGTCCAGATCCGACGCGAGCGCGGTCGTCAGCTCATCCATCGTCAACAGAACACCTACGCCACGCATCCGGTTGCAGTGATCGCACCGTACTTAGATATGCATGTGGACGACGCAGCGATCACCGAGACCCTGCGAGCGGCGGAGTCCGCTGTCCGATCCGGGCAACCGCCCGGGCCCTCCGGGTTCTGGAAGGCGGTCGAGGCGGTGAAGGCCGACCCTGCCCTGATCGAGGAGCATGCCGATCGCATCGGGGTCATCGATTCCATTGCATTCAGGCGATGGGCGCTGGTCACCGTCCCGCTTTGGATCGGGAACTTGGTCATGATCGGAGGAGCACTGTTCGGGCTGGCGTTGATCGCCTGGTCCTATTCCCTCGATGGGACTGCGGCGGGCGTTGCCTTCACTCTCGGGTTCGGCGCCATCCTGGTGACCACTCACAGCCTGGCTCACCTGCTTGTAGGGACTTTTTTCGGAATCCGTTTCACCCGCTGGTTCATGGGCTCGATTCGTCGTCCCACTCCGGGCGTCAAGGTCGACTACGCCTCATATCTGCGCTCGCCCGCCGCCTCCCGGGCCTGGATGCATGCCTCGGGAGCCATCCTCACCAAGCTGGTGCCGTTCGCACTCATCGGGGCGGCGCTGGCCGCCGATGTGCCGGCCTGGACACTGGCGATGCTGATAGTGGTGGGTGTCGTTCAGATCGCCACCGACGTCCTCTGGTCCACCAAGGCATCCGACTGGAGCAAGTTCTCCCGCGAGATGAGTTTCTCGCGTGGCGATCAGTCGTCCTGATCCGCCATGTTCGGGATCGATCCGTCGGTCTGGTGCATGTGCTCGTGCGTGATCAGTAGGTCCTCGAAGTTCGGGGGATTCTCGACATCGATCGCGATCAGGTGACGGGTCACCGGGCCGTCCTCACGGTCGAAGGCGCGAGCTTTGGCGATCAACGCTGCAGAGGCGTCGTCTATCCGCCGGTGCTGGGCGAGGTGCTCCTCCCAGGACCCGGTGGTGAACAACTCGGTGAGCCGATTGGGCACGGAGGCGTTGCGGAACAATGACCACCGGTAGGCACCGGTGCGAAGACGGACCATCCGCACCTCGTTCATCACCTCGGCGAACTCGGCGAGGTCTCCTTCGTCGATGGTCCAGGTGTTGAGGATGAACACCGGTCCGCCCTCCAGGGTCTCGTCGTGCACGGGTGCCACTCGTTCCGGGGAGAACTCGGGCGATTCCACCTCGTCGAGAGTGGGCAACTTGAACGCTGGTGACGCGAGACCGAGGGCGACGGTCCCCAGCGAGAGAGTGACCATGGCCTGCCCGGTGCCGATGGCGTCGGCGATCACACCCGAGAGGATGGCGCCAAGCGGGAGGACGCCCCCGAAGGCGAGGCTGTAGAACGACATCGCCCGGCCCCGGATCCAGCCCGGCGCCATCAGTTGGGCCGTGGCGTTGAGGTTGGTAAGGGTGAGCACCCAGAAGGCGCCGGAGATGAACATGAACACCATTGCCCAGGCGAGGTTTGGCGCCAGGCCGACGCCGATTCCGGCGAGCCCGAATCCGGTGATGGTGACCATCGGCGATCTGCGACGCAGCCGGGAGACGACGCGCTCCCTGAGGAAGGCTCCGAGCAGGGCGCCGGCTCCCATGGCCGCCAGCAGGAACCCCAGGGCGCCGGCCCCGCCTTTCAACGCCTCGGTCTTTCCGGGCAGGACCGACTGGACCACGGCCGAGGTGATGGCAAACAGAGCGACCAGGAGCAGGAGTCTTCTGAACACCGGCGTGTAGCGGGCATAGCGGACCCCGAGGCTGATCGCGGTTCCGAACGAGGTGCTCTCCCGTGCCCGGCTGTTGATCGAGCCTCCGATCATGATGAGAGCCACGATCACCGCGGCGTAGGTGAGGGCGTTGATCCCGAACCCGGCTTGCGGTCCGAGGGTGGCGACGATCACCCCACCGATGGCGGGCCCGACGGCGCGGGCGACATTGAAACCGGCCGAGTTGAGCGCTACCGCGTTGGGGATCATCGGGCGCGGGACCAGGTCGGGAAGTAGTGCGTTCCAGGTGGGCAGGTTGAGAGCGACACCCGTCCCCAGGAGCAATCCGAGCCCGAGTAGCCAGCCAGGGGTTATCAGGTCGGCGGCAGTCAGAATCGCCATGGCCAGCGCCGAGCCGCCCATGATCACCTGCGAGATCAGCATCAGCTTGGTCCGGTCGAACATGTCGGCCAGGGCACCCGCGGCCAGGGCGAGAAAGAGCAGGGGCAGGGTGCTGGAGGCAACCATGAGCCCGACCCAGGTGTTGGAGTTCGTCAGCTCGAACATGAGCCAGTTGGCTGCAACGGTCTGGATCAGGCTTCCCACGTTGGACACCAGAGATGCGATCCAAAGCGTGCGGAACGAGCCGATCCGGAGTGGGGCGACCGCCGAGGTCATGAAAGCAAGAGTAGGGGGGGTAGGTTCCACGGGTGGTTCGCGACCTCGCCTACTTCGTCCAGGGGGACGGCGGCCCGGGGCCTGGCGTGCTCCTCCTTCACTCCTTCTGGGGCCTGACCTCCTCAGTGAAGAGCCTCGCCGATGAGTTGGCCGACCATCGATTCACTGTGCTCGCCCCCGATATCAACTTCGGTGAGCTGCCCGAATCCGAGCAAGACGCACTCGACCACCTCGGCAAGGCCGACCCCAACCGTCTGGCGTCGCTCGTCCTGTCATCGGCGAAGCTTCTCAACGAGAAGTCCACCGAAGGCCCGATCGGGATCATCGGGTTCGGGATGGGGGGCTCGCTTGCCCTGTGGGCCTCGGTCAGGCTCGCCGTCTTGGTGGGAGCGGCCGTCTCTTTCTACGGGAGCCAGCAAATCGACTTCGCCGGCGCCCGCGCCGCCTATCTGATCCATCTCGCCGAAAACGACGAGTTCATCACCGCGGACGAGGCGGCGTTCATGGAGGCCACAATGCGGCTGGAGGACCTCGACGTCCAGGTGCTCCGCCACCAAGGCACCAAGCACGGTTTTGGTGAGCCGGACGGTGACACTTTCGATCCAGCTGCCTTCGAAGGAGCGTGGGAGAGGACGCTCTCTTTCCTCGAGGAGCACCTCCGGGCGAGGTCGAACGCGAGCTAGGTTCGCGACTGTCGTCGAAGAGAGTGTGTCTTGACATCCGTCGTATCCGCTGGGTTCGAAATGCCGAAATGGGTGCTGATCATCTTCGGGGTGATCTCGATCCTGATGGGGATTCTCGCCCTGGTCTGGCCAGAGCTCACGATCCTGGTCCTGGTGGCGTTGCTCGGGATCCAGTTGCTGATATATGGAGTGATTGCCATTGTCACCGCTTTCCAGGCGGGGCAAGGCCGCGTGCTCGCGGTGGTCTTCGGGGTCCTTGCCTTCATCGCCGGCACCGCCCTCCTACTTCGCCCGTTTCAGAACCTGGAGGCGGTGGTGATCGTGGTTTCGGTGTTCTGGGTGGTTGGGGGCCTGGTGCAGGCGATCTCCTCGATCGTCGACCGACATGAGAATTGGGTCTGGGAGCTGGTCCTGGGCCTGTTGTCCATCGCCGCCGGCGTGATAGTGATCGTTTGGCCCGAAATGACCCTGTTGGCAGTGGCCATTCTGGCGGGCGCCTGGATGATCATGGTCGGGGTGACGTGGCTCTTCACGGCCTTCAGCGGCCCCAGGGGCGCCCCAGTCCGGGTCACCCCCTCCTTCTAGCCGGTGGCGGCAGCCCGGTCGTCGCGGATGTAACCCTCACGCGCCATGCGCTGCCCCATCATGTCATACAGCTCGTGGTCGTCAGGTGTGAGGGTGGCCAGGCCATCGACGTAGCGGTTGAACATGCAGAACGCCGCAGCGATCAAGACTGCGTCGTGGATCTCCACGTCGGATGCCCCGGTGTCACGGGCAAGCTCGATGTCTGCGGGCTCGACCTCGAGCCCGCTCACGGCCACCTTGGCGGCGATGTCGAGCAGCGCCTTGAGCTTGGGGCTCACCTCGGCGGTCGAGGGGTCCTGGCAGACGGCATCGACCAGGCCGTAGTCACCGTCGAGGTTGTGGGCGGCCGCGGCGCGGTGGCTGGCATGGCAGAAGTCACAGTCGTTTCGAGAAGAGACGTATGCCGCGATCATCTCCCGTTCCCCGCTGGACAGCGTGTTCGGGCCCCGAAGCAGAACCTCGGCCAGCTCACGCATTGGTTTGGCTGTCTCCGGCCGGAAGGCGAATGCGCTGGTGATCCCGGGGAGGTCGGTGGGGAGGGCGATGTGGGCCATGGTCTCGACTTTCGATTTGGGCGGGCGAGTGTAAGTACCGTTGCGGGCATGGACGGCGAGATCCTCACCCCGCGGGTCGGCAGCACGCTGCTCCGTGACCTGGAGTCCCGGATCGACGTGCCGACTGAGGGCAGAGCGATGATCGAAGTCGATTCCCCGTTCACCCTCGACGTCATCGGGCACATCCCGCAGGCCATTCCAGAGGACGTCGTGGAGGCGGTGAAGCGGGCCCGATCCGCGCAGGTCGGCTGGGCCGGCCTCGGCGCCCGCCGCCGCGCCGATTTCCTCCTCCGCTTTCACGACCTCCTGCTCGACGACATCGACACCGCGGTCGACATAATCCAGTTGGAGGGGGGCAAGGTCCGAGCCGGAGCATGGGAGGAGGTTGTCGACGTGGTCGGCACCGCCCGCTACTACGCCAACATGGGGCCCCGGCTCACCAGGCGCCGGCGCCGCCAGGGAGCGATGCCCGTATTCACCAAGACCTACGAGTACCGCCATCCCAAGGGAGTGTGCGGGTTCATCTCGCCCTGGAACTTCCCGTTCAACCTCTCCATCGGCGACGCCCTCGCCGCCCTCGCAGCCGGCAACGCTGTCGTCCTGAAGCCGGACGAGAAGACCCCGTATTCCCTGCTCTTCTCGGTCCGTCTTCTCGCCGAGGCGGGCGTGCCAGCGGGCGTGATCCAGGTCCTGACCGGGAGCGGTGAGGTCTGCGGGCCTGCCCTCATCGACGAGGTCGATTACGTGATGTTCACCGGCTCCACCGCGGTCGGCTCCAAGGTCGCCGAGCAGGCAGGGCGGAACCTGATCGGGGCCTCGATGGAGCTCGGTGGCAAGAACGCCGCCATCGTGCTCGGCGACGCCGATCTCGGTCGGACGATCCCGGAGATGGCACGAGCTGCATTCGGCCATGCCGGCCAAATGTGCGTCCATGTCGAACGGATCTACGTCGAGCGCCCGCTTCTCGAGGAGTTCACCCAGAGGTTCGTGGCGCACACCGAACAGCTCGAGGTCTCACCCTCGTCTGCCTTCGGCCCAATTGTCAGCTCGTTGATCGACATGAAGCACCTCGCTTCTGTCGAGTCCCATGTCGACGACGCCGTTTCCAAGGGGGCCAACCTGCTCACCGGTGGCAAGTCGCGACCGGATGCCGGTCCCCTCTTCTATTCGCCAACGATCCTGAGCGGTGTCGATGAGACCATGGCGGTGTGCCGGTCAGAGACCTTCGGCCCGGTGGTCTCCATCTACCCGGTCGACTCGGTCGAGGAGGCCATTCGATTGGCCAACGACAGCGACCTGGGCCTGACCTTCAGCGTCTGGTCGGCGAACACCCGTCGCGCCGTACAACTCGCCACCCGGCTCCAGGCTGGGAGCGTCTCGATCAATGACGGGTTCGTCTCGACATGGGGCTCACATGACGCCCCCATGGGCGGGTTCAAGAAGTCGGGTCAGGGAAGGCGCCATGGCCGTGAGGGCCTGCTCAAATTCACCGAGCCGCAAACGGTCGCGGTGCAGCGAGTGGTCCCTGCATATGCCCCTGGTTTCGGGCTCTCGTATGAGACATACCGGCGCCTGGTCGAGAAACTGACCGTGGTCTTCCGCCACCTCCCGTTCTACAAGTAGCCCCTGGAAAGGTTCAGGGCTCCGACATCTCGGTCAGGTCGGCAGCCAATACGTCACGATCCTCGGGGTCTTCGATGTCTGCCAGGAGCGCCTTGGCCAACTCCAGGTGCTCGGTGAAGGTCTCGACGTCGTCGACCTCGGCGGCGGCGCGGGCAATCGCTTCGTGGGCGAAGCCACGGACGAAGGCGTCGAGACCGTGCTCATCGCAAACCGCCAGCGAGCGCTCGCCGAACCACTCTGCGAGGTCGGCATAGCCCAGTACGACCGCTACCCGAGACACCTGCCAGTCGGCGATGGCACGGTTCCTCGGGTCCCCGACCCGATACCAGTGGTAGCGCTGGGCCAGGGTCGAGGCGAGCATGTCCTCGTCCTGATCCCGGGTCCTCTCCGCGAGGTCGAGCAACTCCCAGGTGTGATTGAAGGCCTGCGGGGCGAAGGTGCGGTGCCAGGCCTCGAGTTGCTCCGGGGTGGGGTCCTTGACCGGTTCGGCCATGTTCGTTGCCTCCACTCAGGGTCGGTTGCGGCGTACCTTAGGTAGGCGATGGGTGACCACACCACTGTCGAGGTGGGCGGGGAAGAGGTTCGAATCTCCAGCCCGGAGCGGGTGATCTTCCCCAAACAGGGGTGGACCAAGCTCGACGTCGTCGAGCATTTTGTCCGGGTGGCTGAGGGAGCCATCCGAGGGGTCTTCGGCCGGCCGACCATGCTCAAGCGGTACATGGGCACCGTCGATGAGGACCCGATCTATCACAAGCGTGCATCGGCGCAAACCCCCTTCGAGACGGCTCCGATCCGCTTCCCCTCACAGCGCCCGGGGCGGATGAACGTTCCCCGGGCGGAGGCCGATGTGGTGCGGCTCGCCCAATTGGGCTGCTTGGACTTCCACCCGTGGCCGGTGCGGGCCGAGGACACAGACCATCCCGACGAGCTCCGCTTCGACTTCGACCCGACACCGGGCGTGACCTTCGAGCAGGTCAAGATGGCCGCCGCTGCCGCCCACGAACTGCTCGACGAGGTGGGTCTGGTCGGGTGGCCCAAGACCTCGGGGAGCAGGGGAATCCACGTCTACGTGCGCATCGAGCCGATGTGGGATTTCTTCCAGACCCGGCGTGCGGTCCTCGCCTTCGCCCGCGAGTTGGAGCGCCGAATGCCGGGCGAGGTGACCACCAAGTGGTGGAAGGAGGAGCGTCAGGGAGTCTTCATCGACTACAACCAGAACGCCCGGGACAAGAGTGTGTCCTCCGCCTACGGAGTGCGCCCGACCGGGTTCGTGTCGACCCCGATCACCTGGGATGAGCTCGAGGAGGTGGCCATCGAGGATTTTCCGCTCGACACCTTCCGCGAGCGGTACGCAAAGGTCGGAGACCTGACCGACGGGATCGACGAGGCAGCCGGAAGGATCGACACGCTGCTGGAGTGGATGGCGCGTGACGAGGAGAACGGCATCGGTGATGCCCCGTGGCCCCCTCACTACCCAAAGATGCCGGGTGAGCCGCCGCGGGTCCAGCCTTCCCGCCAGCGCCGCCCCGACGATGAGTACTGATCCTTAGAGCGCGTCCCGGCGCTTCAAGGCCCAGGTGAGGACCAGGCCTCCGAGGACGACGACAACCGCGATCTTGGCCACCCCACCCCCGACCCCGGGCGTCACCGGCCCCAGGCTGTCGGTCGCGGCCTGTCCGAACTCGTCTTCCAATCCTGCATAGATGGATAGGGCGACGTGCCAGATCGAGAACTGGGCCAGACCGGTGACCGCATTCGACAGGATCGTCTCCCAGACCACGATGTATCCGAGGCCGATTAGGAGCGACCTCGGAGCCAGGTACCCCAGAGGCACGAAGAGAGCGGTGTATCCGATGCCCGCTGCCACGAAAAGGGCGAGCCCGGGAAGGGTGTGCTCCACGCCATTGCCCACCGCCAATGAGGCGAGCACGGTGGCAAGCCACCCCAGGACGCCGATGACCAGCGCGGCGGCGGCCCCGGCGATCAAGGACTGCACCGTGAATCCTGAGCGGGAGATCGGCCTGAGGTAGATGTAGGGGAGGGTCCCCGAATCCTTCTCCTCGCGCAGCGTGGCCGCGGTCACGATCAAGACCGCCACCACGTAGGTGTAACCGACAGTGGCCAAGATGTCCGAATAAAGCGCTGTGAGCTCGCCCTTCGGCGTGTCGAACCCGACCAGCCAGTAGACGAGAGCGGGCACCGATGCCAGGGCCACGAGGGCGATGACCCGCCCCCGGCGCATGAGGCGTCGGTAAAGATGGGTGGCGAGTGTCATCAACGACCCTCGACCAGGTAGCGGAAGACCGATTCCAGGGACTCGTCGACGGGCTCGACGCGACTCAACCCGATCCCAGAGTCGATGGCGATCCCGGGCAGGCGCCGCGCCAGGTCGCCGGCGTCGGAGGCCTCGACGTGGACCGTGTTTCCAGCGAGGGTGACCCCGAGCACGCCGGAGGTTGCGATCAACAATGAAGCCAGGAGGCGCGGGTCCGTGGCCTCGACGTACACCCGCCTCGGCTTGTCGGTCATCGCCGCCCGAATGGTTGCCACATCGCCAACAGCCGCCAGCCTGCCGTCGACCATCGCCACCACCCGATCGGTCATCCTCTCCACCTCTGCGAGGACGTGGGAGGACACGATCACCGTTCGCCCCTCGTCGCCTAGCCGCCTGAAGAGCTCGATGAGGTGGGCACGCTGCACCGGGTCGGCACCGTTGAGGGGCTCGTCGAGCAGCAGGACTTCCGGCTCGGATACCAACGCTTGCGCCACCTTGGCCCGTTGTCTCATGCCCTTGGAGAACCCGCCTAGAGCGCGGTCGGCAGCGTCACTGAGGCCAACGGTTGCGATCGCCGACTCCACCCGCGCCTGAGGGTCGTCGACCTTGGCCATCTTCGCTGCCATGGTCACGAACTGGCGCCCGGTGAGGCGGTCGTAGACGGACTCGTCTTCCGGCACTAGCGCGATGCGCCTATAGATGGAGGGGTGGGCCCGAGGGTCCTCTCCGAGGATCCGCACCGAGCCCTGTGATGGGCGTTGCAGGCCCGTCAAGACCCGCAACAGAGTGGTCTTTCCGGCGCCGTTGGGCCCGAGAAGCCCGGTGACTCCGGGTTGGAAGGCGATGCTCAACTCGCTGACTGCGACCTTGAGCCCGAACCATTTGGAGAGAGCGGTGATGACGATGGTGTCGCTCATGCCAGCCGCCGGTACCTCGAGCGGATGAACCAGGCAGCGAGCAACATCAGGACCACGATCACCACGACCGAGACCCAAACCTCGAACCCGGCAACCTCAGCGGGGTAGTCGACCGTGCTCCCGAAGAGGTAGTCGCGGATGATCCGGGGGTGATGGTCCAGGGCGAGGAGGGACGCGAACTTGGCTCCGGGGAAGGTGGCCTCGGCAACCCGGCCGGCGACCCCTCCACCGGCGAGCAGAAGGCCGAGGAACGAGGCGGCCGCGATCCCGGTGCGATCGATCACTGACGACAGCGTCAACACCACCGCGCCGTGCAGCCCTACGAAGGCGAGGGTGGCCGCCGGGACCTTCCACAGGATGTCCAGGTTGTCCCCGAGGTAGGGGAGGAAGCCATCGTCGGAGATCAGCGCCAGACCGAGGTGGAGCAATAGCTGGGGCACCACGTAGATGGCTCCAACAACAGTGGCGAACGCCAGGGTCTTCGAGGACAGGTAGCCGTCGACTGTGAGGGGCCGGGAGAAGTACACCGAGAGGACGCCCTTGGTGCGGTCCGGGATCAGGAGTTGAGGCCCGGCCAGGGCGATGAAGAGCAGGGAGATGCCCGAGTAGAAGTCAAAGAGGTCTCCGTAGCTGGGGACTTCCTGCCCCGCCTGACCAGCTACGTCACCCACCGCCCAGTTGATGCCAATGAACACCGCGGCGGCAATGACCGCGATCGCGATCAGGCTCCAAGGAAAGATCTTCTCCCGCGCCTTGCGCCCCAGGCCGAGCACCCTGCGCACCCCGTCCTTGAACACCGCCTTACGGGCCCCGGCGGGGCCCAGCCGGGGCCCGTCATAGGTCCGGTAGCCGCGGTCGAAGATCACCTGATCGGTCATCGCGTCGCCTCACGGGCCAGGAACAGGTCCTCGAGAGAGGCCGATCCCCGGATCATCCGCACCAGGCCCGCGTTCGCGGCCGCAGCCGCGCTCACGATTGCCGGCTCAAGCCTTTCGTCCCCGGGGCCGACCATCAGTCGCAGGGCCTCGACGGTCACCTCGTATCCCTGCTCCCGGATTGCGGCTGCCACCTCCTCGGCGTTGTCGAGCACCTCGACGAGGACCGTTCCCAGCTTCTCGAAGCCCTGGAGAGGGCCGGAACGGAGCAGGTCGCCGGCGTCGAGCATCACCACCCAATCACACGTCTGCTCGATGTCGGACAGGACGTGCGAGGAGATGATGACGCTGATGTCGAACTGGGCGAGACGTGTGATCAGGGCCAGCATCTGGGCCCGGCCTTCGGGATCCAGCCCCGACGCCGGCTCGTCGAGGAGCAGGAGGTCTGGGTCGTGGACGATTGATTGGGCCAGCTTCACCCGTTGCTGCATCCCCGTGGAGAAGTCACCGAGGTAGCGGAACCGCTCCTCTTCGAGCCCGACCAGGAACAGCGTCTCTGACGCGCGGCGCTTCGCCTCGCGGGACGGTATCCCGGCCAACTGGGCGGTATAGGAGACGAAGTCGGCCGCAGTCTGATCCTTGGGCAGGCAGTCACCCTCGGGCATGTAGCCGATCCGGGTCCGGACAGCGAGGGGCTCGCTCTGAGGGTCATGACCGAGGACTCGCATCGACCCGGCGGTGGGGTGGAGAAGGCCCAGCATCAGCCGGAGCAAGGTGGTCTTCCCGGCTCCGTTTGCGCCGACCAGCCCGGTGACCCCATGAGGGACCTCGAGAGTCAGGTCGTTGATCGCAAGGACCTCGCCGTAGTCGTGGGTGAGCCCGGAGACTTCGAGGATGGGGGCGGTCATGTGGAGAGAGTGGTAGCTGGCATCAGATGAGTTGGGGCAAGACTTGACGAGTGGCGACGAAGATGCAACCGGGGAGAACCCTGACCCTTCCCCTACTCGACCACTTCCCGGAACCCGAGGCCCTCGACTCGCTCCAGCTGTTCCATGGTGCAGCCCTCTGAGTCCTTGTCCGGCCGCCAGCGGTGGAATCGCGTGGCGTGGCGGAACCGATCACCTTCCAACTGGTCGTAGCTGACTTCCACGACCACTCCGGGCTGCACCGGCGTCCACGACGAGTCTTTGTCCCCGGTCCACCGGCTTTGACCCCCGGGGGCCCGAGCCTCCTGACCGAAGCTGTCGTCGGCGACCAGCTCCAGGAATCTCTCGTAGATCTCCACCCGCTGTCCGTCGGGGAACCCCGAGCAGTGCCCGATGAAGTGGAGCTGCCCGTCGGAGTCGTAGAGCCCGAGCAGGAGAGAGCCAATCTTGCCTCCGTCCTTGTGCTCCCTGAACCCCCCCACGACGCAGTCGACGGTTCGTCGATGCTTGATCTTGATCATCGCGCGCTTGCCGTGCTGATACGCGAGGTCGGGAACCTTGGCGATGATGCCATCGCATCCCGCCGATTCGAATTCATCGAACCACTTCCGGGCCGTCTCCTCGGAATCCGTCTGCGGGGTGAGATGCCAGGGTGACCGCAGCTTGCCGGCCAAGGCCTCGAGCCGCTGCCGTCTCATCACGAACGGTTGGTGTCGTAGGTCCTCACCACGGTCCGCCAGCAGGTCGAATGCGATCAGCTCGGCCGGTGTCGCCTCCGAGAGCATCTTGACCCTCGATTCGGCTGGATGAATCCGCTGCTGGAGCGCGTCGAAGTCGGTGACCCCGTCCACCACCACCACGATCTCCCCATCGACCACCGTCCCGGGGGGCAGCTGCTCGAGGGCGGGGCCCAACTCGGGGAAGTAGCGGAGCAAGGGGCGCTGGTTGCGGGAGTCGATGCGGATCTCGGGCTCAGACCACGAGATCGACCGGAACCCGTCCCATTTCGGCTCATAGACGAATGAGCCCGTGGGCCATCGCTCGGAAACCTTGGCCTCCATCGTCTCGATGGGAGGCGGGAACGGGTGGCTCACACGGGGGGAGTGTATGCGGGGATACCCTGAAGCCATGATCGAGCGGATCATCGATCGTCTTCCTCGGTGGGCAAAGACCCCTGCCGAAGTCGTCTTCGGCGCGTCGAGAAAGTACGGAATGGACCGTGCTACCCGTATGTCGGCCGCAATCGCCTACCGCACCGTTTTCGCGCTGGCGCCGATCCTGATCATTGCGATCTCGGTCGCAGGATGGGTTCTCGGGAGCTCGGAGCTGGCCCAGGCTGAGCTGCTCGAGGGAATCGAGTCGATCGCCGGCCCTGAGGTGGCCGATTCCATGGCGACGTTCCTGGCGAGTGCGATCAGCTCGGCAGATACCGCCGCCGTAATCGGTTTCGTGCTCTTGTTGTGGACTGCTTCGAGTCTCTTCATCGAGCTTCAGCATGACCTCAACGACATCTTCGGAGTGCCATACGAGAAGATCAGAGGACTGGTGGCCCTGGTGAGGAAGCGTGGCGTTGGGTTCCTCTGGGTCTTTGGGCTCGGGCTCTTGATGATCGCAATCCTCCTGGTAAACACCGTTTGGGGGATCATCGATTCGTTGCTGCCTTCGAATCTGGAGGGTCTGGATGGCGTTGTGAACGTGCTGGCCCCGGTCATTTCGCTGATCCTGCTCCCGTTCGTCTTCGGGTTGATCTTCAAGACCCTGACTGTCGCCCAACTTCCCTGGAAAGCTGCATGGGGAGGGGGTCTTTTCACTGCCGTGGTGTTCATCATCGCCGCTTGGGGCATCGGCCTCTACTTCCAGGTTGTCGGTCCAACTACCGCTCTCGGGTTCGCAGGGTCGTTGGTGGTGGTTCTCTTCCTCGCCTACATGTTGTCTGCCGTCTTCCTGTTCGGAGCGGAGGTGACGAGCGTCGCCACCGAGCGGATGGAGAAGCTGGAACAGGAGGCGAGAAGAAGGGAGTCCGCCGCCCGACTCCAGGTTCCCGTCGACCCGTTGGTGGTTGTCGCCGAGCCGGCTCGAGCCGTGCCCTCGGCCGCGCTCTTCGCGTTTCTCAGCGGGTTGCTGGTGGGATGGCGAAGAAAGGGCCGTTGAGCCCTCTTAGGTTTCGAATCCGACTCCAATAACCTGACCCACATATGTCGGTCGATATCGCCGGGTTCGTCACAGACCTCAAGGAACACGCCACCGAGCACGGGTTCCACGTGCACGACGAGAGGCACTTCGTCGAGACGTACTCGTTGCGCCAGTCCTGGGAGGTGGACCTCCACCCTGAGGCCGGCTGTGGAGGCCCGATCGATCTCCACCTCGCCCTCGACGTGGACCCGAAGGTGATCCTTTCTCTTCGTGAGCGCCTCGACGAGATGGATTCGGACTTCGAGGAGCCCGAGGACGTCTACCACCTCGACCTGTTCTTCAACTGGGCAGTGCCACCTCTGCAGACTCCGCCGGATCTGTTGGTTCTGGCGACCGACCTGGCCGGCATCGGGCGGTTGTCGTTGGCAATCGAAGTGTCTGCCATCGACTCCTACGGCGCGGTCACCGATGCCCCGGACCGGCGGCTGACCCTCACCGGCAAGTCATCGGTGAGCCTGGTCGACGTGCTGATGGGCCGGGAGCAACTCTGTGACGTCCTCGATCGGTCACACGACGTGAGCGAGTACCTGCTGGATCGCGTCGAAGGCTGGATGGAGCTCCCGGGGTGATCAGAGCACGACGTTGATGAAAGCCCAGACCCCCATGGCCAAAGTCAACGCTGCCAGGGCGTAGAAGCCAACCACGGTCAACGCATTTGGTGCCGGCCCGTCGCTGAACAGGGCCATCGACTCGCTGTCGTCCTGGACAGGGCTCGTCTCGATTCCGGATGCATCGGTATCGACCAGCATGTGACCGGCCAGGCCCTTGGCGAACCGTCCCGGGTCGTCGGGGAGAAATGCGACGGAGTCGTCCTCGGCCTCGATGACCCAACTCCCGTCCCCGTTCTGGACGAAGGTGCAGTCGTTGGCGGGCCATTTCCCGATCTCGACGCGACCGGAGACGAGGGTCACCTCGTCGTCATCGATCCCGATGGTCACCGGGACCAGATCCTCTTCCAGAGTCACCACTCCGGCAAAGGTGGTCACTGCTCCCATTCCTTTGTCGTCGGACCGTCACAACATACGACTGTCAACCGACCCTCGCAAAGCCTGGACCATCGGGGTGTTGGGCCGCGCTTGTTGATCAAAATGGAACTCCAATCGCGGCGCACAGAAAGGCGGTGAAGGGGCTCGCTTTGCGATAACGCGCTGCCAGATCGGCGTCGAACCCCGGCGAGGTGATGGCGCTATCGGCCACCCGTGCTCCGGCCACGAAGCTCCGCATCCTCAGGTCGCTCGCGTGGGGATGATCGGCCTCGAACTCGCGCGGGACCCTCTTCAGCGTCTCCTCGGGATCCTGTTCGATGGACCATGAGCTCGAGAAGGACCGCCCTTTCGCCGCCCTTTGCCAGCCCTCCACGTCGTCGTTGATCGCCTGTCGGATCTGACGGGCCACCACGGTGTCGGGGTGCCAGAGCCCCACCCCAACGAAGCTTGCTCCGGGCTCGATGTGGACGTAGTAGCCGGGAGCGTGGATATCGCGGCCCGAGGTGTGCCGGAACTGAATCCCGACATTGGTCTTGTAGGGCGTCTTGTCCTTCGAGAACCGGATGTCGCGGTACTGGCGCATCAGCGAGCCTCCGACGTTGCGTGAGTCCGCGCTGAAGTGCGTCGAGATCTTCGCCAGCCTCGGCCTGAAGTCGTCAATGAAGTCGAGCGCAGGCTCCCGGACCACTTCCACATAGCGATCCTTGTTCCGCTCCCACCACTGCCGGTCGTTGTTGTCGACGAGCTCAGACAGGAACTCGAAGGTCGCAGCGGTGAAATGCTGTTTGGGCGTGATTCCCCCCTTCGCCTTGTTTGAACCTACCCCATCGACATTGGCACGAGAAGAGGGCCGCGCCGCAGCTGGCTACTCCTCGGCCAGCTGGTCCCAGGGAGTGCGGAGCCCATCCCGGACCACGCGGACGAGTTTGCCCATGTCCTTGCGCAGCACCCAGGCCGCGGCGAGGAGGAACACGACTCCGACACCGATCCTGGCTTGGGCCGACGTTTCCTCGGAGATATGGCCGAGCTCGGTGACGCCCGATTCCAAGAGCTGGAAGATGAACAGCGAGAGCATCACCCAGGCCTCCTTGGTGGAGACCGATCGGCTGGCGACGATGGCCACCGCGAACACCGACTGAGCCGCGGTGACCATCAGCTCCACTCGCTGCACCGGGCCGAGGGGAAGGCCGTGCAATGTCCCGGAGAAGATCGAGAAAACGATGGGCAGGGTGCCGACGAGGAGTGTCCACTGGTTGACCTTCGATGAGATCAGCGCACCGAAGCCGGTTCGTGCCGCGAGCCGCCAGGCGAAGAGAGCGGCCACCAGGAGCTCAGGGGCCTCCGAGGCAGTTGGGGCTATCCATTTCACCAGGAGGAACTCACTGATCCCCAGGGCCTGACCCATCTCGACGATGGCTTCGGCAAACGGCTCCGCGCAGAGCAGGATCACGGTCGCCGCGATCACGAAGCCTGCGTAGTTGATGATCCGCCGCGTGACCTTGGGCAGCGACCCGATGTATGCGGATGGGCCCACCAGGTGGGGAGTGCTGGGTGGGGCCCCACTGAGGCGGCGAAGATAGAACACGTAGATGGCGATCAGGATCGCGGCGTCCCAGAGGGTGAGATGGTCCTTCAAGAACAGGGTGAGGCCGTACAGAGATGCGATAGCCAGGTAGGCAATCTCCACCGATTGGGAGCGATCGAGGTGGATGGTGGTGGCGGTGGTGTTCTCGGCCATCTCCGGTGCCGCCTGGGTGCGGCGCACCCGCCAAGTGCCGAGCAGAATCACCAGCGGCCAGCCCAGCCCGATCAGTAGCTGGTTGCCCCCGGTCATGTTGGCCAGGGCCAAGGGGCCGTACAGGGAGGCCTCTCCCGTCTCCGCGAATTCCTGGCCGGCCTTCATGGTGAACACGAAGTCGACCGCGTACTCGGGGAGGATCGCGATGAGCGCAAGAAGCGCCAGGGCCAGCCCTGCTGCGATGTCGAGTTGGATGACCTCGGCGGCCCACGAGAGGATGAAGGCGGCGCCGACGATCGCCATCCCGTAGAGAACCGCTCCCAGCACCGGTTCGGGGTGGGTCCCGGTCAGCCGGAGTAGCACGCCGGGGACGGTCACCCCCAGGGCGAGCGCCATGTAGAGCACCTGGCGTGATGGATTGAGCGTTACCTGGTCCATTCGGGCTCGCTCCGGTTCAGTTCAGGACTCGCCGGCAGGACCAGGGGGCCCAGAAGCCCTGGCCGAGAGCCTCATAGCGGCTCCCCAACCAGGCAGCGGTTCCGATGTTGGCAACAGGATCGAACGCCTCCGCCCCGCCGAATCCGGCCTTGGGTGAAGTCGCTGCCCAGGTCGATGGGAGGAACTGGAACAAGCCGGCCGCTCCGCTGTACGGGTTGTAAGCGTCAGGGTCGCCGAGACTCTCGCACTGCAGGATGGCGAGCGCCTGGTCGACGCGGGACGCCGGGAAGTAGGCGCTGACTTCGTCCCGCCACCGTTCCACAGCAGCCGGGAAATCGTGGCTGCCGCCGCCACCACCGCCGCCATCGTCGTCTTCCGTTGTGGTTGGAGAGGGCCGGGTGGTGGTTGTGGTGGTCGGGTCGTCACTCGGCTCAGGTGTGGTGGTGTCTGGCGGGCCGCGCTCTTCCTGGCGCTCGCGCTCGGCTTCCCGCGCCCGTGCCGCCTCGACTGCGCTGAGGGCCTCGCCGTATTCCGCCGCCGTTCGGTCGGCCTCGCGAATGGCGTCGGCGACCGCGGCGTCGGCCTCCTCATAGAGGGATGCGAGTTTTTCCACCTCGGTATCGACCTGGTCCTTGAGCTCGACGACCCGGGCCTGCTCGGCTTCGAAGGAGGCGATCAAGGCCTCGAGATCGTCGCGTTTGACGATCAGCTGGTCGACTTGCTGCCTGCCCGCGGCGACAACGTCGCCAACGAATAGCCCGGTCACCATGACGTCCTCGACGTCGTCGGAATTGACGAAGTTCACCCCGGGGGAGCTGAGGGCGGACATGTAGGCGTCGACCGCACCGGTCTCGATGTCTTCCTGGATGCCGACCAGTTCGGTGTCTGCAAATCCGACCTGACCCTTGAGTCGTTCGACTCCCGCCGACACCCGCGACAACTCGTCGGCGAGCTCGTTGATCCGAGCCATGGTGCTAGCCAGCTCGGCTTCGATACCGGAGCGGGCGGCTATTGCATCATCCACGAGCCCGGTCGCAGCCTCCGCCTGCTGCTCCGCTTCCAAAGCTTCATCTTCCGTCTCGTCGACGCTCTGGGCGCGGGCCGGGGCCATGCCGCCGCCGAGGGTGGTCATGGTGAGCGTGAGAGCCAAAGCGGAAAGAAGGCTGCGGCGAAGGCGCATCGGTGGGAGCAGAGGGTAACCAAAGCCGAAACTCACGGGAAGTGGAGCCAGGCCGGGGCGGTAGGGTCGAGGGCGTGACCAGGGTCAACATATCGTCCGGTTCGCCCTTCGAGCCGGTCATCGGGTTCAGTCGCGCGGTCCGTGTCGATGAACGGGTCCTGGTCTCCGGAACGGCGCCGATCTGGCCTGATGGTGACGTAGATCCCGATCCATCTGTTCAAGCCCGCCGTTGCCTCGAGATAATCGTGGACGCCCTGTATCAGGCCGGCGCCAGGCCATCCGACGTGGTACGGACCAGGGTTTACCTCACCGACATCTCCGACGCCGATGCCGTGGGTCTCGCCATGGGAGAGGTGTTCGGCCAGGTCCTTCCGGCGTCGACGATGGTCGTGGTCAGTGGACTGCTCGATGATCGGTGGAAGGTCGAGATCGAGGCCGAGGCCGTGGTGGGTGCGGATTCAGCCTGAAGCGGCGAAGGTGTCACATGAAGCCGGCTGACCGGACTCGTACCCGGTCATCGTCCAGCTCGCCCGATCCTCCGACGATCCGTGGGTCCAGGTCTCGGGATTGACCTGGCCGGTGGCCTGACTCTGAATCCGGTCGTCTCCAACGGCGGCGGCCGCCTCGATCGCCTCCTGGATCTCACCCGGGTCCAACTCCACGTTCTCATCGGTGCCCTGGGCCACCTGGAGGGTCCCCGCCCAGACACCGGCGAAGCAGTCGGCTTGCAGCTCCATTGCCACCGATAGGTCGTTCGCCTGATCTGGGCTCTGCGCTTGCATGCCCCGCACTTCCTCCGCCACCCCGAGCACGGTCTGGATGTGATGGCCGAACTCGTGAGCCATCACATAGGCGGGAGCGAAATCGCCTTGTGCGCCGAACTGGTCGCGAAGCTGATTGAAAAAGCCGAAGTCGAGGTAGATCTTCTCGTCTGCGGGGCAGTAATGGGGGCCAACAGCCTCGTCCGCGCCGCCACATCCCGAATCGGTGAATTCCTCGAAGAACACCAAACCGGGCGCCCGGTAGTCATCCCTGCCCGCCTCGGCGAAGATCTCCGACCACATCAGGTCGAGGTCGATGTAGACCGAGTTCATGTAGTCCCGTGTTTCGGCGTACGGATCGGTTGCAGGGTCGAGAGTGCCGCCACTGGCTGCCGGATCGCCGGCTCCCAGAGCACCGGTGAGGTCGTCGAGTTGCTCAGCGGGCGAGCCACCCCCCAAGAAGATCACCACCAGTGCGACCACGATTCCGATCAGGCCGGCTCCGCCCCCCACGGCGACGCCCCTCCTGGGCCCGACCTGGCCGCGACGGTCCTCGATTCCCTTGGCCTGAGCCTGCTTCTTGTAACGAACCATGAGGATCGGGGCGAAACCTACCCAGCGTCGGGAACGCGAAACCTCCTGATGGGGTTGAATGAGCCCAGGAGGTCACTCATGTTCGGATGGAAGAAGAGCGAAGTCCCCGAGGCCAGCCAGGCTCTGCCCGGGCGCTCGACTCAGGTGCCTGTTCCCGCGGCCCATTTCGTGAACGGGAACCCACTTGTTGCCCCCTTCCCCGAGGACACCGAAGTCGCCGTCTTCGGGATGGGCTGCTTCTGGGGCGCCGAGCGGCGCTTCTGGAAAATGGCTGGGGTCCACTCTACTGCCGTGGGTTATGCCGGTGGATTCACCCCGAACCCCTCATACGAAGAGGTTTGCACCGGGCGGACCGGGCACAGCGAGGTGGTGATGGTCGTCTACCGCCCCGCCGAGGTCTCCTACGAGGAGTTGTTGAAAGTCTTTTGGGAGACGCATGACCCGACACAGGGAATGCGTCAGGGCAACGACATCGGGTCGCAGTATCGCTCGGCCATCTACACCACGTCAGATGAGCAATTGGACGTAGCGAAGCGATCGCTGGACAAGTACCAGGCCGAGCTCACCCCGTTGGGATTCGACGCCATCACGACCGAGATCGCCACTCTCGGCGAGTTCTATTACGCCGAGGACTACCACCAGCAATATCTGGGGAAGAATCCGCATGGCTACGACTGCCATGCCAACACGGGGATCGCCTATCCCCTCGAAGGCTGATTCGACCGGTGGTCAGCCGGATCGGCCGCCGGAGACCGCCAGAGAGGCGGTGAGCGCCTCGTCGACCACCTGGTCGACAGAAAGCCCGGGACCGAGTTCCTTCTCCACGTCGGGCTCCACCCCGACTCCACCGAAGTCGAGCCCACCGGGGGTGACCCAACGAGCGATCGTGAGCTTCAGAGCCCCGCCGTTGGCCAGCCCGAACCTCTGCTGAACGGTGTTCTTCCCGAAAGTGTTCTCGCCGACCACCGTGGCCCGTCCCCGCTCCTGGAGCACGGCGGACACGACTTCAGACGCCGAGGCGCTGCCCTTGTTCACAACGAAGACGACCTCGAGGTCCGAGGGAACGATCGACCTGCCCGAAACCTCGTACGAGGTGGTGGTGTCCGGCCCCTGGGTGACGACCACGTCACCGTCGGCGAGGAAGACCGAGGTGACTTCGATGGCTGTGTCCAGGAGGCCTCCGGGGTTGTCGCGTAGATCGACGACGAGGGAATCGACTCCCTGGCCCAGCAGGCGGGAGATTGCCTCCTCGAACTGCTCGTCGGCTCCGTCGGTGAACAGGTTCAGCTTCACGTAGCCGGCATCGCCAACCGTCTGGCTCTCCACCACCGGGATGACGACATCGGCGCGGGTGATTGCCAGTGTCAGTGGCTTGTCTTCTCTGAGGACTTCTATCGAGACCTCAGTCCCGGCCGGCCCGCGGACCGTGGCGGTGACCTCGTCGACTGTCCAGCCCGAGATGTCGGCACCGTCGACCCCAACGATGATGTCACCCGGCAGCAACCCGGCTCGGTCCGCAGGGCTGTCGGTGATGGTCGAGATGATGGAGAGGCGGCAGGTTTCCGAGATGATGGCGCACTGTCCCGGGACCCCGTCTGAATTGTCCTCGGCACTGACCAGCGCCCCGATCCCCTGGATCTCCCCGTCCTGCTCCTCGTCGAGGAGGTCCAGGGCTTCCCGGTCCAGGTACACCGAGTTCGGGTCGAGGGCATATTTGGCGAGGCCGGCGACCATGGCTTCGGCGGCCTCTCCGGCGTTCTCCGCTTCGTCGAGGGCGAGTTGGCAGGTGTCGCCGAAATCGTCGGTGGGGGCGGCACAGGCCAGGTCACCGTGGCTCGCGGACCCATCGAGCTCTGTGACGCCTCGCGATGCGGCCTCGGCGAGTTCGGCGTCCGAAACCTGGTCCACGTAGTTGCGGTGGATCAACTCGTAGGCCTGACAGACGATCTCGACATCCTCCACCGGGTGCTCACACCCAGACATCTGAAGATCGCGGCCGGCCTCCGAAACGCCGGCCGGCGCCTCTTGGGTGACGAGGGTCGAATCAGATGCGGGGTCTGCGTTGCCCGAGCAGGCGCTGATCAGCACTGCAAGGAGAATGGCGAGCGCAGGTCGGATCCTTGTCTTGGTCATCGGGCCACCTCGAGAGCCTGGTCGACGACTTGCTCGGGGGTCAGGTCGGCCGGGAGCGTGAGTGCGTGATCGGGGATGAGCCCCCCGTCGGAAACCGAATCCCCGTCCGGGCTCGTCCAGTGGGCCACTGCCACGTAGAGCTCTCCACCGTTGCGAAGGGTGAAGGGTATCTGCACCGCGTTCTTACCGAAGGTGGGCGCTCCGACTATCACGGCGCCCCGGCGGTCGCGAAGGGCGGCCGCAGTGATCTCGGCAGCGGATGCTGTGCCCTCATTGACCAATACGACCAGGTCCAGATCGGTGGCCAGACCGTCGCCGATGGAGGTCAGAGGCTCTTCGCCATCAGGCGACGAAGTCTGGGCGAGCACCCCCTCCTCGATGAACTCGGAAATGACGAGAACACAGACGTCGATAAAGCCGCCGGGGTTGTCGCGCAAGTCGACCACCAGGGTGCTGATGTCGCTCTCGAGCAGTTCGAGCAAGCCTTCACGAACCAGATCGGCGATGTCCTCCTCGAAGTCCGGGATGCGGATCAAGCCGACCCCCGGTTGGGGCACGGCAACCTCGACCGTCGGCACAGTCAACGGTGCCCGGGGGATCGAGAATGTCTGGGGGGATCCGTCCCTGGTGATCGAGACCTCGACGGTTCCGGTCTCGTCTCCGGCAAGCTGACCTGCTGCCTCGACGAAGCCGAGGCCGTCGACAGGGGTGCCGTCGATGGCAGTGATCACGTCGCCGGCAGTCATGCCCGCGGCGGCAGCCGGGTTGTCCTCGACCACGAAGACAATGCGGAGCGGGCACGCGTCCGTCACCCGGACACAGCGCGAGCCGACCGCGTCCGTCGCGTCGAGTAGGACGCCGATCCCGCCGACCACTCCATTGGACCGGAACGACCCCACCTGATCCGGGGGCACGTAGTAGGAGAAGGGATCGAGCGCCAGGTCGGTCATGGAGGTCACGGCGGCATCGAGCATGGGCGCCAGCGGCGCCGAGTTCTCCGCGACCTTGGCCGCGACCCGGTCGCACAACGGGGCAAAGGCCGGGTCCGGGATCGCACAAATGAGAGTGCGGGGCGGAGGCTCTGTCGCGTCGGAGGTGAACCCGTCGACCCCGGAGATGGCAGCTTCCGCGAGCGCTGCGGCGTCGTAGGGGCGGTCGACGTGCCATTCCTGGATCAGCTCGTATGACTCGCACATCGGGGAGAAGGGGGCCGAGGGCGCCGAGCAGTCGTCGATCTCGACCGGGAGGGCGAGCGTGGTCGATGTCGTCGAGCCTCGGGTTGTGGAGGGGTGGGGCTGAGTGGTCGTGGTTGACGGCGCCTCTGTGGCGGAGGCGCAGGCGACCAACATCGCAAGGAGGAGCACTATCGGCTTGGACATCACTGTCATTATCGGCAACTAGGGCCGGTTACCGTCGCGCCTTGTGAGCTCTCGCTTCTCGATGAGGGAACCCGGCGCCGAGCCGGTGATTTTCGAAGTCGCCGAGGGCACATGGGTCGATCCGTCCACCGGCAGGGGGAGTGCGATCGGCGAGGGCATGTGGGCCCTCCCCGGACTGGTCGACGCCCACGCCCATCTTGCGGCCGCCGAGGGGGTGAGCTGGGTATCGGCGGGACCTGAGGGCACCGCTCAGAACGCCCGCAGTGCGCTGGCCGCTGGGGTGATGCTGGCTCTGGACAAGGGTTGGAGCGACCTCAGCGCCATGGAGATGCTGTCGACGGTGTCTCCAGCTGACCGTCCCGATGTCGAAGCTGCGGGCGTGGTCCTGTCGGTCGAGGGCGGGTACCTGTCCGACTTCGCCAGGGACATCGACCCGGAAGACATCGCCGGGGCGATAGCGGTCGCCGCGGATGAGGGCCTGGGCTGGGTGAAGCTGATCGGGGACTGGCCCCGGAAGGGCCAGGGCCCGGTTGCCAACTTCAGCGAGCGCCAGCTCTCGGACGCGGTCGGAGCCGCCGCAGCCCGTGGGGCTCGGGTCGCGATCCATACCATGGCGCGGGAAGTCCCATCGCTGGCGGTGCGCGCCGGTGTCGAATCGATCGAACACGGGATGTTCCTCGACGAGGCCGACCTGGAACAGCTCGGCGGTCGCGGCGGGATGTGGGTCCCCACGGTTCTCCAGGTCGAGTCGGTGATCGCCCAGCTCGGCGCGGAGTCGTCCGGTGGGCGCCTCCTGCGAGAAGGGCTGGACAACGTTGCCGCCATCCTGGGCCCTGCCATCGAGGCGGGCGTGCACGTCCTCACCGGGACCGATCTCGTCGTCGGGTCCCGCAGAGTGGCGGAGGAAGCAGTCAGGCTCTGGGAGATGGGTTTGCCCGGACCCGATGTGGTCGCCGCGATCTCCAGCTCGGGCCTCGTGGCAACCGGTCGGGCCGGAGGGTTCGCAGCCGGCGAGCCCGCCAACGCAGTCTTTTTCGATGTCAATCCGGTTCTCGAGCCCAACGTCCTGCTCCACCCGCGTCTGGTGGTCCGCCTGGGACGGGTGATGGGATGAGACTGGTGCTCGCCTCGAGCTCGGTGCGCCGCCGTGATCTCCTGACCGCCCTCGGGCTCGCCTTCGAGGTGGTGTCCCCGGAAATCGACGAAACCCGACTCCCTGACGAGCTGCCCGCGGCCTACGTGGAGCGGGTGGCGCGGGCCAAGGCGGAAGCCGTGGCCTCTCCCGATTCGCTGGTGATAGCTGCCGATACGGCCGTTGTCTTTGACGGACGCGTTTTCGGCAAGCCTGCCCATCCCGAGGAAGCGAGGTCCATGTTGCGTCGGCTCCAGGGCGCTTCTCACGATGTCTTCACCGGACTCGCCATTGCCTCGTGGGATGAGGGCCCTGCCGTCACCTCGATGGTCGATGTGACCGAAGTCGAGATGCTCCCGATGACCGAGGAGGAGATCGCCACTTATGTAGACAGCGGCGAACCAATGGACAAGGCCGGCGCGTACGCCCTCCAAGGCCGCGGTGGGATCTACGTGAGACGGATTGCCGGCAGCCCTTTCACGGTGGTCGGGCTCCCAATCCATTTGCTGGAGAGGCTGGTGTCTTCCACGGGAGCCCGGCTGTCCCAGTTCGGTGCCGCCGAGGCTGGGTAGGTTGACGACGATCCGCGGTTGGACCATTGCGTTGATCGTTTCCCTCGTCGTTCTCATGATCATTCTCTTTGCCGTGTGCAGCGGCGATGACTCCGGCGACACGACGACCACGTCAGCCGCAACTTCGACGACCGCGCCCGAGGTCACGACCACGACAGTCGAATCAACCACGACGTCGATCCCGGAGGCAGCCACGACCACGGTCGCCGAGACGACCACCACCGTGGATGATGGGCTGCTCGAGGGGAACTGGGCTCCGGAGCCCCTCGTGGTCGCGGATTACGGCGCACTGGGGTGGTGGGACGGTGCCGGTTGGGTCCAGGTCGAGCCGGAGACGGCACTCCCGGTGAGCGGGGGCGAGGACTATCAGATCGCGCGTTTCGGGGTGGAAGGGATCACGGTGGGCGGTGCTGAGACCGAGACGTGCGAGGTGACTCTGGGACGAGGGGTTCCTCTCGAAGACGGCGATCTCCTCGGCTCCTATCCCGATCCGGTGGGAGTGGCTATATCGGCAGCATGGCCGCTGAACCCACACCTCGTCGAGCAAATCGAGGATGATGGAACCCTGGCCACGGTCGCCGCCGGGCTGCTCGCCGATAGCGGGATCGAGGTCGTCGCTCCCCCCATAAAACAAGCGTTCCGGTTCGACTTGGAGGGTGATGGCGTGAATGAGGTGGTGGCGGTCGCCGAGGACATCGGCAGCGATCTGTTTGCCGAGGTCGGCGAGTACTCGATCGTCTTCATGCAGCGTGTTGCCGGGGGGAGTGTCGGCACGTCGACCATCGTCGAGTCAGTTGTCGCAGAGCCAATCCCGGAGGGAGAGGTGGCCTTCATGGAGTCCTTCGCGGTAGGCGCGATTGCCGACATGAATGGCGATGGTCGGGTCGAGTTCGTGATCAGCGCTGCCTACTACGAGGGGATAGGGATCGGGGTCTGGGAGCACGTCAGTGACGAACTGGGAGCTCTTCAGCAAATCTCAACGGGGTGCGGATCCTGATGGAAAACCCGTTCACCGCCCGCCCTACCTTCGTGGCCCACACCGGGATCGAGATGACCGACGCCTCGTCGGAGATGGCCAAAGGGCGGATCGTGATCAACGAGAACCACCATCAGCCATACGGGGTGGTCCACGGCGGGGTGTACTGCACCTTCATCGAGACCCTGGCATCGACCGGGGCTGCCCTCTGGGCGATGGAGAATGGGATGGCGGGCGCGGTCGGTGTCAGCAACCAGACCGATTTCATCCGGGCCACCGCCGACGGCGTTCTCCTCGGTGAGGCTTTTCCGATTCATCGGGGGCGCACCCAGCAGATCTGGCAGGTCACCGTGACCCGTGAGGACGACGGCAAGTTGGCGGCGAGGGGACAGGTGCGGCTTCAGAACGTGAGCACCACGGAGGTCGCCCGGTAGCCGCCGCAAGCTTCGTAGCCTGACGCGGAGATGCTCCGCATAGGCCCGCTCCAGGTCGACCCGCCGGTCGTGCTCGCTCCGATGGCGGGCGTCACCAATTCCCCTTTCCGCAGGCTGTGCCGGGAGTTTGGCGCCGGTCTCTACGTGTCCGAGATGATCGGGGCGCGGGGGCTGATCGAAGGCAACGAGAAGTCGCGCTCCATGGCCTCGTTCGACCCTGACGAGACCCCACGGTCGATCCAGCTCTACGGGACCGACCCGGGGACGCTCGGAGCCGCCGTGGCCTACCTGGTCGAGGTGGAGAAGGTCGACCACATCGATATGAACTTCGGATGTCCAATGGGCAAGGTGACGCGCCACGGTGGGGGGGCCGCTTTGCCCTGGAAGAAGGACCTGTTCCGCTCCATCGTGCGCTCGGCTGTCGCCAACGCCGGCCCGGTGCCGATCACGGTCAAGTTCCGCAAGGGCATCGACGACGACCATCTCACCTACATCGAGTCAGGGCTGACAGCCGAGGAGGAGGGCGCGGCAGCAGTTGCGCTGCATGCCAGGACGGCGCGTCAGCTCTACTCGGGAAGCGCCGACTGGAGCGCGATCGCCACCCTGAAGGCGGAGGTCACCAGCATCCCGGTTCTGGGGAATGGCGACATCTGGACTGCCGAGGACGCGGTCTCGATGATGGCGGCAACCGGGTGCGATGGGGTGATCGTCGGCCGGGGGTGCCTGGGCCGGCCATGGCTGTTTCGTGACCTGGCCGACCTCATGGCCGGCCGCGACCCACAACCACCGCCGGGGCTCGGTGTGGTGGCCTCGATCATGGTGGCCCACGCCCAACTGCTGGCCGACAAGTTTGGAGAAGAGATCGGCGTCGCCCTCTTCAGAAAACACACGGCGTGGTACTTGAAGGGGTTCCCCATCGGCCCGCAACTGAGAGACAGCTTCGCTCGGATCCGATCGGTGAGACGAGCTCGTGGGGCTGACCGGACAGCTCGACCCCGAGATCCCGTACCCGGATGGGGCGGATCGAATGGTCCGTGGCCACTCCTCAGGGCCGAGGCCGGTTCGACTCCCTCACGGGTTTCTCGACCATCGTCAGGGCCTCACCGTCGGTCGCGCCGCCGAATCCGTGATCAGCGGCGGCTGAGAGTCGCGACAGAGCCGGCTCAGGAGGTCGCGATCGGGCGACCGACCACCAGCAGCTCGCGCAGTTCGGGCTCCAACTCCAAGAAGGCCTGATCGGGGTCGGCACCCATCGCATCCAGAACCTTGCTGAAGAAGGACCGAGCACCCGCGGCAAGCGCGACATCGAGAATCTCGGGGTCGGAAAGCCCTGCGCCTCGAAGCAACGCGATGTCGTCGGCCGTGATCGTGGATGCGTCGATCGCCACCCGCTCCGCGAATTCCATGATCTTCTGTTCCTGTTCGGGAATCCCGGCACCGGTTGGATCGACCATCACCGCCACCAACTGGTCAGTCCCCAGGACCTGGTCGCGCAGGACCTTGCCGTGGGCGAGGCTGCAGTAGCTCGACTTGAGGGAGCGGGCCGCGGCGAGGGTGGCCAGCTCATATCGACGCTTTCCCATGCTCTTCCGGATCGCTGTGGCCAGTGCGTCCCAGGCGTCGAAGGCCTCCGGCCGGAGGGCAAACACTCTCGAGTAGTTGGGCAGGTAGCCTTTGGCCGACCGCGCTTCTTCGTAGATCTCGGCGACCGTCCCTACTGCGTCCTCCGGGCTGACCGTGTCGATGAACATCGCATCTCCTCTTGGCTATCTGATCCTGAGGTCAGGCAACTCTCTCTGCATAACCACCAACCGCGCTCAGGAAGACGTGTGCCATGGCGTCCAGGGTCAGCCCATCCTGATCGGCCTCGGCGTCGACTTCGACGTAGTCGATCCACCGCACGCTGGGATGCCTGGCGCTGAGCCTGACTCCCTCGGCGAGGTCACGCACCGTCATCCCGCCGGGACGAGCACCTGGGCAGGCCGGGGCGAATGCGCGATCCAGGACGTCGATGTCGACATCGACGTAGATCGAGTCGCACCGTTCGGCGAGTGCCTCGAGAGCAGAGCTCACAACGTTGTGCAGCCCATGCTCTTCGATGTCGGCGATCGTCACCACACGGATCCCGTTCTCCTCGCAGTAGGCCCGGTACTGGGCCGAGTTGGCGAAGCTATGAATCCCGATCTGGGTGACGTTGGACCCGGGTAGGCCGTCCTCGTCGATCAACCCCCGGATCGGGTTGCCGTTGGTCGGGCCCAGTTCCAGAGTGCGAACGTCGTGGTGGGCATCGAAAGTGAGCACGCCCACGTCGCTCAGATCGGACGACACGCCACGGACGAGCGGTCTGGTGATGGCGTTGTCCCCACCCAGGAACAAGGTCAAGTCGACCCTGGGCAGTGCTCCCGCCAAGTCCTGGATCAGGTCGTTCAAACCCTGCCTATCGACCTCGGATACCGGCCAATTACCCATGTCTCGCACTGCGACCTGACCGAAGTCGACACCCCACTCACCGTGGAAAGTCGAAAAGCGGGCCAGGCGGTCGCGCATCGCGAGGGGTGCCATGTCGGCTCGGCTCGGCGACAACGAAGCCTGGGACGACGGGACGCCGACGACGATGATGTCCGGGCCTGGATGGTCCTGGGCCAGCCAGACATCGGCTCGCGGCCAATAGGGGTCGGCGATGGGCATCGGCCGATCAGCGTAAACCCGCCTCCGGATCTTTAAGAAAGCATGGGGATGTCCACCCCGCGCTCGCGGGCGACCCGCTGTGCGATTTCGTATCCGGCGTCGGCGTGGCGCATCACCCCGGTCCCGGGGTCGTTGGTCAGCACCCGCTCCACACGGAGCGCGCCCTGGTCGGTCCCATCCGCCACGACCTGGGCCCCGGCGTGGATCGAGTTGCCAATCCCGACGCCTCCGCCGTGGTGGACTGCCACCCAGGCCGCTCCCGAGGAGACGTTGAGCATCGCGTTGAGGATCGGCCAGTCGGCGATCGCATCCGATCCGTCGGCCATGGACTCGGTCTCCCGATATGGCGAAGCGACCGACCCCGAGTCCAGGTGGTCGCGCCCGATCACGATCGGGGCGCTCACCTCGCCCGACGCCACCAGCTCGTTGAAGCGGAGCCCGGCGAGATGGCGCTCGCCATACGACAACCAGCAGATGCGGGCCGGCAGGCCCTGGAACTCGACCCTTTCCTCTGCCATGCGCAGCCAACGGAGCATCGGCTCGTTGTCCGGGAAGAGGTCGGCGAGCGCCCGATCGGTCGCCGCGATGTCGGCGGGGTCGCCACTCAGCGCCACCCAGCGGAAGGGACCTGAGCCCTCGCAGAACAGGGGGCGGATGTAGGCGGGGACGAATCCCGGGTAGGAGAAGGCGGCTCCGAACCCGGCGATCTCCGCCTCCCCTCGCAGGTTGTTCCCGTAGTCGAACGTCTCCGCGCCGGCGGCCTGGAACCCGACCATTGCCTCGCACTGGGTGGCCATCGACTCCCTGGCAGCCTTGATGTAGGTGTCGGGGTCATCCCCTCGCAACTGCCCTGCCTCCTCCAGGCTGTAGCCGGAGGGGACGTAGCCGTACAGCGGATCGTGGGCCGATGTCTGGTCGGTGACGATGTCGGCGTCGAGGCCCATCTCCAAGAGGGCGGGGAACAACTCGGCGGCGTTGCCAAGCAGGCCGATCGACACCGCCTCCCGATTGGCCTTGGCCTCCAGGCTTCGACGCACCGCGGATTCGACGTCGTCGAAGCTCTCGTCGAGATACTTGGTCTCCAGCCTGCGCTCGATGCGATGGGGGTCGACCTCCACGCACAGGGCAACTCCTCCGTTCATGGTCACCGCCAGCGGCTGGGCCCCTCCCATGCCACCAAGCCCAGCGGTCAAGGTCAGGGTCCCCGCCAGCGATCCTCCGAATTTCTGCTCGGCGATTGCGGCAAAGGTCTGATAGGTGCCCTGCAGGATCCCCTGAGACCCGATGTAGATCCAGGAGCCGGCGGTCATCTGCCCGTACATCATCAGGCCCTCGGCTTCCAGCTTCCAGAAATGCTCCAGGGTGGCCCACCTGGGAACGAGCAGGCTGTTTGCGATCAACACCCGGGGCGCCATCTCGTGGGTGCGGAAAACCCCCACGGGCTTACCCGACTGGACGAGCAGCGTCTGGTCGTTCTCGAGCCGCTCCAGGGTGCGGACGATGGCGTGGAGGCTCTCCAGGTTGCGGGCGGCCTTGCCCCGGCCCCCGTAGACGATCAGGTTCTCCGGGTCCTCGGCGACCGCCGGATCGAGGTTGTTGAGGAGGCAGCGCAGCGCGGCCTCCTGAAGCCAGCCCTTGGTGTTGAGATCGCGCCCGTGCGGGGCATGGAGGGGGAACGAGAGGTCGATCATCGGCGGCGGAGCCTACGTCGGCCTGGTCGCGAGTCAGGCCTGGGGCGACTACTTCCGGAGCATCCCGTCGAGACGCTTCGAGGCGATGGCGGCACCGATGAGCCCGAATACCACCAGGAAGCTGACATGGATGAGCAGGTTCCACTCGAAGATCCCGAACGAGAAGGCGCGCATCATCTCGGTGCCGTGATAGAGCGGCGAGAGCTGCGCGACTCTTTGAATCCATGGTGGGTAGACGTCGATCGGATAGAACGTGGCGGAGAACAAGAACAGCGGGATGGTGACCAGAGACACCAGATCGAGGTCTTGCCACGAGCGCATCAAGGTGGCGGCGGCCAAGCCGGCTGCGCCGAAGGCGAACCCGATCAGTACTGCCCCCGGGATCATCATCACCGCCCACCAGGACTCCGTCAGCCCCATCAGCGCCATGACCAGGAGGAACACCGAGGCGTAGGCAAACCCCCGGAGCAATGACCAACCCAACTCGCCGACGGCGATGTCCCGGGTGACGAGAGGCGTGGTCAGCATCCCCTCGTAGACCTTCTCGAATTTGAGCCGGAAGAAGATGTTGAAGGTGGTCTCCAACACCGCTCCGTTCATGGCCGAGGTCGCCATCAGTGCCGGCGCCACGAAAGCGGCATAGGGGATCGTCTGTCCGTTGGAGAGAGTGACGTCCCCCACCAAGGCCCCGATGCCGATCCCGATCGAGAACAGGTAGAGCACCGGCTCGAAGAACCCGGTGAAGATGATCTTCCACAGTCTCCGGTAGACGAGGACGTTTCGCTCCCAGATCCTCTGCGCCCGAAACGGGCTCATACGACGCGGCGGAGTGAGTCGCGACGGGGCGGAGACACTCATGGGCGGATCCTCTTGTCCAGCCAGCGCGTGGCCAGAACCATCCCGATCACGGTCATAGCCACCAGGTAGGCGGCGCTGACCCACGCGGGGAGCGAGGTCACCACCCGCTCGTCGACTCCCGGGATCGACATCTTGCGCACCAATTCCACACCGTGGAACAGCGGTGTCACGTACGCGATGGGCTTGAGATAGGACGGGAGCTGGCTGATCGGGAAGAAGGTCCCCGAGAAGAGGAAGAGCGGGGTGATCCCGAACCTGAAGAGCGTCGACAGGCTCGTCTCGTTCTCCCTGGTGACTGTGAAGGCCGTGGTACAGGTGACGAATGCGAGGCCGGTCAGCACGCCTGGGGGCACCGCGAGCAGGGCGCTGCGCCAGTCGAGCGCTCCGAACATGGCCGATATCACCACGAACACAACCAGGATGAATGTGAGGCGGATCGCCGCCCAGAGGAAGCGCCCGTAGACGATGTCGGCGGGGCCTACGGGTGTGGTGATCGTGGCGTAGAACTCCTTTCGCCATTTGATCCCGGCCATCACCGGGAAGCTCCCGTCGGAGGCTCCGGCCTGCATGGCGCTGGCTGCAACGAGACCTGTTGCGACGAAGGTGAGGTACGGCATGCCGAGGTCGGCAGCGCTGGAATCGACGAATGTTCCCAGCCCGATGCCCAGCGAAGTGAGGAAGAGGATCGGGTTGACGAAACTGGATATGACCGTGCCCCGCCAGGTGCGGCGATAGGCGACCAGCTCTGCCTCGACGACCCGCACCGATCGGGTGAGCACGGTCACTCGATCAAACTCCGTCCGGTCAACTTGAGGAAGACATCCTCCAGTGTCGACCTGCGCACCAAGACCTGCTCGGGGTGGATGCCTCGCACGGTCATCTCGTGCTGGGTGCCCTCGGCGTCCTCGGTGTAGAGGAGGACCCGATCGGCGAGGACCTCGGCGCGGTCCGCCAGCCCGTCGAGGCTGCCGACGGCGTGGTCCCTTTGCCCGTCCTGGAAGCGGAGCTCGACGACTTCGCGGGTGGCGTGCTCGTTGATCAACGTCCGCGGGGAGCCTTCGGCGACGATCTCCCCCTTGTCCATCACCACCAAGCGGTCACACAACTGCTCGGCCTCGTCCATGTAATGGGTGGTGATGATCAGGGTGGCTCCCTGCTGCTTCAGTCGATAAAGCCGGTCCCAGAGGACGTGCCGCGCCTGAGGATCGAGCCCGGTGGTGGGCTCGTCGAGGACCACGAGCTCCGGGTCGTTGATCAGGGCCCTGGCGATCGTCAGGCGGCGCTTCATGCCTCCCGAGAGTGGGTCCACCAAGGACTTCGCCCGGTCGGAGAGCTGGGCGAACTCGAGCAATTCCGTGGTGCGAGCGCGGATGTCGGCCCGGTTCATGTCGTGATAGCGCCCGAACACGTAGAGGTTCTCGGCGACCGTCAACTCCAGGTCCAGGTTGTCCTCCTGGGGCACCACGCCGATGCGGCTTCGGATCTGGCGGCCTTCGGTCGTCGGGTCCAGGCCGAAAACGGTGAGCTTCCCCTCGGTGATCGGGCTCACCGTCGTGATCATCCTCATCGTCGAGGTCTTGCCGGCGCCGTTAGGCCCGAGGAAACCGAATGCCTCCCCTTTGGATATGTCGAAGTCGACGGCGTCCACCGCGGTGAAGTCGCCGAATCTCTTGGTGAGGCCACGCGCCTGGACGATCGGTTCCGGCATGTGATCAGACGGTAGTGCCGCTCATGAGCGCCGAACTCGGGTCCGGCGGGGTCAGTAGCGGTCGCGGTGGACAAGGGAGTCCCCCGCCTTGCGCCCTCCGTAGTGACGAGGCTTGGCACCCGGCGCCGCGTAGCCGAATGCCACGGCGTAGCGGGCCACCCGGTCATCGGGGACCGCGAGGAAGGCCCGGTTGTCTGCCTCGCGATGCAAGGTGATGGGGCAGGATGCCACTCCGATGGCGTCGGCGGCGAGCATCATGTTCTGGGCGGCTCGCCCGATGTCGAACATGTTCCCTCCCGGCTCCTGGATGAGGACCACGGTCGCCGCCGAGTCCCGAACCGGCTGGGTGAAATCTCCATGTTCGGCCAGCATTTGCAGGCGATCACGGTCGGTGATGACCAGGAAAGACCAGTCCTGTCGGTTCTTGGAACTGCCGGTCCACCGGGCGGCGTCGAGAATCGCCGTGAGGTCCGCGTCGCTCAACGGGTCGGGCAGGTAGTCCCTGATCGCCCGCAGCTTCAGGATTGATTGGTAGCGATCGGTCATCGGTCTCCCTTGCTCATCATTGGGGGTAGAGGATGAACTGAGTGCAACGGAACAGGGCGAGAGGTTTTCCCGTGGCCTCGTCGCTAACCGTCACGTCCCACACCTGGGTGCTCCGACCACCGTGCACCAGGCTTCCTGATGATGCCATGACTCCTTCGACCAAGGTCGCAAGGTGATTCGACTTGAGCTCGACCGTGGTGAAGCCGTAGGCATCCTCCGGAAGATTGGCGACACATCCATACCCGGCGGTGGTGTCGGCGAGCGCCACCACCGAGGCGGCGTGGAGATAGCCGTTGGAGGCCAGGTGCTTCTCCTCGATGGGACAGCGCATGGCAGAAGTGCCCTCGCCGAGAGCGACCAGCTCGATGCCGAGGGTGCCCGGCAGCCGGTCGGCACCGAGGTGTTCCAGGGTGTTGGCGAGTTGCTGTGGGTCCTTGGGGAAATCAGGCACTTCGGGCATGGGCCGGCGACCCTACCGGTAACGTCTGGGGTGTGAACGGCTCGGTGAGACTTGCCGGCGACCGCTGGTCAACAGGCCCGCGTACCTTCTCCGATCCGGCCCGTGTGATCGTGGCGACGAGGATCGAGCAGGTGATCGAGGCGTTGCGCGCGGCGGAGGCCGCCTCTGCCGCGGGCTCATGGGTGGCCGGTTTCGTCTCGTATCAAGCTTCTCCGGCCTTCGAGCCCAAACTACGCGTGCCGGTGCCCTGGCAAGTCCCGGACCTCCCCCTGGTGTGGTTCGGCGTGTACCAAGGTGAGAGCGAGCCCTTCGACCGGTCCGGCGCCCTGAAACTCGGACGATGGAGCCCTTCGCTGACCGGTGCCGAGCATGCCCTGCTGGTGGACGACCTTCGAGAAGCGATCGCCGCGGGTGACTCCTATCAGGTGAACCTCACCTTCCCGATGTGGGCCGAGCTCATCGGGGACCCGTACGGCCTCTTCGAGACGATGATCGAGTCTCAGCCCCGAAGTTACGGAGCCTGGATCGATCTCGGGGAAGCCCAGGTGCTTTCCGTCTCACCAGAGCTCTTCTACACCCGCGTCGGGAACATGGTGACCGCGAGGCCGATGAAAGGGACCGCACCGAGGGGTAGGTCCGGTGCCGAGGACCTGGGGCGGGCCGAAGAGCTCCGGGAGTCCGAGAAGGAGCGGGCGGGAAACATGATGATCGTCGACATGTTGCGCAACGACCTGGGCCGGGTCGCCGACAGTGGGCTCGGTCGAGGTGCCGGCGCTGTACGAAGTAGAACGGCACCCCACGGTCTGGCAGATGACATCGACGGTGAAAGGGACGCTTCAGGAAGGAGTGGGCATCGCGGAGCTGTTCGCGCGCGATGTTCCCATCGGGATCGGTGACCGGCGCCCCAAAGGTGTCCACCATGGGCCTCATCGCCGACCTCGAGCCCGATGCCCGCGGCGTGTACTGCGGTGCTATCGGAGTCCTCGCCCCGGGCGGCGACAGCGCCGAGTTCTCGGTTGCGATCCGCACCGGGGTCGTGAACCAGGGCAGGGTGAGCTACCACGTCGGGGGCGGCATCACCTTCGACTCGGTAGCCAGCATCGAGTACGAAGAGTGCCTGTGGAAGGCCCTTGTCGTCACCAGCCCCCGGGAGGTCCCGGACCTCCTGGAAACGATGCGTTACCAGCCGGACATGGGAATCCCCCTTCTAGAGCGCCATGTCCGCAGACTCACCGCGTCAGCCAACTACTGGGGTATCCCGCTGCAGCCAGCAGCGGTCGGAGACGCGCTGTCCGCGGTCGAAGGACAAACCGCGTTGCGAGTGAGGCTTGTGCTCCGAACGGACGGGGCGGTCGAAGTCCGGACCGGGCCGATGCCGATCTGGGACGAACCGGTCGGCCTCCGGGTTTGGGAAGGCCGTGTCGACCCGAGTGAGCCACGGTGGTACCACAAGCTCGCCGACCGGTCTCACTACCCCAACCCAGGCGAAGAGGGAGTCGAGGTGGTGCTGGTGAACCTCGACGGCCGGGTCACCGAGACCGATCGCTCGAATCTGATGCTCCGAATCGATGGCCGTTGGGTGACACCTGCCGCCGCCTCGGGCTGCCTGCCCGGGGTCTATCGCGAGCAGCTATTGGAGCGTGGCGAGGTCGAGGAGGCCGAGCTGGGTATGGACGAGCTGCATCGCGCCGAGGAGATCGCGGTCACCAACGCCCTGCGGGGATGGAGGAAGGCAGTGCTGATCGAATAAGTTGGGTCGGACAGCCAACTGCCAGGAGCCAATTCTCCATGCCCACACCCCACATCTCGGCCGAGAAGGGCGACTTCGCCCCCTCGATCCTCCTTCCCGGCGACCCATTGCGCGCCAAGCACATCGCCGACAACTTCCTCAGCGACACGCGGGAGGTGAACGCGGTGCGCAACATGCTGGGATACACCGGCACCTACCAGGGTCTGGATGTGTCGGTGATGGGGACCGGGATGGGCATACCGTCGGCCTCGATCTACGCCACCGAGTTGATCACCGAGTACGGGGTGGAGTGTCTGATAAGGGTGGGTTCATGCGGCGGTCTCCTTCCATCGGTGAAGATCCGAGACGTGGTGCTCGCCATCGGGGCCTGCACGGACTCTGGCGCCAATCGGGCCCGGTACGCCGGATTCGACTTCGCGGCCACTGCTGATTTCGGGCTACTTCGGGCAGCGGCCGACGCCGCGGCGGCGAGGGGGGTCCCGGTGAAGGTGGGCAATGTGCATTCGGCGGACACCTTCTACAACCCGAACCCAGAAGTCTTCGACACCATGGTGTCGATGGGCGTGCTCGCCGTGGAGATGGAGGCGGCGGGCCTCTACGGGGTGGCCGCCGAGCGTGGCGCACGGGCCCTGACCATCGCCACCGTCTCCGACCACATCAAGACCGGAGAGTCGACGACTTCGGAGGAACGCCAGGCGACTTTCGATGAAATGGTCGAGGTCGCCCTCGACGCCCTTGTCCGGGACTCGGCTCGATAGGGCGTAACCGACAGCGATGCTTTATCTTTTCTAAACCTCGGGTCAGCGAGATTCGGCGGGTTCGGTCCATTACGGAGAGAGAAGTGAAGAGAATTCCCCATGTGCTTGCCGTGGCCGCCCTGACGGTCACCGCGCTTGCCGGTCCAGCGGCGGCTCAGGAAACGGAAGCAACCATTCCCACACCGACCACGGTGTCGATCACATCACCGTTCGTCGGCGTGGCGGTCAAGCCCGGAGACAGCGCCACCTTCGAGGTGACGGTGGCCGCACCCCCCGGGGACCGTGTCGAGCTCACGCTCAACGGTCTGCCCGAAGGGTGGGAGGGTGAGCTGAGAGGCGGCGGTTTCGTCGTCGATGCAGCCCAGGTGGACTCGACCGGTCAGGTGTCCCTCGAGCTTCAGGTCGACGTTCCGGCTGACGCCGCCGAAGGCGACTACGAGATGTCCGTGGCGGCATCGGGTGGCTCGGGGAACGACACCCTCGACATTTCGGTGAGGGTGGCGGCGACGGTCGGTGGTGACGTCTCGATGGCGACCGACTTCCCCGCCCTCGAAGGCTCGGCGGATTCCACGTTCAACTTCGACCTCTCCCTGGTCAACAACACGCCCGGCGAGGTCCAGTTCGGGCTCTCCGCTTCCGGCCCCGAAGGCTGGCTCACCGAGATCCGGCCCTCCGGCGAGGCGCAGGCATCGACCGTGACCGTGGCCGCGGGAGAGACGGCGACCGTGACGGTCGAGGTCGACCCGGCCGATGCCTCGCCCGCCGGGGACTATGCGATCATGGCCAGAGCCGAGGGCGCCGGCCTCTCGGCCGAGACCGAGCTCGGAGTGAGGATCACCGGCTCGTTCGCGGTGGACATCAACACCCTCAACGAAGCGCTGAACGTCACGGTGCGCGGGGAGGAGGCGACCGACCTCCCGCTGGTGGTGACCAACTCAGGCACCGCCCCACTTGTCGGGGTGACCATGACCGCGACCCCGCCGCAAGGTTGGGACGTCGCCTTCGATCAGGAAGTGATCCAGGGCCTGGAGCCGGGGCAATCGGCCCAGGTGACCGCCACCATCACCCCTTCAGGGGATGCCATCAACGGCGACTACGTCATCACCTTCGCCGCCGGCGTCGCTGAGGCCACGGATCAGGTCGACGTGCGAGCGACGGTCGAGACATCGGCCATCTGGGGACTGGTCGGCATCGCAGTCATCGTTGTCGCCCTGGTCGGGCTCACCATGGTCTTCCGTCGCTACGGGCGGAGATGACTTTGCCCGAGAAAGTGATCGAGGTCGAAGGCCTGGTCAAGCACTATGGCGACCGGGTCGCCGTCGATGGCATCGACTTCAACCTCTCCCACGGCGAGATCTATGGAGTTCTCGGCCCCAACGGAGCGGGAAAGACCACGACCATCCTGATGCTGCTCGGACTGACCGAGCCGACGGAAGGCACGGTGCGGGTGTGCGGCATGGACCCCGCCTACGAGGCGATCGCCGTCAAGCGGCGGGTTGGGTATCTCCCTGACGCTGTCGGCTTTTACGACGACCTGACAGGTCGTCAGAACCTCCGCTATACGGCTCGGCTCAACGAATTGGACCCCGAAGAGGCCGAGGACCGCATCTCACAACTGCTCGATCGACGTCGGCCTCGACTATGCGGCAGATTTCGAGGTTGGGACCTACTCGCGAGGCATGCGGCAACGGCTCGGAGTCGCCGACACGCTGGTGAAGGACCCCGACGTGGTCATCCTCGACGAGCCGACCACCGCCATCGACCCCGAGGGTGTGGTCGAGATCCTGGCGCTCATCTCACGGCTCGCCCACAAGGACGGCCGGGCCGTTCTCATATCGAGCCACCTGCTCAACCAGGTGCAGCAAGTCTGCGACCGGGTGGGGATATTCGTCGACGGCCGGATCGTGGCCCAGGGCACGCCCGACGAGTTGGCGGCTTCTCTCTCCGAGGGGAGCTCGGTATACGAGTTCGTGGTCGAGGCCACCGAGGAGCAAGTGAAGGCGGCAGTTCGCGCCGGATTCCCAGAGCTCTCCGACGATGCGGTGTCTGTCACCGAGACCGGGCCCTCGAAGTGGCGGGTGGCCCTTCCCGAGCGTGACATCTCTGGTGTGGTGCGGGCCATGGTCGAGGCCGACCTCGAGGTGAAGCAGATCCGCGACCTTGGCTCCAACCTCGATGAGATCTATCAGGCGTTACTTCCGCGAGGCACGAGGCGGTGGCCTCATGACCGCGGTGACTGCGCCGGAGACTCCGAACTGGCAGCGGCGCGGCCGGGTTGGGTGGAGGTGGCCCGCAAGGAGTTCACCGATCACCTGCTCTCGGTTCGCTTCTTCATCCTCCTCCTCATCCTCGGCCTGGTCGCGGTGGGGACCGTGTACGGAGCGGCCGGCGCGTTACAGGAAGCGGCCCAGGAGGCGTCGACATCGGGAGCCAGCGTGTTCCTCAGGTTGTTCACGGTGCGCTGCCGACCCGATCCCGTTCTCTTTCATCGAGATCGTGGCGTTCCTGCTCCCGGTGTTCGGGATCGCTTACGCGTTCGACTCGATCAGCGGTGAGCGGTCGCGGGGCACTCTGCCCCGGCTGGTCTCCCAACCGATCCATCGCGACGACGTCATCAACGGCAAGTTCGTATCCGGGCTGGCGATCATCGGCCTGACCCTCACCGTGGTGACCCTGATCGTGGCCGGGGTCGGGCATCTTCGCCCTCGGCATCGTTCCCGAGACGAGCGACGCCTTTCGCCTGCTCACCTGGCTGATCGCGTCGTTCGTTTACGTGGCGGTCTGGCTGGCGATGTCGATGCTGGCCTCGGTGGTGTTCCGCAGCGCTGCTACTTCGGCGATCCTCATGATCGGGATCTGGCTTGCACTCTCGTTCTTCGGCAACCTGCTGTTCACCCTGGTCGCGGATGTGATCAACCCGGTCGACCCCTCCAACCCGGTGAGCGAGATCAACAACGTCCGGACCGAGACCAACGTGGCACGGTTGTCGCCGGTGGTGCTCTACAACGAGACCGCAACCGCGCTTGCTCGTGCCGGAGGTGAGGACGCTCGGGTTCGTCACAGTCGACCAGATCGACCGGGCCATCGTCTCCGAGCTCTCCTTCCCGCAGAGCGTGCTCCTCGTGTGGCCGCAGCTGGTGGCGATGGTGGCGATGACGGTGGTGTTCTTCGCCATCGCATACATCAAGTTCATGCGCCAGGAAGTGAGGGCCTGACGGCCCTCACCCCACCTGGTACTGGACGCGGGTCATCGACTCCAGGATCGGTCCGATGACCGTCTCGACCAACTCCTGATGGTCGGGGTGGGACTGATAGGCCCGCCAGTCCTCGACTGAGTCGAAGTCGGCGACCAGGGCCACCTGTGGATTGCCCTCCATGACACCGAGGTCGCGTCCGAACTCGTAGCGACGGATGAAATCGATCTTCTGAGGCATGGTGGCCAGGCCGTCGAGCACCGCCTGGATCTGGTCCTCGGTGGTGTCGGCTTTGAAGCGAAGCAGCACGGTGTGTCTCATCGAGCTCATGGAGCGAGTCAACCAGGCAGACTGCGCATGTGGCGAGGTCGCCGGTTTGGGGCCCGTGGCCGAGGAGCTTCGTCTTCGTGGACTGAGCGTCTACCGGGCCCGCATATCGTGGCCTCTCTCATGTCTGTGGACCGTGCCCTGTCGCGTCGTGCCTTCTTCGACGCGATTCCTTTGTTCATCCCTGCGATCCCGTTCGCATTGGTCCTCGGCCTCGCGATCACCGAGACCGGGATGAACCCGGTGGTCGGGTGGTCCACCTCGCCGATCATCTTCGGTGGTGCCGGCCAGCTCACCCTGATCTCCCTGCTCGGCAGTGGCGCTTCTGTGGTGGCCGCAATCACCGCGGGACTGGTGGTCAACGCCCGTCATCTCATGTATTCCGGCGGCTCTGGCACCGGTCTTCCAGACCCAGCCTCGATGGTTCCGATGGTTTGGCCCCTACCTCTTGATCGACCAATTGTTCGCCCTCTCCACTTTCCGATCGGGCGACAATTCGGAGCAGTTCCGCACCTACTACTTGGCGGCCGGCATGACGTTCTGGGTGACCTGGCTGGCAACTACCGCCCTCGGGCTGTTGCTGGGCCCGGTCGTCCCCGAGTCCTGGCATCTCGAGTTCGCGGTCCCCATCCTCTTCATCGGGCTCCTCGTGTTGGGCATCGACAACAGCCCAAAGGTGGTGGCCGCTCTGGTCGGCGCCGGTGTCACCTGGCTCACCGCGGCACTTCCCAACCGTGGCGGCCTCTTGATCGGGTCCTTGGCCGGGATCGTGGCAGGCACCCTGGCCGCGGGGAGGGTCCGTGACTGACTTCGCAGCCATCGTGATCGTCGGGATCGGCACCTATATCAGCCGGGCGCTGTTCATCGTCTCCCTCTCCGGCCGGAAGATCCCCGAAGGCGTGCTGGTGGCACTTCAGTTCGTGGCGCCGGCGGTGCTCGCCGCCCTGATCGTGGCCCTGCTCACCGATTCATCGGGGAACGTGAGAATCGGCCTCCCCGAGTTGTCGGGCCTAGTGGCGGGTGCCGCCGTTGCCTACAAGACCAGGAGCCACGTCTGGACCCTGGTGGCCGGGATGGCGGTCTTCTGGGTGGTCGGATCTCTTCGTCTGACACCGCGAATCATCGACCCCGATTCGGACGGCAAGGGGTAACCGGGCGCCGTTACTTTGGGTCGAACGATGGATGCCGACAGGCGGCATTCTCAAATTGGGAGGAGACATGACCGACACGGTCGATCAAAAGCAGTCGAGTTCCGGTGGTTCCGGCCTCGACTCCTTCTTCAAGCTCTCCGAGCGTGGCACCTCTGTAGGCACCGAGATCCGGGCCGGATTCACGACCTTCCTGGTGATGGCCTACATCATCTTCGTCAACCCGACCATCATCTCGGAGGACCTCGGCTTCGGTCGCGGCTCCGGCGGTTGCCGCAGGCACCGCGTTGGTCGCCGGCCTGCTCTGCATCCTGATGGGGGTGGTCGCCAACTATCCGATTGCGATGGCGGCGGGCCTTGGGATCAACGGGGCGGTTGCTTTCGGCCTCGTCGCTCACGCAGGGACTGACTCCGGCCGGGGCGATGGGGGTGATCGTCCTCGAGGGCCTGATCGTGCTTGCCCTGGTCGTGGTCGGTCTTCGCGAGGCGATCATGAACGCCGTCCCCCTCGCCCTGAAGCGGGCGATCGGGGTCGGGATCGGGCTGTTCATCCTGTTCATCGGGTTCGTCGACGGCGGCTTGATCGGCATGCCGACCCGGAAGGCCCGGTCCCGGTGGCCTTCATCTTCCCCAACACGATGGGCGCCTGGCTGACCCTGATCGGGCTTTTGATCACGGTCATCCTCTATGTCCGCAAGGTCCCAGGGGCGTTGGTGATCAGCATCCTCGTCACCACGGCGATCGTGGGCCTGATCATCGGATTCACGGACCGTGCCGGATCGTTCACAGCGACTCCGAGCTTCGACCACACTCGGCGACTTCGACCTGACGCAACGTGTTCGACCAACTCGGGTTCGTGTGCCGCTGCCTTGACCATCTTCAGCTTCATGCTGACCGACTTCTTCGACACGATGGGCACTGCGACGGCGTCGTCGAACAGGCCGATCTGACCGACGAAGACGGTTCGGTCCCCGGAGTCGGCAGGCTGCTGCTTCGTCGACTCGCTGGGAGCGGCTGCCGGCGGGGCGGCCGGGGTCAGCTCCAACACCAGCTATATCGAGAGCTCCGCCGGGGTGGCCGAGGGCGGCCGCACTGGCCTGACCTCGATCGTGGTTGGGGTCTTGTTCCTGGTGGCGATATTCCTCGCCCCTGTGGCAGGGCTGGTTCCGGCACAGGCGACGGCGCCGGTGTTGATCCTGGTTGGATTCCTCATGTCCGGCCTGCTCAAGGGGATCGATTTCGATGACATCGAGGAGGGATTCCCCGCCCTGCTGACCTTTGTCCTGATGCCGCTCACCTTCAGCATCACGGTCGGCATCGGCGCCGGGTTCGTCATGTACACCCTGATCAAGGTGGTGAAGGGGAAGGCAGGTGAGATCCATCCGTTGATGTGGGTGGTGACACTCGCGTTCCTCATCTACTTCGGGCAGGCGGTGCTGGGACAGGCCATATCTGGCTGAGTTGGGGCTGACGACGAGGGCGGCGTCACTGGCGCCGCCCTCGCCGCGTTCCGGAGCACGGCTCAAGGGTTAACTTCGGCCCCTGTCATGGCACAACTGTCCAAGAGTGCACGCGACCGGCTGCCCAACAGCGCCTTTGCCTACATCGATTCCGGTGGGCGTCGGCTGCTCCCGATCAACGACGAGGCCCATGTTCGCAATGCCCTCTCCCGCTTCAATCAGGTCAAGTTCGAGAGCGAGGCGGCCCGAGAGAAGGCCTTTCGCAAACTGCTCACCGCAGCCACCAGCTACGGGATCGCACCGGTTGGGTTCGTGGCCCGTCGACTGCGGGAGGCCGAAGCCAGAGAGAAGGCGGTCGACCTCCCTTCAGGGCCGGTGACGTTTCTCTTCAGTGACATCGAAGGTTCGACCCGCCTCGCGCATGATCTCGGTGATGGCTATTCCGACGTCCTCGCCATGGTGCAACAGCTGATTCGAACCGTCGGTGGATGGGTTTGGGGGATATGAGGTGGATGCCCGTGCCGACGAGTTCTTCGCCGCCTTCGCTCGCGCCGATCAGGCTCTGGCCGCAGCCGTCCGCGTCCAGGGTGCTCTTCAGGATCGTGTCTGGCCCGGCGGCTTGGAGATCCGGGTCCGGATCGGCCTTCACAGCGGTGAGCCGGCCCGCACCGAGACCGGGTACGTGGGGCTGCCGGTCAACATTGGATCCCGGGTGTGCGATGCCGGACACGGTGGCCAGATCCTGTTGTCCGGGGCCACGTTCGAAGCCCTCGATCGTCCGGCGGGTGACGTGGATCTGGTGGCTCTTGGGGAAATTCGAACTGCGTGGCCTTCCCCAGCCAGTTGCTCTGTACCAGGCGAGTGGCGGTGACCTCGGATCCGAGTTTCCGCCGCTTCGGGTCTGAGGCTGGGTTTCTGGGATGCTTGCTCGGTGATTTCCCAAGTCCGCGTCGAGACCGAGGTCGACCGTCACCTTTTCGTGATATTCGGGGGCACTGGCGACCTTGCCGAGAGCAAGCTGATCCCATCGCTGTACCGGCTGATGGCGGGCCAGGGCGAAGCGGGGAGATCTGTGGTGCTGGGTGTGTCGAGACATGACATCGGGGACGGGGCCTTTCGCAAGTGGACGCTCGAGGCCCTTACCGCCAGTGGATTGCCCGGCGAGGATGCAGCTCTGTGGTGTCAGTCGAACGTGTATCACCATCCGATCTCGGACAGGGCACAGGATTACGCGTCCCTGCGCAGTCGGATCGAGGCCATCGAGTTGGAGCGGGGCTTCACCGGTAACCGGGTCTTCTACCTGGCAACACCACCTCGGGCCTTTTCGTCGACCATCGAGGGGCTGGGCCAGGCCGGCTTGAACGAGAGTGAGGGCTGGGTCCGGGTAGTCGTCGAGAAGCCTTTTGGCACCGACTTGGAGACGGCTCGCGATCTGAACGAGCTTCTCCTCTCCTGGTTCGACGAGTCGCAGATTTTCCGCATCGATCACTACTTGGGCAAGGCGACCGTTCAGAACCTCCTCGCCTTCAGGTTCACCAACCCCATGTTCGAGCGGCTGTGGAACCGAGATCAGGTCGCCCACATCGAGATCACGGTTGCCGAGGACGGGGGCATCGGTGATCGCGCGGCCTACTACGACCACGCAGGGGTGGTGCGTGACATGGTGCAGAACCACCTCACTCAGCTCCTCGCACTCGTCGCGATGGAGCCACCGAACGTCTTCGATGCCGATCGGATTCGTGACGAGAAGGTGAAGGTGATCAAGTCGATCCCACCGATCGATCCCGATGACGTCGTGTACGGCCAGTACACCTCAGGAGAGTCGAAAGGGCGGGCGTCTGGCTATTTGGAGGAGAAGGGAGTCCCTCCCGATTCGATGACCCCGACCTTCGTCGGAATCAGGATGTATGTCGATTCCTGGCGCTGGCAGGGCGTGCCGTTCCTTCTGCGCACTGGAAAGCGGCTGCCAGAGAGGCTGACCCAGATCGCAGTCACATTCCGTGAGCCGGCTCTGTGTGTGCTGCATGGGCATAGGGACGATTGCGCGAACCCCGATGTGCTCTTGATAATTCTCGAGCCTGACGAGGGATTCTCTTTGCGGTTCAACGTCAGGTCTCCGGCTGACGAGGGCCGGGTGGACTACCAGGCGCTCCACTTTCGGTATTCCGACGTGTACGACGAGTTGCCCCCGGCTTACCTGACATTGATTGTCGACATCCTCGAGGGTGACCAAACGCTGTTCGTCAGGGCGGACGAAGTCGAGGCCTCCTGGCGGGTCTACGACCCGGTCCTGGCACGTCCGCCGCAACCGATCAAATACGCAGCCGACACCTGGGGCCCGGCCGCGATGGACCAGGGAGTGCCGATTGGCGGCGAGGACTGGAGACACCGCCGCTGAGAGGCGACCCAGCGGCGTAGCCTGCCCGCATGATCGTCGACGCCGCCATCTACAGAAACGGCCACCGCGCGAGCGATCCATTCGATTTCGAGGAAGCGGGGCGTCTTCGCGGCGACCCGGAGACCTCGGTGTGGGTCGGGCTCTATGAGCCGACCGAGGACGAGTTCGAGGCGGCGCGTAAGGCCTTCGATCTCCATCCGCTAGCGGTGGACGACGCCGTCAACGCCCGTCAGCGGCCCAAGCTGGAGACCTATGGCCAGACCCTGTTCGGAGTCACCAAGCCGGCCCGTTACGTCGACCCGGTGGAGATCATCGAGTTCGGCGAGATCCTGCTCTTCGTCGACCCCGACTTCGTGGTGGCAGTGAGGCACGGCGAGGCCAGCCAACTGGTACAGGTGCGTCAGGAGTTGGAGGGCGACCCCGAGCGGCTGCTGCTCGGCCCCGGCGCAGTGCTGCATGCCATCCTCAACCAGGTGGTCAGGGACTACGACAAAGTCCTCGATGCGCTCGAAGACGGACGTTCTGGAAGTCGAGAAAGGAGGTCTTCACCAGCGTTGGCGACCTGGAGCGGATCTACCGGTCTGAAGCAAGAGGTGATGAGCTTTCAGTTCAACGCCGAGCCGCTTGGTCGAGCCGCTGCTCCGACTCGCCGGCGAGGACTACGCGGCGATCGACCCCAAGCTCAAGCCCTATTTCCGTGATGTCCACGACCATTTGCTGCGTGTCGTCGATCGGATCCACGGCTATCGGGACATGCTGACCTCGATGCTCGCCGCCAACCTGACCCAGGTCAGCCTCCGTCAGAACGAAGACATGAGGAAGATCTCGGCATACGTCGCGATCGCGGCTGTCCCCACCTTCCTCGCCGGGATCTGGGGGATGAACTTCGAGTTCATGCCCGAAATCGACGAAGTCTGGGGATACCCCCTGGCCCTGGGAATCATGGCCGGGGCCTGCACATTCCTCTACACCCGGTTCAAGAAGTCGGGCTGGCTCTGAGGTAGGCGTGGCCATCATCTCCCGTGGTTTCACCGGGCGCCGTCCTCAGATCGATGACCCGTCCCGGCTTCCTCCCGGGCAGTACCTCACCGCGGACTTCCCGGTGCTTTCGGCCGGTCCCACCCCGCGCACCAACCTCGAGGCGTGGTCGTTCGAAGTCCGCGGCCTTCCCGGAGGGCCGCGGTCCTGGACCTGGGAGGAGTTCCTGGCGATCCCAGCCGAGACAATCACTGTGGACATCCACTGCGTGACCAAATGGTCCAAGTTCGACACGGTCTGGACCGCAGTTTCGGTGGACAGGCTGCTCGAAGGCGCATATCTCGGGGAGGCGAGATTCGTCAGCGCGTACAGCGATGGCGGATACACCACCAATCTCCCGCTCGAGGACGTGCTCGGGCGCAAGGCGTGGGTTGCTTACGAATACGGCGGCCAGCCGCTGGAGCCGGCGCACGGGGGCCCGGCCCGGCTACTGGTGCCCCACCTCTACTTCTGGAAGAGCGCGAAATGGGTGCGCGGGTTGGAGCTCCTGACCGCGGACCGCCCCGGCTTCTGGGAGACCTACGGCTATCACAACCAGGGAGATCCATGGCGGGAACAGAGGTACTGGGGCGACTGACGTGGATGGCGGCCACCGTCACGGAGATCCGCGATGAGACGCCCCGGGTGCGGAGCATCGTGTTCGAGTGCCCCGGCTGGACCGGGCACCATGCCGGCCAGCACGTAGACGTCCGGCTCACCGCCGAAGACGGCTACCAGGCGCAGCGCAGCTACTCGATCGCTTCGGCACCCGAAGACGATCATCTGGTGCTGACCATCGAGCGCCTCCAGGACGGTGAGGTCTCCCCGTACCTGGTCGACGTGGTCGTGCCCGGCGATCAGCTGGAGATGAGGGGCCCGATTGGCGGCTATTTCATCTGGGACGGGTCGACCGAGAACCCACTCTTCATGGTCGCCGGGGGCTCGGGAGTGGTGCCCTTTCGCGCCATGCTCCGACACCGTCATGCGACCGGAGCCCGAGCACCGGCCACGCTGCTCCACTCATCCCGCTCGTGGGAGGACGTCATCTATGCCGACGAGCTGACCGGGCCGGGGGAAGGGGCTGCGGTGATCCACACCCTGACCCGCTCTCAACCCGACGGTTGGGAGGGCTACCGGCGACGGGTCGATGCCGAAATGCTCGCCGAAGCCGGGTTCGCACCGGAGACCGGGCCCTGGATCTACATCTGCGGCCCGACCGGCTTCGTGGAGGGCGCCGCCAGCGCTCTGGTCGACCTGGGTCACGACCCGTCGATGATTCGGACCGAGCGCTTCGGGCCCTCCGGTTGATCTCAGAAGTCCCGGCGGCCGGTGAAGTGGGAGATCACGTCGGGCCGGGTGGGCTGATAGATAGCCAGCCGGTGCCCGCCGATGGTGCGAAAAGAAGTGCAGGGGCCCTGCGGTATCTCGAAGATCCCCTCCCTTTCCCATCCTTCGGATTCGAGCTGGGTGATCGTGGCGGCGAGGTCGGCTATTCGATAGATCAGGATCGGGCGCTCTCCTTCCAAGTGGTCGGTGAAGAGGAGGTTCGGGGGAGTGTCCGACATCCGCACCATTGCGACTCGCGTTCTCCACTCCTCGATGGCGAACACCAGCTCGCCGCCGAGCACCTCTGTGAAGTACGTGGCATCGGCCGAAACGTCCCGGCTCGGCATGTACAGGTAGTCGAGCGACTCGAACATCGAGCACAAGCTATTGCAACCCGCCTGCTCAGGAGGTGGGGATCCTTGGGGTACCCTCCCTCCCGATAGAGCTTTTCGGATCCCGAAGGTCCGACCGATCAGGGCCTGGAGGTCCGAATGAGAACTTCGCGTTTTGCCGTTCTGGCCCTGATGCTCATGCTGGTGCTTACTGCCTGTGGTGGGGGAGACTCAGGTGATACCACGGCCCCTGAGGACACCACGGCTCCGACCACGGAGAGCACCGACAACCCGGCAGGGGAGGTGTCGAGCCTGTCCGACATGCCAGACGAGTGCATCGACGCCTTCCGCACGTTCCTGCAAGAGCTGGAGCCCCTGATCGAGGGTCGTGACTTCAACGCGATGACCCAGGCGGACATGGAGGCACTGTCCACCGAGCTCGAAACGGTCACCGCTCCCCTCGAGGAGCAGACCGCCGACTGCCCTGATCTCGACATGACGACTGAGGACAGCCTGGCCGCGATGCGCGAGTTCGCCGAGGATGAGGCCCCGGGCACTGTCGCCTATTTCGTATGGCTCGAGGAGTTCATCAACAGCGTCGGTGAAGGCGGGACCGCGGCCAGTGGCGACTGTGAGACCGACATCGCCGCGATCCAGGCTTTGGTCGACGCCGGAGGGACCATGCAGGACCTTCCCCTGGGAGAGCTATCCACGGCCGGGCAGTTGATGACTGCGATCAGCTCTGAATGCTCATCTGAGCGGGTCCAGGAGTTCATGTCGGACCCGGCGGTGGTGACCTGGATGTCGGGCGGCTGACCCAACCTATCGGGTCAGGGATTCGCAGTCTTCCAGGCCTCGACCTGGCGTGACACCGCGGCCGAATCGAACCAGGCGTTCTCGTATTCGATGAGGCCGTCGCGGAGGCGGAACAGGTGGAGCAGACGGATCTCCACGGGGGCGCCGCCACCATCTATCCCGGCCCACTGACCGTGGACGTGGCCGGAGACGTTGGACTCGTCGACCACCCAGAGCCCGTCGTCGGACTTGAAACGGCGCACCGACACGAAGTGGACGTCTGGGATGGCGTCGAGGATGTCGGAGTAGACCGCGCCCACCGCTTCCTTGCCGTGGACCGGGCTCAGAGGATGGGTCACGTCGTCCCACACGATGTCATCGGTGTAGGTGGCCAGAGTTCCCGGCACGTCGTGTGCGTTCTCGGCGGCGAAGTGCCGGTCGACTATGTCCATGTTGGCGAACCTAATCCAGGGTCCCGGTCAGGTGCCGGAGCTTGTCAGGGTTGACCACCGCACGCACTGCATGGACCTCCCCATCCGCAATGTCGAGTGACATGACAGCGATCGTGCTCCCGGACTTGTCGAGCACCATCGCTCCAGGCTGCCCGTTGACGTCGACCAGGGTCAGTGCCCACCCATCTGATTCGGCGCGTCCAGCCAGACCGGCCAGGAATCTCGCAGCTTCTGTGGCACCGCGGATAGGGGTCCTGCGCGCCGGTGCCTTACCGCCACCATCTCCGTACATCACGACATCACTGGCCAGCAGGCGTTCCAGCGCGTCTGTGTCGCCTCTCTCTGCCGCAGCGAAGAACATCTCCGCCAATGCCCAACGCTTCTCGACCGATGTCTCGAATCGTGGCTTGCCCTCATGGACCTTTTCCCGTGCTCGCACGGCGAGCTGTCGGCAATTGGCCTCGGCCTTTCCGACGATCTCGGCGATCTCGTCGAATCCGTAGCCGAAGACATCCCGAAGCAGGAGCACAGCTCGCTCTGGGGGAGTGAGCCGTTCCAGGAGGACCAAGAAGGCCATCGAAAGGCTGTCGGAGAGCTCGGCGTGCTCTTGGGGGTCGAGGGCGGGCTCGGTGACGATTGGCTCGGGAAGCCACTCCCCGACGTATTGCTCCCTCCGCACACGTGCCGAGCGGAGATGGTCGATGGAGAGTCGGGTCACCACGGCACAGGCGTAGGCGCGTCGGGATTGGATCTCCGTCCCATGCAGCTCCGCATCGCGGACCCTGAGGTACGTCTCTTGAACCAGGTCCTCGGCATCCGTCACGCTCCCGGTCATCCGGTAGGCGATCGAGAAGAGGAGCGGGCGGAGCGTTATGTCGGTTTCGTCTGTCGGAGTCGGGAAGGTTTGGCATGGGCCTGAGACGAGTTTGTCCACTCGATTGTGACAGTGACGCAATGTGCTGTCACAGAAGCCGCCTCCATTTCGTCCTGGGTAGGAAGACGAAAGGGAGACGACATGCGAATACTTCTCACCGGCGCCACAGGCGCCATAGGACAGAGGCTGGTGCCCCTGCTCTCCGATGCCGGACACGAGGTGGTGGGCACGACCAGGACTCCGGCCAAGGTCGACGGCCTCCGTCTGGCGGGCGCGACACCGGTGGTGCTCGACGGCCGCGACGGCAAGGCGGTTCGGCAGGCCGTGCTACGAAGCGGAACCCGAGGTGGTGATCCACCAGATGACCGCCCTATCGGGCGACCTCGACTTCCGGCACTTTGCCGAGACCTTCGCCGAGACCAATCGGCTCCGCACCGAGACCACCGACTACTTGATCGAAGCCGCGGTCGAGGCCGGCGCCCGGCGCTTCGTCGCCCAGAGCTTCGCCGGGTGGCCCAGCGAGCAGAGTGGAGGACCGGTGAAGACCGAGGAGGACCCGCTCAACACCGATCCCCCGAAACAGGTGCGTGAGACGCTCGAGGCCATCCTCCACCTGGAGTCCGTCACCACCGGCACGCCCGGGATCGAGGGCCTGGCGCTCAGGTATGGCGGGTTCTACGGCCCGGGCAATGCCCTCGGAAAGGGTGGGGCGATGCTCGAAGCCGTGGTCAAGGGCCAGATGCCGATCGTTGGCGGGGGTAGCGGCATCTGGTCATTCATCCACATCGATGACGCCGCTCAGGCAACCGCCCTGGCCGTGGACCGAGGCGCAACCGGCATCTACAACGTCGTCGACGACGAGCCCGCCCCGGTTTCGGAATGGCTGCCCTATCTCGCGGAGGTGGTCGGGGCGCGGGCCCCGCGCCGGGTTCCTGCCTGGCTCGCCCGGCTCATCGTGGGCGGCCCGGGGGTGACGATGATGACCAAGATCCGTGGATCCTCCAACACCAAGGCGAGGCGGGAGCTGGGCTGGAACCTGCGTTATCCGACCTGGCGTGTCGGATTCCGCGAGGGCTTGTAGGAACTGCCCTATTCACGATCAGGCAGTCGCCGAGCTGGCCGTCGCCCGACGGCGGTCCCATGCCAGAACGACGAAGCCGAGAGCTCCGATCCCGAGGTGGACCACGTTGTGAGCGGGGTTGATCTCGAAGAAGAGCAGGTGATCTCCCTCCATTCCGAAAAAGTCACCGAACCCGGTGAGGATGAACCCGACTGCTCCGATAGCGATGAACACCCATCCCAGGATCATTGCGTATGTCTTGACATAGCTCATGTCGACTCCTCGTTCTCGACGGTCTGTCGTCGATGGTTCGGAGCCGGGGCATGGGTTGGATGATGAAGGGCCCGCCGAAGCGGGCCCTTCATCGAATCGAGTTCGACACTCAGCTACAGCCCGTGGTGTCCCCGCAGGTGAGGCAGACGTAGCAACTCCCGTTGCGGATCGTCATGTGGCCGCAGTTGGAGCACACCGGGGCGTCGCCCATGTTCTCCTTGAGGGCGAAGTCGACGGCTGCCGAGCTTCCGGCGAAGGCGACCTTGCCGCCGTCACTGCGCTCGCTTCGCCCGCTGTTGCCAGCCCCGTCGCTGCGTAGGGGGGCACTAGGTGGAGCGAGCGGCAATTCGGAGTCGACGAACGCCACTGCCGCTTTGATCGCCTCGACATCGTCCTCGGCCACCGCATCGGTGAGGTCCAACTGGACTCCAGCTTCCACTGCCATGCCCTTGGCCGGCCCGGAAAGCTCGCCCACGCCGCGGTCCGGTGGCACCTGGGCCAGCTCGTCCCGCTCCAGGTACTCGACGCCGAGGGCCCGGAACACGTAGTCCACGATCGAGTTGGCCATCTTGATGTTGGGATGGCCCTCGACCATGCCCCGGGGCTCGAAGGTCTGGAAGGTGAAGGTGTCCACGAACTCCTCCAGCGGCACTCCGTACTGGAGCCCCTTGGAGACCGCGATGGCGAAGCAGGAGAGGATTCCCTTCAGGGTCGCCCCTTCCTTGGCCAGGTCGATGAAGATCTCGCCCAGGGTGCCGTCGTCGTACTCGCCAGTCCGCAGGTAGACCTTGTGCCCGCCGATCCTGGCCTCCTCGTTGTATCCGGCGCGCCGGGCCGGGAGCAGGAAACGGGGTGGCTTCATCCCCTGGGCGTAGGCCTGGCTGGGAGAGATCCCCGCCGGAAGGTTGCCCCAGTGGATCGCCTTCTCCGACTCGACAGCGGCGGTGACCCCGACAGCCTCATCCTCGCTCTCCTCGCCTTCGTCGGAAGTCGAGTTCAACGGCTGGGCGGCCTTGGAACCGTCGCGGTAGAGGGCCATCGCCTTGAGGCCCCACTCCCATGACATCCGGTAGGCGTCCTCGATGTCCTCGACCGTGACCTCCTGGGGCATGTTGATGGTCTTCGAGATGGCCCCCGAGATGAAGGGTTGGGCCGCCGCCATCATCTGGATGTGCCCGTAGTGGTGGATGAAGCGCTCCCCGTACTTGCCGTTCTTGTTGGCGGTGTCGAAGACGGAGAGATGCTCTTCCTTGACATGGGGGGCGCCTTCGATGGTCTGGCGGCCGCAGATGTGGTCGTTGGCCTCGTTGATCTCCTTGGCGGTGAAGCCGAGGGCACGGAGCAGGTTGAACTCCCACCCGGTGTACTCGTCGACGTCGAACCCGAGACGCTGCAGCGTGGGCTCACCAAAGGTGAACACGTTGAAGGCATGCCGCAGCTCGAAGACTGCGGGCAGCGCCTTCTCCAGCTTCGCCAGGTCCTCATCGTCGAATCCCTTGGCGGTCAGGGACCCCCGGTTGATGTGCGGAGCACCGTCGATGGAACTGGTGCCGACGATGTACTCGACGACTTCCTTGATCTGATCGGCGTCGTAACCGAGGTGATCGAGCGCCGGGGCCACCGACTGGTTGGCGATCTTGAAGTAGCCGCCGCCGGCCAGCTTCTTGAATTTGACCAGGGCGAAGTCGGGCTCGACCCCGGTGGTGTCACAGTCCATCAACAATCCGATGGTCCCGGTAGGTGCCAACACACTGGCCTGGGCGTTGCGGTAGCCGTTGGCTTCGCCATATTCCAGGGCCAGGTCCCATGAGCTGCGCGCCGCGGCGAGCAAGTCGTCGGGGCACGCCGCAGGGTCGATGACCATCACCTTGTGGCTGACACTCTCGAATTCCTGGTCGTTGTGTGCAGCGCGGCGGTGGTTGCGGATCACCCGGAGCATTGCCTCCCGGTTCTCTGCGAAGCGGGGGAAGGGCCCCACCACGCCGGCGATGTCGGCCGAGGTGGCGTAGGAGTACCCGGTGAGGATCGCGGTCAGCGCTCCGGCGATCGCCCGCCCCTCTTCGGAGTCGTAGGCGATTCCCTGTCGCATGAGCAGCGAGCCGAGGTTGGCATATCCCAGACCGAGGGTCCGGTAGTCGTACGAGCCCTGGGCGATCTCCCTGGAAGGGAAGTGGGCCATGGCCACCGAGATCTCGAGGACGATGGTCCACAGCCGGATGGCGTGCTGGTAGGCCTCGATGTCGAAGACCCCGGCCTCGTCGTCGTAGAAACGGACCAGGTTGATCGACGCCAGGTTGCAGGCCGTGTCGTCGAGGAACATGTACTCGCTGCACGGGTTGGAGGCACGGATCCGCCCACCTGCGGGGCTGGTGTGCCACTCGTTGACGGTGGTGTCGAACTGGAGCCCGGGATCGGCACAGGCCCATGCGGCCTCGGCGATCTGGGTCCACAGGTCGCGGGCCTTCAACGTCTTGCGCACCGAGCCGTCGGTGCGGTTGACCAGGTCCCAATCGCCATCGGCCATGACCGCCTCGATGAAGTCGTTGTTGATCCGCACCGAGTTGTTGGAGTTCTGCCCTGACACCGTGGCGTAGGCGTCGCCGTTGAAGTCGGCGGGGAGCCCGCCGTGGCTGATCAGGACCCGGGCCTTGTCCTCCTCGACCTTCTTCCAGTCGACGAATTTCTCTATATCGGGGTGGTCGACATCGAGGATCACCATCTTGGCGGCGCGTCTTGTGGTGCCACCACTCTTGATCGCGCCGGCGGCGCGGTCGCCGATCTTGAGGAACGACATCACTCCGGAGGACTTGCCACCACCAGACAGTCGCTCGTTCTCGCCACGGATCTGGGAGAAGTTCGATCCCGCGCCGGAGCCGAACTTGAAGATCCGGGCCTCACGGACCCACAGGTCCATGATGCCGCCCGGGTTCACCAGGTCGTCCTTCACCGACAAGATGAAGCAAGCATGAGGTGACGGGCGGCTGTATGAGTCGGGGGAAGCCTTCATCTCCCCGTCGGCGCCGTCGACGTACCAGAAGCCCTGGGCGGGCCCGGTCAACCCGTAGGCGTGGTTGAGCCCGGTGTTGAACCACTGCGGAGAGTTGGGAGCGGCCATCTGGTTGGCAAGCATGAACTGGAGCTCGCTCTCGAACGCATCGGCGTCATCGGTGGAGGCGAAGTAGCCCTCCTTCTCGCCCCAGTGGCGCCAGGTGCCGGCGAGACGGTTGAAGACCTGCTTCGCCGAGCGCTCCGGGCCGAGCACCGGCTGGCCGGCGTCATCGAAGACCTGGCTGCCTTCCTCGTCGAACTGGGGGACACCGGCCTTGCGGAAATACTTCGACACCATGATGTCGGCGGCGACCTGACTCCACCCTGCGGGGATCTCGGCGTCGGTCATCTCGAACACGATCGACCCGTCGGGATTGGTGATCCGGGAGTCGCGACGGGACCACTCGATCCGGTCGTAGGCGTCCTTGCCGGCCTCGGTGAAGCGACGATTGATCCGCAGGCCTTCACTCATGAATAGTGCCTCCTCGCACTGGATCGTCCACGTGAATGGTATCGGGGACGACTGCCAAAATGTCAGCTCCTACCACTACATGTTGTGGTCGAGGGGGAAGTGACCACAACATGTTGGATGGACTTCATCACTGTAATTACACACATGTCGGGGGTCAAGTGTTTCCGAAACACGGGCCCGACCTGCGACTCAGAGCGCGAAAATCAACGCTGAAATGGGAACTTGAGCGCCGCAACGCCCGGGAAGTAGTGGCAAGTTAGGGCGTATCGGCGAGCTCTGCGATCGAGCTGGGAACGAGTTTTCGCGATCGGAGCGATCGGACGTTTCGACCGTGGAAGAGGATGGCGAGGGCAAGGAGCGGGACGTGAATTGCGGGGAGGCTCCGGGCCAGCCAGCGCGGGAGGTAGAGGTCGGTCACCGACCCGTGTTCGGATCCCAGGGACTCAGCCAGGTCGGTCAGGGGGCATCGACAACCGTTGCCGAGGAACACGAGAGTCTCCGAAGCCACGATCCCGCCGGCGATCGCCGCCCGTCGGTCTGAGCGCTTCCGGACGCCCGAATACAACAGATAGGCCATCGCCAACTCCACGACGAGCCAGATACCAGTGTGGAGGGTCTTGACCGTTCTCAGGGTCGGGGTGCCATTCATGGGGAGTCCACCGCGATCCTGGTGCATGCGAGCCGTGGGTCATAGAGGACTTGGTCCCGTCGGCTCAGGGAACGCTCGATACCTCGTAGAGGGCCCATGTGTTGGGGACACCCTTGAGCTCGTGGCTGCCCCGATCGACGAACTCGATGCCCGAGCCGAGCACCAGGTCCTTCACCGTTGCCGACACCAGCGCCCTACCCGGGCTCGCCTCGGACATGATCCGGTTCGCCAGGTGGACGGCCATGCCACCGACCTGATCACCGGTGACCTCGACCTCACCGGTGTGGAGCCCGGCGCGGATCTCGAGGCCGAGCGGTTGGACCTCCGCGGCGATGCGGTGAGCGCACGTAACGGCGCGGGCCGGGCCGTCGAACACGGCGAGGAAACCATCACCCGTGTAGCTGACTTCCCGACCCCGGTATCGACGAAGGTTTTCCCGGACGATGTCGTCATGAGCCTGGCGCAGGGCGAGCCAAGCGGCATCTCCGATCCCGGCCGCAGTCGAGGTGGAGCCGACGATGTCGGTGAAGAGGATGGTGCTTAGGACTCGGTCCACCACCGGTGCGGCCGGCACCCCGGTGAGGAACTGCTCCACCTCATCCAACACCAGGTCGAAGTCCCCCGCCTGGAATGGGTAGGTGTCCGCCCCCGGGAGAGTGACCAGCTTTGCTCCCGTGATGTGGTCGGCCAGGTACTGGCCGAATGCGGCGCGGTGATGCCTGGCATCGGCGCGGCTCACGACGAGTGTCGGCGCTTGGATCGCCGACAACGCCATGCGGACATCGAGATTCGTGACCCATCGATACCCCGCGGCTCCAGCGCCACGGGGCATGGCCAGCCTCTGGTAGCGCCGATACCAATCCCGGAACCTCGGATCATGGGCTGTCGATGGCGCGGTCAAGTCGAGGATGCTGGAGTCGACACCCCAATGCTCCTCGTAGGCATCAGTCATCTTCGTCAGGGTCTGCTCTGGCATCCCGATCGGGTAGTCGACGTCGCGCCTCCAACGGGCGAAGGTGTTGATCAGGGCGAGAGCCGAGACCCGTTCCGGATAGGTGGCGGCGAACAGGATGGCCATCGGCCCGCCTTCGACATCCCCGATCACCGCGGTCTGCTCGACTCCGGCGGCGTCGAGCACCACCCGGGCGTCGTCCATCCAGTCCTCCAGGGCCGGCGACATGCTCCATGGGACCGGGTCGGAGACCCCGGATCCCCGTTTGTCGAAGCAGACCACCCGGCTGAAAGAGCCGAGGCGGCCCATGTATCTGGCTAGCCCGGGCTCGTCCCACATCACGTCCAGGTTCTGGGCCCAACTGGTGATGAAAAGAGTCGAGATCGGGCCTGCTCCGAAGACCTGATAGGCCACATAACCGGCGTCAGTAGAGGCATAGAGGGTTTCCGGTTGGGTGGCCATTGCAGAGTGCCCGTCAGACCCCGGACCGGTCCCACCAGTAGCGGAGCATCAAGGCCGACTCCGGTCCGGCGTCGTCCTGCCAGTAGTGCCCTGCGTGGCGCAGGATGTAGGTGCGCCGGTTGGACAGGATGCTCTCCCAGCGGCGCTTCTCCGCACCTCGGAACACCGGGTCCTGATCGGCCCAGAACAGGAGGGAGGGTTTGTCGGCGATCTTCTCCAGGGTCGCTTCGATGGACGCCAGCCACTCCGCCGACCCGATGAGCTCCCGGGCCAACACCCGCAGCGGAAGGCGGGACGGTTGGGTGGGGAACGGGCCGCGCCACATCTTCATCTCCCTCCCGGTCGGGCTGCGGCGCCGCATCGCCCGACGCACGATCAGGTTGACGAAGACGTTGGCCCGGTCGACCAGGAACTCACCGGTCCGCCCTTCGCCGAGAGCAGCCGAGAAGCGCTCGGCGGCGGCATCTGTGCGGGGCCAGGCCCAGGTGTTTCCGAGGACCAGGGCCCGAACCCGTTCGGCGCGCTCGATCGCAACCGACAGGCCGATCGGCCCGCCCCAGTCCTGAAGGACCGGAGTAAAGCCGTCGAGGCCGAGAGCGTCCACGAAGCCCCCGATCGTTGTCGCGTGCTCCTCGGGCGTGAATCCGTAGCCGTCGGCGGCGGTGGAGAGCCCGAAACCGGGATAGTCGGGCGCAATGCACCGGAACCGGTCGCTGAGGTAGGGGACCATCCTCCGGTATAGGAACGACCAGGTTGGATTGCCGTGGAGCATGAGCAGCGGCGGCCCTTCGCCCTCGTCCAGGTAGTGGACCTGTGAGCCGGCTACCTCCTGCCAACGGCTCTCGAAGGGGTAGAGGTCCTCGATGAACCAGTTGGGTCGTTCCACCGCCTGGAACCTACTCACGGACCGATCGGCTGATTGTCGTGCTCGGAAGCGGGTAATCATCCGGACCATGGATTTCGCGACCTTCGACCTGCGCGAGCAGTCAGCTGTGCTGGCGCTCGCCGTGCATGCCGGTCACGACGTGAGGCCGACTCTTGAACCGCTGTTGAAGATCGACGAGGCGACCCGGCTCCGCGAGGAGGATCCCCACACCGGTTCACTGGCGGCACGGACGGGTCCCAACGTCGTCGTGAATCGATCACGATTCGAGATCGACCTCAACCGGGAGCGGGAGCGGGCTGTTTATCGAACGTCTCAAGACGCCTGGGGAATCGAGGTGTGGCGTGAGCCGCTCACCCCCTCCGAACTCGAGGAGTCCCTAGGTCTCTACGACCGGTTCTACACCGACCTGGCGGAGATCCTCGACGGGCTGGTCGCCGACCATGGCGGGTTCGTCCTGTACGACATCCACTCCTACAACCATCGACGGTCCGGCCCCTCGGATCCGGAATCCGATGCGAACAGTCCCACGATCAATCTCGGAACAGGGTCATTGCCCGCGTGCTGGCAGTCGGTGGCCGATGCCTTTGTCGCCTCGATGAGCGAGATGCTGGTCGGGGGCGAGCCCCTCGATGTCGGAGTCAACATTCGATTCGAGGGTCGGCAGTTGGCGCGATGGGTCCACGATCACTACGGGGAGAGCGCTTGCGCCCTCGCAATCGAATTCAAGAAGGTCTTCATGGACGAGTGGACCGGCGAGCTCGACGATGCATTGCTTCTCGAGCTAGGAGATGCGGTGGCAGCCACCGTGGAGCCGGTGCTGGGGGCATGGGCCTCGATATGAGCGTCCACGAGATCGACCTGGCCATCGACCGAAGCCTCACCGAGATCTCGGGCCGGCTCCCGATGCTTTTGTTGTTGACTCCAACGAATGTTCCCGAGGCGCGAGAGAACTACCTCGCGAGGGGCATTTATGAGCCGCAATTCACATATGCACCCTTGCCAGACCTCGAAGCGATCGAGTGCGAGCTCGAGGCGATCAATCCCGAGAATGCCACCGATCCAGTCCTCATCCACATGATCCGCGGCCTCCATCGGGAGCTGGATCGGCGCATCGATCTGTTGAAGGTCCGCGACAGCGACCAATTCCTGGCTGCGGCTGTCGAGGAGTACGGCCACGTAGATCGTCCCCTCCTCGACCTGGCCAAGTCGATTCTGGATTCGTTCCCCCGACGGCGGCGGCACCAGGAGCGCGTCGCCGCCCCGGCCGTGGCTTCGGTCATGATGCGGGAGATCGAGCAATACCGGATCCGGTTCCCGGAGTTGGCGGCCAGAGTCCACATCAGTGACACCGCTACGGGAGTGCTCGTCGAGAACGGGCAGGTTTTCATCGGGACCGACACAACGATCGACGCCGATCGCTTGGATCAGTTGGTTCAGCACGAGGTCGGTGTGCATGTCCTGACGTATGCCAACGGGAGCGTTCAGCCATTGCGGATGCTTTCCCTGGGTCTAGCCGGCTACGAGGAGACACAGGAAGCCCTTGGCGTGCTGGCCGAGCATCTCACGGGAGGACTGAAGCCGCGGCGACTTCGCATCCTGGCGCTTCGCGTTATCGCAGCCCAATCTGTGAGCGACCATGCGACTTTCCGTGAAACCTTCGAACTGCTCCGTGCCGAGGGCACCGACCGCCAGCTGGCGTTCACCACGGCGATGAGAGCCCATCGCTCTGGGGGGATGACGAAGGACGCTCTATATCTGGGGGGCCTCACGCGGCTATTCGCGTTTCTGAGAGAAGGCGGCGACTTGGAGACGCTGCTTGTCGGCAAGATGTCGATGGAATATCAGCCATTGGTCAAGGACCTGTTGGAGCGTGGCGTCCTGGTACAGCCTCCGTTGCGACCGAGATTTCTCGACTTTGCCGGCGCCCGAGAGCGCCTCGCCGCGATTCGGGGTGGGGCGACGGTCATGGAGTTGGGAGGCGTTGCGGCATGAAGTTGGGAATCGTTGTCAACGACACGCTCACCGAGGAGCATTTCTACAGCACGACGCGGCTGGCGATGGCTGCCCACCGACGGGGGCATGAGGTGTGCCTCATGGGGGTCGGCGACCTTGCCCACGAGCCGAACGGTGAGATCACAGCGCGGGCGAGGCGGCCCCTCGACAAGGCCTACCGGTCCCTGAAGAGCTTCATGAGCGATATCAAGGACGCGGAGGAGGCCTTCATGATCGAGGTCAGCGACCTCGATGTGCTGATGCTGCGCAACGATCCCGCGGGGGACGCCGCCGAGAGGCCCTGGGCTCAAACCTCCGGGTTTCTCTTTGGCCAGCTTGCCGCGGCTTCGGGGGTCATCGTTCTGAACGATCCCTCCCATCTCGCCGACGCGATCAACAAGACGTACTTCCAGCACTTCCCCGAGGCGATTCGCCCCCGGACCATGATCTCGAGGGTGATCGACGACATCAGGGCGTTTGTCGACGAGTTGGGCGGCAAGGCGGTTCTCAAGCCCCTGCAGGGCTCGGGTGGGCAGGGTGTCTTCATGGTCGACGGGAGGAAAGGCCAGAACCTGAATCAGATCGTGGAGGCAATCGCTCGCGACGGGTACGTGGTGGTCCAGGAGTATCTCAAGGAGGCAGTGAAGGGCGATGTCCGCCTCTTCGTGATGAACGGGTCTCCCTTGGAGGTGAATGGCAAGGTCGCCGCGTTCCGCAGGGTCAACGACTCGGATGACGTGCGCTCGAACATGCACGTCGGGGGTCGCGCCCGAGCAGTCCGGCTGACCGAGGACATGATGAACGTGGTCGACATCGCTCGGCCGAAGCTGATCCACGATGGGATGTTCCTCGTAGGGCTCGACCTCGTCGGCGACAAGCTCATGGAGGCCAATGTCTTCAGCCCGGGCGGGTTGGGTAGCGCAACCGACCTCTACAAGGAGGACTTCGCGTCAGCAGTAGTCCAGGCGGTGGAGCGTAAGGTTGCAATCCGGCCCAGCTATGGCAACGCCCTCTCCAACGCCGCCCTGGCCACCATGTGACGAGCGCTCAGTTCGGGACGTGCTCCCCTGCTTCCTCGATGTCGATTCCCGGATCGACTGTCAGCAATGGAAGGAAGAAATGGACCAGCGGTCCGATGAGCAGGGCGAACAACACCGTGCCCAGTCCGAAGGTGCCGCCCAGCGCCCAGCCGACAGCGAGGACCACGACTTCGATGATGGTCCGGGTGAGACGGATCGAATAGCCACGTTTGGCGAGCCCGGTCATCAGCCCGTCACGAGGCCCAGGGCCGAAGCTGGCGCCGATGTAGAGCCCGGACGCGACGCCGATCACGCCGACCCCTGCCAGAAGCATCACCCAGGCCACCGCGGTGGATCCTGCAGTTGGCATCACCGCCGTGGCGGCGTCGATCATCACCCCGATGATGATCACGTTCGCCACCGTGCCCCAGCCCACCCGCTCTCCGAGCGGGATCCAGGCCAGCAGCACCAGCCCGGACACGATGATCGACCAGATCCCGACCGTGAGCCCGAACCGGACCGCGAGCCCTTGATGGAGGACGTCCCAGGGTGGAACCCCCAGTCCCGACTCCAGCATGAGCCCGATGCCGAGCCCGAAGAGGATCAGCCCGAACAGGAGCTGGGTCACTCGTCTCGGCATTTGGCGGGTTCGGGAAGCTGGTAGCTGCTGGCTCATCGTGAAGAGGATGCTCGGTGGTCTCTCACAACCGGTTGCGGCACCCCCGTCATTCCCTGGTAGAGAAGGTCAGGCGACCAATATGTGCGCATGAGAGGACCGCATTGACTTCGCTGAGGCCGCCGCCCAAGGGAGATAGCGCGAGCCGGGTGGCGGGTCGTTTCATCGGTCTTGTACTTCTGGTCGTTGTCGCCGGATCGGCGATTTGGGCGGTCGTCACCAATCAGCGGATCGATCTCACCGAGACCACCACCACTGACGAGCTGGACCGCGACGTGTTCATGACCGCATCGGGCGTCGGGCTCAGCGTCGACCGGGCCGGCAACGGCGAGAACGTGGTCGTCCTCCTACACGACTTCGACGTGGCCGGCGGTGTGCTCTGGGACGGAGTGGTCTCGTCGCTCGGCGACGAGGTGACGACGGTGCGGGTCGACCTTCCCGGGTTCGGTCTCAGCGACCGGGTTCCGCAGGAGGGCAGCAGCCACACCGTCGCCACGATGGCGGAGATGGTGGCCGAAATGGTCCAAACCGATTTCGGTCACCCGGTCACATTCGCGGGAGTGGGTCTGGGCGGAGAGGTGGCGGCGGAGATAGCAGTGACCAATGCCGACCTGGTGACCGGCCTGGTGATGGTGGACGTCGACTATTGGATGGAGCGCAGTTGGGTCGAGTTCATCGAGCGGCTGCCGTTCTACGGCAGGCCTGCCGTATTCGCATTCGAGACTGCCGGACCGTTCGCCGCGGGGCGATGGGCCCCATACTGCGAGGACGGAGGTTGGTGCCCCACCCTCAGCCAGGTCGAGGGAAGGGACATCGCCGAGACGATCGTCGACACCTCCGACTCGATCAGGGCTTTTCGACGCACACCTCCGGCTTCCCTGGTCCCCTCCAAGCTCAACGAAATCACCGCACCTACTCGGTTCGTTTGGAGTCAGGAGGGCTCGGTCCCCAGGGAGTCGGTCGATCGGGTCCTCGACGCGCTGCCCGAGATGGAGGTCGAAGTGGTACCGGTGTGGAAGGCACATCTGGAACAGCCGGACAAAGTGGCCGACGCGATCCGGGCGGTCAGCTCCTGATCAGGCACCAGGGTCGAGGATGATCTTCCCAGTGGTCGAGCGCCCCTCAAGTGCCCGCTGCGCGTCCCCGGCCTGACTCAATCCGAACTCGGCGCCGATCCGAACCTCGAGACCCCCTTGTTCGATGAGGGAGAAGAGGTCCGTGGCGCGCCGGAGGAGCTCTGCTCTGGTCGCCAGGTAGTGGCGCATCGTGGGCCGGGTCAGGTAGATCGAGCCCTTGGCCGCCAGGATCAACGGCGAGATGTCGGGAGGCGGGCCGGAGGCATTGCCGAAGGCCACCATCGTGCCTCGGGGTCGGAGCAGGTCGAGGCCGCGGCTGAAGGTGGCTGCCCCCACCCCGTCATAGACCACATCGATCGCATTCGGCCCGGCGATCGCCTCGACGGCCTCCTTGAAGTCGGCCGCGTCGTGAACGATGACGTGGTCCGATCCGGCTGCCCGGCTCAGTTCGGCTTTCTCCGCGCTGCCGACAGTTGTGAAGATCTCGGCGCCCTTGGCCTTTGCGATTTGGGTGAGCAACAGCCCCACCCCACCCGCTCCGGCGTGGATCAGGCACCGGTCGCCGGAGGACAGGGGGAAGGTGTCGTTGGCCAGGAAATGTGCGGTGAGCCCCTGGAGCAGGACCGCTGCGGCGGTGGTGCTGTCTATGGATTCGGGCAGGAGAACTGCACGACTGGCGGGGATCACCTGTCGGTTGGCATAGGAGCCGAGCATTTCCGCCCAGCCCACCCGGTCACCCGCGGAGAACTCAGTCACGCCGGGCCCGACGGCTAGGACCGTGCCCGCACCTTCCATTCCCGGGATCATTGGCAGCGCGACCTCGTAGAAGCCCCTTCGGTGGTAGATGTCGATGAAGTTGACCCCGGCAGCTTCCACCGAGATGAGGAGTTCGTCGGGACCTGGCTCGGGGTCGGCGCTCTCCTCGAAGCTGAGGACTTCCGGCCCGCCATGCCTGCGGACGAAGATCGCCCTCATGCCCGCTCCACCGTCCAGCCCCGCCCCCTCAACTCGTTGGCCAGCAACTCGTCCCCGAGGTAGGAGAGGTCGATGGGGCTCGGCTCGGTCCCCAGCACACGCTCGACGTGGTCGCGAATAGTGCGTGCCCACGCCGGGCCCTTCACCTCGGCCTCGAGAGAGATTGTCGCGTCGGCGTTGACGGTGAAGAGCTTGGCCAGGATCTGGGGGTTGCCCCGTGACCCTCGCTCCCCGTATACGAGCAGGGCCGATCCAGCCGGGACATCCTGGATACCCCCGGTTGCCACGAACGGTCCGTCGAAGGCCCACCCCGAAGACTTCGATGAGTCCACCGACTCGACGATCTTGGCCCAGTTCTTGTGACGCTCATCGCCGAGTAACGGGACCTCGACCGCCACGAGCACCCGTTCTTCCATGGACCGAGAGTAGGCCGCGACCTGCTTGCCCGCCTAGCCGCTTGCTGACCCTTTACCCTTGTCGCATGGCCCGGCTTCGTCTCTTCGCCAACCTGAGGGAGATCGCGGGCGCCTCCCGCGTCGAGGTCGGCTCAGAAACCGTGGGAGGGATCCTCGAGGAGGCCTCCGACCGGTACGGTGCCGACTTTCGCCGGACCGTCGATGTCTCGCGGGTCTGGGTGAACGGTGAGAGCGCATCGATGGAGGATCCGGTGGGTGCGGAAGACGAAGTAGTGATCCTCCCCCCGGTCTCGGGTGGTGATCGGTCGATGACTGCACCGACCACTCTCGACTTGCTGTCCCTGCTCCCGGTCGCGGTGCTCTTGCTGGCCGTCGCCGCCAACACTCAGGACCAGGCGATCTGGGCAGGTGCCCTTGTGGCCATCGTTGCCATGTGGGCCATCGACCTGAACTCGGTGTTCGCAGCGCGGGGCCGCCTCTTCTCCCCGTTGCCGGTGACTGTGACAGCTGCGGTCGCTGCGATGGCAGCTCATGCCTTGGGAGGCACCGGATACGCCCTCGCCCTGGTGGTGGCGGTGGTTGCAGGCCTGGGCTGGGCGGCCGCCTTCCCGGTGTATCGCAAGGTCGACGCGTTCAGCCCGATGGTCCTTGTCTCGCTGTTCGCAGGATTGGGCACTGCTTCGCTGATCCTGGCTCGGTCGGCGCACAGCCCCGATCCCAAGTCCGTCGATGTGTTCCTGGTCTCGGTCATCGCCGGCCTCGTCTTGGGTGCAGTCGCGACACGTGTCCCCTCACTCCCTCTCGTCGACCCGTTCTCTGCCACCGCCTTGGGGGCGATACTCGGCGCGGTCGGGGCGGCCTGGCTCTGGGACCTCGACGTCGTCGGCTACCTGCTGGTGGGTCTGGGGATCGCCATTGCCCTAGTTGCCGGTCGAGGCTTCTCCTCGATGCTGCGAACCGGCCAGATCGCCTTGACCGAGCATCCGCCAGGGGTTTTGAGCTCTCTGGATGGCGTGGCGCTGGCCGCCGCCATCTACTTTCCTTTGCTTTCCATCATTCTCTGACCTGCCTGATGGACTAGAGCAAGCCACGGAGTCTGGTTAGCCTTGCGGCTCATGGCTGCCGCGAGGACGCCGGGTCGCGTCGTTCTTCTCGTCACAGTGATCGCCCTGGTGGCCTCGTCTCTCCCCCTGACCACGCTGGCGATCACCCAAGCACAGGTCGATGAGGCCTGTGCCGACTCGCGCGAGCAACTGGACGCCTATCGGGCTGCACAGGTCGAGTTCGAAGAGGCGGCCATCGAATACGAGGGCGTCCTCAACGAGGTAGAGAGGGTCGAGCGCAAGCAGGACAGCGTCGCGGGGTCGGTGGATGTCCACGCCGATGAGCTGGCAATCATCCAGGAGCAGATCGAAGAGCAAGCGGTGCAGATGTACATGCGCGGCGGCCTCTCCAGCCCAGGAATCATCTTCTCGGCATCAACGGTCGATCAGTTCATGACCACTTCTGAGTTCTTGACCGAGGCGGTCAGTGGCGGGCAGGCATCGATCGATGAGTTGGTTGCCACCCGGAGCGAGCTCAATCGGTTCCAGGAAGATCTGTCCTCCACAAGGAGCGAGCTCAAGGTGGTGGAGTCGAACAAGCTCGACGCCATGGACCGCCAGGAGGAAGCCATGGAGGCCGAACAGGCCGCATACTCCAAGCTCACCGAGCGCTGCAAGACCCTCACCTCCAAATACGACGCGGAGCGGCGAGCGGCAGCGGCAGCGGCCAAGGCCCGGGCCAGCGGCTCGGTCCAGGTCGGCTCCTTCATCTGCCCCTTGCCCCCGGGCCGGACCTCGTTCATCGACTCGTGGGGCTTTCCTCGATCCGGCGGCCGCCGGCACAAGGGTGTCGACATGATGGCGGCCTACGGCGAGCCGATCTACGCGGTGACCTCGGGGACGGTCCGGGCCTCCCACAGCTCGTTGGGAGGCAATTCGATCTGGCTGAGGGGTAGCAACGGCAACTCCTTCTATTACGCCCACCTTTCCGAATACAACGTCTCATCGGGCCAACAGGTGAGCCAGGGTCAGACCATCGGGTACAACGGGGCCAGTGGCAACGCAGCCGGAGGCGCGCCTCACCTTCATTTCGAGATCCATCCCGGGGGTGGCGCTGCGGTCAACCCATACCCGACCGTTGCCGCTGCCTGCAGGTAACCTCTCCATCCGTGACTGGACAGCGCCGGATCGACACGGTTCTCGAGCCCGAATACCTGGCCGACCTGGGTCAGATAGACCTCGACGAGCTGCGATCGCGTCGGGACACGGCGGAGGACGTAGAGAGCCAGATCTCCTATTACCGGCGGCTCCTCCACGGCCGCATGGACCTGTTGAACTTCGAGCTGCGCCGCCGCTCGGGAGAAGAGGAGCGATCGCTGCTCGACGCACTTCCAGAGATCCTGGCGTCGGGAATGGTGCTCGGCGGCGAGCCCAACCTCCGTCACATCGAGACCATGCCCCCATTGCCGGCTACCACAGGGCGCCGCCTCATCGACCGGATCATGGACGACGGGATACTGACCCAGCTCCCGGAGCTGACCGATGCGGAGGTCAACGAGGCATTGGAGCGGCTCGGCGAGGTCGAGGGGGAGCTCTCCGCCCAGCGGAAGCAGCTGCACGTCGTGATCGATGCCCTGCAGAACGAGATCGTTGCTCGTTACCGGAGCCAGCAAGGCCAGGCGCAGGTCACTGGCTGACCGTTGCTCGCGGCAAAGACCCGCTCGGGTCTGGTCGAGACCACACATGAGGGAGCGGTGGCGGTGGTGTCCGCTGACGGTGACCTGGTTGCGTGGTCCGGCGATATCGACCGCCCCTATTTCCTGAGATCGGCGGCGAAGCCGTTTGCGGCCTCGGTGGCACAACATGCGGGAGCACTCCTTCGCCCAGCGGAGCTGGCGATGGCAACCGCATCCCACGACGGGCACCCCGTACAGGTCGCCCTTGTCGAGCGCGATGCTGGAGACCATGGGCCTGAGCCCCGACGAGCCTGCAATGCCCCCCGTCCTGGCCGCTCGATGCCGAAGCGACGCGCCGCGTGGCCGGTGACGGACACCGCACCCCGCGTGCGCTCTGGCACACCTGCTCCGGCAAGCATGCTGCCTGGCTTCGAGCGTGCCAGTCGAGCGGATGGTCGACTGATGACTACCTGTCACCTGGGCACCCATTGCAGAAACTGATCGTGGAGTTCGTGAGCGACTTCGGAGGATTCGACGCCACCCCGGTCGGTGTCGATGGATGCGGGGCGCCGGTGCAACGGACCACGACGAGGGCCATGGCACTTCTATACGCGCACCTGTCGAGCCTTGCCGAGCTGCGCCAGGTTTTCGTAGCGATGCACAGATATCCGGCACTGGTCTCCGGGTACGGGAACGGTGATGCCATCTTGGCCAGGTCGACGAACTCGGCGGCAAAACGCGGCGCGGAGGGCTGCGTCGGGGTAGCGGTCGAGGGACGCCTCGGGGTCGCCGCCAAGTCCTGGGACGGCAATCAAGCGGTCGCCGATCAAGCGATGGCCGCGACGCTGGTGGAGATCGGTGTCGCCACTGGGCATTCGGCAACACGACTCGAAGGTCTGCTCCACCCTGCCGTCCACGGAGGGGGCAAGACGGTCGGGGAGCTGGAGACGAGACTCGAGATGCGATGGGCGTGAACCGGCGGGGCGCCGAAGCGATCAGGGCGACTCTCGTTGGCCAGATCGAGGCCTGGCTTGCCGACGAGGAATCGAGTGTCGAGTACGCCGAGGAGATGGAGGAGAAGTGGGCGGTGAGGATGCGCCAGCAGACCCGCGACGCGACCACCGTCTGGTTCACCATCGGGGAGCGGAGCCTGGAGTACGAGGCGTTCGTGATCCCGGTCCCGCCCGGGTCGGGACGGGTTACGGAGCAGGCGTTGACCCGGAACCAGAGGGCGTGGCGGGCGCACTTCGCCGTCGATCGCGAAGGGGACCTGGTGCTCCGCGGTCGGCTTCCGGAAGCTCAGGTGACCCCCGGCGAGTTGGAACTGGCGCTCGGGGAGATCTACGAGATGATCGAGGTCTCGTTCCGGCCCCTGCTGGCCGCACTTGCCGAGGACGCGAAAAATCCAGTTAGAAACTTGTGAACACAGCTTTGTTGACAAGGCTTGTGGATATCCCCGAATCCTGTTGGTAACTGACGTCGGGACCGGTCCCGACTCCCTCACGACGATGTTTCACGATTGACGACGATCGTTGACGTGGCTTTCGAGGTAATTGATCGAGCCGGGCCGGAACGTAGATTCAGCGCTGCGAACGCCCGAGAGGCCGTTCGGAGAAGCGTCCGTTCGGGGAAGTGCGGAGGAGGCTCCGAGAGGTCACTCGGGCGTTTGTCGTGCCTCAGCCCCACTCGAGCGCTCTGACGGCCGGCCAGAAATCCCGACGGAGAGATAGCGTCTCACGTTTACAGTCGGGCCCGGTGTCGGAGATGGCAGTCAGGTGCGGGGTCTCGCGAAGACCTTCCAGGTCCCAGAGCGAGAGCAGGGGCTGAAAGCCTCGATGAAGAGTCTGGTCCGGCGACGTACGCGTCAGGTCTCCGCGGTCGGGGGCGTCTCCTTCGACATCTCTGCCGGTGAGATCGTCGGCTTTCTCGGCCCAAACGGCGCCGGGAAAACCACCACCTTGAAGATGCTCTCCGGGCTGCTCCATCCGACCGATGGGGAGGTTCGCGTGCTCGAGCTTCGAGCCGTTCCGTCGACAGCCCGAGTACCTGCGGCAGATCACCCTGGTCATGGGCAACCGGAACCAGCTGCAGTGGGACCTGCCCGCGCTCGACAGCTTCGAGCTCACCCGCGCGGTGTACCGGCTTCCTGCCGCTCCCTACGTCGAGCAGCGGGACGAGCTGATCGACCTGCTCGATCTCGGGGACCTGGTGAACAAGCCAGTGCGCAACCTGAGCCTCGGAGAGCGGATGAAGGTCGAGATCGCCAACTCCCTCCTCCACCGGCCGGCTGTCCTCTTCCTCGACGAGCCCACGCTCGGCCTCGACGTGACCATGCAACGCCGCATCCGGCTCTTCCTCGCCGATTACAACCAGCGGCACAACGCCCTGGTGATGCTCACCAGCCACTACATGGCGGATGTCGAGGCGCTGTGCAAGCGGGTGATCGTGATCCATCACGGGCAGATCCTGTTCGACGGCGAGCTGACCGAGTTGAGCCAGCGCTTCTCGGCGACGAAGAAGCTGGTGGTCACCCTGGATCAGCCAGGGGACCTCACCGGTTACGGGGAGCTGATCGAGGCGACGCCGACCCGGGCAACGATTCTGGTGGAGCGGGGCGAGGCGGCTCGGGTCACCGGCCGGATCCTCGCCGACTTCGACGTGAACGACCTGACCGTCGAGGACCCTCCAATCGAGGATGTCATCGAGATGGCCTTCGCCAGTGGCCCTGACTCCATTTCGACAGAGGTCGGGCCCGACCGGTGAGCACGGTGGCGGTGGAGCCGGCGGCTCCAGAAGGATGGCTCCGGTCCTACATCCGGCTGTACTCCACGATGTTCCGGGTGGCGATCATGGAGCAGTTCCAGTATCGGGCCGCCAACTACTTCTACATGATCGGGATGGTCGTCGAGCCCGTCATCTACTTGGTGGTGTGGTCCACCATCGCCGAGGAACAGGGAGGGACGCTCGGCGGGTACACGCCGGAGCGATTCGCCGCCTACTACATCGTCTGGACTCTGGTCCGGAACATGAACATCGTGTTCACCCCGTTCGGATGGGAAGAGCGAATCCGGGAGGGGACTCTGTCGGCACAGCTGGCGCGCCCGCTCCATCCCATTCACTACGACATCGGGTTTTTCGCCGGGTGGAAAGTAGTGGTGATCATCATGTGGATCCCGATCGCGGTGGCGCTGGTCTGGCTCTTCGACCCCGAGCTCGACCCCCGACCCACCCAGATCGCGACTTTCGCAGTGGCCATCTGGGGTGCCTACCTGATCCGCACCTTCCTGCTGTGGATCCTCGGGATGGTGACGTTCTGGACTACCCGGGTCAGCGCCCTCTTCGAGGCCTTCTTCGCGGTCGAGCTGCTGCTCTCGGGCGCCTGGTCCCGATCACTCTCATGCCGGAGTGGGCGCAGACCCTGGCCAACTTCCTACCCTTCCAGTGGACTTTCGGGTTTCCGATCACCTCGCTTGGTCGGACCGATCACGGATCGGGAGCTGGTCGTCGGGCTCGCCGCGCAGGCCGGCTGGATCATCTTCGGGGCGGTGGTCACCTGGCTCGATCTGGCGCCGAGCGGTGCGGCTCTACACGGCGGTGGCCGGATGAGGCTGGCTTGGCAGTTCCTGCGGATCGGGGTCATGAACGAGCTCCAATACAGGGCCAATTTCGTGATCCAGCTGCTCCAGTCGCTGGTGGCGATCGGCACCGGTCTCGTCGTGCTCACACTGATTTTCGACACCACCACCGATCTCTCCGGTTGGACCAAGCCCCAACTGTTGGTGGTGATGGGGGTGTTCACCATCATGGGCGGGATCATCGGCTTCGCCATCGAGCCCAACATGGGTCGGCTCATGGCGGATATCCAGATGGGGACCTTCGACTACGTCCTCACCAAGCCCGCCGACTCCCAACTGCTCACCAGCGTGCGTGAGTTCCGGCTCTGGCGGCTGACCGACGTGGTGGTTGGCGGGGTGGTGCTCGTCTGGGGGATCGGGCAGCTGGAGGGAAACCTGCTCTGGACCGAGGTCGTCGCCTTCATCGCCCTGCTCGCCATCGGCGGGCTGATGATCTACTGCTTCTGGCTCCTGCTCACGACCGGGGCGTTCTGGTTCGTCCGGATGGAGATGATGCAGGAGCTGTTCACCGGGCTTTATCGAGCCGGGCAGTACCCAGTCGGCATCTACCCGGGGTGGCTCCGGGTCATGCTCACATTCCTGGTGCCGATCGCATTTGCGGTGACCGTCCCTTCCGAGGCCCTCACCGATCGCCTGACTGCGATCCAGGTCGGGATCGCCCTCGGATTCGGCTTGTTCCTGCTGCTGGTGACCAGGCTGTTCTGGCGATTCGCCATCAAGCACTATTCGGGCGCGTCGGCCTGAGGCGGGTGGTCGCCGTTCAGTCGTGACAGAGATGGCCGAAGCGGTCGGCGGTGACGCACGACATCCCCGGAGTGACTGCCTTGTCCGGCCCCACGATCAGAGTGGTGGTGGTCGTCGGCGGAATCGTGGTGGTCGTGGTCGAGGTGGCAGCGGCGGCTGCCTTGTCGGGCTTAGGAGCGGTGGTCGCCGTCGTCGCCTTGGTATCGGGTGTCTCGTCGGGTGCGGCGGTGGTAGTCGTAGTCGCCGGTGCTGTGCTCCCCTTCTTCATGAAAACCACGGTCACATAGAGATAGCCGTCTTTGCTCCCTGTGCCGATCCCGACGTAGTTGTAATCGCCGAGGATGTTCTTCTTGTGGCCGGATGAAGCCATGAAGGCGTCGTGGAGGCTGCTCGGGGTCTGACCCTTGCCCGACGTTTTCACCCATCTTGTCCCAGCCGCTGCCGCCGGCAGCACCGAGTTGAGAGCTGGAGGAGTGGAAGATCTCACCGGCGTCCATCATCTCGCGCGGTGTGGCTGTCGGCGTAGGAGGCGAGGCTTCCCGAAGACTGAAGAGGGGCGAGCCCGGCGTTGGCACGCGAGGAGTTGATCCTGGAGAGGAACTCACCCTCGGACGCCCCGTCGGCTCCTGCGGTCAGGCTGACGCCGATCGTCACCGAGACGACCAGCAGGAGCAATAGCCATCGCCTTGTCCCCATCTGGGGGTTATCGGAGATTTGGCCGGCACCCTTGAGCGACGGCGCCGCCCCCTCAGATGCCGAACATCACCTCGCGGAGGCTGATGACATTCGAGGCCAGGGTGTCGGGATCGAGCCGCATCGACCCAAGCCGCAGTCCCTTCATCCCCTCACCCACGTTGGTCATGACTCGCAACGAGTCGTCCTCGTGGATCAGGATCCCGAGTCCGAGGCAGCCCCCGCCCTCGTCTTGGACCCCGACCAGGACGTGGTGGAGACGGCCCAGATTGAGTTCAACCGGAAGGGTCGGTGCGAACACCGTGGGCCGCACCTTCCACCGTTCCAATGGGGGCGCCAGGGCCTGAGCGAAGAGGGCGGTCCGACGGCGGGCCCGCTCGTCGGGTGACACCGGGTTCAGGTTGGGGTCGCTGGGGGCAACGGTGACGTCGAGGCCGAGGAAGCGGCGGAGCATCCCTACAACAGGCTCCATTTCGCCGCCCCGCTGCAGGGCCACGACCTTGTCCGGACGGCACAACTCGGCCTTGTGGTACTTGAGGGTCTCCCCGGCCACCCCCGAGACCACGGCGGTTGTGTCGAGGATCACCAGGTCGGCGAGTGCCTTTGCGGCGTCGACCATCGCCGCAGTGGCCACCACCTGCTGAAGGACGAGGCGCGCCGGTGTGATGGTCCCTACGAAATGGAGGGCATCGGGGGTCGCCACGGCCTCGAGGTCCTCGGTAGTCCGGATGAACTTGAGCCCGACGCAGGCCGGGGGCCCAACCGTGGAGTTGCCAACGTCGGCGTCGACTATGGCGACCGTTCTCCCGGCGGCGATGGCGAGGCGGGTTGCCTGGAGGGCGAGGGTGGTCTTGCCGGTGTCGACGCCACCCATGAGCATTGCGACCTTGGCCCTGGAGACTTCGCGGGCAAGGGTCTCGATGCTCGGCTCAGCCATGCCGCAATATACGTCTCATACCGTGGCCTGCCCCTGATCTCCCCCTGGCGGCATCTCGGTCTAGCGTCAGCGTCATGTCCCTCCCGATCAGCTTTCTCTCCGACTTTGGCCATGACGACGAGTTCGTCGGAGTGGTCCACGGCGTCCTGGCGAAGCTGGCGCCCGACTCCCGGGTGATCGACGTGACCCACAACACTCCACGCGGTGACGTGCGCAGCGCGGCGCTCCACATGACCCGGGCCATCCAGTACCTGCCGGAGGGAGTTGCCCTGGTCGTCGTCGACCCCGAGGTCGGATCGTCCCGGAAGGCCCTTGCAGTCTCCACCGATTGGGGCTACTTCGTCGGCCCCGACAACGGGGTTCTCTCACCGGCGGTGGCCATGGTGGGAGGTGCCGCGATCGTCGTCTCCATCGAGAACCCCGAGGCGATGATTCCCTCACCGGGGGAGACCTTCCACGGCAGGGATGTCTTTGCTCCCGCGGCCGCCCTGCTCGCCAGCGGGGAGGCAGCCATCGAGGACCTGGGCCCGATCCTCGGCTCAGGCGAGGTGCGCCCGCTGCTGTTGCCTCTCCCCAAGGTCGAGGGCTCCACGGTGTCCGGAGAGGCCTGGTGGGTGGATCACTTCGGGAATGTGCAGACCAACATCGGGCCCGACGAGATGGCGTCGCTGGGACTGGTGCCCGGTGACGTGGTGACGCTCAAGGTCGGAGCCACCCTCCACAACGTGCCCTGGGTCGTGGCCTATGCCGACGTCGGCCCCGGAGAGGCGTTGCTCCACGTCGATTCGGCCGGACTGGTGGCGATCGCGGTGCGAGAGGGCCGGGCCGATGACCAATTCCACCTGGCCAATGGGGTGGCAGTCACGCTGGCGGGAAGAGGATCGCCCACAGCTGAATGAGGCCCGGCGACAGTGACCAGGACCAACAGGATCACGATGACGATGGCGGTCACTGGACGCACAGAGTTCGTGAATGTACAGAAAATGCCGAGGCCCCCACGGCGACGTGGGGGCCTCGGCTACATGAAGGAGAGCTCCGTTACCGTGGGGCGGGCTGGGAGGCTATCCGTTCACACCTTGGACGAACGTGCCCATGGCATGAGGGGAACGGGTCACCCTCCTTCCTGCATGCACCACCTTATCGACCACGGAGAGTGATGTCTTGAGTCTTTCGGTGGTGGAATTTCTCACCCGTGTGGGATGCCATCTCTGCGATGACGCCCGGCCCATCGTCCTCGCCGCCGTCGCCAGGCACGGCTGGACGGTGGAGGAGGTGGATATCGACACCGACGACGCCCTGGTCCGGGACTACGGGTTGCGAGTTCCGGTGGTGATCGGGCCCGACGGTCAGGTCATCGCCGAAGGCGAGATCGATGCCCGGGCCCTGGCTCGGAGTCTTCGAAAACTCGGCGGCTAGCCCGCCGCGGTGGTCGCGGTGGTCGCGGTTCCTTCCGCCGGCACCGTGGTCCCGGGGCCACCCTCGCCGGGAACGGTGGTCCCACCTTCCCCTTCGCCCTCGGCAGCGACCAGCCCGCAGTCGGCGAGTACTTCGGCCTCGTCGGCGCCGCCGAACCTGACCCGCTCGAAGCTCACCACCGATGCCAGTTGCTCCTCGCTCAACGAGGCATGTGGCCGGCATCCCCCCGTTGATCGGCTTGTCGGTGTCGCCGTAGGTGTCGTTGCCCGCCTCCTGGAATCCGGTGCTCCCCAGCCGCACCCATTCCAGGTGATCTGCGCACACCGAGAAGGTGGTCAGAACTCCGGTTAGTGCGGGACCGGCACCACCCCCACCCGCTGCCCCGTGGCAGCCGACGCAAGTCGCCCCGTCACCGTTGTAGATGCTCTCACCAAGGGCAACGAAGTCGGTGCTGCCCCCACCGATTCCCGAGCCGGTGAACTCGGAGCCATCGCAATTGACGATCTCGCCGCTGATCACGTCGGTTTGGAGCTCGTTGGCTTCGCCGCAGGTTCCGGTGGCGGCGCCACCCAGGGCGAACAGGGCGAACAGGGGGATGACCAGCATCACCCATGCCAGCCATCGTGGGAGCACGAAGTTGGTCCGCTCCCGGATCCCGGCCGTGGGCACGGTCACCACCTCGCCGAGGGCGGCGGCCTGCGCAGGCGTCACCTCTGCGGGCACGGGGGCGCGTGTGGTGACGGCAGGGGCTGTCGAGGCCGCTGGCTCTGCTACAGCCGGGGGGCTGTCCTCCTGCTCCGTTTCGGGACCGGCCGGCGTTTCGTCCGACGGAGGGGGTTGCCGCCTCCTGCGCTTCTGCTGGTTCCGCTTCCGGCGCGGGTGCAGGCCCGGCCACCGTCCCACCCCCGGCCCAAGCGCCGAGCACTTCGTCGACGGTCATCCCGGTCTCGGCCGCCCGCGCCGCGGCGGAGCGCATGACAATTGCCTCGGGGACGCCCAGAGCGGCTGCGGCGGCGGCGCTCAGCTCGCTCATGACTCTCCCTCGGGGGCGGCCTCGGCGCCTTCCTCAGGGGCTTCCTCTGCAGGTGCTTCCTCGACCCCGTCCGGGATGGTGGTCACCGACTCCAGGAGGTAGGTCACCAGGTCGTCGAGGTCTTCTCCCGAAAGGCTGGTCCCGGGGTGGCCGGCGTCGCCGAGGATGGTGGCCTCGATCTGGGCGCCGGACATCCGAGAGCCGATGTCGGAGAGGTCGGGGCCGAACCGGCGAGCTCCCAAGACCTGGTTGGAGTCGTTGAGGGAGACCGCCCCCAGACCGACATCGGCCACGATCGGTCGAACCATCTGAGTGTGACACGACGCGCACCCCAGGCTGAGATAGAGCTCGCCTCCCCGAATCCCGGCTTCGCTGTAGGGGAGGTCGCTGCTGCGGGCGCCCGGATTCTCGGTCGGGATCGACGGCCCGACGAGCCCGACCAGCAGCACGGCGACAAAAAGGCCGACCGCGGCCACGAACACCGACATCGGGTGGTCGGGGTCCGATATCAACACCGGTGGCTGGCCCTGGGCCGCTGCGGGCGCTTTCGCTGGTGCAGTCGCCGGGATCTCGATGACGACTTCCGGAGCCGTCGTGATCGGAGCGGAGACCGCGGCCGGTTCGGGCTCAGGGCGGGCCTCCTCGGTTGGCACAGGAGCAGGTGCCGCCGGCACCCCTACTGACCCGCCTCCAGCCCAAGCGCTGAGGACCTCGTCGACGGTCATGCCGGTCTCGGCAGCCCGAGCCGCTGCGGATCTGGTGACGATCGCCTCCGGGATGCCGAGAGCCGCTGCCGCAGCAGCGCTGAGGTCACTCACGAGTCTGTCCCTTGGAGACCACCCAAGCTCCCTCGACACCCTCCGGGCCGTAGACCAGGACCTCCTGGGGAACCGGGTGTCCGACGGTGATAGTGCCAAACACGGTGGCGGCGAAGGCGAGCTGGCCGAGGAAGGCGACGATCGCGAAGACGAACGCGACGAGCATCAGCGGCTCGACGACACCGGCTCCTGCGGCCCAGCCATCACCGACGTCGACATAGGCAGCGCTGTTGGATCCCGCGACCCACGAATACCCGCTGATGATCCCGGCGGCTCCCATCGTCATCAGCACGCCGCCGACCCCGATCACGGTGAGCCTGACGAAGGACCTTGCCCGATTGGTCGTGGGCAGCGCCCGGCCCACGATCCGGGGCAAGGCGTCGAAGCCGACCCCGGCGACGAGCAGCGGCCCGATTCCGAGGATGGCGGCGTATTCGATCGCCTCCCAGAACCCGGTGAGGGCGGTGACCGATCCGACGGCGCGGAAGGATGCGAGGGCCGCCATCGCCGACACCACCACAGCCATGAACGACCCGACGACCCCGGCGGTCACCCCGGGGTGCTCGGGAAGTCTCTCCCAGTGGCCCTGGAGCGTCGTCGAGACGTTGGCCGCGTTGGCCAGGGCGCCGATGGGGAATGCGAGCCCAAGGGCGGCAGCTACTGCGTCGACCCACCCCGGTCCCGGACCGAACACCAATTGGGTGACACCCCACCACACCGATGCGAATCCAAGCGACCAGAGCCCGACGAACGCCAGTTGCCGCGAAGCGAGCGGAATGTTCATCTCCCTGACCAGGGTGTAATAGAAGAGGCCCGAACCCACCACCAGCACCCACATGGTGACGAATCCGGCACCGAAGAAGAGCTCGCCGTACTGCCGGCCCAGGGAGCCGATGAAGGGCAGGGTGGCGAGGGTGTGGGCGAGGTAGAGGAGAGGCAGCCACGCCGTCCCAGCGATCACGAACCAGATCGTCACATAGGAACGTGTCTCCCGACGTCGGCGGATCGTGCCCAAAACGTTGAGCACCGGAGCGAACAGAGCGGCGGTCAAGGGCACGTCCAGCCACCAGGGCAGTCCGAACGGCTGACTCCCGTCACCAAGCCCGAATGCGATGACCAAGAGGCCGGCGACCACAAGGGCGGTCAGCCCGGCCAGCGCGAGCCTGGCCAGCGCCGGGCTCCAAAGCCGGGCTCCGGTCAGCCTTGGCATGATGTAATAGATCCCGCCGACCAGGGAGATCACCAAGAACCCGATCATGAGGGTGAGGTTGGCCATGGGCTCGAGACGGCCGTAGCTGACCGGCGACAGGCTCCCAAAGCGGAGAGCAAAGATGGTCAGAACTTCGAGCAGACCGCCCAGCACCAGGAACCCGGCTCCGACCAGCAGGTGGGTTGCTGCGACGCGGTCCTCGTCGGCTCCGCCCCCGAGGAGGGCTCGAATGTCTGCAGTTTGGCTGGTCGCCACCAGATTCCTCGTTCAGGAACAGGACGCCGGGAGCATAACGACTCGACTCGCTCGGACCGCACTCGCCCGGCCACCCGGATCGGGTCGGTGCGGTTTCTGTACCGGCACCCCGGTTATGGTAGAAACGGCCAGACAGGCACTACCCGCGCCCTGAAAAAAACCAGATGTACCGTCTCGCAGAACTGAGCGACAGGACCCGCCGGATGACAGGTTGGGGACTGTTGCTGATTGGCACCCTGATCCTGGCCGCAGGCATCATCTGGCTCCATTTCTCGAGCCTTCCGCTGACCACGGTGGTAGACGGCGAGACCGTCCCGGTGGTCGTCAACTATTTCAACTGGATACCGAGAGGACCGCTGTGGAAGGGCCTCGGTTACCTGACGATCTTCGCCGCTTCGCAGATGATGATCGTTGGAGGAGTGTTCCTCTGGATCCTCAATCAACGGATGACCTGGGCCCGGGCGGTCTTCGCTGCCTTCGTGACCTGGCTGGAACTGGTGATCATCTTCGGGATGGTCCCCTCCGAATGGCTCAACTATGCGCAGACCGACCTCGATTGGTCGTCGCAACGTATCGCATTTGTGGTGCCCCCGATCCTCGTCCTTGGCAACACCGTGGAGATCTCCTACGCCGTGCTCAAGGACTCGATATCGATGGGCTATCACATCGTCATGCTGGGCGTCGGGGTGGTGTTCGCCCTTCAACTCCAGAAGATGAAGCAGGGCCGACCGGCTTCGGCTGACAAGCCCGAGAAGAAGTCCCCCTACGGGCGGCCGTTGGTCCGGGGTGAGACCTGATGCCTAAGGGTGTCGTCGACGAGACGCCTCCGATCAGGGACGACTATCAGCTTGCGGTGGTCGAAGGTGACTACTTCACAGACAAGCTTCGCCCCAAGCAGTTCCTCCACATCGATCAGGCGGAGTGCATCATCTGTGAGGGCTGTGTCGACATTTGCCCCTGGAAATGCATCCACTATCTGTCACTCGATGCGATTGCCGAGGGAGTCAATGTCGACCATCCGGCGGAGGACCCCCAGAACCTGGGCTTCTTCATCGTCGACGAGGACGAGTGCACCCGATGCGCCCTGTGCGTCGACCGCTGCCCGACCAATGTCATCTCGCTCGGCAAGTTCGAAGGCTCTCTGGCGGCTCAGGCCGTTGAGTTGGGGCTCGATCGCCGGCCCTGGGATTTCGACACCGGGCAACGTGACTTCAAGAATGGCTATGCCTATGGAATGCGCTGGTAGGAGGCGTCTTGGCTGACGGGAACGGAAAGGTCGGGATAACCGACCGAGTCAAAGAGGCAAACGAAAAGCTGTGGGGCTCGCAACTGGCCGAGTCGATCCTGCGCCCCGGCTCTCCCTTCAAGAAGGGCTATTCCGACAGTCCCCGGAACCGGTCCTACGTGGTGATGAACAACGTGCTCTATCACCTCCATCCGGTGAAGGTGAAGCGGCACGGGGTGAAGCTCTCCTACACGCTGTGCCTTGGTGGGCTCAGCTTCTTCCTCTTCATCCTGCTCACCATCACCGGCATCTTCCTGATGTTCTATTACACGCCGTCAGCCGAGACCGCCTACGCCGACATCGAGGCCTTGTCGACCAGCGTCGCCTTCGGGTCGTTGGTCAGGAACATGCACCGATGGGGTGCCCACCTCATGGTGCTCTCTGTGTTCCTCCACATGAGCAGGGTCTTCTATCACGGGGCTTACAAGCCGCCGCGGGAGTTCAACTGGGTGGTCGGAGTGATCCTCCTTCTCCTCACTCTCCTCCTCTCCTTCTCCGGCTATCTGCTGCCATGGGACCAGCTGGCGTTCTGGGCGGTAACGGTTGGCAGCAACATGGCCGGATTCGTTCCTGTGGTGGGGGCGCAGGTGAAGTTCGCCTTGTTAGCCGGCGTCGAGGTGTCGGCGGCGACCCTGCTCCGCTTCTACGTACTCCACGTGCTGGCGTTGCCCTTCATCCTCATCCTCTTTCTCGCCGTTCATTTCTGGAGGGTCCGCAAAGACGGTGGGATCTCGGGACCGCTATGAGAACGCGAAATGACTGAGATCCCGGAAAGCCTGCTCCGAAGGTCCGCCGAGGCCAAGGCCAAGGCACTTGGCCTGCCCGTCGAGCAGGTCCTGGCCGAGATGAAGGGAGAGGCCCCGCCTCCGGCACCGGAAGAGCCGCAGGCGGAGGTCGAGGCTGAGGCGGGAGTTGCCGCCGAGCCAGAAGTGGAGCCTGCCGTTGATGAGGTGCCCCCGGCCGACGCCGCCGTGGTCGAGGAACCCGAGGTCGAGGTGACCTCGGAGCCTGAGGTCGCTGCCGAGGCCCCTCACGAGGCGCCGGCGGATGCATCGGAGCCGCCGGCTCCCGAGCCGGACCCGGTGGCCGAGACTCCGGCTGAACCAGCTCCCGCCGCTCCGGACGTCGCCGCCGCCGAAACCGAGATCGAGGAGCCTGCGGCCGCAGTCGCAACCATGGTGGAGGAGCCGGCGCCGGCAGCGGAAGGGAACGGGAGTGGCAACGGCGCGGGCAATGGCAAGGTGGCTGCCCTGGTCAGCCCCCGCCCCGCGGTCCCGCCGACCGGGACCCCCGAAGGCGTCCGCACCCAGCGTCTGCTCACTGTGGTCAAGGCCCGTGCGATCCAGACCGTCAAGGCGGAGCCCACAGACAAGGTCAACACCTGGCCCCACCTGATGCTCATGGAGTTCGGGGCCTTGCTGGCGATCACCGGGTTCCTGGTCATCCTGGCGGTGATCATCCACTCGCCGCTGCTCGATCCCGCCAACTTCAACGCCACCCCCAACCCCTCGAAGGCCCCCTGGTACTTCCTTGGGCTCCAGGAGCTGCTCTCCTACTTCGACCCACAGATCGCCGGTGTGACGGTGCCCACCATCACCGGGCTGATCGGGTTCATGGCGGTGCCCTACGTCGACAAGAACCCGTCGACCAGGCCCAGTGACCGCAAGTTCGCCATCGCCCTCTACTCGGTGTTCCTCGCCGGGGCGGCCACCCTGACCATCATCGGTGTCCTTTTCCGGGGCCAGGGCTTCAACTTCTCCTACCCCTGGAAAGACGGCGTCTTCTTCGACGATCTCAAGGACTGGGTGCAGTTCGAATGAGTGCGGCCAACATCGCCCTGATCGGCGTCGCCATTGTCGCGATTTTCGGCGCTATTGGAGCCTTCACCGTCGCCTTTCGCAGGTCGCAGGGCGACGCCAAGGAGACGAAGGACCCCACGGCCGGCGTCTCCGAAGAGACCCGGGTCGCCGATCGCTCGATGGCGGGCGTTGTGGTGGGGCCACCGACGGCAACCGCAGTTCTCGAGGCCGAGCCCGAGGTAGAAGTCGACGAGATCGTCGAGGAGGTTGCCGAAGAGCCGGAAGAGACCGCGGTCCACATCGTGTCCGCGCAAAGGGTCGTGGAGGTCTCCTCTGAGGAAGGCGGTGTCACCCGCCGCCAATTCTTCAACCGGTCCATCACTGCCTTGTTCGGTTTCTTCCTTGCGTTCAACGGGCTCGCATATCTCGCCTTCTTCTGGCCCAAGCTCAGCGGTGGCTTCGGGGCGGACATCGACGCCGGGCCGATCACCGACCTCGAAGTCCAGGTGTTCACCTCGGACGGAGCGGTGCTACCCCTGTTCGTCCCCGAGGCCCGTGCCTACCTGGTGCCGGCGCCGGAGACCCTCTCGGCACAGTTCGAGGGCAAGAGCGTCGAGGCCGGCGGCCTGATGGCCCTGTTCCAGCGTTGTGTCCACCTCGGGTGCCGGGTTCCGTGGTGCTCGCCCTCCCAGGGGTTCGAGTGCCCCTGTCATGGGTCGAAGTACAACGCCGTTGGCGAGTATTTCGGTGGGCCTGCGCCGAGGAATCTCGATCGATTCGTCGTTGAGTTGGTTGGCAACAACTTCATCATCAAGACCGGATCGATCATCCAGACCCCGCGGGCGCCCACGTTGTCGGCCAAATATCCCCAAGGCCCGAGCTGCATCGCAGCCGCCCCCGCTGAGCCCGAGGCATGACCGCCAATCTCATAACGGTGTTCGCCGTCGTGGTCGGCATCGTTTGGCTCGGCGTCCTCTTTGTCTCTGCCATCAGGAACCGGGGGGGAGAGGAGGTCGCTCCCAACCTCAAGCCGGGCATCACCGACCAGGAGATGGAGACCAAGCGCCTCGAAGGCGGGCAGAAGGCTGCCATCGCCTTCTCCGCGTTCCTGGCCATCTCGCTCCCTCTCTATTTCCTCGGCGAGACCGGGCGTCAGGAGAACTTCGTAGCCGAGTTCGACGAGGCCGCTATCGAGCGGGGAGCTCACATCGTCGAGGAGTTCAGGTGCTTCGACTGTCACGGCCCGGATGGCGTCGGCGGCACCGCCAGGTACGTCGAGAAGAGGTCGGGGGTGACGGTCCAGTGGGCCGTTCCCTCTTTGAACGATGTGCTGTTCCGGTATGACGAGGACGAGGTCAACTTCTGGGTGACCTACGGTCGAGGTAACACCCCGATGCCGGCCTGGGGGCTCCCCGGAGGCGGGCCGCTCAACGACCAGCAGGTCGAGTCGGTGGTGGAGTACCTGAAGTCGATCCAGATCAGCCAGAACGAAGCATTGACGGAAGTCGAGCCTGGGATCGAGGCGCAGCTCGAGCGCCTCGCCACCGCAGATGCCACGGTCAGGGTCGCAGTGGTCAACCAGACCCAGGTCGTGGCCGACATCTTCGCCGCTCCGGCACGTCATGAGATCGTCCAGCCCCTCGCCGAACGCGCCGTCGATGTGCTCGAGGGCGCCGCCGAAGGCCTGGACACCGATGGAGACGGCGTGTCCGATGCGGCCGAGGCCGAGCTGTCTGCGATCTCGCTGGACGCCGTCGAGCAGCTGACCGTCGTCGTTCCGATTGCGATGGACCCCGAGGTAGCAGACGCCGAGCTCGCCGCCGATGCAGTTGCCAGCCTGGAGTCCGTCCTGGACACCGCTCCCATCGTCGAGTTGAACCTCGCTGCCATCGAGGCTGCACTCGACATCGGGACGGTCGAGGCCGGCGTTGGCCTGGGAAGCGGGTCCCTGCTCGTACTCGAGGAAATCGCGGGACAGGCCGAAGGGCTCGGCATCGATGTGCCGACTGCCATCGAGAACGAAGACGACGCCGCAGAGTTGGTGGCCGCTCTCGATGAGGCTGCCGCTTCCGACGCTCCGCCGGCCGGCGTCGCCGATCTGGCTGCCGCGGCGGCAGCGGCGGTGACCGAAGGCTCGGACCCGGACGGCGACGGCATCTCTACCGCCGCCGAAGGAGTCGTCACCAACCAGATGACCGAGGCAAACCTGGCAACCATGCCCGGAGATCCGCCGCTTCAGGCGATCATCCTCGATCCCGCCAATCCGGAGTCGGTGGCGGGAGAGCCCGACCTGGCGACGGCGACGGCCTACGTGGGCAGCCTCGAGTCGCTGAACACCCAACTCCAAGTGGCAACCGACAACCAGAACAACCTGCTCGACCAGGAGCAAGGAGGTGCCGATTACCTCCTCGAAGCAGAAGAGACCAAGACCTGGGAAATCGACTTCGAAGGGGTGGCCGAGTCGATGGGGACCAGCGTCGAACAGGCAGAGAGGGCGGTTGGCCTCTTCAATTCCAACTGCGCCCGCTGCCACACCGCAGGTTTCAGCGCAGGCGTCCCCTACACCCAAGAAGCGGGCTCCGGTGGGTTCGGCCCGGCACTATGGGACGGGCGACCGGTGGTTCAGTTCGGAGAGGCAACACCGGAGCCGATCGACGACCTCCTGGTCCAGTTCCTGATCCGGGGATCCGAGGCCCAGGCTCCTTACGGGCTCAACGGGTTCGGATCGGGGCGGATGCCATCGTTCGGCGCCTTGCTCAGCCAGGACGACATCGAGCTCCTGGCCGCTTATCTTCGAGGCGGGAACATGGACGGAAAGGCCCAACCATGACGGTCCTGGCGCAGGGTGACTTCTTCCGCGAGTTCTTCAGATCTCTGTTCTCGGCCAACCTGTTCGTCACCGGGGTGTTGCTGACCATCGGTGCGATCTTGCTCTTCTACGGCTCGATCTACCTGTTCAACCTCACCAACCTCGGCAAGCGACTCGGATTCCTGGTTACCGGGGCCGCCCTCTTCGGATGGCTCACGATCACCTCCATGCTCTTCGTGATCTATGCGCCGCGCGGGCCCAAGCCCGACAACATCGAGGGACTGGGCCCTCTGGAGATCCGCATCATCCCCATCACCTACCTGCTGGTCTCATTGGTCCTCTTCCTGGTGTTCCTGGTCGCTCTCAACCAGTACGAAGAGCTCCAGGAGAAGAGCTCGGCGTAGCCGCGCTCTTCCGCAAAACGCCAAACGCAAATCGTCATGCGTTAGGCGATATGCGATACGATCGCGGGAATCGGCCTATGGCCGATTCCCGTAGTAACTGAGCACCTGGAGCTCCATCGACAGGTCCACCTGGCGCACGGTGACGCTCCCTGGCACGCTGACCCGGACCGGGGCGAAATTGAGTATCGACCGCACGCCTAGGGCGACCAGGCGATCGGTCACCTGCTGGGCGGCAACTGCAGGCACGGCCAGGATGGCCATGTCGAAGCAGCCTCCCTTGCAGTCGGTATCCATCTGCTCCAGGTCCCGAACCTCGACCCGCCCCGCTTTCGATCCCACTTTCCGGGTATCGCTGTCGTAGACGGCGGCCACATCGAATCCGCGGCGACCGAGGCCTCCATATGCGGCGAGGGCCCGGCCCAGGTTCCCGGCACCGATGATCGCCACGTTGCGCCGCTCGGCGATCCCCAATTCCTGGCGGATCCGTTGGCGTAGCTCGGGGACCGAGTAGCCGACGCCACGCACACCGTTGAAATCGAGGTGGGACAGGTCACGGCGCACGTTCGCCGCGTTGGCGCCGGCCGCTTCCGCGAGCTCTTCCGAGCTGACGGTCTCCCGCGCCTGCAAGTCCTCGAGCAGCCGCAAGTATCTGGGGAGCCGAACAACGGTTGCCTTGGGGAGCCCTGACATGTACGGCAACGTTAAACCGAGTGCTGGAAGCCGAATGAGTGGTCGGTCCTCGGGCTATCTAACCTCCGCAGAGATGGACTCGCGCTCCGTGCTCGTCATCGGCGGCGGCCCCGCCGGTTCCGCCGCCGCCTATTGGCTGGCCCGCGATGGGCATGAGGTGACTCTCGTCGAGAAGAAGGAGTACCCCCGCGACAAGACCTGTGGCGACGGTCTCACGCCGCGGGCCATCCTCCAACTCCAGGAGATGGGCTTCGACTTCGACGTCCCCCAGTTCCACACCATCACCGGCCTCCGCTCCTATGCCGGGGACGACCTGATGCTGGAGCTGCCCTGGCCAGAGCACTCTCGATTCCCGAACTGGGGTGGGGTGATGAGGCGACGCGACCTCGACGCCCAAGTGGCCAATCTCGCAGCCAAGCAGGGCGTCGAGATCATGGAGAAGACCGAGGCCATCCCGGTCATCGAGGGCGGGTTCCTCCAGGGCGTCGAATTGGGGCACAACGGGAGCAAGGTCACCGTCAAGCCGGAGGTCACCGTGATCGCCGACGGCTCGATGAACCGGTTCGGCCGTGAGTTGGGGACAGAGCGGCGCCGCGATTACCCGATGGGCCTTGCTGCCCGGGGCTATTACTCCTCCCCGCGCTCGACCGACCCCTTCCTCGAGAGCCAACTCGACCTTCGTGACTCGTCAGGAGCCACATTGCCCGGTTATGGCTGGGTGTTCCCGCTAGGAGACGGCACCGTCAACGTCGGTGTCGGACTGCTCTCCACGTTCAAGCGCTGGAAGCACGTCAACACCACGCACATGATGGCTGACTACGCCGCCACCGCCCCTGCCTACTGGGAGTTGAGCGAGGAATCGAAACTCACCAACCCGGTTGGCGGGAAACTGACCATGTCCTTCTCCAAGGGCCCGCTCGTGGGCTCGAACTGGATCACCATCGGCGACGCCGCTGGGGCGATCAACCCCTGGAATGGCGAAGGCATCTCCTATGCGTACGAGACCGGCCGGATCGCCGCCGAGCACGTTGGAGAGGCGATGGGCAGCGGCGACCTGGGCCTGCTCCGTCGCTACCCCCAGCACCTCGAGGACGAGTACGGCCTCTACTACAAGACGGCTCGCGTCTTTGTGAAGCTGATCGGGCACCCCTCGGTGATGAGGACCCTGGCCCACACTGGACTTCGCAACAAGACCCTGATGGAGTGGACGTTGAAGGTGATGGCGAACCTGCTCGACGAGGACGACAAGCACGTCGGGGAGCGGGTCTACGACTCGTTGGCCGGCATGGTGCGGGCGCTGCCGACGGCCTGACCGAATCAGAGGTGAGGCGCGACCTCCTCGGCGAGCTGTTGCATCAGCTCCACCTGGTCCTGGTACTCGAGCATGGCGAAGTGGCTTCGGGCTGCGAATTCGATGGGCAACCCCGCCTTCTCCCTGAGGTCGAGCAGCGTCGAAACCATTCCTTCGGTGGGGCCTGCGAGGGTGAATCGGCCGGTCAGCTTGCCTCTCATCTCGTCGGTGAGGTCCGGCGGAGGTGGCGGCGGTCCGGGCCGACTAGCCGAGGCCTCCATGTCGGCGTACTTCCAGGTCATGTGCCACAGCGGCTCGGCGTACCTGGCCCATGCCTCGGCCTCCGTTGCTCCGGGGAGCATCACCGAGTAGTGGACGATGCGGAGCTCGGCCGGGTCGCGATGGACCTTTTCGCACTCGTCCCTGATCCAATCGAGTTGCTGGAGGAACTTGTCGGGCCCGACATTGGAGAAGAGCCCGTCGGCGATCCGCGCCGCCCGACGGATCGCAGGCTCGGCGCCGCCCCCTATCAGTATCTGGATCGGTGCCGAGGGTCGGGGGCGGACCGCCAACTCGGGGAAGCGGTAGACAGACCCCTCATGAAGAAATGGCTCGCCGGACCATGCCTGGCGAAGGATGGTCACGATTTCCCGCATCGCCACTCCTCGTTTCGCCATGTCGGCTCCAAGGCCCTCGAACTCGATCCCGCTCCAACCCAGTCCCAATCCCAGGGTGAACCGCCCGCCGCTGAGGAGGCTGACAGTGGCCGCATCCTCTGCGAGGCGCAGTGGGTGATGCAGTGGGGCGAGGATCACTCCCGTGGCGATCTCGATCCGGGTGGTCGCCGCGGCGATGGCCCCGCTCACCACGGCGAGCGAGGGCATGTAGCCGTCATCGACGAAGTGATGCTCGGTGGTCCATATGGACGAGAACCCGAGACGCTCGGCATCGACGGCTAGGCGGATCGTCTCCTCATAGGCCCGGGACCAGTCGCTCTCCCCGGGTCGAAGCTGGGCGCTGAGCAGGCCAAATCCGAGGCTCACGTGACATCTTTCATCCGGGGGACATTATTGGCTCTCGTACAGGGGCGAGCGTCGGTCACCCTTCCCCCTGTTGAGGCCAGAGTGCGAGACCGCGGTAAAGGCCGGGATATCGGTCGGTAAACGCCCAGTCGCGAGATCTCGGCTTGGCGAAGCGTGATTATCAGCACCAGGGAACCCGGTTCTAAGCTCAGATCCGTGACCCTGGCCGACTACCTGCCGATCGGCATCATGTTCCTGCTGGCCGCCGGGTTCGTCGCCGTCTCCTTACTCGTGTCCAAACTTTTCAGCCCCGACAACCCAACCGAGGCCAAGCTCGACCCCTACGAGTCGGGAATCGTCCCCGAGGTGGAGCCGGCTCAGCGATTCCCGGTGAAGTTCTATCTGGTGGCGATGCTCTTCGTAGTCTTCGACATCGAGATCATCTTCTTGTTCGCCTGGGGATCGATCTGGACCCGACTGGGCTGGTACGGGGTGGCTGCCGTCCTCATCTTCACGTTCTTCGTCGCCGAGACCCTGGCCTATGTCTGGAAGCGGGGCGCACTCGACTGGTACGTCCACCGTCGCTCCCGCTACATCGAATCGGACATCGACGAGGCTGCCTAGTGGCGACTACCGCACCCGGAAATCTGATGATGACCACCATCGACAAGGCGGCCCGCTGGGCGCGAACCCGCTCGATGTTCCCCGCCACCTTCGGGCTCGCCTGCTGTGCGATCGAGATGATGACCACGGGCGCGGCCCACTACGACCTGGCTCGGTTCGGGATGGAAGTGTTTCGGGCGTCTCCCCGTCAGGCCGACCTGATGATCGTGGCCGGGCGCGTCAGTCAAAAGATGGCACCGGTGCTTCGCCAGGTCTACGACCAGATGCCCGATCCGAAGTGGGTGATCTCGATGGGAGCGTGCGCCTCGACGGGGGGCATGTTCAACAATTACGCCCTGGTCCAGGGGGTCGATCAGGTGGTGCCGGTGGATATCTACGTCCCCGGCTGCCCGCCCGGGCCCCAGAGCCTGATGCACGGGATTCTCACTCTGCACGACAAGATCATGGACGGCGAGATCGTGAGATGAGCGACGAGACGACCATTGTTGAAGAGGCCCCAGCTCCCGAGCCCCGGGCGCTTCCCGAAGATCCGGTTCTCAGGGCGTTGTTCGAGTCGTTCGAGGACGCGGCCTGGGAGGCATCCCACGATCAACACTTGGCCCGAGTCCCCAACGAAGAGTGGTCCCAGTTCGCCGCAGCGGCACGAGAAGCAGGCTTCGAGGTCTGCGTCGACGTCACTGTGGTCGACTGGCTACGGGCCCGGCCGGACCGGTTCGAGATCGTCGCCAACCTGCTTTCGATGAGCCACAAGCTCAGACTGAGGATGACCACCACCGCTCCGCGAGAAGAGCCGACGGTTGCCTCCCTGGTCCCGGTATGGCCGGGGGCCAACTTCGCCGAGCGGGAGGCCTATGACATGTTCGGGATCCAATTCGAAGGGCACCCCGACCTCACCCGGATTCTGATGCCTGATGAGTGGGAGGGTCACCCCCTGCGCAAGGACTTCGGGGTGGGAAGCGTGCCGGTCCAGTTCAAGGCGAACCACCAGGTCAGTTGAGATGAGCGACACGACCGGCACCGACGAGGGCACCAAGAGCGTCGACCTCTGGGTAGCGGGGACCGAGGAGCCCGAGTTCAGCCCAACTGATGAGGGCGAGCAGGAGATCTCGGACCACGAATCGACCGCTCGCCTCGATGAGCAATTCGGCAAGGTGGTCGAGGACGACTACGTCTTCGATGACGGGATCGACGAGGACGAGCGAATGATCCTCAACATGGGCCCGCAGCATCCCTCGACCCATGGGGTCCTCCGACTCCAGATCGAGCTCGAAGGCGAGATGATCCGCAGGACCAAGCCGATCATCGGCTACCTCCACACCGGGATGGAGAAGACGGGTGAGCAGCTGACCTTCTCCCAGGGGGGAACGAACGTCACCCGCATGGACTACCTGGCGCCGTTCCACAACGAGTTGGCCTTCTCGCTGGCGGTCGAGAGGCTGCTCGGCATCGAGGTCCCCGAGCGGGCCGCAGCGATCCGAGTCCTCCTCACCGAGTTGAACCGATGCTCTTCGCATCTCGTCGCGCTGGCGACCAACGGCATGGACATCGGTGCCATCTCGATGATGATCTACGGGTTCCGAGAGCGGGAGCAGATCCTCCGCTTCTTCGAGAAGACCACCGGGCTCCGGATGAACCACAACTTCATCAGGCCCGGGGGAGTGGCCGCCGACCTGCCACCGGGATGGAAAGACGACGTGTGGGCGATCCTCGAAGAGCTACCCCGTCGCCTGCAGCAATACGACGACCTGCTGGAGAACAATCCGATCTGGGTGTCCCGCACCCGAGGGGTTGGGGTGATCTCATCGGAAGAGGCGGTCGCGTACGGGATCACCGGCCCGGCGTTGCGCGCGGCTGGCGTGGGATGGGACCTGCGCAAGGCGTTCCCCTACAGCGGCATCGATCAGTACGAGTTCGACGTTCCCACCGGGCAGCACGGCGATGTCTACGACCGCTATCGGGTGCGGGTCGAGGAGATCCACCAGTCGCTGCGGATCATCGAACAGGTCATGGAGGCGATGCCGCGAGGGGACTACCGGGTCGACGACCGCAAGGTGACCCCGCCGCCGCGGGCCCGAATCGACGAGTCGATGGAGGCCCTGATCCACCACTTCAAACTGTTCACCGAAGGCTTCAAGGTGCCCCCCGGTGAGACCTACGTGGCGGTCGAGTCGCCTCGAGGAGAGCTCGGTTGCTACCTGGTGTCAGACGGTGAAGCCCGGCCGTACCGGATTCACGTCAGGGCACCGTCGTTCGCCAACCTTCAGGGGCTGCCTATCGCCATGGCCGACTCTCTGATGGCGGACACGGTGGCCACCATCGCATCCATGGACCCGGTGATGGGAGACGTCGACCGCTAAGCGGGATCAGGGCCAGCCCTGATGGTGAAGCCGGAACTCCCGCACCTCCGACGCGGTAGACGGTCCCCAGGTCATCGTGGGAACCGGGTGTTCGGCCCTGGCCATCGCCAGCTCATCGACACTGAACCCGACCGGATGGGTGATCGGCTCGATCCCGTAGAGATTGGCCGCATTCCACCCCAGGACCTTGGCCTTCACGCCACGAGTTAGCTCGGGGTACCCGTGTCGTTCCCTGAGCTCGGAAGGGATCTGGAACGACTTGAAGGCGTCGATCTGGCCCTGGGGTGATCCGTAGAAGATGGAGTCGGTGCCCCAGAGGACGTTGTCCTCGCCAAAGGTGGCCAGGAGCTTTCCGAGGACATGGGCGGCTTCGTCCGGCCGTCGCAGCAGGTGCCACCAGGTGGACCCGATCTCGGCGTAGACGTTCTCCCCCGGGCCGACACCAGCCTTCCGCACGGAATCGATCAGCCGGTTCACGCCTCGACCTGCGGTCTCATCGGTGTAGGGCCCCTCCCGTTGCGCCACCTCGAACCCCGAGTGGTAGATGACGAACTTCACGTCGGGGTGGGCCCGAGCCGCGGGACCGACGTCTTCAGGCGATCCGTAGCGAGCCTGGTCGGAGAGGCCCTTGTGGATGAAGAGGATCGGGACTCCGAGGCGCTCCAACTCAGACAGGAACACGTTGCCGACCTGAGGGAGGTCCGGATCGTGGTCATCGAGCCACCAATGGATGTCGGAGGGGAAATGGGTGAAGGTCTTCCAGCCGGCGATCGGGTTCTCCGCGACCGTCCGACCCATTTCCTCGATGACCGACTCGATAGGAGCCACTTGGGGGAGGGCGAGTGCGTTCACCACTACTCGTTCGTCCCCGGACAAGGCTTGGACCATCTGCCGGGTGTCTTCCATCACCTCGGGGGATAGCGGGCTCCCCTCGGGAAGGATGGGGAGGCCGGAGAGAGCGACCATGGTCGTGTCGGAGCGGATGAATACCTCTTCGAGGAAATGGTTGGTCGCGAAGCAAGCTCGGGGATCGTCTTCGTCCTCACACCGGGCCTGAGGGAACTGGCTGCCCCAGAACCAATCACCTCTGGTCGAGGGATCGAGGTCGTACTCGAGAAGGTGGCCCTGGACGTCGAACACGAACTGCGACGGGCCGATCACCGCTTCGGCGGCGGCGGTGTCATGGCGCGAGAGCGGGTCGAAGGGGTACCAGAGGCCGGCGGGGAGGCCGGTGGCTCTCGCCACCGCCCCGTCGATCGCTGCGAGAGAGACGGCTAGGGCGCAGGCGGAGCGAAGGAACTCACGCCGGCTCATCCCGGTCGCCCGCATCGCGGAATCGATCCCGGCGCGAGCTTCGCGCTCGGCCTCGATCCTGGTCGGGGTGATCGGCTCCGGCTCGTATTCGCCGTTCGAGCACTGTCCGAAAGCGATGGGCAGCCCTGGGTCCTCTTCGCGCCACCGAGTGGCCATGAGTCGACTTTATCCGTGGGCCTCGCGCCGCCCTCGTGGTTTCGCCCCCCAATGAGCGCCTCCCTAATCTCCGTGGCCGATGAGCCACTGGTCGGAGGCCACCCAAGAGCGGGCCCGTGACGTGATCTCTCGCTATCCGGAGAAGCGGTCGGCCGTGATGCCGCTCCTCTACCTGGCGATGGCCGAGGAAGGGCATTTGACCAGCGAGGGGATGGCGGAGGTCGCCGATTGGGTCGGCATCACCCCAGCTCAGGTCCTGGCGGTCGCCAGCTTCTACACGATGTACAAAAGGGAGCGGACCGGCCGATATCTCATCTCCTGCTGTACGTCGATCTCATGCATGCTCCTCGGTGGAGACGACGTCCTGCACGCGGTCGAAGACGAGTCCGGTGTCCCGCACGGGGAGACAGATGAGCGGGGCCTGATCTCGGTCGAGCACGTCGAGTGCATCGGTGCCTGCGGCGGGGCACCCGCGGTCCAGGTCAACTACGAACTCATCGAGGGGGTCACTCCGGAGCGCGCCCGTGACCTGGTGCGCTGGCTGAGCGGAGCACGACCGGAAGTCGTCAACTCCGACGAGATGCAGGAGTTGTTCGGGGGAGTGAAGAGCTTCGACTGGGCGATCAAGGATTCGGACGGGGCCACCGGCCCTTACCCCGCCTTTCAGCCGCTGGGCACGGTCGGGAGCGAGGCCGAGTCTTGACCTTCCCCATCCTGGTCACCCGGCGGATGCTTGACCATCCTGCCGACTCCCACACCATCGACCGCTATGAGGCAACCGCCGGGTACGAACAGGCGCGCAAGGCCCTGACTCTCACCAGGGACGAGCTGGTGGAGACCGTGAAGTCCTCCGGGCTCCTGGGCCGGGGCGGTGCCGCCTTCCCCGCCGGGATGAAATGGAGCTTTCTGGCGCCGGCGCGGCCGGCCTACTTGGTAGTCAACGGTGATGAGTCGGAGCCGGGGACCTTCAAGGACCGTCAGCTCCTGGAGCGCGACCCTCACCAGATGCTGGAGGGGATCATCATCACCTCGATCGCGAACGAGGTGCACCACGCCTTCATCTACATCCGGGGCGAGTACCCCAAGCCGGCACGGAGGGTCCAGGCCGCGGTCGACGATGCCTATGCCCGGGGGTACCTGGGCAAGGGCATCTTCGGGAGCGACTACGACCTGGAGGTGACGGTCCACCTCGGCGGCGGCGCCTACATCTGTGGGGAGGAGACCGCGCTCATCAACAGTCTGGAAGGGCTGCGCGGCGAGCCCCGCCTCAAGCCGCCGTACTTTCCGGCCGCCAAGGGCCTCTACATGAAGCCGACAATCGTCAACAACGTGGAGACGATGTCGAACATCCCCCACGTGTTGTCGATGGGTGCGGAGGAGTTCACCAGGATCGGGCACCCGATGGACACCGGGACCTTCATGACCTCGATCTCGGGCCACGTCCGCAAGCCGGGCAACTACGAGCTCCCACACGGGATCTCCTGGAATGAGTTGATCTTCGAGGTCGCCGGCGGGATACGCGACGACCGGGAGCTAAAGACCTGGATCCCGGGCGGGGCTTCCGCTCCCTGGTTCGTCCCCGGGCTCCATCTGGAAGATCAGATCACAAAGGACGTCTGCGCGGAGGCTGGCTCGATGCTGGGCTCCGGGGCGGTGATCGTGATGGACGACACCACATGCACCGTCCGCGCCGCCGAGCGCCTGGTTCGGTTCTTCGCCCACGAGTCGTGCGGCCAGTGCACCCCGTGCCGTGAGGGGACCACCTGGCTGGAGATGGTGCTGCACCGGATCGAGCATGGGGAAGGCCGGCCGATCGACCTCGACCTGATGCTGGACGTGTCTGACGGGATCAGCGTCGGCCTCGCCTGGCCCCCGAAGATGACAACGATCTGCCCGCTGGGGCCCTCCGCGGTTTCGCCGATCATTGCCCTCCGCGACTACTTCCGGGACGAGGTCATGGAGCACGTGACTTTGGGGCGGTGCCCGCTGGCCCCGGTCGAGGCGATGGCATGACGGACACCGTTCGCATCACCGTCGACGGCAAGGAGATCGAGGCCCGTCCCGGTTCCCTGATCATCGAGGCCGCCCAGGACGGCGGTACCTACATCCCCCGTTTCTGCTGGCACGAGCGGATGAACCCGGTTGGGATGTGTCGGATGTGCCTGGTGGAGGTGGAAGGGCCCAGAGGGCGGATGATGATCACTGCCTGCACCAACCCCGTCGCCGACGGGATGGTCGTCGACACCCAGGGCGAGACCGTCAAGAAGGCCCAGGAAGCGGTGCTCGAGTTCCTGCTCGCCAATCACCCACTCGATTGCCCGATCTGTGACAAAGGCGGTGAGTGCCCGCTCCAGGATCAGGCCATGTCGCACGGGCCGGGTGAGAGCCGATTCGTGGAGATCAAGCGAAACTTCGAAAAGCCCATCCCGGTGTCCGACCTGGTTCTGCTCGACCGGGAGCGCTGCATCCTTTGCGCCCGCTGCACCCGGTTCTCCGAGGAGATCAGCGGCGACCCGTCTGATCGAGTTCATGGAGCGGGGCAACGTGACCGAGGTCAACACCTTTCCCGACCTCCCTTTCTCGTCCTACTTCTCGGGCAACACGGTCCAGATCTGCCCGGTTGGGGCCCTCACCGCGAAGCCCTATCGGTTCCGGGCCCGGCCCTGGGACCTCACCAAGGTGGAGTCGTCGGGGATGTTCGACACCGCCCATCCCAGGATCTCGATCCACGCCAGCCAGAACCAGATCCTTCGATTCGTCGGTGTCGACAACGACGCCACCAACCACGGCTGGCTGTCCGACAAGGACCGCTTCGGGTTCCAACACCTCGAGTCCGAGCACCGTCTCACCGCCCCCCTGGTCAATCGTGGTGGCGAGTTGCAGCATGGTCACCTGGACCGAGGCCCTCGACATCGTCGCCAACCGGATCGACCTGATCCATGCCGAGGACGGCGGGGCCGCCTTCGGCGTGATCGGGGGTGCCCAGGGGACCAACGAGGACGCCTACGCCCTGTCCAAGTTCGCCAGGGTCGTCCTCGGCACCAACAACGTCGACTGCCGCCTCGACGACTCCCTGGCCTCGCATTTCCTGGCGGCAACGGTGGACCGGGCCCTGATCTCCGATCTCGATACCGCGAGCACCATCCTGGTGTGGGGGCCCGACCTCAAGGAAGAGCATCCCACTCTCTACCTGCGTGCCCGACGGGCGGCTCAGGAGTTGGGGGTCACACTGATCGTCGTTCACCCGCGCGCCACCGGACTCGATGACCGGGCAACCCACAAGCTGAGCTATCGACCCGGTGGCGGCTTCGCCCTCCTCGACGAGATCGCCAACGGGGACCACCCCGAGGTGAGCCACGCCCTGGCCGGAGACAAGGTCGTGGTCCTGGTCGGTGAGGTCTGTCATGCCGATGGCCCGAAGCTGGCCGAGTCGGTTGCTGCCCTGGTGCGCAACAAGGCAAAAACGGTGCGGATCATCCCATTGGCGAGGCGGGCAAACCTGTTCGGTGCACTGGATATGGGCCTTGCCCCTGACCTCCTCCCGGGGCGATCCGCCCTGGACGACGCCGGTCTCGCCTCCATCTCTGCACACTGGGGTGAGCTCTCCACCGTCCCGGGACGCGACACGAGGCGGATCCTCGAAGGCTTGGAGTCAGGCGAAGTCAGGTGCCTCTTCCTGGTGGGAGCAGACCCTATCCGGGACATGCCCGATCCCAGGGTCGCGATGGACGCCCTCGACTCCGCCGAGTACGTGGTTTCGATCGACCTTTTCCTCAACGATTCGAACCGGGAGGCCGACCTGATTCTCCCCGCCTCGGGGTTCGCCGAGAAGGAGGGAACGGTCACCAACCTCGAGGGCAGGGTTCAGAAGGTCAATGCCATCCGACCCGGTCCCGGCCAGAGCCGACCCGACTGGTCGATCCTCTCCGATCTCGCCGAGCGCTCGGGCGCCTCCCTCGGGCTCTCGTCACCGGAGACCATCGCCAAGGAGATCTCGGAGGTGGCCCCGGCCTACCAGGGCGTGACCTGGGACCTCCTGGAATGGGAGGAGCGGGACGGAGCGGTGGTGCCACACGGCGGCAGCCAGCCGATCAATCACATCCCGGTCGCCCTCGCCGGGCCCAAGGCCCCTCGGGCCGCCCTGACCCTTCACGTGGCACGAACCCTTTACGACGACGGGGTCGCCATGAGGCACTCGCCGGCGCTCCATCCGCTGGCACCCGGGGCGGTGGCCCATCTCAACCCGGACGACGCTCGCAAGCTCGGGGCCCAGCCGGGCCATCCGGTGCGGGCGGTGACCAAGCAAGGGGAGGGCGAGTTCTCGGTCGTGATCGACGAGGGGACCCCTCCGGGGGTGGTCTTCGTCCCCTTCAACCAGGCGGGGGCCGCCTACCTGGGGACCGACCCGGTGGTGAGGGTGACGGCGGTGGGGTCGTGAGCTGGCCCGAGTTCGGGATCGTGACGCTCCGGGTGGTCCTCACCTTCGTCCTGCTCCTGGTGGTGACCATCATCAACGTCTGGGCCGAGCGCAAGGTCCTGGCGGACATGCAGAACCGGATCGGCCCCAGCCGGGCGGGCCCTTGGGGGATCCTCCAGACGGTCGCCGACGGTCTAAAGCTCTTCTTCAAGGAGTCGATCACCCCGCGCAAGGTCGAGTTGGGGATGTACCTGCTCGCTCCGTTCCTGGCGGTGATCCCTGCGTTTCTGATCTTCATGATGGTGCCCTGGGGCAGGCCGTTCATGATCGGTGACTATGAGGTCGCGCTGCAGGGCGCCGACCTCAACGTCGGCCTGCTCTTCATCCTCGCCATGTCCTCGCTTGGCGGTCTACGCAGTGGTTCTCGCCGGATGGTCGTCTGGGTCCAAGTACCCGCTCATCGGCGGGGTGCGCGCCACCGCCCAGGCGATCTCCTATGAGGCGGCGATGGGCCTGGCCATGGTGGCGGTGGTCGTGTTCAGCGCGACCCAGGGCGAGGGCGGGACCCTGTCGCTCTCCGAGATCGTGGCCCGACAGCAGGGGACCTGGGGCGACGTGGTGCCTGCCCTGGAGCCGGTTCTCCAGTTCGTGCCCCGCTGGAACATCGTTCCCCAGATCGTTGCCTTCGTGATCTTCTTCATCGCCATCGTCGCCGAGACCAACCGGGCGCCATTCGACCTCGTCGAGGCGGAGCAGGAGATCGTCGGCGGGTTCCACACCGAGTACTCCGGGATGAGGTTCGCCATGTTCTTCCTCGCCGAGTACGTGAACATCTTCTCGATGTCGGCGATCGCCGTCACCCTGTTCCTCGGCGGATGGAACGGGCCGACCTTCGACGAAACGCTTCCCGGCTTCGTCTCCGGGTTCCTCCCGACTGTCTACTTCCTGGCCAAGACCTATTTCCTGGTTTTCCTCTTCTTCTGGGTCCGGGCGACCCTTCCCCGGCTGCGCTACGACCAGCTGATGCAACTGGGGTGGAAGCGCCTCATCCCCGGCGCCCTCGGCTGGCTGGTTGTGTCCACCGTGTTCCTCTCCTTCCGCCAATTCGGCGACCCCTGGAGTTAGCCATGGGTATGATCAAGGAGTTCCTGAAAGGGCTGCGGGTCACCGGGGGGACGATGTTGCGCACCATCACCGGCGAGGAGCTGGTCACCACCCGCTATCCGGACGAGATGCGGGAGAAGCCCCAACGGTTCCACGGCCGCCATGTCCTCAACCGCTACCCGGACGGGATGGAGAAGTGCATCGGGTGCGAGCTCTGTGCCGGCGCTTGCCCGGCGAAATGCATCTATGTGCGCGGGATCGACAACGACCCCGACCATCCGACCTCGCCAGGCGAGCGCTTCGGGTTCGTGTACGAGATCAACATGCTGCGCTGCATCTTCTGCGGGCTCTGTGTCGAGGCCTGTCCGACCGAGGCGATCACGATGACTCACCTCTTCGAGTTCTCGACCACCAACCGACAGGACGCGATCTACACCAGGGAGACCCTGCTCATGGACGAGCGGGGAGACGTGCCTCACATGTTCCCTGATGATCCGCTCGCCGATATGGAGGAGCTGAACACCGCCGACGGTTGGCTCCGGGCCACTGCACCGGCCGGCGTCGCCGCCTACGAAGGAATTCAGATGTGGCAGGGGACGCCGGGACCGGCGGAATGGCCGCCCGAGCCCAGCAGGAAGAGCGAGACCGTCGCAGCGAGTCCGGAACACGCCGATGGTTGAGGCCGTTCTCTTCGTCCTGATGGCCGCGGGCGCCCTGGCCGGGGCGGTGACCGTCGTGGTCGCCCGCAATCCGGTCTACTCCGCAATGGGCCTGCTCGGCACCCTGTTCTCGGTCGCGGTGCTCTATGTGGTGCAACTGGCGCACCTGGTGGCGGCGGTCCAGGTGATCGTCTACGCCGGCGCCGTGATGACCCTGTTCCTGTTCGTGATCATGCTGATCGGGGTCGACAAGAGCGAGACCCGCGATGAGTCGCTCCCCGGCAGCGAGCCTGGTCGGTGGGCTCGCCGCGCTGATCGTCGTCCTCGCGGCGGCTGTGACCCTCGGGGGCGATTTCGTGTGGGTGCCGGCCGCGGCGCAGTCGCCGATCGCCGAGAGCACCAACGGCACCGTGGAGGCGATCGCCGAGCCGCTCTTCACGACCTGGGTACTCGCCTTCGAGGCCACCGCCCTCCTGCTGACCATCGCCGCGGCCGGGGCGATCGCCCTGGCCCAGTTCCGACGGGTGCGGGTCTGATGGTCGACGCCGGCTGGTACATGGGACTTGCCGCAGCGCTCTTCATGATCGGCGCGCTCGGGATCCTGCTGCGTCGCAATGCCCTCGTGATGTTCATGTGCATCGAGCTGATGCTGAACGCGGTCAACCTGACGCTGGTCTCGGCGGGGAGGGCGATGAACGACCTCAGCGGCCAGGTGGCGGTGTTCTTCATCCTGGTCGTGGCCGCAGCCGAGGTGGTGGTCGGCCTGGCCATCATCGTGGCCATCTTCCGCCGTCGGGCCACGGCCTCGGTGGACGAGTTGAGCGAGCTGAGAGGTTGATGAGCTCGCTGCGCTCGTCGTATCACGTCGCACGTAATACGTCATACGAGGAGGTCACTTCGTGACCTCCTACATCTGGCTGGTCATCGCCCTCCCCTTGGCCGGGGCGGTTCTCCTCCATTTCTTCGGGCGCTATCTCAAGGAGCCCTGAGCGGGTGGCTGGCAACGGCCGCCATCGGCGGCGCCTTCGCTGTCGCCGTGGCCGCAGCGCTTCCCTTCTTCGAGGGCGGGGAGCACGGCACGGTCGTCCTGCTCTGGGAATGGATGCCGGCTGTCGGCGCCCGCTTCGAGCTTCTCTGGGACCCGCTGGCCGCGCTGATGGCCCTGATCGTCACCGGGGTGGGCGCCCTGATCCATGTCTTCGCCATCGGGTACATGCATGGCGACGAGCGCTTCCCCCGGTTCTTCACCTATCTCAACCTGTTCGCGGCGTCGATGCTCACCCTGGTCCTCGCCGGGAACTACGCGATGTTGTTCCTGGGGTGGGAGCTGGTCGGGCCTCTGCTCCTACCTGCTGATCGGGTTCTGGTTCACCCGCCCCACCGCCGCAGCTGCGGCCAAGAAGGCCTTCATCGTCAATCGGATCGGGGACGTCGGGTTCATGGTCGGCCTGATGCTGGTCTTCACCACGTTCGGCACTCTGTCCTACTCCGGTGTCTTCGAGAATGCCGGGTCGGAGCTGAGCACCGGGATGGCCACTGCCATCGGCCTTCTTGTTCCTGGTGGGCGCCGCCGGCAAGTCGGCGCAGATCCCGCTCTATGTCTGGCTGCCCGACGCCATGGAGGGCCCCACTCCGGTCTCAGCCCTCATCCATGCCGCCACCATGGTCACCGCCGGGGTCTACGTCATCGCCCGCTCTGCGCCGATCTACGACCTGTCGCGGTCGCCCAGGTCACCGTGGCCACCGTCGGGCGCTCTGACCGCGATCTGGGCAGCATCGATCGCCCTTGCCCAACGCGACATCAAGAAGGTTCTCGCCTACTCCACGATCTCCCAGCTCGGCTTCATGTTCCTGGCGGTCGGGACCACGGCCTACATCGCCGGGATCTTCCACCTGATGACCCACGCCTTCTTCAAGGCGCTCCTCTTCCTGGGGGCCGGCTCGGTGATCCACGGGATGAGCGACGAGCAGGACATGCACCGCATGGGCGGCCTGTTCAGGAAGATGCCGGTGACTGCGATCACGATGGCGATCGGGTCTGTGGCCCTGGCCGGGCTGCCCCCACTCGCCGGGTTCTGGTCGAAGGACGAGATCCTGGCCGCCGGGTTCGCCCACGGCGGTTGGTATTACGCCTTGTGGCTGATCGGCCTGGTAACCGCTCTGATCACCGCCTTCTACATCGCCCGGCTCTGGGTGCTGGTTTTCCTCGGTGAGCCACGCTGGGAGCAGGGCAAACACCCCCACGAGTCGCCGCGGATCATGACCATCCCCCTGATGGTCCTGGCCGGGCTCTCGGTGGTCGGCGGGTTGATCAACACCCCGTTTCGGCTCACCCTGGAGCAGTTCCTCGAGCCCAGCTTCGAAGGAGTGACCATGGAGCACCCACCCGAGGACATCGACCGTGATCCTGATCCTGGCCGGGCTGTCGGTGCTGGCAGCCTCGGCTGGGGCCGCCGCGGGTGGCTGGCCTACAACCGCCCGCCGGAGCGGTGGCGCCGCTTCGAGGAGGCTTTCCAGCCCCTGTGGGGAACCTGGGAGGCTGCCTACAGGGTCGACGACCTCTACGGGGCGGCACTGGTCGCTCCCGGGAAGAGGGCAGCCGAATTGGCAGCGTTCGGGTTCGACCTCCCGGTGATCGACGGTGCGGTCAACGGCGTCGGCCGGTTGGTCAGGACCAGCGGAGACTGGGCCCGCTCACTGCAGACCGGATTCGTCCGCAACTACGGGGTGATGTTCCTCGGCGGCGCCCTCATCGTGGTGCTGTGGATGGTGGTGGGGGAGCTCATGAATTGTCGGCCGACTTCGCCCCTCAGCAACCCTCAGGGCACCTCGGACTTCGTGCCTCGGGTCAATGGACCTCGGGGCGAACAGACGCCGGTCGGCCGCGGCTTCCGCCGCGTGGAGGGTTCCATTGCGGCGACCGGAGATCGCTCATGCTGACCGCTCTGGTTCTCATCCCGGTCGGCCGCAGCCCTCGCCGTCGCCCTGATCCCCTCGCGACGACGGGAGATCCATCTCCCGGTCGGTGTCGCCCTCTCCATCATCCCCCTGGCCCTCGCCGGCTACCTGTTCTGGGTGTTCGAGCCGTCGGCCGGCTACCAGTTCGTCGAGCAGGTCGTCTGGTACCAGCCGTGGGGGATCAGCTGGTACCTGGGCGTGGACGGGATCTCACTGCCGATGGTCGTACTCAGCACCCTGCTGGTGCCGATCGCCCTCGGGGCATCGACCGCGATCAAGGTGCGGACCAAGGAGTTCGTGGTCTACACCCTGCTCCTCGAGGCCGGTCTGATCGGCGCCTTCCTGGCGCTCGACCTCTTCCTGTTCTTCGTGTTCTTCGAGGTGATCCTGATCCCGATGTACTTCATCATCGGGATCTGGGGCGGGGAGCGTCGCATCTACGCCGCGGTCAAGTTCTTCATCTACACCGCCTTCGGGTCAGCCTGATGATGGCCGCGATCATCGCCCTCGCCTTCAACCACGCCTCGCAGTTCGGGGTGCCGTCGTTTGCCCTCCCCGACCTGATGAACCTCGATCTGGGGCGGTCCGCCGAGATCTGGCTGTTCGCGGCGTTCGCCCTCGCCTTCGCCATCAAGGTCCCGTTGTTTCCCACTCCACACGTGGCTCCCCGACGCCCACGTCGAGGCGCCAACCGCGGGCTCGGTGCTGCTGGCCGGAGTGCTGCTGAAGTTGGGCACCTATGGGCTGCTCCGGTTCAACCTCTCCCTGTTCCCCGAGGCATCGGTGGACGCGGTGCAGATCATGGCGATCCTCGCCGTCAGTCGGGATCATCTACGGCGCCGTCGTGGCCATCGTCCAGCCCGACCTCAAGAAACTGGTCGCCTACTCCTCGGTCAGCCACCTTGGCTTCATCGTCTTCGGGACCTTCGCCCTGACCTCAGGGGGCCTACAGGGGGCGGTCATCCAGAACGTGAACCACGGCCTGACCACTGGCGCACTGTTCCTATTGGTTGGGATGATCTACGAGCGGCGCCACACCAAGGCGATCGCCGACTTCGGGGGCCTGCAGAAGGTGATGCCCCTGTTCGCGGGGTTCTTCTTGTTCATGGCCTTCGCCTCGATCGGCCTGCCCGGGCTGAATGGGTTCGTCGGAGAGTTCCTCGTGCTGATCGGGAGTTATGTGACACTCCCCGCTCTCGCGGTGATCGCCGCCTTCGGAGTGCTCCTGGCCGCCGTCTATCTGTTGTGGGCCTACGAGCGCGTTTTCACCGGAGTGCCCGACAAGCCGGACAACCTGGCCCTCACCGATCTCTCGGTGCGGGAGATCGCCCTTCTCGCCCCGCTGGCGGTCCTGGTGTCTGGTCATCGGTCTCTATCCCGGTCTGCTGCTCGACAAGATCACTCCGTCCACCGAGGCGGTCCTGGATCGCATCGAGGCGGCCACCGGTTACGCGACGCCGGCCCCCGGTCGGTTGGCCGACGTCGTCGTCGTGGAGGCAGGCGAGTGATCGCAACTCCCGAGATCCTCTGGCTGTCGATCCTCCCCGAGCTCGTCCTTGCCGTCGGGGCCGCCCTGGTGTTGCTGGTCGAGGTGCAGTGGAAGCCGAGAGCCCGCGTGTTGGGCGTGGTTGCCGCGGCCGAGCCTGATGATGGCGGCCGGCTTCACAATTTGGCAGTGGGTCGACACCGGCACCGGCGAGCTCGCCTTCTCCGAGATGATCGTTCTCGACGGCTTCGCAGTCTTCGCCCGCATCGTCCTGTTGGCGGCCACCGCGCTCGGCTTGCTGGCCGGGTGGCGTTTCATCGAGGGACTTGGACGCCGGGGAGCGGAGGCGCTCGCCCTGACACTCCTGGCAACGACCGGATTCTCGATCATGGTCGCCTCCAACAACCTGGTGATGATGTTCCTCGGCCTGGAGGTGGGGTCGATCGCCCTGTATGTCCTGGCCGGCATGACTCGTGAGCGATCGGAGTCAGACGAGGCCGCGATCAAGTACTTCCTGCTCGGGTCGTTCGCCTCGGCGGTCTTCGTTTACGGAGTGGCCCTCCTCTATGCCGGGACCGGGACCTTCTCCATCGTGGACATTCGCGATTTGTTGGCCGGATCGACCATCGCCAGCCCCGCTGTGATCTACATCGGGGTCGGGCTCGTGGTGGCAGGCCTCGGGTTCAAGGTGTCGGCCGCCCCGTTCCACAGCTGGGCGCCGGACGTGTACCAGGGTGCGCCTGCGGGGATCGTCGGCTACATGGCGGCGGTCGCCAAGATCGCCGGCTTCGCCGCCCTGACCCGGGTGCTTCTCGCCGGGGTCGGCGGACTCGACGCCACCTGGCTCCCGGTGGTGGCTGCGATCGCCACGCTGTCGATGCTCGTGGGCTCAGTCGTGGCACTGGTCCAGGGTGACGTGCGGCGGATGCTGGCGTACTCGGGCGTAGCCCACGCCGGGTTCATCATGACCGGGGTCGTGGGCGGGGCCAGCGACGGGGTTCTCTTCTATCTCGCGGCATACTCGATCCAGTTGGTGGGTGCTTTTGCCGTGGTTGCCGCAGTGAGCGGCCCAGACGGGGCTCGATCGTCGATCGACGATTATCGAGGTTTGGGACGTCGAAGCCCGGTGCTCGCGGGGTCGTTCACAGTCCTGCTCCTGGCGATGGGCGGGATACCTCTCACCTCCGGATTCGTCGCAAAGTTCGGCGTGCTCTCCGATGCCTGGGCGACCAGTTACCAGTGGCTGGTCGTCGTGGCGGTGCTGGCCTCGGTGATCGCCCTGGCCTTCTACATCCGGGTCATCGTCGTGATGTACATGGACGACTCTGACGAGCTCCTCACTGTCCGTGGTGCTCCCGGTCCGAGTGGTGCTGGGGATCGCGGTCGCCGTCACATTGCTCTGGGGGATCTTTCCGGGGTCGCTACTCGACTTCGCAGCCGATGCACTCCCCCTCTAGATACCTGTTGCTCGGGGCATTGGTCGCGGCCATGGTCCTGGGCTTCGGCGCTCAGGCCCGGGCGGCAGAGACCGCTACCTCCGACCTGGTGATCATCTCGGAGGATGACACGGTCGAGGACGACCTCTACGCGGCAGGCCTCAAAGTCGTGGTCGAAGGGGTCATCGAGGGCGACCTGATCGCCTTCGCCGCCGAGGAGGTTGTCATCAGCGGCGAGGTCCGGGGGAGTGTCATCGCGGCGACGCCTTCGGTCGTCGTTTCCGGACGGGTAGGGGGGTCGGTTCGAGCCACCGGGTCCCGGGTGGAAGTGACGGGATCGGTGGGCCGCGACGTGGTGGCCGCCGTATTCGCCGTCACTTTGAGCCCGGACTCGACGGTGACCGGTGACGTCTGGCTTTGGGCGTTCAGGGCGACAATATCCGGGTCGATCGGGGGAGATCTCGAGGGCACCCTGCGCACGATGGACCTGGAGGGCGAGGTAGAGGGTGACGTGGAGATAACGGCAACCCGGCTCAGGGTGACCGGGCCGCTCACCGTTGGCGGGGATCTCGGCTACCGGTCGCCTCGAGAGGCGACCGGCCTCGACGAGGCGACAGTCGATGGGGCGGTGGTTCACGAGACCCCGCTCCCGCCGAACATCCGGGTCCGGGCGCTAGGACTGCTCGCCAGATTCCTCATCGTGATCGGATTGACTGCGGCGGCGCTTCTCGTGGCCTGGGGATGGCCGGACCGCACCGCACGAGCCGGCGACCGTGGATCGAAACGGCCCCTGGGCGCCTACTGGCGTGGCGCGCTGATCGTCTTCATGCCGCTGCTGATCACGGGTGTCGCTGCACTCGTGTTGTTGCTCGCCCCGGCGACCGCAAGCCTTCCCCTGCTCGCGATCTTCGCGCCCTTGGTCCTCCTGGCCGCAACCGTCGTGCTCGTTCTCTGTCTGGTGGCCGGAGCCCCAGCGGTTTTGGCGTTGGGCCGGGCTCTCCCCGGGAGACGAGGGATCTACGGAGCGATCGTCCTCGGCTCGGTGCTCGCAGGCGTGCTCTGGCTTCTTCCCTTGGTCGGGTGGCTCGTGCCGGTCTTGTTGCTGCCATTCGGTCTCGGCGCCTGGATCCTGGGCTGGCGTGAAGTGCCGGCCAATGAGGCCACTCCGTAAGACTTGACTTACCGTAAGTAATAACTTACGATAGGACGATGCTGGCCGCAGATCAGTTCGACGCCTTGGGCGACTCCACCCGACGCCAGGTGCTGGGGCTGGTCCTCGAGAGACCTCGCTCAGTGGGCGAGATCGCGTCGAGGCTTCCCGTGAGTCGGCCTGCCGTTTCCCAGCATCTGAAGGTGTTGGAGAGATCGGGCTTGGTCGCCCATCGCGCCCTCGGAACCCGCCGCATCTACTCACCCTCCCCGTCCGGGCTCGGTGAGTTGAGGAAGGCCATCGAGCAGATGTGGGACGAGACGCTGGCCCGGTTCGCCGCGGCCACCGAACAGGAGGAATGATGACCACAGAAACGATTCCCTCGGTGCTGCGGGAGGTGGAAGTGAAGGTCTCACCGGAACGCGCCTTCGAGGTGTTCACCCGTCGGATGGGCGATTGGTGGCCGCTCGAGGCCTACTCGATCGCCGAGGAGCGGGCTGTCGGTGTCAGGGTGGAGGAGTTCGTCGGCGGCAAGGTCTTCGAGGTGGTGGAGGACGGGAAAGAGTGGGAATGGGCCGAGATCCTTGTTTGGGACCCGCCGCAACGCCTGGTGATGGCCTGGCACCCGACCGAGGAGCGGGTGACCTCGACCGAGGTCGAAGTCCGTTTCTCCGCAATCGAGGGCGGCACCCGGGTCGAACTCGAGCACCGCGGCTGGGAGCAGCTCGGCGACCGGGCGGCGGAGGCACGAGGCGACTACGAGCAAGGGTGGCAGCCGGTCCTCGGCCTGTTCCAGGCCGACGCGGATTCGTAGGCCCGCGAACAGCAGCAGGGCCCACCGGGGGAGAGTGGGCCCTGCTGCGGTTGTCGGGTTTCAGAAGATGTATATGAGGAGGGCGACGATGAGCAGGATGCCCACGATCGTCCAGATCAGTCCGCTTCGCATGATTGGTCCTTTCTCAATGTCGCCGCACTAATTACCCATGGGATGGCGGCCGAAACGCGTTTCGTGGCCGCCAATGTCGGGTATTTCTCGCAGTCCATGCGTATCGAGGAGCAATCAATGGTCTGTGAGCACGAGCCCTGCACCTGCTACATCGCAGACGGCGGGCTGTACTGCAGTGAGAACTGTCGCGACGGCTCAGAGATGGGTGCCTTCTGCGGTTGCGGGCACGCCGTTTGTGAGTCGAGCCCGGTCGGTTGAGGCTCAGGCCTCGACGGTCACCGAGCCGTCAAAGGCCTTCGCCAGCCCGACATGGCCGTCCGGAACGGTGATCGTGCCGGCGTCGATCAGGCTCTCCGATGAGGTGCCGATGAAGACCTGGATGTCGCCTGGTTCGACTACGTACCGCAGCTCTCGGTCGTAGAACCCGACCTGGGCGATGGGGACTTGGAACCTGACCGTTCGAGACTCTCCGACCGGGACGCTCACCCGGGCGAACCCTTTCAGCTCGAGCACCGGGCGGGTGACGCTGGCCACCGGGTCTCTCACATATAGCTGGACGACCTCGTCGCCATCGTGACGGCCGATGTTGGACAGGCGGGCCAACACTTCGATGGCTTCGTTTCCGGTTTCGGCGCGATAAGTCGAGCTCTTCACCGACAGCTCGAAGCTGGTGTAGCTCAACCCGTGACCGAACGGGTACAGAGGGCTGACCGGGCCATCGACGTAATCGCCCTTCCAATGCGACCTGCCCCCGGAGACCTTGTGACCGTAGAAGACCGGCACTTGACCCGCGGACCGAGGGTGAGAGACCGGCAGCTTTCCTCCGGGGTTGAACTCTCCGGTGAGGACGTCGACGATCGCCCCTGCCCCCTCCTCGCCGGGTAGCCATGCGGCGATGACCGCGGCAGCGCCATGATGGGCCCGAGCGCTCCCGGTTGGCCTGCCTGTCACCAGCACCAGAATCACTGGAGTGCCCGTGGCCAAGACCTCCCGTACCAGGTCTTCCTGGACACCCGGCAGGTCGAGCGACATCCGATCCCTGCCTTCGCCACTGGTGCAGTCATCGGTGAGCCCGGCCTTGTCCCCCATGACCATGATCGCCACATCGGAGGCGGCGGCGAGCGTGACCGCCTCGTCGAAGCCTTCCTTCGATGTGCCGCTCACGTCACATCCACCGGCGTAGGCCACTTTTGCCTGAAACCGCGACTGCAACTCCTCGAACACCGTGGGTACCTCTTTGGTCCAAGCGACCAGCCCGCTCAGGTCCGCAGTCGGTATCGAGAACACGTTCTCGCTGCTCTGCATCTCCAGCAGGGCTTCGATGTGGGCCGGATAGGTGTAATCGCCGAACAGATTCCGGGCATCGTGCGAGTTCGGCCCGATGACCGCGATGGAGGTCACGTCGGCCCGGAGCGGGAGGATCCCGTCGTTCTTGAGCAGGACGATGCTCTTTCGTGCGATGTCGCGTGCCAACGCCCGATCGGCATGCGCAAGATCGAGCCCTGATATCGACTCTGGGTCGACGTACGGTCTTTCGAACAACCCCAGCTCGAACTTCGACCGTAAGACTCGCCGCACCGCTCTGTCGATCGTGTCGTGTCCCACGAGTCCCTCCTCGGCGGCGTCGAGCAGCGGGCCCCCGTAACAATCGGTGCTGGGGAGCTCGACGTCGATGCCCGCTGATAGCGCCAGCGCCGCGGCCTCCGCTCCGTCACGTGCCAGGTGGTGGTAACTGGCGAGCTGGCGCACCGAGAAATAGTCGGACACCACCGATCCCTCGAACCCCCAGGTGTCTCTCAGTGTGCCGGTTAGCAAATCCCCGTCGGCGGCGCACGGGATCCCGTCGAGCTCCAGATATGCGTTCATCACCGATTGCAGCCCCGCGGTTTTGACCGCGGCCTCGAAGGGGTGCAGGTAGATCTCGCGCAACTCTCTTGCCGGGATTCGTGCCGGAGCCCAGTTCAAGCCCCCGTCGGAGGCGCTGTACCCGACGAAGTGCTTGGCGGTGGCAATCACTCCCTCCTGGAGGTCGCTGCCCTGGAGACCGCGCACGAAGGCCACGCCCATCTTGGCAACCAGGTAGGGGTCTTCGCCGAACGTCTCCTCGAGGCGGCCCCATCGAGGATCGCGACCGATGTCGAGCACCGGCGACAGCCCTTGATGGGCACCCATGGCCCTCATCTCTCGGCGCACGACATCGGCCATCGCTTCCGCGAGAGCCGGATCCCAGGTGCTCGCAACCCCGATCGCCTGGGGGAACACCGTCGATTCGGCTGCCATCAGACCGGAGCAGATCTCCTCGTGGACGATGGCCGGAATCCCCAGCCTCGTCTCGTTGACCAGGTACGCCTGAATCGAATTGGCGACCCGGGCCGCGGTGGCCGGGGCGAAGTTGCTGGCCCCGGAGACACGAGTCACGTGGCCGATTCCGGTGGACAGGAGCTCCTTTGCCTTCTCCACCGAGAACGAGTCAGACTCGAGCAGCTGGAAGACCCAGACGCTCCCCAGCTGGGCGGCCTTCTCTTCGAGGGTCATCCGATTCAGCAGGTCCTCGACCCGCTCCTCCACGCTTCGGCGGGGATCCCGATACACCGGCTCGGTGCCGTCGGCGGTCAACGCAGTCATCCCTTGACTCCTCCTGCGGTGAGACCGCTGACTATTTGCTTCTGGGCGATGAAGTAGAAGACCAGGGCCGGAATCATGGCCAGTGTGGTGTAGGCAAGGATCATCGCCGTGTCGGTCACATATTGGGCCGAGATGTTGTTGATGCCGAGGGGCAGAGACCACTGCCCAGGATCGATGAGGATCAGCAGCGGGAGCAGGAACGCGTTCCAGCTCCCGACGATCGTGAGCACCGCGATCGTGCTCAGCACCGGTCGGGACAAGGGGAGCATGACCGACCAATAGAAGCGCAGCGGTCCGCAGCCGTCGATGGAGGCTGCGTCCTCTAGATCACGGGGGATGCTGCGGAAGAAGGGGCGCAATATCACGATCGAGAGCGGGAGCCCGAATGCGGCTTGGGGGAGGGCTATCCCCAGTGGATTGTTGAGCAGCCCGGTCTGCCGCAGCGTGATGAAGAGGGGGAGGATCGCCACTGCGACCGGAAATAGCAGACCCAGCGTGAACAATGCGAAAACCAGCTCCCGTCCCCGGAACTTGTACCGCGCGATGACGAAAGCGGCCAGTGAGGCGGCGGGAAGGACCAGCGCCGTGGTGATCAGGGCGATGAGGACACTGTTCTTGACCCACCCGTAGAAGCTGGGGTCGGTCAGCGCCGTGTGGTAGTTGGTCCAGACCCAGGGGTTGGGCAGCCCGACTGGATCCGCGGCGAGTTGGGCGTTGCTCCGGAACCCGCCGATGACCGAGAAGCTCAGCGGGACGATGATCACCAGTAGAACGACGCTCGCGATGAGATAAAGAAGGCCGCGTCCGAAATCGAACTTTCGGGAGGCGTTCCTGGCGGGAGCCGTCGCCGCGGTCATGTGCTCAGGGCTCCCTCCAGGTCGCGGCGGAGGACGAAGCGCTGATAGAGCAGGGCGACGATCAGGGACAGCCCAAAGACGATCACCGAAACCGCACTGGCGTATCCGAACTGGCCGCGTCGGAATCCCCAGTCGACCAGATAGGTGGCCATGGTCGCGGTGGCATTGACCGGCCCACCCTTGGTGGTGACCCACACCAGGTCGAACAACTGCAATGCGCCGATGATGGACAGAAACATCGACACCCGGATCGTGGGCCCGAGCAGGGGGAGAGTGACATGGCGGAAGCCATCCCAGAACGAGGCTCCGTCGATGGCGGCGGCCTCTTCGAGCTCGGTCGGGATCAGCTGGAGGCCGGCCAGGATCAGAACCATGTGGAACCCGAAGTACTTCCAGGAGATGACGAAGAACAAGCTGTAAAGGGCGATCTTGGGGTCCGCAAGCCACTCCCGGGTCAGCCCATCCGCGCCCGCAGAGCCGAGGAGGACGTCGAAGAGCCCATCCGGTCGATAGATCTGGCGCCAGACCACCCCGGTCACCACCTCGGAGAGGATGAACGGCGCGAAGTACATCGTCCGGAACACGCCTCGTCCTTTCAGGTTGCGGCTCAACAACACCGCGAGGGCGACAGCGAAAGGTATCTGCAAGAGCAGGGACAGACCGATGATGATCCCGTTGTGGGTGATCGCTTCGATGAAGAGCGGGTCGTTGAATGCGTCTTTGAAGTTCTGGAGGCCAACCCAATCCGTGAGCGGCTCCAGCCCGTTCCAGTCGTATCCACTGAATCGGATGCTCTGAGTGATCGGGTAGAGGACGAAGACCGTGTAGAGAACGAGGGCGGGCAGCAGGAAGGCGAGGATCACCGGCCAGGGCGCGGTCCCCGGCGCGCGTCTGACTTGTCGATTGGCGCGCGTCACCTTCGTTGGTTTCTCCCTGGTCAGCGTCGGCCGGCCGGTCGGTGGAGGGCCGCCAGTTCGGCGGCCCTCCACGACTTTGCTCACGATACGACCGGCGACTACCCCGCCGCCGACGTTATGGCCTCGGTCACTTGCTCCGGCGTGGCGGTCCCTGCAAACAGGGTGGCCACCGCGTCGTTGACCGCAGCCCCGAGTTCCGGCGAGAAGTACTGGTCGAGGTAGAGCTGGACGAAGGTCGCCTGACCTAGCCCTTCCAGCACTGCCTGCTGCAACGGATCGGTGACTGCGACTTCGGCGCCCGCCGTGACCGGGAGGACTGTCCCGGTCTCGCCGACCCGAATCGCCTGATCGACTGCAGTGATGTACTCCAGGAACTGAACAGCCTCTGGCGGGGCATCCTTGCCGACGGCAAACCCGTCGCCACCACCGAACCCGTCGGTGGCAACTCCGGCGCCGCCTTCAACCGCCGGGAATGGGAACCATCCGAACTCACCGGGGAGCCGGGTCTCGATTGGGTCCTCGGGCACTCCGATCCCAGATTGGTTCGCATAGGCACCCGGCCCCCACTGCCCCATGAGGCTGATCGCGGCTTGTCCGGTTCCGATAGTCCCAGACTCGCCGTCGGGGGCATCCCAGGGCGCGGCCAGGAAGCCGGACTGGAAGGGCTCCATGTCGATCAGTCGCTGCAGTTGGTTGCCGGCCTCGACGAATTCGGGTGTGTTGAAGTCGAGGGTCTCTGTCACTTCGGCCATCGCCGCCTCGCCACCCTCCCGGATCATGAGATACGAGTAGTAGAAGTGAGCGGGCCATTTGTCCCCGGCGCCGACCGCGATCGGAGTGATACCGGCGTCCTTCAGGGCCTGCACGTCCTCGAGGAACTCGTCCCACGTGGCCGGAGGAGCATCGATGCCTGCCTGGGCGAACAGGTCCTTGTTGTACCAGAACCCGACCATGCCCAGGTTGAAGGGGACGCCGTACTGGACGTCGTCCACGTTGTAGAGCCCCACGGCACCCTCGTTCAGGTTGCCGATGAAGCCGGAAGACAGGTCGGTGATGTCCTGCACCAAGCCGGCATCCACCTGTTCCCTCAGCCCGCCACCGCCCCAGGACTGGAAGAGGTCTGGCACCTCGCCCGCCTGGAGATTGGTCTGTAGCGCCGCCTTGAACGCCTCGTTCTCCATGACCGTGATGTTGATCGTGACGTTGGGATTGGCCTCCATGAACTCGTTGGCCATGTCCTGCCACACCGTCATCATCGGGTCGGTGTTCTGGATGTGCCACCACTCGATGGTGACCGGCTCGGCCGTCGGCGCCGCGGTCGTCGACTCCCCGGGAGCCGGGGCCGCGGTCGTGGTCGCGCCTTCGTCTGGGGCTGCCGTCGTGCTGCTGGCGTCGCCTCCGCCACCGCAAGCGGCGACGATGAACGCCAACACGGCGAGCAACACCAGTGATCTGTTCATTCTCCGATACATGTGCCTCCTCCTTGCCGCGCTAGCACGCGGGCTCTCCGGTTCGGTCCAGCCGGTGGTTGAAAACGATTTCAACCACCCGTTCTCTTCATGGGGACATGGGTTTCTTGATTCCTCCTCGGGTGTGTCTATTGGTTGAGGGCCCGGCAGGAACGCCGGATCACCAACTCGGTGGGAAGCGTGAGGTGCGTGGGCTCAATCTCGGGGTCGTCGATGAGGGCGACGAGCAACTCGGCCGCCTCGTAACCCATCTGCTGGATCGACTGGTCGATGGTGGTCAGGGGAGGCGTGGATAGAGCCGACTCCGGGATGTTGTCGAAGCCGATCACCGAGAGATCGTCAGGGATGGAGAGCCCTAGTTCCCGTGCCACCTCCATGATCTCGATGGCTGACATGTCGTTGGCAGCGAACACCGCCGTCGGTGGCTCGGCCAATTCGAGGAGCTCATGGGCCGGCGCCTCGGTCGCTTCCTTGGTATATGAGCCGACCCGGACCAGGTTGGGGTCGTACGGGATCCCTGCCTGCTCCAGTGCGCGGCGGTATCCCTGCTCGCGGAGCCGGGCCGACTCCAGGTCAGGACGACCGGCGATGAATCCGATCCGTCGATGGCCGAGCCCGATGAGGTATTCGGTCGCCTTGACCGCCCCTTCGAGGTTCTGGGAGGCCACTGTGGGCAGGCCCGACATCCCGGCATGAGGGTCGACAGCAACGACCGGCGCCGCACTCGTCACCTCGGTCACGGTGGGGGTCACCAGGATGGTGCCGTCGGCCAGGGTCCCATTGAGCCGGGATAGATACTTGCGCTCCCAACCGACCTGCTCCCGGAGATGCCCGCCTCCCGAGTAGACGAAAAGCTCCCACCCGGTCCAATGGATTGCCCTGGCCGCGCCCTTCAACAACTCGGCGCTGAAGGGCTCGAGGTCGGGCACGATGATCCCCAAGACGTTGGTCCGCCGGCTGCGAAGGCTCCTTGCAACGAGGCTGGACTCATAGCCGAGGTCGTCGATGACCGCCTTCACCCGGCCCTGGGTCTCGGCGGCGACCCCGTAGCGGCCGTTGACGACCCGGGAAACGGTGGCGATGGAGACACCGGCCTGCTCCGCTACGTCTCCGATGGTGACCCGCGTCATCCTCGCGATAGCTCCGTCCTGAAAACGATTCCGACATCGTTGTCGATAACGATTACAGAACTTAGGGCGTGTGAGGATGTCATGACGGCCAGAAACAGAATTTCTCGCGGCGCTCAGCCAGTGGTCAGGCGGAGCATCGACCACGACATCGGAGGCAACACGACCCCCAATTCCCCATTGCGCTGCGACCAGTCCCCGGGTCGGGGGTGCACCCGCTCCGGCGTCGACTCGGTGTTCACCGCGTTTGGATCTTCGTCGGCCAGAACCAGGTGCTGGAGGACTTCAAACCGGCTGGGCCCCAGCTCGGCGGTCAGTCGATCATGTGACCTATTGATGGCGAAGATCACCGTGACACCGGTTGCCAGGGTCTTGCGTCGCCACGGCCTCCACGGCTGGCACCCGACCATGACGCCCCCCGTCTACCTCGGGTCCGGCGACGGCCACCTCGATGACGTGGCCGCGGGCGTGAGCGGCGGTAAGCGAGAAGGGATGAAACGTGGCCTGGCGCCAGCACCGACCACCCGGCTCGGTTCGGATCGGGGCGATGGTGTTGACCAACTGGGCTTGGCAGGCCATCCCCACCCGATCGCTGTTTCGAAGAAGCGTCATCAGCAGTGAGGCGACGACCACGGCGTCGGTCACCGTGTGGTCGTCCTCGCAGAGTCGGGGCGCCCGGCGCCATTCGTCAGCCGACAGGGGCGGCGTTGTGCCGGCCCATGTACCAGACGTTCCATTCGTCGAACGCGATGTCGATCCGCTTCGACGAGCGTCGTCTTCGGGCGATCGCGTCGGCGATCGCAACCACGCTCCGTATTTGACGGTCCATTTCCACCGCACGACGCCATGAATTCCTCCACGCTCCCGGCTTCAGGGTCGAAATAGGCATGGGCCGAGATCATGTCGACCTCGTCGAAGGCATGCTCGAGCACGGTTTCGTCCCAGGACCCGAAGGTGGGCATCGAGACACCGGAGCTGCCACAGACGATTAGCCGCAGCCCGGGGTCGACTTCCCGCATCGCTTGGGCGGTGGTGAGGGCTAATAGCCCGTATTCGTCAGCGGTCTTGTGCCCGATCTGCCAGGGCCCGTCGAGCTCGTTGCCCAGGCACCAGATTCGGATGTCGTACGTCTGCTCACGCCCGTGCCGCCGACGAAGCCGCCCGAGTGGGCTGGCGCCCGGGTCGTTGGCGTACTCCAGCAGCTCAACCGCTTCTCGGGTGCCGCGGGTCCCGAGATTGAGGGCGATGATCGGCTCGACCCCCGCCTCTTCCAGCCCAGACGGATGAACTCACCGAGGCCGAACGTGTTGGGCTCGATGCTCTTCCATGCCTGGTCCCGCCGCACCGGGCGGTTCTCGGTCGGGCCGACACCGTCCTCCCACCGGTACCCGGACACGAAGTTTCCCCCGGGATACCGGACCGCGGTCACTCCGAGCTCGCGGACCAGGTCGAGGACATCGTCGACGGAAGCCATGAACATCGGCGCGGGGATGACCCGGCTCGAAGATGCCGGTGTACACGCCGCGGCCCATGTGCTCGATGAACGAGCCAAAGAGCATCGGATTCACCGGGGCGATCACCGCCGACCGGATCGACGACGAGACGGGCACGATGGGTCATGCCTGCCGGGTCGTCATGAGCGGGACGGTAACGGCGATACCGGCTCTTGCATCCGGTTTCAAGGTGGGCCGCAACGGGTAACCGAGGCAACAAGGAGGAATTCGAATGCCTGAGACCATCAACGAAGTCATGACCACCAACCCGTGGACCGTCACCGACCGGGCCACCATCGAGCGAGGCTGCCCGGTGATGCGGGACGCCGACATCGGAGATGTGATCGTGCTCGACCCCGATGGAGAGGTGCACGGGAATCGTCACCGACCGCGATGTGGTGGTGCGAGCCGTGGCCAAGGGAGTCGACACCAACGTCGAAGCCGGTGGGCGACGATCTGTGAGAACGGCATCGTGACCATCGGGTCCGAGGACACGATCGAGGCAGCACTCGACCTGATGCGAGACCACAAGGTGCGACGGCTCCCGGTCGTCGACGATCGCCGTTTGGTGGGGATCGTGACTCTGGGTGACCTGGCGATGGACCTCCAACCCAGTTCCACCCTGGCCGACATCAGCCAGGCACCGCCCAACAACTGATCCCCACCTGCCGCGCTGTGCGTCGGGCGTCTACGGCGTCGACTCCAATATCGTTGGCGCCAGATGCCCCAGCTGACCGACGTCTACAAGCGACCGATCCACGACCTGCGGATCTCGGTCACTGATCGCTGCAACTTCCGCTGCACCTATTGCATGCCGAAAGAGGTGTTCGGCAAGGACTACGAGTTCCTGCCCCGAGATCACCTCCTGTGCGTTCGACGAGATCACCGAGTTGGTGAGGACGTTCGTCGACCGTGGGGTGGAAAAGGTGAGGATCACCGGCGGCGAGCCTCTGCTCCGCAAAGGCATCGAGAAGATGATCGGGATGATCCGCTCGGTGGACGGCGTTCAGGACCTGACCCTGACCACCAACGCCTCGTTCCTGGCGAGGAAGGCGCCAGAGCCTTGCCGGCGCCGGCCTGGACCGGGTGACGGTGAGCCTCGATGCCCTCGACGACCCCACGTTCCAGGGCATGAACGATGTCGGCTTCCCGGTCGTCCGCGGTCCTCGAGGGGATCGAGGCCGCTGCCGAGGCCGGGTTGGGCCCGATCAAGGTCAACGCAGTGGTGCAACGCGGGGTCAACGACCACGCGGTGCTCGACATGGCCCGCCACTTTCGAGGCACCGGCCACATCCCCCGGTTCATCGAGTACATGGATGTGGGCAACACCAACGGCTGGCGCCTCGATGACGTCGTTCCCGCTGAGGAGATGATCTCGTCGATCGACGCGGTGTACCCCTTGGAGCCGGTGGCGCCCAACTACCCGGGCGAGGTGGCCAACCGGTTTCGCTATCTCGACGGACAGGGTGAGGTCGGGGTGATCGCTTCGGTGACCCAGCCATTCTGCGGTTCCTGCACCCGGGCCCGGATCTCGGCGGAAGGGACCCTTTACACGTGTCTCTTCGCCACCTCGGGGACCAGCCTCCGCGACATCCTGCGAAAGGGAGAGGACCCGGGCCCGGCGATCGACGCGGTGTGGTCGAGCGCGTACCGACCGCTATTCAGAGATGAGGTCGGCGCAGACCGTGACCATCGGCACCCGGGTCGAGATGAGTTACATCGGGGGCTGAGTCTCGGCGCCGGCCGGCGTCGTGGCCCGTTCCGGCACCGCTCGGGCGCCCGAAGCCACCCGGTAGCCGGCCCAGATCAGGGTCACCGCGGCAAGGAGTGAGACAGCGAAGGCGCTGCTCTCTCCCAGGGCGAGACCCGTGCCACCCGAGGCGGCGGCAAAAGTCCCGGCCACGATCAGCAGGTTGCCCCACACGATCTTGCGGTTCGATTTCCAGAATCTGAAGATCGAGACCAGAGCGAGCAGCGATCAGGATCGTCGACCCGGCCGCGCCGCCGATGATGGCGAACAGCCGGGGCCCGAATCCGGACGCGAAGATGTCGTGAGGCACCCCGGACTCGGGCAGGGGATTGGCAAAGGGGACGGTCGCGGTCAGGGTCGTCGAGATCGCGGTGAATGCCCCGAGGATGATGGTCATCACATGACCTGAGCGCCGCCCGACGACGAGAAACATCGATCCCAGGGCAAGATAGGGGATGTTGAGGATCGCCCCGAAGAGGTAGAAGGCCCGGTAGACAGGGCCGGTCCAGCCGTAGGTCAGACCGATGAAGAAGGCCCAGGTCGCCACGGCGAACATCGTCATCCCTACCCCGTAGGCCGCGATGTGGGGCCGGGGGCGCTTGCGATAGCCGAGCCAGAGATCCGAGCGAAGACCGTGGCGGCGACGGCGGCAAGCAACGCCAGGATCGAGTCCATCGGGATAAGGCTAGGTGTCCGCCGCGACCGGCCCGGTCGTGGCGGCACGAGCAAAGACTCGGGCGTCAGTCGCCCTGACCCGACACGCGCTCGCCGGGTTTGTAGAGCGGACGGGGGCCGATCCGGGCGCGGACTCTGATCCCTCCGTGGAGGGCAAGGGTGACGAGCTGGTCGTGGCCGAAGAACTCGCTCCCGGCGACCACGGCGTTCGCCGTCTCGCCCAGAGAGATCTGGATGTTCTCGGGCCGGACGATCACCGAGACCTCTCCCGTCAGGTCGGTGTCGAACCCGCCCGAGCGGGGTGTCGACCCGACCGTTGCGGGCGGTGGCCGAGATCACGTCGGCGTCACCCGAGGAACTCGGCGATCCAGGGGTCTGCCGGGTTCGGAGTAGAGGTGAGCCGGCGTGTCCGCCTGGAGGACCCGACCATCTCGCATCACGGCGACGATGTCCGAGGTTGCCAGGGCCTCCTCCTGGTCGTGGGTCACGAACACCGCAGTGGTCCGGGCTTCGGTGAGGATCACCCGGAGCTCTCGCCGCACCCGGTCACGGAGGCTGGCGTCGAGGTTGGAGAACGGCTCGTCGAGCAGGATCACCTCTGGCTCAGGGGCGAGGGCTCGGGCCAGGGCCACCCGTCTGTTGCTGGCCGCCTGACAGCTCGTGGGGCATGCGGGCCTCGAGGCCGTTGAGCCCGACCAACTCGAGCACCTCGGAGACCCGTGCTGCGGTCGGTCACCCTTGGGCAGTCCGTAACCGACGTTCGCTGACACGGTCATGTGGGGGAACAGGGCGTAGTCCTGAAACACCATGCCCACCCGTCTCTTTTCCGGCGGCACGAACACCCCGCTTCCCAGCACCGTCCGACCATGGATCTCGACCGGTCCCCCCTCCACTTTCGAACCCGGCGATGACTCGGAGCGCAGTCGTCTTCCCGCACCCGGATCGGCCCGAGGAGGGTCACCACGCCACCCTCCCAGACGTCGAGGCTGAACCGGTCGAGCGCCACCGCGTCGCCAAACGACTTGGTCAGCTCGCGCGCCCTGATGGCGAGGCGGTCAGTCGCTGAGGTCACGGCTCATCACCAGGAAGAGTGGCACGATCGATACCAGGAGCAGCACCAGGCCTGCCGCCGAGGCCCGGGTGAGGAAGCCCTCGGCTGTGGAGCTCCAGATGCGCACTGCCAGGGTCTCGAAACCGTTGGGTCGCAGGAGAAGGGTCGCCGGCAACTCCTTCATGGCGCTGAGGAACACGAGCGCGCCGCCTGCCACCAGGCCCGGCATCGCCAGGGGCAGGGTGATCCTGAACATCGTCCGCATCGGCCCCACCCCCAGCCCACGCGAGGCGTCCTCGAGGTCGGGACTGGCTCGACGCAGGGAGTCCTGCACCGACCCCACTGCTTGGGGGAGGAACACGGCGAGATAGATGATGAGCAGGAAGATCAGTGACTGATAGAGGGGCCTCGCCCATTGCAGCGCGAACCCGACGGCGGCCACTCCCACCGTGATGTGTGGCAGTGAGTAGCTGCCCCAGACCACCGATTCCACCCACCCGGACAGACGACCCGATCGCCTGGCGATGACCATCGCCACCGGGAGGGCAGCCACCGCGGTGATCAACCCCGCAACCACAGCGACGCCCAGGGTCCGACCGGCCTCGACCCAGAGCGTCTCGCTCCGAGGGCCTGGCCGACGCTCGAGGCCGCGGCTGATGGTCACCGCCATCACCAGGATCGGCACACCGAGCGCCACCAGCCCGTAGCCGGCGAGTAGCCCGACGGATAGGGCACGCCGCCAGCCCGGCGAGGTGAACCAGTGTTCGGGGGCGGGCCGGGCGCTTCGAGAACAACTGGGCTCTTCCCCGCGAGTCGCCCGCTCCCCGGCCACGATTATCACGGCGACGACCATCAGCAGCAGTGAGAGCGTGGCCGACGGCGGCCCTGTCGATCTGGCCGCGATACAGGGTGTAGATCGCCCGGGTGAAGGTGTCGTACCTGAGCAGTGATACTGCACCGAAGTCGGAGATCGCGTACAGGCCGACCAGCAGGCCGGCCGAGACGATCGCGGGACGCAGTTGGGGCAGGGTCACCGTCCGTAACACCTTCCACCGGGATGCGCCGAGCCCGGTGCCGGCCTCTTCGGTGGCCGGATCGATTCTCCGCAGGCCCGGGATGAGGGTGAGGTGGGCCAGCGGGGCGGTGAATAGTGACAGGACCAGCCAGGACCCGACGAATCCATAGGGCGTCGGGATGTCCACCAGCACACCGTTGGGCCCGGTCGCTGCGATCAGGCTCGAGCGCGGCCACGTACGACGGGCACGACCAGCGGCAAGGGCGGCGAGCGTCATCCAGCCGTTGCGGAAACGGAGGTCGGTCCTGGTCGTGAGCCAGGCCGTCCCGAGCCCGATCACCAGAGGAGGTCGCGGTGACGGCGACCGTGAGCAGCGAGGGTGCTGGCGAACAGCGAGGCGAGGCGGCCCGACCGGGATCACCAGGGTCGACCCATCGTCCGAGCACCTGGAGCAGGAGGCTGATCGGAGGTATCAGGGCGGGGAGGAGAGCGACCAGTGCCGCGATAGTCCATCCACACCCCAGGCCGCGCTCCCCGAGGTGCGGGCCCGGGGCGCATCGACCGCGATCGGCGGGAGGGTCAATTCAGACCAGGCCGGCCTCGGCGACGAGGCGGGTCGCGTCGTCGAGGACCCCTGCCAGCTCGCTGAGGTCGATTTCCGGGGCGACGATCTCGGAGAGAGGTGGTGTTCCACTCGGCGGTTCGACTCCTCGCCACCAGCGGGTACTCGAAGGTCTCGGTTGCGAAGAAGCGTTGCGCGTCCTCGGAGAGCAGGAAGTCGACGAGCGCCTGAGCTTCCTCCGGCTGGTCGCTGCCGGACAGGATCCCTGCTCCGGCGGGCATGATCAGCGAACCGGCGTCGCCCGCTGGTATGAAGTAGTTCTCGGCAGCCCTGACCCAATCCTTCGGCGCGCAGCCGGAGCAGGTAGTAGTGGTTGACCAGGCCCCCCTCCAACTCGCCGCTGTCGGTCGCCTCGACGATCGGGCGCGTTCCCCTCGAAGTCGACCGGATCGTTGGCAGCGAGGGCTTCCAACCAAGCCCTGGTGCCCTCCTCGCCCCGCTCGAGGATCATCGCGGACACGAAGGCGAGAAACGATGCGTTGGTTGGCGCCACTCCGAGCTGACCTGCCCATTGCGGAGCTGTCATGTCGTCGATCGTCTCAGGAAGCTCCAGTTGGTCCGCTTTGTTGTAGACGACGACTCGAACCCGCCCTGAGGTGCCCACCCAGGCCCCGTCGTCGTCATGGAACCGGTCCTCGACAAGGTCCAGGGTCGCATCGGGAAGGGTTGCGAACAGGGGTGCCACCACGCCGAGCGAGGCAGGGTCCTGGGCAAAGAAGACGTCCGCATCGGTCGAGTCGCCCTCGGCCAACAGGGTGGCGGCCAACTCGCTGGACCCGGCGTAGCGGATGTCGACCTCGATGGAGGTCTGCTCGGTGAAGTCGGCGAGCAACGGTCCCACCAGCTCCTCGGCGCGGCCGGAGTAGACCGTGAGCGGCCCCTGGTCGCTCTCTTGGTCCCCGCCGCATGCCGCGACGAGCAGGACGACCGCGACGGCCGGGACGATGGCACGGTGCACCAGGTCTCCTCGAAATTCGTTAGCTACCGAACGATCTCAAGGTATTGCCACTACGGTCGTAGTGCAAATGGTTCAGCCCTTGTAGCCCGAGGCGCGCGCTGCGGCTCCCTGGCGCTCCGCCTTGTTACGGGCACGTTTGCGGCTTTCGGCATCGCCTGCCGTGTAGTGATACTTCTTCCCCGACTTGCCCCACTGGTAAAAGGGGCCGGATCGATCTGATCCTCGATGAACCGGCATCGCAGACCTCCGAAAGATTGCCCGGTGGATACCCGCCCCACGGCAGGCGAAACATCTGACCGGAAGCAGTTCAGGTGCCGGCGGCAAACGAGAGGCGCACCCCGGGGCCGGAGGTCAACTCGTAGTCGGCGGTCACCGAGGAAAAGACCGCACGTTCCAGCGACTCCAGCCAACCCTGTGGTGGCCACTCGCCAGGGCCGGGATCGGCGTCTATCGCGACCTCGAATCCCTGTTCCAAGGAGAGCTCGCAAGTCAGGGAGGTGGATCCTCCGTCCCGGATGAGGAGGGCAGCAGCCTCGTTCACTGCCAGTCTGGCCTCCTCGACCCGGTCGAATCCGAGCCCGAGGCCGCTGGCAGCCCCCGCGGTGACCGCGCGCACGACTCCCAAGGCTTCGCGGCGCGCTGGGACGACCAGCCTGATGGCGAATGAGGGCATACCCCTATGATATGGGTCCCCGCTCTTCCCGCTGCCGGGTTACGCCATCCAGGACTCATGTTTGACGACGCCACTGCAACCGACCCCGGGCAGTTACCAACTGACCGTCCCCTCCGAGCCGGACCAGATCGCAACGGTTCGACTCTTTGTCGGATCGGTAGCCAGGCTGTCGGGCCTCGACGAAGACACCATCGAGGACGCCAAGCTCGCCGCTTCTGAATTGGCGACAGCCATCGTGGCGGCGGGAGTCGATCCGACGATCACCGTGAATGCTGTGCCCCGACGCGGCTCGGTCGCTCTCGTTATCACGCCCTGGCGAGAGGGAATGGGTGAAGAAGAGGACTTTGGCGCGTTGGAGATCGTGGGTGCGCTGTTCACCTCCACAACGACCGAAGGCTCGGTGCACATCGACATAGCGGCCTCCGCCGAAGATGCCTGACCTTCCTGCAGACCTCGACCACCTGTTCGAGAACAGGGAAGATCCGGACGTCAAACGGGAGCTCGTCGAGACTTTCGACGGCCTTGCACAGCGCCTGGCGAGGAGGTTCCGGGGCCGGGGCGTCGCCCTCGACGATCTGGTGCAGGTCGCCCGGTATGGGCTGTTGAAGGCGATCGATCGGTTCGACCCGGAGCGAGAGGTCCTGTTCACCACCTACGCCGGCCGCACCATCGTGGGAGAGATCAAGCACTACTTCCGTGATCAGGCGTGGTCGGTGCGAGTGCCCCGCTCGCTGCAGAACCTGTGGCTGGAGGTGTCCCGGGTCGTCGAGGAGTTGACCCACGCTCTGGGCAGGTCGCCCACGATCACCGAGATCGCCGAGCAACTCGAGGTCGACGAGGAGTCCGTGCTCGAAGCGCTCGATGCCGGAGGGGCCTACACGGCGGCTTCGCTCGATCGGCCCATCGACGAGAGCGGCGAGGTGGCCGTTGTCGACCAGATCGGGGAGCCGGACCCCGGTTTCGACAGTGCAGCCAGCCGAGGCGAGATGGAGTCCCATCTCAAAGACCTTCCAGAAAGGGAGCGTCGGGTCCTATATCTCCGCTTCTTCGAGGGCCGGACTCAGGCAGAGATCGCCGACGACATCGGGGTGTCGCAGGTTCATGTTTCGCGGATTCTGACTCGCACCCTCATTCAGCTGCGCGATGCCCTCGACAGCGATTTCGTGCCCGAGGACGACGGTGATCCCGAACAATGATCGTGGCTACGTGCTTTCGCTGGCGGCCGAAGCGGGTAACCACACGGTGTGGCCAGGCGAGGCAGGTGGTCGTCGGGTCACCCAACGAGCAAGATGGCGAGGTTGCGCCCATGGCTACTGGCGAACGAGTGAGCCGCTCACTACCAGACCAACCCGAAACGAGGATCGACCTGTCTGTACCCGGTGTCGATTCACACCTCGGGGTGATCCGTACGGTGGTGGGCCGGGCGGCGATGATCGCCGAGTTCACTTTCGATGGGATCGAAGACTTCGCCCTGGCGATACACGAGGCCGCAGCCCTGCTCCTTACCAGCAGCTCCGGACCGGGTCATGATGAGCCTGTGGAGCGACGGGACTGTCCTCTTCGTGGAGTTGCGCGCCGACGGAGGTGATGGAACATGGCCTGCCCACGACCTCGAGGAAGACATTCGTTGGAACCTGCTCAACGCCTTGTGTGACCGGGTATGGCTGCTCGAGAACCAGGTCGGGATCGGGCTCTCCCAATCGAAGCGATGACCTAATCGACCGTGGGACGTCGTCAGGCGGTGAGGATGCATCGCATCTTCTCCAGGGTGCTGGAGAGGATCCGCGACACATTCATCTGTGACATGCCAACCACTTCGGCGATCTCCCGCTGGTTCATCTCGCAATAGAAGCGGAGATAGAGGATCTGCCTCTCACGCGGCGAGCGGTCGGCAAGCACCGGGGCCAGATGCGTCGATCTCGTCGAACAGTTCGACTTCGGGGTCGAGGTGCGCCGAGGCGGTCGATGGGGCCAATGCCGTCATCCAGCCCGTCGAGACTCTCGGCGCGGAATGCCGATCCCAACGAGGCGGCCTCGGCGACGTCCTCGGAGGTGCATCCGATGCGATCGGCTATCTCTTCGAGAGTCGGCGAGCGGCCGAGTGCCTGCGACAGTTCTTCGTTGGCTTGCCGGCTCAGGACCCACAGGTCCTTGAGGCGCCTCGGCACTCCAACCCCCCACGCCGAATCGCGGAAATAGCGCTTCAACTCTCCGAGGATGGTGGGCACGGCAAAGCTGGTGAACCGCTTCCCCATGGTGGGATCGAAGCGGTCGATTGCATGCAGGAGGGCCAACAGAGCGACCTGGCTCAGATCATCGACGTCCTGGCCACGGTTGGAATATCGCCTCGCGAGGCTGCTTGGCGAGCGGCAGATACAAGTTCACCAATTCCTCCCGGGCGCCCTCGTCGGGAAGCCTGGTGAACAGTTCGGTGTTCTCGGCGAACTTGGCACTCTCGTCGAACATGGGGCATTGCTCTACCCCGAAGAGACCAGAGATTCATCCCTGAGTGGACCTCCACGAGGTGACCCGGTCCGGCGAGGTCCCGTTCCTAGACTCCGAGCCCGGACCATGAGCAGCGACTCGACCCCGGGAGTTTCAACACGAGGCCCTCCTCTATCCGGGGGAGTCGGCGTTCATCGAAGTCGTGCTGCCGTTCGTCCAGGCAGGCCTGGACAACGAGGAGCGGTCCTGGTGGTCACCTCGCCACCGAAGATCGAGTCTTTGAAGCACGCACTCGGCAAGCGGGCCGCAGCGGTCGCCTTTCAGGACATGGATCGAGTGGGCGCCAACCCGGCACTGATCATCCCGGCGTGGCGCCGGTTCGTCGATGACAGAGGCAAAGGCACAACCGGGATACGTGGCGTGGGCGAGCCGATCTCGGCGGCGCGGTCCGGAGCCGAGCTCGTCGAATGTCAGCTCCACGAGGCCCTGCTCAATGTGGCTTTTGCGGAAGTCGACGGCTTCCGGCTCGCGTGCCCTTACGACACTGAGAGGCTTGCCCCACGCTGTCATCGAGGAGGCGACCCGCAGTCATCCGTATCTCACCCGACACGGCGTTACCGAGGCCAGCCCAACGGTACACCCCGGAGGTCTCCGATTTTCGGAGCCCGCTTCCGACTCCGCCCGCCGGAGCCGAGACCGTGATGTTTGGAGCGGGTGACCACCGGGCAGTGCGCAGGTGGCTGGCGAGCCGGCTCTCCGAGCACGGGATGACACCGGCCCGGAGAGAGGAGATGGTGCTTGCGGTCCATGAGGCCGTCGTCAACAGCATGACGCATGGTGCTGGGAAGTGGGTGGGTGCGTCTGTGGCGCGAAGAGCAGAAGATGGTCTGTGATGTCGAGGACCTGGGATGGATCGACGACCCGATGATCGGGCGCAATCAGCCCGACGTCATCGCAATCCAAGGGCCGCGGCTTGTGGCTCGCCAACCATCTTTGTGACCTGGTTCAGATCCGGTCCCTGTATTCAGGAACCGTGGTCCGGCTTCACAAAGCGCTGACCTGACCCCCGCCCTGGCGCAATTTCTCACCTCGAGGGCAGGAAATCGGAGGTGAGGCATGTTTTCCAGCGGCTGCGGATGGGTATCCCACCTTTCATGGATCCCAGATTCGGCCTGACGAGGTCGAGCGTCGCCGTGTGGCGCCATGAAATCGAGCCGGCGCTCTGATGGCGGTCAAGGGAGCTGCCCATCATTGAGGGTGGCGTTTCGAACTCGAAACTCATGCGAGATTTTCCTCCTGAGCCGGCGTCCGTTCCCGCTGCCAGGCACTTCGTCGTCGAGGTATCCGGTGCCCTGGACCTCGAGACCGGCTTTCGGCTGTCGGCGCTCACCTCGGAGTTGGTCAGCAATGCCATCCTCCATGCCCGTACCCCGTTCACGGTCAGCGTTTCTCTCGACCCGGAGTCGATCCGGGTCTCGGTGGCCGACGGGAGCACGGCGGCGCCGGTGCCACGCAGGTCTGGACCGGATCACCCGACGGGTCGCGGATTGCGCATCGTCGAGGCGCTTTCCGACGACTGGGGGATCATCCGGCGTCGGGAGGGAAAAGCGGTCTGGTTCGAACTGAGGAACACAAGTCGGCAGTAATGGTCGGGTGGAGGGAACCGTCGGCTGAGATTGCTCCTGGGGACCGTTACTATTTGAGCGGCCCCAGACCCTGGCCCGAGCACACCGACCCGGACCCGTCGGCAGCAATCGTCAAGGGAGCGTCCCTGAATGATCTGTCTGTCGTGTCTGCAGTGTCGATCGAGCCGGTGCTCCGAGTGAGGTCCGGAGGCCTTCTCATCGTGGCGCGGGGTGAGCCTCATTCCACGCTTGCCCTCTCCGGTGAGCTCGATCTCTCGGGTGTGGCCCGGTTACAGACGGCCATCTCCAGCCTCGATCCTGGTGAGCTTCACCACACGATCGATATGCGCGAGGTGGAGTTCATCGACCTCGCCGGCCTGGTAGCGGTATCGGAGTCGGTGGCCGAACTTCGAGCCATGGGCGCCAGCGTGGATCTGATGCTTTCCGACGCAGTCTCCTGGCTCCTGGCGACATTGGATGCGGCAGGGTGCCCCGTAACTCTCGTGGGCGAGGCCAGCCAGCCGCCTGCCTTTCCGGGGTAGCCTCACTGAACGTTTGGGGGTGAGCTCTGGAGTCTCGTGAGCAACGGCTCGTTCGGGCATTTGTCGAGTTATCCGACATGTTGGTCGGAGACTTCGACGTCTCGGACCTGCTCTACACGCTCGTGGAGCATTGTCTCGAGCTCTTCGATGTCGAAGCGGTAGGCCTTCTCCTGGTCGACGATGCAGGTGAGCTCGAAGCCATCGCCCACTCAGCGCCTGAGGTTCGTTTCATCGAGCTCCTGGAGGTCAACCGAAAGGAAGGCCCGTGTTTCGACGCCTTTCAATCGGGGGAGCAGGTGATCAGCGCCGATCTCGAGGCTGACATCGACCGTTGGCCCGTGGTCGCTTCCGAGTGCTTGCGCGTGGGATACCGCTCCGCACACGGAGTTCCACTCCAAATTCGGGAGCAGAGGATCGGGGCGATGAACCTCTTCAGGGTGAATCCAGGATCGCTCCCCGAGGACGATCACGACACATTGCGTGCCCTCGCCGAGATCGCGACGATCTCGGTCCTTCACGATCGGGAGCTCAGCGACGCCCGGCGAATCACCGATCAGCTTCAGGTCGCGCTCAGCACGAGAGTTGTGATCGAGCAGGCGAAAGGCATGGTCGCGGGTGGCGTCGAGCTCGACCTGGATGAGTCATTTCGCCGATTGCGTCGTTACGCACGTAATCACGGGTTCCGCCTCGACGAGGTCGCCCGACGGGTGGTCTCGGGAGAGTTGGGCCCCGGCGACCTGTGACGGATTTCACCCGGCAATAGAGAAGGGGGCAGGGAAACCCCTGCCCCCTTCAGTTGGCCGGTTGTGGCCTCAACCTCCGCTCGAAGAGGTGGTATCAGCCACTGACGTGGTGGTACTCGGCTTCCGATGGTTGTCGACGGGAGATCGGTGCCCAGCGTCGTCGACGTCCCGTCGTTGTCGTCGGTGCATGCCGTCAAGGACAGCCCGAGCACCAGCGCTGCGATGCCGGCACCGATGCGCTTGTCGAGCCGACTCACGCCGCCATCCGCCTGATCGCATCCAGTATCGAATCACTGGCCTCGCCGGTCTTTTCCTTGATCGTCCCGACCAGCTGCTCCAGGCTGCCTCGCCCCTGATCCATCTCGTCGTCGGTCAGGTCGCCCCAGTGCTCCCGAATGGACCCTTTGAACTGCTGCCAGGCACCCTCGTCCTGCATCTTCTGCGCCCAGTCGGACAGCTCCTGGTCCATGTCGCGCTGATCCACCTCGTTCATTTCACGGTCAGTCATTGCAAATACCTCCTTGGCGATTGCGTGCCGTGGATTCTCGGCATGGGATGCGTTCCCCGCCCACGTCCCCTTGAAACGGCCGGACGGCCCGCCATACCCGGTTGTCGGAGCCTCGGCTATTATCTGCGCTCCTTCAACTGACTGGCTCAGGGCTACATGACAGCGTTCGCTTATAGCGTCGACAGACGCGACTCACACGTGACCCTTCACCTGACGGGTGAAGTCGATCTCGCCGCTGCCCCCGGGCTCGAGAGCGCCCTCGACACCGTCATCGACGACTCCGACGAGGTCGTGCTCGACATAGCCGATGTCACGTTCCTCGACTCGAGCGGGCTCCGAGTTCTGGTGGCGGCCCACAATCGGTGCTCGGAGACCGGCAAGAGCCTGACCCTGGTCAACCCTTCAGCGGCTGTGTCCCGAATCCTGGAGATCACCGGTTTGGGCAAGACTCTCCTGCTTGACAGTTAGAGCGCCGGTCTCGGTGACCCGGACCAGGAGGATCGAGGCGTCGTCCGCCCTTGCCCGTTCCGGTTGAACCGCGACCAACTCGTCGGCCAGAGCTCCCAGATCATCCGTGTGCGCCACCACCCGCGCCGCCAACTCGTAGATCGACTCATACAGGTCACGCCCCGGCTCCTCGATGAGCCCGTCGGTGAACATGATCAGAAGGTCACCTGCTCCGAGAGACACTGAGGCCTCGCTTCGCAGTCCATCCGGGGAGATCCCTATCGGAGTGTCGGTCCCCTTGTCCATCAGCTCGATGGCGCCGTTGGCCCGGCAGAGGATGGCGGGGACATGGCCGGCCCGGCTGTACCGCATGCCACCAGTGGCAGCCGAGATCAACGCATAGAAGATCGTGATCAACTCGGTGGTCTGAATCGTCTGATCGATGATCTCCAACTGGCGGGCAGGTCCTCCCGAGCCGGCGTGAGCCAACCCTCTCAGCATGTTCCGCATCTCAGCCATGTGGGCCACGGACTGTGGCCCGTGTCCGGCTACGTCGCCGACGACGAGAGCGAGGTCGCCGTTGCCGTCGAAGAAGGCGTCATACCAGTCACCACCGGCACCGGCCCGTGTCGCCGAAGGCACATACCTGACCTCCATGTCCAGGCCTTCGACTTGGGGAAGCGACTCCGCGCCGAACCAGCGAAGGAGGCCATCGACCAGGTCACGGTGCTCAGCCAGGGCACGAGCATCGTTCCCGACTCGCGGTGATGGCACTCCAGGCGGCGAGGATGGAAAGCACGAACAGGGAGCCGACCAGGACAATGGTGAGTGTCACTGCCCTCCGCGCCTCGGCGATCCCGTCGACGGCACTGTCCCTGACTGCATCGTTGAGCTGCACTGCGGAGTCGTGGATCAGGTCGATCTCGGCGGTGGCGATCGCAAACCACGATTGTGGGGTCGCGTCTCCTCGCTCACCCGAGACGATCCGCTCCAGCATCCCCACCACCGCGCCCGCCTCCGCCGAGTCGGTCAGCCCGGCGATATGGGTCCGCTCCTCCTCGGTTAGGAGTGCCTGGGCGGCGCGCAGGTTGACGTCCACCTCGCGGGCGAGAATGGAGAGCTGAATCTCCTGCTGTCTGGTGATCTCTTCCGATGAGGCGAGCAGCCGGGCAACCACAGCGCGCCTCGTTGCCAGGGAGGAGGATGCATCGAGCAGCGCGAGGACTGCCCTTCTCATCCGGACGTCTTCAGCATCCGTGGTGAGCAATGCGACGTCGGACAGGGTCTGGTGAATGGGCTCGACGAGCGCCGAGTAGAGGTCGACCGGAGCCTCGGCCTCGGCATTGGTGACGGCCGACCTCACCTCGCCTAGCGGGGCGAGGGTTGCGGCGACCCCGCTGAGAGCGCCCTGCTCTTCTTGCCGGAGGGCGCCACCACTGACCACCCAGGTGTCTGAGAACTCTTCTGCGACTTCATCGGTGGCAGGGAAGGTCGCCTCGTAGTCGGCCTGGTCACTGGGATCGCCACTGGCGAGATAGAGCTCGCCAAGGCCGCGCTCTCTCTGCAGGGCGGCCAGGAGGGCGATCGAGCTGTCGGAGATCCTGGTTATCTCCACCGATCGCCGCGAATCGCGGGCCTCGGCCAGTGAGCTTCGCACCAGGACCACAACGGTGATTCCGAGCCCGACCACCACGAGCAGGGCAAGCGCGGCCACGATCGCGGGCGAACCGATTCGCTCGACCCGACGCGACGCCCCCGGTGCGGGTGCGCCCGTGCTCACGGTTTCGGGGAGGGAGGAATGGCGCCATGTTGCCATTCGTCGTCAACGAGCGAAAGGCGCAGCCATGAACCTCAGATCAGGGTGCGGCTCTGGTCAGCGGCTGTCATTGAAGGTGACCAAAGGGACGTAGAACCAGGCCCAGCCGAGGATCAACGCCACGAGGACCGTCGCCAGCGCCACGGCGAAGCCGGCGAGCAGGATCGACATGACCAGGTAGACCGCGGCGATCAGTGCTACCGCGAACACCACCGTTCCCGCGATCCCGATCCGGATCGTGATCTGCAGGTGTCGGGCGGAGTGGCGTCTCACGCCGCTGAAGGGCGCCCGAATTCGCTGATGGGCACTGGGTGCGATGAGGAGGATCGATGCCACGGCCGACCCGAAGAAGGCTATGAAGAAGGCCGTTTTCTCCGGGTTGCTCAGCTCTTGAAACGACTGCTGGAACGGGAGGATGAGCAAGAAAGCGAACAGGACCTGGACGCCGGGAAGGGTGGTGCGCAACCCCTCCATGAATGCCCGAAATGCGTCATCTACCTCGTTTTCGGCCATGTTCCGCCGGCTGTCGCTCATCACCTGCGCCCTTCGCCCGGCGCAACAGTAGGCGACGGGTGAACCCGGGGCCTGATGCGCTCTTGTACCCGTTCTGAACGAGTCTGATCAGCTCCTCGTTTGGAGGCTCCTCCGCCTTGCCCTTGCCCAGTTCCTCGTTTGGAGGCTCCTCCGCCTTGCCCTTGCCCATCGGCTTTGTCAGCCCTCGAGCGTCGGCGGCGTCAACGTGGTCTCGGTGCCCGATTCCGGCTGGCCGAAGACCACGAACAGGAGGGCGAATGCCGCGATCACCAGCATCACGATCACCCATGTCTTCCAGGAGGACCCGATCCGCCTCTCCTCGATGGGATCTGCCTGAATGTGGTCCATTTCCTGAGCGGACTCGAAACCGCTGGGGTACATGATCTTCCTCCAGGTTGGGATCCTTCCCCTGACTTCAGCCCTACCCGGCTCGCCTGTGGCTGAAACCTCTGCCCGGTCAGCGGATCAGGAGCGGGATCTCGATCTCTTCGGGGATCAGCCCGCCGTGATAGCAACGAAGCCTCTTGTCGAATCCCGGAGGCAGGATCACCTTGCCGGCGGGCGGGACGACCAGGTTCTCGCCGAGCCGACGTCGGGCGATATCGGTCATCCCGGGCCCGACGAGGCCGGTGGGATCGACCCTGGTCCCGCCGGTGCTCGCGATCAGCTCGTCGATGAGAGAAGGCAGGCCCCAGGCGAGAACCCCCCGGGGGTCACCGGCGAATCGCACCCCGTCGAAGGCGGGGTCCCTGACCAGGATCTTGTCCTCTTCCCGGTACTCGACCAGGCCGTGGTCGGCGGTCCCGATCAGGGCGACGTTCGAGGGCAATCGCCGCTGGAGTTCGTCCCACAGGACGCCGGCCTCCCGAATCGCTCTGGCGAACTCATCAGACAGGAGACCGTGTACGTGACCTGCGAAGTCGACCGGCCAGAAATACGTGAATATGAGTCGGCCGGGACGGCTTGCCAGCTGCACCGTCGCCTCGACCATATCCCGGTCATCCCAGGCGCTCTCGAAGCGGGCACCGCGATAGAGGAGACGTGAGAGGGGGCTGCCCTGGAAAGGCCCGGGCTGGACCGTTATCGCCTCGACGCCTGCAGTCACCAGTCGCTCCCAGAGATTGGGGCCGGGAAGCACTGAGGCATAGTCGTGGGCCACAGGGAGCCCGGCCAGGTCGACCCATTTCAAGGTGTTCACGACACCGCCTGCCTCCTCGATCCACGCCAGGTGTGAGACCAGGCCGTGGGCCGCCGGTGGCAATCCGGTGGCCACGGTGGCTAGAGAGACGCTGGTCGTGCTGGGGAACGGGGCGTGCAGCGTCCCCCTGTTGGCCGACAGCAACGATCCTGCATCCGGGTGAGACAACTGGGCGACGCCCAGCCCGTCGAAGAGGACCAGGACGTAGGTGTCGGCCTCGGGGATCACTGCCGCGAGGTCCGACCGCAGCCCCGGTGCAGGGGCGGCGCCCGAGAGTCGTCCCTCGATCTCGGCGACGAGGTTGACCAGGCCTCCACCGGCATAGTCGGGGCTCTCGAACACCGGAGCAGGCTATTGCCTGGGCCGGATCGGCTGCCAAATCGGCCGGTTTCTCGGTGACTTCGGGCTTCCGGATGCCCTGCGTATACTCGCCGCCGGGTCGAATCCCCGACAGAAAAAGGCATGACTCCGTACTTCGAGAGCTATCTGACGGTCGGCGCCTTCGCCGCTCTGGGAGCGATCCTGGTGATGGTGATGCTCGGTGTGGCATCGGTGCTCCGGCCCACCAACCCCACCACGGCCAAAGAGCTCACCTATGAGTGCGGGGTCGATCCGGTCGGGTCTGGCTGGAACCAGACCTACGTCCGGTACTACGTCTACGGGCTTCTCTTCGTGATCTTCGACGTGGAGGCGGTCTTCATCTTTCCCTGGGCCATCGTCCTCGAGCGTCTCGGCACCTTCGGCCTGGTCGAGATGTTCATCTTTATCGACATCCTCATCCTTGGACTGGTGTACGCCATCCGCAAGGGAGTCATGAGGTGGGAGTAGCCCAGAAGTTCGGCATGCCGAAGCCGGTCACCTGGCTGCTGAACTGGTCGAGGAGCTATTCGCTCTGGTTGTTTCAGTTCGGTTTGGCATGTTGTGCCATCGAGTTGATGGCAGCGTCCGGCCCCAGGTACGACTTCATGAGGTTTGGCATCATCCCGTTGCCGGCCTCCCCCAGGCAGGCCGATCTCATGGTGGTGGCGGGCACTGTCACCGACAAGATGGCCCCCTCCGTGAAGCGCCTCTACGACCAGATGCCAGATCCAAAGTACGTCATCTCGATGGGCTCATGCGCCAATTGCGGTGGGCCGTATTGGGACTCTTATTCGGTGACCAAGGGGGTCGATCAGGTGATCCCGGTGGACGTCTACGTGCCGGGTTGCCCGCCACGACCTGAAGCGTTGATGGACGGGATCGTTCTCCTCCAGAAGAAGATCCGGGGCGAAGAGATCAAAGCGAAGTGGAACCAGCGTGACCTCGAGCCCGTCTGAGACCGAGACCACTCCTCATCCGCTCCAGGAGTACGCCGACCGGGTAGCGGGTGTCGTCGGCGGAACCGCCGAGATCATGTTCGACACCATCAAGGTGAAGGTGCCCGCCGAGCAGTGGCCCGATGCCCATGAGCGAGCAAGGGATGAGTTGGGCCTCGTTTTCTTCTCCTGGTTGTCGGCAGTTGACTGGGCAGAAGAGGTAGCGGTTGGCGATCCCCCTGGTGGGGACGTGAGCGACCATTTCGAGATGCTCTCCACTCTGGGCGACGTCAGCGAGGGTCGCCGGGTCACGTTCAGCACTGAGATCTCGAAGAGCTCGCCCTCCATCGCCAGCCTGGTGCAGGTTTTCGTCGGCGCCAACTGGCACGAGCGGGAGGCGGCCGAGATGTTCGGGATCGACTTCGTCGGGCACCCCGACCTTTCCCACCTCTACCTGCCCGACGCTTTTATCGGCAACCCGCTCCGAAAGAGCTATCCGCTATTGAGCCGGGAAGTGAAGCCATGGCCGGGGACCGTCGACGTGGAAGGCATGCCCGGCAGCCCGGCGGAGCCGACCGAGCCGTCTGAAGAGAACCCGGAGGCCTGAGTTGGTCGTCGACCAGGACCTGGTCCGTCACCTCTCGGAGGCCGCGGTGTCGGTTGAGTTGGAGACGCCGGACATGACGCTGAACATCGGCCCCCAGCACCCCTCGACACACGGTGTGCTCCGCCTGGTGGCCAGGGTCGACGGGGAACGGGCATATGACGTCCATCCGGTCATCGGTTACATGCACCGCGGATACGAGAAGCTCTCCGAAGTGCGGACATACCCCCAAATCACCACGCTGGTCAACCGCATCGACTGGGTTTCCGGATACGCCAACGAGGTCCCGTTCGTCATCGCGGCAGAGAAGCTGATGGGACTCGAGGTCCCTGAGCGGGCGCAGTACATCCGCCTGATCCTCACCGAGATCGCTCGCATCTCCTCCCATCTCATCTTCATGGCCTCGTACCCGCTCGAGTTGGGTGCTGCGACCCCGTTGTTCTTCGCGCTTCGGGAGCGGGAGCGGATGCTCGACCTGTTGGAGGGAGTCACCGGAGGCCGATTCCATCCCAATTTCAACCGGATCGGCGGGGTAAAGCCCGCCTACGGGTCGGGGTCTCAGACCAGGAAGCTGCCCCAGGACCTGCCGGCGGGATTCCTCGCCGAGACCAGGGAGGCAGTCGACCAGGTGCTCATTGTCGTCGACGAGATCGAAGACCTGGTCGCCGGGAACGAGATCATCCTGGCCAGGACCAAGGGCATAGGAATCCTTCCGCCCGAAGTCGCGGTGGCATACGGGGTGTCCGGGCCCAATCTCCGGGCGTCGGGGATTGCCTTCGACCTCCGTCGCGCCGAGAGCTATCTGCCCTATGACCGGTTCGACTTCGAGATCCCGGTGGGGGAGAACGGTGACTGTTGGGACCGGTGGTGGGTCCGGCTCGCCGAGATCCGACAGTCGGCTCGCATCATCCAACAGGCGGTCGATGGGATCCCGTCCGGCCCGCTCCAGGCCAAGGTCCCCAAGGTGATAAAGGTCCCCAAGGGCCAGACCTATGTGCGGGCCGAGAACCCCAAGGGGGAGATGGGGTACTACCTGGTGTCGGAGGGAGGGCAAGGCCCGTACCGGCTCAAGATCCGCTCCGCCAGCTTCTCCAACCTCTCGATCCTGCCCTGGATCCTCGAAGGGGTGCTGGTCCCGGACATCATCGCCATCATGGGGAGCCTCGACTTCGTGCTCGGAGACGTGGACAGATGAGAGGAACGTCAATCGTCAATCGTCAATCGTCGATCGTCAGCACGGGCACGAATCTGGCGTTTTGCGTTTTGCGTTTTGCGTTTTGCGGGTCGCTCAGGAAGGACTCGATGTGTCCTTCCTGAGCGATCTCTTCTCCAACTTCTGGGTCTCCCTGGCGGGGAAACTGCTGCTCGTCGCGCTGATGATCCCGCTGGTCGGGATGGTCATCGGGTTCGCCGAGATGAAGCTCTCCGCGAAGATGCAGGCCCGGGTCGGCCCTTATTTCGCGGGAGGTCGCTGGGGGTGGGCCCAGCTCATCGCCGACGGCGTCAAGTTCTTCCAGAAAGAGGACCTGATCCCCGAGGAGGCGGACCGGCCGGTCTTCAAGTTCGCGCCGGTTCTCGTCCTGGTCGGCACCGTGGCGCTCCTGGTGGTGATCCCTTTCGGCCCGGGGCTGATCTTCCGTGACCTTTCGGTAGGGGTGTTCTATGCCCTGGCGATCTCATCGCTGAGCACCATCGGGATCCTGATGGCGGGCTGGTCCTCGGCCAACAAGTACTCGCTGATGGGTGGGTTGCGCGCCGCCGGCCAGCTCATCGCGTATGAGTTGCCCCTGGTGCTGGCGGTGATCGGCTCGGTGATGTTGGCGGGGACCATGAGCATGACCGGCATCGTCGAGGCTCAGATCGAGGCCGGTTACCCGTTCGTCGTCATCCAGTTCATCGGGTTTGCGGTGTTCATGATCGCCGCCCTCGCCGAGCTGACCCGGATCCCCTTCGACATGCCAATCGCCGAGTCGGAGTTGGTCATGGGCTACCTGACCGAGTACTCCGGGTTCCGCTTTCTCTTCTTCTTCCTGGCCGAGTTCGCAAACATGTTCACCCTCTCGGCGATCGCAGTCACGCTGTTCCTCGGCGGGTACTGGCTCCCTGGCGTCCCTGAAGATGTTCTCGCCTACGCCGGCCCGGTGATCCTGGTTGGGAAGACCTTCATCCTCGTTTTCGTGATGATCTGGTTCCGGTGGACCTTCCCCCGCTTCCGCGAGGACCAGTTGCAAGGTCTCGCCTGGAAATGGCTGGTGCCGATCGCGCTGGCCAACATCCTGCTCACCGGCGCATTCATGGTGTTCACGTGACCGATACCGCGACGCGCCGCATCCCCGGAATCGGGATGCTCAAGGGCCTCTGGGTGACGATCTACACGATGTTCCGAACCATCTTCCGGCCAGGGAAGTACCTCGCCACGGTGAACTACCCGGTGGTCAAGGAGACCCTGGTTCCCCGGGCCAGGGGTGTGATCGCGCTGGATCAGGAAGCGTGCACCGTGTGCATGCTCTGCGCCCGCTCCTGCCCGGACTGGTGCATCTACATCGAGGGCCACAAAGAGGAGCAAGCGCCGGCCACTCCTGGAGGCAGGATCAAAGTCCGCGCCACTCTCGACCGCTTCGACATCGACTACGCCCTCTGCATGTACTGCGGGATATGTGTCGAGGTTTGCCCGTTCGATGCCCTGTTCTGGTCGCCGGAGTACGAATACTCGGAGACCCGGATGGGCGAGATGATGCATGACATGGACCGTCTCCAGGACTGGCTGACCACGGTCCCCGACGCCCCGGAGCTCGAAAAGTGAGTTTCGCCGATTGGGCGTCCGAACCGGTGAACTGGGTGTTCGCAGTCGTCGGGGTCGCCGTTCTCTACTCCGCCTGGCGTGTGGTGACGGCGAAGAACGTGGTCCATGCTGCGCTGTTCCTGGTGGGAGCCCTCGCCGGCACGGCGGCCGTGTTCCTGATCCTGTCCGCCGAGTTCGTTGCCTGGGTACTGGTGCTGGTCTACATCGGAGCAGTGATCGTTCTATTCCTCTTCGGGATCATGATCACCAGGGCCCCGACCGGCCAGGACCAAGGGCTCGACAGCGACCAGAAGATCTGGCCCGCCTTGCTCTCCATCGCCACCTTCCTGATTCTCTCCTGGGCGTCGATACAGGCCTTTGGAACCCAGACGATCACCAACCCCGGTCAGGAGACCCCGACGGAAGTGCTCGGCGAGGCGTTGCTCGGCCGATTCGTGATCCCCTTCGAGGTGGTCTCGTTCATCCTCCTCGCTGCGCTCATCGGGGGGATCACTATCGCCAGGCGCGACTTGACCCCCATCGAGGAAGAAGAGAGGAGCGCGGTATGAGAGCTCGCTCGCTGCGCTCGCTCATCGTCCATCGCAAATCGCAAATCGCACAGCGCAAGACGATCTGCGTTCAGCGGTTTGCGGGAGCACCTTTCACCGGAGGTCGGCGGTGCTCCTGAACCAGTTCTTGATCCTCGCTGCTGCTCTCTTCGCTCTCGGCATCTACGGCCTCCTCGTCAGGCGAAACCTGGTGCTGATCCTCCTTTCGGTGGAGTTGATGCTGGCCGCGGTCAACATCAACCTGATCGCCTTCGAGTCGGTGCTGCGCTCCAGCCAGGCTGTCGGTCAGGTCTTCTCGGTGTTCGTCATCACCGTTGCCGCCGCCGAGGTCGGGATCGGCCTGGCGATAGTCCTCATGGTCTTCCGCAACCGGAAGTCAGCCAATGTCGACGAGCTCAACCTGATGAGGTGGTGATGAGGCGTCGCTTCGCTCGCCGTTGTGCATGTCGCGTGTCACGTGTCACGTGTCACTTGGAGATCACATCGTGATCTCCGTCCTTGCCACCGAAGCCGAGCACACCGTCGAGGCGGGGATCACCGGCGGGTTCTGGCCGGACACCGCTGGGATCATGCTCATCCTCCCGTTCGTCGCCTTCCTCCTGATCCTGGCGTTCGGCAAGCGACTCAAGAACAACGGTGCGGAGATCGCGATTGGCGCCCTGGCCATCAACAGCGTCTGGGCCACGGTCCTCTTCGTGATGAACATGACGCAGGGTGTCCTCGCCGAGACCACGTTCGAGATCGGACGCATCGGCAGCGGATTGATCTTCGAGTTGGGGTGGGTGGTCGACGGGCTCTCGATCATGATGTACTTCCTGGTCAGCGTCGTGGGGCTGATCGTCTTCATCTACGCCGCCGGCTACATGAAGGGGGATGTCAGGGTGGACTGGTTCTTCGCCGCCTTCTCGTTGTTCGCCGGATCGATGCTGATCCTGGTGGGGGCGCCCAACCTGATCCAGCTCATCATCGGTTGGGAGGGGGTTGGCCTCGCCTCCTACCTGCTCATTGGCTTCTACTGGGAGGACATGGCGAACGTGAATGCCGGCAACAAGGCGTTCATGACGAACAAGGTCGCCGACGTCGGCCTGATCCTGGGCGCGGTGATCCTCGGCGTTTCAGTCGGCACCTTCGATTTTCTCGAGATAAATGAGTTGGCTGCCGACCACTCGGAAGCCCTCGGCGCAGTAGCGGTCGTCGCCGGGGCGCTGCTGTTCTTCGGGGCGATGGGGAAGAGCGCACAATTCCCGCTCCACATCTGGCTTCCCGATGCCATGGCTGGACCGACCCCGGTCTCCGCCCTGATGCACGCGGCCACGATGGTCACCGCCGGCATCTACCTCATGGGCCGAATGTTCCCGCTGTTCGAGTACCTGGCTGCCGACCTCAGGCCATGGATGGTCGCAATCGGGACGATCACCCTCTTTGCTCTGGGATTCCTGGCACTGGTGACAGACGACATCAAGAGGGTCCTCGCTTACTCGACTGTCTCCCAGTTGGGGTACATGATGACCGCGATAGCGGCAGGGGGATACACCGCCGGGCTCTTCCACCTGTTCACGCATGCCTTCTTCAAGGCCCTGCTCTTCCTCGGTGCCGGCTCGGTGATCCATGCTGTCCACTCCAACAACATGAGTGACATGGGCGGGCTCCGCAAGTCCATGCCCAGGACCTATTGGACCTTTCTCATCGGCTCGCTGTCACTGGCCGGGATCATCCCCCTCGCCGGGTTCTGGTCCAAGGACGAGATCCTGGTGACCCTGGGCGTCGAGGGATACACCGTGGTGATGTGGATCGCCATCGCCGGGGCCTTCGTCACCGCCTTCTACATGACCCGGGCCGTTGCCCTCACCTTCTTCGGCGAGTACAAGGGCCATGGACACCCCCACGAGTCTCCAAGGATCATGACCGGCGCCTTGATCGCCCTCGCCGTGCCTTCGGCGCTGTTCGGGCTTTTCAACATCCCGGGGGTGGAGTGGCCGGTGATCGGGAACTTCGGCGAATGGCTGGCGGTCCGGGCCGTGCCGATGGGCGACCACCACGCGGAAGCGATCAACTTCGCCCTGGTCGGGAGCGGGCTGTTCGCGGCTCTGGCCGGCATTTTCCTCGGCTGGCGGGTTTGGGGCAGGGACCGGGACACACAGGCCGAGCGAGACCGGTTCGAGATCCCTGTTTTCTATCCCCTGTTGCGCCGCAAGTACTACATCGACGACGCAGCCGACGGGGTTGTTGCCGCCACGATGGGCCCGTTCGCCCGCTCCATCAACTGGGTCAACGACTACGTGATCGACGCCGTCGTCAACGGCGCCGCCTTCGCCACCAAATCGCTTGGCGCGTTTGTCTATGGCGTGGTCGACCAACGCGGTGTCGACGGTGTGGTCCATGGCTTGTCTGCCGGCGTCGACGGCGCCGGCTCGGCGGTCCGGCGGTGGCAGACCGGCAGAGTGCAGCAGTACGCGGCCTCCTTCGTGGGAGGGGTCTTGGTGCTGATCGTCCTTTTCGTGTTCGTGATATAGGAGAGGCTGAAGGAGATGGAATTGTTCGAGACCTGGGCGCTCACTCTGATCGTGTTCCTGCCCCTGGCGGGCGCGCTGCTGCTCGGATTCATTCCGAAAGAGAGGGAAGGGGCCATCAAGGCCGCAGGGCTCCTGTTCACCGTCCTGGCCTTCATCGCCTCCCTCGTGGTCATCAGCCAATTCGACTTCGCCAATCCGACTTACAACACGTATCAGTTCGAGGTCAACCAGCCCTGGATCAGTGCGATAAACGCCAACTATCACCTCGGGGTGGACGGCATCAGCCTCCCGCTCCTGGTCCTCTCCACGTTCATCATGGTTCTGGCGGTCATCTACAGCTGGAACCACTGGGAGGAGCCCAAGAACCCCAAGCTCTTCCTCATCCTGATGCTCATCCTGGGAACCGGTCTCAACGGCACTTTCGTTGCTCTCGATCTCGTCTTGTTCTTCATCTTCTTCGAGGTAGTGCTGGTCCCGATGTACTTCATGATCGGGATCTGGGGCGATCGCTCGATGCGGACCATCCCCGGATTCGGCCGCGAGGTCCAGACCAGGCTCTACGCGTCGATCAAGTTCTTCCTGTTCACTCTCTTCGGGTCGGCGTTCATGCTCCTCGGCTTCCTGGCCCTCTATTTCCAGTCCGGGGAGTTCGGGGAGCGCACCTTCGATATCCCGCAATTGACCGACCTGGGTGCGTCGGGCGCCTTTACGGGTAGCGGCTTCGCCTTCTGGGTTTTTGGAGCCATGTTCCTCGGATTCGCAGTGAAGGTCCCGATGTGGCCATTCCACACCTGGCTGCCCGATGCCCACACCGCGGCGCCAACGGTGGGATCGGTCCTGCTCGCTGCGATCATGCTGAAGCTCGGTTCCTACGGTTTCATCAGAATTTCGATCCCGATCCTCCCCGAGGAGGCTGCGAACTGGGCACCGGCGATCGCGATCCTCGCCGTGATCGGGATCATCTACGGATCGCTGGCTTGCCTCGCCCAGACCGACATGAAGCGGCTGATCGCCTTCTCATCGGTGGGTCACATGGGGTTCGTCATGCTCGGGATCGCGACGATGTCCGATGTCGGGATCAACGCAGCGATCATCGGGATGGTGGCCCATGGCCTGATCACCGGCCTGCTCTTCTTCCTCGCTGGATCGATGTCACACCGCTACCACACCCGGGAGATGTCCCGTCTCGGGGGCAACATCAAGCTGATGCCGGTGATGGGTGGGATTCTGGCCTTTACCGCGATGGCTTCCCTGGGTTTGCCCGGGCTCGCCGGATTCTGGGGGGAGTTCATGTCGTTGGTCGGGGCATATAACCCGCTCCCCGGGCTCTCCCTCGGCGTGTTCCGGACGGCCATGGTCATAGGAGCGATCGGCACCGTGCTCACCGCTGGCTACATGCTCTATCTCCTGCAGCAGGTCAACCTCGGTGAGCCCGGCGAGGAGTGGAAGGGCCATGAGTTTCACGACGTCGACCGGTTCGAGATGACTGCTTGGGTGCCTCTGATCGTCCTCATCGTGGTCATCGGCTTTTTCCCCAAAGTGATCTTCGATTCGACCACCGATGCGGTGACCTCACTGGTGAACACCGTGTTCAACGCCGAGACAACGGCATCGTTGGGGTCGGGCGGCTGACCTGATGCCCTACGAGATCGACTATCTGGCGCTGGCTCCCGAGTTGGTCGTTATCGCGACCATGCTCGGGGTGTTCACCCTCGATCTCCTCCTACCCCGCTCCAAGAAGTTCTGGACCGCGACCATGGCCGTCGCGGGCACTGCTCTTGCCGCGGTGCCACTCGTCGTCTTGGCAGTGGAAGGAACCACAGTCTCGATGTTCGATGGGTCATACGTGGTTGACGACTTCGCAATCATCCTCAAGGCGGTCTTCATCGTCGCGGCCTACATCGTGATGCTGATGTCCCACCACTACATCGAGTCCGACCGCTATTACCAAGGCGAGTACTACTTCCTCCTCCTCGCCTCCGTGCTCGGCTCCCTGGTCATGGCGTCGGCACGGGACCTGATCATCCTCTTCATTGGGCTGGAACTGACCACCGGGCCGCTCTACCTCCTGGCCGGGTGGAGAAAGGGCGATGCCAGGTCCAATGAGGCGTCGATGAAGTACTTCATCCTCGGCATCCTTTCCACGGCGATATTGCTCTACGGGATGTCCATGCTCTACGGGCTGACTGGCGAGATCACCTTCGCCGGCCTGGCAGGCACGACAGGAGCCTTGGTCGACGAGCCGATGATGGTGGTGGCGGTCCTGGCGCTGATAGTCGGCTTCGGGTTCAAGACCTCGGCAGTCCCATTCCACCTCTGGGCGCCGGACACCTATGAGGGGGCACCGACTCCCATCACCGCCTACCTGTCGGTGAATTCCAAGGCAGCCGGGTTCGTCGGATTCCTCCTGGTCATGTACCAGGCCCTTCCCGATCTCTCCGAGATCTGGGCGCCCGCTCTGTGGCTCCTGGCGGCGGCCTCGATGACGATCGGCAACCTGGGAGCGCTTCGACAGACCAACGTGGTCCGGCTGCTCGCCTACTCGTCGATCGCACAGGCCGGGTTCATGCTGGTCCCCTTCGCCTCAGCAGCGGTCGCCGGAACGGACCTGGCAGAGGCATTCTCGGCAACCCTCGTCTACCTGGTGATCTACGCAGTGATGAACCTGGGCGCGTTCGCGGTGGTGATTGCCGCTGCTCGGAAGACGCGGTCCGGCGAGATCAAGGCCTGGTCGGGCCTGGCTCAAGTCGACGTCCGGCTCGGCGCTCTGGTCACCGTGTTCTTCTTCAGCCTTGCCGGCATCCCGCCCCTTGCCGGGTGGTTCGCCAAGTTCGTGATGTTCCGATCGGCGATAATCGTTGGCGGCACCTCGACGGTGGTGCTGGCCGCGATAGCCGCCGTCAACTCGGTGATCGCCCTCTACTACTACGCCCGGGTGGTCAAGGCGGTGTGGCTCGATGACCCGATCGGCGATTTCGCTCCGGATGCCGAGGCCGCGCCGGCGGGCTCGTTGCGTCTTGCACTCATCATCTCGCTGGGAGTCACCGTGGCAGTTGGGCTGTTCCCGGCCATCGTGACGTTCGTCGGTGACGCCAGCCGAGTCATCGCCAGCGGGGGCTAGCTGCGCCGCAAATCGCAAATCGTTTTGCGTTTCGCGCCAGCCGCGATGCCTCATTCTCTTGGATCGGTCAACCCCAGTTCGGCTTCGATCCTCTGCACGACCGCCCATGAGCCCCGGTCTTGATTGCAAAGCACGGCAATGGTTATCCCCTCGTCGACGAACCGGGAAAGCATCGCGGAGACCCCTGGGTCGGCTCCGCCGTGCCCGATGATCGTCACGCTGTCGTCGACCACGACGAGCTCGATCCCGTACCCGTAACCCTCGGGGGAATCCGGCTCGAACCCATAGGGAGTGAGCATCTTCGCCACCGATTCCGGGCTCAGGATCTCCCCGCCGGTGAGGGCATCGAGGAATCGCACCAGATCACGGGTCGTGGTGATCATGCCGCCGTCGGACATCCCGCCGGCAGGCACGCTGTAGATGTTGGAGCGCCATTCCTCGGGCTCGCTCTCTGTCACCAAGTAGGACGAGGCGAGCCCCTCTGGCTCCAGGTCGAGCTCGGAGATCGAGGTGTCGGCCATCGCCGCCGGGCGCAGCACCTCCTCGGTCGCCACCTCGTGGAAGGGTCGACTGCTCACCCATTCGATGAGTACGCCGATGAGGATGTAGTTCGCGTCGCAGTAGGAGAACTTGGCTCCGGGCTCGAACACGGCAGGAAGGTCGGCGAAGAGGGGGAGGAGGTCTTTCGGGCCCCGGGCCCGCGACACCGGGACCTGGTCCCAGGCCGCGGTGAACGATCCCCAGGTCTCATCGTCGTGGTCGTGGTACCCGGGAACCCCTGAGGTGTGCGAAAGCAGGTGGTGGAGGGTGTGCTGCTCGCCGATCGACGCCGGCCGCAACTTGGGCGGGAGGAAGTCGGTCAAGGGCCGGTCCAGCTTCAGGGCTCCCCTCTCTACGAGCCTCATCGCGGTGGCCGCGGTCACCATCTTCGTGATGGACGCAACCTGGAACCGGGTGCCTGTCGTTATCGGGACCCGATGCCCGCGATGGGCCAAGCCTGCAGCATGCTCGAAGAGCGTGGCGTCGCGGCCTGAGGTCACCAGCACCGCGCCTGAGAATTCGCTTCGTACGGCCGCGCTCATCCAGCCAGGAGTGGAGCTGCTCCAGGTCGGTCATCGGCTGCCGCGCATCTCACCCCGGCGAATGGCTCTGAACTCCCGGTCCAGCAACGACCAGAGCGAGTGGTCGACCCAGTTGCCCCGGATCAGCAACTCCTCTCGGAGGACGCCCTCGCGGGTGAAGCCGAGTTTCTCCGCCACCCGGTCGGAGGCATCGTTGCCCACCGCTACCCGCAACGTGACCTTGTGATAGTCGAGCGCACCGAACGCCTCGACGAGAAGCCGGTCGACGGCTTCGGTGCAGAAGCCCTTCGAGTGCTCGTCGGTGCGCACCCAATACCCGAACTCGGCGATCTTGCCCAGCTTGGAGACAGTCCACATGGAAACGTTTCCCAGGTGTCGGTCGGGGTGGTCCTTGAGGCGCAACGAATAGTCCCAGGCCCGGTCCTCCTTCCAGGCCTGTATCGACTCCCTGATGAACGCAGTGGTGTCGCCGTGCTCGTAGTCGAGCCTGGCCCAGGGGAGCCATTGGTTGAGCTCGGGAAGGGAGGAGCGGATGGCGTCGTCGAGGGTCGCCTGATCGCGGCGAGTGAAGCGCTGCAGGATCAAGCGCTCGGTTTCGAGGATTGGCCGTGGCACCGGGTCAGGTTATCGGCGCCCTTAACCTGACATCTGAATGTGGGACCGACTGCAGATGAGTGGAGACCCGCCGGAGTTGGGCGGGGAGGCTCTGGCGGCTGTCCTGGCGGCCCTCTACGAGGACGAGGCGGGGGAAGTCCGCGTGGTGCTCACCAAACGGCCCGACACGATGCCTACGCATGCCGGGCACATCTCATTCCCGGGGGGCCGGACCCACCCCTCCGATCGAGGGCCGGTCGACACCGCGCTGCGGGAAGCTCATGAGGAGGTGGGAATCGACCCCGGCTCGGTCGAAGTCCTCGGGTTCCTCCCGCCGATCGACACCGTCGAGTTCAGGCCGATGGTGGTGCCGGTGGTCGGCCGGCTCGCCCCGCCGGTGCTACTGGTGCCCAGCGAGCGCGAGGTGGCCAAGATCTACACCCCGCTCCTGTCCGAGCTCGCCGACGGGGACAGATGGTGGAGCATTCCGTGGGGACGATCAACGAGGTCTGGTATTACGACCTCGAATGGCGACACGCTCTGGGGGGCAACCGCACGAATGGTGCGGTCGCTCGTCGGCCTCCAGTAGCCAGGCCTGGTTCAAGAATCCGCGCCGATTCTGCCGATCTTTACGAGGTGAGCTCGCGCGCTCCATCGATGCGCAACAGCGCTTTCCACAGGTATGTGGCGGTGCTGTTCGCCGTGACTTTTCCGCGCAATGGCGGTCATCGAGATCGCCCGCATGGAGATGTCGTCGCCTATGGCTCCGATTCGCTGGGCCAGCTACACGGTGCTCGCGGTATGGGCGATCTGGCTGACGCAGCGCCGCGAGGCCAACGCCATGATGCTGGTGCTCACCACCACCTGGTTCTTCGGGTCGTTGGCCGTGATCGAGGCGCGGTTCGGGGCGCAGATCTCTGCGTTCGATTTCACCACGACGTTCGGGTTGGTGATGATGCTCGGAGTCCTCGCCGGGACCCTCAGCGCGGGAAGCCGCCTGGTCTGGTCCGGGGCGGTGGGGCTGTCTCATCGCGGTGTGGAGCATCACCATGGGGTTTCTCCTCGGCGACTCGCCGGAGACGGTCGCCGTTCGCTCTATCACAGCAGTCGCTGGAGTCATATTCACCACTGCCCTCGTCTCCAAGCTCTACGACCAGCTCTCGGAGTCGATCTCCCGATACGACCGGGCCGCCCGGCTTCAACATGCGATAGCCACTTGTTCCGAGGCACTCTTGGTGCAGACCGACGTCTTCGCCATCTACGAGGCGGTCAAGGCGCTCATGGAAGCCACCGACGCCGACTACTCGTACGTGGCGAGGACGTTGGACGTCGATGGCGTGCCGAGCTGGGAGATCATCGCCGACGCTCGTCGCAGCTCGAGCATCCACATGGGTGGCTGGAAGAGCGGGGCTTACGCGCCGGAGTCGCTCGACCTATCGGGCCTTGTCAGAAGGGACGATCGATCGCGGTGCACACCGCTCGCCTCAAGGGGGAGGAGAGGACAGCGTACGAGAAGGATGGGATCGCCTCCGAGGTGATGGTCCCGATCTTCGTAGGCGGGCACCTTTCGTGGCTCGATCGGCTTCGTGGCCTGCCTCGAGGACCGCTGCCTGGACCGAGGCCGAGGTCGAGACTCTGTGGCGGGCCTCACACATGATCGGGGCCTATTGGCGACGTCAGGACGATCAAGAGCAGCTGAAGGCATCGAACGAGTTCAAAGACCGGCTGCTGGCGTCGGTGAGCCACGAGATCAGGACGCCGCTCACGGCAATCGTCGGCCTTGCAGAGGAGATCGCGAGCAGCCAGGCCGGGCTGGGCGCGGACGAGCTGGTCGAGCTGAACGGGATCATCGCGGTGCAGAGCCGGGAGTTGGCCGAGCTGGTCGAAGATTTGCTCGTCGGCCTCCCGGGCCGAGGCCGGCAACCTGTCCATCAAGCCCGACCGCATCGACCTCAGGGAAGAGGTGGAGAGCGTGGTCCGAGGGGTAAGGGAGTCGCACCCGAGCAACAAGACCCTGGTCGTGGAAGGCGACCGGATCGTGGCCTGGGCCGACGCCCTCAGATGCCGTCAGATCATCCGCAACCTCCTGACAAACGCGGTCAAGTACGGGGGAGACCGAATCGCGGTGATGGTGAGGACCCTGGGGGACCGGGCCCAGATCCTGGTGGCGGACGACGGCAGCGGTGTCCCACCGGAAGAACAGGAGCTCATCTTCGAGAGGTACTACCGGGGCCGCCAGTCCCCGACTCAACCCGGCTCTGTCGGCATCGGTCTCGCGGTGTCCCGGCAGCTCGCCGAGCTGATGGGAGGAACCCTGAGGTACGTGGACGCGTACGGGGAATCCCGCTTCGAACTGACCCTTCCCACGCAGCCGATCGAGACCTCCCGATCGGCCCCGATGTCCGCCGAGCCCATCGCCAGGATCGTCGCCGGAGTCGTCTGAACAAATAAGGCCCGGATGTCCCCAGGTCCCGATTCGACCATTCAGTTTGGGGAATACAATGGCGAACTCACCGGGGCCTCGAGTAAGGGTGGACCGTCCTGAAGAAGCGATTGTTGATAGGTGGCGCGTTACTCGCCGTCGCACTCCTCGCCGGAGCTGCCTATCTCACCGCGTCCACTTGGGGTGAGGTGAACCGGGTCACCATCGACCGGCCCGACACCTCGGGGAGCGAACAGCCCACCGACAACGAGCCAGTGGTGGAGCAGGCGGAAGGTGCCGAGATCTCGGTTCCCCCCAGCGGCGACGGCCTCGACGTCTTCCTCCTTGTCGGTTCCGACTCGCGGGACGACCTCGACGACACCGACGGCTTCGGGAGCTTCGAAGGGCATCGCGCCGATGTCGTGATGGTCCTACTCCGTCAGCGCGACGGCGAGGACGCCGCAGTGCTCTCTCTGCCCCGTGACCTCTTGGTGGAAGACTTGTGCACGGGAACACAACACAAATTGAACGACGCATTGGAAGGCTGTGGGCTTCTCATGAACGGCGCCACCTCGCTGACCATGACAGTCGAGGACTTGATCGGGGTGCCGGTCGACCATTTCGCCCTGGTCGACCTCGCAGGATTCCAGGAGGCGGTGGACGCGGTGGGCGGTTATGAGATCTGCCTAACCAATGCGGTGCGCGATTCGAAGTCTCATCTCCAGCTTCCGGCCGGCTGCACGCTGGCCTCGGGCGCCCAGACTCTGGCCTGGCTTCGGTCCCGCAACACCGAGGAGTTGACCGCTGATGGTTGGCGCATCGTCCCTGGCGTCAACGATCTCACCCGCAACGAGCGCCAGCGCGAGTTCCTTTTGTCCATGATGGGCAGCCTCGGTGACTTCAGCAGCCCTCAGGACATCACTTCTGTCGCGCAGGTTGTCGCTCCCTACGTCACGGTCGACTCGAACCTGAGCCTTCTCGACGCGGTGGGCCTCGCCTGGACGATGCGCGATCTGGGGTCGGGCTCAGTCGATGAGCTCGACATCCCGGTTAGCGACGTCACGACAGACTCCGGGGCGGCGGTTCTTGTCCCGTCGGTGGACATCGCCGGTGTGGTGGCTTCTTACCTGTCGCCCGAGTTCGCCGAAGAGCCCGGCTCTGCCATCGCCGGTTGATCGTGCACAGGGGCCGCTGATGTCAGGCCGGAAGAGGGTGTTCTCCGGGATGCAGCCCACCGGTGAGCCCCACCTCGGCAATCTGGTCGGCGCCCTCCGGAACTGGGTCAAGATGCAAGACGACTACGACACGATCTATTGCGTGGTCGATCTCCACGCCATGACGGTCCCCTACGACCCGGCCGACCTGGCGCGGGATCGGCACGAGCTGGCACGCATGATCCTGGCATCGGGAGTCGATCCTGCACGGTCCCTGCTCTATTACCAGTCCGAGGTGCCTCAGCACGTCGAGCTGTCGTGGATCCTGGGGACGATCACCGGGCTCGGCCAGTTGGAGCGGATGACGCAGTTCAAGGAGAAGGCTGATCGCTCCGGGCAGAACCTGGGGATCCTTGCCTACCCGGTGCTCCAGGCCGCCGACATACTGATCCACAAGGTCCATGCCGTTCCCGTTGGTGACGACCAGGCACAGCACCTAGAACTGACCAGGGATATCGCGGAGCGGTTCAACACACGATTTGGCGACGAGTTCCCCATTCCGGAGCGGATCACCCCCGAGATCGGGGCCCGCGTCATGTCACTCACCGAGCCCACCGCCAAGATGTCGAAGTCGGATCCATCGCCCCGATCACGGATCCTGCTCAATGATCGACCCGATGAAATCATGAAGAAGGTCAAAGCGGCGGTGACCGACGCGGGGAGCGAGGTCAGCTACGACTGGGAGCAGAAACCGGGGATATCCAACCTCCTGGAGCTGTTCAGCTTCTTCAGCGAACGATCCATCTCCGAGTTGGTCGACGAATACCGAACCTCGGGCTACGGCGGTTTCAAAGAGGCGGTCGGTGAGGCCATCGTTACCGGACTGGCACCGATCCAGGAGGCGTACGCCGCGCTCTCCGACTCGGAGGTGCGAGCTGTGATGGAGAACAGCGCATCGGTCGCCCGGGACAAGGCCGAGGAATCGATGAAGACGATTCGGGAAAAGGTCGGCCTCTCGACTTAGGGGATCGTCTCCAGCATCTCGGGTGGCAGGAGCAGGACCAGAGCCGCGAGGAGATTGAATCCGGAGTGGATGAAGATCGCCGGTCCGAGGCGTCCGCTGCGCAGTGTCACCCAGGCGAGCACACAGCCGACCACGAACAACTGGGGAAGCACAAGGACGCTGGCCTCCAGCATCCGGCTCGGGTCGAGCCCCAGGACGTGAAACGAGGCAAACACCAGTGCGGTGACGACGATGATCACTCGCCGACTCCGGCTCTGCATCGCCTTGAGCAATACCCCTCGGAAGATGAGCTCCTCTGTGACCGGGGCCAGCACCACCGCCACTGCCACCGCAGCCATTCGGGCGCCTGATGACTGGAGCTCGGCGAGCGCATTGCCAACCTGCTGTGCCGAGTCGCCGTCGGGAAAGAGATAGCGGGAGAGCGGCAGGAAGAGGATTGCCAACACCAACTGCAACAGAAGCCCGATGCCGAGGTACAGGGCGTCGCTCCCCTGGACGCTGAAGCCGAGATCGGGATAGCCCTTGCGACGAGCGATCCACCACAGGACCCCCAGGTGCCCGATGTACTGGCCTCCCAGGCCCAGCACCAGAAGCAGCTCGTCCTCGCCTCCCGTGGCCATCGTCAGCCAGAAGAAGACCGCCGCTCCGAGGAACCCGCCCAGGACCACCAGGATGAAGTCGACAATGGACCAGGCCTTGGGCACGGGCGCGCAGCCTACTGACTGGGTGTCGGCTGCCACTGTTACCCTGGCTGAGGAGCGTCGTCGGAGGTTGACACATTGGAAATCGACATCGGGATCGGCAAGTCAGGGCGACAGGCTTTCGGCTTTGACGACATAGCGATCGTCCCTTCCCGGAGGACCCGGGATCCCGATGATGTCGACATCTCGTGGCAACTCGATGCGTTCAAGTTCCCACTGCCGATGATGGGATCCGCAATGGACAGCGCGATCAGCCCGGCGACCGCCGTGGAGATCGGCAAGCTGGGCGGTCTAGCGGTTCTCAACCTCGAGGGTCTGTGGACCCGGTACTCCGACCCCCAGCCCTACTTCGACGAGATTGCCGAGCTCAGCAAAGAGAAGGCGACGCTGCGAATGCAGGAGATCTACCTCGAACCGGTCAATCCGGATCTGATCGGGCAGAGGATCTCCGAAATCAAGGCGGCAGGCGTCGTCACCGCAGGGAGCCTGACACCGCAACGGGTTCGCGGCGTGGGCCCCTCATGCCATATCGGCAGGCCTCGATGTTCTCGTGATTCAGGGGACTGTTGTCTCCGCAGAGCACGTGTCCAGTCGGGAGGAGCCGCTCAACCTCAAGGAGTACATCGCCAAATGCGAGGTGCCGGTGATCGTCGGTGGTTGCGCCAGCTACTCGACTGCACTGCACCTGATGCGGACCGGAGCCATCGGGGTCCTGGTCGGCGTTGGGCCCGGAGCCGCGTGCACCACGAGAGCTGTGCTCGGCGTCGGCGTGCCCCAGGCGACGGCGATCGCCGACGCCGCGGGCGCGCGGATCAGATACCTCGATGAGACAGGGCGCTACGTCCATGTGATCGCCGACGGCGGGATGCGCACCGGTGGAGACGTCGCAAAGGCCATCGCTTGTGGCGCCGATGCCGTGATGATCGGCTCACCTCTGGCGTCCGCGAGCGAAGCGCCGGGGCGGGGATATCACTGGGGCATGGCGACCTTCCATCCCACGCTTCCCCGTGGGGCCCGGGTCGAGGTCGGCGACAGGGGGACTCTCGCCGAGATCCTCGTTGGCCCGGCCCATGAGAACGACGGAAAGCTCAATCTCTTCGGGGCACTGACCATGTCGATGGCCACGACCGGCTACTCGGATGTGAAGGAATTCCAGAAGGCCGAGGTGATGATCGCCCCTTCGCTCCAGACCGAGGGCAAGTCGTTGCAACGCAACCAGCGGGTCGGGATGGGATGACCCCTCGCGTGAGATCGGGGGCACGGCTCCGCAGAGCGGCAGCCCCGGCCGACCGGCGTCTGTTTGCCCGAGGCGGTTGGAGAAGGATTGCGGCGCCCAGATGACTGCTGAGGGTGAGCCGAGGGCAAAGTCGGCCGGCATCGAATCGGTGTTGGTGCTCGACTTCGGAGCCCAATACGCCCAACTGATTGCACGCCGTGTCAGAGAGGCGCACGTCCATTCCGAGATCGTCCCCCGCGACATCACCGCCGAAGAGATCAAGCGACGCCGTCCCACCGGTCTGATCTTCTCTGGTGGCCCGGCATCGGTATACGCCAAGGACGCCTATCGCATCGACCCCGAGATCCTGAGCCTGGGCATCCCTGTGCTTGGGTTGTGTTACGGCCATCAACTCCTCGCAGATCTCGCCGGCGGAGAGGTGGTCAACACGGGGAGCGGCGAGTACGGGAGCACTCAACTCGAAGTGACCGCGAGCTCGGTCCTATTCAATGGGCTCCCTCCTGAGCAGACCGTGTGGATGTCCCACCAGGACCAGGTGGTCACCGCACCGGACGGGTTTCGGGTCGTCGCCACCACTCCGGGCTCGGCGGTCGCTGCCATGGAGGACCGGGAGAATCGCCTCTACGGGGTTCAGTTCCATCCCGAGGTGGCCCACACCCATCGGGGCGAGGAGATCCTCAAGGCCTTCCTCTATGAGGTGTGTGAGGCCTCACCGACCTGGACCTCGCATTCCATCATCGAGTCCCAGATTGCGGCGATCCGTCAACAGGTCGGGACCGAGAAGGTGGTGTGCGGGCTCTCCGGTGGGGTCGACTCGGCGGTTGCCGCTGCGCTGGTGCACGCTGCGGTCGGCGATCAACTCACCTGCATCTTCGTAGACCATGGCCTGCTCCGTTCCGGCGAGGCGGAGCAGGTCGAGGCGACGTTCCGCTCTCATTTCGAGGTCGACTTGATCCACGTCAAGGCGGAGGACCGATTCCTCGAGGCCTTGGCCGGTGTGACCGAGCCCGAGGAGAAGCGGAAGATCATCGGGGAGACGTTCATCCGCGTCTTCGAGGAAGCGGCCGCCGGCGTCGGCGACGCCGGCTTCCTTGTCCAGGGAACCCTGTACCCCGATGTCGTGGAATCGGGGTCGGCAACGGCGGCGACCATCAAGACCCATCACAACGTCGGTGGACTGCCCGAAGACATGCGCTTCGAGCTGGTCGAGCCTTTGCGAGACCTCTTCAAAGACGAGGTGCGGGCAGTCGGCGAGGAGCTCGGCCTGCCCGAGGAGATCGTGTGGCGGCAGCCATTCCCCGGCCCCGGCCTCGCAGTGCGAGTCATTGGTGAGGTGACCCTGGAGCGGCTAGAGCTGCTCAGGGCCGCCGACCACATCGTCCTGGAGGAGATACGGCGCGCCGGTCTCTACCGCGAGATCTGGCAGGCGTTCGCGGTACTTCCCGCGATCAAGACGGTAGGAGTTCAGGGAGACGCCCGGACCTATGCGTATCCCCTGATCGTGCGGGCTGTGACCTCCGACGACGCCATGACCGCAGACTGGGCCCGACTCCCCTACGAGTTGCTGGAGCGCATCTCGAATCGGGTCATCAACGAAGTTCCCGGCATCAATCGGGTCGCCTATGACATCTCCTCGAAGCCGCCGGCAACCATCGAGTGGGAGTGAAATCGGGCCGGACGGTCCATTCAGGGGCCCAGTCGGCCTGCCGATAAGTCTTAATCGGCAAGAAGACGTGTAGTTGGACCTCAATACCCCCGAGCTGACACGGATTTTCCGCGAGGAACTGGACGAGAGGTCCGGTCGCCTCGTGGCTGGCGCGCGCGCACTCGCAGAGGGCACACTCGATCCAGCGTGGGTCCCGGACCTGGTGCGGGACGCCCACACCATCAAGGGCTCGGCCGGGCTCCTCGGATACCAGTCGATCCGCGACGTCGCTTCGCGGCTCGAACAGCTGTGGCGCCTGGTCGCCGACGGGCATGACCACGATCCCGACGTGATGTCCGCGATGGAGTCGGCCGCCGGGTCGCTGCTCGCTTCCACCTCGGAGGACCTCGAAGTCGAGCTCGAGTGATCTCGACCGACCGGCTCACCGGAGGGATCGAAGCCACCAGCACGGTTCCCGATGCCATCCTCGATCCGGAAGCCGGACCCGGGGAGTCTCGGCGGGCTGCTCTCCGGCGTCTCCGAGTCCCTGCTCGGCGGGGCGACCCGGGTGGACACCGGCGACCTCTATCGCCTGATCAATCGGATCGTCGAGGTCGCCCTCGACACCGAGGCCCTCGCCGACCTCGCCCTGGTCTCTTTCGAAGGCTCCGACCCGTCGGTGATCCGGAAGTCGTGGCGGGGCCAGCTGGAGCGTCTCAGTGGGTCCATCGGTGACATCCAGGACCAGGCTGTCGCGCTGGCGAATGTCTCGTTCCGGGAGGCGGTTGTCGACCTTCCCCCAGTTCGTCCGATATCTGGGTCGGCGCATGGGCAAGGACGTGCGGTTCGAGATCATCGGGGACGACGTCCAGCTCGACCGCCAGATCGTCGATCTGCTTCGCGAGCCGCTGCGCCACCTCCTCGTCAACGCTGTCGACCACGGGATCGAGGAAGCGTGCAGACCGGGTGGCAGTTGGCAAGAGCGGCGACTGGAGTGGTGAGGATCGCCGCCAGGGAAGTCGACGAGGGGATCGAGGTCTCGGTGTCCGACGACGGTGCCGGGATCGACTGGGACCTGGTGGCGTCGATCGCAGTTCGCAACGAGCTCCCATTCGACCTGTCTCCGCTGCTGTTCCAGCCCGGGTTCTCCACAAACGACACGGTGACCGATTTCTCGGGCACCGGGGAGGGGCTGGCCGCGGCCCGTGACTCGGTCGAGCGGGTTCACGGCGTCGTCCACATCGAGTCGATCCGGGGGCAGGGCACCACAGTGACCATGACCCTGCCGATGTCGATGGTGCTCCAGAACGTAGTGGTGGTCGCGGCAGGCGACCTGTTCTGGGGCTTCCCCGAGACTTCAATCGAGGCGGCGATGCCCCTCTCCCAGGCCGAGATCAAGCAGACCAAGGGCGGGCGCGAGCTCCACTTCGAGAGTGGCGCCATCCCATGCGTCTCGCTGTCTGCGGCGGTGGGCTCGGGTGAGGACGACGACGAGTCGGAGTTGCTCATCATGAACACCCGGCTCGGCCTGGTCGCCGTGACCGTCGACGAGTTGATCGATCGTCGCCGGGTCGCGGTGAAGAATCTGGGGCCGATCCTCGAGGGCCCGGGCCATGTGACCGGGGCCGCGCTGCTCGGAGCCGGGGAGGTGCTCGTGGTCCTCGATCCCAACTTCCTGGGAGTGCTCGCCCGCAGGCGTCCACGCGGTGGTGGGTCGGCGCCCGAGGATCCTCGTCGTGGACGACTCGGCCGGGGTGCGCCAGTTGCTTTCGGCGACCCTCAACGGAGCCGGCTTCGAAGTCCAGGTGGCGGGCGGTGCCCGCGACGCCGTCATGGCAATGGCCGAAGGCGAGTTCGACGCGATGGTCGTCGACTACTCGATGCCCCGTTCCAATGGGGTGGAACTGGTCCGAGCGATGCGGGCGGCCGACGTCCGGGTGCCGATCGTGATGGTCTCCGGAGTCGCCACCCAGGAGGAGAAGCGCGCCGCCTGGGAGGTTGGAGTCAACGCATATCTCGACAAGTTCGACCTTCGCCAGGGAGTCCTCACGAGTACTCTGCGCCGCCTTGATCGGCCTCGAGGAAGTGGATACCGCCTGAGGGCCGCGGACCTTCAGAGGGCCCCCGATGTTCCCGATAAAACGATCAGGATGTTTGACCAGCTCTCTGTCACCCAGGTGCTGGCCTATCTCCTTCCGGCGGTGGGCGTGGCATGTGTCATCTGGGCCCTTGCCATCACGCGGCAGGGTCGTCAGCGGGAGCGCGAGGTGGTCCGGCTCTCCGAGGAGGCGCACCGGATCAAAGACGACTTCGTGGCGATGGTCAGCCACGAGCTGCGGACTCCTCTGACATCGATCGCAGGGTTCGCCGACACACTCGTCGATTCGTGGCACGAGCTCCCCGACGAGGAAGTCGACGAGTTTCTGTCGATCATCAATCGCCAGGCGATCTACCTGGGGGATCTCGTCGAGGACGTGCTGGTGATTCCCCGACTCGAGGCGGACCGCCTCCGTTTCCAGTCCGAGCTGTTCGATCTCGGCGACCTGATCGAGGACGTCGCCAAGATGGTGTTCCCGAACGGCGGCAAGAAGACCTCGTTGGTCTCACTCCCCGACGGAGTGCGGGTCAAGGCCGACCGGCGTCGGGTGCAGCAGGTGATCCGCAACCTCATGGAAAATGCCCGCAAGTACGGGGGCGACCAGATCATGGTCGAGGGCTTCGTCATGGGCGACCAGTACCTGATCATCATCTCGGACAATGGTCCCGGCGTCCCCGATGAGGAGACTCAGAAGGTCTTCGAGAACTTCGAGCAGCTGTCCAAGGGTGACGCCCGGGAGGCCACCGGGATCGGGCTCGGCCTTGCCTATCGCGAGACGGCTGGCCAGGGCCATGGGTGGCGAGGTCTGGTACGAGCGACGGTTCCCCACCGGCGCTCGCTTCTGTTACAGCCTTGCCGCTGCGCAGGCGCACGGTCGTTGGCGAAGACGGCCGCCCCGAGGTCGCCGACGATCCGAGCCAGGCCGAGGTCGATCTCGGCGAGCCGGCAATCGATCGATCACCGTCAGAGGACCGGCAGGCCTGACGGGTCGGAGCCGTCTTGGAAGAAGCCTGCCGGCTCTTCAGGACCGCATGCGGTCGGAACACGCGGATCGGGATTCCTTCGTGATGATCACACCGTTGTGATTCAGTCGATGCCCGCCGGTACCATCGCCAGCAGATGCAGGCTGAGTGGTTTCTCGATGACGTTCCGGCCGAGTCCCCGCTCTTTGCCGACCTCAACCCCACACAGCGAGAAGCGGTAGCGGCAACCGAGGGCCCGGTGCTGGTGGTCGCAGGGGCTGGCTCGGGCAAGACCCGGGTGCTCACTTATCGCATCGCACATCTGATCCGAGACCTCCGTGTACCGCCGGACTCGATCCTGGCAATCACCTTCACCAACAAAGCGGCCAACGAGATGAAGGGCCGGGTCGGTGCCCTGGTCGGCGGCGCGGTCCGGTCGATGTGGGTGTCCACCTTCCACTCTGCGTGCGTGCGCAGTCCTTCGGCGCGAGGCTTCCCGGCTCGGATACAGGTCGGGGTTCTCGATCTACGACGAGGCCGACTCGGTGCGCCTGATCAACCTGGTGCTCAAGGACCTCGAGCTCGATCCCGAAGCGCTTCCCGCCCAAGGCGATGAAGAATGTGATCTCGAAGGCCAAGAACGAGTTGATCGACTACGAGTCGTTCGCCGACCAGGGCGAGGGCTTCTATCACGAGCAGGTCGCTGACGTGTACCGGCTCTACCAACAGCGGTTGCTCGAGGCGTCGGCGATGGACTTCGACGATCTGTTGATGGTCACGGTCGAGCTCTTCGGCGCCTTTCCCGACGTCCTCGCCCAGTACCAGCAGCGCTTCCGATACGTGCTGGTCGACGAGTACCAGGACACCAATCGCGCCCAGTACGTCCTGGTCAAGCAACTCACCGCCGCCCATCGCAACCTGTGCGTGGTCGGCGACTCCGACCAGTCGATCTACGGTTTCGAGGGCGCGGATATCCGCAACATCACCGATTTCGAGAAGGACTACCCCGACGCCCGGGTGATCGTCCTCGATCAGAACTATCGCTCCACGGAGACCATCCTCGACGCCGCCAACTCGATCATCTCCAACAACACCAAGCGCACCCCGAAGAACCTGTGGTCGGACAAGGGACGCGGAGTCCCGATCACCCGCTATGAGGCCGAGGACGAGCACGACGAGGCCGGCTATGTCGTCGACGAGATCGAGCGTCTCAAGACCGCCGGCCACAACCTCTCCGATGTTGCGGTCTTCTATCGGACCAACGCCATGTCTCGCGTGATCGAGGACGTCTTCGTTCGCCGCGGCATGCCCTACAGCGTGGTCGGGTCGGTGAAGTTCTACGACCGCAAGGAGATCAAGGACGCGGTCGCCTATCTGCGGACGGTGGTCAATCCCCAGGATGAGGTCTCGGTGAAGCGGATCATCAACGAGCCGCGCCGGGGTATCGGTGACACCACCATCGCCCATGTCGACCGGTTCTCCCAGGCCCAGGGCGATCGGGTTCTTCGACTGCGTTGCGCCGGGCCGGTGAGATCAGCCAACTGAACGGGAGGGCGGTGGCAGCGATCGGCGAATTCGTGGCGGTGATCGACCGCATCACCGAGGAGGCGACGGAAGGTGGGCGTCTCGGCCGCAGTGCAATCGGTCCTGGACGACACCGGGATGCTGGCCACTCTCGAGGCGGAGAAGACCATCGAGGCGATGGGCAGGGTGGAGAACCTCAAGGAGCTCGTGGGCGTGGCCACCGAGTTCGAGGGTGCCAACGAAGGCGCGGTGATCGGTGACGAGGAGTTCGACTCGCTGCCCAATCTGCGCCGACTCGAAGTGTTCCTGGAGTCGACTGCGTTGGTCGCCGACATCGACGAGTGGGACGAGGGTGCAGGGGCTGTGACCTTGATGACGTTGCACACCGCAAAGGGCCTCGAGTTTCCGGCGGTGTTCATGGTCGGGCATGGAGGACGGTGTGTTCCCCCACATGCGGTCGCTGGGTGACCCCTCCGAGTTGGAGGAGGAGCGTCGCCTCGCCTACGTCGGGATCACGAGGGCACAGGAGAGCCTGTACCTGACCTCTGCGTGGAGCCGGCTGCTGTTCGGCGGCTCCAACTACAACCCACCGTCGCGCTTTCTGACCGAGATCCCCGACGCGCCTGATGTCCAAGGCGGGAAAGCGTGAGCGACGAACGTCCTCGGAGAGGGCGGCGGCAGTCGGGCCGCGAACCACGGTCAGCTTCGGATGAGATCGGCCCCGGAGATCGGGTCCGTCACGACCGTTGGGGGCTGGGAACCGTGCGCGAAGTGGTCGGCACCGGCGATCGCGCCGAGGCCGAGGTGATGTTCGACACTCAGGGCAAGAAGCGGCTGCTCCTGGCGTGGGCTCCCTTGGAACGGGCGTGACCACTTTTCAGGCGCCCCTCGAGGAGGCGCCGCGGGGCGGGGCGTACGTGACGATTCCGCCGCAGGTGGTCGAGGAGCTCGGAGGAGGCGGCCGGATCCCGGTGGTCGCCAGCTTCAATGGGGTGGACTATCGGGGAAGCATCGTTCGCATGGGCGACCGGTCTGTGCTCGGGGTGCTCAAGTCGATCCGGGAAGGCCTTGGCAAAGGTCCCGGCGATGTGCTGGATGTCGAGGTCGAGCGCGACCAGGCAGAGCGGGATGTCGAAGTCCCCAAAGAGCTGACCGCAGCCCTCAAGGCCAATCCGGCGGCGCGGAAGGCGTTCGAAGCCCTCAGCCACAGCCACCGCCGGGAGCACTCCATATACGTCGCCGAGGCCAAGAAGTCGGAGACCAGGGAACGGCGGGCACTCAAGACGGTGGACTCGCTGTTGGCCCGGCGCGGGACCTGACTGGTCAGGGTATTAACTTGTAGACCGTGTTCAGAGAGCTGTTCAAGACCTTCCGCCACATGTGGCACGAGCCGGAGGGTCGGGGCCTGATCTTGGGCTTCATCGGCATCATCACGGCGGGGACGGTCTTCTACGCGACCTTCGAGGACTGGTCACTGATCAGCGCCCTCTACTTCACGGTGGTGATGCTGACGACAGTTGGTTTCGGCGACCTGCATCCGACAACCGACTTCACAAGGGCAGTAACCGTCGTGTTCATCATCGTCGGTGTGGCCTTCATCCTCGGATTCCTCAACTTCATAATGAGCCGAACGATGCAACGGCGAGCCGAGGACAAGTACGGCAAGGAGATCAAAATCGGCGTGTTGCCTGCGGTGGAGGTCAAGCCGGTCGACCAAAGTCCGGGTGCCAACTCAGAAGGTACTGACGATCCAGGCTGAGTCGGCACCACAAGTGTTTCCCTCGAGCGGGCCGACCCCCACATTGCCCCCGCCTAGCTCCAACTGGTCGCCCTCGGTGGCGGTCGCAGCTCCGTCGAAGTCGTACACGGTCACCGGATTGCTGGTGGCCGAGTACCCGAACGGCCAGACCGGCACCATCCTCTCGGTCGCGCTCGGTTCTGTGAAGTAGATGCAGTTCATCGCGGGGTCGTAGTTGACGGTGAAGTAGCCCAGAGCAGCCATGCCACCCGCGTTGCGGACGTTGCTGGTGAGGATCTCGACGTCCCCCTCCACGATCGGCCTCGGAGTCCGGCATCGCCGCAAGGTCGTCCTCGAGTAGCTCGATGAAGGGAAAGAGCAACCACCCTGTCTCCGACCAGCTCGGTGAGGGCGTCGCGGGTCGGGGCGTCGATTTGCTCCACGAACAGGTTGATCCGATTTTCCAGCCCTCCGACGGCATACCCCGGCGTGGCCAGCGGCTGGCCGGCGCTGTCGCGGAAGCCCTGGATCAGGTTCGATGCTTCATCGAGCTCGGCCCGGGAGAACCGGGCACCCCCTGCAACGCACACCGGCTCGCCGGCTGCCAAGGCATCGATGGCATCTTGGTGAACGGAGACGTCGTCGCCCTTGAACCAGACGGTGAGAACGGCGGTCTCACGGTCCCACCACATCTCGACGAAGGCAGGCTGCTGTTCGACATAGGCCCCGATCGCAGCCTGCAGTTGCTCAGCAGGGTTGACCGAGGGAGTGCCTCGGAGCTCGGGACATCGGCTGTCGAACTCGGGCTCGTCGAGGAGCGGGTAGTCGATGGCTTCAGGAGCGGAGGACGGAGCCAGAGCCGATCCGTCGTAGGTGCCGGTTACCTGAATCACGACCGGGTCGCCATCATTGGAGATCATCGCCGGGTCGATCTCGCCGTCGAGAACGATGCCGGGACAGGGCCCGGTGGTGCCGGGCGGGCACAACTCGACCGATCCGTCGGGTTGGGTGACGGCAGAGGCGGTGATGGTCACGGCGACGCCTTCTCCGGACGTTGGCACCGGCTCGGTGGTCGAGGGAGGGATGGTGGTTGCCGAGGGCAAGGAGGCGTCCGGGGTGGCTATCGGTACAGGCCCGGCGCCGCAGGCGGCGACGAGAAGAGCGACTGTGATGATGGCCGCTCGAACCTTCATGGTTCTATGACGACAGGCAATACAGCATGGTTCCACTCACCGACGCGGACAGATCCAAGATCGACCGGGAGAGATTCTTGGGAGGCACCTTCGTCCGTGTGATCACTCGGCCGAGCACACGACCGCCACTGACCAGTCGGCACCGGGGACGACCTGATGCTCGGCGCTTGCGGTCACCAACTCGGTACCAGGTTCGATCTGCTCTCGCGTTTGATGAGTCGAAGCGGAGTGGACCATGTCGCTCTCCTGACCACTCGTGTAGATGTAAATCTCCGATTCACCGCCCATGAGTTGGTACACGATCATTGTCTGGATCCCGTGAAACTCGAGATCCTGGACGTCGCCAACGCCTGATGCCGGGTCGAGCGGGAACGCCAGATCCTCGCTGTAGACGGGCTCATCGCTCAGGGTGTGGTCATAGCCGGAGACCCGGCAAACCAGCCTGGTCGCGGACACGAGAGGTGCCGTCTCACTAGGGACAGCCTCGGTCGGGGAGGGCGACGCACAGGCGGTCGTCAAGAGGCACGAGAGCACCACGCTGATCCAACTCCGGCGCGGACGGGTCAACGACTTCCGTTGCGTGCCAGGTTTCTCCACGGGTGCTCGATTGGCAGGTGTTCCCAGAGGAACGCCCGGGCCTCTGCTGCCAGTTCCGGGATCACTTGGGCGGCGTCCTCGTCGTCCTTGGGCCGGGTGGCCTTGCTCTTGAACAAGAGCTGGAGGTCCGGCGCCAGGTAAGGCACTGCGTCCGGCGTATGAAAGACCGCCTCCTCCCAGGTCCGGGTGATCATGGGGTCCCGGCGGTACACCCACCTCGCACTGCTGCCAGCGCCGACGGTCAGGTCGATCGCCCATCCCAGATCGGGTGAGCGACGGGCCCACACGTTGTTCGAGGCTCTCATGGAAGTCCCATCCGGTCAGCAGAAGTCCGGGCGGCATCCAGGTCATCCCGACAGATCCCGACGTCGATGTCATCGTGGTCTCTCCACGATCTCCCGAGGTGCAGCTCCAGGGCGTGACCTCCGCAAAACCACCACCGGAACGGCGCGTCACGAAACAAGGTGACGGCTTCGCCAACCGTCAGAGGCTCCCAGTTGTCGCTCAGGCCTGGTCCACGCTTTCCAGAAGCTCGTGCCAGCTCTTGGTGAACTTGTCGACGCCCTCTTCTTCGAGCACGCGGACCACGTCGTCGTAGTCGACTCCGACCTCTCCAAGATGGTCGAGGTCATGGCGGGCGGCCTCGATGTCGTCGGTGCCGAATTGGGTGGCGAAGGGTCGCCGTGGTCCTGATAGGCGTCGATGGTGGGAAGCGGCATCGTGTTGACCGTGTCCCGGGCCACCAGGTTCTCGACGTAGATCAGGTCCGGGTACTCGGGGTTCTTGGTCGAGGTCGATGCCCACAACGGCTTCTGGACTCGGGCGCCGGCGGCAGCAAGCTCACGAAATCGGTCCGACCCGAAACTCTACGAGGAACATCCCATAGGCGACCCGGGCATTGGCCACCGCGGTCACGCCTCGCAGGGCGAGTGCCTCGTCGCTGCCGACCGCCTCCAGCCGGGGGTCGACCTCGGTGTCGAATCGGGACACGAAGAACGAAGCCACGGAAGCGATCGCCGCGAGGTCCCCTCCCGCGGCAGCGAAGTCCTCGAGCCCTGAGAGGTAGGCGTCCATGACTTGGCCGTAACTCGTCAGCGAGAAGATCAGGGTCACATTCACGGAGATCCCCTCGCCGATCAGGGCCCGGATCGCGGGGACTCCTTCGGGTGTCGCCGGCACCTTGACCAGGAGGTTGGGACGACTGATCTGCTTCACCCAGTCCCGGGCCTCGGCCACCGTGGCATCGGTCTCTCCGGCCAGCGTGGGGGAGACCTCGACCGAGACGAAACCGTCGCTTCCGCCGGTGGCTTCGAACACCGGGGCCAGGACCTCACATCCTCGCTGGATGTCCGACGCCATCAGGCTCCGCGCCACCTCCTCGGTGGACAGTCCGGTGGACTTCAGATCGCGCAGCTGGGCCTCGTAGTCATCGGATCCGACGATGGCGCCGGCAAAGATCGTCGGGTTCGAGGTCACCCCGCTCACCGCATCGCGCTCCACACGTCGGGCCAGTTCGCCCGAGTCGAGCATCGAGCGGGAGATCTGATCAGACCAAACCGACACCCCGGCTTCGATCAGGCCATGGATCCTCGAGCTCGCCATGACCCAATGGTACGGCGGTTTGCAGATACCCCGTCCCAACTAGCCTCTCGCTCCGCGCATGCCTCGCCGCATCCTCATCGCAAAGCCCGGACTCGACGGCCACGACCGAGGCGCCAAGGTGATCGCGAGGACGCTTCGCGATGCCGGCTTCGAAGTCATCTACTCCGGGCTGCACCAGACTCCGGCGCAGATCGCAGAGACCGCGGTTCAGGAGGACGTCGACGCCGTGGGGCTCTCATCCCTTTCCGGCGCACACCGCACTCTCTTCCCCCAGGTGGTCCAGGAGTTGGCGTCACGTGACGCATCGGACATCATCGTGTTTGGTGGCGGTGTGATCCCCGACGCCGATATCCCGGCTCTCGAGGAGGGCGGGTTGGCGCGCGGTGTTCACTCCGGGCGCCCCCCTGGATGAGATCGCGGCGTGGGTCGACGAGAACGTGCCCTCCCGGTTCGAGAAAGGAACCAATTGAAGATCCATGAGTACCAGGCGAAGGAGCTGATGGCAGCCCACGGCATTCCCGTTCCCATCGGGCGCATGGTCACCACGCCCGAAGAGGCAGCCGCGGCCGTAGCCCCTCTCATCGAGGAGTCCGGCAACCCGGTGGTTGTGCTCAAGTCCCAGATCCATGCCGGGGGAAGGGGCAAGGGCACCTTCGTCGAGCACCCCGAGACCCGTGGGGTGAACGTCGTGACCGAAGGCATCGACGGCGGGCCCGGAAGCGGCGGCCGCCAAGGTCGGCGAGCTGGCCTCGAAGATGCTGGGCTCGACGCTGGTGACGATCCAGACCGGGGATGAGGGCAAGGTCGTGAACCGGCTCTACCTGGAGCAGGGGATCGACATCGACCGCGAGCTCTACCTTGCGGTGCTCCTCGACCGCGGGAGTGGGACGGAACATCGTCATGGCTTCGACCCAGGGTGGGATGGAGATCGAGAAGGTGGCTGAGGAGACTCCTGAGTTGATCCTGCGGGAAGAGGTCGATCCTGCCATCGGCCTCGCCCAGTTCCAGGCCAACGAGCTGGCCTTCGGCCTGGAGCTCACCGGAGAAGTCGCCGACAGCTTCGAGACCTTCGTGCGCGACCTCGCCGATCTGGCCATCGAGTTGGACACCGACCTGATCGAGATCAACCCGCTGGTGGTGACCAAGTCGGGACAAGTGATTGCCCTCGACGGGAAGATGGCGTTCGACGACAACGCACTCTTTCGTCATCACGAGGTGGCGGCGATGCGAGACGAGAGTGAGGAGGACCCGGCCGAGGTCGCGGCCAAGGACGCCGGGCTCAACTACATCAAGCTCGACGGCACGATCGGCTGCCTGGTCAACGGGGCCGGGCTGGCGATGGCAACCATGGACACCATCAAGCACGTCGGTGGGGAGCCGGCCAACTTCCTCGATGTCGGGGGTGGCGCCGACGCCGATCAGGTGGCGACCGGGTTCCAGATAATCACCAGCGACCCCAACGTGAAGGGGCATCTTCGTCAACATCTTCGGCGGGATCATGCGATGTGACGTCATCGCCACGGGGATCGTCGAGGCCGTGGAGCGAGTAGGGCTCTCGGTCCCGCTCGTGGTCCGGCTCGAAGGCACCAACGTGGAAAAGGGCCGCCAGATTCTGAACGAATCGGGCCTGGACGTGGTCGCCGCCGAGGATCTCAGGGACGGCGCCGAGAAGATCCTGGAGCTCACCCGATGAGCATCCTGGTCGACGAGAGCACAAAGGTCCTGGTCCAGGGCCTGGGGAAGACCGGTCAGTTCCACACCGACAAGGCGATCGCCTATGGGACTCAGGTGGTCGCCGCCGTGCATCCCTCGAAGGCAGGCACGACAGTCAGGTTCGAAGGGGACACCGATCACTCCGGAGTCCCTGGACGCGACGACCGGTACTGCGGTCGATGTCCCGATGTTCGCAACCGTGAAGGACGCGGTTGCCGAGACCGGCGCCACAGCGTCGTCGATCTATGTCCCCCCGGCTTTCGCCGCCGACGCGATCATGGAGGCCGCGGCGAGCGGTCTTGCCCTTGCGGTCGCCATCACCGAGGGCATCCCGGTGGCCGACATGATCGAGGCCAAGCGGTATCTGGCCGACAAGGCGATCCGGCTGGTCGGGCCAAACTGCCCAGGGGTGATCACCCCCGGCGAGTGCAAGATCGGGATCATGCCCGGATACATCCACCAGCGAGGCCGGATCGGCGTCGTATCCCGCTCGGGGACATTGACATACGAGGCCGTTCACCAGTTGACCCGCCTCGGACTGGGCCAGACCACGGCAGTCGGGATCGGGGGGGATCCGGTCAACGGCACCAACTTCGTGGACGTCCTTTCCATGTTCCAAGAGGACTCCGAGACCGAGGGAGTCGTGATGATCGGGGAGATCGGCGGTGTTGCCGAGGAAGAGGCCGCCGAGTTCGTCGCGGGCAGGATGACCAAGCCGGTCGCAGGGTTCATCGCAGGGACCACCGCTCCGAAGGGAAAGCGGATGGGCCATGCCGGCGCCATCGTCTCCGGCGGCCGGGGGACCGCCGCCGCCAAGATCGATGCCATGAGGGCGGCACATATCGAGATCGCCGAGACACCCTCGGAGATCGGGGAGGCAATGGTCCGTGCCCTCGGCTGAGCGCGACCTGATCCGGTCCGAGGCCGAGCACATCCTCGAAATCGGCGAGAAGGATTTGTCGAGACCGGTTCCCCAGTATCCGGGATGGACGATGTTCGACCTGCTGAGCCATCTCGCCTCGGTCCACGGCCGGACCCGAATCACCGTCACCGAGCTCGCCCAGGAGAGGGTCCATGGGCCCCGGCTGCCGGACCACGGCGACGTGGTTCGCTGGTTCGAGGAGACTCTGAATGGAATGCTCGAAGCGCTGGCGGGGGCGGATCCCGATGCCGCGGTATGGGGATTTGGCTCCCCTGGCACGATCGGAGGATGGGAGCGAAGGATGTTGATCGAGACCGGGCTCCATCGCTGGGATGCCGATCAGGCGGCCGGCGAGACCAGGCCACTCCTGGACGCAGTTGCATCTTCGGGCCTGGACGAGTTCGCCGACCTCTACCTTCGCTGGCTGCCGGGCGTGCCTTCGATCGAGCTGACGGCGACCGATCTCGGCCGGTCCTGGGTGGTCGGTGAAGACGACCCGTCGACGAGGGCCGCAGGGACCGCCTCCGACCTGTATCTCCGGCTCATGTCGCGCCCTGGAGCGGAACTGCCTGCGGATTGGGCCAAAGCGGTGGACGCTCTCGAGCCCCCGCCCAAGCTCTGATCAGCCGAATCGGGCCAGATCGGCCTCGGCGTAGCCCACCACCTGTTCGTCGGCACGACACACGTCCCTGAGGCCGGCGATCAACTCGTCGACTCGATGCCCGGGTACCGCCACAGTGAGTTCGTCGTCGCCCATCCCCGTCCGGGCCCGTGACAGGGCGCAGCCCATCGACGCTGCGATCACTCCCATGTCGGCGGCTCGGGGGAGGATCTGACACTGCGGTTTGCCCGACCACTCGACCGCCGACTGCGTCGTTGATCTCCATCATCTGGCGTGGGCTGACCCTGAGGATGACCACGTCGGGCTCGGCCCTGGCGTCGGCAAGTGGGCCGTAGCGCACTCCCTTGGAGCGTCGAGAAAGCGAGGCCACGCCGGCGAAGGCCTCCATTGTGACCCAACCAACGTCGAGCAGGGCACCGACATCCGACTTGTCGAGGATGTCGGCGGCATCGACGAATCCGTGGGTGAAAGCGCCGACCGAGCAATTGCCGTGGTCGGCGGCCATGGTGTCGAAGGTTCGGGTGTGGGCGTGCATCCAGAAAACGCACGGCGCCGCGACCCGGCCCGAGCGCCCGTCCTCCGTGGGCTCGGTCATCGGCTCGGCGAAACGGGGCACGTCGTCGATCGGCATCTCCTCAAGGAAGGTCACCGCGATTGGCGAGTGCTCCAGCCCGAGGAGCGTGGTCAACGCGGCGGACATGTCTGTGTAGCTCACGGTGGTCGCTTTCTATGTGGACCGCTGAACATAGTTGACCCTCCGGCACACCCAGACGCCGCTGGCGGGCACGTAGACTCGCCCCATGGAGTGGATTCTCATTGCAATCGCCGTGTTGCTGGTCATCGGCGTACTCATCTACAACCGTCTCGTCCAGGCCCGGAATCGAGTCGACAACGCCTGGGCCCAGATGGAAGTCCAGCTCAAGCGTCGTTACGACCTCATTCCCAACCTGGTGGAAACGGTCAAGGGTTACGCCACCCACGAGCAGCAGACCTTCGAGCGGGTGACCCAGGCACGAGCCGCCGCGCAATCGGCATCCGGACCTGCTGAACAGGCACAGGCAGAGGGAATCCTCACCCAGGCATTGCGCCAGCTCTTCGCCGTTGCCGAGGCGTACCCGGAACTGAGGGCCTCGGAGAACTTCCAGGGGCTGCAGACCGAGTTGGCGGAGACCGAGAACAAGATCGCGGTGTCCCGTCAGATCTACAACGACACGGTCCTCACCTACAACAACACGGTGCAACAAGTCCCGACAAACCTGGTTGCCAACATGACCGGCTTCAAGACCCGGGAGTTCTTCGAAGCGGGCGCCGAGGCCCAAGAGGCCCCGACAGTCGACTTTTGACTTGAACCGCACCGCCCGGCTCCTGATCGTCCTCGTCCTGGTCGTCGGTCCGGCAACCGCTGCCCTGGCCAAGTCGTTCTGGCTTTCCAACGCCGACGTATCGGTGCTGGTCAACGACGACGGGTCGCTGTCGGTGACCGAGGCCCTGACCTTCGAGTTCTCCGGCGAATTCTTCGGTGCCTATCGAGACATTCCCCTCGAGCCTGGCCAGGAGGTCTCGTCGGTCTCCGTGAGCGACGAGAGCGTGCAATATGAGTTGGGTGGGTGCACCGAGCTCGGATGCTCGTCACCGCCGGGCACTTACGGGGTTGCCGCCTTGGGTGACACCGTCCGTATCGTGTGGCACCACTCCTCGTCCGACGAGTCGCGGGTGTTCACCCTCAACTATCGGATGACCGGCCTGGCAGTTGCATACACCGATGTCGTCGACGTCAACCTCAAGGTCTGGGGAGATCAATGGGCGGTCGGCCTCGACCAGCTGCACGCCACCATGGACCTGCCCGGCTCCCCGACGGCAGGCGACGTGAGGGTGTGGGGCCATCCCTTCGACGTGAACGGGTCGACTTCCCTGGGTGACGATCAGGTCTCACCGAGCCTCGAGGCGTTCGACATTCCGGCCGAGCAATGGGTCGAGATGCGAGTGGTCTTCCCGACGTCCCAGTTGGCTTCGACTGCCGGCGCGGTGGCGGTGTCGAGTGAAGGCCTGGATTCGATTCTGGCCGAGGAGGCGAGTTTCGCCGACGATGCGGAGCAGGCCGCTCGGGCCGGGCGGACCGGCCTGATGTGGGGTGGCGCCATCGCCTTGCTCACTGCCATCGGCCTCGGAAGCTGGGTGTACTTCCGGTACGGGAAGGAGCCCCGGGTCGAGTACGACCGGGAGTACGAGCAGGAGCCCCCGTCGGACCTGTCTCCGGCGGAGGTTGGTGCCCTGGTCAGCCAGGGGAATGTCACCGAGCGTGAATTCACCGCCACCATGTTCGACCTCATCCGCCAGGGCTCGATCGCCGCTGCTCCGACCGAGGTACAGCGCTCCACCTGGGCTGGGATGCGCACAGAGACCATCACCGACCTCAATCTCTCGATAACCGACAAGGACACTGGACTGCGCGATTTCGAGCAGTCGGTGATGACAGTGATGGGGAGAGTGCTCGAGCTCGGGCCTCGTCCGTTGCACGAGTTCCGCGACGGGATAAGGGAGGACGCATCGGCCAACGCCGAGACCTATCAATCGTTCCGGACTCGCGCCCTCTCCGCGCTACGGCGAAGTGGGATGCTCGACGACAGCGGATACGGGGTCTCCTGGGCAGTGCGCCTGATCATGGCCGCGGTGACGATCGCTTCGTTCTTCTTCCTCCCCCGGATGCTGTCCAACGTCCCGGGTGGCGACGTCATCGCGGCGCTGATCTCGATCGGGCTGGTGATCGGCACCGTCTTTCTCTGGATCGTGCTCGGGTTCCGCAAGGTGCGGGTCCACCGGTCCAAAGAGGGTGCGTTGGAATCGGCGCGCTGGGAGGCATTCCGCAGGTACCTGGCCGACTTCTCCCGCCTCGAGGAAGCGCCGCCGATCTCCCTCGAGTTGTGGGACCGCTTCCTGATCTACGCCATCGTGTTCGGGGTCGCCGAAGAGGTGCTGGCCCAGGCCCGGCTCCATGCCCCGCCTGAGCTCGCCACCACATCGTCAATCTACTGGTACGGCACCTACGGGTACTCGGGTGGCCACAGCGAGAACGCATTCGCCGGGATCCAGTCAGCGCTCACTGGAGCCTTCGCACCACCTGCCTCATCGGGTGGCGGTGGTGGCGGGTTCTCGGGTGGCGGTGGCGGCGGTGGCGGTGGCGGTGGCGGTGGCGCCTGGTGACCCGTCAGCGAAGCAGGTAGAACGTTGAAAAGCGGTTGCTGATCCCCTCCAGGATTTCGAAGTCGCTGAACCCGGCTACACCGGCATAGCTTTCCGCGAGTTGTCGGCCCCAGGCCGCTCCCAGGCCCTCTCCTCCCACTGCCAACGATTGGGTCATGCAGTGCAGCGTGGATATGCCGTAGAGCATCGCTCCTCGCGGGTTGAGGTTCCCCGCCAGGTTCGACTCAGCCTGCGGCTCCATCATCAGGTACACGCCGTCATCGCTCAATGCTTCGTGGATCCGACGCAGACCGGCCCTTGGGTCGGCCAGGTCATGGATCACGTCGAAGGTGGTGATCAGGTCGAATCCGGGCTGCACCGGGATCTGATCGGCGGCGGCGTTCTCGAACCTGACGTTGCCGAGGTTGGCTGACCGTTCGCGGGCCAACTTCAGCGAGCCCTCGGCGATGTCGAACCCGGTGACCTGGCTCTTGGGAAACGCCCTGGCCATGAGGATGGCAGCCGTTCCCGATCCGCAGCCCACGTCGGCGACCCGGATCCCGCTCTCCAGGCGCTGCGCCAGACCGGGCACCGCCGGGAGCCACCTGTCGATCAGGAAGACCCGCTGCGACGGGGCATTCCCCCGGTCGAGCCCACGGATCAGGTCCGGACCGAAATCCTGGAAGGTGACGCCGCCCCCACTCTTCGTGGCCTCGGCGATCGCGTCGATCTGTCCCATGACGGCGGGCACCATGTCGAACCAGCCGCCCATGAAGTACGGACTGTCCGTGTCACTCAGGAACAGCGCGTGCTCGGGAGCCAGTGCGAACTCCTCCGAGCCGTGGTCGTAGCCCACCACCCCGCTGCGGCGAGCCCGGACAGGATCTCCCTCACGTACCTCGGGTCGAGCCCGGCTCCTTCGGCGATCTGGTCGCTGGTGCCCGAGTGCCCTTCACCGAGATACACGAGCAGCCCGCTGCGGTCAGCAACGGCGAGCAGGCCGATGGTGGTGGCGCCGGAGGCGAGGTCGACGAAGCGGTCGAGAAAGGCCTCGGTCCTGGCTCGGTCCATGAGGGGCCGGCTCAGGTCCCCAACTTGGCGATCATCGCCCAGACCACCACGAAGAGCACCGCGGCATCGAGGATCGAGAGTCGCTGCCAAGAACTGATCGCCTGGGGGAGGTCCGTTCCGGTCTCGGCGGCTTGGAGCAGCCGCTCATTCGCCTTGCGCCCCACCGTGGATTGGACCACCCCCGATATCAGGAAGGCACCGAGGCCGATCAGGACGAAGGCGTCGCCCCATCCGAATGCGTCCGAGGTGAGGACGAGCCCGATGCCAGAGAGCAAGACGAGCCCCGAGGTGACACCGAAGTACAAGCTCGCCCACTTCTCGAATGCGGCCAGGATCCCTGCGGCGGCGGGCGGTCCGGTGCGAGCCACTGTGGCGTAGGCATAGGTGGCGAATAGCCCACCCCCAATCCATCCAGCTGCACCCACGATGTGAAGGAACAGAAGGCCGTCTCTCATGTTGCTCCTTGAAGACCGGCCGATCCTACGACCGTGGGTCGATTTGCATCCCGCCTTTGATCGTCTGCCACACGAGGTTGGTCGCCGGGCGATAGGCGAGATGGCTCTCCGACGGAGCGTCGAGGACGACGAGGTCGGCGACTGCTCCTTGCGAAACGATCCCGTGGTCCTCGAGGCCTAGCGACAGGGCCCCACCGCGAGTTGCCGCAAAGACTGCTTCCTCGACTCCGAGACCCATCTGGACACATGCCAACGAGATCACCAGCCCCATCGACTCCACATACGACGTGCCGGGGTTGCAGTCGGTGGCCACGGCCAGGTTGACGCCGTGGTCCAGGAGCATTGGTCCCGGAGCCTGTGAGGAGCGGAGCGAATACGAGGCTCCGGGGGTCAACACCGCGCTCACGCCGGCGACAGCAAGGGCAGCGGCACCCTCCGGGGTGACGTGGTCGAGATGGTCCGCCGACACTGCCCCGATCTCCGCAGCCAGCGCGGCTCCCTCCCCGGGGCGGAGCTGTTCGGCGTGGACACGGGCGCCCAGGCCGTACTCGGCAGCGGCCTCGAAGATGCGTCGCCCCTCGTCGGCGGAAAATGCCGACTCCTCGACGAACACATCGCAGTAGTCGGCGAGGGGAGCGACTGCGGGCAGCATCTCCTCGACGATCAGGTCCACGTAGCCGGCGCGGTCCCCGCGGTACTCGGGGGGCAGGGCATGGGCCCCGAGGAAAGTGGTCTTGACGGTGAGTGGGAGCTCGTCGCCGATCCGCCGCGCCACCTCGAGCAGCTTGACTTCGGTTGCCACATCCAACCCGTACCCACTCTTGATCTCGATGGCGGTGGTCCCGGATTCGATCATTCGCCAGGCCCTGGAGGCAGTCTCTTCGAAGAGGCCTTGTGCCGTCGACGCCCTGGTGGCCGCCACGGTGGACACGATGCCACCTCCCATTGCGGCGATGGTCTCGTAGTCGGCCCCGCCCAGCCGGGCGGCAAACTCATCGGCGCGATCTCCTGCGAAGGCGACATGAGTGTGGGCATCGACGAACCCGGGAACCACAGCTCGTCCTCCACAGTCGATTCGAGTCCCTCCACCCTGGTCGGGCGCATCGGCGCCGGCCCCGGCGTAGGTGATCCGCCCGCCGTCGACGGCAACGGCGGCTCCGGTGATCACCGGCCCGACATTGGTGACAAGGCGACCGATTCCGGTCAAGAGGAGGTCGGTCATTCGCCTCCGACGCCGGCGGCCGCCGAGATCGCGCCATCGGCGATTAGGCCGGCCACGGCCTCGATCTCCGCGGCCAGCGGTCGGTCGGCGGTCAGCGGGGGGACGTGCTCCCGGATCAGAGAAGCCACCGCACCTGTGCCCTGCGCCGGGTTCAACGGTTTGCGGTGGTCCACCCCCTGCGTGGCGCAAAGCAACTCGACGGCGAGGACCCGACGCGTGTTGTCGATGATGGCGGACAGCTTTCGCCCCGCTCCCCATCCCATGGACACGTGGTCCTCCTGCATCCCCGAGGTGGGGATCGACTCGACAGAGGCAGGGTGGGAGAGGACCCGGTTCTCGGCGACGAGCGCAGCCTGGGTGTACTGGCTGATCATGTATCCCGAGTTGACACCTGGTTCCGGGGAGAGAAATGCAGGGAGCCCCGCTGACCGGGTGGGGTCGAGCATCCGATCAGTCCTTCGCTCGGAGATCGATCCCAATTCCGTAACCGCTATCGAGCAGAAGTCGAGGACGAATGCCAGCGGTTGCCCGTGGAAGTTCCCGCCTGAGATCACCTCGCCTGTGTCGGCGAAAACCAGGGGATTGTCGACCACCGACCCCAATTCGATGTCGAGGACCCGAGCCATGTGATCCAGCGTGTCGCCGACTGCGCCGTGAACCTGCGGGGCGCAGCGCAGCGAGTATGCGTCCTGGACGGCGTGATCGAAGTCATCAGCATGGCTGGCTCCGATGCCGCTGCCCTCGAGCAGTGAAGCGATCCTCGAAGCAGAGCGGCCCTGCCCGGGATGGGGCCGAAGCGCATGGACTTCCGGGCGAAATGGTCGGGCACTTCCCATGACCGCCTCGACCGTGAGGGCACAGGCGATGTCCGCAGCTTCGAGGAGTCGGCTGGCGTCGTCGTGGGCGAGGACCCCCATCGAAGTCATGCCCTCGGTTCCGTTGAGCAGGGACAGGCCCTCTTTGGTCTGGAGGCGGACCGGCTCGAGGCCGAGCTCGGCGAGCACCTCGGAGGCCGCTCGGACCTCACCATTCCAGGTGACTTCGCCTTCGCCGATCAAGGGCAGGGCGAGATGGGCGAATGGAGCGAGGTCGCCCGATGCTCCCACCGAGCCCTGGGAGGGGACCGCGGGGAGGATCCCCCGGTCGAGCATCTCGAGGAGGCGCTCCACGATCAACGGCCGAACCCCGGAATGCCCCTGGGCGAGAGTGCGAGCCCGGAGCAGGAGCATCGCTCGAACGATCCGGTCGGGAAGCTTCTCGCCGACCCCTGCAGCGTGGGAGCGCACCAGGTTGTACTGGAGGGCCTCGGTCTGGTCACGGCCGATCGAAGTCGACGCCAGTGCCCCGAACCCGGTGGTTATCCCGTAGACCACCTCACCGGACTCAACCGCTGCTTCCACCACCGCTCGGGCCGGGCCCATGCGCTCCTCGAGATCTGGCCCGGGCTCGGCACGAGCCGTGCCCCTGGCCACGGCCAGCACCTGATCCCGGCTCAGCGGACCGCCATCGACGATGACCGTGTTCACGATCAAGCACGGTAACTAGTGGATTAATGGAAAGGCCGTCGGCGCCGATACCGTGATCTGCAACATATGACCGACCTCACCCCACTCCTCGCCCAACCAGATGCCTCGATCGCCGTCATCGGTGCCACCGATCGACCCTCCAAGTATGGGGGCATCATCTACCGGGACTTGAAGGCCAAGGGCTACAAGGTGTTCGCGGTCAATCCCTACCGGGAGACCGTGGACGGGGATCCGTGTTGGAAGTCGGTGAAGGATCTTCCTGAGAAGCCGACCATCGCCAATTTCGTGATCCCCGCAGCTCGTGGACTGGAAGTGCTCGACGAGTGTGAGGAGGCGGGCATTCTCAACATCTGGGTCCAACCCGGTGCCGAATCACCCGAGCTCGAGGAGAGGTTGGCCACCGGGCCATTCACCTATCTCACCCGGGCCTGCGTGATGGTTCGAGCCTCCTGAATTCCGGCTGACATTGCTTGCGGGGCGCCCCGTTCCGCTAGATCTTTCCTGCGAACAGCTCCCTGGCGATGATGTTTCGCTGGATCTCCGAGGTCCCCTCGTAGATTCGGGGCGCCCGCACCTCGAGGTACAGGTGGGCCAGCGTGGAGCCTGCTTCGAGCCCCCTCGCCCCCAGGACCTGGATCGCGACGTCCACCGCCTGTTGCGCGGTCTCGGTGGCGTAGAGCTTGGCCATCGCCGCCTTTCCGGTCAGAGACTCCCGATCGCCGGAGTCGTGGGCTTCGGCGGCGGCGTAGACCAGATGTTGCGAGGCCTCGATGGCGACCCGAACATCGGCGAGCTGGTGGGAGACACCCTGGAAGTCGGAGATCGGGGTGCCGAACGCGGTGCGGGTGGTGGCGTGGTCGACCGCGATCCCGAGAGCGGCCTCGGCCATTCCAAGGGCAAAGGCGCCGACGCTGGGTCGAAACAGGTCGAGGGTCTGCATTGCGACCCGGAATCCGTGGTCGACTTCACCGAGCACCTGATCGCCGCTAACGAACACGCCGTCGAAATCGATCCGGCCCAAAGGATGGGGCGAGAGCATCGGAATAGTCGACCCGGTGAGCCCTTCGGCATCTCCGGGCACCGCAAACGCGGTCACGCCTCTCGCGCCTGCTCCTTGGGTCGTTCTTGCGAAAACCGTGTAGACGTCGGCATCCGGAGCATTCGAGATGAATGCCTTCTCCCCGGTGATCCGGTAGCCGTCGCCATCGGGCTCGGCACTCGTCACCAGGGCGGCGGCGTCGGAACCAGCACCCGGCTCGGTGAGGGCGAATGCGGCCACCGCCGCGCCGGAACGGACCTCAGCGATCCATCGCTCCCGGGTGACCTCATTGCCGGCAGGTGGATGGGGATCGCTCCCAGTCCCTGGACGGCGAAGGCGGTTTCGGCATGGGTCGACACCCGGGCCAGGCCCTGGCGGATGGCACACAATTCGGTCGCGGTCACCTGGTCGCTGGAGAACAAGCGGTCGAAGAGGCCGTGGCCTGCAAGAGCGGACACCAACTCACGGTTGACTTTGCCGGGAACCCCGGCGTCGGCGACATCGAGCAGTGAGCGGGCGATGCGCTCGCAGTCCTCGATCAGGGTCGCGGGGGCCGGCATCGGGTCAAGTTAACGGCGCGGCCGTGGTCCCGTCAGGGACAGGCCAGGATGGCAATAATTGACCTATCCCGACGATATGAGGTTCTGATGGGCATGGCACCACCCGGCGTGCGCAATCTGTTCCGCGCCGCTCTCGTCATTTTCGTGATCACAGTTGTGATCGGCATCCTCAACGGCACGGATCTCTGGGATCCGCCGCGCAACACATTGCTCACCCATGTCCACGCCGGAACCCTGGGTTGGATCACTCTCTCGATCTTCGGCGGGGCGATGTGGATGTATGGCTCGCCGGACGATCGATCAACCAACACCCTGGCCAACTTCTCGATCGTGGCACTGGCCCTGTATGTCCTGGCCTTCTGGTCCGGTGACCTGCTCGGCACCGAAGAGTCGATCCAGCGGCCCATCGGGGGGACGCTTGCCTTCATCGCCATGGTCTGGATGTTCGTGTGGGTGTTGAGGAAGAAGCGCGGCCAGACCTGGGATGTCGCCGAATTCGGGATGAGCCTCGCGCTTTTCTTCCTGGTGATCGGCGCCGTGCTCGGCGTGATGCTCGGGCTGCAGCTGGCCGGCACGGAGGTCGTGTCCGCGGAGAACGCCGACCGACTTGGGCGAGGCCCATCCGGCGACGATGGTCATCGGGTATGTGGTCTTGGCCGCGGTTGCCCTGGTCGAGTGGTTGATACGGAAGGGGGACGTCCCGACTCTCTCCGAGTCCAAGGCCGGGCTGGTCCAGATGCTGCTGATCTTCCTCGCCGGGTTTCTGGGAATGGTCGGCTTTCTGGTGGACAACGAGATGTTGCTCCAGCTCAACGTCCCCCTGGAGGTCGTCGGCCTGATCATCCTCCTGGTCCGGCTTCGCCGCTATCTGGCGCCCTCGCAGTGGGGTGGCTCGATCGTCGAGGCGATGCCCCGGGTCTCGGTGGTCGGCCTCATCGCCGGGATCGGGCTTCTCGCATATGTGGTGTCCCTGTTCGTCGGGGGCGCCGAGTTCGAGGAGATCGCTCCATGGCTGCTCGCCCTCGACCACACCAACTTCATCCTGGTGGTCACCAACCTGATCTTTGCGATGATGGCGATCGGCTCGGATGTCTCGGAGCGGGCCAACCGGGTGATCTTCTGGGGCACCAATGTCGGGGCGGTCGGCTTCGTGGTCGGCCTGATGACCGAGAACGCGACCCTGAAGCGGATCTTCACCCCGATCCTGGGCCTCGCCCTCCTCTACGGGATCTTCACTTACCTCACCGCCAAGGAAGCACAACCAGTGGAAGCCACGGTCTAGGCGTTGAGCCCACACCGGTCCTCCGCACCGTTCACATCCGATTGGGAGAACTTCCGTTTCACGGTCGATGGACGGCGTGGCCACGGTGACCTTCGATCGCCCGGAGCGGCTGAACGCCTTGACCTTCGAGGCCTATGCCGACCTCAGGGACCTGCTCGCCGAAATCGAGCACCGTGATGACGTGTCCGTGTTGGTGATCACCGGGACGGGCAGGGGGTTTTGCTCCGGCGGCGACGTCAACGAGATCATCGCCCGGCTCCTCGAGATGGATGCCCGTGGACTTCTGGAGTTCACCCGGATGACCGGAGCCGTGGTCGAGCGGATCAGGCGCCTGCCGATGCCGGTGATTGCGGCGGTCAACGGGGTTGCGGCCGGGGCCGGCGCAGTGATCGCATTGGCTGCGGACCTGCGGATCCTCGGGGAGTCGGCTTCCTTTCAGTTTCTGTTCACAAAGGTTGGGCTGGCGGGAGCAGACATGGGGTCGGCCTACCTGCTGCCCCGGGTGATCGGCCTGGGCCGGGCCACCGAGGTGCTGCTGCTCGGGGAGGAGATCGACGCCGGCACCGCAGTTGCCTGGGGCCTGGCGTCGAAGGTGGTGCCCGATCCCGACCTGGCCTGAGGAGGCGTCATCCTTGGCCCGAAGGCTCGCCGACGGGCCGACCCTGGCCTACGCGGCGACCAAGGTCCTGATCGGACGGGAGCTCGACATGGATCTGGGGTCGTCGATCGAGCTCGAGGCATTCACCCAGGCGCTCCTCATGACTTCGAAGGACCACGCCGAGTTCTACGAGGCGTTCACCGGAAAGCGCCCTCCGGTGTGGGAGGGGAGATGAGCAGGCACCGGCTGTTCAACCCGGAGGGGATGGCCCCCGCGGTCGGGTTTTCCCACGGCGCTCTCGGGGCTGGCGGGCGCATCCTCCACATCGCCGGGCAGACCGGGCACCACAACGACGGGTCGATCGATCCCGGCTTGGTCGAACAGTTCGCCCAGGCCTGCCGCTCGGTGGCGAGGGTCATCGAGGAGGCCGGGGGATCACCGGAGGACCTGTTGTCGCTGACCATCTACACGACCGATGTCGGGGGGTACCGCGGACAATCTGGGCCCGATCGGTGAGGCCTATCGCGCCGTCTTCGGCCGCCATTACCCGGCTATGGCCTTGTTCGGTGTCACCGAGCTCTTCGATCCGGAAGCTCGAGTGGAGTTGGTGGCGGTTGCCGAGATCGAGGCCTGATCCGGTCAGACCTCGCCCAGCACCCCGATCAATCGGTCGACGTCGGTTTCGTCCTGATAGATGCCGAACCCGATGCGCAACCGGTCTCCGCGGTAGTCGGTGATCACACTGCGGTCGTGGAGAGCGGAATAGATCTCACCCGCTCGCTCGGTCCTGAAGGTGAGGAAGTTGCCTCGCTCATGGGGGAGCGAAGGGACCAGCTCACCGGGAAGGTCGCCGCCTTCGAGGAACTGCCCTTGAAGCGCCGTGACGTGCTTGTGGATGTCGGCCACCGACACGCCGCGATCCTGCAGCCAGTTGAGGACGGCGCGCATTCGATAGACACCTGAGACGTCAAACGTGGCACCGGCGAATCGGGTGGCGTCGTCGGCGTATTGGATCTGCTCCGAAACACCGGTCTCCAACTGGCCGAACCCGGCATACCAGCCGGTGTCGACCGGGCGGGGGCCGTAACCGCGCGGGGCATGCATGAAACAGACGCCTTCACCTGCCATGGCGTACTTGTAGCCCCCGGCGATGTAGAACACCCGGTCCTGGATGGAGCCCAGGCTGGTCGGTCGCGCCATGAACCCGTGGTACCCGTCGATCACGACGAGAGCCTTTTCCTCCGAGACCGATGAAACCACCCGATCGAGCTCGGGCACGACGAAGCCCGAGTCGAAGAACACCTGGCTCAGATAGATCAGGTCGTGGACACCGGCTCGCGCTTCCCTGGTGAACCTCTCGGCGAAGGTCTCGAAGGGCTCGGCCGGGATGCGATCGACGATGGCCAGGCCCGCTTCCTCCCATCTCCGTGACTGGCGGTTGAAGGAATGGAACTCGGCGTCCGTGGTGAGCAGCCGAACCGGGGGCTCCAGGCACGAGAAAAGGCGGTTGAGGAACTCGTGGGTGTTGGGGGCGAAAGTGAGAGTGCTTGGGTCAGAGAGGCCGAGTGTCGAGGCGATGAGGGCGCGTGTTTCGGGGAAGACTGCTCTCGAAGATGTGGCCCCATTTGTCGTCCGCCCCGATCGCGGCATCGAGCCATGCCTGACCATGGGCTTCGAATGACACATCCGGCCATGGATGGTGAGAGTGGGCGGCGAAGTGAAGTCGATCGGGGTCGGCGGCGTGGAATCGGGAAAAGTCCGGCTTGAGGCTCATCCCTGATAGCGGAACCGCATCGCCTCGACGATCTCGGCGGGGAGAGCGGGCCTTTGGGCTCGCGGGATGAGAAAGGTGGAGAGGTCGAACAGGTCGCTGAAGACCCGGCTCCGCTCAGCAGACCTCTCCAGGTACCTGGCACCCGCCGAGCCCCCGGTCCCGATCCGACGGCCGATCATCCTCAGGGTCATTTGGGCGTGCCGGTGGCGCCACGCCGTGAACCCCTCGTCGATATCCATCAATGAGGCCAGGATCTGATAGGGCGCGTGCAGCGCCGGCTGGTCCCGGTACATGTTGATGAAGATGGCGGCCTGGAAGGCTCGATGGCTGAGCCTTCTCCGCCCGGCACTCTGCTGCTCTTTGTGTCGCTCCTCGTCGAAGAGAGCCTCGTACTGCTCCATTGTCTGGGTGAAGTCCTCGAGTTGCGCCGCCCGTTCGCCCTCGGTGAGGTTGGGGTTGGTCGCAACGATGTCGCGGTCCGCCTCGAGGCGTGAGCGAACTGCCTCCTGGAACGCCTCGCGGAACTGAAAGCCGCCGCTCTCCAGGAAAGGGGTTCGCTCCAGCCACTGCTCGACGAGGTCGAACAGCGACGGAGCCGACTCGATCTCCTCCACCGACTCTCGGTCGGTCCACGAAAAGCGGGCGGTATACGGCGCTCCGGCGAGGAGCAGGCGGTCCTCACGCCGCATCCCCAGCTTGTTCTCGACCATTCGGAACTGCACCGACTGAAACCCGGACGCCGGGAAGAGGAGGTCGCGAAAATCGAGGAAGTCGAGGGGAGTCATCGTCTCGAGCACGGCAATCTGTTGGATCAGCACGGTCTCGATCTCGACGATGCGCCGCAGCCTCCCCAGTGCGGTGCCCATGTCGGTCTCGTCGACCTGGTCTTTGCCGAAGATGCGGAGGAGGTCGTCGAGCTCCCAGAGGATCTGCTTGAACCACAGCTCGTATGTCTGATGGACCACGATGAACAGCATCTCGTCGTGGACGGTGTGGCCCTGGCGCTCGCTCTCGAGGTTCTGGGCCGACAAAAGCCGTTCCAGTTGGAGGTAGTCGCCGTAGTAGAGGGGCAGGTTCGGGCATCGGCGCCGACGCTAGTTGACCCAGTGCTCCGACTTCTCCCACAACTCGGCAGCGACGTCGTCGTCCGCGGCGAGCGGTGAGGGGGACCGGACCTGGCGGTTCGAGTAGTAGAGGCCGGTCTGGCCCGCCACCTCCTCAGACGAGGCGCACCAGACCACGGTGTCAGCGCCTTCCTCCGGGGTTCTCAGGTCCGACCCGATGAAGGGCTTGACCCAGCGGGGGAAGAGCCCGGTGTCGACCAACCCGGGGTGCACGGCATAGGTGTGCAAGCCGGGGCGCCGCCTCGCCAATTCTCTGGTGAAGAGAACGTTGGCGGTCTTGGTGGTGGCGTAGAGCCCGAGACCCAAGGGCGACCACGACCTCGATCGCGCCTGGTCGAGCTGGAGTTCACGTGCCCGAAAGTGCCAGGCGCTGGACACCGTCACCACCCGACTCTCATCCATGAGGACGGGACCGAGCTCTTGGGTGAGCAGGAACGGCCCGATGTGGTTGACGGCCCAATGGACCTCGAAGCCGTCGCCGGTCAGGCCGTTGCCGATCCCGATTCCGGCGTTGTTGACCAAAACGTCCAATGAGATATCGGATTCCCGGACCGCCCTGGCCGCCCGGAGCACTGCATCCAGCGAGCCCAGGTCGAAGACCAGGCCGTCCGCCGAGCCGCCTTCGGCGCGAATGAGCCGTACGACAGAGTCGACTTTCGACTCCGACCGCCCGGCCACGAGGACGTGGAATCCCGACCGGGCTAGGGCGATCGTCACAGCCTTCCCGATCCCCGATGTGGCGCCGGTGACCAGGGCGTTTCTCAAGGGCGCTGACCGTAATCGGGACTAGACCACTAGCGTCGAGCGTCGTGACCCGGTGGCCGCAGCGTCTGAACGTCGATCGTTTCTTGCTCCGCGACCGGCTCGAGGAGGGCAACGGCGACAGGGTGGCGCTCCGACTGGACGACGGCCCTTTGACGTATCAAGAAGTCGACGCCGCAGCTTCTCGCGTCGCCGAGATGCTTCTCGAGATCGGGATCGAGCACTCGGACCGGGTGTTGATCGTCCTTCCCGACGGCCTGGCATTCGTCGCCTCGCTGTTCGGCACCTTCCGGGTCGGTGGCGTGGCGATCATGATCAACCCCGGGCTGACGACCGAGTCGATGGCAGCCGTGCTCGATCGGGCCCGGTCATCGGTGGCCCTGGTCCATCCCGACCATCGCGATACCTTCGAGGCCGCCAGCGAGAGGTCGAGGTCCCGTCCCGAGGCCTTGGCACTATCCGATGACACGGTCCCCACAGGCGGGCCATCGGTCCCGAGTGCAGATACTGCGGCGCTCGATCCTGCTCTTTGGCTGTTTTCCGGGGGAACCACCGGGCTCCCCAAAGCGGTGCCCCAGAGCCACCGCAGTCTGGCCAACACCACCGAGCTGTATGGCCGGGAGACGCTCGAGCTGACACCCGACGACGTAACCATCGCCGTGCCCAAGCTCTACTTCGGTTACGCCACCGGCTCCAACCTCTTCTTCCCTTTCTCGGTGGGGGCGTCGACGGTCCTCTTCCCCGGCCCATCGACACCCGCGGCGACCGGGGAGCGGGTGGAGCGAAATCGAGCCACTGTCCTGGTGACTGTCCCCTCGGCGGTCAATCAGATGCTCTCCGATCCCGATGCCCTGAGCCGCGATCTGTCCTCCCTTCGGCTGGCGACCTCGGCGGGAGAGGCCCTTCCCGAGAGCCTGTATCGCCGGTGGAGGCAGCGGATCGGAATCGAGCTCCTCGACGGCCTGGGAACCGCCGAGATGTGGCACATCTTCATCAGCAACACGCCCGGAGATGTCAGGCCGGGCACCCTGGGGAGGGTGGTTCCCGGATTCGAGATCAAAGCCTGCGACGAGGACGGGAACGATGTGCCGCCGGGCGAGGTGGGCCGGCTGTGGGTGAAGGGCGAGTCGTTGGGCCCCGGTTACTGGGAGGACCCGGACAGGACCGCTGAGGCCTTTCGCGGGGAGTGGTTCGTGGGCGGAGACCTGATCTCCATCGACGAAGAGGGCTATGTGACTCATCGGGGACGGGCCGATGACGCCCTCAAGGTGAAGGGAAAGTGGTTTCGACCACAGGAGCTGGAGTCGATCCTTCTCGAGCATGAGTCTGTCCGGGAGTGCGCGGTGGTGGCGGTGAATGACGACGACGGGCTCACCAAGCCGGTGGCATTCGTGGTCGCCGAAGGGGTGAGTGAGCAGGACCTGATCGACTGGTCCCTTTCCAGGTTGGAGGCGTACAAGCACCCGCGACGGGTGTATTTCGTCGAGTCGTTACCTCAGACCCATCTGGGCAAGGTCGATCGCGCCGCGTTGAAGAGACTGGCCGGCTGAGCCGATTCAGCTCGGCTCCAGCTCCTCCCTGACCGCAATGGGGCCCTTCTGGTCGGGATGGAGCCCCTGCTTGTCGGCATAGAACTCACGGCATTGATCCATGAAGGCCGAGCCGTCGCCGTCGTACTCGATCAACGGCCCCATCCCGGCCCGCTTCGTGGGGAAGTCGATGTAGGCGAGAAGGATCGGGATCCTGGCGCTCGCCGCAATGTGGAGGAATCCGGACTTCCAGAACGGAGCCGCCTTCCGGGTCCCTTCCGGGGCCAGGACCAGGATCATCCGCTCCGACCGATCGATCGCGTCCACGACTTGTTCGACCAACCCGCCCGGCTTCGACCTGTCGACCGGGATTCCGCCCCATTTCCGAAAGAAGTACCCGAAAGGCCAGCGGAACAGTGTGTGCTTTCCGATGTAGGAAGCCCGGATCCGGTAATGGCGGAGCGCCCCCAGGTAGACCCAGAAGTCCCAGTTGGTGGTGTGGGGGGCGCCGATGATCATCAGCTTGGGAATGTCGGGCACGGAGCCGGTGAACTGCCAACCCCTTAGTTTGAGGATCTTCTCGGCGAGCCAGGTCACGGGCCTGGATGCTCCCAGAGGAGCAAGGGGATTCTGAAATCAGTCAGGCCGGACCGGGGCGACACGAAACCCGTCCTCGTCCACCCAGACAATCGAGGGTCGTCCGCCGACTGCGGCCACGATCTGCTCCGCCATCTCCTGATCGATCACCCCGGCCTCGTCGCTGCGGTAGAGGACCCGCATCATTGCTTCCTTGGGAAACACCGTCGGCGAGTGGCCCGGGATGGGAGCAGATCACGGTGACCTGGAAAGGAGCGCCTGCGGCACGGGTGTGCGCCGGGCCATCCGAGCGCATGACGCTGAAGAGGTGCCAGGTAGCGATCCCGGCCAATGCGGTCAGCGCCACTGGGACCGGTAGGGACTCGAGGTCGCTTTCGCCCTCGGCCAGGGTGGCCTGGAAAGCGATCACCAGGACCGCGATGAGCGCTCCGGCAGTGGTCAAGCCGAGGATCACTGCCATCCCGAGCAGGTAGAAGCGCCGCTGTGGTGATCGCCTCTCCGCCAACTTTGCCTGTTGAACTTTCCGCCAGAAGTAGAGCCAGACTCCGCCGGCGACCAGAACGGTGATCCCGGCTCCAATCAGCCCCGACTGGCTGGGGTCACCGGCTAATGGGGTCGTCCAGACAATTGCCACCAAGGCAGTGGCCGCGCCAACCAGAGCCCCAAGCCCTCCCGCTGCCATGGCGTACTCGTATCCCCGGACCCCGCCATTTCGGTCGGAGCCCATCCGCCGGCGGTGATGGGCCCAGAGGGCGAGCGCCACGATCAGGGCAGAGAGCTGTACCGGGAGGCCGGCGAAGTGGAGCCTGGCCTCGACGTCACCCGGCCAGTAGCCGACGACCAGGGTGGCGATGGCGATGCCTGCACCGAGGGCGATGACCAGACCGGCCACTGCCGCCGTGCCCAGATACAGGTGGCGGAGCGGACCAGGCTCCTCCTTCCATGCCGGCAGCCAACGCCACGCCCAGATCGGAGCGCTCGCGAGAAGCAAGCCGAGGGGCCCGGCGAGATCAGCGTCGTCCGATCTGGCACCGATGAACTGGTCGACGATTGTCCCTAGAGAGGCGTCATAGGCCTGTTCCAGCAACCACTGCAGCACCGCCTGGAGCCCGATGACGAGTGCGATGAGGGCGACACCGGAGCCGATGAGTCGAGGCAGCTCGGCGGCTTCTCCTCGAGGTGGGTCCTGAAGGCCGGCCCACCAGTGGAAGGCGACTATTGCCCCATAGACGATCAGATCAGTCCAGGGACTGGGCTCGGCAAGGCCGGCGATGCCATTGGCCACCTGACCCACCGCCACGAAGAAGGCGGTGAGGAAGACGATCTCGATGACTGAGAGGTAGACGGGCCAGCCGGGTGATCGAGGATGGATGACGCGGCGCCGCTTCTGCCTTCGCCAAAGCAGAAAGGCGATCGGGGCGGCAACCACCAGTCCGGCCAGGGCGACGGCGATCTCGGTCCCCGGTTCCCCGGCCAGCTGATTCCACGTGAGGGCCACCCTGGCGAGTCGGGCGAAGGCGAATCCGGCAACCCCCACCGCGAGAGCCAGGATCAGGTACGGAAGGATGTCGGTGCCGCTGTCGTCGGGCTCACCGGGGCGCCGATTCCAGGCCTTGGCCACCACGAAGGCGATCGCGGCGATGACCGCGATCACCGCTATCAGGGCGACGACTGCCGTCATCGGGTCAGCAGTTCGAGTAGTACGGCCACGCCGGCTCCTGAATCATCCAGACGCCATCCCGGTTCACCAGGCTGAAGAACTCCTGCCACTCGCTGACCCCGGTCAGGGGATCGTCGGAGGTCTGGGTCAGCTGGACGACCACTGTCGAGAATTGGTCGTCACCTTCCACACTGACCAGGCTTGCGGACATGCCCCCGGTTGGGACGCCAGGACCGAGGCCGGGTTCGCACTCACCCTCGGTGTAGCTCGAGGCCAGTTCCTCGTCACCGGCGAAAACGGCTTCGAGATACGCCTGAACGGTCCCTTCCGGCGTCGAGGGGTCGAGGTCGGGAGTCTCCCGGAGCAAGCCAACTGCCACCAAGCCGATCACGGCCAGCACACCGAGACCGGGAAGCACCCATCCGGGGAGCTTTCGGTCTTCGTCCATTCATCCGATTCTCGCAGAAGGCTTTGCGGTTGTTCGATCAATCCTGGGCTGTGAGCACTTCGGCGATTCCGGCGTCGACGAGCACCACCGGCCGAAAGCCTCGGGCTTCGAGGAGGGACGCAGCCAGGCTGGCCCGGTATCCGCTCTCGCAGGCCACCCATACCTCGCTATCGCTGGACACCTCATCGGGTGTCATCAGTGCCAGGTCGGGCACGTAGCTCTCAATGGATCCCGGGATCGTGCCCGCCGCCTGCTCCTCCGGTCCCCTGACGTCGAGCACCTGGGCGCCCTCTGCCGCGGCAGCCGCAAACTCACTCACATCGACGACGCGGTTAGCCACCAGCTCCAGCGTCGGGTCGGTTAGATCATTGACGACACCGACGACGTCATCGAACCCGATCCTCCGCAGCTGTGTGAGGGCCTCGACCAGGTCCTGGTCCTGGTCCATGACCAAGACCAGAGGCGCTCCGTATGGCACGATCCAGCCCACCCATGTCCCGAAGCGGTCACCGAGCTCGATCGCCAACGACCCGGGAAGGTGACCTCTGGCATATTGCTGGCGGTCCCGGGCGTCGACGACTGCCACATCCGAGGGGAGCCCGCTCAGGGAGCCGGCATCGAGCACCGGGACTTCGGCGTCTGGCATGGGCGCTGCGCCCCGAAGGTTGGCCGGGCCCATGTGTGAGTAGTAAGAGGGCCATGGTCCCAGGTCAGAAAGCTCGCCCGCGACAAAGGAGTCCTCGTCCGCGTAGGCGAGCACCGGGTTCGACTTCTTCTCTGCGCCAATTGTCGAAGTGTGCCCGCCTCCTGCCGCGGTCGTGCAGAAGCTCCCTTCCCCGTGGGTTGGGAACAGGCCGACCTGGTCGGGCAGATCGGCTAGACGATGCACCGATTGGTGCTGGAGCCGGGCCAGTGCCTCCGCCCGCTCAGGGCCAAGGAGATCGGAGCGGCCGGCCGAGCCGACCAGGAGGCTGCCTCCGGAGAAGATGGCGACCGGTTCGTTCTCCAGGAGGATCAGGTAGGAAGTGTGCTCCGGGGTGTGGCCCGGAGTGTGAAGCGGTCGAACCACCAAGCCGTCGACGACGAGGTCCTCCATGTGGAAGGCGGGTCGATGCCGATAGGCCGGAGCGGCCGCGGCTGGGACGACGAGCTCCGCCCCAGCCACCCGTGCCAGCTCCGGCCCACCGGAGAGATAGTCGTTGTGGACATGGGTCTCGAGGACGAATCGGAGCTCGGCGCCGGAACCGGAGATCAAGTCCAGGAATCTGTCGATGTCCCGTTGCGGGTCCACCACGAGAGCGAAGCGCCGATGAGTGAGCAGGTAGGTGGAGTCGCCCAACCCTTCAGTCCTCCAGGGATGGATCTCCATTACTCAGTCCTGCATGCCGAGCGCCTTCATCCCTCCTGCCAGGTTCGCCACTTCTTCGAAACCGTTCATGGCAAGGAATGCGGCCACTCGATCGCTTCGGGCGCCGGATCTGCAGACAACCAGGAGACCGCCGTCGCGAGGGAGGTCGTCAACACGGGCAGGAACGTCGTTCATGCTGATGGTCAGCGCACCGGGCAGAGTGCCCAACTCCCACTCGTGCGGCTCGCGGACATCGAGGAGTGTCCCGGCCCGGGACTCGATCCACTCCTGCCACTCGTTTGCGGGGACCTGTTCGATGGTCGACATTTCCTCTCACTCTATGAAGTCCGGGAGCCGGACCACCGGTCCGGGAGTCGCTCTACGATCTGGCCACCACAAGGAAGCAGGGCATCATCGACATCGCAGTCTTGGTCTCGGGATCGGGTTCCAACCTGCAGGCACTCATCGACACCCGGGATCTCGGCGCCAGGATCGGCATCGTGATCGCGGACCGTCCCGGGATCAAAGGCCTCGATCGGGCACGCGAAGCCGGCCTCGAGACCCTGGTGATTCCCTGGGCGGATTTCGGTTCCCGCTCTGAGTTCTCCTCAGCCGTTGCTGACGCCGTGGAGGAAGCGGGACCCAAGGTGATGGTGCTCGCCGGTTTCATGCGAATCCTGTCTGCCGAAGCCGTGGACCGCTTTCCGAACCGCATCCTCAACATCCACCCTTCGTTGCTGCCGGCCTTCCCTGGAGCTCACGCCGTGGCTCAAGCGCTCGCTCACGGGGTCAAAGTCACCGGGGTCACCGTTCACCTGGTGGATGACCAGGTCGATCACGGCCCGATCGTGGCCCAACGAGCTGTGCCCGTCCTCGACGGTGACGACGTCGAAAGCCTGCACGCTCGAATACAGGCCGTGGAGCACGATCTCTACCCGAAGGTGGTGCGCGCCTTCACTGCCGGCGAGATCGTGGTCGACAGCGATCGGGTGACCTGGACATGACCACGGTCCCGGTGCGGCGGGCGCTGATCAGCGTTTACGACAAGGACGGTCTTGTCGAGTTCGCCACCCGCCTCGCCGCGGCCGGTGTGTCGATCGTCTCGTCCGGGGGCACCTCGGTCACACTTGCTGAAGCAGGCCTGAAAGTTTCCACGGTCGAAGAACTGACCGGTGCGCCAGAGATGCTTGGGGGGCGGGTGAAGACCCTTCATCCGATGGTCCATGGCGCGATCCTGGCACGGCCCGACCACGGACCAGATCTCGCCGATCTCGAGGCGAACGGGATCGAGCCGTTCCAGCTGGTGGTGGTCAATCTGTACCCGTTCCGAGAGACCGTTGCGTCAGGCGCCGCCTTCGATGAGGTCATCGAGAAGATCGACATCGGCGGGCCGTCGATGGTGCGGGGCGCCGCCAAGAATCACGCCCACGTCGGTGTCGTCACCTCGCCCGACCAGTACGAGTCGGTGGCCAAGGCGGTCGAGAGCGGCGGCCTGGACGACGAACTGAGGCGCACCCTCGCCGCAGAGGCCTTCTTCCACACAGCCTCCTACGACTCGGCGATCGTCAACTGGTTCGACACCGATCGCGTGATCCCGTTGCGGCGGGTCTCCGGGCTTCGATACGGGGAGAACCCACACCAGGAGGCAGGTCTGTTTGTGGAGGAGGGGGCCAGGCCCTGGTGGCTGGGTGCAACCTTGCATCAGGGGAAGGAGATGTCCTTCAATAACTATCAGGACGCAGAGGCAGCCTGGCGGTTGGCAACATCTCACCCGGGGACGGTGGCGATCATCAAGCACACCAACCCTTGTGGGGTGGCCAACGGAGTCGATGTGGCCGACGTCTTCGAGGAGGCGTGGGCTTGTGATCCGCTGTCGGCCTTTGGCGGAGTGGTGGCGATCAACGGGTTACTCGACGAGAAGACGGCCAGGTCGATCGCCGCGAAGTTCGTCGAGGTGGTGATCTGCGACGACGTCACGCCCGAAGCACTTGCTGTGCTCGAGGAGAGGCAGGCGCTTCGCGTGCTTCAGGCTGGTGCTCCCGAATCGGGCGGAATCGACCTCACTCGTGTCGAGGGCGGCTTCCTCATCCAGGACATGGACACCGACACCGGCGCCATCTGGGAGGTCGTCAGCGACAGGCATCCGACCCAACAGGAGCGATCAGACCTCGAATTCGCATGGAAGGTCGCGATGCACACCAAGTCCAACGCGATCGCAGTCGTTCGCCAGGGCGCTGCGGTGGGCGTGGGTGCCGGCGACCAGTCCCGTGTCGGAGCGGCCGAGCGTGCGGTGCTCAAGGCCGGGGACCGGGCACAGGGTGCGGTGGCAGCCTCTGACGCCTTTTTCCCGTTTCGGGACGGGCTCGACACCCTGGCTCGGGCGGGGGTGACTGCCGTCATCGAGCCGGGTGGGTCCCGTAACGATGCCGAGGTGGTCGAGGCCGCCAATGAGCACGGGATTGCGCTCGTCTTCACCTCGATCCGCCACTTCCTCCACTGAGATGACTGCAACCATCCTCGACGGGAAGCTGGTGGCGTCCGAGGTCAAGTCCGAGGTCGCCTCGACCGTTTCCGGGCTCGGCTACGTCCCTGGCCTGGCAACTGTGCTCGTGGGGGACGATCCGGCATCACACGCGTACGTGAGAGGCAAGCGCTCCGACGCCGCGGAGGTGGGAATCCAGTCCTTCCACCACGAGCTCCCCGACGACACCACGCAGGGTCGGCTGGAAGAGTTGATCGACGACCTAAACCGTGAACCGGCGGTCGACGGGATCCTCGTCCAGCTCCCACTGCCCGAGCATCTCGACTCCCGAAGAGTGGTGGAGCAGATCTCGCCTGACAAGGACGTCGACGGATTGCACCCCCGGAACCTCGGGCTCCTCGTCCTCGATCGTCCCGGGCTCAGGCCGTGCACCCCGAGCGGGGTGATGCGGATGCTCGATCACTATCAGATCCCGATATCGGGGGCCCGGGCGGTCGTCATCGGGCGCTCGTTCCTCGTTGGCCGGCCCCTTGCGTTGATGCTCGGGAGCAGGGGTGTCGACGCCACGGTCTCGGTCGGCCACTCCAGGACCAAAGACCTCGCGGCGCTGGCAAGGGAGGCCGACATCCTGGTGGCGGCAATCGGGGTGGCGAGGATGGTTACCGATGAATTCGTGAAGCCGGGCGCCACCGTCATCGATGTCGGGATAAACCGAACCGACGAGGGGCTGGTCGGGGACGTCGACTACGAGGGAGTTGCAGGCGTCGCGGGTGCCATCACTCCGGTCCCGGGAGGGGTAGGCCCGATGACGAGGGCCATGCTCCTGGCGAACACTCTGTCTGCCGCAGCACACCTCCGGGGCTGAGCAGCCACGGCGGCCCGGTCTCGTTGCCTAACTAGCCTCCCGTCTCCATTGACTTTCTAGGAGCTGTGCGACATGGCCACATCCATCACCATGGGACCGAGTGGTCTCGTCGTGCCCGACGATCCGATCATCCCTTTCATCGAAGGTGACGGGACCGGTCCCGATATCTGGGCGGCGTCAGTGCGTGTCTTCGATGCTGCGGTGGATAAGGCCTACGGAAACGGGCGCAAGGTGGAGTGGTCCGAGGTGCTTGCCGGGGAGAAGGCCCACAAGGAGACCGGCTCCTGGCTCCCCGACGAGACCGTGGAAGCGTTCAACCGGCAGCTCGTCGGGATCAAAGGCCCGCTCACCACACCTGTCGGGGGCGGCATTCGATCCCTGAACGTCGCACTACGCCAGATCCTCGACCTCTACGCATGTGTCCGACCGATTCGATGGTTCGACGGAGTTCCTTCCCCCGTCAAGGAGCCCGGCCTGGTCGACATGGTGATCTTCAGGGAGAACACCGAAGACGTCTACGCCGGGCTAGAGCTCGAAGCGAACACTGAGGGGTCGGCGAGCCTCATCGCCTTCCTCGCCTCAGAGTACGGGTGGGAGGTCCGGCCCGACTCCGGCGTCGGGATCAAGCCGGTATCGGTGACCGGGTCGAAGCGATTGATACGGGCTGCCATCAATCATGCGTTGGCCAACGACCGGCGCTCGGTCACCCTGGTCCACAAGGGGAACATCATGAAATACACCGAAGGTGCGTTCCGCCTGTGGGGTTACGAGCTGGTCAAAGAGGAGTTCGCCGACGTTGCGGTGTCGTGGGAGGACTGCGACGGCAAGCCGGGGGACAAGCTCCTCGTGCAGGACGTGATCGCGGACGCCATGTTGCAGCAGGTGCTGACCCGACCCGCGAACTACGACGTGATCGCCACCACGAACCTCAACGGTGACTATCTCTCCGATGCCCTTGCGGCTCAGGTGGGCGGAATCGGTATCGCCCCGGGCGGCAACATCAACTACGTGACCGGGCATGCGGTGTTCGAGGCCACCCACGGCACCGCCCCGAAGTATGCCGGCCTGGACAAGGTCAACCCGGGCTCATTGATCCTCTCCGGGGAGATGATGTTCAGGTACATGGGATGGGATGAAGCAGCCGACCGGATCATCGGAGGCCTCGAAGGAGCGATCGCTGCGCGGACCGTTACCTATGACTTCGCCCGGCTCACCACCGGAGCCACCGAGGTCAAGACCTCGGAATTCGGCGACGCCATCGTCGCCCACATGTAGGCGTCGGGTCAGCCCCGGCGGGCGACGATCGAGAGCAGTCGCAGCATCTCGATATAGAGCCAGACGACGGTGACCATCAGCCCGAATGCGGCAAACCACGAGAACGACCGCGGGGCGCCACTTTTCACACCCTGCTCGATCACAGCGAAGTCGAGCAGCAGGTTGAGCGAGGCCATGATCACCACAAGGATGCTGAAGACCAGCGCACCGGTCCCGGCTCCACTGAGCACCGGGATGTCGACGCTGAACAAGCTGAGTATCCAGCTGAAGAGGTAGAACACCCCGATGCCGACGGTGCCGATGATGATCACCGACCGCATCTTCTGGGTGACCTTGATGATCCTCGTCGCGTAGAGGAACAGCATCGACACGAACACCGCCAGGGTGGCGAGTAGGGCCTGAAAGACGATCCCGTCGTACCAGGTCTCATAGACCCTGGAGATCGATCCCAGGAATGCACCCTGGCCCAACGCGTAGAAGATCCCGGTGACCACCGCCAGCTTGGGGTTGGACACCGTGGCGATCACCAGGACGATCAGCCCGATGAAGAACAGCCAGTACCAGCGCTGGATCGCGACTGGCATTCGCCCACCCGTAGGCGGCACCTCCACCCATGAGGATCAGGAGGACCAGGGTCGACATGATCACTGAGCCCATGGTCATGCTCCGCCCCTGAGTCGGTGCCGCGGTGGGCGCCTCCACCGACTGGAGGGCGCTGTCGGTGGTGGGGGCGCCGAATTGCTTTTCGAGGACGGGATTTGCCATTGGAGGAGTGTATGCCCGGCCGATCCTGGCCTCGGGATAGCTCAGGCTCGACTATTACGATCCGGGCCTCACGGTCAGCAAGGAGAGATTTTGTCCAAGTTCCTCAGTGAAGAGTGGGCCCAGGAGGTCACTGCCTCCCTCGGCCAGCACCAGGGTTTCAAGAACGCGATCGGGTCTGCGGACCTTCGGATTCAGTTCGTGGTCAACGACGGGCCCGAAGGGGATGTCGACTACTTCCTCGATTCCAGCGGCGGTAACTCGACGATGGGGGTCGGCAGCATCGAAGAGCCCGATGTGACAGTGCGCCAGAGCTACGAGACGGCGACCGCGATCTCCAAGGGGGAGTTGAACACTCAGACCGCCTTCATGACCGGAAAGGTCAAGGTCTCGGGGAACCTGGCCAAGCTGATGATGCACCAGTCTGCGATCCAGCAGTGGGGAGCGGCGGTCACCGACCTCGAAGTGGAGTACTGAGACCGGCGCCTTCTGACCCCCGGATGGGGGAAGGCGCTAGTCACATCGCGGGAAACCGCATAGTCCCTGGATACCCAGGACACCACCTCGGATAATGTACGAACGCGTTTGCCGGTGGGGCCGGTACACGACAGGGGCAAATGAATGGGCAAGGGAGAAACTCAAAGGGGGGCGACCATGATCGAGTTCGCCCTGATCCTCCCCATCATGCTCATGCTGATGATCAGCCTGCTCGAGCTGGGGATGGCTTTCCGCGACTTCCTCACTGTCTCCTACACCGCCCGTGAGGCAGCGCGGGTCGGCTCTCTTGCCGGGAACGACCCCGAGGCCGACTGCAACATCGTTCAGAGTGTGGTCACTGCCTTCGGTCCTTCCGACCTGGAAGGGGTCGAAATCCAGATCTTCAAGGCAAGCGAGAACACCGGCAACCCGGAGACGGGGAAGGTCAACACCTGGACGCTCAATCCCGGTCAGAATCCGGCGGACTGCAGCCCTCCGAATTGGAGCGTCTTCGAACAATGGCCGAGCGTTGACCGTCAGGTGAATGTGAGCGACACCCTCGAGCTCGACATCCTTGGAGTCACCATCGTCACCGAGCACGACTGGATAACCGGGCTCCCGCCGTGGAGAGGGACGATGGATCTGACCCGGACCGCGCTCCAGCGCCTCGAGCCGGAGGCATTCGAATGAGGTTCAGGAAGCAGGAGGGAGGAATTGCGCTGATCTGGCTCGCCCTGACGCTGGTGGTCCTGATCGGGATGGCCGGGTTCGGAGTCGACCTGGGTTGGATGTACCTGAGCACCACCCGGGCCCAGAAGGCGGTGGACGCCGCCGCACTTGCAGGTGTGGTCAACCTCCCCGGGTTCATATCTCAGGCGGAGCTGGACGCCGCGAATGCGGCTCGGGCCAATGGGTATGACCCCGGCGGTGCTGACGAGCTCACCGTCACACCGCTTGCCGACAACAAACTCCATGCCGAGCTGCGGACTGCGATCGAGCCCTTCTTCCTCAAGGTCTTCGGATTCGACCAGTTCAACATCACCCGGGAGGCGACTTCGGAGTACATCAAACCTGTGCCCTTGGGAAACCCCAACAACTGCTTCGGTTGCCCCGCCGTGGGGGACTCATGGGCTGCCATCTCCTCGCAGTTCATCCACAAGGAGCACGGTGACCCCTACTCCACCCGGTGCCGGGTTCCCAACTCGGGCGGCACGTCGTGCTCGTCGACCAACAGCGACTGGAATCGGGGCGGCGCCTACGCGGGCTACTACTACGGCATCGAGGTGCCAACGGGCTCGAACGGCCTGACCGTCTCGCTCTACGACCCGGGGTTTCGCGCCCGGCCCCAAGATCAAGGCACTGGCGACTTCAAGATAGGGAGTGGACCGGAACCAACCACCACATACACGCTGCACATGGTGGACACCACTCCGCTCGACCCCACCGACAACCCGACGGTCAGCGGTTGCTCCGCCACCTACCCGCCCGGGAGCGGGCCCCAGGACGACTGGGACACCCTGTGCACCCTCAGCGGCGCGCTGACCCCCGGGATCTACGTCCTTCACGTCACCACCTCCGGGCAGGGGATCGCCAGCAATCACTATTCGGTGCGGGCGACACTGGCTTCGTCTCCTCAGCCCCGGGTCTATGGGATAAACGACATGTCGATCTGGTCCAACGACCTGACATCGAGCTCGACCCTCTACCTCGCCGAAATCGAGGACATCCACGCCGGGAAGAAGCTGGAGCTCCAGTTCTATGACCCGGGTGATGCTGACGCCAACTCCTGGATGTCGGTTATCTCACCTACCGGGGGGACGCCCAACTGCAGCTGGACTGTCTGGAACCACAATCTCACCGCCCAGACCAAGCCACCAGGATCCGGATCGTGCGAATGGCAGACCACCGACGAGTCGCTCGGCTCTGATCCAAGGGTCTACAACGAGCAATGGATCGTGGCCACAATCGACCTTCCCGACGATCCCGCTGACATGTGCGGCAGCGACTGCTTCTGGAAGATGGACCTCGACCTCAGCCTTCCCACCGAGCGCACCACCTGGCGGGCCCGGGTCATCGGGAACCCGGTGCGGTTGGTTCCGCCGGAGAGCACGCCGTGAGCGAGGAACGGGGAACCGCAGCCATCGAGATGGCCATGGCACTTGTGATAATGCTCTTGCTCGCGTTGGGTACGTACGAGTGGGGGACGGGGTTTTCAGATCGGATCTCGATGTCGTCCGCCGTGAGGGAAGGCGCACGCGTGGGGAGCGCTGCCGGCGACAACCTCGACGCCGACTGTCGCATCATCGAGGCATCTGCCGGTGCCCTCAACGCGGTTTCCGGCAATCAGGTGAAGCAACTCTGGATCTATGAGTCGGATGTCAACGGCGTCGAGGGAACGAACCGCCAGATTTACCGGCCCATTCAGACGGGGGAGCCGCCGGATTTGTCGTGCGCCGGCGAGTGGTTTCTCGTGTCCAACGGGTGGCCCGCCGGTGTCCGAGAGAACCTCGGCGCCAACCGGGATTGGCTCGGGGTCAAGGTGATCGCCGATCATGAGTGGCGCACAGGTTTTCTCTGGTGGAACGGAAGCGTGGAGTGGGAGGAAGACGCCGTGTTCCACCTCGAGCCGGGAATCGTGGAATGAGATCAGCCAAGCAGACCGAGCGCGGCGACCGCGTCCCGTTCCTCGACCAGTTCCGCGACAGAGAGGTCGATGCGCTCTCGTGAGTAGTCGTCGATGTCGAGCCCTTGAACGATCTGCCATTCACCGTCACGGCAGACGCAAGGAAACGACGAAATCAGGCCCCTGGGAACATCGTAAGAGCCGTCAGACGGGACTCCCATCGAGACCCAGTCACCTTCAGGAGTTCCCGAAACCCAATCCCTGACATGGGAAATCGCGGCGTTTGCCGCCGAGGCAGCCGATGAGGCGCCACGTGCGGCAATGATCGCTGCCCCCCTCCCGGCGACCGTCGGGATATAGGACGCCTCGACCCACGCCGGGTCGTCGACCAATCCGTACGCCTGCTTGCCGTCGACTTCGCAGTGGAAGAGGTCGGGGTATTGGGTGGAGGAGTGGTTTCCCCAGATCGTCATCTTCTTGATCGAAGCGACCGGCCTATCCAGGCGGTTCGCCAGTTGGCTCACCGCCCGGTTGTGATCCAGTCGGGTCATAGCGGTGAAGCTCTTGGGATCCAGCCCCCCTGCGTTGTTCATTGCGATCAGCGCGTTGGTGTTGGCCGGGTTCCCCACCACCAGGACCTTTACTCGCCGGTCGGCCGAAGCGGCCAATGCCTTGCCCTGTGTGGTGAAGATGGCGCCGTTTGCGGAGAGCAGGTCGGACCGCTCCATCCCTGCCTTGCGGGGCATGGCACCCACCAGAAGGGCGACTTCGGTGCCTTCAAAGGCGGTCTCCGGGTCGTCAGCTCAGGACGGTCCCCGCCAGCAGCGGGAATGCACAGTCGTCGAGCTCCATGGCAACCCCCTCGAGGGCGGCCAGCGCCGGCGTGATCTCGAGCATCTGGAGGATCACCGGCTGCTCCGGTCCCAGCATCTGACCCGAGGCGATCCGGAATACGAGGCTGTAGCCGATCTGGCCGGCGGCCCCGGTGACCGCGACCCGAACAGGTTCTCTCATGCCCGCCAAACTACGCGGGCGACCGCTGGCTCACGAAATCGAGGGCGAAGTCGAGTTGGGGCGGAGAATGGGTGATCCATCCCACCGAGATCAGGTCGACTCCGGTCTCGGCAATGGAACGCACGTTGGCCAGGTTCACGCCCCCTGAAGCTTCGGTCACCAAGCGCCCCGCAACGATCTGCACTGCCCGGCTGAGGTCTTCCACGCTCATGTTGTCGAGCAGCACCCGGTTCGGCGTCCGTGCCCAGCATTTCATCGAGCTGATCAACCCTTTCCACTTCGACCTCGATCATCACGTCGGGGCCGACTCGCTCCCGGGCTGCGTTCACCGCCTCGGTGATGCCGCCGATCGCGGCCAGGTGGTTGTCCTTGATCAGGACCGCGTCATAGAGCCCAATGCGGTGATTCACCCCACCGCCAACCTCCACCGCGTACTTGTCGAGAAGCCGCATCCCGGGCATCGTCTTTCGGGTGTCGGTGATCCGAGCCCCGGTGCCCTCGACCGCCGTTACCAGTGCCGCGGTCGAGGTGGCCACACCCGAGAGCCTTCCCAGGAGGTTCAGCGCCGTTCTCTCCGCGGCGAGGAGGGACCGTGCGGACCCTGACACCACGGCCACTGCTTCACCCGGAATGGTGCGCTGGCCGTCCGACCGCTCGGGTCTCGAAGGCCACCTCGGGGTCGACTGCCGCGAACACATAGGCAGCGACTTCGAGGCCGGCGACGATTCCCTCCGCTCGAGCGACGATGCTGCCCACGGACCGCGTGCTTTCTGGAACGCAAGCCTGGCTGGTGATGTCGCCTGCCTGACCCAGGTCTTCGGCCAGGGCACGCCGCACCAGGTCGACGTATGCGTCGGCGGGGATCACGTGATCGCGACCATGTCGGCCCGGGTAGGGTCGATGAGGGTCCGGTGCTCCTGCATTGGGTCGGGCTCGGGGTAGTCGGCCCGGTAGTGGCCACCGCGCGACTCGCTTCGCCGCAGCGCGGCGAGGACCACCATGATCGCCAGGTCGGCGGCGACCCGCCCTGCGATCGTCCTTCTCAGGACGGCGTCCATCTCGAGCAGGCTGTTGCGAGCCTCCCACAGCCCTGCGCCGGTGCGGACCAGCCCGACTCGGTCCCACATCACCTGTCGCAGCTCTTGGAGCACCGGCCCGGCTATCAGAGGGAGGTCGAAAGCCTCCTTGGGCGCCCGAGCCTCTCCCTTCACCTCCACGAGATTGTTCCCTACGTCAACAGACACCCGGGCACCGAAAACGAGGCCCTCCAGCAGGGAATTGGAGGCCAGGCGGTTGGCGCCGTGGACCCCGGAGGAGCTGCATTCGCCAACGGCCCAGAGACCCTCGACCGAGGTCCGACCGTGGGTATCGGTGTCCACTCCGCCCATGTAGTAGTGAGCAGCCGGTGACACCGGCAACAGGTCTTGCTCCGGGTCGAGGCCCACCGAGTGGGCATGGGCGTTCACGGTTGGGAACCGATCGGCGAAATTGACCAGCGATCGAGCGTCGAGATAGGCGCCGACACCTTTGTCGTACTGCCAGAAGATGGCGCGGGCGACGATGTCCCGGGGTGCCAGCTCTGCCATCGGGTGGTACTGGTCCATGAATCGTCGGCCATGGGCGTCGACCAGGATCGCCCCCTCGCCCCGCAGCGCTTCGGTGAGCAGGGGCATCGGGTCTTTCCCGGCAAGGAGCGCAGTGGGGTGGAACTGGACGAACTCCAGGTCGGCAAGCCTCACCCCGACCCTGCCTGCCATGGCGATCCCATCACCGGTCACCCCCGGGGGGTTGGTGGTGCGGGCGTAGAGCCTGCCGGCGCCACCGGTGGCAAGCACCACGGCCGGCGCCAGCAGCACCTGTCGCTCCTTGCCCTCGGCAATGACCACTCCGGCGACGCGGTCGTCGATCATCACCAGGTCGACGACTCTGGCTTCGATGACCTGTGTCCGCTCCGAGGCTTGCACGGCCTCGGTGAGTGCCCGCATCACCTCGGCGCCGGTGGCGTCGCCGTCGGCATGCACCACCCGCCGGATGCGATGCCCGCCTTCCTGTCCGAGCGAGAGCACTCCATCGTCGTCGCGGTCGAAGTCGGCCCCGAGGGCCACCAGGCGGTCGATAGCCGCCGGCCCGCCGTCGGTGAGGATCTCCACCGCATGTTGCGCGGCAAGGCCTCCTCCGACGTCCAGGGTGTCCGCCGCGTGCTGTTGGGGTGAGTCCGTCGAGGAGAGCGCGGCGGCGATGCCACCCTGTGCCCACCAGGTCGATCCCATCTCGGGGGCACTGATGACGTGTGCCCGGGGGAGGCCGAGGGCGACCGTGAGGCCGGCGACCCCGGCCCCGACGACGATGGGTGCGTCGAGCCGGGTGATCTCTGTCATCGTGGCCTTAGTCCTGGCGCCCGACCTCGAGCATCCGCGAGACGGCGGCCCGGGCACGCTCGGCGATCGACGGGTCGATCTCGACCTGGTGGGTCAGGGTGGCCAGGGAGTCCCTGATGTTGGAGAGGGTGATCCGCTTCATATACGGGCAAAGGTTGCAGGGACGGATGTACTCGGTGTTCGGGGTCTGGGACGCCACATTGTCAGCCATCGAGCACTCGGTGATCATCATCACCCGGTCAGGCTGGTTGCGGGTGACCCACTGGATCATGCCGTGGGTGGAGCCGACGTAATCGGCCTCGGCGAGGACGTCGGGAGGGCACTCGGGGTGGGCGATCACCTGGATCGGACCTGCGTCACGGCGGTACTCGGCGATTTCTTCACCGGTGAATCTTTCATGGACGATGCAGGAGCCTTCCCAGAGCACCACATCGACGTCCGTCTGGGTCGCTACCCAGCGGCCAAGGTATTGGTCCGGGGTGAAGATCACCCTGTCGACACCGAGCGACTCGACCACGGCAACCGCGTTGCTCGAGGTGCACGTGATGTCCGACTCCGCTTTGACTTCAGCGGACGTGTTGACGTAGGTCACCACGGGCACGCCAGGATGCTGCTCCTTGAGCCGGCGCACGTCGGCGCCGGTTATCCCGTCGGCGAGTGAGCAGCCGGCGAGCAGGTCGGGGATGAGGACCGTCTTCTCGGGATTGATGATCTTCGCGGTCTCCGCCATGAAATGGACCCCGGCGAGCACGATCACTTGAGCTTCGGTCTCCAGGGCGGCCTGCGCCAATGCCAGCGAGTCGCCCTTGATATCCGCCGCCAGGTGATAGATGTCGGGCGTCATGTAGTTGTGGGCGGCGACGATCGCGTTGCGCTCACGCTTCAGCTCGTCGATCTCGTCGATCAACGGTTTGAGGGCTGCGACCTCCTCCTCAGGGAGCACATCGCGGGGACGGGTGATCTGCAGGGTGGTCATGAGCTCCCGAAGCCGGTGACCTGAGTGTAGGAGTGGCCGGGTTTCACCCGATCGAAGCTGGTCAGATCAGCTTGGCGATCGAGGTCTCGGCACCCTTGGAAAGCCTGGTCAAGGGCTCGCGGGGGTACCCCGGATCGAGCCCAGCGGCCTTGGCGGCGGCCTTGACCCCGGGGATGCCATGCGCTTCGACGTCGGAGCTCACGGCGCTGAGACGCTTCTGGAGCCGTCGGGCCTTCTCGGGGCTCTCCCGAGCGGCCTCCATCGTCTCCAGTACGAGGCGAGGGAGGTAGTTGCCAGAGCCGGTGATCGCCCCGTGGCAGCCGACCGCGATGGCCGCAGTCAATGCCCGCGAGGACCCGGAGTAGAGGATGAAATCAGGAGGGGCGGCGTCGATGATCGACTGGAGTCGCACTACATCACCGCTGGAGTCCTTCATCCCGATGACCTTCTCATGCCGTGAGATGCGCCACACCAGCTCGAGGGGAAGGCTGTAGCCGGTGATCGCGGGGACCGAGTAGATGAAGAGCGGCAAAGCAGACATGTCGGCGACGGTCCGGTAAAAGCGGAGCACCGCCTCATCGCGGCCCCGGGCCAGGGTCGTGGGGGTCATCAGAAGCACGCTGTCCGCACCAGCGTCCACGGCTTCCTGAACTTGGCGCAGGGCGACCCGAGTCGATTCGGCGGCAATCCCCACCATGAAATGGGCATTGCGCCTCCTGCCGGCTTTGACCAGGCGGCCCCGCTCACCAGGCTCCAGGTAAGGCCCCTCTCCGTTCGATCCGCCGATCACGAAGCCGGTGATCCCGGCGTCGGCAAGGACGCGCAGGTTATGGGTGTGCGCCTTGGTGTCGATCTCGCCACTCCGCGTGAACGGCGTGATCAGGGCGGGCATGTACTCCGGGGCGGTTCGCATCTCCACAGGGTAGGGAGCTAGGCCCCAAGCGACCTCAGTCGATGAGGTGGATCGGGTTTCCGATCATGTAGGCGCGCCAGGTGGTGGTGTCGTTCACCGCAGAGGGGTAGGCATAGCTCATCTTCCACCAGCACGTGGAGCAGGAATAGGTCGCCGGCAGATCCATCTCGAACTTGAGCCAGCGCCCGTTGTACTCGCCCGGAGTCACAGTCTCCTGGCAGTTGCTTCCAGCGGCAATGGTCGATTGCAGGGCCCAGGCAGCTCCCGGATTGTTGCGGCTGTAGATCCGGCATTGACCGTCGTTGAAAGTGGTTGCGGAAGGGTCGACCACCGCCAGAACCCCGTTGCTCGCCGACTCACCGGCGTCGTAGAGCTCGACGACGAACGTCTTTCCGTGGTAGTAGGTGGGAACCTCGGCCAGGTGGAAGGCGGTGGTAGTGCCACTGGCGTTGTTGTAGATCGAGAAGTCGCCGAGGGCGAACAGCTTCGCTCCGGTCCCGTTGGCCCGGATCGAGTACCGGTTGAGCCCGGCACGGTCGACGGTCGCGCCCGGGTCCTGGTGCCTGATCTGGAGGATGTAGATCCCGGAGCCGGACTGGGTCCAACAGGAGTTCCCGTTGGGGGTGGCCCAGCTGTAGGACGCCGCTGGCAAGACTTGACCGGTCGGGGTCAGCGTCGCCGAGCAGAGCAGTGTGTTGTCGGAGATGTCGAGCGGTGTTGGGTCAGGTGCGTAGAGGCGGACGAGCATTGTCGGCCCACAGCTCGACGAGCTGCTCGGGGTCCAGTCTTCACAGCCTCGGTCGCCAGTTCGAATCGTGTCACTCGTCGCGTTGCCGCCCGAGGTGTTGAAGAATCTCAGGTCGAGGCCCTGCACCGTGAAGCTTCCCGAAGACTGGATCCCGTAGAGATAGCCGCCGGGCCGGGCGTAGGCGTTTTGAGTGCATGACGGATTGTCCGAGCTGCCCACGCAGTACGAGGAGTAGGCGTCCCCCATGCTGGTGTCGGTCCACTTGCCATGGATGTTGGCCCAGAAGTTGGCCTGTCCCGTGCAGCCGGCCTGGGTGGGGTCACAGCTGTTGCCGAACTGGTTGGAGGGGCTGCCCAACTTCAGCGGAGGTATGTACTCGGCGACCGCTGACCGCTCTATGGCCATATCGTCGAAACCGAAGATCTGGGCGAAGAACGTTGGCACGACGTCGCGCACTGTCACCTGGAGTTGGTTCGCCTCGCCGCCAACGACTCCGGAGGTAACAGTGACGTCGGCGTCGAGGTCGTCATAACCGTTCTGCTTGGTTACGGACAACGCGGTTGTGTTTGCCGTGCCGGTTGCGCCGGGAAGCCAGACCACGCCGGCGAGCGCTCCGGCGTCCGCGGCGCGCTGTACCCGGCTGGCATTGAGGTAGAACCAGGCGAGGTCGGTGCCGAACGCCGCCATGCCCAGCAACACGACCATGGCCATTGCGACGAGGACCATCGCAGCACCGCGCTCCTCGTCCTCTCTCTTTAGCAAGCTTCTGAGAAATCTCACTGAGTTCCCCTGGTGTCAGGTTCGATTTGCATGATCGCCGTCTCTTTCCAATCGACCGTCGGGAACGGGAAGAGCCCGGTGACATCGGTGTGGGAGAAGGTGACTTCCACGCCGATGGTGTCGAGCGTCGGAGGCACTCGATCCCGGCTCGATGGGAGCCAGGGGCAGCCGTTGTCGCATCCAAGGTTGGTTACCGAGGAGTCGCAGGCTGGTGCCGCGGTAGGGGAGTAGACGTTGACCGATCCGACGATCGGGTCTCCGTTTGAATCTGCCTTGAAGATGCGAACCTCTTCGATATCGCCAAAAGTGAGGTTGCAGGCGGACTCCTCGACGGCTGACAGGATCAGGTCGTCGGCGTCGATTCCACCCGAATTGAAGTTGGCGGCGGCACCGCCGGTCCTCGCCCCTTCACGTGCAGAGTTGCTGACGGTCAGGTAGTCGACGACCAGGAAGGCGACTTCAGAGAGCCCGATAGCGAGAATGAGGAGAAGTGGGAGGAGCAGGCCGACCTCGACAAGGCTCGCTCCGCGCTCGGTGCGACGTCTCATGGGGTTCCGAACACCTGCGGCTCGATCTGGAAGTCGGTCGAGGTAGTGAAGTCAGCAGCCGGCGAGAAATAGCCGGTCAGCCACTCGTGGGTGAAGTGGACCTCCACGGCGATACGGTCGGTGAGCGGGGCCTCGATGTCGCGGTCGGCCGGATCCCAGACCGGAACCAGGTAATTGAGACGGTAGGGCTCAGGACAAGGGCTCCAGTCACAGCAGCCAGGCAGGGCAGGGTCGCCAGGTGGAACCGCGCTTCCACAACCGGTCCCTGGGGCGTATGTGTATGTGGTGGACTCGCCGGTCGGAGGCTCGTAGATGCGAGCCGTCATGCCGTTCGAGATCCCGGCAGGGTCCAGTGTGCGCTCGACGTCACGCAGGATCTGGATGTCGGCTCGAGGATCATTGCCGTAGGTGGCGCCGGCTCGGGCGCCTTCCCTGGCAGCATGGCTTACCGAGAGCCAGTCCTTGGCCGCGAGGCCAAGCTCGACAACCGCAAACATCGTCATGAACAGGAGCCCATAGACGATCGCGGCCTCGACGATCGTGGCTCCTCTTTCCTTGTCTGCTCGAATTTTCATACCCGAAATAACCCCTGGAATCCTCTGGTATCGGCCTGACCGTCAAAACTCTGAAGCACAAAATCGCAAGTGGCTTGCGGCGATTGCGATGGCTTCGATCCGTTCCGAAGGTTATGGGGAGCCCGCCATCGCGGTTAGGGGTCGATCGACCCATTCGGAAGCCCGGTTGGGATGGCGAGAGGAAGGATCCCTACGGGTTGGGCACCAGGTGGATCGGGTTACCGATCATGTATGCCCGCCAGGTGGTGGTGTCATTGACGCCCGAGGGGTAGTTGTAGTTCATCTTCCACCAACAGGTCGTGCAGTTGTACTCCGGTGGGAGGTCGATCTCGAACTTGAGCCAGCGGCGGTGGTATTCCTGAGGAGACACCGACTCTTGACAGGAGCTTCCGGCGCCGATCGTCTGCTGCAGGTTCCATGGTGAGGTGGGTCCGGTACGGTCGTAGATCCGGCACTCCCCGTCGTTGAACACGGTTCCATCCGGTCCCACTACCTGGAGCGTGCCGGTCGCCGAGGACTCTCCCGCGTCGTACAGCTCGATGACGAAGGTCTTCCCGTGGTAGTAGGTGGGCACTTCAGCCAGATGGAACGAGGTCGTGGACCCGCTGGCGTTGTTGTAGATGGAGAAGTCGCCCAGCGCGTACAAGTTTCCGGTGCTCGACCGGACGGAGTACCGGTTCAGACCGGCCCGATTGACATTGTTGCCCGGATCGAGATGCCGGATCTGGAGGACGTAGATCCCCGAGCCGGACTGGGTCCAGCATCCCTGGCCGTCGGGTGCGGTGAAGGCATAGGGGTTGGTCTCGAGAACCTGAGGCTGGGGTGGGATCGTCGCCGAGCAGAGCAGCGCGTTGTCGGATATGTCGAGCGGCGTCGGGTCGGGGGCGTAGAGGGAGACCACCATGGTTGGCCCGCAGCTGGCCGCGGTGCTCGGGCCCCAGTCCTCACACCCTCGGTCGCCGGTCCGCCAGTCGTCGTTGGTGGTCACTCCGCCCGAGGTGTTGTAGAAGGCGAGGTCGTTGAACTGTGCGGTGAAGCTGGAGCCAGACTCGATCCCGTACAGGTATCCGCTGGTGCGAGCCGGAGGAGAGGGCTGCTGGGCGCAACCGGGCACGTCACTGGTGTTGTCACACCATGAGGAGTACGCGTCGCCCATCCCCCTGTCGGTCCACTTGCCATGGATGTTCGCCCAGAAGTTGGCCTGGCCGCTGCACCCGGCCTGGTTGGGGTCACATGAGTTGCCGAACTGGTTGCTGGGGCTCCCCAGCTTGAGAGGCGGGATGAACTCGGCGGTTGCGGTACGGGAGATCGCCATATCGTCGAAGCCGAAGATTCTGAGGAAGAAGGTGGGGACGACGTCGCGGATAGTGACCGAGAGCCGGTTGGGCTCACCAGAAACTACGCCCGGCGTCACGTCGACGTCGACGAGGCTGTCGTCGTACCCATTCCGAAATGCTGCGTCGACTGCGGTGGCGTTGGCCGTGCCCACCTGACCGGGGAGCCAGACCACTCCGGCAAGTGCGGCGGCGTCGGCGGAGCGTTGGATGCGGCTCGCGTTGAGATAGAACCAGGCGAGGTCGGAGCCGAAGGCGGCCATGCCCATGAGCACGACCATCGAGGCCGCCACCAGCGCTAGGGCGGCCCCGCGTTCGTTGTCCCTTGCTCGGCGGATCAACTTCCTCACTGTGTCCCCCGTGTGTCAGGCTCGATCTGCATCACCGCGACCTCTTGCCAGTCGACAGTGGGGAAGGGAAAGAGCCCGGTGACGCTGCTGTGAGAAAAGCTGATTTCGACGCCGAGGTAGTCCATGGTCGGAGGGACCCGGTCCCTTCCTGAAGCGGCCCAGGGGCAGGCGTTATCGCAACCCAAGGCGTTGAGTGGCGAATTGCAGTGGAGACTGCCTGTCGGGGAGTACTCATTGATCGATCCCACGACTGGCTGACCACCACCGTCGGCCTTGAAGATCCGAACCGACTCCAGGTCGCCGAACCGGAGGTTGCATGCGGCTTCCTCGATTGCCTCGAGTATCAGGTCATCGGCATCGACTGTGCCGTTGTCGAAATCGGCGGCGGCCGCCCCGGTGCGAGCACCTTCCCTGGCCGCGTTGGTCACCGTGAGGTAGTCGACAACCAGAAACCCGATTTCCGAGAGGCCAATGGCGAGCAAGATGAGCACTGGAAGTATCAGGCCGACCTCGACCAGCGATGCGCCGCGTTCACGGAGCCGCCTCACGATTCGAACACCTGAGGCTCGATCTGGAAGTCGGTGGCCGTGGTGAAGTCGGTCGTGGGCACGAAGTAGCCGGTCAGCCACTCATGGGTGAACGCCACCTCGACCCCGATCCGGTCGAGGGTCGGCGCCTCGACGTCGCGGTCCGCGGGATCCCAATTGGGCACCGTGTAGGTATCTCGGAAGGGCTCGGGGCAGGGGCTCCAGTCACAACAGCCAACAAGGATGTTGCCCGGCGAGTTGTCGCTGCAGTCCGATCCCGGGGCGTAGGTGTAGCTCTGGGACTCGCCGCCGGCAGCGGCCTCGAACACCCGGATTCGCATCCCATTGGCGATGCCGGCCGGTGCCAGGGTGCGCTCGATGTCGCGCAGGATCTGAATGTCAGCCCTTGGGTCGTCGCCGTAAGTCGCGCCGGCGCGTGCCCCCTCCCTGGCAGCGTGGCTGACGGAGAGCCAATCCTTGAAGGCGAGGCCGAGCTCTACCACGGCGAAAAGGGCAAGGAACAGCAATCCGTATACCAGCGCTGCCTCGACGAGAGTGGCGCCGCGCTCGCCATTGTCCGGCTTCTTCATATCGCCCTTTTCAAGTCCTCCAACCACACCATGTGATGAGAAACTACAGAGAGTGGTCGTATAGGGGTGTCAGGCTAGGCGTGGCGTAAAAGACGACAAGGGCCGGTTCAACGATTTCTTTCGGTCTAGTCCCTGGGTCAGGCCTGCTGCAGACGGCGATTCTTGACCTTGGCCTTCAGGTAATCGGCGTTCAGGGTGGCGATGAAGTCGATCGAGATCGATTTCGGGCATGCCTTCTCGCACTCTCCGTGGTTGGTGCACGATCCGAAATAGCTCTCCATCACCTCGACCATCCGTTCCACCCGGGACCAGCGCTCGGCCTGGCCCTGGGGGAGGAGCCCGAGATGGCTCACCTTCGCTGCGGTGAAGAGGTTGGCGGCACCGTTGGGGCAGGCGGCGACACAAGCACCACATCCGATGCACGCCGCAGCGTCGAAGGCGATGTCGGCTACTGGTTTCGGGATCGGAATCTGGTTGGCCTCGGGAGCGGACCCGGTGTCGACTGAGATGTAACCGCCTGCCTCGATGATCCGGTCGAATGAGGAACGGTCCACCACCAGGTCGCGGATCAGAGGGAAGCCGCCCGCCCGCCAGGGCTCGACGGTGATCGTGGCCCCGTTCTCGAATTTGCGCATGTGCAGCTGGCAGGTGGCGGTGCCCGGCTGCGGACCGTGCGCCTGCCCGTCGATCATCACGCCACAGCTGCCGCAGATTCCCTCCCGACAGTCGTGGTCGAAGGCCACAGGCTCTTCGCCCTGGGTCAGCAACCTCTCGTTGAGGACGTCGAGCAATTCGAGGAACGACATCTCCTCTGAGATCCCATCGACCTGATAGGTCCTGAAGCCCCCGGGCGCTTCTGGGCCCTCCTGTCGCCAGATCTGAAGGATGACGTTCACTTGTAGCTCCGGGCGGTTGGAGTCACCGACTCGAAAGCGAGCTCTTCGACGGCGACCTCCGGCTTGGCCGGATCGCCGGTCCACTCCCACGCTGCGACGTGGGTGAATCTGGCATCGTCCCGCATCGCCTCGCCCTCGTCCGTCTGGTGCTCCTCCCTGAAGTGCCCACCGCACGACTCCTCGCGGCGGAGGGCATCGAGGCACATCATCTGTGCCAGCTGGAAGAAGTCGTCGACCCGGCCCGCTCGTTCCAGGCTCTGGTTCAGGGACTCTGAGTCGCCAAGCACCCTGGCATCGCTGATGAACTCCTCGTAGAGCGCCGGGATGTCCGACAAGGCCTTTTGCAGGCTGGCTTCGCTCCGGGCCATCCCGCACTCGTCGAACATGATCTTCCCCAATTGGCGGTGGTACCAGTCCACCGAACGGCTCCCGCTGCTCGCCAGGTACCCATCGACCCGAGCCGTCACATCGTCCTCGATCGCGGAGAAGGCGTGGTCATCCGCCGGCACCGGATCGGTGTTGAGCCACCCGGAGAGGTAGTCGCCGATGGTGTAGGGGAGGACGAAGTAGCCGTCCGCCAGACCCTGCATCAGGGCCGACGCCCCGAGCCGATTCGCACCGTGGTCGGAGAAGTTGGCCTCACCGATCGCGTACAGGCCCGGGACCGTGGTCATCAGGTTGTAGTCGACCCAGAGCCCGCCCATGGTGTAGTGCGGCGCCGGGTAGATCCGCATCGGAACCCGATAGGGATCCTCGTCGGTTATCCGCTGATACATCTCGAATAGGTTCCCGTAGCGCTCCTCGATCACGTCCCGGCCCAGCCGCTGCACGGCCTGACCGAAGTCGAGATACACCCCGTTGTGGAGTGGGCCTACGCCCAGGCCGCCGTCGACCATCCGCTTCGAGACTCGCGAGGCGACATCTCGAGGGACCAGGTTCCCGAAGGCGGGATAGATCCGTTCCAGGTAGTAGTCGCGCTCCGCTTCGGGGATCGAGTCCGGCGGCCTTGCCTCGTTGTGATCCTTGGGCACCCAGATCCGGCCATCGTTTCGCAACGATTCGGACATCAGGGTCAGCTTCGACTGGAACTCGTCCGAGGCGGGGATACATGTGGGGTGGATCTGGGTGAAGCAGGGGTTGGCGAAAGCCGCTCCCCTCCGATGGGCGCGCCAGATCGCGGTGACATTCGAGGCCTTGGCGTTGGTGGAGAGGAAGAAGACGTTGGAGTAGCCCCCGGTGGCGAGGACCACGGCGTGTGCCGAGTGGCTCGTAACCGAACCTGTGACCAGGTCGCGGGCCACGATGCCCACCGCCCGGCCATCCTTCACCACCAGGTCGAGCATCTCGGAGCGGGTGTGGAGCTTCACGAGGCCGGCGTCGACCTGGCGCATCAGTGCCTGGTACGCGCCGAGAAGCAACTGCTGCCCCGTCTGGCCCCTTGAGTAGAAGGTGCGTGACACTTGGGTGCCACCGAAGGAGCGGGTGTCGAGGAGCCCGCCGTACTCGCGGGCGAAGGGAACACCCTGTGCCGTCGCCTGGTCGATGATGTTCACGGAGAGCTCGGCGAGGCGGTAGACGTTGGCCTCCCGGCTCCGATAGTCGCCGCCCTTGATCGTGTCGTAGAAGAGGCGATGCACCGAGTCCCCGTCGTTTCGATAGTTCTTGGCGGCATTGATCCCACCCTGCGCTGCGATGGAATGGGCGCGACGAGGGCTGTCGTGGAAAGTGAAGACCTCGACGTCGTAGCCGAGCTCGGCGAGGCTGGCGGCGGCGGACGCCCCGGCCAGGCCGCTACCCACGATGAGGATCTTGAACTTCCGCTTGTTCGCCGGGTTCACCAGCTTCATCGAGAACTTGTGGTTCTCCCACTTGTCCTCGATAGAGCCTGCTGGGACCTTCGGGTCGAGCGCAGCGGTCATCGGCTCACTCCACGAATCCGAAGAGGACGGCAAGAGGCATGATGGCGTTCCCCACGGTGACCAGGACGGCCAGCCCGACCGCGAAGTACCTCCGTGCCGCGTTGTAGCTGGGGTGGTTGAGCCCGATGCTCTGGAACATGGACCACGCACCGTGATACAGGTGGATTCCGAGACAGACCATCGATATCACGTAGAAGATCGTGACGGGGGCCCGGCTGAAGGTGGCGACGAAGTTGGCATAGACCTCTCCCCGGGCCCAGGTCTCCGGGGCCATCGGTTGAATTCCCCAGGTGAGGTCGGCGAGGTGGAAGAGGAGGAAGAAGAAGAAGATGACCCCGCTCCAGCGCATCGTGCGGCTGGCATAGCTGGCGGCGACGTAGTTCCGCGGCCCCTGATAGCCCTCGGGTCGGGCCCGTCGGTTCATCAGCGTCAGCGAGTACGCGGCGTGGATATGGAGGAGGAAGGCGACGATCAACCCGGTGCGCAGTATCCAGAGCACGACGTGCTCCGGAGCAAAAGGCACCAACAGTTGCCGCAGTGCCTCGGCGTAGACGTCGATGTCCGGGATCCCGTCGACATCGGGCAGGAAGATCTTCCAGTTGCCGACCATGTGGGCCAGGACAAAGCCGATGATGGCGATCCCGGTGAGAGCCATGACCCACTTCTTGCCGATCGCTGATCCATAGAAAGCGAGGGGCCAGGGGAGTCTTCTCTTCTCGAGCGTGGTCGCCACGGCTACCTCATTATGGCAAGCCCCTGGGCGGACCCCGCTTCAGGTCGCTGGAGAGGGCTTGGGTCCCCTTGACGGCGCGCGCGGCGAGTCGTAATCTCAAACGTGTAATTACACGGTTGTGAGGAGACCTGATGAAGAGCAAGCTCATCGAAGCGTTAGCGATAGGTGAGCTCTCCTGGCAGGACTACGCCAACTGCCGTGGCGCCGATGCCGACCTCTTCTTTCCCGAGCGCGGTGCATCCACCCGAAAAGCCAAGTCGATATGCGCCGCCTGTGAGGTGAAGGTGGAGTGTCTCGACTACGCGGTGGACATGGGCGAGAAGTTCGGCATCTGGGGCGGTCTCAGTGAGCGGGAACGCCGCCGCGTGCGTCGGGAGCGCGCTGTTCGCGAGCGCAAGGTCGGTTAGTCACAGATAGAGCCCCGATTGGTCGTCGGGCTCCGGTCCCCCGGGCCCGATTTGGGTACGTTTCTGCATCTCCGCCAACTGGCTCTGGGCGGTCATCTGCTGAGACCACAGCGAAGCCTGGATCCCATGGAACAGGCCCTCCAGCCATCCGATCAGCTGTGCCTGCGCGATCCGGATCCCGGCTTCGGTCACTGATTCATCGAGGGGAACCATGATCTCGTCGAACTCATCGAGCAGGTCCTGGGAGAGGACTTCTCGCAACTCGTCGAGTGAGCGTGCGTGAACCTCGGCCAGCCGCTTGCGTCCCGCTTCGTCGAGGGGCGCCTGCCTGACCTCGTCGAGCATCGCCCGGGTCATGGAGGCGATCCTGATCAGCTTCGTCGGTTGGGAGACCGGGGGCTCCTGGCCGCCGTCGGAGGGCGGAGCTTCCACCTGGTCGGGTTGTACGGCGTCTTCCATCGGTCCTCAGACTATTAGCCCTGTCGTGCCAGCCTGACGGTGGTGAGAGCGGCGCTCCTATTCATCGCGGCCTACACGGTGGCCCTGTTCGTGTATGGACAGGCGGTGGACAGCCCTCTGACCAACGTCTACACCGGCATCAACCTCCTATTGCTGGCGTTCTTCGGCGTGCTCAATCGCTGGGCCCGCTTCTCGCCGGCGATCTGGTGGGGGATTGCAGTTGTCGGGTTGGGGAACATGCTCGGTGGCGTGCTTCTGGTGGGCGGTCAGCCCCTCTACATGGCTCAGGTCCTGGGCCCGATCTACTACGACAAGGTCTTCCACGCCGCCGCCGCCTTCGTCTGCTTCTTCGTCGCCTGGGCCGCGGTCGAGCGGTGGGCCGGAGACGGGCGCCTCTTCGGTGGGATGCTGTTCATCACCTTCCTGGCGACCATGGGAGGCGGGGCCGTGGTCGAGATCGCGGAGCTGATCGGCGCCTCTGTGGGTGACGTCAACGTCGGCGACTACTCGAACAACGCCCTCGACCTGGTGGCCAATGCCATGGGGGCCGCGCTCGGTGTCGTGGTGGTGGCGGTAGCGACGCGCTCGGCGGTCACTGCTGGACCAGCTCGCCCAGCCGCTCCCGGGTGATCTGAACCCTGACTCCCAGGGCGTGTGCCGCGATCCCGTGGTACACCCCTCGCAGTGGCATCACATCCTCGTAGTCACGGCCATGCCCGATCTTGATGTGGAGCTCTCCGGCGGGCTGATGATTGGTGGGGTCCAGCGCCCACCAGCCGAAGCCAGGAATCATCACTTCCACCCATGCGTGGGTCTGGATCTCCACTTCGGGGTCGGTCGGGGTCACCGCCATGGTCTGATCGCTGGCGTAGAGGTAGCCCGACACATACCGGGCCGGGATCCCGACGCTCCGGTACATGGTGATGGCGAGATGGGCGAAGTCCTGGCACACCCCTTTGCCCTGGGACAGGACCTCGGCGATATCCATGCCGACGAAGGTCGCGCCCGGAGCGTATGAGAGCAAGGAGCCGACTGATGCCTGGATACGTGTCACCGCATCGATTCCCCCTTCGGCATTCTCGATCGCCTCAGCGGCCATCGAGGCGATCCCTGGATCCCATCGGGCGTGTGGTGAGGGCAGCAGGTACTCGGTGTGACCCGGGGCCAACTCCTGGTACGCGGCCAGGTCGATTTCCACTTCAGGCGCGGGGTGGGCTGCTGTCTCCACGGTGGACTCGGCGACGACGCGGAGGGTGGTGTGCGGTCTCAGGATGGCGAACTCGTCGACACGGGTTCCCCAGTAGTCGGTGTAGGAGGTGGCCCAGGTCTCGGGCTCGACTTCCACGCGATAGCTGAAGAGCGTCTGGGTCTCGTCGTTGGCGGGGCATGCCCGGAGCAGGTTGTGGGACTCGGTCACTGCCTCGTCGTAGACGAACTCGTTGGCGTATCGAATCTCGAGACGCATCAGGCGGACCGGTACGCGTGGAGGCGGAGGTCGGTGCCGCTGCGGAAGAAGTGGGTGTCGACGGCCTCGGCCACGTCGTAGATCTCTATCTGGAGGCTCTCCAGGAACTGGTCCAAGCCCTCGGCGATGGTCCGTTCGATGTCGCAGTACTCGACACGGGCTCGCACCCGGCCGATGGCCCGGCTCACGTCGGACTGCTGATTGGTGCCTGCCAGGACCGTCAATTGGTCCTCGACAGTGCGCAGGCAATAGAGGACGCTCCGGGGGAAGTCCCGGTCGAGGAGCAGGTACTCGAGCACCCGTGTGGGATGCAAGGAGGCGTCGTGTGCCTTGAGGTAGGCCTCGTAAGCCGACACCGACTTCAAGACCGAGACCCAAGCGTGGAAGCCCATCCGGGTGCCACTCCGGCTCAGGCGGGCGTACCTGACCGCGAGCAGGCGGCAAGTCATCTCGGCGCGCTCCAGCATGAAGCCAAGGACGAAGAATCGATAGCCCTCGTCCCGGGGCATGGTCTGGGCGGCTACTCCGCTGATCAACTGGCACTGGCTCTTGACGTCGCGGAACACCTCGTAGGGGCGGTGGACGACCCGGGATTCCAGGTCGTGCCGTCCCAGATCCAGATAGAAGCGATTGATCGCCTCCCAGAGCTCGGTGGAGATTCGGTCCCGGAGCCCTCTCGCGTTCTCCCGGGCCCTGGAGACCGCCGAATAGATCGATCCCGGGTTGTCACGGTCGGTGACCAGGAACGAGCTGACCTCTCCGCCTCCGAGCCGGCCGGTCGAAGGTGGCGTCCAGATACAGGACTTCGAGCAATTCGCTCCACGCCGTTGACTCGTCCTCACTCGGCGACTCGAGCAGGTTGTGATAGGTGACGTCGAGCATGCGAGCGGTGTCTTCGGCTCGCTCGACGTAGCGGCCCATCCAGGAGAGGTCCTCAGCGTGCCGCGACAGCAAAGTCGACCTCCTCTTGCCCGTCCATGACCCATGTGTCCTTGCTGCCGCCGCCCTGAGAAGAGTTCACGATCAATGAGCCTTCGCGCAGCGCGACCCGGGTCAGCCCTCCGGGGACCACCTCGATCCGGTCCCCGCTGAGCACGAACGGGCGGAGGTCGATATGGCGTGGCTCCAGGCTCCCTTCAACAAAGGTGGGATGGGTCGAGAGCTCGACGATCTCCTGTGCGATGTATCCACGAGGGTTGGCTTGCACCGCAGCCTTGACCGCCTCGAGCGTTGCATCGTCGGCTGTGGTCCCGATCACGATCCCGTGGCCGCCGGCCTCTCCGACCGGCTTCACGACGAGTTCCCCAACACGGTCCAGGATGACATCGAGGTGGTCGGGGTCCCAGGGGAAGTATGTGGTCACATTGGGCAGGGTCGGCTTCGCCCCGAGGTAGTACTCGATCAGCGACGGGACGAACGGGTAGATCCCTTTGTCGTCGGCAACACCGTTCCCGATCGCGTTGGCAAGGGTCACGTTCCCTGCTCTCGCCGCTCCGAGCAGCCCGGGCACCCCGAGCAGGCTGTCCTGGCGGAAGACCACCGGGTCGAGGAAGTCGTCGTCGATGCGGCGATAGATGACATCGACCCGCTTCAGTCCACGGGTTGTCCTCATGTAGAGGATGCGATCGTCGACGACGAGATCGCGACCCTCGACCAACTCGACCCCCATCTGCCGGGCGAGGAACGAATGCTCGAAATATGCCGAATTGGCCACTCCCGGCGTGAGGACAGCCATCGTCGGATGGTCGACTCCCGGTGGGGCGATCGATCGCAGGGCCCGGGCCAAAGAAGCGCCGTAGTGGTCGACGGGTCGGATCGCATGGTGAGAGAAAGCCACCGACAGGACGCGGGTCATCGCCACCCGGTTCTCGAGGACATAGGAGATCCCGCTGGGGACTCTCAGGTTGTCCTCGAGCACCCGGTACACGCCTTCTCCATCCCGGACGATGTCGATCCCGGCGACCACACACCGGGCACCGTTTGGTGCGGGAACGCCGTAGGCCTCCCTGACGTAGCCCGCCGAGGACTCGACCAGCCAGCGGGGCACGATTCCGTCGCGCAGCGCTTCCTGCTCCCCGAAGTAGAGGTCGTCGAGGAACCGGTTGAGAGCAGTCACCCGCTGGATCAGGCCGCCCTCGATGTGAGCCCATTCGGTGGCGGGGATGATCCGGGGGATCAGATCCATCGGCCAGGTCCGGTCCTGCCCTTCCTCGTCACCCGTCAGCGAGAACGTGATGCCAAGGCTCTGGAAGAAGGAGTCGAGGAGCCCGAAGCGATCAGCGAGGTCCTCCGATCCCAGGTTCTCGAACCGGTCGATCAGCGTCCGGTAGTGGGAACGCACGCCGTCTGGACCGTAGACCTCGTCGAACCCCATGGACCGAGTGTATTTGGCGGCCGCTGTCGGAACGCCTCCGTCTTCGTTGTCCGGACCCGGAAACGCTGAGGTTCCAACACACGGGCGCGCGTCGTACTCTCAAAGCGGTGGAGACAGACACCGAATGAACAGCGAGGACCTCCCTCAGATCCTCGACGCCGCCCAGGTGGCGGAGTTGCTCGGCATGAACGTGCAAATGGTGAGGCGTTACGCCCGGGAGGGCCGGCTCCCTGCTTACAAACTGCCCGGCGGCCGCACCTTCAAGTTCTTTCGGGACGAGATCGTCGAGTTCGTCCGCTCCCATCCCGTGATCGTCGAAGCCGACTAGGTCACCGAATCTCGGCGGCGGTCCGTTGCTTGAACCATCCGTCGGGGATCAACGATCCGGTCCGGACCAGGGCCAACCGCCACGACGGTGAGTATCCCAATGCCCATCGCAACGCGGCGATCTCGCCCTTGCCCAGAATCACCGCGCCGGGGAGCGCACTCAGCCCGAGGATCTCCCGAAGCCGGGTCGGGATGGTGGCGATGGCCGCCTGGAAGAGAGCCCGATATCCGAGCTTGAGACCGGGGTCGAGTGGCGGATCGCTCAGGAACTCGACGGCGTCGCTCATCTCCGGCGACCAACCGAGATCGGGATGTCCCTCGACCCACGCCGCCAGGCTTTCAGCCGTCACCGGCATCGGATCTGCGCCGAGGAGCTCGCCGACCCTGGTCTGTTCGAGGACGAACCGGTCCTGATCGTGCTCGTCGAGGGGCAAGGCCCCGAACGTCTGATGAGCCACCAGGAAGGAGTCGGTGAGCACGTTGTGGACCCAGGCCGAGAACCCGGGGTCGTCGGCGTCATAGGGCCGGCCCCGGCTCGAGGTTCCTTTTACGACTCGATGGATCCGTCGCACCTGGGCCACGGCTGCCTCGACTTCGGGCATGGCGCCATATGTGGTGGCGGTCACGTAGGCCGAAGTCCTGGAGAGGCGGCCCAATGGGTCTTCCCGGTACCGGGAGTGGTCGCCGACGCCGGCCACTACCTCGGGATGGGCTGACTGGAGGAGTAAGGCCCGGATCCCGCCAACGAACGTGGCGACGTCACCGAAAACGAGCCAGGAGGCCGATCCTGGGCCCAACAAGCCCTGGTCGCCCTGGTACTCGAGGGTCCTGGCCAAAGGATAGGGAGCATGGACGAACGGGGAGGTGGCGGAGGCGACGATTCGCTCTCGCAATGTTTCGATGAGACGGTGAAGGGGCTGGACAGGCCTGGTCAGCCGCGGGCGAGCCATCACGAACCCCTTAAAACGAGGTGCGCCGCCTCGTACTGTCGGCCTGGTGGTCCGTATCTCGTCATCCGGGCGTTCGCGGCGTCACCACCGCGATCACCTGACCGAGTGGAACGATGATCGTCAGATGGTCCTGTCGGACCTCTATCTGATCGCTGGCCACCACCCCGACCGAGCCCACCAGGGCGCGACCGTCCCCCACGAGGATGCGAATCGTCTCTCCCGTGGATTCCAACTCGGAGAGCCTCGCTTTGAAGGTGCCGGCTCCACCCATCTGCTCGTGCCCTGGCACCGGGTCGGGCTCCAGCGTCCAGGTGGCGCGGTCGAGGGGGATGGTGACCACGTCCTCGGCCCGGTCAAGGGTCAAGTAGTCGGAGCCGGCATGCGTGACGTGGCCGGTGAAAGTCTGGGACCCGAGCTCGGCCCGAACCCGCTGCCCGCGGTGCACCCACTCCAGGGCGAGCTCGGCCAATCCCTGCCGACGCCGCCGCAGCAGTTCGGTCAGGCGCTCATCTTCCGCGGCCTCGGCAATCATCTCGCGCCCCGCCTCTCGGAGCATGCTCTCCAGCTCAGGATCAGGATTCTCTGTTTGTTCCATGTCTTTTCGCGCTCTCGACATTCGGTGATGGCATGTGGATAGTTTGCGGCACAGGAGAGTCTGGATCAATTGGGCGTGACGCCTGAACTCGACTTCTTGATGCGGGACGCTTTCGCGCGTCGAATTTGCGCAGACCTCTATGCCGAAGCAGTACAGATTTCCCAGGAAACTGTGGACGCTCTGTCAGCCGTTGTCGAGCGGCTCTCCCACAGATGTGAATACGGGTCTCTAGTAGCGGGTGCATTTGGCGAGGCAATGGTTGGCGACCGAGCAATCGAACACAGGCTCACTCTGTGAATTGGGACGGAGGTATGAAGGGGCTTCTGCAGCGCATCCTCGGGGACGAACGAGGAGTGAACACAACTGAGATGATGAGCAACGCGGCCCTAGCGGTGGCAGCATTAGTCGTAATTTGGGGCACCCTTTCTGCTCTCGGGATCGACATCGTCGCATGGGTCCAGGGTTCGTTGCTCGACTGACTAACGCAACTTCTCACTGACGGGCCTATCAAGTAACCTCCTTTGCTACCCGTGAACACCCTCTGGGTGGGCGCGTTCGGGGGTGGTGTAGTAGGTAACACGACAGGTTCTGGCCCTGTTATTGAGGGTTCGAGTCCTTCCCCCCGAGCCAGGCCGACTCCGCTCGGTCGACAATATGGTCCCGTCGTCTAGGGGTCTAGGACGCCGGCCTCTCAAGCCGGAAACGGCGGTTCAAATCCGCTCGGGACTGCGGGACCTCTTGAGAGGTATCCGTCCGACTTCGTATCGGTTGCGGGCGAGCATCTCGACGCTGAATTCGGTCGTCCGACCAGCTCGGAAAAGTGACCGAGGTCTCTCCCTACACTCCCGGCCACCCTGCCAGTGCCTGAGGATTCTCGATGACCGACCCGATCGTCTATTCGGCGCTGCTCGCCGCGGTCGGCGCCCTCCTCATCGCAGTCTTTTACGCACGCTCGGTCCTGGCTCAACCCCGTGGCAACGAGCGGATGATCGAAATCTCCGATGCGATCCGGGAAGGGGCGAAGGCCTTCCTCAAACGGGAGTACACCTGGATCCTGGTGTTCGTCGTGGTGATGGCCGGCCTGATCGCCGGTCTCCTCGACTGGGGCCGACCCTGGGGTTCGATCGCCTTCGTGGCCGGTGCCGTGTTGTCCGGCGGCGCCGGATACATCGGGATGAGGATCGCCACCCAAGCCAATTCGAGGACCACCGAGGCGGCCCGGACCGGTGGAGCTGCTGCCGCCCTGGTCGTTGCCTTCCGGGGCGGGGCTGTCGTCGGGTTTACCGTCGCCGGTCTCGGATTGCTCGGGGTGGGAGTGGCTTACCTGATCTTCAAGGAGCTGCTCGGCCTCGAGTCCTGGGCCCAGGTGGTGACCGCGGTCGGGCTCGGCGGGTCCTCAATTGCCCTCTTCGCCAGAGTGGGGGGTGGGATCTTCACCAAAGCAGCCGATGTCGGTGCCGACTTGGTGGGCAAGGTCGAGGCCGGGATCCCAGAGGACGATCCCCGCAATCCGGCGGTGATCGCCGACAACGTGGGCGACAACGTCGGAGATGTCGCCGGCATGGGCGCCGACCTCTTCGAGTCCTACGTCGGAGCCCTGGTCGCACCCATCGCCTATGCGGCCTTCGTCTTCCAGGGCTCGCAATACGCCACGCCGACCCTGCTGTTTCCCCTCGCCGTCGCCGCCATCGGGATGCTGGCGGCCATCATTGGCTCATTCCTGGTCCGGGCCCGCGACGGGAGCACTCTCGGCTCGGCGCTGCGCCGGGGTTCCAATTTCGCACTCGTGGCATCTGCCGTCGGTGTGCTCTGGTTGGTCACCTGGATCTTCGAGGACGCCCCCAACCCATTGGGACTGTGGGTCTCGGTGGTCGCCGGGCTCGTCGTTGGCTACCTGGTTGGAATGATCTCGGAGTGGTTCACCTCCGACGACCACAAGACGGTCAAGGAAGTCGCTCGCCAGTCCCAGACCGGTGCGGCCACCGTCATCATCAGCGGTCTCGCCGAGGGGATGCGCTCGGCTGCCTTCTCGGTCGTCGTGGTGGCTGCGGGCATCGGCGTCTCCTACTACGGGGGCGATTGGGCTCTCGGTGACGGTGGAGGGATCTACGGAGTGGCGGTAGCGGCGATCGGGGTGCTCGCCACCCTCGGGCTCACCATCTCGGTGGACGCCTACGGCCCGATCGCCGACAACGCAGGCGGGATCGCCGAGATGGCTGGACTCCCTCCTGAGGTGCGCCAGGTAACCGATGCACTCGACTCGGTAGGGAACACCACCGCCGCGGTGGCCAAGGGCTTCGCCATCGCGTCTGCTGCCGTCACTGCGTTGGCCTTGTTTTCGGCATTCACCCAGGCAGTGGGCTTGAGCTCGATCGATCTGACCAAGGCCACCACCACCATCGGGCTGTTTTTGGGCGCCATGTTCCCGTTTCTCTTCGCCGGGCTCACCATGAATGCGGTTGGTCGCGCCGCGGGCAGGATGATCGAGGAAGTCCGTCGTCAGTTCCGGGAGATCCCGGGTTTGCGCGAGGGTGCCCCTGGCGTTCGCCCCGAGTATGCCGAGTGCGTCGACATCGCCACCACCGGAGCCCTCAGGGAGATGGTGATCCCGGTTTCCATGGCCCTGGCCCTTCCGCTGGTGATCGGCTTCGTCGACGTCGAGGCGCTCGGCGGCTTCCTCGCCGGCTCGCTCGTCACCGGGTTCCTACTCGCCATCTTCATGGCCAACGCCGGCGGGGCCTGGGACAACGCCAAGAAGTTCGTCGAGACCGGCGCCTACGGCGGCAAGGGCTCCGATGCCCACAAGGCCGTCGTGATCGGCGATACGGTCGGTGACCCCTTCAAGGACACGGCGGGGCCGGCGATGAACATCGTGATCAAAGTGATGACAGTGGTGGCCCTGATCTTCGCCTCGGCGTTCGTCGGCTGATCCGCTTTCGTCAAGCAGCGAATTCCTAGTACCAATCAATCAGATGCCCGAGATCCTCCTCGTCCGACATGCCGAGTCCGAGACCAACCGGGCCGGAATCTGGAACGGCCGGTCCGACGCTCGGCTCAGCAATGATGGCGAAGCGAGCCTGGAGCATCTGGCGAAGCGCTTCTCGGCGCAGCATTTCGACGTCGTGCTCACATCGCCCCTGGAGAGAGCAGTGCGGACCGCGTCGGCGTTCTCGGCCGACCACCTAGTCGAAGACGACCTGATCGAGATCGACCTCGGGGAGTGGGAGGGCAAGACCCACGACGAGGTGACGATCGAGCGTGGTGAAGAACTGGCGGCGGCGATCAAAGGCGGGGACGTCCCAATGGGTCGAACCGGTGAGACCCTGGCCGGGGTCTCTGCCCGGTCGTGGGGGACGATCAACCGCCTCGCTGCGCGGCTCTCCCCGCATGACCGCGCGGTCGTGGTCACCCACGGTGGAGTGCTCCAGAGTTTGCTCGACCCGTTCCTGAGCGCTCGTCGTCGACGGTCGCATACCTTCGTCGCCAACACCTCGGTGACCCGGCTCCTGTTCAGTGCCGATCGCTCCCGGCTCGGGTCCTTCAACGACCTGGCGCACCTCGGGCCCCGGTCTCACCTCGTGACCCAGCACCTCGATTCAGGTGTGCCGGTCGTAGCCCTCATCCGGCACGGTCAGACCTCTGCCAATCTCGAAGGGCGGTGGCAGGGCCAGGCCGACTCCGGTCTCAACGAGTTGGGGCACAGCCAGGCGGCGGCCCTTCGGGATTGGTATGGCACCTGGGACACCGTCTACGCATCTCCACTGGGCCGGGCACAGACAACAGCCGGCTATCTGGCGAACGATGGACTGGTCACCGTCGACGGGCTGATGGAGCTGGCAATGGGCCAATGGGAGGGTTTGACCTCACCTGAGATCAGCGACCAGTGGCCGGGGCTCATGGAGACCATCTATGCAGAGGGAATCGACCTCAGGCGGGGGAGAACGGCGAGAGCTGGGGCGAGATGACACATCGCTTCGCCAACACCGTCCACGCACTGGCCCCGGCGCCGTTCGGGCCCACACTTGCTGTGGCCCACGGCGGGGCGATCCGTGCATACGTCTCGTCTCTGACCGCGACCAAGGACTCGCACGCCGAATCCCTGTACACGCCGCCCAACACTTCGGTGACCCACGTCGCCATGACTCCGGAGGGCCCCCTCCTCCTCGACTACGCGGTGGCTGCGCATGTCGAGGGACTATCGAATCCGGCCTGACCAGGGCCAACCCCGGTCAGGCAGGGGTCTGGCCCGGCGTGAGCAGGCCGCGTTCGAATGCCGCACCCACCGCACCGGCCCGGTCGTTGACGCCGAGCTTGGCGTAGATGTGAAGGAGATGGGTCTTCACGGTCGCCTCACTTATGAAGAGGCGTTCCGCGATCTCCCGGTTGGGTGAGCCGGCCGCCACCAGCTGCAGCACTTCGAGCTCGCGCTGGCTGACCGCTTCCTTCGATGGTTGCCGCACCTGGCCCAGGATCCGGGATCCGATGCTCGGAGAGAGCACCGCCTCGCCACGGGCCGCGGCACGGATCGCCCGGAGCAACTCCTCTCTGGGGGCATCCTTGAGCAGGAATCCGGTGGCGCCGGCCTCGACGGCCGGGAGCACGTCCGAGTCGGTGTCGAACGTGGTCAGCACCAGGACCCTCGACTCGATCCCTTTCTCGGCGAGCTCTTTGATCGCGCTCACCCCGTTCATCTCGGGCATGCGCAGGTCCATGAGAATCACATCCGGTTGGTACGCCAGCGCCCGGGCCACCGCCTCCCGGCCGTCCGCAGCTTCGCCGACGACCTCGAAGCCGTCTTCGTTGGCGAGCATGCCTCTCAGGCCGTCACGCACCACCGGGTGATCGTCGACGATGAGGACCCTGACGATGCTCTCAGCCAATTTCTCGCTCCACCGCGATAGCGGGCAGCAGTGCCGAGACCGCGGTCCCACCGCCCTTCTCCGACTCCACCTCGAGGGTTCCCGAGAGTCCCTCCACTCTCTGGCGCATCGCTGTGAGCCCGAAGCTGGAGTCGGGCGAACCGCCATTGACCGTCGCCGCATGGTCGATGCCGACTCCGTTGTCACGTACGTCGACCGAGACCGTGTCGCCCATGTAGGACAGAGTGACCCCGACCCGCGAGGCGCGGGCATGCTTGGCCACGTTGGCCAGGGCCTCCTGGGTGACCCGCAGGACCGTGACCTCAACCTCGGGGTGCAACCGGCGCACTGTGCCCGTGGTGGTCAGCTCCGCGGGGACATGACTCAGGCTCGACCACCGTTCCGTCACTTCCTTGAGGGCCGAAGCCAGCCCTCCCTCTTCCAACGGTGCCGGGAGAAGGTCGCTCATCGCCCGTCGCGCCTCGGACAGGCTCTCCCGCGCCAGCTGGATGGCGTTGTCAATGCGTCGCTGTAGCGCGGCCGGGTCGTCCTTCACCTGCCCGGCTGCCTCCAGCTGGGTGATGACCCCGGTTAGTCCCTGCGCGATCGTGTCGTGGATCTCTCGCGCCATGCGCCGGCGCTCCTCGTCTATACCCGCCTCGCGAGCCTGTTCGACGAGTTGGTCCTGGAGCAGCTCGTTCTCCTCGCTAGCCATCCTCAGTTCGCGTACGGCAACCCGTCTCTGCTCACTGAGCTCCGTGAGCCTTTCGCCGCCCAGCGTTCCGATCCCGACCGCAGCGGTCTGTATCGCGACGATGACCAGGTAGGTGATCCAACTTTCCGTTCCGCCGTGGGGGTAGACGATCCGCATGTTGACGATCAGCGACGACAGGGCGACGGCCGTGAACGAGGCGAGTGCAGGCTTGAGCAGGAAGGAGTGGACGAACCCGGTGATGACGAAGACGAAGAAGACCGGCCGGTAGAACATCATCACCGTGCAGATTGCGAGCAGGCCGAGCATGTAGAACCTCATCCATGCCTGGCTCTGCCGTCGCTCCCCGGCGAGGGTGAACATGAAGAGGACCCAGGCGAACGCGACCGCGGCCAGGCCCAGGGTCAGAACCGCCTCCGAAGGTGACCCGATGGCCGAGAGGATGCCAAGGATCAACCCGATGAGGAGCGTTATGTAGGGGGTCCAGTTTCCGATGTGCTCGAAGGTCCGTTCCCACCTGTTGCGCTCCTCGAGCGTCAGGCTCGCCGACTCGGAAGTCACTCCCATCTGAAGAACAGGGTCGCGAGCAGCGAGAAGCCGAGCGAGTAGGCGGCCATTACGAGGAGACTAGAACCCGAGGGTGTCAGCCCGAGCCAGGTGTCCTGCAACGCCTGAACGGCGGCTCCGGCCGGGCTCAAGTCGCTTATCAGGCGAAGACCCTCGGGCATGGCGCCCCTGGGGAAGTACACGCCGGCGAAGAAAAGCATCGGGAAGTAGACGGCCATCCCCACACCCTGGCCCATGGAGGTCGTGCGGGCCCAGGCCCCGATGAACAGGCCCACCGCGAGCATGGATGCCGCAGCCAGGAAGAAGCTGAGCACGAACCCAATCGGGTTCGCCGGCATCGGAATCGCAAAGACCGCCCCGGCGACGATCAATGCCAGCCCGCAGGCCGCCACCGCCACCGCGACCTGGACCGTCAGTTGCGCGCCGACCAGCCTTCCCGGTCCCACGGGGGTGGTGGAGAGACGGCGAAACAACCCCATCTCTCGATAGCCACCCAGGGTTGCGGGGAGGCTGGCGAAAGCCACCGTGGCCAGCGCGAGCACCAGAATGATGGGTGCATAGAGGTCGACGAGCCTGTATCCGCCGAAGTCGGCGCTCGGTTCCGTGCCCCCCGGGAACACAAACCCCAGAATCAACAGCAGGAGTGCTGGGAAGGCGAGCGCCCAGAACACGGCCAGACGGTCCCTGGAGAAGAGCTTCGCTTCGATCGAGGTCATCGTGGCCAGTGCAGACATGTCACACCTCCTGGGTGTCGGTATGGAGAGAACGGCCCGTCAATGTCAGGAAGGCATCGTCGAGCGTCGCTTGTTGCATCCGCAGCTCTTGAGCCGTGACGTCTGCCTCACTGAGGGCGGTGGTGATCGAGTTGAGAACGTTGCCCCTTCCCGTGACCACGATGTGGTCCCCGTGACGTGCGACACCGGTCACATCTGCGAGCTGTCGCAACGCAGATTCCTCGATGTTCCGGGATGGCCGGAAGCTGATCACATGTTCGCCGCCGGAGGCCGCGATCAGGCCCGCAGGGGTGTCGAGGGCGACGAGCTTCCCGGCGTCGATGAGAGCGAGTCGGTCGGCAAGCCGTTCCGCCTCCTCCATGAAATGAGTCACCAAGACGACGGTGACTCCCCGGTCCCTCAATCGTTCCACCACGGCCCAGGCGTCGCGTCGCGCCTGCGGGTCGAGGCCGGTGGTCAGCTCGTCGAGGATCACGATCTCCGGGTTACCGACGAGGGCCAGAGCCACGGAAAGACGCTGCTTCTGGCCGCCCGAAAGCGTGGCGAATCGGGCGTCGCGCTTGTCCTCCAGGCCGAGCTGCCCGAGGAGCTCCTCCCACTCGATCGGGTTCTCATAGAAAGAGCTGTAGAGATGGAGCGCCTCACCAACGCGGATCCGGTCAGGGAGCCTGCTCTCCTGGAGTTGCACTCCGAGGCGCCGGCGTAGCTCGGGCCGGTCCGCTTGAGGATCGAGGCCGAGGACCCGGATGGTCCCGCTGTCAGGTCGCCTAAGGCCGGCGATCGACTCGACCGTGGTGGTCTTCCCGGCGCCGTTGGGGCCGAGGATCCCGAAGATCTCGCCCTTCTCGACATTGAAGCTGACTCCGTCCACGACCGGGACGTCGCGATATCGCTTGGTCAGGCCCTCGATTTCAATTGCTGGCATGGCTATTCCCCTTCTGCCTTTGGATACTGCGACTATGCGCCGGCACCAGGGACCGGCACATCGGCCGCCTGGCCAGGATTCCCACCCCGTACGGCTGAGTTCCGAGATCAACCGATTGATGGATCGTGTGACTCGCGGCGGCTACTGATCGAGCTCCTCCTAATCTCGCCCCCGATGACCGTTTACGACTCTCAGCGATATGCGCTCGTCAACCGCTGGGATCCTCAGCACCTGAAGACACTGGATCGACTGCTGCCCCTTTCCGCAGGTGATCGGGTCCTCGAAGTGGGGTGTGGCAGCGGTCACCTGACCAAGCGACTTGCAGCCAGGGGTGTCGACATCGTCGGAATCGATCCCAATCCGAATGCCGGCCAGGTAGCGGGCACCGATCGGGTCCTTTGCATGAGCGCCGAAGCCCTGGACTTTCCCGACGGCGAATTCGACGCCCTCGTCTCGGTGCACGCAATCGAGCACATCCCACCGCTACAAACGGCGATGGCCGAGATGGTCCGGGTTCTCAAGCCAGGAGGGCGGGCCCTTTTCATCTATCCCGCGGAGCCGATCCAGGGGCTGTACGCCATACCCACGTCGGTGATCCTCTACGGCACGCCCTTCAAGGCGCGCCAGGTCCATTGTCACAAGCTGTCGCCGACCAAGGTGCGCCGGCTGGTCGAGCCCATGGGGCTGGCGGAGACCCACCACGAGTTCAACCTGTGGAAGTCACCGCAGTTCGTGTCGGTCTTCGAAAAGCCCTGACGTGTTCAAATGCGAAACCTGTGGCGCTGAGTTCGATGTCCGGGCCGAGGTCCTCGACCGCTACCCGGGCTGGACCCCCCGCCAGTGCATGGACTGCAAGAACAAGAGCGGCAGTCCGCAACCAAAGGCGGCGACCCGGGGAGTGAGCTCCAGCAAACGGCGCGACCTCACCACGGCGGAAGTGCTCGCCGCCTTCGACGACGGCCCGCAGACCGGCGTGTTCACCGACGGGGCGTCGGAGGGCAACCCGGGACCCGGGGGATGGGGGGCGGTCCACGTCAAGGACGGCGAGATCATCGACCAGGCGCACGGGTCGGAACCGCACACCACCAACAACAAGATGGAGCTGGCCGCTCTGATCGCGGGGTTGGGCATGCTCGATGTCGATTCGACGCAGACCGTCTACACCGACTCCCAGTTGATCGTGAACATCGTGACCACATGGGCAGAGGGCTGGAAAGCGCGGGGATGGACCAAGAAGAGCTCGGGGCCGATCGCCAACCTGGAGCTGGTGAAAGAGGCATACGACCTCTACACGCAGCGACCGAATGTCGGACTGCAGTGGATCAAGGCTCACAACGGCCAGCGCTGGAACGAGTATGCCGACGCCCTCGCCACCGCCTACCGCCGGGCCACCTTCTGAGCCGATGACTCCCGAAGATGTCCGGGCATGGGGCAAGCACACGCATGGGTCTCCCCTCTACGCGCATCTCGTCGAGGTCATCGCAGGCGATCCCGAGTTGATGAGGGTCCTGAACCGGATCGAGCACCTGCCGCAGATGAACCTGCTGTTGGGAGGAGTCCAGGACCTGCTGTTCTCGTCCCCCGACGAAGAACTAGCCGCCTACTACCAGTCGCTGACCCCCAATCCGCTGCCCCCGACCGGAGCAGACCGGAGGTTTCGGGATTTCGTGCTCGGGCGCGAGGTCGACCTGGTTGCGATCGGGAATACCCGTTTCACCCAGACCAACGAGTGCCGACGCTGTGTCGCGCTCCTACCGATGCTGATGTCAGCCGGCCTCGATCGCTTTCACCTCATTGAGATCGGGACCAGTGCCGGGCTCAACCTGGCCATCGATCGATATCGCTACCGGTGGGGGGAGGTCGCATGGGGATCTCCGGCCTCACCCCTCACCCTGGTAGCGGAGAGCCGCGGCGTGCCATTCCCGCTCCACGACATCGATGTGCTGAGCCGGGTCGGGCTCGACCTGGAGCCTATCCGCCACGACGACGAGGGCGGCCGGCGCTGGCTCGACGCGCTGATCTGGCCCGAGCACACCGAGCGCCGGGCTCGGTTGCGCACCGCCTTCGACGTGGCGGCGACCCTCGAGATCGAAATGGTGAGTGGCGATGCCATCGAGACCCTGCCGGCTGCTCTCGAGGCCCTGCCCCGCGGTGAGCCGGTAGTGGTGATGGACGCCTTCTCCCTCAATCAGCTCACGGTCGGCGGCAGGCGCCGCATCGAGGAGATCGCCGATGCGGCTCGCGGCAACCGTCCGGTGTTCCGGGCCTCTATGGAGGTGTTGGACAAGGCGGACGACTGGGCACGGCTCTGCGCCGGGTCCGGGCTCGAGCTGCCGCAGGTAGGGCAGGCCCATCCCCATGGGGAATGGATCGAGCTCTGGGAAGTGCCCTCGGGCTGACTGACAGTCAGGCCCGGCCGTAGACCGGTATCGAGGCCCCGTTCATGACCCCCGAGTCGTCACTGAGCAGGAAGTGGGCCACGGAGGCGATCTCGTCGGGGGTGGGCCAGGTCACGTAGTCGGCATAGGGGAGCGACTGCCTGGTCGCCGGGGTGTCGATCACCGATGGCATCAGGACGTTGGCCGTCACTCCGGTACCGTCCAGCTCCTGGGCCAGTGACTTGGTGAGGGCGACGACGCCGGCCTTGGCGATGTTGAAAGCAGCCTGGCCGGTCGGGTAGTCGACAGCCGCCCGGCTTCCGACGAGGACGATCCGACCCCAGCCGGCCTCACGGAGGTATGGGACAGCGGCTCTCACCGAGTAGAAGGCAGATCGCAGGTTGAGGTCGATCATGCGCTCGAAGCGGACATCGTCGGTCTCCTCGACGTCTCTCCCACCGGCCCACCCCCCGACCAGGGAAACCAGGCCGTGGATCGCGCCCACTGGTCGGCCACACCCTTCATCAGGCTGTTGACCGCCTCGGCGTTGGTGGCATCCACCCTCAGCAACTGCAACTGCTCTTCGTCGAAGTCGAATTGCTCCTCGAAGCGGGTTGCCTCGTCGGGCAGCAGGTAGGTCACCACGAGGCGGTAATCCTCGAAGATGAGGCGGCGAACAAGAGCGGTTCCCAAGCCTCCCGTGCCACCGGTGATAACGACGGTCTTTTCCAAGGCCTTCCCTGCGTTGTCGACACCCTCACTCTACGTTGCCCTGGACTTACTGCCAGGGCTCACTCGAGCAAGGAATCGATCCACCCGCCGCGAGGATGTCTTCGCGCCGATTCCAGGTCGATCGGTGTGTCCAGGTCGTGCAGAAGCCCGCAGCGAGTAACCACCACCGCGTCGGGAAGAGCCTGGAGGTGGCGATGAAAACTGGCGGTCCCGTATCGAAAGGCCGGCACTCCGCTTGCGACTCCGAGAGCCGATGTGCCTCCATCAGATGAGGGGGCGATGACGCCTCGAGCGGTGGACAGGGCGTCGAGGAGCGAGGCGACGTCGGCGGCCTGTAGCAGCGGCAGGTCGGCGTGAATCACCACCCAATCCAACGACCGCTCGACACACCACCCGGCCCCGGCGCCGGCTGCGCCGTTCAGGCCGGTTCCCGGGTCGGGCACGACCTGGAACCCGCTCCGGTCGGCCCAGGAGGTGACTTCCTCATCCCCGGCGACGATCAACGGTTCCATCCCGGCCTCGAGGGTGGTCGCCGCGGTTCTGGCGGCTAGGGCCATGCCCAGGTCGACGCGCTCCTTGGCCGACCAGAGCCTCAGCGAGGCGATTCTTCCCAAGGGAGAATTGCTTCACCGGGATGACGGCCACGGCGGGCATCGGACGTGTCGCCGCCAGTCAGTCGATCAGGGGACGACCAGCACCGGGATGGGCGACTGATGGCAGAGGCGGTCGGCCACGGAGCCCAGCATGACCCGTTCGGCGAGACCGGCGCCGCGACGTCCGATTACGATCACACCCGCCTCATTGGCCTTCGCCACGGCGATCAAGCGAGAATGGGGGTCGCCGAGTTCCTCGACCGTCTCGTACTCGACGCCTTCGAGGTCGAGGGAGCCCTCCAGCTGGTTGAGGATCTCCGACTGGCCTTCAGCGAGGGCCGTAGACAGGGCTTCGGGCGAGGGCGGCGCGCCCCCGAGGCCCCACCATCCCTCCGGTGTCCGCACCACGAGCACCAGATACACCTTTACCTTCCAGAGCCGGGCGAGGGCCACCCCGTGCTCCGCGGCGAGTCGACTGGTCTCAGAGCCGTCGACTCCGACCACGACCGATTGGGGTTGCCAGTTCATCCCTTCACCTCCGGCGCACAAGTTAGGCGTTCTTTGGAGACCATCCGAAGCCGGTAGACAGGCGTTACTGCAGGACCAGGCGGAGGATGTGGCCCGAGGCGAGGCCGTACAACCCGGCTACGAGGTCGTCAGCGGTGATTCCCCAGGCGCCGGGCAGGCTCTCGGCTTGAGCCACGCCGGTGGCCTTGCTCTTGGCGATGTCGGCCACCCTGAACACGACGAAGGCCAGGATCGCCGGCCAGCCCAGCAGCCCGATGGTGGCGAGAAGGGTGCCCGCGGCCTCGTCGATCACGATCCAACCGGCGTCACCGACCTCGGATGCCAGGGATCGCGTCGACCAGATCGCAGCCAGTGTGACGAGCAGGGTCGCGGTCAGCTGGCCCACCCAGCCGAAAGTGACGCCGATCCAGAGCGAGAGCAGCAACGCCACCAAACTCCCGACTGTCCCCGACCCGGCGTCGGATCCCCGCACCCGATGCAGCAGCAGGCCTGAGCCCAAGAAGGAGGCAACCAGCCGGTGCATGTGGGGCGAGGTTAGATCCCGGTGCTTTTCCCGATTCGAGATTTCTCTCACAGCGACAGCAGTTAGCCTTTGATGATGGAACCGGCATCCAAGATATGGGTGGACGGCGAGTTCGTCGACTGGGACGACGCAAACGTCCACTTCCTCTCGCACGCGCTTCATTACGGCACGGGGGTCTTCGAAGGGATCCGCGCCTACAAGACGCCGGAGGGCACCGCCGTATTCCGTCTCCACGACCACATGATCCGGATGCTCGCATCCGCGCGCTATACGCCATTCCGATGAAATGGTCCGTCGACCAGCTCGACGAGGCATGCCTCGAGTTGCTCCGGGTGAACGAGCTGGAATCGGCCTACATCCGCCCGCTCTCCTTCTATGGAGCAGGGTCCTTCGGCATCAACCCTGCGTCGCTCCCAGTGCACACTTTCATGGCCGCCTTCTATCTCGGGAGCTATCTCGGCGAAGAGGGAATCCAGAAGGGCATCACAGCGATGGTCTCCAGCTGGCGCCGGATCTCGCACACCAGCTTCATCCCAACTGCCAAGGGCAGCGGCCAGTACCTCAACTCGGTGCTCGCCAAACAGGAGGCGGTCCAGAACGGGTTCGACGAGGCGATCATGCTGAACGACGGAGGGTCGCTCTCCGAGGGCAGCGGGATGAACCTTTTCACCGTGAGTCGGGGAATCGTCTACACGCCTCCGGTGTCGGCCGGGATCCTCGAGGGAATCACCAGGAACTGTGTGATCGACCTTCTCCGCGGCGAGGGAGTCGAGGTCAAGGAGATGGAACTGGCGCGGGGAAGCCTCTATGTGGCTGACGAGGTGTTTCTCACCGGGACCGCGGCCGAAGTGACCCCGATTCGGGAGATCGATCGTCGCATGGTTGGCACCGGCGAGCCAGGCCCGGTCACCCGGCGGGCTCAGGAGCTGTTCTCCGACGCGGTCGCCGGAAAGCTGTCCGACTACAAGGACTGGTTGACCTTCATCTGATGGGTCAACAGCCCAACTTGGAGATCTCCGAGGCGCAGCGCCCGAGTCCGACTCCGGAGACCCCACCGGCGCGGAGCTGGCGGCCGACCAAGCCCGGAGTCATCACACGACCCGAGGACGTGCCCCAGGGGGGTTCTTTCGGGCAGGCCGGCCCAGATGCGGGTTGGGCTCTCCGGCTCCTTGCCGGTGCAGAGTTGCCTGATGAGGATCCCGACCTCAAGGCCGTGCTCGCATCCCTGATGACGGCCCGTGCCGCGGCGTCGGGCCGGGCACCCATCCTGGAGGATCTCGAGGTTGCCCTGGTGCTCTGTGGCTACGGGTTCGAAGCACCCGATGACGTGATCGAGCGACGAGAGCGATGGAAGGCTGCGGTTCCCCACGAGACCAGGCCGGGTCACACCGCAGTCGCCGAGACCGATCTCGAGCTGATCGTCAACAAGCCCGAGCAGGTTCGCTGGGCCTTGAGCCACTCGGACTGAACCTGGGGCGGCCTGGCCACCGTCGGCTAGCGTCCCACCCCCATGAAGATCGTTCGGATAAAGGCCGGCGACGACATCGCCTACGGCATCGCGGACACTGAAGGGGTCCTCGTCTATCGGGGCACACCGTTCGTCGCCTGGGAGCCGACCGAGACCGTCGTTCCCTGGGAGAGCGCCCAAATGCTGGCGCCAGTCCTTCCCACCAAGGTGGTCTGCGTCGGTCGAAACTACGTCGATCACGCCAGCGAGCTGGGAAACGATGTGCCCCAGGAGCCACTGATCTTCATGAAGCCGGCTACCTCGGTGATCGGGCCCGATGCCCCGGTCATTCTCCCCAGGATCAGTGAGGAGGTCCACCACGAGGCGGAGTTGGCGGCCATCGTGGGCCGGGTGGCCCGCAACGTGAAGGCCGAGGACGTCTCGCAGTATCTCCTGGGCTACACCGCCGCCAACGATGTCACGGCGCGGGATCTGCAGAATCGTGATGGGCAATGGACCCGGGCAAAGGGTTTCGACACCTTCTGCCCTCTGGGGCCGGCGATCGAGACCGAGCTCGACCCGCTGGAGCGCCTTGCCGTCATCTGTCGGGTCAACGGGGAGGTCCGTCAGGCCGGATTCACATCCGACATGGTGTTCGGAGTCGCCGAGATCATCGAGTTCATCACCACGGTGATGACCCTGCTTCCTGGTGACGTGGTTCTCACCGGGACCCCGTCCGGGGTGAGCAAAGTCGAATCGGGGGACACGATGGAGGTCGAAATCGACGGGATCGGGACCCTTTCCAACCCGGTCGCGAGCAGGTGAGCGTCCGGCTGAGAATCGCCCCATCGCCCACAGGTCACCTCCACGTGGGCACTGCACGGGCCGCACTGTTCAACTGGTTGTTCGCTCGACACCGCGACGGGGTGTTCATCGTCCGCATCGACGACACCGATCAGGAGCGATCGACTCCCGAATTCGAGGCAGACATCCTCACCTCCTTGCGGTGGCTGGGCCTGGAGTGGGACGAGGGAGTGGCAGTGGGCGGCCCCCACGGCAGCTACCGCCAGTCCGACCGCTATGAGCGCTACCGGCGAGGTCGCACGACAACTGGTGGCCTCGGGGGCCGCCTACCACGACAACCGCCCCGCAGAGGAGTTGGAGGAGGCGCGACGGCGGGCGCAGTCCGAGGGGCTGCATCCCGGCCATTACATCCGCCGACCAGAGCAGCCTGGCGAGGAGGGGGCGATCCGGCTCTCGATACCCCAAGAGGACGCCGTCTCGTTCGACGACCTGGTGCGAGGGACAGTGAGCTTCGAGCCCAGGGACCTCGACGATTTCGTGATCCTCCGCTCTGACGGCACGCCCACCTATCACCTGGCATCGACCGTTGACGACGTCGACTACCAGATCACCCATGTGGCGAGAGGTGAGGATCTGCTCCCATCCACGCCGAAGCACATCCTGCTGACCCGGGCCTTGGGGGCGGAGGAGGCGACGTATGCCCATCTGCCACTCCTCTTCGGGACCGATGGGAAGAAGCTGTCGAAGCGCTTTGCCGCTACCTCTCTGTCGGTCTACCGCGACGAGGGATACCTTCCGGACGCCGTTTTCAACTATCTCTCGCTGCTCGGCTGGTCCCTCGATGCCGAAACGACGATCTTCTCCAGGGAGCAGGCGGTGGGCGCCTTCGAGTTGGGAGACGTCTCCAAGAACCCTGCAGTGTTCGATCCCGAGAAGCTGGCGTGGATGAACGGTGAGTACATCCGCTCCCTTGCCCCGGATGCCTTCCTCGAGCTGAGCCGCCCCTACGTAGAGGCAGCGTCCGGTCGCGCCCTGGAGCCGGAGGAACTGCTGCGATACGAGGCACTGGCCCCGCTGGTCCAGGAGCGAACCAAGCTGCTCCCCGAGGCCGGTGATCAGGTGCGCTTCCTCTTCGACGACGTCGATTACGACCCCGGGTCGTGGGAGAGGGTGATGGCCAAGGAAGGAGTGGCGGAGGTCCTCGGTTCGGCGGTCGACCGACTGGAATCCGTCGACCCCTGGGAAACGGTGTCGATCGAGAGCTCCTTGCGCTCGATGCTGGAAGACCTGGGACTAGGCGCGGCCAAGGGTTTACAGCCGATCCGGGTGGCGATCACCGGGTCATCGGTCAGCCCGCCCTTGTTCGAGTCCCTTTCGGTCCTGGGCAAGGAGATCAGCCTCGACCGGCTTGGCCGCGCACTGGAGAGGCTCTCCTCCTAGACACCTCGGGTATGGCGTCCCGCTCCGGTAACCTCATGCCCTCCGGGTCCCGTCGTCCAGAGGCCTAGGACGCCGGCCTTTCAAGCCGGAAACGCCGGTTCGAATCCGGTCGGGACTACCCAGAACAATGTCCAACGAATCCGTTCTCGTCCTCAGCAACTCCTTCGCCATCCTGGCAATCCTTTGCCTTGTGGCGTCTGCCGGCTTGATCATCTACCGACTGGCCAAGGGGCCGGAGGCTGCCGGCCTCCTCGGGGGCAGTGCCATCTGGCTGGCTTTCGCCGTTGCCCTGGTGGCCACCGTCGGCTCGCTCGTCTATTCCGAGGTGATCCATTTCGTCCCCTGCCGGCTTTGCTGGTTCCAACGAATCGCGATGTACCCGCTATCTGTGATTCTGCTGGTGGGAGCGATCCGCAAGGAGGCGGTGGTCAAGTACTACGGGTTGCCGCTGGCCTTGATCGGCCTGGCGGTCTCCGTCTATCACAATCTCGTGCAGTTCTTCCCGAGCATGGAGGGCGGCTCCTGCGATCCGCTGAATCCCTGCTCGGCGCGCAGCGTCGCGGTCTTCGGATTCATCGACCTGCCTTTTATGGCCGGCGCCGGGTTTATCGTTATCGCCGTCTTGCTCGCCTTCTACACGAAAGCCTCCGAATGACCCAAAAGACCAAGAAGCCGGCTGCGGGAAACACCGCGCCCAGAAATCTCTCGATCCTGTGGTGGAGCCTCGGAGGACTGGTCGGTCTGGGATTGATCGTTTGGCTGGCAACCTCGATCGCCACCGAGCAGGAGGTCGATCCGGGGATCGCATTCGGCACCCCGACCGTCGAAGGCGAAGCACTCCCGGTCTATGCGACCGGAGAGGAAGATGCCGCCACCGGGGTGACCGCTCCTTCCTCGCAGGGTGCGGATTGGAACGACAACCCGGTGACCATCGAGCCCGACGGAACTCCGAAGATCGTGGTGTTCCTCGCTCACTGGTGCCCCCACTGCCAGGCCGAAGTACCGGTCATCCAGCAATGGATCGACGAGGGCAACCTCCCCGACGATGTGGAGATGATCTCGATCTCGACTCTGGCCAACGAAGTGCGGGACAACTTCCCACCAAACGAGTGGCTCGAGGAGGTGGGTTGGACGCCGCCGGTGATGCTCGACGACGAGGTGGGAACGCTCGCGGTGAGCTACGGGCTCGGTGCCACGCCGATGTTCATGGTCCTGGACGGTGAGAACACCAACCTGTTGCGGGTCAGCGGCGAGCTCACCACCGAGGGCTTGGACCAACTGGTCGAAATCGCTCAGGGCTCGATCGAATAGCGATCAGGCTTCCAGCGACCTGACCTTCTCCAACCGGCGGACGTGACGCTCGTCACGGCTGAATTTGGCGTCGAGGAAGGTGGTGATCAGGTCCTCGGCAAGGGCCTCGCCGATCACCCTAGAGCCGAGGCAGATGACGTTGACGTCGTCGTGCTCCACCATCTGATGTGCGGTGTAAGTGTCATGAGCTACCGAGGCCCGAATCCCGTTCAACTTGTTGGCCGCGACTGAGGCACCGGCTCCCGATCCGCAGATGATGATCCCGCGATCGGCGCGGCCGTCGAGCACAGCCTGACCCACCGCTGCTGCATAGTCGGGATAGTCGACCGGCTCGGGTGAATGGGTCCCTAGGTCGTATACGGCGTGCCCCGACTCGGCGAGCCAGGAGGCGAGATGTTCCTTCATGTGAAATCCGGCGTGATCGGCGCCGAGTGCGATTCTCATGGCCCGGGGCAGAGTAGCCACCCTCCCAACTCCGACTCGGACCAACCTGAGGTTGGGGTCGGCGGCTGGTTACATGCGAGGCAATGTCTGCGATCGTGGTCGAGGGTGGAGCGCGCCTCCAGGGCACTGTGGGCGTTCGCGGCGCCAAGAACGCGGTCCTCAAGGAGATGGTGTCCGCCCTGCTCGCGCCCGGGCGGCACCGCCTGACAAACGTCCCATCGATCCTCGACGTCGAGTTGATGTGCCAGGTCCTAGAGCACATCGGTTGTCGGGTCGAGCAGGGCGACCATGAGCTCTGGGTCGTGGTGCCTGACGAGATCATCCCGGAAGCGCCGATCGAGCTCGTCCGCCAGATGAGGGCCTCGATCGTCGTTCTCGGTCCCCTTCTGGCTCGGGCCGGGGAGGCGAGAGTGGCGTTGCCCGGCGGCGACGACCTCGGGGCTCGGCCCATCGACATGCACCTAAGCGGCCTGGAGTCGATGGGGGCGAGTTTCGAGCTGGTCCACGGCGAGCTGGTCGGGCGGGTGGAGGGACGGCTCAAGGGCACCGAGATCGAACTGCCCTTTCCCTCGGTGGGCGCCACCGAGAACCTGCTCTTCGCAGGAGTCATCGCAGAAGGCGAGACGGTGATTGTCAATGCGGCCCGCGAGCCGGAGATCCAGGACCTGATCAGTCAGCTGGTGGCGATGGGGGCCGACATTCGGGGTGGCGGCACCTCGTTGGTGACCGTCGTAGGTGTGGAGTCTTTGAGCCCGGTGGAGCACAGAGTCATACCTGACCGCCTTGAGGCAGGGACCTACGCAGTCGGCGCCGCCATCACCGGGGGAGACGTCACCGTGACCGGGTGCTCCACCGCCGACCTCCGCATGGAGCTGAAGAAACTCGAGGAGACCGGATGCGAGGTAGAGCGCGGCGATGGATGGCTTCGAGTCAAGGGGCCTGATCGACCCGAGCCGGTCGACTTCGCAACTTTGCCGTTCCCGGGGTTCCACACCGACATGCACCCCCAGATGGTCGCGCTGCTCTCCGTGGCCTCCGGGACATCGGTGATTACCGAGAATCTCTACGACTCACGCTTCCGGTACGTGGGTGAGCTGGCCCGGATGGGTGCTGACATCACCACCGAGTCTCAGCACGCCATCGTTCGAGGCGTCGAAAGCCTTTCGGGTTGCCCGGTGCTGGCGCCGGACATCCGTGCCGGCGCCGCGCTCGTCCTGGCCGGGTTGAGGGCCGAGGGGACCACGAGGGTGACCGATGCCGAGCACATCGACCGCGGCTACGAGGACTTCACCGGCCGTCTCACTTCGCTGGGTGCCGTCATCGAGCGCGCCTGAGCAATTTCGGACCGTGGGGTTCGCATATCGACCTTTTCGGTCTCGATTTGGGGAGGCCGTAGACTCCTGGAACACATGAGGCTGTCAACAGGTTCAACTTCGAGATGACCCAGGCAACACCCGTCACTATTTCAACCACGCCCCAGCCGGGCGACGGGACCATCGACCACGACAAGCTGGTCGAAACTCTTGATTACATCCGGCCGGCGGTCCAGTCGGACGGGGGCGACCTGGTGCTGCTCGGAACCGAAGGGGGCACCGTCAATCTTCAGATGGTTGGTGCCTGTGGGGGTTGCCCGCTCTCGATGATGACCCTCAAGTCGGGCATCGAGCGGATCCTCATCGAAAGGGTGCCCGGGGTCACCGAGGTCAACGCCAGCGCCGATGCCCCGGTCCTGGAGGAGGACGTGATCTCGCACCACGGTGGCATCGACTTGCCCGGTCATCTCATGCACTCCCCGGGCCCAGCCTGATCCGGGGATGATCATCCGCCGGTGAGCTCCGACGAGCTGATCGAGCGCGTTTCCGACCGCGACAGGGTCGCCCTGGCTCGGTTGATCACAATGCTCGAGTCCGGCGATTCCGCAGCCCGAGCCGCCGTTGATCGGCTCGACCCCTCGACCGGTGCGAAGCGGATTGGAGTCACCGGCCCTCCGGGCGCCGGCAAGTCCACCTTGGTCAGCGCCATGATCGAGGAACTGCGGGCACGGGGTCTGACTGTCGCAGTGCTCGCAGTCGATCCCTCCAGCCCGATCACCGGAGGGGCCCTTCTCGGTGATCGGATCCGCATGCAGGATCACATCGAGGATCCTGGGGTTTTCATCCGATCCATGGCGAGCCGGGGCCATCTCGGCGGGCTGGCGGTTGCTGCCGGGGCAATCATCGGACTGCTGGCCCATGCCGGATTCGATCAGGTGCTGGTGGAGACTGTCGGAGTCGGCCAATCCGAAGTGGAAGTGATGGACCACGTCGATCTGGTGGTGCTGGTAGTGGCGCCGGGATGGGGCGACCAGATCCAGATCGAGAAGGCCGGCGTCCTCGAGATCGCCGATGTGGTGGTCGTCAACAAGGGCGATATCCCCGGCGCCGACAGCTTGCGGCAGACCTTGCTGGCATCGAAGCCTGAGCAACAGATGGTCCTGGCCACGACCGCGGCCACCGGTGAAGGAGTTGGGGAGTTGGTCGAGTCGATACTCGGGGAGATCAGTCCACGATCCCCTGGCTGAGAGCGGCCTGCGCGGCCGCGAGTCGGGCACCCTCGATACGGGGCGGGCTGCAGGAGACGTAGTCCAGTCCCAACTCCTGTACGAAAGCGATCGACTTCGGGTCGCCGCCATGCTCCCCGCAGAGCCCGACCACCAGGGCGGGGTTGGCCTCCCGCCCCTCCTTCGCCGCCAGTCGAACAAGTCGTCCCACTCCAGAGCGGTCCAGGGTCTGGAAGGGGTCGCTGGAGAAGATTCCCTGCTCGAGGTAGTCACGGAGGAACAGCCCCTCCGCGTCGTCCCGGCTCAACCCGAAGGTCATCTGGGTCAGGTCGTTGGTCCCGAATGAGAAGAAGTCGGCGACGGTGGCGATCGGTCCTGCGGTGAGGGCCGCCCGGGGGAGCTCGATCATCGTGCCCACCGGGACCTGCAGCGCGATCCCCGAGTGGCCGACGGCCCGAGCGACCTCCTCCTCGATGACCTCACGCATCCTGATCAACTCCTCGACGTCGGCGACCAAGGGGATCATGATCTCGAGATGTGGGTCGCCACCCGCCTCGATCCGCCTCACGAGTGCCTGTGCGGCGGCCCGTGCCTGCATCCGGTACAGATCATCGACCATCAGCCCGAGCCGCACGCCCCGCAGCCCGAGCATGGGGTTGGTCTCCTCCCATTTCGCCACCTGGTCTGACATGGCTTGGAGGTCGTCGATCGGTCGCCCGTCCTTCGCCCGATTGCGCATCTCGTGCTCCAGGTCGAGGCGTGATGGCAGAAACTCGTGTAGCGGGGGGTCGAGAAGCCTGATCACCACAGGAAGGCCGTCCATCGCTTCCAGGAGCCCTTCGAAGTCGCCAACCTGCAGCTTCTCCAACTCCTCGAGGGCGGTTTGTCTCCGCGCCGGATCGTCGGAGAGGATGATCTCTTGGACGACCGTGAGCCGCTCGCCGAGGAACATGTGCTCGGTGCGGGCCAGGCCGATCCCTTCGGCTCCTCTCTCCCGGGCCTGCCGGGCGTCGTCAGCCACGTCAGCATTGGCCCGAATTCCAAGGTCTCGAATCTCGTCTGCCCAGTCCAGGAGTTCTGCCAGCTCTGGGATCGTCTCCGGTTCGACGAGGTCGACCGCTCCTAGGAAGATCGCCCCGCTGGTGCCGTCGATGGTGACGAGGTCGCCGGCGTGGAACTCACGGCCTCCAGCGGTCGCCTTTCCGGCGCCTGAATCCACAGCCAGCGCGGCGACCCCGGTGACGGCCGGCTTTCCCATCCCCCTGGCAACCACCGCGGCATGTGACGTCTTTCCGCCCTGGCTGGTGAGGATCCCGACCGAGGCGATCATCCCGTGGATGTCGTCGGGAGTGGTCTCGGATCGGACCAATATCACTGCCTCGCCTTCCAGCGCGCCGGCCACCGCCTCCTCGGACGAGAAAACGGCTCGCCCCGTCGCGGCCCCTGGCGATGCTGCTACTCCGCCGGCGATGGAAGAGCTGCGGAGCACGTGATCGGCGATTCGGGGCCGGTACAACTGCTCAAGGGACGCCGGGTCAACCCGACCCACCGCGGTCTGGCGGTCGATCAGCCCCTCCCCGACCATGCCCACCGCCATGCGCACGGCGGCAGGGGCGGTCCGCTTCCCGGCGCGGGTCTGAAGGATGTAGAGGACGCCCTTCTCGATCGTGAACTCGATGTCACACATGTCCCGGTAGTGGTGTTCCAGGCCTTCCATGATCCCGATCAACTGCCGATGGCAGTCGGGGTGAAGCCCGGCAAGATCATCGAGGGACAGGGCATTGCGGATTCCAGCCACCACGTCCTCGCCCTGAGCCCGTGGCAGATAGTCGCCGTAGATGACCCGTGACCCGGTGGAGGGGTCACGGGTGAAGGCGACACCGGTGCCGGAATCCTCTCCAAGGTCGCCGAACACCATCATTTGGACATTGGCTGCGGTACCCAGGTCATCGGGGATCGAGTTGATTCGCCGGTATTCGATTGCACGCTTCGTGTTCCACGATTCGAAGACCGCGGTGATCGCTCCCTCGAGTTGGTCCATCGGGTTTGCCGGCAACTGGCCCGGCCTCTCCTCTTTCACGATGGCCTGGAAGCGGCGGGTGGCGGACTCCAGGTCGCCTGCGGTCAGTCCGGAATCGTCTGCGACGCCTGCGGTTTCCCTCAACTCGGTGAGCACCGCCTGGAATCGACCCGAGTCCACGCCGAGGACCACGTCGCCGTACATCTGGACGAAGCGGCGATAGGCGTCCCAGGCGAAATGACCATCAGCCGACCAGGCGGAGAGGGCGTCGACGACATCGTCGTTCACTCCGAGGTTGAGGATGGTGTCCATCATTCCCGGCATCGAGAACTTGGCCCCGGAACGCACCGAGAGCAGCATCGGGACAGGGCCTGACCCGAAGGTTCGGCGGGTCTTCTCCTCCAAGCGGTGCACCGCCGTCTCGACTTCATCCCAGAGATCGGCCGGCACCTGACCATCCGTCATGGTGAGGCGACATACCTCGGTGGTGATGGTGAATCCGGGTGGCACCGGGAGGCCGAGGGAGGTCATGCGGGCCAACCCCGCCCCCTTCCCACCGAGCAGGTCGCGGTCCGAGCCATCGGTTGATGCGAAGTCGTGGAGATAGGGCAAGGTCCCGGCTTCCCTCGTGGCGAACGTCGTCAAGCTAACGATTCGACATGGTTGTCACCGGTGCTCATCCTCGAAACAATGATCTCTCTTTCGTGGCATGGGCTCAGTGGTCGATGATTTGGTGGGTGAGCCCGTGCAGGGCGATGATCAGCAAATGACCTCGCTCATCGAACGGGTTGATGGAGTTGTGATCCCCTTCCTTCAGCGATGGGGGGTTCCCACGCTGCGAATCTCACTCTCCATCGTCTTCATCTGGTTCGGCGCGCTGAAGGTCCTCGGGGTCTCCCCCGTGGTCGATCTGGTGGCGTCGACGGTCTACTGGGTCGACCCCGGGTGGTTCGTACCGGTGCTAGGCGTGGTCGAGGTCGCCGTGGGCGTGGGGCTGGCGGCGCGCTGGGGCCTTCGCCTGGTGCTCCTGGTGCTCGCGGCTCAGATGCTGGGCACGTTCCTCGTGTTCATCTTCCTGCCTGATGTCGCCTTCCAGGACGGCAATCCTCTCAAACTCACCGTCGAGGGGGAGTTCGTCCTGAAGAACCTGGTTCTCCTCGCAGCCGCCATGGTGGTGGGCGCCAGCATCGGATCCGACGAGGAGGTCTAGGCGGCGTCGTCGACGACGAAGTTGAGCTGTACTCCCTCGCCGGTGAGGGTCAGGCTTTCCACCGTGGCGCTGAACTCAGTGACTTCGGCCATCGCGGCGAGGTACATGACTTCCGAGTCCATGACCTCGGCCGGCTCGCAGGCCATCATCGTCGAGCCCATGTCGGTGAAACTGATCGACGTACCCTCGATCGTGTAGCCACCGAAATAGGTGTTGCATCCGGAGGCACCACCGACTGACTCTTCATCGAAGACAAGGGTGATCGGGTGGTCTTCGACGATCGGGATCTCCTCGTCGTTCAGAGTGCCCGACTCCAGGCTCCAAGCGAACTCAGTGGGATCGGCAGCGGCCTCCTCCGAAGGCTCGGCACAGGCGGAGAGGAGCATTCCGATAACGGCGATGAGGAGTAGGGCTCGTTTCATGGTTCTTCGACGCTACACGTGTCAATTTGGGTCCCGATTCACAGCGCAGCGCCGACGGCCAGTGCCAGCCCGGTCCAGAGGTGCAAGCGGCCATTGAGCACCAGGGCACGGATCAAGGAGGGACCATCGCTGCTGTTGCGCACCACCCGCACCGGAGCTGCGGCCAGCGGCAGCATCACGAGAGCGAGAAGTGTGGGTAAAGGGGTCCAACCCGCCACGGCGAAAAGGGCGATCGCCGAGTAGGCGCCGTAGACCAGGCCCGCGTAAAGGTTGCGGGTCGACCTCTCGCCGATGATGACCGTCAGCGTCCGCTTGCCCGCCTCGCGGTCGGTGTCGATGTCTCGCAGGTTGTTGACCACCAGAAGCGCGCTCGCCATGAGCCCAACCGGCACGGCGAGCAGCCAGGCGTCCAACGGAGCGCTCATGTCGTAGACATACCGGGTGCCCACCGTGGCAACCAGACCAAAGAAGACGAACACGAACACCTCTCCGAGCCCGTGGTACCCGTACGGGAATGGCCCGCCGACGTATCCGAGCATTGCCAGCAGGGAAACGATCCCGATCACGACCACGATCGGCCCGGCGAGGAGTGCGAGGCCGACGCCGGCTAGCCCGGCTACGGCCACCGACACCCACACACCGGCCCACATCTGACCGGGGCTGATCTGGCCCAGCGCCACCATCCGGGGAGGGCCCACCCGCTGGGGACTGTCAGCGCCACGGTGCGCATCGGAGACGTCGTTTGCGAAGTTCGCCGCCACCTGGATGGAAAGGGCGGCAATCAGTGCCAGGACAAAGGCATCCCACCTAAAGACCCCGTTGCCAATGGCAAGACCGGTCCCTACGGCAACCGGGACGATCGCCGCGGGAAGGGTGTGGACCCGCGCGGCCGTCCTCCAGGCTTGGACCGTGGTCACCCGCTTAGAAGTGCCAGGGGTAAGGGCTGAAATCGGGCTCGCGCCGCTCCAAGAACGCGTCCCTGCCCTCGCCCGCTTCGTCGGTCATGTAGCCGAGCCTCGTAGCCTCCCCGGCGAAGATTTGCTGGCCGACCAGACCGTCGTCGATCAGGTTGAAGGCGAACTTGAGCATGCGCTGGGAAGTTGGGCTCTTCCTCGTGATCTCGGCTCCCCACTCCAGCGCCACTTTCTCCAACTCCTCGTGCGGCACCACTGCGTTGACCATCCCCATCTCGTGGGCTTCCCGAGCCGAATAGCTGCGCCCGAGGAAAAAGATCTCTCGGGCCCGCTTCTGCCCTACCTGGCGGGCCAGGTAGGCAGACCCGTATCCCGCGTCATAGGAGGCGACATCGGCGTCGGTCTGCTTGAAGAGGGCGTGCTCCTCGGAAGCGATGGTCAGGTCGCACACCACGTGGAGGCTGTGGCCTCCTCCCACGGCCCAACCCGGGACTACTGCGATCACCACCTTCGGCATGAACCTGATCAACCTCTGCACTTCCAGGATGTGGAGGCGGCCGACCCGGGCGGGGTCGACTGAGTCAGCTTCTTCGCCTTCGGCGTACCTGTACCCGTCGCGGCCCCGGATCCTCTGGTCGCCTCCGGAGGAGAATGCCCAACCTCCGTCCTTTGTCGACGGCCCGTTGCCGGTGAGCAATACACAACCGACGTCTGTGGTCTGTCGAGCGTGGTCGAGGGCGGTGAACAACTCGTCGACCGTCTGGGGTCGAAATGCGTTTCTCACGTCCGGGCGATCGATGGCCACCCGGACCACCCCTGCCGCTTTGGCGCGGTGATAGGTCACATCGGTAAATTCGAAGTTCGGGACCTGGTCCCAGACCGATGGATCGAATATCTCGGATACCACGGGCAATGAGGATAAGAGGCACAACCGAGAAGTGATCGATTGGCTAGCGATGCAGGATCCGCGACGGGTCTTTCTGGAGACTCCCACCGGCTCCTACACATTCGGCGAGATGGTCGAGTCGATCCACTACCGACCGGCTAGCGGGGTAGAGGTCCTGCGCCCGCGCCTCGACGCCGGCTCGGTGGTGGATGTCCTCGCGGTCATGGCTCGTGGGACCGCGGTCCTCGCCGGCCCTGACGAGGAGACGCCCGAGGTCACCGAGGCCAATGGCGCAGTGACGGTGATATCCACCTCGGGCACCACCGGAGGGCCCAAGGGTGTCCGCCTCACCAGGGGAAACTGGGAAGCGGCGGCACGGGCCTCGCAGCAGCATCTCGGAAACGACGCCAGTGACGTCTGGCTGCTCACGATGGGTCTGCACCGTGTCGGCGGGCTCGCAGTCATCCTCCGCACGGCGCTGACTGGCGGAAGGGTCCGCATCGTCCCCAGGTTCGATGCCAGAGAGATCGCCGCCGCACTGCGCACTGACGTGACCTTCGCCTCACTCGTGCCGACGATGCTGCAGCGGATCCTCGAGATCCACCCCGGGCCGTATTCCGGAGTCCGCGCCGTTCTCGTCGGCGGCGGCCTGATACCCGATGGCCTCCTGGATCGGGCATCGCGTGCCGGGCTCCCGGTGCTGGCCAGCTACGGCATGACCGAGACCTGCGGGCAGGTCGCCACCGCCAAGCCCGGGTACGCCGCCGATCGACGGATCCGTCCCCTGCCGGGCGTCGAGCTGCGGATCGAGCGCGATGGGCGGATCGCGGTGCGCGGTCCGATGGTCTCTCCGGGGTACGTGGGCGAGCCCGACCGTACGAGGGATGCGTGGTTCATCACTGGGGACTTCGGCGAGCTGGAGCCAGGAGGGTCGGTGCGGGTCCTGGGCCGGGCGGACGACGTGATCGTTAGCGGCGGGCAGAACATCAATCCGGTGGTGATCGAGGATGCGCTACTTGGCATACCGGGTGTCGATCAGGCGCTGGTCTGCGGCGTCCCCAGCCCCGAGTGGGGGATGGAGGTGGCTTGCGCCTATGCCGGCGACCTCGCCGCCGCCGCCGTGGAGGAGGCTCTCCGCAGGAAACTGTCCGGTGCACTGATACCGAAGCGCTGGTTGAAGGCCGAGAGCATCCCGCTGACGGACCTGGGCAAGCCGGACCGCGGCGAGGTGATCCGCTGGTTCAGCTGACCCGTCGGGCGATGAGAACACCCTGGCGCAGGGGCACGGCGACGCACACGAAGTCGGGATCGGCTGCAACCTGACGGTTGAAGGGGTCGGTCCCGTGTCCCTCGTCGATCCAACCGTCGCCGGTCCCGTACACGTTGTCGGCCAACACCAGGCCGCCCACGGCAATGAGCGGCCGGGCGATGGTGAAGTACTCCGAATACTCGCGCTTGACGGCGTCGATGAACAGCACGTCGACGCTCCCCGGCTCCAACTCGGCAGCGAGCTCCCCGAGCGTCTCGACCCCGGCGCCGCGCCGCACCTCGATTCGATCGGACACCCCGGCTCGGTCAAATTGCCGGCGGGCGAACTCGGCATGACGTTCCTCGATCTCGATTGTGATCAGGCGCCCTCCAGGGCTCAGCCCTCGAGCTATCCATATCGCCGAATACCCGGCGAGGGTCCCGACCTCGATCGCCAATCGGCCGTCGGTCATCGAAGTCAGGATCTGGAGGAGGCGGCCCACGTCGGCGCTCACTGCGATGTCGGGCAAGCCCACGTCAACGGCCTCTTCCATGAGACCGGCCATGTGCTCGTCTTCGGATCCGAAGACCTCCTGGGAGTACCCCTCGAGGAATTCCCAGCGCTCTGGTGTCATCGACATGGTTGCGACCCTATTCCTCGCTCGAAGGGCGCCGGCGGCCTCGCTTGACCTCGCTTCGGGCACGTTTCTCCGAAAGTCGCTCGTGATGTGCCTTCTTGCCTGGCTTGGTCTTCTTTCGTGGCGTGGCCTCCACCAGAGCCGCTTCCAGTCGCTCGGCAAGGCGCTCTCTGGCGATCTCGCGGTTGCGCCACTGCGAGCGGGTGTCCGAGGCCGTGACCTCGATCCTGGGGCCCAAACGGGCGGCGAGTTTCTCCTTCACGGGAGCCGGAAACGAGGAGCCGCCTATCTCGAAGCGCAGCGTGACCGCAGTCTCGTTGCGATTGGCGTGTTGCCCGCCGGGGCCGCCGGATGTGTCGAATCGTTCCTCGAGCTCGGACTCGGGGATCGGCCATCCGTCGACAGTGATCCCCTCGCCGATCACATCTCGGCGTAGTACTCGGTGCCGAGGTGGGTGATCAGTTCCTCACCCATCATGTGGCGGAGGTTGTTCTTGAGCTTCGTGTGCTGGATGAACAGGTCGTTCTCCGGGTAGAGGCCGTCTCCGTGCTGTGGGCTCTTGAAATAGAACGAGAGCCACTCCTGCACTCCACTGCGCCCGGCTCGGGCAGACAGGTCCATGAATAGGGCGAGGTCGAGGACGATCGGGGCGGCAAGGATCGAGTCCTTGCACAGGAAATCGATCTTGATCTGCATCGGGTAGCCGAGCCATCCGAAGATGTCGATGCTGTCCCAACCCTCCTTGTCGTCCCCCTTTGGCGGGTAATAGTTGATCCTGACCTTGTGATAGAGGTCGCCGTAGAGCTCGGGGTAGAGCTCAGGCTGCAGGATTTGCTCCAGGACACCGAGCTTCGAGACCTCCTTGGACCGGAAGCTGTCCGGGTCGTCGAGCACTTCGCCGTCACGGTTGCCCAGGATGTTGGTGGAGAACCAGCCTCTGATCCCGAGCATGCGTGCCTTGAGCCCGGGTGCGACCATCGTCTTCATCAGGGTCTGTCCGGTCTTGAAGTCCTTGCCCGAGATCGGAACTCTCTCCTCGGCGGCGAGTTGGACCATCGCCGGAACATCGACGGTGAGATTGGGGGCACCGTTGGCGAAGGGAACACCCATCTTCAGGGCGGCATACGCGTAGATCTGAGATGGGGTGATCGTGGGATCGCTCTCCTTCAGCCCCTTGACGAACGAGTCCAGATCGGCATGGACCGCGGAGGGCTCTCGATAGGCCTCGGTCGACCCGCACCACACCATGACAAGCCGCTCGACCGCCTTCTCGGATCGGAAGCGGTCGATGTCCTCCATCAGCTTCTCGGCGAGGTCCATGTAGTTGGTCCCCTCCTTGACCTGATCGACTCCTTCGAGGTTCTTGACCCAGTCTTCCGAGAAGACCGCGCTGTACGGCTTGACCGATCGCAACTCGTCCCCGATCCCTTCGATGTGCCGCGGATCGAGCACCCCGGCCTTCATGGCCGATGTGTAGGCATCGTCGGAGTAGGGATCCCAGCCCCCGAATTCCAGGTCGTCGAGCCCGGCTAGAGGCACGAAGTCGCGTATCAGCGGATTGCGTTGATCGGTGCGCTGCCCGAGGCGGATGTGGGACATCTGGGACAGCGAGCCAAAAGGCTGGGCGTATCCCTTGCGAGCCGAGAGCACTCCCGCGATGAACGTGGTGGAAACCGCACCCATGCCTGGGGTCAGGACCCCGAGCTTCCCGGTGGCAGGTGCGACTTGGGGTTTGTCTGTCATCGGTCCTCCTGGGCGTGAACGATAGAAGCCAATGGAGGGCGACCGGAACCCGGGCGTAGGCTCCGAGCGGTGGACACCGCACCCGATTCGGTTGGCCCGACTGTCGATGTCGCCCTACTTGCCGATGCGGTGCAGGCGGTCCGAGGAAAGCTCTACGTCCTCGGCGGCGGGTGGGACACGCTGTGGGTCAGATCGTTTCCGGCGCGTCATCCCAGTCTCGCGATCGGGCTCCGGATCCGGGTGCCTTCGTCCTGGGGAGAAGAGGTTCTCAAGGTGTCGGTCGAGCTCCAGGACGCCGATGGCGCTCCGATGTTGCCCCAGCCGCTGGCGCACACTGTTCGGCTCCCAACCTCGAGCAGCGGGACCACCGACTACGGGCTCATCCGCTCCTTCACGTTCAACAACCTCCTGTTCCGGTCCGAGGGCTCGTACTCGTTTGTGATCTCGGTCGATGACGAACCACTGTCCCGTCTCAGGTTTGCTGTGCGCTCTCGGCCCGGGGAGACCGGGCCCGCTGCATAGCGCGATCTCGTGTTTGCATAGCGCGAGCACCTCCGTAGCCTGACCCGACTCCCCAGGGACACCAGGTAGGTCCCGTTCGTTTCATCTCAATCGGAGGGATTCCTTGCTTTCGCTACAACGTAGGTTTTCGCGCCTTCTCTGGGGTGCGGCAGCAGCTGTGCTGGCGGTCACCAGCATCATCCCAGCGGCGTCGGCTCAGGCAGCCGACGGCCTCCCATTCGAGATTCGTTTCCCCCAGGAGACACAGGTGACGATCTTCTCGTCCACGTTCGGGGCGGGTCGCTCGGGCGGTCGACGCCACCACGGCGTCGATTTGATGGCCCCGAAGATGACACAGGTGTACGCCGCCGCCGACGGGGTGGTGGTCGAGATGGACACCAACCGGCTTTCCGGGAGATACATCGAGGTGCAGCACATCGAGGGCTGGTCGACGCGCTACCTGCATCTCAACAATGACACCCCGGGAACCGACGATGGTGACGCCGGGTGGGACCTGACGGCAGCCCCGGGCATTGCCATAGGCTCGAAGGTGGTGGCCGGCCAGCTCATCGCCTGGGTGGGAGACTCGGGCAACGCGGAGTGGACGGGATCACACACACATTTCGAGATCGCGTTCGAAGGCAAGGCGATCGATCCCTACCCCTTCGTCAAGGAGGCGTGGGAACGAGATGAGGCCCGCTACGAGGCCGACCTCTGGGACCTGCTCCACCCCCTAGATCTATATCGGATCGTCTGAGCCGTCCGGCTCGATGACCAGTGCGTCGTCGAGAGCGGCCACCCTGGCGCCGAGATCTTCATCCTCCGGGCTCACGATGGCCACCTCGGGCGCCTGAACCGGTGGCGGCTCACCTTCGTAGACCCAGATCACACGGCGGATCCCGGCACTGCCAACGGCGCGGGCCCAACCCTGCAGCACATCGGGCTCGGTATCCGCGAAGGATCGCTCCCGCCCGTCACGTGCGGCCTCAGCGACGAGAACCGCGCTGAAGCAGTTGAGGGCGGCCCCTTCGACGTGGCTGTCGTCGGAGACGTCACCAAGGGCGACCTTGACCCCGCGCGCTTTCAGCTTGGAGGCGACACCGGGGTCCGTGACAAACGCGCGGACCTCCCTGCCTGGCGCGTACAGGGTGTCGAGGATCGCCGCGCCTGGCGCGGTGTCAGCCCCGATCACGATCACCGGCATGAGCCGAAGTTACCGCACCGCGGAACATGGATGGCCGACCCGCTGTTGTTTATGGCATGGACCGTGCCTTTCCCCCAGAGGGACCGGTCCGGTACAATCCCACTACCGGGATAGTGGAAATTCCCGCACTCGACAGAATCAGGTGAAACCTCGATGGCAACCGTAGACCTCGATCTCGGCGCCTACAGACTCGGATGGCACGACGACGTCGAGTATGCATTCACACCTCGAAAAGGCCTCGACGAAGGCGTGATCCGCGAGATCTCCGCCCTCAAGGGCGAGCCGGAGTGGATGTTGAACTTCCGCCTCAAGGCATACGACCGTTTCCTCAAGAAGCCGATCCCGCAATGGGGTGGTGGTGGTGCGCTGAACACCATCGATTTCGACGACATCTACTACTACATCAAGCCCGCAGGCGAGCAGGCCAAGGACTGGGACATGGTCCCGGAGTCGATCAAGACCACTTACGAGCGACTTGGCATCCCGGAAGCCGAGCGGAAATACCTCGCCGGGGTTACCGCCCAGTACGAGTCGGAAGTGGTCTATCACCGCAACCGCGACGACTTGGAGAAGCTGGGGGTGCTGTTCACCGACATGGACACCGCTCTCCGCGAGTACCCGGAGATCGTCAAGGAGTACTTCGGGACCATCATCCCGCCCAACGACAACAAGTTCGCTGCTCTCAACTCCGCGGTGTGGTCGGGCGGGTCCTTCATCTACGTGCCGCCCGGGGTCCATGTCGATCAGCCGCTCCAGGCCTACTTCCGCATCAATTCGGAGAACATGGGCCAATTCGAGCGCACGCTGATCATCGTGGATGAGGGCGCCTACGTGCATTACGTCGAAGGCTGCTCCGCGCCGGTTTACACCACCGACTCGCTCCATGCCGCGGTGGTCGAGATCATCGTCAAAGAGGGTGGTCGGTGTCGTTACACGACCATCCAGAACTGGTCCAACAATGTGTTCAACCTGGTGACCAAGCGCGCCGCCGCCTACCGGAACGCCACGATGGAATGGGTAGATGGAAATCTTGGCTCCCGCCTGACGATGAAGTATCCGGCGGTCTGGCTCATGGAGCCCGGAGCCCACGGTGAGGTGCTGTCCATTGCCTTCGCCGGCGAAGGGCAACACCAGGACGCTGGGGCCAAGATGGTCCACGTCGCCCCGGACACCACCTCGACGATCGTCTCCAAGTCGATCGCCAAGGGCGGGGGAAGGTCCGGCTACCGCGGTTTGGTCCGCGTCGAGCCCGGAGCCGAGAACGCAAAGAGCTTCGTTCGCTGTGACGCCCTGATCCTCGACGAGAACAGCCGCTCCGACACCTATCCGTACATGGAGATCGAGGAGAACGACGCCGAAATCGGCCACGAGGCGACAGTGTCCAAGGTGGGTGAGGAGCAACTCTTCTATCTGATGAGCCGCGGCCTCACCGAAGACCAGGCGACCTCGATGATCGTCGCCGGTTTCATCGAGCCCATCGTCAAGGAACTGCCCATGGAGTATGCAGTCGAGATGAATCGACTGATCGAGCTCAACATGGCGGAGGCGGGCGCCGTCGGATGACGGCGACCTGCCGACGGGTGGGGTGGCGGGGAATCATCACGGCGGGCGCTGTCGGATGACGGTGACCCGGTAAAGCCGGCTCCATATCTCTTAGAGTTCAAGGTCCCGTGACACCCGGAGTCAGCGAATAAGCACCTACCTCGGGTTGGCCTCCGCCCTGGTGCTGGTGCTTCTCACCGGGTTCTTCGTCGCCGGTGAGTTCTCGATCGTCGCCGTCGATCGCAGCAACGTCGAGCGCAGGGCCGCGAACGGGGACAGGTCCGCGCGACGAATTCTGGCGTCGCTCAAGAACCTCTCCTTCGAGCTGTCGGGCGCCCAGCTCGGGATCACGGTCACGTCTCTGGCCCTGGGTGCGATCGCCGAGCCCGCGATCGGCACCTTGATCGAGCCCTGGATCGCTGGGCTCGAATTCATCTCGGCATCCACGGCGCGGGCGATTTCCGTTGCTGTGGCTCTGGTCCTGGCAACCGGGCTGAACATGGTCTTCGGCGAGCTGGTGCCAAAGAACCTGGCGATTGCACGTCCCTATCGATCGGCTGTCGTATTCGCGATCCCGATGCAGGTGATCAACCGCGTGCTCAGGCCGCTCATCCTTTTCCTCAACAACTCCGCCAACTGGACTGTCCGGCGCTTCGGGATCGAGCCTCGCGAAGAGCTCGCGGGCGTGCGGTCCATGGAGGAGCTGGAGCTCATGATCCGCTCATCCGGGGAGGAAGGTCGGCTCGACGACGACGAGATGGAATTGCTGACCAGGGCGATCACCTTCACGGAGAAGATGGCTGCCGACGCCATGGTGCCCAGGGTTTCGGTGATCGGACTCAGCCGCCATGACTCCCTCGCCGAGCTGCGACGGACTTCGGTCGCCACCGGTCACTCCCGGTTCCCGGTGTACGGCGACGACCTCGATGACATCGTGGGCATCGTTCATGTCAAGGACAGCATCTCAGTCCCGGAGTCGCGAGTCCCGATGACGCCGGTGGGCCAGATCCTCAAGCCGGCACTCCTCATCCCCGAGACGAGCACTCTGGAGTTCCTCCTGGGCGAGTTGCAATCCGAGGGCCGGGGGATGGCGGTCGTGGTGGACGAGTACGGAGGCACCGCCGGAATCGTCACCATCGAAGACCTGCTCGAAGAGATCTTCGGCGAGATCGAAGACGAGTACGACGCCGAGCCTGTTCCCGAGCCGGCACTCGAGCGCTCGGACGTGCTCTCAGGGTTGCTTCACCGTCACGAAGTGGAGGAGATGATCGGCTTCGAATGGCCCGAGGGCCGCTATGAGACGCTGGGCGGGTTCCTGGTGGCGCACCTGGGGCGGTTTCCTCGCCCCGGAGAGGTGATCAGGGTCGGCGAGACGACCTTCGAGGTCCTGGCCATGGATGGTCAGAGAGTCGACCAGGTGCGAGTGGGCCGGGACTCGAAACCGAGGGCGGGCGGCTCGTGAACTGGGGAGCCCTGGTCTGGATGGCGCTCCTCCTTCTGGCCAACGGATTCTTCGTCGCGGCCGAGTTCGCATATATCACCGCTCGTCGCAACTTGCTCGAGCAGGTCCGGACCCGGTCGGCAACAGTGGCCATCGAGCTCAACAGGCAGCTCTCCCTGAGCCTGGCGGCAGCGCAGCTGGGCATAACGATGGCGTCGTTGGTCCTCGGCTTCGTGGCCGAGCCGGCTGTGGCTCACGGCCTGGAGACCCTCTTCGGGGCCACCGGCATGTCCGAAAGCGTCGTGCGGGCCGTATCTCTGATCCTTGCCCTGCTCATAGTCGTCTTCCTGCACATGGTCATCGGTGAGATGGCCCCCAAGAACTTCGCCATCACCAATCCGGAGCGGTCTGCGGTAACTCTTGCGCTGCCGTTTCGGGGTTTCATAATTGCTTTCCGCCCCCTGATCGCCTTGCTCAACGGAGCTGCAAATGGCGTGCTTCGGTTGTTCGGTGTGACACCCGCCGATGCATTGGACGTGGGACATTCGGCCGAAGACCTCGCTGTCATCATTGGCACCGGGCGGGAGGAGGGGGTCATTCAAGACTTCGCTCACCGTCTGCTCAGCGGGGCAATCGTGTTCGGTGATCTCGATGCTTCGGCAGTCATGGTTCCCCGACCAGATGTCAGGTCCGCGCCGGCAACGGCGACGGTGTCCGATGTTCGAGAACTGATGCTGGCAACCGGCTTCTCACGGATACCGGTGATCGGTGGGGACATCGATGACGTCATCGGGTTCGTCCACGTCAAAGACCTGATCGCGACCGGCGATGAGGAGCAGGAGCAGCCGTTGCCGGCCACCTCGGTGCGGGAGGCACTCGGGGTCCCGGAGACCGCGCCACTTCGCAGTGTCCTTGCCGAGATGCGAAAGGCCCGCAGTCACCTCGCGGTGGTCGTCGACGAGCATGGGGGCACTGCCGGGATCATCACGCTCGAGGACATCGCCGAGGAGTTGGTCGGTGAGATCGCCGATGAGCACGACACCCGGGAGCAGCGCTTGTCGTTCGACAAGGAGGGCAAGCTGGTGGCCGCGGGAACCGTTCGCCCAGATGAGTTAGGCCGATTAGGGATCAGCCTGCCTGAAGGGGAGTACGAGACCATCGGCGGCCTGGTGATGGATCGACTTGGTCGCCTCCCCGAGGCCGGGGACGTCATCGAAGACGGCAACTGGAGGGTGGAGGTCTTGAGCACGGAGGGTCGTAGAGTCGGGGAGGTCGAGATCACACCGCTCGGCGTCGAAGAGGACAGCGACTAGCCGTTGTTCCTGCCGACGACGTAACCAAGGAGCAGGCCCCCGACAGCGCCCCACACCACGGAGAAGCCGTCTCCCACCACGTAGATGCCGGGCGCCCCGCCGATGCGCATCACCGTGGACAACGAGATGCCGCCGATGACCCCCATCAGCATCGCACCGAAGACGTTGTCGGCGCCGGCGAACAAGCCGCCGATCAGGCCGGCGATCGCTCCGACGCCGCCGATGACCGCAAGTGCTTCCCAAGTGCCTGCTTCGAGGAACATGCGATCAGACTAGGCAGTGCCCGCCCGCCGTCGATGAGTTTGATCGATCAGACCGAAATCAGTTTTTCCTCGATGACGGCTGTCATCGGGAACTGGACTGACCGCCCGGCGAGGCTGAATGGCTCGGTGAGCAGCATCACGATCGTCGATGGGCCACGACACACGACATGACCGGTGTACGTGTGTAACCCTTCTTGATCCTCGGTGATGAATGTGACAATCATCTCAATAGACTCCGACCCACTGCATCGGCATTTGGTTGCAAAATCCGAAGCGCGGATCTGACCGATTCCACCGCTCGGCCTTTATCCATCCCTTACCCGTCCGCCCATAGCGTGGAGTGAAGTGCGCCTTCTCGTTGTCGAGGATGAACCAGATCTGGCGAATGCCGTCGCGAGAGGGCTACGTCGTGATGGCCACGCAGTCGACGTGGCCCTGACCGTCGGTGATGCCGATATCAAGCTGCGAACCGGCGGCTACGACCTGGTGTGCCTCGACTGGAACCTCCCTGACGGGTCCGGGCTCGCGCTTTGCACCAAGCTGGTGAGCGGCGAGCTCCCCACATTCGAGGGTGTCCAGCCGCGCATACTCATGCTCACCGCCCGTGACGCGGTCGAGGACCGCGTCGCCGGCCTGGACTCCGGTGCCGACGACTATCTGGTCAAGCCGTTTGCCTTCGCCGAGCTGTCGGCCAGGGTCCGAGCTCTGCTCCGCCGCGACGACGAAGTGGGGCCGGTGATCGAGGTCGGCTCGCTGCGCATGGACCCTTCCCGCTTCGAGGCGAGCCGCAGCGGTTTGCCGCTCGAGTTGACCGCCAAGGAGTTCTCCCTGCTCCATTACTTCATGGCCCATGCCGGCGAGGTCCTCAGCCAGGAGCACCTCCTGGAGCACGTTTGGGACGAGATGGCCGACCCTATGACGAATGTGGTCCGGGTGACGGTCAGCAACCTGCGGAAGAAGCTTGGTGAGCCACCGGTGATCCAGACCGTCTCCGGGCGCGGCTATCGGTTAGTGGACTGATGTCAGGCTGGCGCTCGATCCGGTTCCGGCTGTCGGTCCAATACTCGGCTGTGGTCTTCGGACTGGGAGGGGCCCTGTTGGGATTGGTCTACTTCGCAGCGCGGCGCGCTCTGAGTGCTCAAACCATCACCCGGATCGTCGTGCGCGGCGAGCCGGTAGTCATCGACGGTGTCCAGAGATTCGTGCCCACCATCGAGGAGCGGGAGTTGCGCACCCTCGAATCCCTCTTCAACGAGTACGTCCTCAACGAGTTGGCTCGCTACACCATCGTCTCCCTCATCGTCCTCTTCCTGCTGAGCATCGTCGTGGGATGGGTCATGTCGGGTCGCGTCCTGAAGCCGATCGATGAGATCACCGAAGTCGCCCGCGAAATACAGGCGTCGGACCTGAGCCGGCGTATCGCCTGGCAAGGCCCCGACGACGAGCTCACCCGCCTGGCCAACACCTTCGATGGGATGCTCGAGCGCTTGGACCGGGCCTTCTCCAGCCAGCGCCGGTTCCTCGCCGACACCAGTCACGACCTCCGAACTCCACTGGCTGTCATCCGATCCAATGTCGACGTGGTGGCGGCTGACGACGAAGCGACCATCGACGAGTGGAAAGAGGTCGGGGGGGTGATCCAGCGCAATGTCGAGAGGATGTCGGCGATGATCGAGGCGCTCCTCGCCGCTGCCCGCCTTCAAACCGGCAAGGCGCAGGCGGTCACCCTCGACCTTGGGGGCCTGGTCGGCGCCAAGGCCGCCGAATACGAAAACGTCGCCAGTGCTAACCAGGTGACTCTCGCGGCCCATGTCGGGCCGGCCATCGTCGAAGGAGTCGAGGTGACCCTCGACCGGGCGCTCTCCAACCTTCTCGACAATGCTCTCAGCGCATCCGATCCGGGTTCGGTCATCACCCTCGGATCCGGGGTCGAGGCCCACTGGGCATGGATGGCGGTCCAGGACCGGGGGCCCGGCCTGCCCGAGGTGCCCGAAAGCGGCCGGATAGGCCTCGGGTTGTCGATCGCCACCCAGATCGCCGAGGCGCACGGGGGGCGTCTGTCGTCATTCCTCGGTCCCGGGGGCAGGGGGACGACCATGGTGGTCTGGCTCCCGACCGACGAAAGCGCCGGCGATCCACCCGGCCACTCGCCTTTACCTGGCACTTAGTGCGCCTTTAGGGGTCGTTTATCGGTCAGCGGATACGTTTGGGTCTGATAACCAACCAGCTTTGAGGAAATGAGCGAGCAAGAGACCACCCACCAGATTCCCACCCTCGATCCGGGCGCCCCTGAGGACCGCCCGCTCGATGAGGGCGCCCCTGAGCAGAGCCCGGTCGCCGAGGATCCCACCGAGCTCGCTTCCAAGCCCTCGGAGCCACCGGTCTCTGCAGCCCCGGTTGTCCCTGTTGCTGCGGCTCCCAAGTCGCATAGGTGGGTCGCGGCCCTGGCTGCGCTACTTCTCGTGCTCGCATCGTCGGGTGTCACCTATTTCGTGATGGCGCAAGACGGAAGTGATGAAGGCGAAACCCCTGCCGCGTCCGCCGAGAGCAGTGATGATGACGCCGCACCCATCGTTGCCGGCGAAGAGCCGGTCGCCGACGCGGCCGCGGTCATCGTTCCCTCGGTCGTCCAGATTCAGTCCGGCGGAGGCGTCGGGTCGGGCGTCATTTACGACTCGAACGGCCTGATTCTGACCGCAGCCCACGTCGTTGCTGGAGCCGACACGGTGACCGTTCGTTTCGAAGACGGTGAGGAAGTGTCCGGGACCGTGCTCGGAGGCACCTCGGGCGCCGACGTGGCCGTGGTCCAGGTCGATCGCACCGGGCTCCCGGCCGCCGAGCTCGCCCTCGACGAGCAGGCACGGGTCGGGCAGATGGCGATCGCAGTCGGCAGCCCCTGGGGGCTCCAAGGAACCGTCACCTCGGGCATCATTTCCGCCGTCGACCAGCCGGTCGATGGCAACGCACTCCTGCAGACCGACGCCGCGATCAATCCGGGCAACTCGGGTGGCGCTCTAGTCGACCGCGAGGGGCGGGTGCTTGGAATCAACGTCTCGATCTTCTCGATGTCGGGCGCCAACGATGGCGTTGGCTTCGCGGTGCCGATCGATGTCGCCGCCGACCTCGCCGATCGGGTGGTCAATGGCGAAAGCCTCGGGTTTGCATTGCTCGGGGTTACCGGCAGTGACGTGGAGTCGGGGCAGGCCGGCGCCCTGATTTCCGACGTGAGCCGCCAACAGCGCCGCCGACGAGGCGGGTGTCGAAGTCGGCGACCTCGTCATCTCCATCGACGGTGTCTCCGTCCAGGGCATCGAGGATCTCGCCGCTCAGGTCAGGTCGCACCGCCCGGGCACCACGGTCGACGTGATCGTTGTGCGCGATGGCGGGGAGGTCACACTCACGGTCACTCTCGACGAGCGTCCCGCCGACCAGGGCTGATTCTTCCTGCAAGAGCCCCCGAGTGACGGGCCCGGCTATGCTCGCCGGGCCCGTCGCTCGCGTCGGGCGCCTTGGAGGCAGCGAAGCCGGTTGGATCCCGGTGCTGTCCCGCAACTGTGAAGCCCCGTCAGGGGACGAGCCAGGTCGCCTGCGCCAGGGCCACGTAGAAAGTCTCGGATGAAGACGACTCGTGTGCTCAGGGAAGCCACCGGACTCTTCATCCTCCGAAACGGAGGATGTTTCATATGCGAAGGACTGCGCTCCTTATAGCGCTCTTGCTGGCACTCGCCGGCTGCGGCTCGGGGGAGGGTGGGGACACTTCCACCACCGCGGCCACCGACACCACGGTCGCCGAGGCAACCACGACAGTGCCAGAGACGACCACCACGGAGTCGGCCGGATTCCCGGTCACAGTTGCCGATGGCAACGGTGAGGTGACCCTCGAGGAGCAACCACAGAGCATTGTCTCCCTCTCATCGACCGGCACAGAGATGCTCTTTGCCATCGGTGCCGGCGGTCAGGTTGTGGCCGTTGACGAATTCTCGGTGTACCCCGAGGAGGCTCCGGTGACCGACCTCTCCGGGTTCACGCCCAATATCGAGGCGATACTCGAGTACGGACCCGATTTGGTCGTGATCTCGTTCGATCCCGGCGACCTGGTGAGCGGTCTGGCCGCCGTGGAGGTGCCCACCCTCTTGTTGGGCACCGCCGGGAGTCTCGATGACTCCTACGCCCAATTGGAGACGCTGGGCGCGGCCACAGGGCACATCGGGGAGGCTGCCGAGGTGGTCAGCGAGATGCAGGTTGGGATCGATGCGATCCTTGCCGACACCTCGGTGCCCCAGGGGACCAGCTTCTATCACGAGGTGGACCCCACCTTTTACTCGGCATCGTCGTCGAGCTTCCTGGGCCAGGTCTACGCCTTGCTCGGGATGGAGAACATCGCCGATGAGGCAGATCCCGATGGGATCGGCTTCCCGCAATTGGCATCTGAGTACATCGTCTCCTCTGATCCCGACCTGATCTTCCTCGCTGATTCCAGCATGGGAGTCACTCCGGAATCATTGTCTGAACGGCCGGGATGGGCGGAGATGACGGCGGTCCAGGCTGGTGCCGTGGCGGTGCTGGACGAGTACCTGGCCTCGAACTGGGGGCCGCGCGTTGTGGAGTTGCTGCAATCCATCGCCGATGCGGCAACGGAGTTGATTCCGGCCGCTTGAGCCTCGCCGGCCCGAATGTCGAGATTGCGCCCGCCAGGATCGGAGCACGGAGGTGGCTCGTCGCCATCGCCGTGCTCGTGCTCGTGGTCACCGCCGCGGTCTTGATCGGTTCGGTCCGTATCGAGCCCGGGCGCTCACTCCTTGCCCTGCTCGATCGCCTGCCCTTCGTCGATGTCGATCATGGTCTCACCAATATCGAGGAGCGGCTGCTGTTCGAGCTGCGATTGCCCCGAGTAGTGATGGGAGGGATCGTTGGCGCGGTACTCGCTGTCGCCGGCGCCGGCTATCAGGGGGTCTTTCGCAACCCTCTGGCCGACCCCTACCTACTTGGGGTGGCCGCAGGTGCGGGCCTCGGGGCCACGTTCGTGATCGGTGCCGGGGCAGGTTCGGCGTTGATCCCACCGGTGGCCTTCGTCGGCGGACTGGCCGCCGTCGTGGTCACGTATGCGGTGGGCCGGACTGCCGGCGGGCGGAGCATCACGTCGCTGGTCCTCGCCGGGGTGGCGGTAGCTGCTTTCGCCACGGCGATCCAGACCTATCTCCTGCAGAGGGACTTCGACACCCTCCGCGAGGTGTACTCCTGGATCTTGGGCCGCCTGGTGACCGTGGGATGGGGTGAGGTCGGGGTCCTGCTCCCATATGCGATCGTTTCAGCGACGGTGCTGGTCCTTTGCAGGAGATTGTTGGATGTCCTCGCAGTTGGGGACGAGGAAGCGGCGGGGTTGGGCGTCGACGTGGGGAGAGTCCGGCTGATCGTCGTGCTCGCCGCAACTCTGGCCACGGCGGCCGCGGTATCGGTGAGCGGGTTGATCGGGTTCGTCGGGATCATCGTCCCCCACACCATCAGACTTCTCACCGGGTGGAGCTATCGGGTCATCATCCCGCTCTCATTGTTGTACGGGGCCTCGTTCCTGATCCTGGCCGACCTGGGCGCCCGGACGCTGATATCGCCGGGGGAACTCCCCATAGGAGTTCTCACCGCGTTCCTGGGGGCTCCTTTCTTCGTGCTCGTGCTGCGCTCGGTCCGGGGCAGCGAATGATCGGCTGGCTCGAAGTATCCGTTGCCTTTGGAGGCAAGGCCGTGCTCAAATCGATCTCCCTGACGGTGGACGACGGGGAGTGGGTCGGCCTGATCGGGCCCAATGGAGCCGGGAAGTCCACACTCCTCAAGACCGCAATCGGTGTCGTCGACCATCAGGGCACCGTCAACGTGGGGCACCTCGACCCCAGGCCCGGCCTCGACATCGCCTGGATGCCGCAGCGCCCACGCCTTCCCGAGGAGATGACCGTCGCCGACTACGTGCTTCTGGGAAGGACGCCTCACCTGGGCCGGTTCGGTTCCGAGCAGCCACGCGACATGGAGTCCGTCTCCCGGGCTCTCGATCGCCTCGACCTGGTCGAGTTGTCGGCTCGGGCGCTGGGTACCCTCTCCGGTGGCGAGGCCCAGCGTGCCGTCCTGGCACGGGCGCTCGCACAGGAGGCGCCTGTGCTACTTCTCGACGAGCCGACCTCGAACCTCGATATCGGGCATTCGGTGGATGTGCTCGAGATCATCGACGCCCTGCGCAAACACGACGGCCTCACCGTGGTGACGGCGATCCACGACCTGACGCTTGCCGGCAGATTCGCCGACCGGCTGGTGTTGCTCTCCGCAGGCGAAGTGGCCGCTGACGGTGTCCCGGCCGATGTGCTCACCGAGGCCAACCTGCATGCGCACTACGGCGAAGGGCTTCGCGTGCTGCTCAACGGAGATGGCCCGACGGTGATCCCAACCCGGGGCAAGCGTGTCTGAGCCCGCGGTGCCACCCACCGAAGCCCCGGCCCGGGCGACGCTGCGCGAGCCTTCGCTGGTCCTGGTCAACACCGGGGACGGCAAGGGCAAGTCGACAGCCGCCTTCGGCACCGCGATGCGGGCCGTGGCACGGGGCTGGAAAGTCGGGATCATCCAGTTCCTCAAGTCGGGGGAATGGCGGGTGGGCGAAGAGGAGATCGGGCGCCGCCTCGGCATGGAATGGTGGGTGCTGGGTGATGGCTTCACCTGGGACTCGCCCGACATGGAGGAGTCCGAAGCCATCGCCCACGAAGGGTGGAAAGAGGCCAGGCAGCGGATTGAATCCGGGGAATACGACCTCCTGGTCCTCGATGAGATCACGTATCCGATCAATTGGGGGTGGATCGACCTCGGTGAGGTGCTCGGAGTCATTGGCGCGCGACCGGAGCGGGTCAACCTGATCCTGACCGGGCGCGATGCCCCGGATCGGTTGATCGAGGCGGCAGACACCGTGACCGAGATGAAGAAGGTGAAGCACGCCTTCGATAGGGGAGTCATGGCCCGGCGCGGGATCGACTACTGAACGGAAACCTCTGCCCGAACCAGGTCCAGCGCTGCCTCCACGCTGAGTGACTCACCTTCCATGGTGGCGCGGGCGAATACGGGTCCCAGAACTTCCCGGACGGCAGCCACTTTCTGGGCGTAGTCGGCGTCTTCAGGAGGGGGCCAGATCGCGACACGGTTCGAAGTGGCGATCCATTCGGCCATCCCGAAGAGCCGTGCCGCCGCTTCGTTCTCGCCGACGTCATGGGCGCAAACCGCGAGCCCGGCCACGGCGATGGCGACCCCCCGCATGTCACCGGCGGTCGAGCTCAGTGTGAGGCTCTCGGCGAGCGCGTCGCGACATCTCTCGACCTCCCCATGGCGATAGGCGGTCTTGCCGACGTGATAGAGGTACTCGGCGAGGGCGGCACGCACGCCGGCCTGGCCTTCGACCAAGCGCGCCCGGCCCCGGTTCGCTTCGACGATCAACTGGAGCTCGGCCGTCGAGGGGTTGCCCTGGATCATCGTCTTCAGCTCGAAGAGGTTGTTCGAGGCCTCCTCGGAGAGGCTGAAGCCCTCGAGAACCGATCTGTAGAGATCCAGGGCGTGCTCGTGGTCGCCGCCCAGCCAAGCCATGGCTCCGAGCCCGGCATCGGCGTGTGCCAGCCCAAGGTTGTCTCCCGCGTTGAACAGCAGGCTCCGGCCCGCCGTGTATCGCTCTTCGGCCTCGGCGTAGCGGCCCTCGTCCCTCGCCAGAGCGCCCAGCCTGAGCAAGGACCAGCCGATATCCAGCGCACCCATCTGGTCCAGGAACACCTGGTGGCTTTCGATCATCTTGCGGCGGGCCTCGGCGAGGTCGCCCCGGAGTCGGGCCATGGTGCCGTTCACGGCGAGTGACCAGGCCAGAGCCCAATCCTCACCGTGCTCCCGGCTCAGGGCCTCGGCCTCGCCGATCAACTTCTGTCCTTCGTCTAGGTCGTCTTCGAACCATGCGAGGACTCCGAGCAGGTAGGTCTGCCTCGCCTTGCCGCGACCGTCGTCGAGCTGCCCGTATATATCCAGGCCCTCGCTCAGAGCGCTCTTGGCCCTCTCTAGGTCCAGGCGCCGTATGGCGAGGAGACCTGCGCCATGCAGGGCCCTGGCCACGATGATCGGGGGCAAACCCTCTCGTTTTGTCAGGGTCTTTTCCACCCAGTCCGTTCCCTCGGAGACATCGCGCCTGATGACCCAGAACCAGCAAAGTGCGCCGGCCAGGGCGAGCGCTCCCTCGTAGTCACCGGATTGGTAGAGCCAGTCCAAGGCTGCGCGCATGTTGTACTGCTCCAGCTCGAGGCGCGCGGTCGCCGTGGTCTGTTCCCTGCCCTGGAGCTGAGGGGCAGCCGTCTCGGCCATGTCGATGTAGAAATGGGCGTGGAGGTCGCGCAGGGCATCGTTGCGCCCCTCGGCATCGAGGCGCATCCGCGCATAGTGGGTGATCGGCTCCAGGAGGCGGTATCGCTCCTTGTTGCCGTCCGTCGTCATGACCAACGAGGTTTCGACCAGCCTTCCGAGGAGGCTCACGACATGCTCACGGACGACCTCGCCACCCGAGCAAACCTGCTCGGCCGCTTCGAGAGTGAACCCACCCGAGAAGATCGAGAGCCTCTTGAAGAGGAGTCGCTCGGCACCAGAGAGGAAGTCGTAGCTCCAGTCCAGGGTGGTCTCGAGGGTCTGCTGGTGTGGCGGCATGTCGCGCAGGGTGCCGGAGAGAAGGGCGAATTGTTGATCGAGGCGCTGCACCAATTGGGCGACGGACAGGACCTTGAGTCGTGCTGCCGCAAGCTCGATGGCTAGAGGGATCCCGTCCAGTCGACGGCAGACCTCGGCGACCAGCGCCGCATTCTGGGGATCGAGGTCGAATCCGGGCACCACCAGCCGTGCTCGGTCGAGGAACAGGGCTACTGCGTCGAAGGAAGCGATCTCGTGAACCGACCGGAGCCCAGGCCCGGGGATGGGAAGAGGGCCGACGTGCACCAGGTGCTCGTCGCGAATCGACAGCAGCTCCCGGCTCGTCGCGAGGATGCAAAGTTCGGAAGTCTCTTCGAGCAGGTAGTCGGTCAGCTTTGCCACCGCATCGATTAGGTGCTCGCAGCCGTCGAGGACCAGCAGAGAGCGGGCCCGGGCCAGGCGCGACGCCAGGGTCTCGACCAGTGCCTGGTTGGGGCTCTCGGTTATATGGAGCTGGCGGGCGATGCTCGCCGCAAGCAGCGTCTCATCGGCGACCCGGGAGACCTCGACGAACCAGACGCCATCGGCAAAGGAATCGGACTGGTCGGCAGCGACCTTCAGGGCGAGGCTGGTCTTGCCGACCCCTGCGGGGCCGGTGACGGTGACCAGCCGGTGCTCATTGAGCGCGTCGCCGACGATGCGCTGCTCTTCGACCCGACCGATCAACTCGAGGTCTCGGCGGGGCAGGTTCCCTTGCATGCCCGACATGGTGCGGAGCGGCGGGAAATCCTTCTGCAGCCCTTCGATCGTCAGCTGATAGAGGTGTTCTTCATGAGTCAGGTCTTTGAGCCTGTGGTTGCCGAGGTTGGAGATGCTGGCGCCGGCGGGCAGGGCGTACTCGGTCAGCCGGGTGGTGGTCTCAGACAGGAGTATCTGCCCCCCATGACCGCACTCTCCGATGCGGGAGGCGCGATGCACGTCGATCCCGACGTAGTCGGACCCGCCGAGGCGGCCCTCTCCGGTGTGGATTCCGATCCTCACCCGGATCGGGCGGGGTGTCGGCCAGGGCTCGATGGCCAGGGACCGCTGGATCTCGACTGCGGCGAGCACCGAGTCCACAGCGGATTGGAAGGAGAGGAAGAACCCGTCCCCCTCGTTCTTGACCATCACCCCGCGGTTCGCCGCCGCGATGTCGAGCACGATCTCGTTGTGCCGTTCCAACACCGGGCGGAAGTCCTCGCCCATGTCCTGGAGGAGCCGGGTCGAGCCTTCGATGTCCGTGAACACGAAGCTGACGGTTCCGACCGGTAGTTGTCCCTCAGGCATGCCTGCTCCAAAGTACTGCGATATTTCAGCTTGCCCGCCGGACTTCCACATCGTGGCTCAGCCCCGGGTCCGATGCTCCCAGCAGCCGAGCAGCTTCGTCGCTGACCTCTGCGACAACCCTCTTGGTCATCGATCCAAACGTGGTCACAGTGATCCGCGCCTCGGACTTGGTCCGGGCCACCTTCCAGCTTCCCACCAGGAACCCATCGTGGAGGACGTTGCCCGCCCAGCCCGGGGGGCGGGCGTCGGCGGGGATGACCCGAGACCGGTCGGCGTGGCCAAGGAGGACGTTGTCGTATTCGGGAAGGAACCGGGGTGGCGCGGGTGTGCCGGACTCGGGGCGAGGAGCCTCGGGAAGGTCCAGCAATTCCCGGCCCTGTTCATCCCGAAAGGCACGGAGATCGGGCCTCAGCCGCTCGAAGGCTTCGTTGAGGCCGGTGATGCCGGACCAGATCCGCATGTCGCTGACTGACGCCGGCCCAAAGGCGGCAAGGTATCGGAGAGCGAGTAGCCGCGGGTCCGGTCTCGAATCGAGTGCCCGCCCCAGCCAGTTCTCGACGGTGGTCCAGATCGCGTTGCCCTTCTGACCCCACAGTCCGCGCGGGGGGACCTGGATCAGCGGGAGGTTGTAGCTGACTGCCTGCGCCATCGATTGCGGGTCGCGGTCCGGCCATTCGGCCGCGAGGAGTTGCGACAGCTCGGCGCGGGACCGGGGCTTCTCCTCCATCGAGGCCCGTCCGACGGACAGCACCTGCTCGAGGTCCATCCCCTTCACCGCCCGGGCGAAGCTCGTTGAGGCGAAGACCCTTCGTGAGACCGGTCTCACCGTTGCGTCGATTTCCAGCAGGTCGTCCGAGGTGACGAGGTGGATGGTCGCCCGCAGGAAGGCTGTCCTCACCGCCCGCCTCTCGGCGATCATGCCCGAGAGGTCCTCGGGATCGAAGTCGACCAGGCGGGCCCACAACCCGTAGTAAGGGTCGAGCGGGTTCTGGCACTGCATTCCCACCAGGTGCTCGATCATCTCGGGGACCGACCCGGTGGTTCGCTCCAGCAGATGCTGGCGGGCCAGGGTGGCTCGGTTCAGGGCGCGAGTATCGAGAAGGTCGGTCACCGAGCGGATTTTGCCTGCTGAATGGCATTGACTGTCGCTCGACCTCTGTCGTTACCATCGCCGCTCGCCAGATCAGGTCGAGGAGTAGAGGAATGCGGATCGGAATTCTCACGGGCGGGGGAGATGTCCCAGGGCTCAACGCGTGCATCAAGGCGGTCGTCAACCGTGTTGCCGCGGAGGGCCATGAAGTGGTTGGAGTGCGCCGGGGGTGGGGCGGGCTTGCGGAGACCAACGCCGATGACCCGGCGAGTGGTGAGGCCAACCTGATACCGCTCGATCCGGGCACGGTTCGCACCATCGACCGCACCGGGGGCACCTTCCTTCACAGTTCCCGGACGAATCCGGCCAAGGTCCGCTCATCGGAGATGCCTGACTACCTGAGCGGGGAGTTCACCGGCGATGGGCCCCACGACATCACCCCTCATGTGCTGCGCACGCTCGAAGCACACAAGATCGACACTCTGATCCCGATCGGGGGCGACGACACCCTGTCCTATGGGCTCCGCCTCCACGAGGAAGGGGTCCCCGTCATCGCGATACCCAAGACCATGGACAACGACGTCCACGGGACCGACTATTGCATCGGCTTCTCGACCGCAGTGAGCCGGGGAGTGCAGTTCATCCATAGTCTCCGCACCGCCGCCGGATCGCATGAGCGGGTGGCGGTGGTCGAGCTCTTCGGCCGCTACAGCGGGGAGACCTCACTGATCACGGCCTATCTGTCGGGTGTCGACCGGGCCATCATCTCCGAGGTCCCCTTCGACGTGGACAAATTGGCTGGGCTCCTCAAGTCCGACCAGGCGGCCAACCCGTCGAACTACGCCATGATGACCATCTCCGAAGGCGCCCACCCGATGGAAGGTGAGATCCTGCTCAGCGGGGACGCCGACGCATACGGGCATCGCAAACTCGGCGGCATCGGCGCTCTCACCGGTGAGCTCCTCAAGGAGCGGACCGGCGAGGGCATCCTCTACCAGCAGGTCGGCTACCTGATGCGCTCCGGCGCACCCGACTCCCTGGATCTGATGGTCGCCACCAACTACGCGGTGATGGCCTCGGACCTGGCGATGGAGGGCAGCCACGGTCGGATGGTGGCCTTGCGGGGCGGGACCTACACCGACGTCCCCATCGCCGTGACCAAGGAGGGTGTGAAGCGGGTGGATGTCGACGAGTTGTACGACGTCGAGGCTTACCGCCCCAAGGTGCGGCACGTGCTCGGCAAGCCGATGTTCCTCTACTAGAGGCGCCGGACCTCAGGGGCGCCGGGACGCGGCGAGGCGGAAAAGGGCGCGGGCTCCTTCACCCAACTCCTCGAACCGGTCGTCGCGGGTCTGACCCCGCCGCCAGCGGATGAAGATCTGCTGGAGGACGATTGCCAGCTTCCAGGTCCCGAAGACGACGTACCAGTCGACCTCCGAGAGGTCGCGGCCCGACCGCTCCCCATAGAGGTCCAGGGCTGCCCGGCGGTCGAGCCAGCCATCGACGTGTGTGGGCATGGGGCTCAGCGCGGATACCTCCTCAGCACCCTCATACCACGACGCCATCAGGGTCCCCAGGTCGGCCAGAGGGTCGCCGCGGGTTGCCATGTCCCAGTCGTAGACCGCCACTGCGGTGCCGGGATCGTCCGCCGCGACCGCCATGTTGTCCAGCCGCCAATCGTTGTGGAGCAGGCTGACCTCGGTCGAAACAGGCAGATTCTCGGTTAGCCATCGGCCGACCTCCTCGGCGACCGGGTTCACCTCGTCTCGAGCGTGCTCCCAGCGCTCCGACCAGCCCCCGACCTGGCGTTGCAAGAAGTCCTCGGGATGCCCCAGGTCACCGAGCCCGCAATCGGCAGGGTCCACGGCGTGGAACTCAGCGAGGGTGTCGATCACAACCTCGGAGAGCGCGCGGTTGCTCTCCGTGTCGTTGCCACCACCGAACATCTCCGGGATCTCCCCACGCACCACGACGCCTTCCCGTTTCTCCATGAGGAAGAACGGGGAGCCAATCGGGGATCCGGAATCCTCGAAAGCGATCGCTCGGGGCGCTTTGGGAAAGGCCTGCCAGAGCCGGGACAACACCTTGTACTCGCGGGCCATGTCGTGCGCTCCCGGCGCCACCGGGCCCAGAGGTGGGCGCCTCAAAACAAGTTCGGTGCCCGTCGGGGAAGGAGAGCAGGTAGGTGAGGTTGGCCTTGCCTCCGGCGTACTGCTCGACCTGCGGGGTGCCAGCGGGCAACCCGGGCACGCCCTCGATCCAGCCGACCAGGCGATCGAGGTCGAACCCCTCGTCCTCGCGCACCGGGATCAGGTCGCCCACGCGGCGAGCGTATCCGACCCATCTCGATGGCGGTATACCCTCAGCCGCCGGCCGGCAAGGAGACCATGAGCACACCATTCGAGATCTCGGACCGCTTGACCGACCAGTGGGCCGATCTGACGCCAATCGACGCAACTACGGTCGGAGTGGCCGGGAGAGACCACCTCTGGGACGACCTCTCGCCCCTCGGCGAGGCCGCTCGCGCCCACGTGGCACGTGCCATGATCGAAGAGCTCGCCCCGCACCTGGGCGAGGTGGATGCCCTGCAGGCGACGGCGGCAAAGGTGCTCTCAGGGTGGGCGGAGAAGAAGGTCGCGCTGTACGAGGAGGGCAAGTGGAAGTACGACATCAATCACGTCTACAGCCCCTTCCAGCGGCTCCGCGACACCTTCGACGTCATGCCCAAGGAAGGAGCCGAGGCCTGGTCGAACATCGCGGTCCGACTCGAAACCCTCGCCCAACCGGTCGATGGCTACAGGCAGTCCCTTTCCGTCGGTCTCGACGAAGGGATCACCGCGGCCCGACGCCAGGTTGAAGCGCTGCTCGAGCAGGTACGAGCGGCCGCGGCCACCGATTCACGATTCGTCGACTTCCCCGGCGAGGCATCGAAGAGGGGTGGCGACCCTGAGCGCCTGCGAGCAGCTGTGGACGCGGCTCGGGCAGCCTGCTCCGACTTCGGTGACTGGCTCGAGACCGAGTACCTCCCCCGCGCCACTCCCGAAGACGCGATCGGCGAAGAGCGCTACATCGCCGCTGCCGACAACTACTTGGGCCTCATCATCGATCCTCACGAGACCTACGAGTGGGGGTGGTCCGAGGTCCACAGGCTTCGCGCCGAGATGCAGGCCACGGCTGCAGCCATCGACGACAGCATGTCCATCGAGGAGGTCATCGAGCTCCTCGACACCGACCCCGAGCGCTCCTCGGAGGACCATGCCTCTTTCGCCGAATTCGTGCAGGGGATTCAGGACACGGCCGTCAGTCAGCTGAATGGGACCCATTTCGACGTGCCGGCGCAATTGAGGACGGTCACCGTCAACATCGCACCACCGGGAGGCAGTCTCGGGGCCTGGTATCACGGACCCTCCGAGGACTTTTCCCGTCCCGGCTCTATCTGGTACGCCCCCGGGGAGCGGGTCAGGATCCCGTACTGGGGCGAAGTCACCACCGCCTATCACGAGGGGTTCCCCGGACACCATCTCCAGGTCGGGATCGCCCAGATCAACAGGGAGCGCATCTCACGGTTCCAACGCATGTTCATCTGGTACTCCGGAGCCGGTGAGGGCTGGGCCCTGTATGCGGAGAGACTCATGGACGAGCTCGGCTACTTCGAGAAGCCCGAGTACCGGCTCGGACTGATCGCCAGCCAGCTCTTCCGGTCGGTCCGGGTCGTCCTCGACATCGGGGTACAGCTCGGGCTGGCGATACCTGAAGACGCACCATTGCACGCAGGCGAAACGTGGAGTTACGGGCCGGCGGTCGACTACATCGAGAAGATCGGCTACCAGGCCCGTGACATGGCCGAGTCGGAGGTGAAGCGCTACCTCGGGTGGTACGGGCAGGCGATCTCATACAAGGTCGGGGAGAGAGAGATCCTCGATATTCGGGATGACACCATGGCCCGGCTGGGCGACGCCTTCGATCGGAAGGAATTCCATCGACGGATGCTGGAAGCCGGCGCGATCCGGCTCGACCACCTCCGTGAGGCGATGGCTTGATCAAGAGGTCATTCGACCTGGCGACAGCCGAGCCCAACGACAGCTACAAGCTCCTGTCAGGCCTGGTGATCCCGCGGCCCATCGGCTGGATCGGCACCCGACGGAGCGACGGCAGCTTCAACCTGGCGCCGTTCTCGTTCTTCAATGCCGTGTCGGGCGACCCGCCGGTAGTGCTCTTCTCTGCTGGCAGACACCGAGACCGACCGAAGGACTCGGCGACCAATGCGGAAGAGTCCGGGGTATTCACCGTCAACGTCGTGTCGGAGGAGCTGGCGCCGGCCATGAGCCTGACCTCGGCGAGCTATGGCCCCGACGAGGACGAGTTCGCCATCGCCGGGCTCACCCCGGTGCTCGGGGTGGCGGTGGACGCGCCGATGGTCGCGGAGTCGCCGGCCAACCTCGAGTGCCGGGTGATCGAGGTCATCGAGGTCGAGCGCGCCGAAGGTACGAGGATCGTTCTCGGCGAGGTGGTGATGATTCACGTCCGTGAGGACGCTCTCGACGGGACCCGAATTCTTCCCGACGCGATCCAGGCGATAGGCAGGCTCGCCGGCAGCGGCTACGTCACTACCCGCGATCGCTTCGAGCTCGATCGGCCGGGTTGAGCGGCTAGTTGCATCCGTTGGCGACCAGAGTGGGATAGGGGTTGACCGTCAGCCCACCGACGTTCATCCCGAAGTGAAGATGGGGGTGGGTACCTTCGGCGTTGCCCGTGGTGCCGACGTAACCGATCACGTCGCCTGCACTCACCTTCCCGCCCTTTCCGGTCTCGTCGAGATGGCTCCCGACGTACTCCACACCGTCGCTGCCGGTGAGGTTGAACTGCTTGCCACCGAGGGTCCCGGTCTTGAACTTGACCGTGCCGGACACCGGGGCGCGGATCTCGGCCCGATTGGCGGCGAAGAGGTCGTTGCCTTCGTGATAGCGGGACCCTCCGTCACGAGGGAAGCCCCAGTCGTTGAAGAAGCTGGCGTCGGCCACGGGGCATACCCAGCTGCTGCCACCTCCGGGCACCGTCAGCTTCTGGCCCGATCGGATCAGGTTGACGTTGCCAATCCCGTTGTTGGAGGCGAGCTTGCCGACCGAGGTGCCGTACTTCGCCGCGATGTCGACGAGGCGGTCGCCGCGTTGCACTGTGTAACTGCCCGAGCCACCCCCCGATCCCTTGGCGACGAAAGCAGGGCCGTCGAGGTAGAGCCGGGTCCCGGTGTAGACCCGACCGTTCGTGATCCCATTGGCGGCAACGAGGTCATCGACACTCACGCCTTTGTAGAGGTCGGCGATCGACTCCAAGGATTGTCCCCGCTCGACGACGTGGAAGCGCCCGGAGCGCGTGTACTTGCCGCTTCCCTGGCTGCCAGAGGCGCCCGAACTGCCGGAATCCCCGCCCGAGCCGCGGGAACCGCCACTGCCCCCACCGCCGGGGATGACCAGCTTTTGACCGGGGAAGATCAGATTGGGATTGGAGAGCTTGTTCGCCTTGGCCAGGGCTCCGGCGCCGGTCCCGTACTTCGACGCGATTCGATACAGGGATTCACCTTTGGCAACCGTGTGGATGACGTCCTTGGCGGGGATGAACAGGACCTGGCCGGGGTGGATGAGATCGGGGTTCTTGATCTTGTTGGCGGCGACGATATCGGCAAGGGAGGCGTCGTGGTCACGGGCTATCTCGCTCAGGGTATCGCCCGGTTTCACCGTGTAATCAACGGAGAAAATCGATATTACGAGGATGAGACCCGTGGCAATTGCGACAGCACGGGCACGACGATCGACCGGCATGAAGGCTCAGCTCCTTCAGCCCCTGAAACCACTCCGCGAAAATGAAGCCTAACCCCGGAGGCCGGGTTTGCCAGAAAAAACTCGGAGCTGGCCACATGCTGCGTCGATTTCCCGGCCTCTCGTGTCCCGGATCGTGACGTTCACACCTGAATTCCTCAGGGCGGACGCGAAAGCATCGATTTGTGATCGCGGCGAGGCCTGGTCCGCGGTGAGGGGCGTCGGATTGAGGGCGATCAGGTTGACGTGGGCACGGAGGCGCTTGGCGATCGGCGCCAATTTCCGGGCCTGATCCAGGGTGTCGTTGACGCCGTCGATCATGGTCCACTCGATCGACAGCCGGCGACGCTTCTTCTCGACGTAACCGGCTGCGGCTGCCTCGAGCGCCTCGAGCGGGTATCTGCGGTTGATCGGCACCAGCCGGCTCCGCAGTTCGTCGTCGGCCGCATGGAGGCTGATAGCGAGGTAGACCGGCCAGGGCTCATCGGCTAGCCGGTTGATTCCCGGCACAATCCCCACCGTGGACACGGTTAGGGCCCTCGCCGAGATCCCCATCACTTCGATGATGCGACGGATCGCCTCCCTAACCCGGTCGTAGTTGGCCAGGGGCTCACCCATTCCCATGAAGACGATATTGGTCAGATGGTCGGGTGTCCCCGGCATCCCGATCTGGCGCAGGAAGGCCTGGGCATATGCGACCTGGGCGACGATCTCACCGGCCTCCAGGTGCCGCTCGAAACCGAATTGCCCGGTTGCGCAGAAGGTGCATCCGAGCGCACAACCCGCCTGGCTGGAGATGCACAAGGTCGCTCGGCGGGGATAGCCCATGAGAACGGCTTCGATGGCCGCGCCATCCGGAGCCCGAAACAGCCACTTGCGGGTTCGCCCCCCGTCGGCCGACTGTTCGATCTCGACTTCGAAAGGCCAGAGAGCCTGCAGGCGTTCCCTCACCTGCCCGGGGAGGTTGGTCATGTCCTGTGCATGGAGCACCGGGCTTCGATATAGCCAGTCCCTCAGTTGGTCGACTCGGTAGGCGGGCTGGCCCTCCAGGAGCTCGCCCAGCGCCTCCGGAGCCTGCAGATATGGCACCACTCAGTCGATGGCTCCGGGCTTGCTCGATCCAGGATCGGGCGCGCGCTCCGCTGACTCCGGCCGCCTCGGCGACCTTGTCGGGGGAGGCAGCGGCCAGCTTGGTAGGACTGTCGATGCCGGCCGACTTGAGCCTTCCGGCGAAGACCGGGCCGATCCCATCGATCACGTCGATACCGGCCGATTTCGGTCCTCCACCGGTGGTGCGGAACGTGGGCGGCTCGGGCTCACGCGATGTGGCGACCGAGATGAAGCGGTCGCGCATCGCCCAAACGATGGCAGCCAGCCCACCGACCACCCCCACGATCTTGGCCAGTCGCTTCATGGCTGCCCAGGGTACCCATCGGGGTGCAGGTCTACGCTGGCGAGCCATGAAGGTCGACTTCTACTTCCCCCCTTCACCGCCGGAAGGTGCTCGCGTCGCCGCCGAGGATGCCGCTTCCGCGGGCTATGACGGGTTCTTCAGTGCCGAGACTCAATACGACCCCTTCTTCCCGTTGCTGGTCGCCGCAGGCGCCGCTCCTGGCCTGGAACTGGGCACCGCAATCGCGGTTGCGTTCCCCCGATCGCCGATGGTCACTGCGATGACGTCGTGGGACCTGGCCCGTGCCTCCGGCGGAAAGTTCATCCTCGGACTCGGGACCCAGGTTCGGGCACACATAGTTCGCAGGTTCGCCGCTACCTGGGATCGGCCTGGCCCCAGGCTCCGCGACTACATCGCCGCCCTCCGCTCCATCTGGGGCTCCTGGCAGACATCGACCCCGCTCCAGCATCAGGGTGAGTTCTATCAGTTGAGCCTGATGACCCCCTTCTTCGACCCCGGGCCGATCCCTGAGCCGGAGATTCCGATCTACATCGCCGGGGTGGGGCCCTATCTGAGCCGCCTTGCCGGGGAGGTGGGTGACGGATTCCACGTGCATCCCTTCCACACCGTCCGGTACCTGGATCAGGTCGTGCTCCCCGGGATCGCCCGTGGCGCGCAGGTCGCTGGCCGCCGCTCCGAGGACGTGGCGAGGGCGACGACCGTGTTCGTCATGACCGGCGCCACCGATGAGGAGATCGAGGCCGCGATGGAGCCGGTGCGCCAACAGATCGCCTTCTACGCCTCGACACCCTCGTACCGCCCGGTGCTCGAGGCCAACGATTGGGATTTCGGTGATCAGCTGACCGCAATGTCGAAGCGGGGTCAATGGGCAGAGATGGCGCGCGTGGTCCCCGACGAAGTGGTTCTCACAGTCGGCGTCGCAGCCCCGATAGACGCACTCGGACAGGCGATCCGGGACCGTTACGGTGACCGGGTGCAGCGGATCGGCTTTTACACGATTGGATCGATGGTCGGCGCCAACCCCGATGCCACCCGTCAGGTGATCCAGCAGATCAAGGGCTGACCTTCAGATCACCACGGTGCTGGTGGTGTCGACCCGGGGGTCGCGTTGCGTGGCTCGGTGGTCTCCGTCGACCTCGATGATCGATACCGGGCCCCACCCGGCCTGGGGGCCGGGTCGCAATTCGATCCGGTGCCCGAGCGAGGTCAGGGTCTCGGTGACGTCTGATCCCAATCCCGGCTCCAGTTGCAACCTCGACTCAGAGAACGGCCCGAACTCCTCGATGGTCCACCTCGGGGCGGCCTGCGCCACCTCGATGTCCTGGCCTGCGATCACCACCCTTGCCGCCATCTGGGCCACGAGTTGTGGTTGCAACGCGCCGCCTCTTGTCCCCAGGACCCAGCGTGTCGAAGCTCCCAACGTCCACAGGGTGGGAGAGAGGGTATGTAGCGGCCGCTTACCCGGGAGCAGCTCGTTGGGATGGCCCGGCATGAGGTTGAACCCGGCTCCTCGATTCTGGAGGAGGAACCCGCTACTTCGGGCGCCGAAAGCCGAGCCGAGGCCGTAGTAGTTCGATTGGATGAGTGAAACCGCCATGCCCTCGTCGTCCACGACGCACAGGTATGCGGTCCCTGAGGCCCGGCCCATTTCCCGGGGCCAGGTCCCGGTCCGTTGGCGGTCGACGGAGGCGGCAACCCGTTGCAGCCGCTCGGGATCGAGCAGGAGCTCCTCGGGGAGCGGCGCGTGTGACGGGTCCGCGACCAGATCATCGCGTTCCCAGGCGACGGAGCGGAAGGACTCGATGAGCAGATGCCACCAATTGGGATCTTCGGGGTCGTCGGGAGGGCCAAGCATCTCGAAAACGGCGAGGGCCGCCGGCGCCAGGTATCCCTGTGAATTAGGGGGGATGGTCCAGGCCGAGAGCCCGGCAACGAGGCCTGCGATCGGTGTGATCCAATCGGCGTGAGGCCGGGCCAGGTCGTCGCGGGTCACTGCTCCGCCCAGCTCTTCGACGATGTCATCGGCCGCCTGACCCCGGTAGAAAGCGTCCCGGCCGCCCTGGGCGATCCCTTCGAGGGTCCTTGCCAGCCGGGCTCGCCGAACCACCTGGCCCGGGGTCACCGGCTGCCCTCCGGGGTAGAACTCCTCGACCGCGGGATGGTCGAGGTACATGGTCATGGTCTTCCGGAAGGCCGATGCCTGCTCGTTGGAGACCTCGAACCCGGACGAGGCGTGGTCGATCGCCGGGGCCAGGCAGGCAGCGAGGTCAAGGAGCCCGAGTTCCGTCGAGAGCTCGGCCCAACCGTCGACACACCCGGGCACGGTCACACAAAGCGGGTGATCCTGGGGGATCCCGCCTCCGGCTTCGCGCAATGCTTTCGGGTCGGCGTTGGAGCCCGACCTTCCCGACGCATTGATCGCCCTCGGCACGGACCAACCCGGTCGGTGGACGAGGGCGAACAGGTCACCGCCGACCCCGCAAGTTTCCGGAGCAACAACACCTTGGGTTGCGATGGCGGCGATGGCTGCATCGACGGCGTTGCCCCCCTCGCGCAGGATGATCTCAGCCGCTCCAGTGGAGAGGTAGTGCGGGGTGGAGACGGCGCTGGTCAGGAGACTTTGAGGTCGGGCAGGAACCGATTGAGGGCGTCGAGGACTGCTCGCACAACGGCCCGGGACTCCTCGTCCTCGACGTACGCGCAGCCGATCAGCATCCGCTCGGTCGCCGCGGTCACTACCACCACCTGGGCGATTGCGACCTTTCGGTTCCCGAGGAGGGGCACGTCCATCGAGGAGACCGCCAGGGCGGCTTCCTTGTGGATTCCCTGGCGCACGGCTTCCAGCGTCGCCTCTGCGATCTGGCGGGACCGGGTCGACGAGGCAGCAGCGCCCCGCGCCGATCCGGTGAGGATTTGATCGTTCCAGCGAAGGCTCACCGAGACCTCGGCCCGGGATCCGTCGAGGGTCTCGGCCACATCGACCAGGGCGGGGCGAAGCCCGCCTTCGAGGTCTGAATCGGAGAGTTGGACCACCGAAACCAGGCGGCGGTCTATCTCCTCACCAAAGAGCGCCTGGCTCAGCGACTGCACATCGCGAACCACTTGTTTGGGCGCTTTGGTGCGCCTCGCCAGCACGTGGATCTCGGAAATCTGCCCGTTCCCGGTCACCACTCGTGCCGCTTCCACACCCTCGATCCGACCGATCTTCTCCTGGAATGCGACGACGTCCATACCGAGTCAGCGTACATCCGACCCATCGAGCCCGCTGGAAGTTCGAGGGCTGCCCCTTGTTCAGCAAGGAGACCAGGTCTAGATTGCGGGCCGCTGGAGCTATTCGTGGGAGACGTGGGGCAGCCGAGGTCTTTGACTTCTCTGCCTCGGCCCGTAGCGGGCGAAGTCAGGGGCCTTTTTGCTTGACATGTGAAGAGTTCCCGCATTTATGCGGGAACCGGGTGAGACCGGCGTCGAACGTCGGCCTTAACAGCAATTGGACGCCATCTACCCCAGCGGAGCGGAACGTATGCGTCGGCACACAATGCCGGCCAAATACAAAAACCGAAGGTGAGCGTCACAGCATGAAGGCCCGTTTGGTCCGCATTCTCGCTGCTGCCGCCAGCCTTGCAGCCGTGATAGCCGCAGGCTCGGCTTCATCCCGAATCGGCTGATAGTCGGCGCCGGCTCACCGTGCACATAGGGCGTCATGTAATCAGGGATCCCATGAAACTGAGAAGGAACAGAACGCTTAGGGGCTGGTTCGGCCGTCTCCGTCCAACGGTGCAGCGTCGACTGCTGATCGCTGTGCCCTATTCCCTGATGGGTGTGGCCACCCTGATCGTGACCTATATGGTCTCCGGACCACCCGCCTGGAAGATCTGGCTCCCATTCACCGCCCTATTCGTCCTACTCGAGTTCTTCGCGGTCGAGGTAAATGACCGCCTCCTTCAATCGTCTTCGGTGATGGTGGCGATGACCGCCGGTGTCATCCTCGCCATCGAGCCGGGCTCGAACGCCATGTTCGGCATGGCCCTCATGGGTGGCATGGCGATGTTCACCCCGCTCGACTTCAAAGAGAAGCGATGGTTCCAACCCCTGGCCAATTTCGGGCAATTCGTCCTGGCCGGGGCGGTCGCCGGGTTCCTCCTCGACGCCAACCTCGGTCGTCTCCAGGGCCAGGCATTGGACACCGACAACCTGGTCCGAGTGGCAGTGGCCTCATCGCTGGCCGCTCTCGCCTATGCCACCGTGCAGGCGGTCCTGATTCGTAAGGCGGTGAAGACCGTCTTTGGGGCCGACAACCTTCAGCCCTGGTCACAGATGCATGTCCTGTTCCTCGGGCAATTCGCCATGGGCCTGCTCGGCGGCCTCATCGGTGGCGCCTTTCTCATTGCCGGCCGGGACGCGGTCCTGGTCTTGATCGTCGGGGTCTACGCGATCGGGCACATGTCGCTCTACGCGTTCTCCCAACTCAGAGAGTCGCACATCGGCTCGATCCGGGGCTTCGTCAAGACCCTCGAGGCGAAAGACATGTACACACGCGGCCATACCGAGCGGGTGGCCTACTTCGCCCAGATGATCGGCGAGGAGCTCGGGTTCACCGGCACCCAGCAGGAGAAGGTGCGTTGGGCCGCCCTGATCCATGACCTGGGGAAGCTGGCGGTCCCCACCGAGTTGATCAGGAAGCGGGGGCGCCTCGATGACGAGGAGTACGCCGAGATGCAGACCCATGCCCACCTCGTCGAGGAGATCCTCGCGGAAGTCGACTTCCTGCAACCAATGGTGGAGATCGCCTCAGGCCATCACAGCAACTACGACGGGTCCGGATACGGGGGCCGGGGCCACACCAGTGGCCAGACTCCGAGCCTGGAGGCTTGCATCGTCGGGGTTGCCGATGCCTTCGATGCAATGACCTCCGCCCGCTCCTACCGGATGGCTCTCTCCCAGCAGTACGCCCTCCAGGAGCTGAGGCGGCACTCGGGGGGCCAGTTCCATCCCGATGTGGTGGACGCCTTCGAGAAGGCGTTGAACAAGGCCGGGCACAAGTATGGGGCCCCACATGTCAATGACGAGGAGATGGCACGTCGCCTCGCCGAAGAGCCGGAGCTGACTCTCCGTGGCTAACTGGCATCCTCGGGCCCTGGCAGTGATCTCTTATCTGTTCCCCGTCATCTCGGGGGGCCTCGGCGTCTATTGCGCCACCAAGGCCACAGCATCGTTCTCCCAGCTTGCAGTGGCGGTGACCGCCATGGTGATCGGATCGCTGGTCGGTGTAGCCACCTCCAACTCCGGCAACAAATTCACCACCGGGTTGGCGGTCGCTGCGGCGATCCCCTTCGTCCTCAGCGGGCCGGCGGGCGTCGACCTCGCCGGGACCATCGCCACCTACGGGCTTGGCCTCGCCATCGTTTGGGTCATCGGGTTTGCCCGGGGTGAGGACCACGCCGAGTTGCTCCCCACCCTGGTCCGGCGGCTCGCCGGGTACGTGACCTACGCCACCGTCTACTCGGCGATGCGGATCGGGATCTTTGCTGACCTCACCGGTGGGTGGCAGGACCTGTTGCCGTTCGGGATCGCACTTGCCGCCTGGATCGCGGTGGAGGTGCTGCTCCGGGCTGCCTTCGTGCTCGGCCCGTCGGAGTTGTCCCGCACCTACCTGGCCCGTTCCTCGATCTACGACCTCAACGTCTTCCTCGGCCTGACACTCACCGGCGCCCTCTTCGGAGAGTTGTTCCCCGCCCTGGGCTGGTGGGCCCTTCCCATCGCCCTTCTCCCGTACTCGTTCGCCCACTCCGCGTTCAGCCGCTTCCAGAAGACCAAGTCCACGTACAAGCAGACGATCAGGGCTCTCGCCCGGATTCCCGAGGTCTCCGGTCTCGGAGTCGACGGCCACGCCGATCGCACCACCGACCTTGCATCCGCAGTGGCCAAGGAGATGGGCATGGGACCGGCCCAGGTCGAGGACGTGGAGTACGCCGGTCTGATGCACGACATCGGCAGGGTGAGCCTCAACGAGCCGCAGATCATCAGGATGGGCTACACCAACGACGACATCGCGGGCTGGAGTGCGGAGATCATCGCCGAGTCACCCTTCTTGGACCGGGTGGCCGAGCACGTCCGACGGCAGTACGAGTCCTATCGCAGGCCGGGGGAGATGAGCGACCCCGACGTCTCGATCGTGAGCCGCATCATCAAAGTCTCGGCTGCCTACGACTGGCAGGTCTACCAGGACGGGCTGTCGCCGCTTCAGGCCCTGGAGAACCTCCACGCGGGCGCGGCTTACGAATATGACCCTGAGGTCGTGGCCTCCGTGCGCCGCATCCTGGAGAATCGCGGCGTCCTCGCCTCATCCCGATCCTGATCGGACTTATCGAGGGCGATTCTCAGGTCTTGGTCGCGGACCCTGCCTGGGCGTGCGCTCCCCGCTTGAACCAGCGCCGGGGGCGGCGCAACTCGTGCTCGAGGAACCATCCAAGGCCAACCGCGAGGAACACGTCTCCGAGGCTGATGACCTGGCCGATCTCCGCGATCCGCAGCGGAATCACATCGGCGAAGAAGGTGAGTCGGCTCGACTCGTCGAGCACGACGTGCTTGAAGGAGCCTGAGAAGTCGGGGACCGAGACGGTGAAGCCGCTGGCGACCTCGGCCGCGCCGGCGAGGACCGGCATCCCACCGTTCAGGGCGATCACCGTGAAGTTCATCAGCACCCCGATCCCGGCCAGCCACATCCCCGGCTTGGTTCGATTCAGGATCACGAGGACCATCAGAAGCACGAAAGAGCTGAGCACCATGGCGAGAGCAAGGCCCTCGGACCAGCTCGCATCGGGCAGAAAGCCGGTGGCGGCCTGCAGCAGGAACCCGACAATGAGGAGCCACCACGCCTTGAGCTCGATGTCTCCGAGGTTGGAGAGGCGGCCACCTCGCAGGACGGCGATCGCGAGGGAAAGGAAGAGGACGATCGCGAGCCATAACATGAGAAGCCGACGGTAATACGCGGCGTGGTGTTGACAAGAAAGGGAAAATCGATGGTGCGCTACGAAGTGGCCGACGGCCGGGCGACGATCACGATCGACGATCCGGAGCGTCGAAACCCACTCTCGGTCGAGGTGATGGCCGGGCTGCTCGACGCCACCAGGCAGGCATCGCAGGATCCCGCGGTCCGAGTCCTGGTGTACACCGGCGAGGGCGAGCGTGCCTTCAGCGCCGGTGGCGACCTGACGGGATCCTTCGTCGACGACCCGATCGGGCTGCACCGGGCCCGTGGTGTCCTCGCCGATCTCTTCCGCCTCATGTGGCGAGGCGGCAAGCCCACGGTTGCGAGGGTCAACGGCGACGCTCTCGCCGGAGGGTTCGGCCTCGCCGTGGCCTGCGACATCACCATCTGCGTCGACGACGCCAGGCTGGGGACACCTGAAGTTGGTGTTGGCCTGTGGCCGATGATGATCGGCTCGGTCCTTTCCCGGGCCATGCCCCGCAAGGCCCTGTTGGAGCTCATGGTCACCGGCCGTCTCATCGACCCCGAGGAAGCTTTCAGGCTGGGGGCTGTATCCAGAGTGGTGGCCCGGAACGATCTGGACGACGCGGTCGAGGAGACTGTTCTCAAATTGGTCTCGGCCAGTCCGGCCACATTGATGCTTGGCCGTGATGCCTTCTATGCCCTCGCAGATCTGGGTATCGACGCCGGCCTCGACCGGATGCAGGCCGGGTTGACCGCGATAGCGATGTCGGAAGATGCCTCCGAGGGAATCCAGGCATTCCGGGAGAAGCGTTCGCCGCAGTGGGGAACCTAGATCCCAGCGAGTTCCGTATTGCGATTGGCGCGCTTATAGCCTGCCCCGATGTCCCGACGTGCCATCCAGGTTGCTGGTTGGACCTTGATCTGGGGTGGGGTGCTCATCTTTGGCTACCTGGGTTGGCAGTTGGTGGGAACGGACCTGCTCAATGCCAGGGTTCAGGCCGCGGCCGAGACCGAGCTCGGCGGCTTCTTCGAGACCGAGCGCTCCGATCTCCCCGAGGTCCAGGAAGTCGAGGGGCTCGAAGAGCAGGTCCTGGAATACCACCCCGAGGACGTCCCTGAGGAAGGCTCCGAGTTCGCCCGCCTCAAGGTGGCAAGGGTGGGACTGGACGCTGTGGTCTTCGAGGGCGTCGCCCGCGACACGCTGACCCAGGGCCCGGGCCACATGCCGGGGACCCCGATTCCCGGCCAGCCCGGCAACTCGGTGATCTCCGGTCATCGCACGACCTACGGCCGGCCGTTCTTCAATTTCGACCTCCTGGTCCCCGGGGACATCATTGAGGTGGAGACATCGATCGGCACTCATGTCTACGAGGTGAGAGAGAACTTCCTGGTTCAGCCCGAGGACCTCTGGGTGACCGACGACAGAGCCGGGGGTTGGCTAACGCTGACTACCTGCCATCCCAAGTTCTCGGCCCGGGAACGGTTGATCATCACCGCCGAGCTGGTCGACGGCCCGAACCTCGGGTACATCGAGGACCTCAAGGTGAGGCTCGAGGGGATCTCCTAGCCGACGAGCAGGTCGAGGGTCTCCTCGTCGAGGAGCCCATTGATCATCCGGACCACTGTGCCGCTCTCGTCGATGTAGTAGGTGGCAGGAAGCCCGAAGCTCGGATAGGCCGCCCGGAAGGCCTCGTCTCCCAGGCCCAGCGGGTAGGAGACTGCGACTTGGGCGGCGAATTCCTCAGAGTCGGCACGGGCGTCTTCGACGCTGACACCAAGCACCGCCACTCCGGGATTGCTTTCGGCAAATTCGTCGAGAGTCGGCATCTCCTCACGGCAGGGGATGCACCACGAAGCCCAGAGGTTGAGCACCAGCGGCCGTCCGTCCTCCTCGATGTGACTGGAGAGATCGAACGAGCCCCCGCCTATCAGTTCGACCGTGAAGCCGGGGGCCGGAGCACCGACCTCGGCGACATCAGCTTCCTGGTCCAAGGCCCGGGCTACCACGAGCCCAACGACGACGACGCCGACGAAAACCACGGTGAGGAGGAGTCTTCGCCCCGGAAGGGGGCCCGGGGCCGGCGCCGGCTCAGGCAGATGCCATCTCCCGGAGCACGAAATGGAGGATTCCCCCGTTTCGGAGGTACTGGATCTCGATGGGGGTGTCCACCCGCGCGATCATCGGGAAGGCCTTCACGGTGCCATCCCCGGCGGTAGCAGTCACCGTTAGAACCTGCCTCGGCTGGAGTCCGTCTCCGATCGGGATTTCGAAGACTTCGCTCCCGTCGAGTCCCAGCGAGCTGGCGCTTTCGCCACCGGTGAACACCATCGGCAGCACGCCCATCATCACCAGGTTGGAGCGATGGATCCGCTCGAAGGAGGTGGCGAGGACTGCCCTCACGCCGAGGAGGAAAGCGCCCTTCGCGGCCCAATCGCGCGACGAGCCCATCCCATAATCGGCGCCGCCGATCACCACCAGAGGGACTCCCTGCTCCTGGTAATGCATGGAAGCTTCGTAAATCGATTTCACCTGCCCATCGAGAAAGTCCTTGGTCCAGCCCCCCTCGGTGCCTGGTGCCAACTGGTTGCGGACCCGGATGTTGGCGAAAGTTCCCCGAGTCATGACCCGGTCGTTACCTCGTCTCGATCCGTAGGAGTTGAACATCGCTGGTTGAACCCCATTGGCGATGAGGTAGGCGCCCGCCGGCGAGTCGATGGCGATCGACCCGGCAGGGCTGATGTGGTCGGTGGTGACCGAATCGCCGAGCATCACCAGCACCCGCGCGCCGCGGACCGGGGAGATCGGTGACACCTGCTCCGTGAGCCCGACGAAGAACGGCGGCTCCTGGATGTAGGTCGAGGACTTCTCCCAGTGGTAGAGATCGGAGTCGACAGTCGAAATCGCCCGCCACTCGTCGGATCCGGTGAATACGTCGGCGTATTCCTCGACGAACTGGCTGTGGTTCACGTACGTGGCGACCAAGGAGGAGATCTCTTCCTGAGTCGGCCAGATATCGCGCAGGAAGACATCCCCGCCCTCGGGGTCGTGGCCGATCGGGTCATTGACCGGATCCCAATCCACGGTGCCGGCCAGCGCGTAGGCGACGACCAATGGCGGCGAAGCCAGGTAGTTGGCCCTCACATCGGGCGATATCCGCCCCTCGAAGTTGCGGTTGCCTGACAACACAGACACCGCTACCAGCCCCTGGTCGTTGATCGCCTTCGAGATCGGCTCTGGCAGCGGGCCCGAGTTCCCGATGCAGGTGGTGCACCCGTAACCCACGATGTGAAAGCCCAGGCTCTCGAGGTCTTCGAGTAGCCCCGATCCGGTGAGATAGTCGGTGACCACCTTCGATCCGGGAGCCAAGGAGGTCTTGACCCAGGGCTGGCGAGTCAGACCCCTCTCTCGCGCCTTCCGAGCGACCAGCCCGGCCGCCATCATCACGTCGGGGTTCGAAGTGTTGGTGCAAGAGGTGATCGCAGCGATCACCACGTCCCCGTCGGTCAGTCTGAACTCTGATCCGTCGTAGGTGACGTCGACACCGATCTTCGGCTCCAGAGTGCCGGCCTCGACAGGGAGGCCGCCCTCGTCCTCCCAACTGACAACAGTGGATGCGGTCGATCCTCCGTTCTTGCCGAACAGGTTGGTCAGGTCCGAGCGCCATTGGGTCCCCATTGCGGAGAGGGCAATCCGGTCCTGGGGGCGACGAGGCCCGGCCAATGCGGGCTCGACCGTGGACATGTCGAGCGCCAGCGTCGATGAATAGTTGATCTCCCGGGCATCATCCCGCCACAGGCCCTGTTCCCGGTAGTACTGCTCGACCGTGTCGATCAACTTGTCGTCGCGGCCGGTGAGGCGCATGTAGCGGAGCACCTGGTCGTCGACCGGGAAGAACCCGATGGTCGCCCCATATTCGGGGGCCATGTTGGCGATGGTCGCCCGATTTGCGACCGGCATGTCGGCTAGCCCCGGGCCATGGAATTCGACGAACTTGTCCACCACACCGTGCTCTCGCAGCATCTCGGTGACCCGGAGCACGAGATCGGTCGCGGTCGACCCCTCGGGCAGCTTCCCGGTGAGCCTGAAGCCGACCACCTCGGGAAGCAACATATAGATGGGCTGGCCAACCATGGCCGCCTCTGCTTCGATCCCGCCCACTCCCCAGCCCACCACGCCCAGGCCGTTGATCATCGTCGTGTGGCTGTCCGTCCCCACGAGGCTGTCGGGGTAGAGCCACTCACCGTCGTCCCAGACCACCTTCGCCAGATACTCGAGGTTGACCTGATGGACGATGCCAGTGGCCGGTGGCACGACGCGGAAGTTGGCAAACGCCGATTGGCCCCACTTCAGGAATTCGTAACGCTCCTGGTTCCGCTCGAACTCCTTGCCCGAGTTGATGATCAGAGCATCGGGTCGGGCGAAGGCATCGACCTGGACCGAATGGTCGACCACCAGGTCGGCAGGGATCAGCGGATTGACCTTCTGCGCCGCACCCTCGTCTCCGGTCATGTGCACGATCGCTGACCGCATCGCGGCAAGATCAACAATGGCAGGGACACCGGTGAAGTCCTGGAGGATCACCCGTCCCGGGACGAATGGGATCTCGCTCTCTCCTACGTCGGTGGCGTCGTAGCTGGCGATCCGTGCGATGTTCTCGTCGGTCAACGCGATTCCGTCGTGGTGGCGGAGCACCGACTCCAGGAGCACCTTGATGGAGTAGGGGAGCCGGTCGGTTCCGTCGATAGAGCTCAGCCTCGCGATCCGCCGGGACCCGAGCGGAGTGTCGATTGTTGCTCTCGACCCGAAACGATCAGAGGTCATATCGGAAGAGTACCGAGGGTGCCTTCATGCGACGCCGATGGAATCCCGCAAGTTCCTGCGCATATGCGCATGTGCGTTAGGCGTATCCGCGTTTATCCGATGCTCACCGGAACCCGGGTCACACAGTCCTCGTCGAGCGCCTTGTGCGGAATGATCACCGGATTGCAGCTGTAGGAAAGCGCGCCGAACATCCCGGCGACGATCCCCCGGTCGAGCGAGCAGATCACCTCCGGGTGGTCGGTGGCTACTTCGCCGAACGGGCAGTGTGACGTGAGCAGCCGCTGCCCCTTCACATCGGGATCCACCGAGAATCCGAGCCCGGTCATCGCGGTGGCGACGGCCTTGACCGCGCCGTCGTAGCCGGGATCGTCGGGAACGCCGATTTCGCCGGCCAGCTCTTTGCCATATGCACGACCCACGTCCTCGGCCACCTGGGAGAGGTTCTGGGGCGCCACTTCATCGATCACCCTGATCAGCAGGTCGACCAGCATCTCGAAACGGCGGGGAGCGAAATGGACCGACACCTCCTTGGCACTGGCCGCGTAACACTTGGCAGGCCGCCCGGCGCCGGGACCTTTGGCGCCCAAGGGCTGGCGATGGGTGACTTCGAGATACCCATCATCGGCAAGGCGATCCAGGTGGTGCCTGGCGACATTGGGGTGGAGGCCGAAGAGCTCTGCGACCTGGGCGGTGGTCATCGGCTCCGGTGACTCCCGGGCGGCGATGTAAATAGCGCGCCTCGTCGGGTCGCCGAGGGCGGAGGTCAGATCTGAGATCCGACTTTCGAGAGTTGTGACGTCCATCTTGGGTACCAGGAGGTCAAAACTATAGTTTTGAGGGCCTTCTATCCACTTGTCGGCGTAGGGGAGTCAATGGTTTCCGACAATCCGATTTTTGATGCCGTCGCGTCCATCGAGTCCCCGGTGTTCGTCGGGAGGACCCTGGGCGAGCTCGGAGCGGTCAAGCGCGTCGATCGCACGATCACAGGCAAGATCGATGTCGACCTGATACTGCCGACACCCCAGTCCTCGGATCTGCTCGACCAGAGGCTGAAAACAGCACTCGAGCCGCACGGCAGGGGCGCTGACATCGACGTGGAGGTCATGGACGATGCGGCCGCCGAAGCGTGGATGGCAGATCTCCGCCGTAAGGCCGGCCCACCGGTCGGGGAACCAGGCTCCTCGACGAGAGTCCTGGCCGTCTCCTCCGGCAAGGGCGGTGTCGGGAAGTCGTCGGTGAGCTGCAATCTCGCTGTTGCCCTGGTCCGTTCCGGCCACAAAGTTGGGATCGTCGACGGGGACATCTGGGGCTTCTCGATTCCCCGGATGCTCGGAGTCACGCAGCCCCCGGTGATGGTTGGGGATGCGATCGTGCCTCCGGTCGCCTACGGGGTGAAGGTTATGTCGATGGACTACTTCGTTGGCGAGGACAAAGCGGTGATCTGGCGGGGGCCCATGTTGCACAAGGCCATCGAGCAGTTCCTCAAGGACGTCTTTTGGGACAACCTCGATTTTCTCATTGTCGACATGCCGCCCGGCACCGGCGACATCGCGATCTCGATGGCGCAATTCCTCCCCCGGGCTCAGGTCCTGCTGGTGACCACCCCCCAACCCACCGCGCAGCGGGTGGCGAGGAGGGCGGCGTTGATGGCCACCGAGGTCGATCAACAGGTGATCGGAGTCGTGGAGAACATGTCGTGGTTCACCGCTGACGACGGGCACCAGTACGAGCTGTTCGGTTCGGGCGGCGGCGCCGTCCTGGCCGAGGAAGTTGGAGTCGAGCTGATGGCGCGGATACCGCTGCTCCCTGCCATGGGCCGGGGGGCCGACGAGGGGCACCCGGTGGCCGTGGCCGCACCCGGCTCGGAAGCGGAGCAGGCCTTCGAAACTCTGGCACGTGCGGTGATCGACAAGAGGCCGCGCATTCGCACCAATCCCGCCCTGGTCATCGGCTGATGCCTTCGGCTCGCCGGACTGCGAGGGGGATCGCCGGGTTCATGTTTGGGTTCGCCTCAACGGTGCTACTCGTCGGCATCTGGGGACGCGCCGTGGTGATCGACACCGAAGAGCTTGCCGAGTCACTGTCACCAATGGCGGCCAGCGAGGTCGTGGTCGACCGATTTACGACCTGGATGGTCGACGAGCTCGGAGGGGCGGGACTCGACCCGGTGACCGCAGAATCGGCGGCCGAGCAGGTCCTCGAGACCCCCGCCGTCACCTCTGCGCTGTCGAATTTGTTATTCGAGGTCGTAGAGGCCGCTGCATCGTCGGACCCGAATGGGGCGACCGTGGACGCCGCTGCGGTGTTCGCCCCAGCCGTCCCGGGCATCACGGCGCGGCTCGTCGAGGTAGGAGTATCGGTCGACGAGGAGCAGGTCGCGTCCGCGGTCGCCGATCTCGATCCGATCGTCGTCCGCCAACCGCAAGAGCAAGTGCTGGTTGGTCCCGATTCCGAGGTCGCCGCGAAGCTGGGGACCGCTGTCGGCCTCGCAGTGGTCGCGATGCTCATTGCCGGATGGGCCTATGTGGGGGTGTCGCTCGACCGTCGCAAGGCCATGCGCAGCCTGCTCAACCGGTTCGCACTGGGTGCCCTCTCCTTCGCCATCTTCCTTCGCATCGGCAGCTGGATCCTGGACCCGGGTGGGGGAAGGGCCCCGTTGTTGGAGTCGCTGGGCCGGGTGGCGGCTTCGAAGTGGATGGTGCCGTTGGCCATGGGCCTGGTGGCAGGGGTCGGAGCGCTGTTCTTCCTTGCGTTCAAGCGGCGTCGGCAGGTCAGACGGGTGGAAGACTCCCGTTCGCCCATCGCACAGCCCACACCGCGATCAGAATGACCCCGGTGCCGATGAGCACGGCATTGAGGGCGCTTGCGGGCATGGGGCCGACCCTCCCACTGCGGCGGAGCAGGAACCACACCCACCCGGCTGCGAGCTGAACTGCGAGCAGCGGGATCAAGGGGTGAAAGTCGAGCGCCGCGTCCAGATCGCCTCGAAGCAGCATCGATGCGGCACGGGTCATCCCGCACCCCGGGCAGGCCATCCCGGTGGCGAGGGCAAACGGGCAAACGGTCACGCCGTCTTCTCCGGGATGCACCGTGAGCAGGAACAGGACCCCAAGGGCCGGAGCGGCGAGCAGGAGCCGGTCCCGCCAGCCGTCGAGCGTCACAGCTGGTCCAGGAAGGGAACGGTCAACGTGCCGATCGCAGCCAGGATCCAGAAGACGAGCGGGACCAGGATGAGCACGGTTCCGACGATGCCCAGTATCCGGGCCGCCTTGGCGTTCCCGAGGTTGACGGGGTCGCGGCGACCGGACGTGATCGCCTCCAACTCGTTGTTGCCCATGACCCAAGCCGCGATGCCGAGAAATGGACAGCAGACGATTCCCAGGATTCCGAGGACCAACGCCGTCGTCGACTGACTCTGCTCCGGATAGGTGGGCACTGCCATCGTGCGACCTTATCGCCCGATACGGTCCAGAGTCCGGTAGAGAACCGAGGCCGGGGTGAGGAACCAGGGCTCTCCCCGGTAATAGAAGCGGGTGGGTGGAGGCACCGTGGTGAACACGCTCTGGGGCTCCTCGCCGAGGAGCATGCCACCGAGCTCGGTTCCCATAAGGGTGGAGAGCCCCACTCCGTGACCCGCGTATCCCATCGCGTACCAGATCCCGTTGATCTGGCCCATGTGGGGGATCAGGTCGAATGGCACACCGAGCTTCCCGCCCCAGACATGGGTGATCGCGACATCGGCGAGCTGAGGAAAGAAGCCGAGCAACTGACGCCGGAGATCGGCCGCCGACTCGTCGAGATCGAGCCCGGTGTGGAGGTTGCGACGCCCACCGATGAGGATCCGGTCATCCGGTGTCCGCCGCATGTAGTTCAGCAGTCGCTTCTTGGTGTAGGTCATGGAGCCCTTGGGGAAGATCTCTTCGGCCCGCGTGCCCAACGGCTCGGTGACGATGATGTAGGACCCGATGGGAACCACCCGGCGCGCCAGCTCCGGCACCGGCTCGGCTGTGGTGTAGCCGTTGGTGGCTACCACCACCTGTCCCGCTCTCACTGTGCCCAACGATGTGTCCACTTTGAACCCGGCCCCTTCGGCGGTGATGGCGAATGCGGAGCATTCATCGATCAGAGCGGCGCCGGCATCCCTCACCCTGGAGGCGATCCCGAAGGTGAAACAGGCGGGCTGGATCCCCAGTCCTTCCGGCTCGAAGAGGGCAGCGGTGAATCCGTCTCCGACGGCCACCTCGGAGACGCGTTCCGGCCCGAGGACTTCCCAATCGACTCCGACGGTCTTGCGATACCAGGAGACGGACTTCTCGAACTTCTCCTTGGAGTCGGCCCGGGTCCCCAGGGCTGCCATCCCGCCGCGAACTATCCGAGCGTCGATGTTCTCGGTGCGTGCGATTTCGGGGACGATCTCCACGGAGCGAACTGTGGCGTCCCACATGCGGTGTCCAACCTCGGGGCCGAACCGCTCGAAGATCACCTGGATCCCGGCCTTGATGTCGGGTGACACCATTCCCCCGTTGATCGAGGAGGCTCCGGAAGCGATTTTCCGTCCGTCGACAACGGCAACGCTCTTCCCGCCCCGAGCAAGCCGGAGTGCCGCGGTGAGCCCGGTCAATCCCGACCCGACGATCAGAACGTCGGCTTCGGAGGGGAGGTCCGAGGTCAGGTCGTCAGGGCGGGAGCATTGCTCCCACCACAGCGGCTCCTGCTTCACAGTGTTTCGAGGCCGGTCCGGAACAGGGAAGCCATCTCGGACACCTGGTCCGGGGTGAGGATGAGCGGTGGTGACACCTGAAGCCCTCCGCCACCGACGGCGCGGGTGAGGACCCCGGCGGCCCGGCATGCGGCAGCCGCCCGATAGGGGAGGGTCTCATCGTCGCCGACCTCGAGTTGGACTGCCGCCAGGGCGCCGACCCCTCGCCTGATGCTCGAGACCACCGGCAACTCCTCGAGGGGCAGCAGCGCCTGATACAGCTCGGTCTTCTAGGTCGGCGGCACGCTGCAACAGGCCTTCCCTTTCGATGATGTCCATGACGACCAGCCCGGCGACACAGGCGGTGCTGTGGCCCGAATACGTGTATCCGTGCCGGAACATCAGCCCCGGGGTGTCGAAGAAGGGTGCGGCCACTCTGGGGCTGGCAACGACGCCACCAAGGGGTGCGTAGCCGCAGGTCACACCCTTGGCGAAGGTGATGATGTCGGGGTCGAGGTCGTAGATGTTGGCCGCGAACCAATCGCCGCAGCGCCCGAACCCGGTGATCACCTCATCGGAGATGTACAGGCCGCCGGCGGCCCGCACCGCCTCGCGGACTCGGGTCAGGTACTCGGCCGACACGGGTCGTATCCCTCCGGCGCCGATTACGGGCTCGACGAAGATGCCGGCAATCCGCTCCGCGCCGACGTGGTCTATGGCTTTCTCGACTGCCTCCGCATCGTCGTAAGGCACCAGGACCACATCGGAGACCAGGTCGCCGGTGTAGCCGGTCCGGTTCGGCTCCATCCCACCGAGGGTGGTCCCATAGGTGTGCATCCCGTGATAGGCCCATTCCCGGGAGATGAAGACCGTTCGGCCGGGGTCGCCGATGGCGTTGAAGTAGCGGCGGGCCAACTTGGCCGCGGTGTCGACCGCATCTGAGCCACCGGAACCGAAGAAGACCTTGGAGTCAGGGTCCGGTGATACCGCGGCGATCCGCCCAGCCAGGTCGATGGGTGGCCTGGTGGCGTAGTCGATGAACGCGTGGAAGGCGGGGAGTTTGCGCGCCTGTTCGGCCATCGCATCCACGATCTCGTCCCGGCCGTATCCGACGTTCATGTACCAAAGCGATGCAGCTGCATCGAGGTACCGGTTCCCTTCCTCGTCGTAGACGTAGACCCCTTCACCGCGGTCCACAACGAAAGGTGCGTGTTGCACCTTGTTCATCTCGCCAAACGGGTGCCAGAACGAAGACATATCGGGAGATTACCCGAGGCGTTGCTGGCTACCCTCGCCGCCGCCCATGCCCGCCGACATCGTGATCCGCAACGGCCCAATCTTCATCAGCGATGCCGCCAGGTCGTTCGCGAGAGCCGTCGCGGTGACCGGTGACCGGATCACGGCAGTAGGCCCGGAGCGGGCGATCGATGACGCGATCGGCCCCGAGACCCGGGTCATCGACCTCGACGGTCGGCTTCTCGCTCCAGGGTTCCAGGACTCGCACGTTCACCCTTCGAGCAGTGGGCTCGATCTGCTCCGCTGCAATTTCGAGGGTTGCTCCAACGCCGAGGACGCCCTCGCCTACCTCGCTGCCTACGTACAGGCCCACCCCGACGTCGAATGGGTGATCGGCTCCGGATGGCACCAGACATGGTTCCCCAGGGGATGCCCCTCGAAGGAGCTTCTCGACTCGGTCATCAGCGACCGTCCGGTTTTCGTCTACAACGCCGATGGCCACGGAGCATGGGTGAACACCAGGGCCCTCGACCTCGCGGGTGTCGACGATCAGACCCCGGACCCAGCGGACGGACGTATCGAGCGCAACTCGGATGGTTCGGCACAAGGGACGATGCACGAAGGAGCGGCATCTCTGGTGGAGAGAGTGTCGCCAACCGACACGATGGAGGATTTTCTCAGGGGGATCCTCGCCGGCCAGGGCTATTTGCTGTCAAAGGGGATCACCGCCTGGCTCGATGCCCATGTCGACGCTCAGGTGCACGCCTCCTACCGCGTCCTGGCTGAGCGAGATCAGCTCTTCGGACACGCCAGAGGTGCCATCTGGTGGGACCGGCACCATGGGTTGGAGCAGATCGATGAAGTGTCACGAATGTCGAAGGAGGGCGTTGGCCGCTACCAGCCGGTATCGGTGAAGCTGATGGCTGACGGAGTGGTCGAGAACCACACCGCGGCGATGTTGGAGCCCTATCTGGACGGAAGTGGCGCCAGTACCTCCAATCGAGGCATCGACTTGATCGAGCCCGAGCACCTCGCCGAGATCGCGGTCGCGCTCGACGGGCGCGGGCTCTCCTGTCACTTTCACGCCATCGGCGACGCCGCAGTCCGAAACTCGCTCAACGCCATTGAAGCGGCCCGGATCGCGAACGGTTGGTCCGGGGCCCGCCACGTGATCTGTCACATCCAGGTCGTCCATCCCGATGACCATGCGAGATTCAGGAGCCTGGGGGTGGCCGCATCCGCCCAGCCCTTGTGGGCATCCGATGGGAGGGATCAACAGGAGCTGACCAGGCCGTTCCTAGGCGAAGAGCGATCGAGCTGGCAGTACCCCTTCGCCAGCCTGCTGCGCGCCGGCGCCACCCTGGCAATGGGATCGGACTGGGGCGTATCGACGGCGGACGTCATGGATCAGATCGACATCGCAGTGAACCGGGTCAGCCCCGACGAGGAACACCTCGACCCCCTGAACGCTTCGGAGCGCATAACTCTGGCCGACGGCCTGGCCGCATTCACCGCCGGATCGGCATATGTGAACCACCGTGAGGGCGTCTCCGGCACCATTGCCAACGGTATGCTCGCCGACCTGGTGGTACTCGATCGGGACCCCTTCGCCGGCGGCTCGATCCACGACACCGCGGTCGATATGACCATCGTTGGCGGTCAGGTGGTTTACGAGGAGGGCTGATGTCCAAGCCTGCAGTTGAGCTGAGCGGCGTCATCAAGCGATTCGGTGACGACGTCGTCGCCGTCGACGGAATCGAGCTGACCATCGACGACGGAGAGTTCTTCTCGCTGCTCGGGCCTTCCGGTTGTGGCAAGACAACAACCTTGCGCATGATCGCTGGGTTCGAGTTCCCCACCGAGGGGAGCATCCGGGTCCACGGCGCCGAGATGGGGCTGAAACCGCCCAACGAGCGGCCGATCAACACGGTGTTCCAGTCATACGCGCTGTTCCCCCACATGACGGTGGCGGAGAACGTCGCCTTCGGGCTTCAGATGAAGAAGGTCGAGAAGTCGACGATCGCCGACCGGGTCAAGCGAGTCCTCGATCAGGTGCAGCTCGGGAAGCGCGCCGACGCCAAGCCGAGCCAGCTCTCGGGCGGCATGCAGCAACGGGTCGCCCTGGCCCGAGCCCTGGTCAACGAGCCGGAAGTGCTCCTCCTCGACGAGCCGCTGGGCGCCCTCGACCTCAAGCTGCGCCAGGCGATGCAGGTCGAGCTGAAGGACCTCCAGTCGCGGGTGGGCATCACCTTCGTCTACGTCACTCACGATCAGGAGGAAGCCCTCACCATGTCCGACCGGATCGGTGTCATGAGCGAGGGCAGGCTGCTCCAGGTCGGCCGGTCCGAAGAGATCTACGAGGCGCCCACGTCCCGCTTCGTCGCCGACTTCATCGGCGACATCAACCTCCTCGACGCGACCGTGATCGACCCTGACACCGCCCGGTTCTCCAGCGGGGTCGAGGTCGGGGTGCCTTGTGGGGTGCTCGAGCCGGGATCGGCAGTGACCCTGGCCCTCCGCCCGGAGCGGCTCGCCCTCTACGACCTCGATGAAGAGCTCCCGGCCAACCACAACCGGCTTCGGGTGCGGGTGACCCGGCGCATGTACTACGGGGACGTCTTCTTCTACGACGTCGATGCCGGGATCGGAACCGAGATCGAGGTCAAAGAGGAGAACCGTCCCGGAGTGGAGTTGTACGAGTTGGGTGAAGAGGCGTATCTCGTCTGGAGCCCCCAGGCCGGAGTCCTCGTGACGGCATGACCACAACCGAACAGGCCCCGGTCGAACAGGCCAATCCCGAGTTGGAGCAGGCCTCGATCAAAGCGGAGTCGCGGCGAGGCTTCCTCATCGGCCTCCCCGCCTTTGGCTACCTGGTGATCTTCTTCGCCATTCCCCTGGTCCTGGTCTTCGTCTACTCCTTTGCCAGCAGGTCATCGACGGGTCTGACGGTGTTGGAGAATTGGAATCTCGACTCCTACAAGCGCCTCTTCAGCGCCGACGTCCTTCAGATCTTCATTCGCTCGCTGCTGCTGGCGACCACGACAACCGCCATTTGCCTCTTGTTCTCCTATCCCTTCGCCTTCTACATCGCCACCCGGTCCGCGAGAGCCCGGAACTTCCTGCTCATCCTGGTGATGATCCCCTTCTGGTCGAATTTCCTGGTCAGGACGTACGCCTGGCGGGTGCTCCTCTCCACCGATGGCCCACTGTCCCAGTTGAGCCAGGCGCTTGGTGGCGAGCCGATTCGACTGCTCTTCACCAACACAGCGGTCCTCATCGGGTTGGTCTACGGGTTCCTTCCGTTCATGGTCTTGCCGCTCTACGCCGCCCTGGAGCGCATGGACTGGCGATTGGTAGAGGCTGCCCGCGATCTCTATGCCGACGGATGGACCGCTTTCCGCAAGGTGACCTTCCCCCTTTCCCTGCCCGGGGTGATCGCCGGCTCGATCCTGGTGTTCATCCCCTCGCTTGGCGCCTACGTGACCCCTGCGCTGCTCGGAGGTGCCAACACGGTGCTCATGGGTGATTACATCGTCAGCCAATTCCTGTCGGCCCGGAACTGGCCGTTCGGGTCGGCGCTTTCCTTCGCAGTGATGTTCGTCATGCTGCTTGCGACTCTCTATTACTTCCGGGCGGGGGCGAAGACCCTGTGAACGAGGGAACCGGTCCCAAGGGCCTGGTCGACCGATTGCTGGCCCTCAACGCAATCGTGGTCTACGTCTTCCTCTATGCCCCGATCCTCGTGTTGATCGTCTTCTCCTTCAACGACAACAACAACGTCTCGATATGGACCGAGCCATCGCTCCGCTGGTATGGGGAGGTGTTCCGCAACGACACAGTCATGTCGGCGCTGCGCAACTCCCTGATCGTGGCGTTCTTCTCGACGATCGTCGCGACCGCCATCGGCACCATGCTCGCCATCTCCTTGGAGCGCTACCGGTATCGGGGCCGGGGAACTCTCGACGGCCTCGCCTATCTCCCCATCATCATCCCGGACGTGACCATGGCCGTGATGCTGCTCATCTTCTTCTTCCAGGCGTTCGGGATCATCGACAACCTGTTAGGCATCCGGATGTCGACCGGGCTCCTCACGATCACCCTGGCGCACATCGCCTTCTGCATCTCCTTCGTCGCCATCGTCGTCCGGGCCCGGCTCGCCCAACTCGACGACTCCCTGGAGGAGGCTGCTGCCGATCTCTATGCCTCCCGCTGGCAGGCGTTCCGCCGGGTGACCCTGCCCTTGATCGCGCCGGGTGTCGCCGGCGGGGCGCTGCTCGCACTCACGCTCTCGCTGGACGATGTTGTGGTGACCCAGTTCGTCTCCGGTGCCGGGTCGACGACCCTCCCGGTGTACGTCTTCGGGCTGGTCCGCCGCGGGGTCACCCCGTTGATCAACGCGGTGAGCACGCTGATGCTGGTGGCCTCGATGGTGCTGGTCGCGGTCTCGCTCGGGTTCCAGCGTGGGGCGGAGGCCCGGGGCCAACGCCTCGCCGACCCCGAGGCCCTGAAGGCCGAGATAACCGCCGGCTAGACGCGGCCTGCGCAAGGCTCGACTGGGGGATATCCTGCCGCACCGCCTTCGCGCGGGTTCAAGGCCTACGAGAACTGGAGGACGGGAGATGCCGAGATTGGCGAGAACCGTGGTCACGCTTGTCGTGCTCGCCTTGGTGATGATCGGATGCGGGAGTGGCGGGGAGAGCACCGCCGACCCGACTGCCTGCACCGAGGGGCAGGTCGATGGCGACCTCCAGCTCTACAACTGGTCGGAGTACATCGACCCGGCGTTGCTCACCGGCTTCGAGGAGGAGTACGGAGTAACGCTGACCGAGACCACCTACGACTCCAACGAGGCCATGCTCGCCTCGCTGCAAGCCGGAGTGGTGTACGACGTGATCGTCCCCTCTGACTACATGGTCGGGATCATGATCCAGCAGGGCCTGCTCAGTGAGATCAACACGACTGCGGTTCCCAACATGGCGAACCTCGCCGAACGGTTCACCGAGCTTCCATACGACCCGGGGCCCGTCTATTCAGCGGCCTATCAATACGGGACCACCGGGCTCGGGGTGAACACGGCCCTGGTCGGCACCGACTTCGCCCCCAGTTGGAGCCTGATCTTCGACCCGGCGGTGACGTCTGCCTTCCCCGGCGGGGTTTCGGTGCTCAACGACCCCAGGGAGACGATGGGAGCCGCCCTCGAATACCTGGGTTATTCGCTCAACGACACCGACCTCGAACATCTCCAGGAGGCCGCTGACGTCATCACCGCAGCGAAGGATGGGATCGCAGCGTTCGACTCCGACCAGTACGACGAGCAGTTGGCCAACGGTGAGGTGGCTGTGTCGCACGGCTACTCGGGGAACATGATCACCGGCTTCGCCGACGCGGCGAACCCCGACGACTTCGTGTTCATCCTCCCTGAGGAGGGGGCCACCCTCTGGATCGACAACATGGTGGTGCCGACCTCGGCGGAGCATCCCTGCACTGCCTTCACCTTCATCAACTACATCCTGGACGCAGAGAACGGGGCGACCCTTACCAACTTCAACTACTACGGGAGCCCGAACGCCGCAGCAATGGAGTTCATCGAGCCCGAAGTGGTGGAGTTCTACGCAGCATCCGAGGACGCAAAGCTCGAGGTCATCGCGGACCAGGGCGACTACGAGATCAACTACACCGACTTCTTCGCAACAGCCAAGGGTTGATTCGAGGGTTGGGGGCGCCCCGGCGCCCCCAACCGTCAGCTGCTCTGTCCGGGGAGCACCGGCGGGATGGGACTCGGTGCCGGGGCGGGCTCGGCCCGGGGATGGCGCTTGCGCCACCCGCGGTAGATCAGCCACAGCACGAGGATCGGTAGGCCCAGAACCAGGATCAGCAGGGGCACTGTGTAGATCACGAAGTTGATCGCCCAGTCTGCGAAGTCCTGGAGGCCGCTCACCAGGTTGCGGAGTGAGTCCCGGGCAACCTGCAGTGGCGCCCATTCCTCTTCGACGATTGGCACAGATTCCGACGTGGGTGCCAGGTACACGTCCAGCGTGGCCAGGGCGACCACGTCTTCGAGATAGTTGAGCTGCCCTTGCAGGAGCTCGATCTCACCCCGGACCCGGGCCACCTCGTTGAAGACAGTGAGCAGCTTGGCGGGGTCGGCATCTGGCTGCTCGCGGACCTCGGCCAGCAGGGCCACGAGCTCGACTTCGAGGGCCTCGAGATTGGTGAGCCTTGCCTCCAGGTCGACGAACTGATCGGTCACGTCCTGGGCATCCTGGGACTCGGTGACCACCTCGACCACCGACTCCTTGATGGTGGCCATCACGCTGCTCAGCTCTTCGGCGGGAACGCGGAGGGTCATCGAGACCTGGGGCTGGTCGTCCTCGTTCTCCACCGGGTGCACCGTCGCATTGGAGACAAAGCCGCCCACACCTTCCACAAGAGCCACGATCTCCTCGAAGGTGGAACGGGTGTCGTCGTCCTCCAGTTCGAGGCTGGCGTTGCGGATCACCTGGCGGTCGGCTTCTGTTTCCGGGAATTCGCCGGGAGCCGGCGCCTCCTCCGCCGCAGCGGACGTTGTCTCCGTTGATGCCGCTCCATCGACGAAGCCGGACAAGTCCCCGGCGACCGTCAGATCGGCGCTCTCCCCACCGTCCGCCCCCGCACACGCCGCGAGTGACAGTGCCAGAGCCAGAATCAATGTGAGTCGTTTCATGGTCATCCTCTCGGTATCACCCTCTCGGGCTTGGCGTTTGGACGAAGGGGTGGAGGGTTCGGTTCCACGGTAGCGTGAGGGGATGCCGGTTGGACAGCTTCGAGTCCTCGAGATCTACGGAGACTCGGTCGACTTCGGCCGGACCCACGGCCGGGAGTGCGCCGGGATGATCGAGACCTATCTCGCCGACCGACTCGGCCTCTCAGCCGGAGGCAGCTGGTCGGGGAAGGCCACAGATCCGGACCTGGTGATGAGTCTCGCCGATGCCACGCTGCCCTTCCACCGCGCCTACTCGCTCAGCCTCTACGAGGAGATGGAAGCCCTGGCCGATTCGGCACGGATAACTCCGGCTCAGGCGGTGGTCGTCGGCGGCTTCACGGATCTAGTGGATGTAGTGCGTGCCCGCGTCGGCGATGCTCCCGTCGAGGACGACTGCACGGCGGTCCTGAATCCGGCGAAGAAGGTCCTGGCCCAGACCTGGGACATGCATGCCTCGGCCCTGCGACTACGTCGTTTTCCTCAAGCTCGACCCGGTGATGGGCCCTGCACTCGTCGTTCAGACCACGGCCGGCTGCCTCGGCCAGATCGGGATGAACGAGGCCGGGATCGCAATCGGCATCAACAACCTCACCGCCTACGGCAAGCCCGGGGTGACCTGGCCGTTTGTCGTTCGCAAGGTCCTGCAGCAGACGCGTCTGGATCAGGCAATCGAAGCCGTACTCGACGCCAACCTCGCCGGCGGCCACAACTTCTTGGTGATGGGCCCCGATGGGAAGGGAGCGAACATCGAGGCCATGCCCGGCTCGACCAAGGTGACGAGCGTCTCGTCTGAGCCGTTCGTGCACACCAACCATTGTCTCGACGACGAGACCAGGCACGAGGAGTCGGTGCGGGCCCCTGACCTTGTTGCGAGCAGCCAGACCCGGCTGGATCGGGGTCGGGACCTGGCCTTCGACCTACAGGGCTTCTTCGCAGAGCCCTCGATCGCCAGGCGCGCCAGCGAGCCACACGCCGTGGCCACTTGCGGCGCCGTGGCCATGTATCCAGCGGAAAGGCGCATGGAAACGGTCTGGGGAATCCCGGATGACGGCCCCTGGGAGACATTTCAGTTGTGAGCGATGTCGAGATCGTCAATCTCCGAGCTGAGATGGCGCCGGACCTCGAGCACATCGAGCTCACCTGTTTCCCGATGGCCAACCCCGACGACCTGCTCTCCGAGACCGACATCAGGACCTACGCTGAGACCTTCCCCGAGGGCTACTTCGTGGCCCTGATCGACGGTGAGCCGGTGGGGATGGGGGCGGGGATCTTCCTCGACTTCGACTTCGACCACCCCCAGCACACCATCGCAGAGATCACCGGGGACCATCAGTGCGGGAACCATGATCCAGCTGGCGAGTGGTACTACGGGACCGACATGACGGTCCTCCCCGAATATCGGGGCCGGGGCATCGGGAAGATGCTCTACGACGTTCGCAAGGACTTCGTGAAGCGTGAGGGCAAACGGGGGATCATCGCCGGTGGTGCTCTCCCCGGGTACTTCGACCACAAGTCCGAGATGTCGATCCACGAGTACGTGGGGAAGGTGATCGCCGGCGAGTTGTCGGATCCCACCCTGACGTTCCAGATGTCGCAGGGCTTCGAGGTGCGGGGGATGCTCGAGAACTACATCGAAGACGAGTCAGATGACGGGTGGGCCGCGCTCATCGTGTGGGAGAACCCGTATTACGTAATACGTAATACGAGGAAGACTGTCAGGCCTCGCCTGAAGTCTTCCTCTCGGCCATCCCGTTGAGGACCTCGAGCACCACCCGGTTCGCCAGATACGGCGGTCTGCTCACCGGGACCGTCGTAGGGCGGGGAGACTTCGACGATGTCGGCTCCCAGCACGACCAGGTCTTTCGCCAGGCGTCGCACCGTGTCGAGCAATTCCCGGGAGGTGAGGCCACCCGGTTCAGGGGTCCCGGTGCCCGGTGCCAGCCCGGGGTCCACGACGTCGATGTCGACGGAGATGAAGACTCCTTTCGCACCCCCTTCGAGCGAATAGGCGACCGCCTCGTCGACCACTTCTGCGAGGCCCCGCTCCACGATCTCGTTCATCAGGAAGGAGCGCATCCTCTGCTCTTTCATCCACTCCATGACTTCGGGCTCGGGCCAATAGCCACGGAGCCCGATCTGGACGAAGCGGTGCCCGGGAACCGCCCCCGACTCGATCAGCCTCCGCATCGGTGTCCCGTGCCCATGCAACGAGCCGTTCTGGATGAAGCCGGTGTCGGCATGGGCATCGAAGTGGATCAGCGCAACCTCGCCGAAACCGTGGACCCTCGCCACCCCGAGGGCGTCGGGCCAGGTGATGGTGTGGTCGCCCCCGAGAATGATCGGGACCTTGCCCGCCGAGGCGACGGTCTCGACCACATCTGCGATGCGCTCGATCGATAGATCGAGATCACCGGGCCGGACGTAGACGTCTCCGATGTCGACGACCCCGAGCACTCCGAAGGGGTCGAGTCCCGTCGGTAGGTGGGGCCGGTAGCCGTCCATCGCCCCGTAGTCCGCTTCTCGTATGGCGCGGGGACCGAAGCGAGCTCCGGGTCGGTAGGTGGTCCCCCAGTCGAACGGGGCTCCGAGGATTACCACCCCACTGTCACCCATCTCCTCCATCGTCACCGCCGGAACACCGAGAAAGGATGTCCGCGACGCGAAAGACAGATACTCGGCCGAGGCGAACGGGATCTCGGTCTTCCGCTGTTCGTAGGGGGTGTACATCGGTTCGGTACGGTAACTGCAGTCGGTGCCAGGATGGGTCCTGCGATGACGACCCCTGAGGCGGTGCAGAGGACCTATTTGACTCTCACCATCTTGCAGACCCTGGCCGCCTCATTGATCTGGGGGGTCAACACCCTCTTTCTCCTCGACGCCGGGCTCACCCTGACCGAGGCCTTCATCGCCAACGCCGCCTATACCGCAGGCATGGTGATCTTCGAAGTGCCGACCGGGGTGGTCGCCGACACCTTCGGGCGGAGGGTCTCGTTCATCCTGGGAGCGTCGACGCTTCTGGTGACCACCGCCGCCTACCTCGGTCTCTGGTATTGGGAGGCGGGGATCTGGTGGTGGATCCTGGTCTCAGCCCTGATCGGCCTCGGGTTCACCTTCTTCTCCGGGGCCACAGAGGCCTGGCTGGTGGATGCGCTGCACGCAACCGGGTACGAGGGAGGGGTAGAGCGAGTGTTCGGGAGGGGTCAGACCGTTTCCGGTGCCGCCCTCCTGGTGGGAACCGTCGCCGGGGGATTCCTCGGCCAGATCAGTCTGGGGCTGCCTTATGTGCTCCGCACCATCCTGCTCCTCGTGGTGATCCTCGCGGCGTGGAGGTGGATGTTCGATCTGGGGTACGAACCGGTACGGGGAGTCGCGATCGGAGAGCAGGTGAGGGGGATTCTTCGCTCGTCGATCCAGCACGGGTTCGGGAACCCTCCGATCCGGATGTTCATGTGGGGCGCTCCCTTCGCTGCCGGAATAGGGGTATGGGCCTTCTACGCCTTCCAGCCCTACCTGCTCGAGTTGTTCGGGGATCCGGACGCCACCTATCTCTCCGGGATCGCAGCCGCGGTGTTCGCCCTGGCACAAATGGTCGGTGGCGCCTCGATCGGGATGCTGAGGAGGGTGTTCCGGACCCGCACCGCGGTGATCATCGGCCAGGTGGTCATCGGGTCGATGGCTCTGGTGGGGGTGGGGCTGGCCGAGATGCTGGAGATCCCAACTGGCTTCTGGGTGGCCATCGTCCTGCTCACCGTCAGCGCCCTGTTGACTGCGCTCTCGGGCCCGATGCAGCAGGCTTACATGAACGACTGCATCCCCTCCGAACAGCGTGCAACCGTGCTCTCCTTCGTCTCTCTCATGGGCAGTGCCGGCGGCGTCGTGCTCCAGCCCGCACTGGGAAGGGTGGCCGACGTCTACTCGCTGGGCACCGGCTACGTGGTGGCCGGCGTGGTGTCAGCGGTGAGGCTCCCCTTCATGATCGCGGTGCGGCGCATGCACCTCCCGGCCGACGTCATCACCCGACGCGAGCCCACGGTCAACGTTTGACCTGGCATCATTGGGGGAGAGTGAAGGAACATCACAGCGAGTTGATGGGCAAGGCGATCATCCGCGGGGTCCTGATCGGGGTGCCCACGGTGCTCGTGCTCTTGACCATCGCCGTATACCTCATCACCGACATTGGCTGGGGCGAGTCGTTCCGTACCGCGGTGCTCCCCGGGATCCTGCTCGGGGCGTTCGGTGGGGGCTTCGCCGGGATGTCGATGACGATGGAGGAATAGGACGTAGGTACGTACGACGCATACGTCCTAAGTCTCCTCCCGGAGCACGAACACGACCGTCTGCAGGTCGGTGAACTCGTCGATCCGCTGCCTTCCCCAACCGGTGTCCGTGCCGGCGGCGCCACCGAACGGCTGGAAGGTCTCCCAGAAGTCGGTTGAGTCGTTGACGATGACCGTGCCCGAGCGAATCCGATCCGCGTACCAGAACGCCTTGCTCAGGTCATTCGTGAAGACTGCCGCCTGCAGTCCGAGATGGGTGCGGTTGGCGACCGCAACCGCCTCCTCGTCACCACCGGCGCTGAGGATGGGGAGGACCGGCCCGAACGACTCCTCCTGGGCCACCTCCGACTCCTCAGGAACCCGGTCCAGCATGGTGAACTGGTAGTAGAGATCGGTCGGATGCCCGTCGGCCCGGCCACCGCCCATCAGCAATTCGGCGCCCTTGTCGACAGCGTCGGCGATGTGGCGGTCCATCTTGGAAGCGGTCGGCTCGTTGTTGAGCGGGCCCATGTTGGTTGCCGGGTCGAAGGGATCGCCGAGGCGGACGTCTTGGGCGGCCTTGAGCGCCGCCTCCACGAACTGGTCGTGGACTTCGTCGACGACGATCACCCGCTCCGTGGCGACACACACCTGGCCAGCGTTGTAATAGGCCCCGTAGACCGCGGCCTGAGCGGCCTTGTCGACATCGGCGTCGGCGGTGACCACGGTGGGGCCGTTGCCCGACATCTCCATGATCGAGCGCTTCAATCCCATGGCGGCCACGATTTTCTTCCCGGTGGCGGAGGACCCGGTGAACCCGATGGCGTCCACCCCGTCGTGGGTCACCAGTTGGTTCCCGATCTCACCGTCTCCGGGGATCACCGAGATCGCACCCTTGGGGACGCCGGCCTCCTCGAACACCCGGGCCATTTCCAGGAGCGCCCATGAGGTGAACTCGGGGGGCTTCACGATCACAGCGTTCCCGGTTGCCAGCCCCGGCCCCACGTATTCCATGGGGATCATCACCGGGAAGTTCCATGGGGTGATCGCGACCCAGACTCCAACTGGGTGGCGGACTGTGAACATCCGACGGTGCCGGCTGGTCGTGGGGATCAGCTCACCCTTGAGCCGCTTCACGTCTTCGGCGGCGATCTGGAAATAGTCTCCGGACTCGGCGATGTCGTCCTTTGCCTCGGCCTCGTAGGGCTTGCCCTGCTCGGTGCTCAGGATCCTGGCCACCTCTTCGACCCGGTCCTGCCACAGGTCGTAGATGCGGAGGCAGAGGTCGGCTCGCTCGAAGGCGGTCCAGTGCCGCATGTCCTCGGTCGCCTCCCGGGCCGCGGCCACGGCGCGGTCGATGTCCGCCGCCGACGCCTTGGGCACGTTGTAGATGTGCTCGCCGGTGGCGGGGGATGTCACCTCGTAATGGCCCTCACCTGTCCCCTCGGTCCACTCCCCGGCGATGAAGAGTTTGAGATCGGTCGCCATGAAGTCGACGGTAGTCCCGGCGCCAGGGGGCGACATTCGAGACTTGTCAGCAGCGAATGGGTACCGTCACGGGTCCAAGAGGAGTGAGAGCATGGGCCTCCAGGGCGACAAGACACGGCAGTGGTATCAGCGGGCATCGCAGGTTCTGGTCAACGGGGTCTCCAGCCAGTTTCGCTACTGGGGCCCTGACGACACCCTGGTCATCGACCATGGCGAAGGCGGACATATCTTCGACATGGACGGCAAGCAGTACATCGACTACCAGTGCGGCTTCGGCCCGATCATCCTCGGCCATGGCGAGCCTTCGGTGGTGGCTGCGGTCCGCGACGCCGCCGGGGAGGCCACCAGTTTCGCAATGACCCAGCGCCGCGAGGTCGAGGCGGCGGAGAAGGTGATCGACACCCTGGCCTGGCCCGACTTCATGCGATTCACCAACACCGGTACCGAGGCCACGATGCACGCGGTGCGCCTGGCCCGGGGAGTCACCGGCAGGGACGTGGTTCTCAAGTTCGAAGGCCAGTACCACGGGATGCACGACTACGTCTTGTTCTCGACCGCCGGCGTCCCGGTTGAGGGCCTCGGCTCCCGGCTCCGCCCCATCCCCCTCCAGTCGAGTTCGGGGATCCCGGAGACGATTCGCGGCTACGTGCGCACCCTGCCCTTCAACGACCTGGAGATGGTCGAGCGCCTCTTCAAAGACGAAGGGCATCGGATCGCGGCGGTGATCGTGGAGCCGATGCTGGGCAACGCCTTCGGGATATTGCCCCAGGCGGGATTTCTCGAGGGACTGCGCCGGGTCTGTGACGAGCACCGGAGTGTGCTCATCTTCGACGAGGTGAAGACCGGCTTCCGCGTGGCACTCGGTGGGGCCAGGGAGCGGTTCGGGGTCATTCCTGACATGGGCACCTACGCGAAGGCCCTCGGCAATGGGTACCCGGTGGCTGCGATCGCTTTCAAGGACTGGGTCGCCGAGGGCTGGCGCCGGGGTGGGATCGCCCAGGCCGGCACCTACTCGGGGAACGGCCTGGCCGCGGCGGCAGCCTCGGCCACGCTCGACCTGCTCCGGACCGGAGAGCCGCTGGCCAAGGTGCAGAAGACCGGTCAGGCGCTGATGGAAGGCCTGGAGCGGGTGCTCGCCGACAAGGGCGTCGAGGGAAAGGCAACTGGCGATCCGTCGATGTTCTCTCTGCTGATCGGGAAGGGGGACCTGGTCGAATTCCGGGACACCAGCCGGCATGACGATGAGCGCTATGACGACGTCTGCTTTCGCATGATCAAGAAAGGCGTGATGCCCTGCCCCGATGCCCTCGAGCCCTGGTTCGTGTGCGCGGCCCATTCCGAAGAGGACGTGGCGACGACGCTCCAGGTGTTCGAAGAGGCGCTCACGGAGTCGCTGGCAGAAGGTTGATACGCCGCGCCGGCCGCGCCGACCTCCCGGTCGTCCTCGAGCTCTCCAAGGAGTTCTGTGTGCTCGATGGCCATGCCTTCGATGCCGCACGCGTCGAGCCTGCGCTCCGACCGCTTCTTGACGGCGACGAGCACGGTGTGGTCCACCTGGTCGAGGAGGAGGGCTGGGCCCTCGGCTATGCCGTGGTCACCTGGGGGTACAGCCTGGAGTCGGGGGGCAGAGACGCATTGATCGATGAGATCTATGTCCGGGATCGGGGCTCGGGGGTGGGGTCGTCCCTGCTGGTGGCAATACTCGACGACGTCAGAGAGCGAGGGCTCGCCCGACTCACGCTGGAGACGGAGCGTGACAACGAGGGTGCCCGCCGTTTTTACACCCGGCACGGCTTTCTCCCGGAGGACTCGCTCTGGATGAGCCTCGATCTGACGGGGGCAACGTGATCAGGGTCGGGATCTCGGGTGCCGGCGGCAAGCTCGCCACCCCGATCGCGGACGCCGTCATCGAGTCGGATGACCTGGAGTTGTCGGCCCTGTACAACCCGAATCGAGCCGGGTCGTCCCTCCATGGGCTCACCGTCGAAGGCGAGGCCTCTGCGCTCGAGGCTGAGGTGATGGTGGAGACGGCTCACCCCGATGTCGTCTTCGACAACCTCGAAGCCTGGAAGTCGGCGGGCATGGCCGTGGTGGTCGGGACGTCGGGGTTCACTCCGGAGCGTCTGGCCGCGCTGGGGGAGATGTGGGGTGACCAGGGCCCATCGTGCCTGGTGGTGCCCAATTTCTCGATCGGAGCCGTGTTGATGATGCGGTTTGCCGCGCTGGCTGCCCCCTATTTCGAGGCGGTGGAGGTGATCGAGCGACACCACTCGGACAAGCCCGATGCCCCGTCCGGGACCGCGTCTTGCGTCGGCGATGGGGATCGCCAAGGCGGGGGGCCGTTCGTCGGATCGGTCGAAGGAGCTCAGCCCGGGAGCACGGGGAGCAGCGGTGGAGGGGATTCGGGTCCACTCACTCCGACTGCCCGGGCTCATCTCCCAGCAGGAAGTCGCGCTTTCAAATCCCGGCGAGATGCTCTCCATCGAGCACCTTTCGACGAGCTACGAGTCATTCGCCTCGGGGGCCCTCACCGCGATCCGGGCAGTGCGAGGCTTGACTCCCGGGGTTCATTTGGGCCTGGATCACGTGTTGTAAGCCCCTTCGCGGCGGCAGCCCTGGCCGACCGGCGTCTGTTCGCTCGAGGCTGTGCGCTTTGAGTTGTGTTCGATCAGTCCACAGTCGAGGGTTGGCCGAGAGCGAAGTCGGCCAGCATCAGGTCAGGGAAGAATGAGTAGACCCGCTCCCCGGTGAACAGGCGCCGCTCGGGATCCCAGGGGAAGAAGATCACATTGCGCCAGACCAGATGCTCGCCAGATGGCTCGGTCCCCAGCCAAGGTCCCTGGTGGGTGCCATCGACCACCGCCTCCTCGCAGACCCCCTGAGGGCCGACCACGATGCTGGTCAGGGCGAACTGAATGTCGGGGAAGGCGGAGAGCAACTCCAAGTAGAAGCGGGTCGCCCCGCTGTGGCCTGCCCAGCGGTGGCCGGTCTGCACCAGCTCGTAGACGCAGTCTTCGGTGAGGGTTGCCATGAGCCCGGCGATGTCGCGGGCGTCCTCGGCCTTGGAGTGCGCCTTCCACAAGTCGCGAACCTCCTGGTAATCGGCCGATTCACGAGCCAGGAGCTCCCTGACATGAGGCCTTTTGTCGATCGATTCTTGGAGCAGTGGATCGGTCATGAGCCGACCCTAACCCGGGCGAAATCGATCAGAACACGATCACGGTGAGGGCGCCCATGGCCACGCAATAGATGGCGAAGGGGAGGAGCCCGACCCGCTTCAAGACCGACATCAGCCAGCCGATCGCCAGATACCCGGTGATCCCGGCTACCACCATCCCCAGGATCAACGACGGCTCGAACTGGCCACTTCCCCAGAGCTCGTAGAGCTGGAGGAACCCCGCTCCGGTCACGGCCGGGATGCCGAGCAGAAAGGAATAGCGAGCGGCCTCCAGGGGGTCGAACTTCCGGGCATTGCCCACCGACATCGTTGTTCCTGATCGTGAGATCCCAGGGATCAGGGCCAGGGCCTGGGCGAGCCCGATGAGGACCGAGTCGAACGCCCGCATGTCGATGATTCTGCGATGTCCTTTTGCGAGCAGATAGCCCATGTAGAGGATCACTCCGTTGCCGATCAGGGCCCAGCCGACGTTGGAGATCGTGGTCTGGAATCGATCGAGGTCGTCGGCGAGGGGCAACCCGAAGATCACGGCGGGGACGGTCCCGATAGCGATCATGACGGCGAGCTTGCGACCCTCGGGCTCGGACCGGAAATGGATCACCTTTGCCAGGTCGTGGCGGAAATAGATGAACATCGCAGCCAGGGTGCCGAGGTGAAGCACGGCACTGGTGGCCAGGCTCGGCGGCTGCACATCGAATCCCAGTTCGGCGAGAAAGGCCGGGATCACCACCAAGTGCCCGTCGGATGAGACGGGCAGGAACTCGGTTATTCCCTGGATGAGTCCCCAAATGACCGCGGCGAGCACGGCGGCACGGTACAGGTCACGGGGTCACAACCAAGATCGCCGTCCGGCCCGCAGCTGCCGCCGCAGCTACCTCCGCCGCATGCTCTGGCGCCACCGCAACGCTCCCCATGCCCGAGCCCAGCGGATCGTCACCAGCGACTTGGGCGATCACTGCGGCGACGGTCACGCCGGTGTCGAGGAGGACGACTCGGGCCTCCTCGCCCGGGACGGCTTGCTGGGGAACCATCGTGTCGAACTGCCACCAGCCGCGGGGAACTCCTCGTCCGCGATCCCCGAGGTGGGAGGCAAGGATCGGCTCCCCTTGGGCGATGTCGACTGTTGCGAACCCGCTGCGGGGCGCTTCGTCCATGAGCTCGGAGGGCACGTCCCGCAACTCGGTGTTCCAGTCCCCGACTTCCTCGCCCACGGCGATGTCCACGGTCGCAAAGGGGTGGGGGACGCTCGGTTCGGGCCTCACTTCGACCCAGATCGCCCCAACAACGATGAGGGTCGCGGCTATCCAGCGGCCCCAGGGCGGTGTCTCCAGCCAGAGCACGCTTCGACGGTACGGAGCGGGCAGGGCCGGGGGAAGAGGATCAGTCTTCGGAGCTCGACCCGGATGTCGACGGAGCCGCAGCCTTCTCCGAGGCCGATTCCTTGGTCGGGGTGTCCTTCTTCTTGCGTGCGGGCTCGGAGACCCCCTTCGACGCCCTTGCGTCGGTGCTGTAGAAGCCCGACCCCTTGAAGACGACGCCGCGGGCATGGAACACCTTCTGCAGATCGCCACCACAGGCCTCGTGGCGCTTCAGTGGCTTGTCGGAGAAGGATTGGAAGACCTCGACGGTGTCCCCGCACGACTTGCAGACGTACTCGTATGTAGGCATGGAAATCTGACCGCTTGGAAGGGGGTGGGGAGAATCGTACAACCGGCGCTTGCCCACTTCCATTCCGGTCCCGGTCAATATCATCCCCCCTCGAGTGTCCACAACATTGGCCATACCGCTCGCCCTCGTGGGCGCCTACATCGTGGGCAGTGTCGACTTCGCGGTGATCGTCGCCCGGATGCACGGTGTCGACATCCATGAGGCGGGGAGTGGCAACCCGGGCACGTCGAACGTGCTCCGCACCCTGGGCCGACTGCCGGCAGCCATGGTGCTGATCGGCGACATGTTGAAGGGCACGATCGGCGCAGCACTGGGCTGGCTCGCCGCCGGTATCGGCGACCCCACGCTTTCTCCATGGGCCTTCGCTGCCGGATTTTTCGCCGTGGTCGGGCACTGTTATCCGGTCTTCCACAAGTTCAAGGGTGGCAAGGGCGTGGCGACCGGAGCCGGGGTCCTCCTCTTCACCGTCCCCCTCGCTGCGGTGCTCGAGATCGCAATCTGGGGAATCATCGTCAAGCTGACCAAGACTGCCTCGATCGGCTCGATGGTGATCGTGGTGATCACCCTGCCGATCCTGATCTGGCAGGGCGTCTCCGGGTGGTCCCTGGTCTGGGTGGCACTTACGATCGCCCTCGTGGTGTGGCGGCACCGGGGGAACATCAAGCGCATGGCGTCGGGGAGCGAGCAGAAGGTGACAAATTGAGCATCGAGGTTGCGGTGATCCCGGCGGCGGGACGGGGGACCAGGATGCGCCCGGCGACCCGTGTCGTTCCCAAGGCGCTGCTCACGGTGGTCGACAGGCCGGCGATCCAATACGCCGTCGAGGAGGCGGCCCGGGCCGGCGCAACGGAGGCCATCGTCGTCGTCGATCTCGATGTCGGTCACCTGGTGGCTCAACACTTCAGCCTCGAAGGGCCGCTACCCGGGCTCGAATCGATAACGATCCGCCCCGTCGTCCAGGAGGAGCCGCTCGGCCTGGGCCACGCCGTGAACGAGGCGATGGCGGCGGTGGGTGATCGTCCCTTCTTTTGTCTTCTGGCCGACAACATCGTGCGTCCCGGTGAGGACGTCCTGGTTTCCCTCGCCGGGGGGAGCAGCGATGGCTCGACGTCGGTGGTCTGCCTCCGCGAGCTCGAGGACGAGTTTCTCTCCCGGTACGGGGTAGTGGTGCCGACTTCGCCGATCGAATCGAACTACCTGACCCTCGGCGGGGCCATCGAGAAGCCGGGCGTGGAATTGGCGCCGTCGCGGCTGGGGTTGGTCGGCCGCTATCTGTTCACGCCCGAAGTGTTCGGGATCCTGGAGAAGACCGCACCGGGCAACGGGGGCGAGATCCAGCTCACCGATGCCATCGACGAGCTGGGCAAGCAAGGCCGGCTGCGCGGATTCGTTGCCGAGGTGGACCTCCTCGACGTCGGCACTCCTCTCGGTCTCCTGGAAGCCTCGGTGGAGTTGGGATCGCACCAATTCGGCGCAGATTTCACCGACTGGCTCGACGGGCACAAACGGTCATGAGGACCCTGGAGGAGGCCAGAGCCGAAGTGTTGGCCGGCGTGAGCCCCCTGCCCGACGAGCCGGTCTCGATCTGGGATGCACTGGGCCGGGTGCTGGCAGAGGATGTAGTCGCCGGCGGCGACGTGCCGCCTTTCGTCAACTCTGCGATGGACGGATATGCGGTGCGGGGCGGGGACGTGGCGGAGCCGGGTGCCGTCCTTTCCGTGACCGGGGAGATCGCCGCCGGTCAGGCCGCGTCCGTCGCGGTGGGTCCGGGCCAGGCCATCAAGATCATGACCGGCGCCCCGATGCCCGATGGGGCGGACACCGTGGTGAAGGTGGAGGACACGGAGACCGTTGAGGGAAAGGTTTCGATCGGCCCGGCGGTGGCCTATGGGACCTCGGTCCGCCCTGCCGGCGGCGACGTGGCGCGCGGTGCCAAGGTTTTCGATTCGGGCACCCGCCTCACCCCGATGCACATAGGGGTGCTGGCGACAATCGACGTCGCAGAGGTGATGGTTCATCGCCGCCCACGCGTCGCATTCATGTCGACCGGTGACGAGCTGGTGCCTCCCGGCGGGGGACAACTGGGGCCTGGACAAATCCGGGACTCCAACCGACCCATGGTCAGCTCTTTGCTTCGAGATGCCGGCGTCGACACCATCGACCTCGGGATCATCACCGATGACCCCGACGCGCTGCGCGCAGCTCTGGATGAGGCATCTTCGGCCGACGTGATCGTATCCACCGGCGGCGTTTCCATGGGCGACCACGACGTGACGAAGCTGGTCCTCGAAGGTCGCTCCGAGGTGAGCTTCTGGAAGGTGGCCATCCAGCCCGCCAAGCCGTTCGCGTTCGGCCGCATCGGCGATGCTCTCTTCTTCGGGCTCCCCGGCAACCCGGTTTCCGTCCTGGTCTCCTTCGAGCAGTTCTTGCGGCCCGCACTGATGAGGCTGCAGGGGGCCACCCGGGTCCTGAGACCACAGGTATCTGCGGTCGCCGGGGAACCGATGGTTACCGACCCGGAGAAGACGGTGTTCGTTCGGGTCATCATCGACGGAGAGGTGGACGGCCGGCCCCGGGTGGTCAGCTCCGGCGGGCAGGCCTCGAACGTGCTTTCCGCTGCCGCCATCGCTGACGCCTTTGCCGTGGTGCCCCGCGGTGTGAAGACGATCGGGGCGGGGGAAGGTGTGATCATCGAGTTGTTCAAAGCACCTGAGACGAGGGAGTGGGTCGATGGAATCTGAGAAGCCTCTGACCCACCTCAACGAGTCCGGCGAGGCCCGCATGGTCGATGTCGGCGACAAGGAGGTGACCGACCGGGTGGCGATCGCCGAGGCCACAGTCGCCATGTCGTCAGAGCTCGTCGATCGTTTCTTCGCCGGTGATCTGCCCAAGGGAGATGCCCCCGCCGTGGCCCGGATCGCGGGGATTGCGGCTGCCAAGAAGACATCCGAACTGATCCCTCTATGCCATCCGCTGTCCCTGAATGCGGTGGCAATCGACCTGGAGCGGAGTGGGCATGGAATTCGGGTGCTTGCTACGGTTTCCACGACCGGCCGCACTGGCGTCGAGATGGAAGCCATGACCGCGGTATCGGTGGCGTCCCTTGCCATCTACGACATGGTGAAGAGCGTCGAGCGGGGAGTGAGCGTGGAGTCGGTTCGGCTCCTGAGAAAGTCCGGAGGGAAGTCCGGGACATGGGAGAGAACTTGAGTCGTTGATCGAGCGGGGGTCCTCCCACTACGCTCGTCCATGGACGGAGTCAATCGTAGGGAATGTCAACTAGCGTCATCGTCGGCCTCCTGCTGATAGCCGCCATATGGAGCGTCTATCTGCTCCCATCCCTATTCGGTGACCGGCAAAATGCTCCCCTGAACTCCACCGAGGAGTTCGATCGCTGGACCCACCTCATCGCTGACGTGCAGAAACGCCCGTATTCCCGGGGCGAAGTCGGCCAGCGCGATGTGATCAGGCTTCGACAGCGCCGGACCATGGCTGTCCTCATCATCCTCGCCTTGGGAACTGCCGCTCTCGCCTGGGTGCAGGACTCGATGGCGTTCCTCCTCGTCCACCTCTTCATCGACTCACTGATTGCCCTCTACGCCGCGGCGCTCGCTCAGATGAAGCAGCGTCGCCAGTGGCGCCTCAAGGTGACCCACGTCTCCGAGCGTCCCACCGAGTGGGAGGAGCCCCAGGTCAAGGTCATCGCCAACTGAAGGCGATGGACTTCGATTTCGCCGCCGACGCACGAGCGGTTCTCGACGCTCGTTTCGCGGCCCGAGAGGCCGGCTTCTCCGGGTCACGCCTGGTGATCAGAGCCTCCGCCAACGCCATTCGCGCCCTTCACCGTCAGGAATGGGAGCAGGCGGCACAGCTGATCGACGAGGCCGGCGCCCAGTACGCAGCCATCACGGAACGGCTGGCCGACCATCCCGACCTACTTCATGCTGGATTCGTCGCCGACGCCGGCAAGGAATACACCGAGGCCCGGATCACACGGGCCCTCTTCAGAGGCGAGCCGATCCCGGGATTCGCCGAGCTCGGCGTCGACCCCGTGCCTTTCCTCCATGGCCTCGGCGAGGCTGTGGGGGAGATGCGGCGCCGCATGCTCGACCTGCTCCGTGCGGGCGATGTGGGCACCGCGGAGTCGACGCTTGAAGCGATGGACGCAATCGTCGATCTCCTCGCCGAGATCGACTACCCCGACGGGATGACCAACGGATTGCGCCGGACTACCGATGTGGCGCGGGCGTTGGTGGAGCGCTCGCGGTCTGACCTGACCGCGACTGTCGTCCAGGAGCGGCTGCGGGAGGACCTGGCACGCGGCTGAGCCCCATCTGGCCGACCGATGGCCTGTCGGTACAATTCGTCCCCCGCATGGGGCTGTAGCTCAGCCTGGCAGAGCACCTCGTTCGCAACGAGGGGGTCACGGGTTCAAATCCCGTCAGCTCCACCATGAAACCCCAGGTCAGCGACCCGGGGTTCTCTCTTGCCAGTTGTTCGCTCCGAGGCTTCCCCCTGGCCTGTGAGTCGCTCGAGGCGGTTACTTGCCTTCCGCCCGCAGTCTTGCGTCGTCGGCTTCCAGGTCCTCAACCGTGTAGATGCCCGGCGAATCGAGCGCACCCGACTCTTCCAGCTGTTTCATCAAAGCTGCGTCGGCCAGATCGTCGGCCAACTCCTCGGCGGTCTTCGGAATGATTTTCATGAGACACCCTCACTTTCAGCCTTGGCCCCTCAGCCGCTTCGGTAATCCATGTCGATGGCCTTCGCAGGCTCGACCTGCCTCGCCTCGACCTGAGCCTCGACCTCCCAGCCCTGGACCGTGATCGCCCTGTGGGTTACTGCAACCTGCTGAAGCAGGGCTCTCTGACGCTCACGCTCCGCTTCAGCTGCGTAAGCGACTGCCATGTTTGAGTTGCCGAAGCCAAATAGGGCAATGGCGCCCTGAAGTAAGCGATTCACAGAAGGTCCCCCCTTGTTGGCCGCCCCTCGCGGCCACGGATGCGAGAAGCTAAGCCAGCCCCGTTCTTAAGTAGCCGGAAAACCGAACGCGCCCCCATGTGACTAGTCCGACACCAATGCTCCTGTCTACATTTCGCTGTGATGCGCATGCACCGTCCACCGCACGTTCCAACGCCGAGCCCGTGCCGACGCCGTCGATCGCTGTCGACCACCTGCGTGGTGCCGGCTGGGCAGTGCAGGCGATCGCCGAACAGGCTGGGTGCTCACCGTCGACGATCTGGCGGATCCTTGGTCTGGTGATCCCCGACTACGACTGCAATAGGATCCGTCGAGGCGGCCCATTCACCGATCTAGAAATGAGGTGGGCGAGTAATGGATCCACCGAAGTTCCCGCTAGGAACGAGGGTTCGTGGTCGCATCTCCGGCTGGAATGCCGCCAAAGAGGACAGCTATGACGCCTCCTTTGAGCAGGGTTTGGACGTGGTGCCCTCATTCGAAGATGTCCCCGAGTTTGTCGAGGGAATTCTCGAAGGATTCTGGGTGCAAGTAACGAAGGACAAGGGATATTTCAAGCATGTTGTCGATGGATATGACGTTGACCCTGAGACGCTGGAGCCGGTGTCATGAGTTGGCGTCTCCCCGGGACCTCGCCGGGATAGAGGAGGCACCGGCTCACCCCGCGTAGCTCAGTTGAATCTTGACCATGTTTTGGTCACTCCCTGCTGCAGGCACTTGTTCGGCGGAGTGTCAGGGCCAGGTTGAGGATGAGCGTCTTCCCAGCGGCATCCGTGCACTCCACGGCAACGAGCACGTGTCAGTCGTAGGTGTCGGTCCAGGACGCGATGTCCACGCCGTGGTTGTCGGGCGACGCGAGAGACCACCAGGCGGGAGCGTGCGAATCGTCGACGAGTCTCCCTCCGGCGGCGAGTGCGGCATCCACCCGCGCCCGAGCCTGGTCGGCCGGCACGAAGACATCGAAATGCGTCCGGCCTCTCGTCGGGGAGTCGCCGCTGATCGGGTTGAAGGCGAGCTGCGGTCCGCAGCGCAGCGGATCGACGGCATCCGTGTCGCCGAATGCCTCGTAGCCCAGTGCGGCCGTGAAGAACGGTCGTACGTCGGCCTGGGAGTGCTGGGCGACGTAGATGCCGATCGACTGCGCGAGCGCGGGAGCGGGCGTCAGCAGCAGGTCGGCGGCGGCCCGGGACACGGCGGCAGCGAATTCCGCGGCGGCCGAAGGGATTCCCTCCGGGTCGCGGTACGGGATGCGCACGACCACTCCCTCGGGACGCACGTCAAAGTCGGGCAGTATCCCGAATCGCTCAGCGGCGGCGACCACCGGGGCGATGAGGTCTGCGGCGTGGGAGAGGGAGGTCGCGGTGAAGACGGCCTGCGGGCCTGTGCCTGTGACACGCCAGTCGGAGACGCCCGGCGCTCGGTGGAACTCGGCCGCGGAGATCAATTCCGATCCGTCCGTCGATTCGCCCATGGGGAACTCCTTTGCAAGCTGTCAGAGTCTCAAGCCGCTGACGAGCGAGGACCCCGCGCACTTCACGGTACTCCGAGGTCGCGAAGGCCTTGCTTGATCAGGATGACATCTGTCACATCGAGTTCGTGATCGATCTCACTACCGCTCGCTCTGGTCGTTCCGCATGATCGGTATCCAAGGAGGTAGTAGATGGAACATGTGCTCGAAGTACGAGGTCTCGTTCACCGATACGGTGACACCACCGCCCTCGCCGGAGTCGATCTGACAGTCAAGTCGGGGGAGTGTGTCGCGCTTCTCGGCCCAAATGGGGCCGGTAAGACGACTCTCGTCCGCAATGTGATCGGGTTGATAGAAGGGCACGCCGACCTCATCGAGGTAGCCGGTGGCGACCCTCGTCGCGCCGAGACCCGCCGCAGGCTCGGTGTCGTCCAACAGGCGGTCGGCTTTCCGCGGTCCCTCACTGTCGCTGAGATCGTCGGCGGTGCGGCTGCCCGCCGGGGTTGTCCCCCAGAGGCAGCCAGCCAAGCCATAGCTGAGATGGGCCTGGCCGGTATGGAGAAACGTCGGGCGGCCACGCTCTCCGGAGGACAGCAGCAGCGGCTGCAGCTCGCGATGGGGCTTGTTGCCGATCCGGTTCTGCTGGTACTGGACGAGCCCACCGAAGGACTCGATGTGGAGGCACGGCGTCGGTTCTGGAAAACGATTCGGCGACGTCTCGACGACGGAGCCGGTGTGCTCATTACGACGCATCTCGTCGACGAGGCGGCAGCTGTCGCCGATCGGGTTGTCGTGGTCGATCGCGGACGAGTAGTCGCGGAAGGGACGCCAGACGAGCTGCGCCGAACGCTCCCCGACCGTCGGATCGAAGTCCGGACGAAGGTACCGATGAGTGTGATCAGAGCGCTCGACTCGGTGCACTCGGTGGAACTTCGTGACGGCCGCACCGTGATCGCAGCGACCGACAGTGAGCAGGTCGTCAGCACGCTGCTCGACCTCGACCCCGAGGCAAACGATTTGACCGTGGCGACGGCGAGCCTCGAGGAGGTCCTCGTCGCACTGACCAACCATGAGGAGGTAGCAGCATGAACACCCGGATCTTTCGCACAGAAGTGCGAGACGAGCTCCTGGGAATCGTCAGGGAGCCGACCGCTCTCTTCTTCTCGGTGCTGATGCCAGTGGCATTCTTTGCACTGTTCGCAACGATGTTCGGCGATGAGGGAGACGGCTTCGGCGTTGGGTCGTTGGCCACGTACGGGGCGTTTGGTGTGCTGTCAGTGGTTCTGTTGAACCCGGGTGTCGGCCTCGCCGACGCCAGAGACCGAGGCTGGCTCCGCGTCAAGAGGGCGGACGGCACGCCGCTTGGCGTGACGCTGTCCGCGAAGGTCACGGCAGCACTGCCGTATGCGATCGTCACCTTGGCAGGAATAGCCCTGGTCGCCCGTCTCACCTCTGGACCGCTGGACGTGCTTCAGGTCATGCGTGTCAGCGGTGTCCTAGTACTCGGAGCCTTGCCATTCAGCCTGTTCTCCCTGGCTGTTGGGGCGAGGTTCAGCCCCAGTGCTGCAATATCGGTGCTCAACGCGATGCTCATACCCTCGGTGATTCTCTCGGGCCTCTGGTTTCCGCTCGAGATGCTCCCGACGTGGCTCGGAGAAATCGCGGTGTACCTCCCGCCCTATCACCTGGCTCAACTGGCGCTGGCGCAGGTCGAAGGCGGAGCAGTGTGGGGTCATGTCGCCTACCTCGTGGGAACAACGATCGTGGGGGCGATCGCTGCAGCGTTGGCGTACCGTTCCGCGGAAGTGTGAACGACACCACAGTCAGACTCGGGAACTCGGAGCGCCTCGCCACGAGGCGCTCCGGTTTCTCGCGTTGGGCGCCCCTGGTCTTTTTCGCATTCATCCTCATCGGACCGATCTTCTCCCCCGACGCCGGTGCCGAGGATTGGCTCTTGGCTGTCGGAGTGGTTGCCGTCGCCCTCCCCACCTTTGTCGTCTCGGAAATACGAGGTTGGGATATCGGGGGAGCAGCAGTCCTGATGCTGCTGGCACTCGCGACAGCACCCTTCGACTCGACAGCAATCATGGCGCTGCCCATCTACGCCGCCGCTCTGGTTGCCAGGTCAGCCACTCAGGAGACGCTCCGACTCAGACTGTCGGTGATCACCGCCCTCACTCTGACCGGCTTCTTCTTGAGTTCGATCCCTTGGCCGTTTCGGGTCTTCATATTCATCCCGGTGGTCATGATCTGGGTCATTGGATCCGCCGTCTTCCATGATGTGTCACGGGACCATCGCGCGGTCGTGCTCCGCGCCGAGAACCGCCGAATCGCTCATCTCGCCACCATCGCTGAGCGAGAACGGATCGCTCGCGATGTCCACGACATCGCAGGCCAGGCCCTCACCGCCATCATCGTGCGAAGCCAACTCGTCCAAAGACTGGCCACGTCGGATCAGCGTCGCGCCACCGATGAAGCCGATGAGGTGGAACGCATAGCTCGCGATGCACTGTCTTCGATCAGGAAGAGCGTCGCTGGATGGCATCAGGCGTCTCTGCTCGACGAGCTCGCCGTCGCCCGCGATGCGCTCGCAGCGGCAGGCACCGACTTGGAGGCGCTCGGAGATTGGGAGGTCGATCTGGCACCCTCGGTCGAGAACGTTCTGGCGTTGGGACTTCGCGAGGCGGTCACCAATGTCCTGCGCCATGCCAACGCTGGCACGGTGGAGGTCCGAATCGACAGTCAGGACGGGGGAGTATCACTCACGGTGACTGACGACGGGATCGGACCCGCCAAGGGAACCGGCTCGGGAATTCAGGGGATGCGCGAACGTGTGATCGCCGCAGGGGGAACCCTCACGTTCGGACCCGGAGTCACAGGCGGGACCGAGCTACGGATCGACATGCCATTCGGTGGGAGCTCTTCATGATCCGCGTCGTCCTCGCCGAAGACCAGGCCATGGTGCGAGGAGCCTTTGCGGGGCTCCTCGACCTCGAACCCGACATCGAGGTAGTCGCTGTCGCCGAAGATGGCGAGCAGGGTTTGGCAGCTGTCGCAGAGCATGAGCCGGACATCCTTCTCACCGACATCGAAATGCCAGGAATGACCGGACTCGAACTGGCTTCCCGTCTCAAGGACCATCCGACGGTCCGAGTCGTGATCGTGACCACCTTCGCCCGAACCGGCTATCTGCGACGGGCGCTCGACGCCGGGGTGTCTGGATACGTCCTCAAAGACTCACCCATCGAAGATCTGGCTGACACCCTCAGGCGGGTGGCAGCAGGCAATCGTGTAATCGCCCCGGAACTCGCGGTTTCGGCGTGGGCCGGCAGCGACCCCCTCACTGACCGGGAGCGAGAAGTCCTCCGAGAGGTCGGTGAAGGACATCCCAACGTGGAGATCGCGCAAAGGCTCCACCTCGCCGAGGGAACCGTGCGCAACTACCTGTCGTCTGCCATCGTCAAGCTCGGGGCTAGAAACCGTACCGAGGCGTTCGCCAAGGCCCAGGAAATGGGGTACTTGTAGCGCAGGTCTGGTTGTCGCTGCCAGCCGTCCGCACTACCGTTTTCGAGCGATGAGGAAGCTGCTCGTCTCCTTGGTCGCAGCTTTGACGTTCTTCGTTGCGGCGGCATCGCCTGCCATGGCCATTACCTACGGCGAGCCCGACAATGGAGAGCACCCCTACGTCGGCTTCATGATCTTCTTTGTGCCGTCGGACCCAGGCTGGTTCAGCTGCAGCGGGACGCTCCTCGACGCCGACACTTTCCTCACCGCCGCGCACTGCACCTTCGACGTCGGGACGAATGGCGCCGAGACGCCAAACGAGGCGACGAGCGGCGGCAACGACGTGTGGATCACCTTCGACCCAACCGACACCCTCGGTGGTTGGCCGGCCCGGGCCGACTTCCCCGACGAGGCGTCTTTGTACGCAGCCCGAAGCGCGTGGCTCGCCGATCCGGCGCACGGGTTCACCCGAGGCATTGCCATCCACCATCCCGAGTACGACGACTTCGCCAGCTTCCCTCTGAACAACGACGTCGGTGTCGTCGAGCTCGACGAAGACGTGGTCATGGTGAACTACGGCGACCTCGCCCCTGTCGGCGCCGTCGATCTCCTCGCCGGTGCGACCGGACGCGGCCGGAACGCTCCGACGGTCGAGACCGTTGGCTACGGCACGCAGGCGGTGCAGCCTCACCCGCAGTCGATCGACGACCGCTTCAAGTCGACATCACGGATCGTTGAGGTGAACGGCAATCAGTCGACCGGCGGCAACCTGCATACGTCGAACAACCCGAGCGCGACTGGCGGCAAGGGAGGTTCGTGCTTCGGTGACTCGGGGGGCCCCGTGTTCATCAACAACACCGATGACGTCCTCGCCGTTGTGTCATACGGCCCGAACCTCACATGCCATGGCTCTGACTACTCGTGGCGGGTCGACACCCTGTCCGCCCAGAACTTCATCACCTCATCCAACTCGTAGCGTCGCCTAGCCCTAGGTGTTTTGCCTGGGGACCCTCCCCCTCGATGACTGGAGTTCCGCACTGCCCGGATCCCCGGGGTGACCAATCTCCGCGAACTACCTCTCTCAGCTCTCCTCGAGGACCTCCCGGAGCTTGGCCGCAAACGCGTCCGGCTCGCCCATCTGGCCATACTCGCCACCGAGGAAGCCCCCGTGGTTGCTGGGGAAGATCACCGGCTTGATGCCCAAGCGCTCGGCCACGGCGAACGCACCGCGGTTCGCCATTTCGCCCTCTGACTCCTCGCCGGCGGCCATCACGATCCGGGTGGAGAGAGGCGCGCAGAGCATCGAAGTCGGGCTCGTAACCAATGGATCCGACGAGGGCCAGGGCCAGGAGCGGATCGGTCCGTGACCCATCGTCTTCGGTCGGGAGACCGAACATCGTCGGGTCGGGGGCGGGCTGTTGCGCGAAGTCATCCTCGAACTCGCCGCGGTGGCTGACGACGGCGATGAAATGAGCCATCCCGGCGCCCCATCCCCGCTGCATGTACGTCTCGTGAACAGCGCGCGGCGGCCGCCAGCGCTGCATCCCGGTCGGGGAGGACCTTGGGGAGCGGGGGCTCGTGTGCCACGAGGGTGCGCAGATCGTCGGGATAGCGGCGACGAGCGCTAGCCGCGTTCACCGCGCCCCCGCTGCTGGCGAACAGGTCGATCGGGCCGCCTCCGATCTCCTTGATGATCCGATGCAGATCGGCGGCGTGCTCGTCGGGTGTCGGCGGGATCGTCGGCTGGGTGAGCTGGCTGCGCTCGCTCCCGCGTGGGTCATAGGTGATAACGGGCCGGTCGGTGAAATGGCTCGCCAGGGTGGCGAAGCCGGGAGCGGCCATCGGTGAGCCGATCAGGAAAAGGGGTGTCGTCTCCGGCGAGCTTCCAGGGTGGACGTCGTAGGCCAGGGTCGCGCCTGGTACCTCCAGGGTGTGGGTGGATTCAGCGGTCACGTTCAACATGTCGTTCCTTTCAACGTCTATCCAAGTCTCAGCTCTCGGCCAGGATCGCGTCGATCTGGCCGGCAGCCTGGGTCATGCCCTCTTCCTGCCCCATGGCGAGGAGTTGTTCCATGGCCTCGGTGCTCGGGAAGATGCTCATGATCGACATCCGGGTTCGGCCTGCGCTTATCTCCTCGATCGTCACCCGCATCTCGCCGGTCGGCATTTCTGCGTACGGCGAGCCATCATCGTTGGCGAAGCCGTCAACGACGACCAGGGAGTGCGGGGGATCGACCTCTTGGACCTCCCAGTACGCCCCGGGCGTATCGCCCTCGGGCCCGGTCATGTGGTATTCGACCCGGCCACCTGGCTTCAGCTCGTGCCTGGTGACGGTGGCGGGGTAGGTGGGCGGGCCCCACCAGCGCTCGAGCTGGCGCGGGTCCGACCACAGTTGCCACACCCGCTCGGGCGAGGCGTCGAACTCGGCGTCGAGGGTCATGGTCAGGGTGTGGGGGTCCTTGCGGACGGCGGTGACGGTCATTGTTCTTTCTCCCTCGTGTACTCGTTGACGAGCTGGGACATGCGGTCGATCCGGCCACGCCACAGCTCCTCGTATTGGTCGAGCAGTCGGCGCGCCACGCGCAGGCCCTCGACGTTGGTGCGGACGACCTTCCGTCGCCCGATGCGTTGCTTGGAGACCAGGCCGGCGCGCTCGAGGATGGCGACGTGCTTTTGCACCGCTGCAAAGCTCATTGGGTAGTGGCTCGCCAGTTCGGCGACCCCCTCCTCGGAGTCGATCGCACGGCGCACGATGTCGCGGCGGGTGTGGTCCGCCAAGGCGCCGAACATGCGGTCGAAGTCGGGAGGGGCGATCTGCATTGATACAACCATATGGTTGTATAAGGAGTTGTCAAGCTGTGCTCGGACAGGAGCGCACCGCGGCCCGCAACGGTGCGGATAGATTTCGGCCGATGGATGACACCGGAGGATTCGAGACCATGGGACCGGTCGAGTTCACGTTGATCGAATTCCCGAAGAGGTCGTTCGACGGCGAGATCGCCAGAGTGTTGGCGGATCTCGCCGACCGGGAGATCGTCTCCATTTTCGACCTGCTCCTGGTTGGCAAGGATGATGACGGGAGTCTCGATGTGGTCGAGCTGGCGGACGCGGAGCCGGCGATCGCCGAGCGTTTCGCCGACGTGAACGGCGAGGTGATGTGGTTGCTCAGCGACGAGGACATCGCAGAGGCGGCGACGAACCTCCAACCGAATACCACGGGGATCCTCGTCGTGTGGGAGAACACGTGGGCCCGAAGTCTGAGCAACGCCGTCGCCCATGTCGGCGGGCGCGTCGTGATCAACGATCGGCTCGACGCCGAAACGGTGGCCGCCTCGATGGGGTCGTCGGAAGGAGGCGACTGATGCTGATCCGACCTCCCGTGGTCCGTGAGATGCGTCAGAACCTCTGGGTCAAGATGACTGCTAAGCCCGACCACCAGAGCCCACGGCCGCAAGCCGCCTCCCCGGAGGAGTCACAGACCGATGTTCGGCTCGAACGACTCAGGGCCCTGGGTGAGCTCAAGTCTTCGGGTGTCCTCACCGACGACGAATTCGAGCGAGAGAAGGCCAGAATCCTCGCCTGAGCACACCACGCGGTCAGAGAGCCATCAGCGAGCCCTGAGGCGTGACCCGCTCGCTGGCAGTCGCTTGGCACACCCGCCCGCCATCGGAATAGACGTTGGTGTTGGGGCAGCCTTCCACCTGATAGTTGACCCGGAAGGTCCTCGGGTGCGTGACGTTCTCCATGCAGGTCGATTGCCACCGGATCGGACCAGGCGACGACGCTTCGTGGGTCGGAGCATTCGCAGAACAGCTCGGTCCAGACCATCAAGCGACCGAGATGGTCGCCACCGACGTGGAGGTCGCGGACGACCGTCACCACACCGGTCTCGAGATCGGTGACTTCGCCCCTCCACCCGGTCTCCGGTGAGGGGTAGACCCGCAAGCGGTACTTCTGCCCCGACTGCCAGGGATAGTCACGGGTGTTGGGATCGCCCGGAGTGCTGGGCAGGGCCGAGACCGATCCGGGGAGAATGGCACCGCGGTCGTCATAGCCTCCCCAATTGACCGCCTTGTGGTCGGGATACCGGGGATTCCACTGCATGCCGAGATGTGCTCCGCCCTGCGGGCCGGAGGCGCCCATGAACGAGGCCTGGAGGGCCCAGAAGTAAAGGCGATCCACTGAGGGCTGCTCGAGGACTTCGAGCGTCACCGCCGCCTCACTGGCCGGCGGTGTGAGATCCCAGAAGAGATGGAACGAGAAGCCCATGGCCCTTTCTTCCGGCGTTTCAGGCCGGGCCAGTGAGGCTATCGACTTCAGGTCCTATCCCGGCTGATGGGACTAGGCGTGGGCCAGCGAGCCCTCGGTGACTTCGCCCTTGTGGGCAGCGAATGCGGAAAGGACCTCGCCCTTCTCCGCTTCCGGTATCTCGAAGGCGTCGAGGGTCTGTGCCAGTACCGCCGCCACCTCGTCGAACTCCTCTGACGAGATCCTGAACTCGCGATGAGCCTCTTCGAGCCCTAGAGGGGTGCTCCCCGGCTCGGTCCCCACGTACTCGAAAGGCCCGCCGGAGACGTTGCAAACCCAAAGGGTCCGCATGAATTTCAAGCCGGGAAGGCGACCCAGGTTGTTGGTATGCCAGTCGCGCAAGGCCGGATTGCTCGAACCCTGGCCCACGATGGGATTCTCGATCAATGCGTCACTGAATCGGTCCACCACCGCCGAGATGGCGAAGACACCCCCCAACCTCTCGTACAAACTCGCGTCGGTCATGGCTGGTCCTCCTCGGTTGCTTTGTGGCGGGGTTCTATCGCCAAACTATTTCACTTTTACACCAACTCGAGGAGCGAGTCAACGGTGCGGTCGAGGTCGCGAGCGTCGATGGGGGCCGTGGTTACCTTGTGCTCATGCCTTCGGACCGCAATCTCGTTCTCACTGGATTCATGGGAACCGGAAAGACCACGGTCGGGACAGGAGCTGGCGCGCCGGCTCGACATGGAGTTCGTGGACACCGACGAGCTGATCGAGTCCCGGCATGGGTCGATCGCGGGGATATTCGAACAGCGGTGGCGAAGCGGAGTTCCGCGCAGTGGAGCAGGCAAGTCGCCTGGAGTTGGGGGCGAAGTCAGGTCTGGTCATCGCCACCGGCGGCAGGATGATCCTCGATCCGGAGAACTTCCGGTCACTGAGCCGAAACGGCGATGTCTTCTGCCTGGTCGCGACACCTGATGAGATCTACCGCCGAATCGTCAACGAGAGTGCCGGCAAAGCAGCGCCCGATGCTGGCGGTCGACGACCCGAAAGGGCGCATCATCGAGTTGATGGAAGAGCGAGGTGACGACTACGGGCGCTTTCGCCAGGTGAACACCGATCAACTCGAGCCCGGTGAGATAGCCGATGAGATCGTCCGGCTTTGGAGCGACCAGCAAACCTAAAGGGGCCGTCAAGGCGTTCAATTCAAAGCACCCACGTCCCGATAATCTGATCACATGTTCCGCTCATTCACCTGGCTGGCCGCGCTCGCCCTAGTCCTCGCGGCGTGCACCGGTGACGGGGGATCGACCTCTACCACCCTTCCCGATGTCAATACGGCTCCGACCGCTGGCGAGACCACCACCACGGTTCCGGCATCGACCAGCACGACCGTCGCCGCGATCCCGAACGGCCCGCTCCCCGGCACGGAGAACCTCCCGCCTGAGGTCACCGAGGAGCTGATCGAGTTGGTCGGGATCACCGAGGAGAGCAGAGGCCTCCAGTTCGTCGAGATGCCGGTGGTAACGGTGGTCACCGAGGACGAGTTGGCCGCCCGGGTCCAGGAGCAGATCGCCGAGGAGTCTGAGGACTTTCCTGCGGACGAGGCGCTCTATCAACTGCTGGGGCTGCTCGCGGAGGACGCCGATCTCGAAGGCTTGCTGGTCGAGCTGTACGGGGAGCAGGTAGCCGGCTACTACGACGGTGAGGTCGGCGAGCTCGTGGTTCCGATGCGCGAGGACGGCTTCTCCGTGGTACAGCGGGCGACACTGATCCACGAGCTGACTCACGCATTGACCGACCAGCAGTTCGATTTCGATGTGGCATTCGACGCCATGATCGAAGAAGAGCGCCTCGACGAGGCCTCGGCTTATCAGGCGCTGATCGAAGGCGACGCTTCGCTGACCGAGTTCCACTACCTGCAGACGCTCTCTCAGAGCGAACTGGGTGAGTTCTTCGCCGAAGCACTCGACGTGGAGACCGCCGCACTCGACGCGGCGCCCGCCTTCATCCAGGACTCTTTGCTCTTCCCCTACGACTCCGGCCTGGCCTTCGCCCAGCAGTTGTACGACGACGGGGGTTGGACTGCGGTCAACGACGCCTACGGGACGATGCCCGGGCTTCCCGGGACCACCGAGCAGGTGATAACCCCATCAGATTTCGAGCGTGACCTCCCACTGGAGGTCCTGGCGCCGGAGGTGACGGTGCCCGTGTACGAGCTGGAGCGGACTTCGGTCTGGGGTGAGCTCGGGTTCCGCATCATGATCGACCAGGTGCTCGGCGAGAGCATCGGGGTCGGTGCCGCCGACGGTTGGGGTGGCGACTCCTACAGCCAATGGTTCGACGGCACCAATGCCGCCTTGCTCCTCGTCTTTCAAGGTGACACCGACCGTGACACCGAAGAGCTTCGCGAGGCCCTGGTCTCCTATGCCGAGGCAGCTGTGGATGATGAGGACTTCGTATCGGTCGAGATCGTCGACGAGAAGCTGGTGTTCATCGCCGCCGACGACACCAGCGTCGGGGAGCTCATCCAGGCAACCGTCGCCGGCTGACCGCCTTCCGGCAAGCACCCCGATCATCTAGCGTCGCCGGGATGAGGAGGGTCCGCCTGGTCGCCGGTGGATGGTCGTCCGAAGCCGAGCAAGCCGTCACCTTCGTCGAGCGGCTCCGCGGGCTTCGTTCACTAGGCCCCGATGCCCGTCTCCTGATTCGAGCCCGGAGTGTCCACACCATCGGCATGTCCCGGCCCATCGGGGTCCTGGTGATCGCCCGCGATGGCGCGGTATTGGACGCCCGAACCCTCAGCCGAAACCGGGTGCTGTTTCACCGCCTCGCCCGCCACATCCTCGAAGTCCCCGATGGATCGGACCTTCCGCCACTCGAGTCCATGGTGGAGATCAACGATGTCTGAGACCGGTCGCCTGGTGTTGTGTGCCACACCGATCGGCAACCTGGGCGACGTCTCGAGGCGGCTCGGGGAGGAGCTCGCGGGCGTCGATGTGATCTACGCCGAGGACACCCGGCGCACGAGAGTCCTGCTCGACCATCTCGGTGTCACAACGTCGGTGCGGTCGCTGTTCGTTGGCAACGAGGCCGGGCGCACCAGTGAGCTGCTCCATGCCCTTGGCGACGGGAAGTCGGTGGCCCTGGTGACCGACGCCGGGATGCCCGGGATCTCAGACCCCGGTTCCGAGGTGGTGAGAAAGGCACGACAGCATGGCCACCAGGTGACTTCGGTGCCGGGGCCGAGCGCGGTGACCACGGCTCTGGCACTTTCCGGCTTCAGCGGCGACAGGTTCTCGTTCGAGGGCTTCCTGCCCCGCAAGGGAGAAGAGCGGACCGTCCGCCTGGCCCGGATCGCCGCCGACGACCGGCCCACTGTGCTCTTCGTGAGCCCGCACCGTTTCGTATCGGACCTCAGCGACCTGGCCGAGCACACCGGGCCGACACGCCGAATAGCAGTGGCCCGTGAGCTGACGAAGCTCCACGAGGAGGTGTGGACAGGGTCTGTGGCCGATGCGCTCGCCGAATGGGGTGAGCGCTCGCCGAAGGGGGAGTTCACGATCGTGATCGCACCCGGCACCTCGAAGCCGATATCGCTGGAGGATGCCAGGCTCGAAGCGGCGGTCTTGGTCGCCGGTGGGATGACTTCCTCAGACGCGGCACGCCAGGTGGCACGGGATAGCGGTCTCAACCGTAGAGACATCTACCAAGCCCTGATCTCGGCTCAGGACCGGAGCTGAGACCGGCACGAGGAGCAAACTCCCCGCCCCTTGAATTGGGTGATCCGGGTTTCCGACCCGCAGAAGGTGCAGGTGTCGGTCATCTTGCGGAGCACGATCGAGCTCCCCTCCACCGAGATGAAGAGATGGTCGCCTTCACGGATGTTGAACAGGCGCCGGGTCTCGGCGGGGATCACGATGCGTCCCAGGTCGTCGATCTTGCGGGCGATGCCAGTTTCCATGTTCGGTCCGATCTCAGTCGGTGACCGAGCCTACCCATGGCCCCGAAGGCGGTGGCGGGTACCGTCGACCCCATGGGATGGGTCGACACTCACTGCCACCTTCAGCTCGACGAGCGTGACTCGAGGGAGCTGCTGGAACGCGCTGCGGGCGTGGACTGGGTCGTGATCCCCGGTGTGGATGCGAAAAGCTCCGCGGCAGCAAGGGACCTGGCTCACGATCTGGGAGAGCGCGCCCTCTCCAGCGCAGGACTTCATCCCCACGATGCAGCACTTTGGCCCGAGCAGGGCGACGCCATTGCCGGCATGGTTGGAGACGTGGAGGCGGTGGGCGAGACCGGGCTCGACTTCTATCGCAACCTGGCGCCGCGGGAAGACCAGGTCAGGTCGTTCAGTGAGCAGATCGACCTTGCTCTCGCCCTGGTCAAGCCGATCATCGTTCACTGCAGGGACGCGTTCGCCGAGGTCCACGAGCTGATCGAGGAGAGCGGCGTCGGGACGCAGGCGGTGCTGCATTGCTGGACCGGAGGTCCCCGATGGACGCGCCGGTTTCTCGACCTGGGAGTGACATTCTCTTTTGCCGGGCCCGTGGCCTTCGAGACCGGCGAGACGGTCCGCCTCGGCGCCGCGGAGGTGCCGCCTGAGCGTGCGATGGTGGAGACCGACACCCCGTACCTCGCTCCGCCACCGCACCGCGGGGAGCCCAACGAGCCGGCCCACGTCGGCCTGGTCGGGGCCGCTCTGGCCCGGGTGTGGGGAATGGCCCCGGATGAGGTTGCCCGTGTCACGTCACAGAACGCGGCCCGGGTCTTCGGCCGATGACCGCTCAGACCCGCACCGAGATCGCGGATCTCCTCGAGCGTCACGGGCTCTCGCCATCTCGTCGGCTCGGCCAGCATTTCCTTGCCGACGCCAACATCACCCGCAAGGTCGTCGAACTCGCCGCGGTCGGCGCCGGCGATCAGGTCGTCGAGGTTGGAGCCGGGACCGGCACCCTGACCCGTGCCCTGGCCGCGGCCGGGGCCCACGTCGTGGCCTATGAGATCGATGCCGGCCTTGTCCCGGTCCTCGACGAGGTGACGGTGGGCCTGGACGTGGAGTTGCGATTCGCCGACGCGTCGTCAGGTCTCATCGGCGACGACCTCGGAGATGGAGCCTGGGTGATGGTGGCCAATCTCCCGTACAACGTCGGCACCCCCCTGCTACTCGACGCCCTTCGCCATTCTCCGGCCATCACCCGATTCGTGGTCATGGTGCAGCGCGAGGTTGCCGAGCGACTGGTGGCTTCTCCGGGCACCAAGGCCTACGGGCTGCCTTCGGTAGTCACCGGGCTTCACTCCACGGGCCGGCTCGCATTCCGGGTCCCCCCGCAGGTGTTCTACCCGCCGCCCACAGTCGAGTCGGCGGTGGTAGTCCTCGACCGGGTGCCGGCACCGGCCGAGTCCGAACGTGCGATAGAGATCGCCACTGTCGCCTTCCAACAGAGGCGAAAGATGCTGCGCCGCTCACTCGACTCGATGTTTGGCGACCCGACAGCACACATCGAAGCCGCGGGCCTGGATCCGACCGCGAGGGCGGAGGACCTCTCCCCGCACGCCTATGTGGAGTTGGCCCGGACATGAGCGTTTTCGAAGCTCCGGCCAAGGTGAACCTCTCACTTCTCGTCGGCTCGGCCGCACCCAACGGCTACCACCCGATCGAGTCGCTGGTGCAGACCGTCGACCTTTGCGACTCGCTCCAGGTCGACGATTCGGACGAGGACGCATTCGTCGCAACGGGAGCCGAGCTCGACGAAGAGGACAACCTCGTGGTCGCAGCGCTGAGGTCGGTGCGGGAGCGCGCCTTCGTGCCTCCGGTCGAGGTGCGACTCGACAAGCGGATCCCGCTCGGGGCGGGGCTGGGCGGAGGCAGCTCTGACGCCGCCGCGATGCTTCTCGCCGCAACCGGTCTCGCCCGTCAGCCCCGTTCGCTGGCGGAAGAGCTGGCGCCCGGCCTGGGATCGGATGTCCCTCTGTTTCTGATCGGCGGATCGATGACCATTTCCGGCTTCGGCGAGATCATCGAGACCCACCATCCCCTCGAGGGTTTCGCCATTGCGATCGCGGTTCCCGGGTTCGAGTTGGCGACCGCCGACGTGTATCGGAGATGGGACCGGATGGAGGGCCCGATCGGCCGTGAGGTGCCGGCCCGTTCCCTGCCCGGCGCCCTCCGCGATGGGATGCCGATCCGAAATGACCTGGCCCCGGCTGCCATCGATCTCGAGCCGGAGCTCGGCGACTTCCTCTCCGACTTGAGTGATCGTTGGGGCGTTCCTGCCCTGATGACAGGCTCCGGATCGGCATGCTTCGGGCTGTTCGGCGACGTCGGCGAAGCCGAGGACGCGGCGAGTGCGGTCCCAGACGAGGTCCGCCTGGCGGTTGGCGTGGAGCTCCGGCGCAAGGGCGTCACGGTGCTCGAGGGCTGAGTCAGACCGCCAGGTCGCGTCGTCGCAAGCCGGCCACCCCGGCCAGAGTCATGGTGATCGCGATCACGGTCAGGATCACCAAAGGGGTGAAATCGAACTCGGCCACCGGCAGCGGCGGGATGTGGCTGAATGGGGAAAGGTTGAGGGCCCACTGCGGGAATTGGAGGATCCGACCCAATTGCCCGAGGAGGAGGGAGACGACCAGGACCGCCCACGCCAGCGACGTGAGGCGCGGGGCCACTCCGAAGAGGAGGATGGTGAAGCCGACGATCACCCACACCGCGGGGACCTGGATTATCGCGGCCTCGAGAACCGTGGAAAGCTCGCTGCCGACATCACCGGTGATCGCGCCGTAGGTGGCTCCGGACACCGTCCCCGCGATCGCCAACATCAACACCGGCCCCAGAATCGCGTAGAGCCAATGGCTTCCGGCCCACCCGGTGCGGGTAGCGGCGGTCGCCAGCACGATGTCCCCTCTGCCCGATTCCTCTTCCACTTTGGGCCGGAGGGTGGAGCGGACCGCGTAGGCAGCGGCAACGAGTGCCAGGATGCCCATCGCGGTTGCAAAGAAGGCCGCGGTGATGCCTTCCTCTCCGCCGAGCCGCTCGAACACTTCTCCCAGTTGCGGACTGTCGCTGATCAGCTCCCCGATGCTGTTGGCCACGCTGCCGTAGACCAGTCCCAGGAACGAGAGCCCGACCGTCCATCCGATCAGGGAGGGGCGATGCAGTCGCCAGGCGAGCCCGGAAGGGGAGCCGAGGAGTCGGGAGCCTTCCGCCGCGCCGAGTTTGGGGGCAACTATCCCGGCGTCGACATCGCGTCGCCCGGCCAGCCAGAACGCCGCTGCCGTCGATACGGCAGCAAGGGCGAGTGGTAGAAGCAGGAGTTGCCACCGCTCTCCGGCGAACGCCCGGACCTGAGTGAACCACCCGATCGGGGACAACCACGAGAGCCAGCCCACTTCCCCATCCGAGGAGTTCCCGTCTCCAATCATCCGGAGCAGAAAGAAAGCGCCGATCGTCCCCATGGCGATGCCTCGGGCAGCGCCGGCGCCCTGGGTCAGTTGGGCTGCGACTCCGGCGAGGGCAGCGAACACCACAGCCAGGACGGCAAACCCGGCGCCGAAGGCGATCGACCCCGTGACGTCGAGATCCAGGGCGATCATCCCGGTGGCACAGATGACGCCCACGATCAGCCCGACAACGGAGGTGACGACCAGTGCCGCGGTCAGGGGTGCGTTGCGACCGACGACCGTTGCGCCAAGCAGGTCGCGTCTGCCCGATTCCTCATCCTCACGGGTGTGGCGGATCACGGTCAGGACGGCCATGATCGCCACGAACACAGACCCGATCACCCCAACCCGCCAGGTGGTCAGGGCGCCAATGGATGACCCGTAGATCGGCCCGAGAAAGGCGACCAGCGCCGGATTGGAGCCCACAGTGCCGACCAGGAGCAGTCGATCGGCCTCGGTTGGGTAGAGGCCGATGAATGCGCTGGCAGTGCTCACGGGGACCAAAGCCAGCACCACGATCCACACCAGGAGCCGAAGGCGATCCCTTCTCAGGATCAACCGGATCAGGCTCCCGGTCCCGACCAGGGTTCTCATGGCTCGATCTCGTCGCGGTAATGCCGCATGAAGAGCTCTTCGAGTGTCGGCGGATGGCTGGTGAGGTTGACCACGCCCAGCTCGGTGATCGTGGTCAGAACCCGGCCGATCTCGGCCGAGTCGACCTCGAGTTCGACGCGATGATCCGAGATCTGAAGGTCGTGTACACCGGCCAGGGACTGGAGTCGTGCTGGGTCTCCGCTGACCTGCGCGGAGATCGTCGTCCGGGTCAGGTGACGGAGGTCCTCGAGTGTCCCGCTCTCCACGGTCCTTCCGGCCCGAACGATGCTTACCCGGTCGCAGAGGGCCTCGACCTCGGAGAGGATGTGGCTGGCAAGGAGCACGGTCCGGCCCTGGTGACGGTCCTCTTCGATGCACGACCTGAATTCGGCCTCCATCAGGGGATCAAGGCCGGCGGTCGGCTCATCGAGGATCAGAAGCTCGACGTTGGAGGACAGCGCGGCCACCAGTGCCACCTTCTGGCGATTTCCCTTTGAGTAGGTGCGCCCCTTCTTTCGTGGGTCGAGGTCGAACCTTTCCAGCAGCGCGTCACGCTTGGCGGTGTCGAGCCCACCCCTCATCCGCCCCAGGAGGTCGATGACCTCGCCGCCGGTGAGATTGGGCCAGAGGTTGACATCGCCCGGCACATAGGCGAGGCGGCGATGGAGGTCGGTTGCTTCAGTCCAGGGGTCCTCGGCGAAGAGGCTGACCTGGCCCCCGTCTGCCGCGGATCAGCCCGAGCAGGATGCGAATGGTCGTGGTTTTGCCCGCTCCGTTGGGCCCGAGGAATCCATGGACTTCTCCCTCCGCCACTTCGAGGTCGAGGCCGTCGAGAGCATTGGTGGGGCCATAGGACTTGGTGAGCCCCGAGATGGAAATGACAAGTGCCATCGCCGGAGCGTATTCGCGCATCCGCGTATACGCGTATACGCCACCCAAGCGTGGTTTGGCCATCCCGCAGGTAACCTCCAGCCTCCCTATTGGGGGGTGGTGTAACCGGTAGCACGGCAGGTTTTGGTCCTGTAAGAGCGGGTTCGAGTCCTGCCCCCCCAGCGTCGATCGTCGAGAGGTAACCGCTTGGCAACACATGTCATCGTCCTCGCAGCCGGCGAGGGGAAGCGGATGAAGTCGAGCCTCCCGAAAGTGGCGCACGCCGTGGCGGGGCGGAGCCTGATCCAATGGGTTCTGCGCGCTGTGGCGCCTTTGGCCCCGGCAAACGTTGTCGTCGTGATCGGTCACGGGGCGGAGCAGGTCATCGCCGTGATTCCCGACGACGCGGCGACTGCGATACAGGAGGAGCAGCTGGGTACCGGGCACGCCACCTCGATCGGGCTGGCTGGGATCCCCCAAACCGCCCCCGACGACACCATCGTGGTCCTCTATGGAGACCTTCCGATGCTCACCACCGACTTGTTGGCCGGTCTCGCCGCCCGGCCTCCGGAGGTTGCTGCCCGCTTGGTCACAGTCGAGTTCGAGGACCCCACGGGGTACGGTCGGGTGATCCGCAACCAGGAGGGCCTGGTGACGGGCATCGTCGAAGAGCGGGACACCGACGACGAGCAGCGAGCGATTCGCGACATCAACGCCGGTGTGTATTCATTCAGAGCCGCTGACTTGATCGACGCCCTGAGCCAAGTCACGAACCAGAATGCCCAGGGCGAGTATTACCTGACGGACGTCATCGGGATCCTCGCCGATCGCGGCGAGCGGATCGAGGCTGTGGAAGCCATCCCTGAGGAGGTGGTCGGCATCAACTCTCAAGATCAACTGGCAGACGCGAGACGGATGCTCCAGGCGCAGATCAACCAGCGCCTCATGGAGTCCGGCGTCTGGATGCTCGATCCAGAGCGGACGTATATCGACGACACCGTCACCGTGGAGCCAGGGGCGCGGATCTACCCCGGTGTGCACCTCGAAGGTGCCACCACCGTCAAGGCCGGAGCCCGGGTCGGGCCGGACGTGTTCGCCGTCGATTCCACCATCGGTGCCGATTCAACCGTGTGGTACTCGGTGCTTCGGGGAGCGGTGGTTGGGGTCGACTGTGAGGTCGGTCCCTATGCCTCACTGCGCCCGGGGAGCGTGCTGGAACGGGGCTCGAAGGTAGGCACTTTCGTCGAGACCAAGAACACGGTCCTCGGAGAGAAGGCCAAGGCGCCCCACCTCAGCTATCTCGGTGACGCCAGCGTTGGAGCCCGGAGCAACATCGGGGCGGGGACCATCACCTGCAACTACGACGGCTACGAGAAGCACCACACCGAGATCGGAGAGGACGTTTTCGTCGGCTCGGACACAATGCTGGTGGCGCCGGTGACCATTGGCGACGGCGCAGTGATCGCCGCGGGATCGGTTATCACGAGCGACGTAGCCGAAGGCGCCCTGGCGATCGAGCGCAACGAGCAGCTGGAGATCCCCGGCTACTCTCAGCGCCGCGCCGAGAGGCACCAAGAGCCGGAGGACTGAGTTGGACATCGTCTCCCGCAAGCGGATGCTGCTCTTCACGGGAGGGGCCAACGAGTCGCTTGCCGAGGAAGTCGCCGAGGTCATGGGGGTCTCCCTCGGCAACATCGAGCGCTCCCGATTCGCCAACGGCGAGATCTACGTCCGCCCCAACGAGAGCGTCAGGGGCGCCGACTGCTTCGTCATGCAGAGTCACTGCGATCCGATGAACGACAACATCATGGAGCAGCTGATCACCATCGACGCCCTGAACCGGGCGTCGGCGCGTCGGATCACGGCAGTTATGCCCTTCTTCGGGTACTCGCGCCAGGACAAGAAGGCGCTGCCGCGGGAACCGATCACCGCGAGACTTGTCGGTGACCTGTTCATGACCGCGGGTGCCGACCGCCTCGTATCGGTCGACCTCCACACCGGCCAGCTCCAGGGGTTCATCCACAAGCCCTTCGACCATCTGACGGCGCTCCCGATCATCACCGACTATCTGCAGGGCAAGGTGGAAGGCCCGATCACGGTGCTTTCCCCCGATGCCGGCGGTGTGAAGAGGGCCGAGCGTTATGCCCGCTTCCTTGGTGCCTCAGTCGCGTTCGTCTACAAGCGGCGCGACCCGGTGCACCACAACGTCTCTGAGGCCCTCGAGATGGCAGGTTCGGTGGCGGGGCGCCACGTCGTGATAGTGGATGACATCATCGACACTGCGGGCACGGTCACCAATGCGGCGGAGCTGGTCAAAGGCCAGGGGGCCATCAGTGTCCGCATCGCTGCCACTCACGGAGTCTTCTCAGATCCCGCCATAGACCGGTTGAAGAACGCACCGATCGAAGAGGTCATCGTCTCCAACACCCTTCCCGTGCCGCCACAGGTGCTCGAGTTGGACAAGATCCAGGTGCTCTCCATCGCCCCGATCCTGGCCGAGGCCCTGCAGGCGATTTTCATGGACACCTCGGTATCCGACATCTTCCTCGGCGAAAACGCCTAGCAATTGTCAAGCGGGCAGTGATTCCTACACTCCCGCGCCAGTGACCTCCTCCCGACACCGAGAGCCCCCCGGACCGGCCCAGACGCGAATGCGCGGGCTGCTCGTAGGTCTCGTGATCGTCTTTGCGGTCGCGTTCCTCGTTTCCCGGGTCCTGGGAGACGAGGGCGATCCGACCGGGACGACGACTCCGGTGGCGGGCGGGACCTCCACGACTCAGCCGGCGGCTGGCAGCACGCCGGGCTCGACCGATGGCAGTGGAAGCACGACCTCCACGCCCGGAGGTTCGACCGTCACCACCAGCGACCTCGCCCCTCTCCAGGGCGTCACTCTGGAGACGATCTTCGACGAGATGCGGCAGCCGACTGTTGTCACCGCTCCGGCCGGGGACGATCGGCTGTTCGTGGTGCAACGGGTCGGCGTGATCCGGATCCTCGACGCGAGCCGGGAGATGCTCGACCCGGCGTTCCTCGACATCAGCGACAGGGTGCTCGCCGGTGGCATCGAACAGGGGCTGCTCGGCCTCACCTTTCATCCCGACTACGCGACCAACGGTCGCTTCTTCGTCTATTACACGGACCGGGATGGGAGGCGCCAGCTGTCGGAGTTCGCGGTCACAACCTCCGATCCCAATCGAGCGCTTGCCGACTCCGAGAAAGTCCTGCTTGAGCTGGAGCAACCGCCGGACGCAACCGACATCCGGCACTATGCCGGCCAGCTCGGCTTCGACCCAGAGGGTTACTTGATGCTGTCGATGGGTGATGGCGCCGACTCCAGGGCCCAGGCCCAGGACCCGACCACCTTCTTCGGCAAGGTGATCCGCATCGACGTCGACAGCGGCGACCCGTATGGGATCCCCGCCGACAACCCGTTCGTGGACAGCGAGCGCCCGGAGATCTGGGCCTATGGGCTGCGCAACCCTTGGCGCTGGTCGATCGATCCGGTGGATCGCCTTTTGTATCTCGCCGACGTCGGGCATGCCGACCAAGAAGAGGTGAATGTCCTGTCGATCGACGAAGGGGGCTACAACCTGGGATGGTCGGACATGGAGGGGACGCGCTGCTTCCACCTCCAGGACTGCAACCCCGACGACTACACCTCGCCGGCGATCACCTACAGCCATGAGGAGGGGTGCTCGGTGACCGGTGGGTGGGTGTATCGAGGAAGCGAGATCCCCGAGCTCCAGGGCACCTACTTCTACAGCGACTGGTGCTCGCAGTGGATCAAGTCGTTCAAGTACGTGGATGGACAGGTCACCGAGGAGCGAGACTGGACTTCAGACCTCGGTGCCCCGATCGGGCAGATCAACAGCTTCGGGCAAGGCGGTGACGGCGAGCTCTACGTGGTGACACACGAAGGCATCGTCGCCAAGTTCACCGCGGTCCGCTAGGGGAGGACGATCGTCTCCCCGGGATAGATCAGGTCGGGGTCTCCGGAGCGGATGCGGTCCCGATTGGCATCGATCACCTCGACCCATCGCGGTGTGATCTCGGCGGGCGACGGCTCCTCACCGGTCGAAGACTCGAGGTGAGACGCCGTGATGCTCCACAGATGGTCGCCCTTCTCGACCACGACCGTGACCACCGTGCTCAATTCAGTCGCGATCGGTAGGTACTCGGGCGTCCCGGTGGGCGCGGCCATGGCGACCGACCCCACGGTCGACACCACTGTCGCAACTGCGAGGCAGATGACCCGGCGCCGCCCGTTGCCCATCTAGCCAACGTAAGCCGCGGAGCGGGTCGGTGGAAGAGGGTTACGATGGCGGCAATGAAAGTTCGTATCGGCATCGCCGACACCGACAAGATGATCGAGGTCGAGATCGACGATGTCGCTTCGTTCAAGAAGGAATTGGAGCGCGCCGTTGCCGCCGGAGAGCTGGCCTGGTTCACAGACAGCAAAGGTCGGACGGTGGGGATTCCCACCCGTCAGGTGGCGTTCGTCGAGGTCGAGGACAACGTCAGCGGTCCCTCAGTCGGGTTCGCCCCAGCGGTCTGAATGCTGCCTTGATTGCCGGCCGACTTTGACCGGTTGGCCCCAAGACTGAACCCTCGTCTCCGGCCGGGGACCACCTGGAAATACTCGCGCCGTGGAGGTCGACCTCGGTCAAACCGGTCGGCCGGGCTACCGCTCCAAGGAGAAGTCTTCGAGAGCGCAGCGCAGTTACATGGCGCGCCGGCGGCGCTCGGCCAGCCAGCGCTTACGGAGCCGACGACGATCGTCCTCGGCATACCCGCCCCAGACCCCGGACTCCTGGTTGGTCTCGAGGGCGTACTGGAGGCAGTCCTCCTGGACACTGCACGTGGAACAAATGGCGATTGCGGCGTCGATCTGGTCGACCGCGGGGCCGGTGGTCCCCACAGGGAAGAACAGACTCGGCTCCGAGTCCCGGCACGCGGCCAGGTCACGCCAATCGGTGGTGATGGTGGTGAGCACGAGATTTTCCTTCAACACGAGACTTTCCTTCAATTTGTGATCTTTTTCACAAGGGCCCTCGCCAAAGAAAGCGGGGGCCGAGGGATTTCCGGGGCGAAATGTAATGTCGTTGTCTCCCGTTGTAAACGGTTTTCTTTCCGAATCCAGCAAAATGGCGCAATCGTTTTCGATCATCGGCCACCGTGGTTGGCCCACTCGATACCCCGATAACACGCTCGCGGGCTTCACAGCTGCGGCAAGTGTCGCCGACGGCATCGAGACCGATATCCGTCGTAGCGCCGACGGCAAACTGGTCCTCTCCCACGACCCCGAGATCGGCGGCCTCAGGGTCGATTCCAATGCCTGGGACACCCTCGGCGAGGTGGACCTCGGTGGCGGGCACCGGCCGGTGCTCCTCGACGAGTGCCTCGCATCCCTGCCCGACTTCCCGGTGATGCTCGAGGTGAAGAACATGGTCCATGAGCCCGGATTCGAGCCCGATCACCGTCTGGCGTTGGAAGTGGCCTCGAGAGCGAGGCCGACCGACATGCTGACCTCGTTCCACTGGCCAACGGTCGACGCCGTCCGCAGACAATTTCCGGAGGTCGCCACCGGCGTGGTCGTGGGCAAGGAGGGCCGACTCGAGGACGCCATCGGGCACTGCTTGGAGATGGGGCATCGACTTCTGGCTTCTGAGTGGAGCCTGTTGACCGGGGACACACACGATCTGAGTGATACCGAGCTCCAGGTGTTCGCTTGGACGGTCAACGACCCGGCTTTGGCCGGTGAGTTGGCCGCCGCCGGGGTGACAGGCATCATTACCGACGACCCCGGCCTGATCGCAGCGGCCCGGGATGCCATATGACCATCAAAGAAGAGCTCACAGCCGAGTTGAGGGACGCGATGCGCTCCCAGGATGCCCCGCGCCGCGACGTGATCCGACAGGTCGAAACCGAGGTCGCCGTGGCCCGCAGCCAGCCAGGTTTCGAAGGTGAGGCTGATGACGATCTCTATCGCCAGGTGATCGGCTCGTACGTGAAGAAGATGGACAAGGCCAGGTCCGAGTACCTGGATTTGGGCGAGCGTGGCGCGGCAATGGCCGCCAAGCTCGGATTCGAGGTCGATTACCTCTCGAGGTGGCTCCCCACAAAGCTGGACGAGGCCGGCACCCGTGAGCTGGTGCGGACAGTGATCGCCGAACTCGGCGTTGCTGGTGAGGAGAAGGCTGCCGGTCAGGTGACCGGGCAACTGATGAAATCACGGGGCGCTGACCTCGACGGCGGCCTCGTCAATCGCCTGGTTCGTGAGGAGCTGGCGGCGGGTTGAGAGTTCCCGACTTCGAACCGATGCTGGCCACCAGATGGCCGGACGCCTTCGATGACCCGGGATGGTGGTTCGAGATCAAATGGGATGGATACCGGGCGATTGTCTCCGCCGACGGGGGGAAGGTAAGGGCACGCTCGAGGAGAGGCCTCGACCTCACCGGCCCGTTTCCGGAACTTGCATCGCTTCCGATCCCTGACGGCGTGGCCGTGGACGGTGAGGTTGTCTCCTTCGACGAGAACGGCGTCCCCTCGTTCTCGAATCTGCAGCAACGCACCGGATTCGGGGGCCGCGGGACCCGGGCTGACGTCGGCGTCAACCTCGTGGTCTTCGACCTGCTCTTCCGGGGGCAGAGCTTGACCGGGCGACCGTACGAGGAGCGGAGGGCCCTTTTGTCCGACCTCGGGCTGCCGAGTCCGATGGTCGTACCCGAGCCCATTCCCGAGGCGGGCACATCGCTGCTCGCGGCAGCCGCCGAACAGAAACTGGAAGGAGTCGTGGGCAAGCGCATCGGATCCGCCTATCTGCCCGGGCGTCGCTCACCGGACTGGCGCAAGGTTGCGATCCGGCACCAGCTTCGGGCGGTCGTGGGCGGTTACCTCCCGGGCGAGCGAAGCAGATCTTCCACATTCGGCTCGCTCCTGGTCGGTCTCCTCGACAACGACGGGCTCCGGTTCATCGGGGCGGTGGGCTCGGGGTTCAACGAGGACAGCCTGGCCGCCTTCACCAGGGTTCTCGGTGAATCCCGGATCGAAACGTCCCCGTTCTCCAACGACGTGGTGCTCCCTCGTCCTCACCGTCCCCTGTGGGTCGAGCCCAACATCGTCATCGAGGTCGAGTTCAAGGAATGGACCCATGATTTCCATCTGCGGGCGCCGGTATACAAGGGAGTGGTGATGATCGACCCTCAGCTGGCCACATGGGCCGAGGAGGGACCGGGCTAGCCGGCCTTTGCCGCCTTGGCCGGAGCTTTTGTCGCCTCGACCGACGCCTTGAGTGCCTCGAGGAGGTCGACCACCTTGGTTGGCTCGGGTGAAGCCACGGCGACGATCTCCTCGCCCGCGACTTTCTTAGAGGCCAAGTCTTCAATGACCTCCCTGGTGCGGTCGACATAGGAGGCGGCCTCGAAAGGCTTGGTGAGGTTGTCGATCAGGCTGCCCGCCATCTCGACTTCCTCCTTCCGGATCTCGATGTTCTCGGCGTCCAAGTCCTCGAATTCGGCGTTACGCAACTCGTCGGGCCAGTACATGGTTTCCATCACGATCACCCCGTCCTTGGCGCGGAGGGTGGCCAGTTGCTGCTTCTCCCTGATCGAGACCTTGGCGATCCCGACCCTGCCTTTGTCACGAAGCGCCTGCTCCAGGATCCGGTACGCCTTGATCCCGGTCTTCTCCGGCGCCAGGAAATAGGAGGACTTGTAGAACATGGGGTCGATCTCTTGCTCGTCCACGAACTGGACGACGTCGACCAGCTTGTTGCCCTCGGTGTGGGCCGACTCGAGCTCTTCGTCGGTGAAGACCACGTAGCGGTCCTTCTCGAACTCGTAGCCCTTGACGATCTCGTCCCACTCCACCTCTTTGCCGTCGGCCTCGGCCACCCGCTTGTAGCGGATGGGGGAGTGGTCGGTCTTCCGCAGTTGCTTGAACTTCGGAGTTTTGTTGTCCGTCGCCGTGTAGAGGCCGACCGGGATGGTGACCAGCCCGAAGTTGATTGCGCCTTTCCAGATTGCCCTTGGCATGTTCGGGAGTCTATTTACCCCGGGGGACAGGAATCACACAAGATTCGGCCAGCCATCATCGCTGCGCTCCCGGCAGGATTCAGAACCTGCGCACCCGGCTCCGGAGAGAGGTCACGGTTAATCGCTCTTGGAATCGGTAAAGCCCCTGGTCAGAGCGATTTCTGGCGGCTCTATGGTTTGTCTCCACCGGGTGCGCTTGGTCTGGGGATGCCTGGCCTCACAAATGCGCGGTGTGATTCGAGAACGCCCACACCCGGTTTAGGAAACCTGCTGTGTATTCAGGGTCCTAGACATCCGAAAACACCAATGAACATAGGGTTTTCGCGCTCTCGAGGTTTGGTGCCGTCCGGTCTACAAATTCTGATCGGTCGTGCTGTCTCGTGTTGTCTTGTCCGGCTATGTACGGCTACACAAATGGCTACACATTCAGCCGGCTAGAACGTCAGACCGAAGAAGGAAGACCGATGGATGCACGCACATTGGGAACGAGCGGTCTCGAGGTCTCGGCCCTGGGCTACGGCTGCATGGGTCTTAGCCAAAGCTATGGAATGCCCTCAGACCGTGAGCATGCAATCGAAGTGATCCGTTCCGCGGTCGAGCGGGGCGTCACCTTTTTCGACACCGCACAGGTCTACGGCCCGTTCACCAACGAGGACGTCGTCGGAGAGGCGCTCGCTCCGTTCAGGGACGAGGTCGTGGTCGCCACGAAGTTCGGTTTCGGCTTCGTGGGCGGTGAGTCACAAGGGTTGAACAGTCGCCCCGATCACATCCGGAAGATGACAGAAGAGTCCCTCCTCCGGCTCAGGACCGACCACATCGACCTCTATTACCAGCACCGGGTCGATCCCGACGTGTCGATCGAGGATGTCGCCGGCACGGTGAAAGACCTCATCGCCGAAGGGAAGGTGAAGTATTTCGGCCTCTCCGAGGCGGGCGTGAAGACGATTCGCCGGGCCCACGCCGTGCAGCCCGTCACCGCATTGCAGAGCGAGTATTCGTTGTGGTGGCGCGAGCCCGAGGCGGAGATCCTGCCCACGCTCGAGGAGCTGGGGATCGGTTTCGTCCCCTTCAGTCCATTGGGGAAAGGCTTTCTCACCGGCAGAATCGACGAGGACACCACTTTCGTGGAGTCCGACTTTCGCAACACTGTCCCCCGCTTCGACCCAGAGAACCGAAAAGCGAACCAGAAACTGGTGGAATTCGTGAAGCGGATCGCGGAGCAGAAACGGGTGACCCCGGCTCAGATCGCCCTCGCCTGGCTGCTGAGTCGCAAGCCCTGGATCGTTCCGATCCCCGGCACCACGAATCTGCACCGTCTCAAGGAGAACCTCGGAGCGGTCGAGGTGGAACTCACGGCCGACAACTTGATCGACATCGAGCAGGAGCTCGAAGGGATCAGCATCCAGGGACAGCGTTACCCCGAAGGTGCCCAACGAATGATCGACCGCTAATCGCGTGCTGGTGGGCGGAACCGCAGTCGACACCGAATTTGACGAACGCGTTATCGGGATGTCCCTCGATCAGTTGCAGAAGGTCCCGCGGTCGGTGGCGGTTGCCGGCGGAAAGAGAAAGGTGTCCGCATTAAAAGGAGCTCTCACTGGGGGTCTGATATCTCACCTGGTTACCGACACCACCACAGCCCGCGAACTCGCTGAATGAACGAGCATCGGCAGCGCCCTCGGGAAGACTCGAACCTCCGACACCAGGTTAGGAACCGCTCTGTTGTCCCGCTAACGAGGGCGTCATGGGTTGAATCCCGGCAGCGCCACAAATCGCCCAACTGGTATCGAGAGGTTCTCGTCATCAGCGTCTGGTTTGGCTCCGGACAGCTTCGGCGAGTGTGCGGATGCCGCGGCTGATCTGGTGCTCGCTGACGTTCCCGAACCCGAGGACGAGGGCGGGCGGGCGCGGGTCCGGCTCAACCTCTGCATCTGCGGTCACGATTCGATAATGGCCGAGTCCGTTGACCCGGACGCCCATCGTCGCAGCGGTCGCCACGACCGCGCCCTCGGAGGTCCCGTCCGGGAGGCGGAGCAGGGCGTGACAGCCGGCCGCCAATCCTTGTAATCGACCCGGCCCGAAGGCGAGTTCGGTCTCGACTGCGAGTACGTCTCGGCGTGCGCGGTAGATCTCTCGGACACGTCGTAGGTGTCGGTCGAAACGACCCGTCTCCATGAGTAGTGCCAGCGCTTCCTGGTCCAAACCGGGGGCGCCGCGACTGCTAAGCCGTTGCTCCTCGCCGATTGCCGTCACGTACCGTGCGGGCGCGAGCACCCAGCCCAGCCGGATCGCGGGAGCGAGGGTCTTGCTGACCGATCCCAAGGCGATCACTCGGGCCTGGTTGAGGCCCTGTAGTGAGCCGACCGGCTGACGGTCGTACCGGAATTCGGCGTCGTAGTCGTCCTCGAGGATGACTCCGTCGACCTCGTCTGCCCAGGCCACCAGGTCGCGTCGCCGCGACGGGCTGAAGCGCCACACCGGTGGGGCATTGGTGAGCCGGTGTCAACAGCACCGCGCGGGTCCCGGTCTTGCGGAGGCGGTCCACGTCGAGGCCGTCGTCGTCGACGGGAACTGGCACAGCGTCCAGGCCAGCCCGGCGGGCGATGACGTCGTGCTCGCGGGGCCCGGGATCCTCCAGCGCGATCTGCTGGATGCCGCTCTTTGCCAACGTGGAGAGGACGAAGCCCAGCCCCTGGCGGAAACCAGACACGATGACAGCGTCCTCGGCGATCGCGCAGCCCGACCGGACGCGCCGGTGGTAGGCAGTGACAACCTCTCGCAGATGCCACGAACCAGCAGGCTCCTCGACACCCAACTCGGCGGTCGGCAGGGTCCGCGTCGCCTCCGACACCGCCCAACTCCAGGCGGTCAACGGCGTCGAGCCGAGATCGGGGATGCCGTACTCGAAGTCGGCTATGGCCGGCGGGGACGACGAGGCCGAGGCCGCAACGACGCCGGTCGCTTCCCGAGCGGGCCCGCCGGCAGACATGGCGGCCACCCGCGTCCCGGAGCCGACCGCCGACTCGATGTACCCCTCGGCCAGCAACTGCTCGTAGACATCGACGACCGTGCCCCGCGAGACGCCGAGGAGTTCGGCCAGGCGTCGAGTCGACGGCAAACGCTCGCCGGCGCCGAGGCGTCGTTCGCGGATGGCTGCCCGCAACTGGTCTTGGATCTGAGTACTCAGCGGACCAGCACCACGATCCAAAGCCACCAGAAGGTCGGGGCCACCGCTGGCCCATTCCACCGTCATGGCACCACCGTAGCTAAATGGTCCACTCAAGGACCTGGAAAGTGGACCTTCCGGCTAGACCGCATCAGCCGTACCTTCCACGCATGAACCCTGGAATTCTCCTGGCATTCTCCTCGGCTCTGGCGTACGGGGCTGCCGACTTCATCGGCGGCGCCGGTTCGCGTCGGCACTCCACATGGCATGTCGTTCTGGTCGGGCAGGCCGCTGGCGGGCTCGTCATGCTCGTCGCGGGCTCGATGCTGCCGGGCGGCCCGGTCACAACCGACTTCGCCTGGGCGCTCCTGGCTGGAGTCGGCTCGGCCACCGGCAGCATCTTCATGTTCCGCGGTCTGGCACGGGGACGGATGGTCATCGTGGCGCCGATCTCGGCGGTCGGCGCGGCTGCATTTCCCGTTTTGGTGGGCGTAGTCCTCGGCGAGCGTCCCAGTTGGCTGGTCTGGGTCGGTGTCCTCACCGCACTACCCGGGATCTGGTTGGTCTCTCGCGAGACCACGCCGGATCGACCGACGCGCACGCGGGGAGCGCTCGTAGACGGCGCCGCCGCTGGCGCGGGTTTTGGGGTCCTTTTCGTCGCACTCGCCCAGGTCTCGGACAACGCCGGCCTGCTCCCGCTCGCCGTCAACCAACTCGTGGGCGGGATAGCGACCTTGGTGGTCGTCATCAGCCTCAGACAGCCATGGCGTCCCCGCAGCGGCGTGGTCGGATGGGGCAGCGCGTCCGGCGTGCTCGGCGCCTCGGGCACCCTCGCATTCATGGTCGCCACCGACATGACCAGCCTCGGCATCGCCGCCGTCCTCGCCTCCCTGTACCCGGCCATCACCGTACTGCTCGCAGCCAGCCTGCTTGGAGAGCGGATCGGCACCGGACAACGAACGGGCATCGGGGTCTGCACCCTTGCAGTTGCCACCCTGGCTCTCGGTTGAACCACACACTTCACCAACAAGAAAGGAGCCGAACATGGCCAAGCTCATCTACTCGATGATCACCTCGCTCGACGGTTACGCCGAGGCGGCGCAGGGCGAGCTCGGCAGGGGGTCCGAGGACGAGGAGGTGCACACCTTCATCGGCGACGCCTTCCGCCACGTGGGCACGTACCTCTACGGTCGGCGGATGTACGAGACGATGGTGTTCTGGGAAACCGTGCACACCGAGCCTGACGTGCCGCCGCACATCCTGCAGTACGCCGATTATTGGAAGGCCGCGGAGAAGATCGTCTACTCCACGACGCTGGAGTCGGTGCCGAGCGCGAAGACCAGGATCGAGCGGACCTTCGACCCGGACGCAGTGCGCAAGCTCAAGGCCGATTCCGATCACGACCTCTCCGTCGACGGCCCGAACCTCGCCGCCCAGGCGATCGCGGCCGGGCTGGTGGACGAATACCACCTCTTCATGACGACGAGCGTGGTGGGTGGCGGCAAGCGGTTCTTTCCCGAGGGCGTCCGCCTCGATCTCGACCTGGTCGAGGAGCGCGCCTTCGACAGCGGATTGATCTACGCGCACTACCGGACCCGCTGAGCCCCACAGGGTGGTGGGCGCTCCCGGCAGGATTCGAACCTGCGCACCCGGCTCCGGAGGCCGGTGCTCTATCCCCTGAGCTACGGGAGCGAAGGGGCGATTCTATAAGCCCGACTCCTCCTACCCTCCCGGCATGCTCTACGTCTCCACCCGCGGCGGGTCGGATCCCGTTGACTTCCGGGGCGCGACCGTGGGGGGTTTGGCTCCGGATGGCGGCCTGTATGTCCCTGCGGAAATACCGTCCCTGCCGTCGGGGTGGCAGGACTGGAACTACCAACAGGCGATGACCGCGGTACTGACCCTTTTCGGAGCCGAACAGGTTGGACCGCTGGTGAGCCAGGCGGCGTCACGGTTTGCCCATCCCGAAGTCGCCCCCATCGTGGAGGTGGGTGGGCGCCACATCCTGGAACTTTTTTGGGGGCCGACCCTGTCGTTCAAGGATCACGCACTTCAAGTCGTCGCACGCCTCCTCGATCGCGAGGTCGTTGACGGGGTGATCCTCGGTGCCACGAGCGGCGACACCGGGTCAGCCGCAATCGAGGCCTGCCGGGGTCGCGACAACCTCATGGTCGTGATCCTTTACCCGGAGGGAAGGGTGTCGGACTTCCAACGAAAGCAGATGACGACCGTCCACGACCTCAACACGCGTGCGGTGGCGGTGAGAGGGACGTTCGACGACTGCCAGCGGATCGTCAAAGAGGCTTTTGGGGCCTACCCCCACCTGCTCGCTGTGAACTCGATCAACTGGGCCCGAATCGCCGCCCAGGTCGGATTCCATGTGCACGCGGCCGCCGGAATGGGTGGTCCGTTCGACGTGGTGGTCCCGACCGGGAACTTCGGGCACGTCTATTCGGCCTGGATGGCCAGCCAGATGGGTGCCCCCATCGAAACGATCACAATTGCCAACAACGCCAATCACGGCCTCTACGACTTGGTCACCACCGGTGTCATGCCTGTCTCTGGGGTGGTGGCCACTGCGGCGCCGGCGATGGACATTCAGGTCCCCTCGAACCTGGAACGGTTCACTGGCGATCCGACCAAGGCGTTCTCTGCTTCGTGGTCTGACGACAGCGAGATCGCCCGGACCATCGAGGAGGTAGCCGCCGAGCATGGGTATCTCCTCGACCCGCACACAGCGACCGGATGGCGGGCGGCCGACGCGACACGGACCGATCGCCCTCAGTTGGTGGTAGCGACTGCCCATCCGTCGAAGTTCGACGACCATGTCCCGCCGCCGGATTGGTTCGGCAGTTTGGACGGTCTGGAGGAGCGGATCGTCACGATCGATCCTGAGCTCTCGCAGTTAGAGCACCGGGTTCTTGCCTAGCTTTGCGCAAGCCCATCGAATCGCTACGATGTTGTTTGCCACCGGCGCCAAGGGACCCGGCGGCGACCCACCCACATACCTCATTCGAGGCATTGCCCCATAGCCATGCGATGGTGCGTATCCCGGTCCAAGTGAGCCCGCAAGGGACGTATCGCGAAGGATCCAATGACCACACGAGCTCAACTCCAGAGCAAGCCGATCGATGAACTGCGTGTTATCGCTGAAGCGGTCGGAATCGAGACCGACGGTCTCCAGAAATCAAAACTGATCAGCGCCCTGGTCGATGCCGGTCAGGTCGTCGAAGACGACGCGGCCACCGACGTGGTCGAGTTGCCTCAGGTCACGACGCGCCCAGAGCGCCAGGCCGACACCGACCCCGTCGACGGTGAGGCGGACTCAGGCGTCTCAATCGAAGTGGTCTCGCGCGGCGACGATCGACAGGAGTTCTCCGACGAGTTCCGAGGTGGCAGCCGTCAGCGGCGTCGCCGTCGTGGTGGTGGCCAAAGGGACGACGAGTTCATCCCCGAGGAGGACCTCGAAGTCCGGGAAGGGCTCCTCGACATCCTTCCCGAGGGCTACGGGTTCCTCCGGGTGACCGGATACCTCCCCGGTGACAAAGACGTCTACGTGTCGGCCAATCAGGTTCGCAAGTTCCGCCTCCGCAAGGGCGACATCGTGTCCGGCCCGATCCGGCCACCCCGCTCGAAGGAGAAGTTCCCCGCAGTCGTGCGGATCGACAGGGTGAACGGGATGACCGCCGACGAGGCGATGGGCCGGCCCAAGTTCGAGTCACTGACCCCACTGTTCCCCGATCAGCGCCTTCGCCTCGAAGTCGAAAACAAGGCCAACGGCATTCTGACCAGGATCGTCGACCTGATCGCTCCGATTGGCAAGGGGCAGCGCGGTCTGATCGTCTCCCCGCCCAAGGCTGGCAAGACCACAGTCCTTCAAGAGATCGCCCATGCGATCACCACCAACAACCCCGAGTGCTATCTGATGGTGGTACTGGTCGACGAGCGGCCCGAGGAAGTCACCGACATGCAGCGCTCGGTGAAAGGCGAGGTCATCTACTCGACTTTCGACCGCCCGGCGGAAGAGCACACCCAGATCTCCGAGCTCGCCCTCGAGCGCGCCAAGAGGCTGGTGGAGATGGGCACCGACGTCGTGATCCTGCTCGACTCGATCACCCGACTCGCCCGCGCCCACAACCTGGCGACGCCGGCTTCGGGCCGGATCCTCTCCGGTGGTGTCGACTCCCAGGCCCTCTACCCGCCGAAGCGCTTCTTCGGTGCCGCCCGCAACATAGAAGAGGGCGGCTCGCTGACCATCCTCGGGACCGCTCTCGTCGAGACCGGCTCCAAGATGGACGAGGTCATCTTCGAGGAGTTCAAGGGCACCGGGAATATGGAGCTCCGCCTCGACCGCAAGCTGGCCGACAAGCGCATCTATCCGGCAATAGACATCGAGGCCTCGGGAACAAGGAAGGAAGAGCTCCTGTTCGATCAGAAGGAGCTCGCCCAGGTGTGGAAGCTGCGCCGGGTGCTCCTCGCTCTCGACCCGGGCGCCGCGCTCGAGTTGCTGATCGATCGCCTCAAGACCACCAAGACCAACCCCGAGTTCCTCGCCGAGGTCGCGAAGAGCAGCGGGGGCTGAGACAGGAGCCAGTTGTGAAGACCGAGATCCATCCCACCTACGCCGAGACACACGTCACGTGCTCCTGTGGGAACACCTTCACCACCATGAGCACCAAGCCCGGCGAGATGCACGTCGAGTTGTGCAACGAGTGCCATCCCTTCTTCACCGGCAAGCAGAAGCTGGTCGACACCGGTGGGCGCGTCGAGCGATTCCAGAAGCGGTACGGCAAGACGACTTTCACCAAGGGCTCTGACCAGGCTGCGGAGGTCGAAGAGGCCGGAGCCGCCGCCGCCGAGTGACGATTCCGGGCATACCCGCCCGAAATTGGGAGGATGAGGTCCACATATGACCCCTGATTCACCCAATTACGAGGAGGCAAGGCCCATCGACCCGGCCAAGACGGTCGGCGGTCAGGCCGTGATCGAAGGCGTGATGATGCGGGCTCCCGGCGCCTGGGCGGTCGCCGTTCGCCAACCCGACAACACCGTGATCGCGCGTCGCGACGATCTGGCACGGCTCTCGGAGCGCAACAGCGCGGCTCGGATCCCGTTCCTCAGAGGGATCCTGGTGCTCTGGGAATCCCTCAGCCTGGGGTTTCGCGCCCTCTCCTGGTCCGCCGAGAAGGCATCCGGCGAAGAGGAAGAGCCGCTGACCTCATCTCAGATCGGATGGACAATGGCGGTTGCCGTCCTGATTTTCGCTGGGCTGTTCATCGTGCTCCCGGCCCTGGTGGCCGGGTTCGTCTCCGGTCAGTCCGGGATCCTCTTCAACGTCATCGAAGGCATCCTTCGCCTCAGCCTGTTCGTCGGGTACATCTGGGCAATCGGGCGCTCCGACGAGATCGGCCGCGTCTTCGAGTACCACGGTGCCGAGCACATGTCGATCCATGCATACGAGGCGGGTGAGCCGCTCAGCATCGAATCGGTCCGTCGCTATCCGCCGGAGCACCCGCGGTGCGGGACGTCCTTCCTTCTCATCGTGGTCCTGGGCTCGATCGTGTTCTTCTCGGTGTTCGGCCGTCCCGGATGGGCCTTCCTCGTCGTCTCTCGGCTGGTGGGCATCCCGATCATCGCCGGGATCGCCTATGAGTTGCTGCGCTGGTCGGGGACGAGGAGCACCGGTTGGCTGGCCAAAGCATTGGCGACGCCGGGCATTTGGCTCCAGAAGCTGACGACCCGGGTGCCCGACGAGGCCCAGATCGAGGTCGCCATCTCGAGTCTCATGGTTGCGCTCGATGACGAGACCGCCGCAGAAGTGATCGAACGCGGTGCCGTCCCGCCGGTCGCCCTGGCGGTCCGGGATTCCACCACCGTCGGCGTCAACCAGACGGACGTTTGATGGACCCAGGGCTGGTTGCCCGGCTCGAAGACATCGAGTCGGGCTTCGCTGAGACCGAAGCCCTGCTTGCCGATCCTGAGGTCCATTCCGACCCGTCACGGCTCGCGGAGCTCGGCAAGCGTCATGCCGACCTGAGGGACCTGGTCGCCGATATCCGGCGTTGGCGGGCGGCTTCACAGGACTTACGTGACGCCGAGGATCTTGCCGACGATCCCGACATGGCGCAGCTGGCCGAGGACCTCGCCCGCGAAGTGGAAGGTCTCGAACAGGGCATCAAGGGCGCCCTCATCCAGACCGACCCCAACGACTCAAAAGACGTGATCGTCGAGATTCGCTCCGCCGCCGGCGGAGACGAGGCCGCGATCTGGGCCGGTGACCTGCTTCGGATGTATGAGCGATACGCCGACCGGCACGGGTTTCGGATCGAGGCCATGGACTCTTCGCCTTCGGAAGCGGGCGGTTTCGACAAGGTGACGGTCGCAGTCAAGGGTCGGGGCGCCTTCTCCCGGATGAAATACGAAGCAGGAGTGCACCGGGTGCAGCGGGTCCCCAAGACCGAGTCTCAGGGAAGGGTGCACACCTCGACCGCGACGGTGGCCGTGCTGCCCGAAGTCGAGGAGATCGAGGTCGCGATCGATCCCAATGAGGTCAAGATCGACGTGTATCGCTCCACCGGACCGGGCGGGCAGTCGGTCAACACCACCGATTCGGCTGTGCGACTCACCCATCTCCCCACGGGCCTGGTGGTCACCTGCCAGGACGAGAAGAGCCAACTGCAGAACAAGGAGAAGGCGATGCGCATTCTCCGGGCACGTCTCTACCAGCTCGAGGCCGAGCGACAGCAGTCCGAGGTGGCGGGCGCTCGACGCTCACAGGTGGGCACCGGGGAGCGCTCGGAGAAGATCCGCACCTACAACTACAAGGACAACCGGGTGACGGACCACCGGATCGGGCTCACCTTGAAGCGGCTGGACCAGGTTCTCGAAGGCGACCTCGACGAGCTGGTCGACGCAATGGCGGCCGGGGACCAGGCGGCCCAACTCAGCGGCGAGGCCGGCTAACTCCCGACACCGAGATTGGCGACGCCCTTCCTCTCCATGTTTCCCCAAGACTTCGTCCCCCGTCCACCCATGAATGCTCGAATCCGCCATGCAACGGTCATTTGCCGCATCCCGAAGTTCTCGATGAGCGCCATGACGATCAGCCGCGCGGTGTCCGCCGGCGACGTGAAATAGCCGTAGCCCTCGTCGAGGGAGAGGGCGACCAGAGAATTGAGCAGCCCAACCCCGAATGCGAGCGACAGCAGGATGACGAGCGAGGTGACGTTGAGGGCGCCGAGGATCAATGCCAGCGGGATCGTGATCCACCCGGCGAACTCGACGAGCGGGGCAACGAACTCGAAGAGGAACATCGCCGCCCAGGTGATCATCCCCACCTTCCCGTAGCGAGGATTGAACGTCATCGGCATGAAGTCCTTGACCGCGGTCATCAGCCCGCGGTGCCACCGCACCCGCTGCCGTTTGAGGACGCGCATGGTGTCGGGCACCTCGGTCCAGATCACGGCCGACGGCTCGTAGACGATCCGATAGGGGATGTGGTTGTCGATGTGATGGCGGTGAAGCCGCATGGTGAGGTCCATGTCTTCTCCCATGTGCCCGCTGCTGAACCCTCCGACCGTGATCACCGCGGATCGCTTCCAGATCCCGAACGCGCCCGAGACCAGAGGGAGAGCGCCCATGGCGGACCAAGCGGGGCGGCTGGCAACGAAGGTGCGTAGGTACTCGAGTATCTGCATCCGGGGGACCAGCCGCTTGGGGACACCGGCGCGGATCAGATGCCCCAGTCGAACCTGGCTCCCATTGAGGGGCCGGATGTTCCCGCCAACTGCAACGGTGCGCTGCCTATCTTCGACGACCCGCCGCATCGCGCTCACCAGGCAATCGGCGTCGAGGATGACGTCGGCGTCGGTGCAGAGAGCGTACGGATATCGGGCGGCGTTTATCCCGGCATTCAGGGCGTCGGCGCGCCCGCCGTTCTCCTTGTCGATGACGGTGATCTCGACGTTGCCCCGCCCTCGATAGATCCCCTTGACCTCGGCCGTCGGGATGTCGGGCCGGTATGGGATTCGGACCTTCTCAAGGTGGAAGGCGTCGATCAACGTCTGCAGGGTCTCGTCCTTCGATCCGTCGTTGGTGATGACGATCTCGAATCGTGGGTAGCCCACGATCGACATCGAGCGGACCGAGTCGACGATCCCGGCGGCCTCGTTGTATGCGGGAATCACTATCGAAACCGGGGGCGAGGTCTGGCTCGACAACATGTCCGAGACCCGGCCGAAGCGCTGCAGGTGGCGGGCTCGGCGCACCAGCACCGCCGATCGCAGCCCGAGCCACACCATGTATGACTGCATGAGGATGAAGTAGACGAGGGTCAGGTAGCCCACCCAGCGCAGGATGTCGAAGATCATCGAGACATCACCACCTGCTCACTCACGTAGTCCAATAGCCGGCGGTCGTCATCGGTTCCCAGCCCCGACTCCACCCGATCGCGGGAGGCGGTGAGGGCCCCGGTGCCGGCGAGCGCCTCGACCGCAGCGTCCCGGGCGTAGACGTCGTCGAGCCCGATTGCCTCGAACAGCAGCGCGGTTCCACCGGGGAGGCCCGCCAGCGCCGATGCGCTGTTGCGCCGCACCCACCAGTTCGAGTCTTCCAGGCCTCGGGCGAGGACGAGGTTCACCGACGGGTCACCGATCAGGCCCAGGGAGGTGGCGGACTTCGCTCGCAGCCGCCAGTCAGGAGAGCGCAACGCGTACTTGAGGGGCCGGATCGACAACGGGCCCCCCACCAGCCCAAGCGCCTCGATCGCGGCCAGAGCGACCTCTGGGTCAGTGGTCCGGCGGAGGATCGAAGCCAGGTTGGGCCCGGCCTCGGAGTCTCCAATCGTGCCCAGGACCCGGATCGCCTCGATGACTCCGACCTCCTCGTGGCCCAGGTTCACCCGGATGTAGGCGATCAGCGGCCACGTCGCCCTCGCACCGAAGCCGACGAGAGTGTCGGCAAACCGTGCCCGGACCCATGGCTCTTCGATGCTGAAGCGCTCCAGGATGGCGTCGATGGCCGCGGTGTGCTTCATCCGACCCAGTCCCCTCGCGCATTGGATGCGGACCTCCGGCTCGGGATCGCCCAGGTACTCGATGAGCAGGGGGCCGGTCGATTCCTCGCCCATCTCGGCCAGGGCTACGGCGGCGCGGAGCCTCTTGCCGACGGGATGACGGCGACGGAGCCGTGCTTCCTGGTGCCTCGCCATCCCTGCCAGGTCGACCGCCCCGGCCAGCTCCTTGCTCTCGATGCCCGTCATCACGTGGCGCAGATCGATGACGGCGTCGAGGAAAGCCTCGTCCTCTGCCGCTTCGATGCCGAAGGGTTGATTGCGGTCGCCGGAGGCGAGGTGGCGGCTCAGGGCGACGACGTAGTCGGCACGACGTGCGTCGTACCGGGCTCTTCGTCGGCGATGGACGGCCTTCATCACGATCAGGCCCACGATGAGCAAGCCGTCGACGACGAGGACTGCCACAACCGCGATCAGGCCGATCGTTGTTGCATCCACGGGGAACCTCCCCGATTACATCGGTCGTCGAGAGGTCCCTGTTTAGGTGAGCGGGTCGACCCTTGAAGGTATCCGTTGCCGGACGCGGGCCATCAACTCGGGGAGCCGGAACGGCTTGCGGATGAAATCGACCGCCCCCATGTCCAAACTGGCGACCACGGTCCGATCGTCATCCACGCCTGAGAGCATCATGACCGGGACGGTGAGGCCCTCTTTTTGCCAGCGGTCGATCACCTCCAACCCCAGCAGGCCGGGCATCAACTGATCGAGGATCACGAGATCGAACTCGCCGGTGGCCCCCATCTCGTAGGCGTGAATCCCGTTGTCGACGGTCTCCACTTCGTATCCCTCGAGCTCGAGGGCAGTGGACAGCAAGGTCGTCACAGTCTCCGAGTCATCGGCGACCAGCACTCGCTTGACCTCACTCATCGATCCTCGGTCTCCTCAGGGCCGTGCGCGATCTCGGCGCTTCACCCATGGCGAACAAACCTCCACCCCCGGTCGAATTTACCCGTCACGCCGTCGCCCCCGAAGTCAATCCCCCCAAGGGTTGACCGGGGTGTAAGACTCTTCGCCGCCATGGGCACGATCCCTGATCATGAGAGGAAGAGACTGGAAGCGGCCCTCGCTCCGGGCCAGTCGCTCGACGAGCTCATCGCGCGCCGGCTGGCCGGTGAGCCGCTCCAATACATCGAAGGAACTGCGGCCTTCGCCTCACTCGACCTGATCGTCGATGACCGGGTGCTGATCCCCAGGCCGGAGACAGAAGGGCTGTTCGAGATCGCGCTGCGCATGGTGCGTGCCCCGGAGGTGATCGTGGACCTGTGCACCGGTTCCGGTGCGCTGGCATTGGCCCTGAAGAAGACCTTCCCCGGTGCCGGGGTGTTCGGCACCGACATCTCCCCTGAGGCGCTGGAAGTGGCGACCGTCAACCGGCACCGCACCGGTCTTCAGGTCTACCTCGCCGAGGGGGACCTGTTCGACCCGCTTCCCGCCGCCATCCTGGGGATGGTCGACCTGATGGTGGCCAACCCGCCATATGTCGCCGAGGTGGACTTTCCCGGCCTGCCCCGGGACGTCCAGCAAGAGCCCCGGATCGCGTTGGTGGCAGGGCCCACCGGCCTCGAGGTGATTCAGAGGATTGGAGCCGCAGCGGGGCAGTGGCTCCGGCCAGGTGGTGTCCTCATCTGCGAGATCGGAGAGAACCAGGGAGTCTCCGCTTCCAGCTCCTTTCCCGACCTGCCGGTGGTGGTCCGTCAGGACCTGACCGGGCGCGACCGTTATCTGGTCGCTGTGAAGCCTTGACCCTCGACGCGGCGATCGAAGCGATTCGTGCCGGCGAGGTGATCGGCATCCCCACCGACACGGTGTACGGGGTTGGGGTGGACCCGCTGAACGAGGCCGCCGTGGGGCGGCTTTTCGAGCTCAAAGGACGCCCCGAGCACAAGCCAATCGGCCTCCTGGTGGCGTCCGTCGAGCAAGCCCGCCAGATCGGCGAGATCGAGGGTTTGGCCACGGAACTGGCGGCCAGGCATTGGCCGGGAGGGCTGACCCTGATCGTCACGCCCAAGGTGATCCTGGCCAACTGGGTCGGGGACGCGCAGCGGGAAACCGTTGGGATTCGGGTCCCCGACCACCCGGTGGCGGTGGAGTTGCTTGCAGCCGTCGGACCGCTGGCGGTCACCTCGGCCAACATCAGCGGCGGCCCCGAGGCCATGAGCGACGTCGAGGCCCGGGAAGTCTTTGGCGACGGCGTGGCGGTCTACATCGCCGGGACCGCTACCGGCGGGGAGGCTTCGACCGTGGTCGACGCCTCTGGTGCGAGGCCGGTCGTCCTCCGCCAAGGGCCGATAGTGGTGTAGGTAGCCTTCGCCCATGATCTCGATGGACTCCCTGGAACAGGTCGACCCGGCGATCGCCGGGCTGATCCGCAAGGACCTGGAACGGCAGAACTCCCACATTCACCTCATTGCCTCGGAGAATTTCGCCTCGCCCGCGGTCATGGCGGCCTCAGGGTCGGTGTTCACCAACAAGTACGCCGAGGGATATCCCGGCCGCCGCTACTACGAAGGCTGCCAGGTGGTCGACGAGATGGAGCAACTGGCAATCGACCGCGCGAAGGAGTTGTTCGGCGCCGAGCATGCCAACGTCCAGTCCCACTCCGGGGCCCAGGCCAACATGGGGGTCTACTTCTCGCTACTGGAGCCGGGTGACAAGGTGCTCGGGATGCGCCTCGACCAGGGCGGACATCTCACCCACGGGTCGCCGGTCAACTTCTCCGGCCTCTACTACGAGTTCGTCGCATATGGAGTGGACCCGGAGACCGAGTTGATCGACATGGACGGGGTGCGGGCACTCGCCCTGGAGCACCGGCCCAAGATCGTCCTCGCCGGATACTCCGCCTACTCGCGCACCCTGGACTACGAGGGCTTCCGGGCGATCGCCGACGAGATCGGCGCCATCTTCATGGTGGACGCCGCTCATTTCATCGGCCTGGTTGCGGGAGGGTCGCATCCCTCGCCAGTGCCCCATGCCGACATCGTGACCGGCACCACCCACAAGGCCTTGCGGGGGCCGCGGGGGGCTTGATCCTGAGCAGGGAGTCGTTCGCCGCCGCCATCGACAAGGCGGTGTTTCCCAATGTCCAGGGCGGGCCTATCGAGTCCCAGGTCGCAGCCAAAGCGGTCTGCTTCCACGAGGCGCTTCAACCGGAGTTCAAGACATATACCGATCAGATCGTCGCCAATGCCGCCGCGATGGCGGCCTCGATCCAGGAGGCCGGGGTTCGGGTCGTCTCCGGGGGCACGGACAACCACCTGCTCCTGGCAGATCTGAGGTCGGTCGACGAGGAACTGACCGGGAAGGACGCCGCGAAGCTCCTCGACGGCGTCGGGGTGACCCTGAACTTCAACACCATCCCCTTCGACCCCCGCCCCCCGTACCGGGCGTCCGGGCTTCGAATGGGAACCCCGGCGATGACCACCCAGGGGATGAAGGAGGTCGAGGCCACGGAGGTGGCTGCCCTGATCGCCAGAGCGCTCCACGGTCGAACCGAGCCATCGGTGCTCGGCGAGGTGACAGAGCGGGTTTCGGAGTTGGCCGCCAACTTCCCGCCATACCCGGCCGATTTCGCAGGCCATGTCTGATAGCCGGTCTGCTGGGGCTGCCGCCGCGGGTCATGACGGGGCCGGCCAGCAATCAGCTAACTTCTGATTTGGCCTCGAATTGAGGCTCTCCTAGACTTTGTGAACAGATTCACAAGCTCGTCGAATTGGCCCATGGAGCAAGAGACAGCCCACCAACAAATCGGACGCGCCATGAGCGAAGGCTGGTCGCAGGCCGGCTCGTTCCTCGGCTCGATCCTCTCCGGAATGCTCCTCGGCCTGCTCGCAGACCGCTGGCTGGGCACCGAGCCCTGGCTCGTGGTCATCGGGAGCCTGGTCGGCATCTACTCGGGTTTCCTGAACGTGTGGCGCTATTCGAAGGAAATCGAGGTTCCCGACCGTGAGTCTTGAGCACGGACCGCCCATCGAGTCCAACCTCGCCCGGGACACGGTTGCCCGGGGCATCTACGTGGGGCCGATCCTGGTCCTGGTGTTCGGCCTGCTTCGGGGGTGGGAGGGCGCATGGAGCGCGGCCCTGGGCGTGATCGTGGTGATCGCCAACTTCCTCCTCGCCGGTGCCATCCTTTCGATTTCCGCAAGGATCAGCCTCCAGGCCTATCATGCCGCCGCTCTGATCGGCTTCTTCCTTCGTCTCGCCCTGTTCATCGGCGCGGTCTACCTCATCGCCAGCCTGGTCGATGTCGACCGGATCGCCTTCGGGATTTCGGCGGTGGTGGCGTATTTCGCCCTCCTCACGTGGGAAGCGGTCTCGATCTCCAGAGACAGAGAAAGGGAGCTCAGTTGGCCACGATGATCCTCGCCGCGGAGTGCGATGTCGCCAATGAGGTGATTTGCGCACCGGCGAACGTGAACGAGCTCTTCGAGTTCCCCACCATCTTCACCATCGGGAGCTTCGAGGTGACCCGAACCGAGATCCTCATGTTCGTCGCCGCGTTCGTGGTGCTCGCCCTCTTCTACTTCGGGCTCCGCCAGCAGCGGCTGGTCCCCTCCAAGTTCGGCGTGGCTGTCGAGGGCATGGTCGGGTTCGTGCGGGATGGGATCGGCCGGGACGTGATCGGGCCGGAATCCACCAGGTACCTCCCCTACCTCCTTGCGATGTTCTCCTTCCTTCTGGTGGGCAACCTGTTCTCCATCACTCCGATCGTCAACTTCCCGGTCACCTCACGCATGGCGATCCCGGCCTTCCTCTCCCTGGTCACCTACTGGATCTTCGTGATCGTCGGATTCTCCAAGAACCACTTCAGGTATCTGATCGACACCGCATGGCCGAAGGCGGTTCCGATCGGCCTGAGATGGCTGGTGGGCTTGATCGAGCTGGTCTCGATCTTCATCTTGCGCCCGATCACCCTGGCGGTGCGGCTCTTCGCCAACATGGTCGCGGGGCACCTCATGCTTACCCTGCTTCTCGGGTCCGGTGTGATCTTCGTCGCCGCCATCCCCGAGATCGGGCTCAAGGGCTCGATCGGGATCTTCTGGTTCGGCCTCGGCATCTTCATGTACGTCCTGGAGATCCTGATCGTGGTGCTCCAGGCCTACATCTTCACCCTCTTGACCGCCATCTACATCGAATCGTCCATCCACTTCGAGCACTAAGGAGAAAGAGAGAATGGAAGGCAATATCGAGTCCCTCACCGGCGCACTCTCCCTGATCGGCTATGGCCTGGGGGCCATCGGCCCGGGGATCGGCATCGGGATCGTGGCCGGAAACGCGATCACGGCCATGGCCCGCCAGCCCGAGATGCAGGGAACGATCCGGACCACGATGTTCCTGGGCATCGCCCTCACCGAGGCGCTGGCCCTGATCGGCTTCGTCCTCTTCTTCATCGCCTCAGCGGGATAAGGACCCAGGATGCACGTTCTGAACGCATTGGTGGTGCTGGCCACGGAGGAAGGCGGTGAGTCTTCCGGTGGTCTCAGCCTGGTGCTGCCTCACACCGAGGAGTTGATCGCCGGCATCCTGGCGTTCCTCATCGTCTTCTTCTTCGCCTGGAAATGGGCCCTTCCCTCCATCAACAAGACCCTGGAGGCGCGCCAGCAGGCGATCACCGGGCAGTTGGACGAGGCGGAGGAGGCCAAGCGCCAGGCAGAGAGCCTGCTCGCCGACTACAAGGCGCAGCTCGCCGATGCCAAGGCCGAGGGCAACCGGATCATCGAGGAAGCCCGCCAGGCGGGGGAGCAGCTCAAAGCCGACATCGCGGCCCGCGGCCGAGGAGGAAGCGAGCCAGACCCTCGCCAAGGCCCGGGAAGAGGCCCAGACCGAGAAGTCACGCGCCCTCGCCGACGCCAAGCGCGAGGTCGGTGAGATCTCGGTCGGCCTTGCCGAGAAGATCGTCGGCGGGTCGCTCGACGGGAAGATGCAGCAGGACCTCATCGATCGCTACCTGGAAGACCTGGAGCGCCTGTAGATGGACGACCGGGTCAGCGGTTACGCCAGCGCTATCTTCGACCTCGCCTCCGCCGAGGGAGAGTTGGAGCGCGTCGAGGACGAGTTCCTCGCGATCGGACAGGCCCTCGAGAAGTCTCCGGAGCTGCGATCGACGCTGACCGATCTCCAGATCCCCCTGGACAAGAAGCAGGCCGTGCTCGACGACCTGCTCGCCGGCCGGGCCTCCAAGCTCACCGTCGGCCTGGTCCAATTCATCGTCGCCCAGGGCCGCTCGTCGGAGATCCCGGCCATTGCCGGCGCCTTCGTGGAGAAGGCAGCCGCATCCCGTGACCACGCAGTCGCCGAAGTCCGCTCGGCGGTCCCGCTCGACGAGGCCACGATCGGGCGACTCGCCGCCGGCCTGGGCAAGGCGACGGGCAAGAGGGTCGAGGTCAAGGTGATCGTCGACGAGTCGGTGGTCGGCGGCATCGTGGCCCGCGTTGGTGACGTCGTGATCGATGGAAGCCTTGCCCACGCAATGAGCCAGGTCCGCCAGGCCGTGTTGAGCCGCTGAGGAGAGCAATGCCAGATTTGACGATTACCGCTGATCAGATAACGAAATCCCTTCGGGATCAGCTTTCTGGATGGGAGCCGGAGCTCGACAAAGAGACGGTTGGCTACGTGACCTCGGTCGCCGATGGCGTGGCCCGGGTCGAAGGTTTGCCCAACGTGATGGCCTCCGAGTTGCTCGAGTTTCCCGGCGGGCTGATAGGCGTCACCCTCAACATCGACGAGGAGGACCTCGGCGTGGTGCTCCTCGGGGAAGCGAGCCACATCCAGGAGGGTGACCCTGTCAAGCAGACCTCCACAGTGCTCTCCGTCCCGGTCGGCGACGCCCTGCTGGGGCGGGTAATCGACCCCCTTGGCAACCCAGTCGATGGCAAGGGCCCGATCAATTCCACCGAGCGGCGCCTCCTCGAGACCCAGGCTCCGACGGTCGTACAGCGCCAGCCGGTGAACCAGCCCTTGCAAACCGGGATCAAGGCGATCGACTCGATGACCCCGATCGGCCGCGGCCAGCGCCAGTTGATCATCGGCGACCGCCAGACCGGAAAGACCGCGATCCTCGTGGACACCATCATCAACCAGAAGGTCAACCAGGGCACCAAGGACGAGGTCAAGTGCATCTACGTCGCAATCGGCCAGAAGGCCTCGACGGTTGCCGAGATCGTCGCCACGCTCGAAGGAGCCGGCGCACTCGAGTACACCGTGGTGGTCAACGCTCCGGCCTCGTCCGCTCCCGCCCTACAGATGTACGCCCCTTATGCGGGCTCGGCCATCGGGCAGCATTGGATGTACGACGGACAGCACGTCCTGGTGATGTTCGACGACCTTTCCAAGCAGGCTGTGGCCTACCGGGAGATTTCGCTCCTCCTGCGCCGGCCCCCGGGCCGTGAGGCATACCCCGGCGATGTGTTCTACCTGCACAGCAGGCTTCTGGAGCGCTGTGCCAAGCTCTCCGACGAGCTCGGGGCGGGGTCTATGACCGGTCTCCCCGTGATCGAGACCAAGGCCAACGACATCTCGGCGTACATCCCGACCAACGTCATTTCGATCACCGACGGGCAGTGCTTCCTCGAAACCGACCTCTTCTATCAAGGGATCCGGCCGGCCCTGAACGCGGGGACTTCTGTGTCCCGTGTCGGGGGCGCCGCCCAGGTCAACGCAATGCGGAAGATCGCCGGGCCCCTACGTCTCAACCTGGCCCAGTTCCGAGAGCTGGCCGCCTTTGCCGAGTTCGGCTCGGAGCTCGACGCCACTTCGCTCGCTCAGTTGGAGAGGGGTCGTCGGGTGGTCGAGGTGTTGAAGCAGCCTCAGTTCGCCCCAATCCCGGTAGAGGAGCAGGTCGTCGTGATCTATGCGGTCACCGAGGGTCACATGGACGACATCGGCATCGCAGACGTTCGGCGATTCGAGGAAGGGTTACGCGCCTTCTTCATCAGCCGGCACCCCGGCCTGCTCAGCGAGATCAAGGACACCGGCAAGCTCCCAGAAGTTGAGGCGGTGGACGCCGCGATCAACGAATTCAAGGAGTCCTTCGAGCACACCGGGTCCGAGGAGTAGCGACCCAGCATGGCCTCGGCACAACTGCGGGACACGCGACGTCGGATCAGGAGCGTCGAGGCGATCAAGAAGATCACCCGCGCCATGGAGCTGATCGCCACCAGCCGCATCCCCAAGGCCCAGGCCCGGGTCAACGCCTCCAAGCCCTATTCCGCAAAGCTCATCGAGGTCATCGAGAACGTCGCCGCTGCCGGGGCCGGGCACCGCTTGCTGGAGCGCCGCGATGTGAAGACGGTCGGCCTGGTGGTCGTATCCTCGGATCGGGGCTTGGCCGGCGCCTACGCCTCCAATGTGATCCGTCTCACCGAGGCACGGATCAGGGAGCTCGACCGCGAGGGCAAGGACGTGATCATTTATGCGGTGGGGAAGAAGGCCCAGGCCTACTTCCGCTACCGCGGGTACCGGATCGAGAGCTCCTATCTCGGGGTCACCGACACCCCGGGTTACGGTGATGCCCGGGCAGTAGGGGCCTCGGTGGTCTCCGCTTTCGCCTCGGGACACATCGATTCGGTGGAGGTGTTCTTCACCCGCTACCAGTCGGCGATGACCCAGGTGCCGACACGTCTCGAGTTGCTGCCGATCACCCCGCCGGAGAAGGACGAGGGCGCTCCGACCATCTCCTACGAGTTCGAGCCCTCGCCCGAGGAGATCCTCAACAGGCTGCTCCCCAGGTACGTCGAGGCCACCATCTTCAACATCCTCCTCGAGGCGTCGGCCTCGGAGCACAGCGCCCGGCGCCGGGCGATGAAAGCGGCCACCGACAACGCCGAGGACCTGATCCGGGTGCTCAGCGTTCAGGCCAATCGGGCCCGCCAGGCAGAGATCACGACCGCGATCTCCGAGATCGTGGGCGGTGCCGAGGCCCTGGCCGGAGAGCGGAAATGAGCAAATCTTTAGAAACCAACAATGGAGATGAATCATGAGTGACGCCAAGAGCGTTGGCCGGATCGTCAAGGTCGCCGGCCCGGTGATAGACGTCGAATTCCCGCCGGATGAACTGCCAGAGATCCTGCACGCGATAACGGTCGACTTCAGCGTCGGCGGCGAGCCGCGCTCGGTGATCGCCGAAGTGGCACAGCACCTGGGAGGCAGCAAGGTGCGCGCCATTGCCTTGGCCCCGACCGACGGGCTGACCAGGGGTGCCGAGGTGCACAACACCGGCGGGCCGATCACGGTCCCGGTGGGGGACCAGACCCTGGGCCACATCTTCAATGTCTGGGGCGACTCCCTCGACGCTCCAGACCAGGACTTCTCCGAGCCCCGGTGGCCGATCCATCGCACCCCGCCCGCCTTCGAGGAAGTCGAGCCGCAGAAGACCGTGTTCGAGACCGGGATCAAGGTCCTCGACCTGATCTGCCCATACCTCCAGGGTGGGAAGATCGGCCTGTTCGGCGGTGCCGGCGTGGGCAAGACCGTTCTCATCCAGGAGATGATCAACCGGGTCGCGACCCAACACGGTGGAGTCTCGGTGTTTGCCGGAGTCGGGGAGCGGACCCGCGAAGGGAACGACCTCTATCTCGAGATGCAAGAGTCGGGCGTTATCGAAAAGGCCGCCCTGGTCTTCGGTCAGATGGACGAGCCGCCCGGAGTCCGCCTTCGGGTCGCGCTCTCTGCCCTGACCATGGCCGAGTATTTCCGGGACGTACAGCGCCAGGACGTGCTGCTGTTCATCGACAACATCTTCCGCTTCACCCAGGCCGGCTCCGAGGTGTCCACCCTGCTGGGACGGATGCCGTCTGAGGTCGGTTACCAGCCGACCCTGGCCGACGAGATGGGTTTCCTCCAGGAGCGGATCACCTCGCTCAAGGGGCGATCGATCACATCACTCCAAGCGATCTACGTCCCCGCCGACGACATCACCGACCCGGCGCCGCATACCGCATTCGCCCACCTGGACGCCACAACCGTGTTGTCCCGGCCACTCACTGCCCTCGGCATCTACCCGGCGGTCGACCCGCTGGATTCTTCGAGCAGGGCTCTCGACCCACAGATCGTCGGCACCGACCACTACTTCGTGGCGACCGAAGTGCAGCGGATCCTGCAGCGTTACAAGGATCTCCAGGACATCATCGCCATCCTCGGGATCGACGAGCTATCGGAGGAGGACAAGCTGGTGGTGGGCAGGGCCCGGCGCATCCAGCGCTTCTTTGCCCAGCCCATGTTCGTGGCCGAGCAGTTCACCGGGCAGGCCGGGATCTACACACCGCTCGAGGAGACCATCGCCTCGTTCAAGTCGGTCCTCGCCGGCGAGATGGACCAGCACCCCGAGCAGGCCTTCTACATGGTTGGCGGCCGCGAGGACGTGGAGCGCAAGTCGGCCGAGCTGATCAAGGGTGCTGCATGAGCTCGCTGCGCTCGTGCACACCGCATGCCGCAATCCGCAATCCGGACAGCGGACAGCGGACAGCGGACAGTCGGACAGCAGCCATTCGTCCCACGGAAAGCTGATGCGGCATGGCTAACTCGTTTCACGTCGATGTCGTCTCTCCCGAGGCCACGGTATGGAGCGGCGAGGCCACCTTCGTCTTGGCCAAGACTCCCGATGGGGAACTCGGGATCATGGCCAACCACGAGCCCTTGATGGGTGCCCTGGTCACCGGGGCGGTGATCGTGGAGGCCGAGGACGGGACCCGAACCACGATTGGGGTCCACGGCGGGTTTCTTCAGGTCCTCAACAACCAGGTCACTCTGATCACCGACCGCGCCGAGATCGCCGAGGGGGGCCGCGCCGAAGCCAAGGACATCGCGGACCGGCTGGCCGCCGAAGCGGAATCATGACCCGCTGAGGGTCCTCGCGAACTCATCCACTGTCTCGGCGAATCCCTCACCGATCGCCGATGCGATCACCGGGAAGAAGACCGACGAGAGCATCCCCACGCTCTCGACGCGCAGGGAGACGTGGACCCGGGTATCTCCTTCCATGTGAGAAAGCCCGACAATCACCCGTCCTCTCATCTCAGAGGTCTCGATGTCCCAGGCAACCATCTTTTGCGGCTCCCGCCCGGCCGGCCGGGCACGCCCCAAATACTTCTTCCCTGCCGCCACGCTCTCGAACGAGAATCCCTGGAGGTGCCCCTCGGAGTCGATCACAGGATCGAGGACCCGGTCCACGCCCGAGATCGCCTCCCAGTTCTTGGGATCGTCCATCGCCGCCCATACCCTGGCCACAGGCGCTGTGGCCACCGATGAGTGCTGGAAAGTCTGGCTGGGCACGGCGGCAACCTAACCGAGTGCACGCTTTGCCCTGAACATCAGATTTACTCCAGTCGTCCTACGGTCGGGTCCGTCAGACGTGAACGGAGGCAACGTGGACATCGAGCACGACCACATCGAGGAGCCGAGCAACGAGGAGCTCCGGCTCCTCACACGTCGTTCGGCCATCAAGCTGCTCGGCGGAGCGAGCCTGGCCCTGATCGCCGGCTGTGCCACCGGATCGGTGGCGAGCACCACCACTGCCGTGGCGTTGGGCTCTTCGAGCACGTCGAGGAGTACCGCGACCACCACCGCCGGCGTTGGTTCGAGCACCACGGTCTTCGGTGCTGACGGTTCCTGCGTTCTCATCCCTGAGGAAACCGAGGGGCCGTATCCACTCGATCTGTCCGGCGACGAGGCCTTCTTCAGGACCGACATCACCGAGGGTCGGCCCGGGGTGCCGCTGGCTCTCACCCTGGCGCTGGTGAATGCCTCGGCCGACTGCGCCCCTATCAGCGACGCTCGGGTCGATCTCTGGCATTGCGACGCCGAGGGCAGCTACTCCGGGTTCGGCCAGCCGGGAAACGACACCACCGGGGAGACCTTCTGCCGTGGGATCCAGATCTCGGACTCGGCCGGCAAGGTCACTTTCCAGACCATCTATCCCGGTTGGTACCAGGGAAGGATCACCCACATCCACTTCCAGGTGTTCCTCGGGAATGGCCTGGCAGCCACGTCTCAGATCGCGTTTCCCGCCGAGGTCACCGACGCGGTGTACGCCGTCGAGCCCTACGCGGCCAAAGGCCCGAACACTTCGGTGACCGACATCTCCCAGGACATGGTGTTCAGCGACGGAAGCCAGTACCAGATGGCGTCGGTGGCCGGCGACGCCATCGGCGGGCCTGGAAGCGTCACTTCTGGTGGGATTGGCCATCTGATCAATCCGCGCGATCGCTCCGCTACCTTCCCGCTGGTGAACTCATGTGGGAGTCAGCTGTCGACAGGACTGGCTGATGGCTGAGATCACCACCCTCCCCGAAGCGATTTCCGAGCTGATCACCGATGGTTCTGTGTTAGCCATGGAGGGTTTCACCCACCTCATCCCCTTCGCTGCCGGCCACGAGATCATCCGTCAGGGGCGCCGGGACCTGACACTCATCCGAATGACGCCGGACGTGATCTACGACCAGATGATCGGAATGGGGTGCGCTTCACGTCTCATCTTTTCCTGGGGGGGCAATCCGGGTGTCGGTTCCCTTCACCGATTCCGGGACGCAGTCGAGAACGGGTATCCAGGCCCCCTCGATCTCGAAGAGCACAGTCACGCGGCCATGGCCGCCCGCTACGCAGCCGGAGCCTCCGGCCTTCCCTTCGCCGTTCTGAGGGGCTATCAGGGCTCGGACCTCATCGGACGGACGACCGTGGCCACCATCCAGAGCCCGTTCAGCGACGAAGAGCTGGCGGCGGTCCCCGCCATCAACCCCGATGTCTCGGTGATCCACGCCCAGCAGGCGGACAGGCGGGGCAATGTGGGATTGTGGGGGATCAGTGGGGTCCAGAAGGAGGCAGTCCTCGCCGCAGGGACTTCGATCGTGACCGTAGAGGAGATCGTCGACCACCTCGAGCCGAGGGCCCCGAACTGGGTAATGATCCCATCCTGGGTGGTCACGGCGATTGCCGTCGCCCCTGGCGGGTCCCACCCCTCCTACTCCATGGGCTACTCGACCCGGGACAATGCCTTCTACAAGGCCTGGGATGCGATCTCGAGAGACCGCGAGGGGTTCCGGAGCTGGATGGCCGAACACGTGCTCTCGGACCGGATCGGGGAGTGAGCGTGGCGGCCCTGGACTACACGACCGACGAGATGATGACCGTGACCGCGGCCCGTCACCTGCGCAACGGCCAGGTCTGCTTCGTCGGCATCGGGCTCCCAAGCGAAGCGGCCAACCTGGCCCGCCTCTCCCACGCCCCCGATCTGGTGCTCATCTACGAGTCGGGGACGATCGGCACCCGGCCCGATGTGCTGCCGCTGTCCATCGGTGACGGCGAGCTCGCCGAGAAGGCGGAGTTGGTGGTGTCGGTGCCGGAGATATTTGGGTACTGGCTGCAGGGAGGTCGGATCGACGTGGGTTTCCTCTCGGCCGCCCAGATCGACGAGTACTGCAACTTGAACAGCACGGTCATCGGCGACTACGAGCATCCGTCGGTGCGATTGCCGGGGGCGGGAGGGGCCCCGGAGATCGCCTCGAACGCCAGGGAGGTGCTCGTGATGCTGCGGCAGTCGACCCGCACCTTCGTCGAGAACGTCGACTTCGTGACCAGCCTCGGCTTCGGCAGGAAGGGCGAAGGCCGCCTGCCTGGAACGGGTGGAGGGCCCAAGGTGGTCATCACGGATCTCGGCGTCCTCCAGCCCGACCCAGAGACCAATCGGTTGACGTTGGTAGCGACTCATCCCAACGTCGACCAGGGCTCAGTCGAGGCAGCCACCGGCTGGGAGCTTGCGGTGTCGGAGAACCTTTCCGTCACTCCGCCTCCAACCCATGACGAGCTGGAGATCCTGCCGCGACCTAAAGGCGCGGACGGAGGCCGCTCACCGTTTCACCGCCCGAAGCTCACCGCCATGAGTGGCCTCGCGCCCTCGATGCCCTTGAGGTGGTGCAGGCCTCGGCTCGGGCGACGAATTCGGGGCGACGCTCTTGCGTCGCCCCGAGGTTGCCCCTGGGAGGAGGGATCTGTTGTGGTCGACGGTCATTGACCGTGACACCCTTTTTCTAACCGGCCCCGGTAACCGCTCGATGAACGGAGCGTGTCGACCGTCGGAATCTTTCAGGCCGCCATGCTTGTGGCGCGCTCAGACGGCCGCGGCGGCCTCTTGCCGAGGTTCGAGGTCGCCTAGGGATTCGGCCACCACCACCAGGTCGTCATCGTCAGCCAGGCGGAATCCGGGCACGGGATTGGTGTGAGTGATCCCTTGTCGGTTCACGGCCAGCAGCGTCGCCCGATGCTCAGCTCTCAGCATTGCCGAAGCCTCATCAACGTCCATCCCGGCCCAGCCATCAGGGATATGGACCCGGTATAGCTCGGACCCCTCGCCGCCGGACACGATATCAGTGACCAGTTCCGACAGGCCGGGGTACATGGCAGATCGGGCCAGGAGATGGGCCGAGAGCTTGGAAGTGACCATGATCTCGTTGACGTTCGGCGCGCCGAAAATGCGGCACATGATCGGGATTGTTGACCTCGACGACCGTCCTCACCTCGGGTGCGATCGACTCGATTGCGAGGACCGCGAGGATCGACGACATGTCCGCCTGGTCTGATCCGTCGATTGGGCAGACAATGGCCGATGTCGCATTTTCGATCCCTGCTCGACGCAGGTCCCCCTCGTTGCTGATGTTCCCCCGAACGAAGTAGACGAAGTCGGGAGCCGGACTCCGCTCCGCCTCATGCAGGAGCACCAGCTTGGTCCCGTATTCGTCCTTCCCCAGCTCGGTGATCAGATCCCGGGCCGTTGCGTTCCAGCCACACACCACGATGTGGTCCCGGTATGCCGCAGCTCCCATTCCTTGTCCCTCCTTCAGCAAGAAGTCGATCACGAACCCGACCAATGCGCCAGTGATGGTGGCGACGATCGCCACCCCGAACAATCCAAGCAACCAGCCCACCGCCCACCCGACCGGGCCGGCGACGAACCCTCCCTCACCCAGGCCGAGGACGGTGGCCCCTGCCCAATAGAAGGACTGACCCAATTGGGTCCAGGAGCGATCGGTCTCGGCAAGCCATATGACGACAGCAGCCAGGCCGAGGGCCACTCCGAGTCCGACCGCCAGAGAGACGAAGAAGCGGCGATCAACCTTCTCTCCGACCCTCCTCACGTGCCAGCTCACCCGACGCAGGAAGGGGGAGTCGAAGAGCGCCCGAAACCCCTTGAACATCTCGATGCGAAGTTAGTCGGCCGATAGGCCGCGCCTCAGGCCCACCTCGTAATTCTCTGGGGTAGTGGTGTAGGGCTTTCTAAGGTCTGCCCGACACCCCGGTGCCCGACAATGCTGATCTCACGCGACCTCCGCATCGACGTCGGCCCCCGCACCTTGATCGAGGGGGCCTCGTTCAGCGTGCAGTCAGGCGATCGAATCGGCCTGGTCGGGCGCAATGGCGCCGGCAAGACCACTCTGATGCGCACGCTCACCGGAGACCTGGCGCCGGCCGAGGGGTCGGTGCTCCGCTCGGGAACGATCGGCTACTTCTCCCAGGAGGCCGCCCTTCCCCAACTGGAGCACCCCGATGCGTCGGCCCTGGAGCGGATCCTGATGGCACGTGACATCGGGGCAATGCAACGGCGCATCGAAGAGGCCCGGCGACGACTGCACGACCTGACCGGCGAGGAGAGTGATCGGGGAATCGCCCGGTTCACGCGGCTCCACGACGAGTTCGAGGCCAAGGGCGGTTTCGTTGCAGAAGCTCAGGCGAAACGGATGGCAGCCTCGCTGGGAATCGGGAACCAGGAGCTCGACCAGCCGGTGGCCACCATGTCGGGAGGCCAGCGGAGACGCGTCGAACTGGCCCGGATCCTGTTCGCAGAGACCGATGTCCTGCTCCTCGACGAGCCGACGAACCACCTCGACCTCGACGCCAAGGCATGGCTGATCGAATGGCTGATGACCTACCACGGGGGGATGCTGGTGATCTCCCACGACCTGCCGCTGCTCGACGAGGCCATCACCTCGGTTCTGGCGTTGGAGCACGGCGAGGTCGAGGCCTACCGGGGCAACTACTCCCACTACCTGCTGGAGCGCGACCGGCGCCGGGAGCGCAAGGAACGGGCGCGGAAGCACCAGGACGAGGCAATCGAAAGACTCGAAGAGAACATCAGGCGGTTCAAGGGGACCACGGAGAAGATGGCGAAGGTGGCCCGAGCCATGGAGAGCCGGGTCGACCGGATGAAGCGCGACCTGGTCCAGGTGCAGAAGTCGGGTCGCGGAGTAAAGCTGGCCTTTCCCCAGCCGGTGCAATCGGGCCGGGTGCCATTGTCCGCGATCGGCCTGGCCAAGTCCTTTGGCGACAACCTGGTCTTCGTCGACGTCGAGTTTGCCGTGGAGCGGGGTGAGCGCATGCTGCTGATCGGCCTCAACGGCGCGGGCAAGACCACCCTGCTCCGGATCCTGGCCGGGGTGGAAACCACCGACCTGGGCCAGGTCGATCACGGGCACAACACCAGCCTCGGCTACTACGCCCAGGAGCATGAGCAGATCACGGGCGGGATTTCCGTGATCGATCACATGCGTCGGTCGGCCAACCTGCCGGATCAGACCATTCGCTCGCTTTTGGGGCACTTCCTGCTCGCCGACAAGATCGAGCAGGACGCGTCGACCCTTTCCGGGGGTGAGAAGACCAAGCTGGCTCTTGCCATGCTGGTCGCCTCGCGACCCAACGTGCTCCTGCTGGACGAGCCGACCAACAACCTCGATCCCCAGGCAAAAGAGGCCCTGCTCGATGCATTGAGCCTCTATGAGGGGACCATCGTCCTGGTCAGCCACGACACCGACTTCGTGGCACAGCTCTTTCCGGACCGGGCGGTCCTCATGCCCGAGGGCGAAATGCGCTTCTTCGACGAGGCCCTTCTCGACCTGGTGGCCCTGGCCTGAGCCGAGCACTGGAACCATTGGGCGGGTTGCGCCATCTAACCGGCATGAGGAAGACGCTCACACTCGTCATGCTGATGGCCGTGCTCGCCGCCTGTGGCGGCGCCGATCTCGGTGCGGGGGGCACCGATCCCAGCACCACCTCCACGCCGACCACCGTCAGCCCCGATGAGCCGGTGGATTCCGGAGGAGACGAGCCGATCACCGATCCGCTCCCTCCCGGGGAGATCCCCAACCCCAGGCCACCGATCGACGGCAGCACGGACGGCGAGGTGTGGATCACCAAGACCGACCTCCTGATCATGGAGAGCTTCCCGATCCAGGTCAGCCTCCAGGTCGAAGGGGAGAAGCCGACACCGTGTCACGAGGTCTTCTGGACCGCCGAGGACACCGGGGAGGCGATCGAGATCACCATGATCTCTCAGGTGAACAGCGATCAGGCGTGCGCCCAGGTCATCGAGCCGTTCATGATCTCGGTGCCGTTGGGGAGTTGGGCCGATGAGTCGCGGGACGTGATCATCAACGGCGAGCCCGCCGGCTCCTTCGACAGCTGACGCCAGGGATCCTCAGCCGGTCTAATTCTGCGCGTTTCGTGACTTTCAGCCCTGGGTCACCCTGGGTCCTGTTGAGTGACTGTGGGCACATGAGAAGCGAGAACAGAAACGGGGATGCCCAACAGCGGGCTCGTGGTGCTGGGGTTTGCGATCCACAACGCCGCCCCGGCGCCCATCGAACAGACGTCGAGACAAACGAACGTTCGTTTGTTATAGTCTCGGGGTGACCCCGGAACAGCGCTTTGACGCTCTCGTTGCTGCCGAGGAGAAGATCGAGCCCACCGACTGGATGCCCGACGGGTATCGAAACACCCTGGTTCGCCAGATCGCCCAGCACGCCCACTCCGAGATCATCGGGATGCAGCCCGAAGGCAACTGGATAAGTCGGGCTCCAACGCTCCATCGCAAGGCGATCTTGATGGCCAAAGTCCAGGACGAGGCCGGCCATGGCCTGTACCTCTACTCCGCCGCCGAGACGCTGGGAGTGCGCCGTGACGAGCTCCAGGAGCTCTTGCACCAGGGAAAGCACAAGTACTCGTCGATCTTCAATTACCCCACGCTCAGCTGGGCCGACATCGGCACCATCGGCTGGCTGGTCGATGGTGCTGCGATCACCAACCAGGTGATGTTGACCAGATGCTCCTACGGCCCCTACGCCCGGGGCATGGTCCGAATCTGCAAAGAGGAGTCGTTCCATCAGCGCCAGGGCTACGAGTCGCTCATCAGGCTCTGTCAGGGCAGCCCAGAGCAGAAGGCGATGGCACAGGACGCCCTCGACAGGTGGTGGTGGCCTTCGCTGATGATGTTCGGGCCCCATGACACCGAGTCCCCACATACCGAGCAGTCGATGCAATGGAAGATAAAGCGGGTCAGCAACGACGACCTCCGCCAGCAGTTCGTGGACATGACGGTTCCCCAGGCCGACTACCTGGATCTCGAGATCCCCGACCCGGACCTGCGATGGAACGAGGAGCGGGGCCACTACGACTTCGGGGAGATCGACTGGGACGAGTTCTGGGCGGTGGTCAAGGGGTCGGGGCCGATGAGTCGGGAGCGCGTCGCTCACAAGGTCGCCGCCTGGGAGGACGGGGCCTGGGTCCGTGAGGCTGCCCTTGCCCACGCCGCCAAGAAGGCCGCACAGGACGCCGCATGAGCGCGCCGCGATGACTTACGAAGTGCCTGTGGCACCGGGGGAGAGCGCCGAGATAGAGACCGAGGCCGGCGGGGGTGGCGCGGGCTGGCAGCTTTGGGAGGTGTTCGTGAGGGCGAGGCGGGGAATCTCCCACGTCCACATCGGAAGCCTCCACGCCCCGGACGTCGAGACCGCATTGCAGAACGCGCGAGACGTCTACACCCGGCGCGGGGAGGGCGTGAGCGTGTGGGTCGTGCCCAGCTCTGAGATCCATGCCTTCGAGCCCGAGGATGCCGCGGATTACGTGGAGGCCAACGAAAAGGGCTACCGGCTGGCGACGAGCTACGAGATCCCCGACGAAGTGGGCCACATGTGAGCGGTTCCGCTCCCACCGGGACGCCCCCAGTAGACCTCGATGCCAGGTTCGCGATGCTGCTGGCCCATGCCGACGACAACCTCGTCCTTGCCCAGCGACTCGGCGAGTGGATCTCGCATGCTCCCGAGTTGGAGGAGGACATTGCCCTGGGGAACATCGCCCTCGATCATCTCGGAGCAGCTCGAGCGCTATATGCCCTCGCCGGGAAGGAGGAAGGGCAGGGCCGCACCGAGGACGACCTGGCGATGTTCCGCGGGGAGCGCGACTTCCTCAACCTCCTCCTCGTCGAGCAGCCAAACGGTGACTTCGCCCACACCATGGTCCGGCAGTTGCTGTTCGACGCTTACCAACTCCAGCTCTGGGAGGCGCTCGTCACGGACGGCGACACCGAGCTGGCAGGGATCGCCGGCCGCGCCCTCAAGGAGGCGAAATACCACATCCGCCACTCGTCATCGTGGGTGGTCCGGCTCGGTGACGGCACCGAGGAGTCGCACCGCCGAGCTCAGGCGGCACTCGAACTGTTGTGGCCGTTTGTCGACGAGATGTTTCAAGGTGACTTGGTCGATCGTTTCGAGTGGGATCGGTCAGTGGGCGGCGTCTTGGAGGAGGCCGGGCTGGCCGTGCCCGAGCAGGGCTTCCAGCGAGATGGCGGGCGCCTCGGCTTCCACACCGAGCACCTGGGATTCCTCCTCGCCGAGATGCAGTCGATGCAGCGCTCCTACCCGGGCCTGGAGTGGTGATGGTCGCCGCCACTCTCGACCTCGACACCGCCCGGGCAGTGATCGGCGCGGTGGTTGACCCCGAGATTCCGGTGCTCACCATCTCGGACCTCGGGATCCTGCGCAGGGTCGCCCTCGAGGGTGACCGCCTCGAAGTGACGATCACACCGACTTACTCGGGGTGCCCGGCGATGGCCCAGATCAGCGACCACATCGTGTTGGCTGCTCGGTCCGTGGGCTTCGAGGAAATTGAAGTCCGCGTGTCTCAGAGCCCGCCCTGGAGCACCGATTGGATCGGCCCCGAGGCGAGGCGCGCCCTTACCGAATTCGGGATTGCCCCACCCTCCGAGATCGGCGATGTGATGTGCCCGCAATGCGCCGGGCAGGGCGAGGTCGTCTCCTGGTTCGGTTCCACCGCCTGCAAGGCGCTCATGGTGTGCAGCCACTGTGGCGAGCCCTTCGACCACTTCAAGGGCCATTGATGACGGTTCCGGTCGAGTTTCACGAACTCGAAGTGCGAGCGGTGGAGCCGCTCACCGACGAGTCGGTGGCGGTGACCTTCGAGGTTCCTCCACAGCTTCGCCCCCGCTTCAGCTACCTCCCCGGCCAGCACGTGACTCTGCGGGCGATGGTGGATGGCGACGATCTTCGCCGTTCGTATTCGATCTGCGCCAACGCCAACGAAGGTGCGCTCCGCGTCGGGATCAAGAGGCTTCCTGGAGGAGCGTTCTCCACGTGGGCCACGACCCAGCTCCGGGCCGGGGAGGTGATCGGCGTGATGCCCCCAGTGGGCGAATTCGTGATCCAACCCGATCCGACCCGTGTCTCGCATCGGGTGGCAATCGTCGCCGGCTCCGGGATCACACCGGTGCTCTCACTGCTCGCGACCACACTCGAGTTGGAGCCCGGGGCTCATTGGACGGTCATCTTCGGCAATCGCACGGCATCCACCGTCATGTTTCTCGAGGAGCTCGAGGGGCTGAAGGATCTCTACCCCGACCGCCTTCAGTTGTTCCACCTGATGAGCCGTGAAGGCTCTGACCTTCCCATCCTCTCCGGCCGAATCGACGCCGAGAAGATCGAGCAAATTCACGACGTCCTGCTCGGCGAGCGGTCGACGGACGAGTGGTTCCTCTGTGGGCCCTATGAGATGGTGACCATGGCCCGGGAGACCCTCCTCGGTCTCGGAGTCGAGGAGGAGCGAATTCGAGACGAGCTGTTCTTCGCCGGGCCCCTCGACGCTGCGGACCTGCCGCCGGAGCCACCGGCCGGCGAGGGCACGGTGCATCTGACGGTGATACTCGACGGAAGGGCCGTCGAGACCCGTATGACCGCCGACACCTCCATTCTCGACGCCGCGCTGCGGGTCCGCCCCGAGCTTCCGTTTTCCTGCAAGGGGGGGATGTGCGCCACGTGCAAAGGGCGCATCGAGGTCGGAGAGGTGACCATGGAGAAGAACTACGCGCTCATCGATTCCGAGGTCGACGCCGGCTTCGTGCTCACCTGCCAGTCCCATCCCGTGGGGGATCGGGTCGTAGTCCGCTACGACCACCGCTGATGGTCAGCACCCGCAACACCCGGGGCGATGTGATCGCAGCCGCCGGCAAGCTCTTCGCCGAGCGCGGTTATCACGGGACGTCGATGCGCGACCTCGGTGGTGAGCTCGGGCTCCTCGGCTCCTCGCTGTATGCCCACGTGGAGTCGAAGCAGGACCTGCTGGTCGAAGTGGTCGAAGAGGGGGGCCGCTTGTTCCAGGCCTCGGCGGACGCCGCCATGGCCAAAGGCGGCCCCGCCGCGGATCAGATGACCTGGCTCATCGCCGGGCACGTGGAGGTCGTGCTTGAAAACCGGGATGTAGCTCGAACTTTCCTCAACGAAGCGAGGATGCTCGACGAGGGTCACCGTGGCAGGGTCGTCGCGGCCCGGGACTCCTATGAATCAGTGTTTCGGACGGTTATCACGTCCGGTGTGGCCGATGGCTCCTTCCGGGCCGACCTCGATCCCAAGCTGAGTGGGATATACGTCCTGTCGATCCTCAACGCCATCGAGCGTTGGTACAAGCGCGACGGCACAGCTGGTCCCGAAGCGTTGATCGCCTCCTTGCAGGACTTCGTCCTGGCTGCCCTCAGGCGCTGACCGGCTCTACCTCGTCGTCGGCAGGCTTCTCCGGCCTGTTGATGAGCCAAAGGACCACGGCGGCGACGATCGCGATCAGCGCGATCAACAGAGCTCCCTGACGTAGCCCGGACAAGACCTGCGCGATGATCTCGCGCGCTGCGGCCGCGTCGGTGGGGTCGGAAATGGCCTGAACCACCTGACCTTCGAGCCAGTCGACCAGCAACACGGTGATGATGAACCCGATGCCCAAGCCGATGGCAAGCTGCATCGCGGTTCGCAGCCGGGTCTGGGATACGAGCAGGGTCACGATGGCAAGGATCACCGAGAGGGCGATAAGGCCCCACATCAGCCGGTCGAGTCGAACCACCCCGTCCTGAAGGGCATTGAGCTGGTCCTCTGACATCAGAGTCAGTTGCCCGAAGTTCTCGGGGATGGTGGCACCGAGAGCGTCCCTCAGCTGCTCCCGAGCCTCGACCGCCCGATCCGACACCTGGTCGGGAAGGGTGATGTCCGGCCCCAAGCCGCTGAGATCAGGGAGTACCCGGCGGATCGCTTCGACGATGATCGGGATCAGGTTCAGTGTCACCTCTCCGTCGGCGACGGTGACATTGGGTATCTGCTCCAGGTCCCCTCGGGCCAAGGCGATCACTCCGCGGTGGGCCCGTTCGGTTAGTGCCGGGACGGCGGCACGGAACTCCTCCGAGCTCACAAAGCCTTCGATGCGAGCCGTGATTCGCTCTTCGAGCCCGGTGGACAGTGCCGGGGCGAGGTCTTCCAACGCGGGGCGGTCGACGGATTCCAGGATTTCCCGGCCCCGGTCGCCGATGTCCAGGGCATCGAGCAGTGAGCCGAACAGGAAATCATCCAGATCTGTCAGGGCGGCCGAGATACGGGTCTCCAGGTCCAGAGCCTGCAGGGCCTGCTCACTGACCTTTTCCCCGACTGCTGTGTAGAGAGCCGGGTCATCGAGGGCGGGCCCGACGGTCTCCATGAACTTGTCAGTATCGAGAACCGCGTTGTGAGCCCATACCGTCACCGCAGCAACGACGGCGCTCAGGGAGGTGAGGACAACGAGGACGATGGCCAGGTAGCGGCGCCAGGTGGTTGTCTCCGGACCGGGAGCCGGCTCGGGCTGGTTCTCCGGTTCCTTGGCGGGATCTGCGGTGGTCGTCATCTCTCCTGGTCGCTTTCGGGATCGAATGGACTCTAGGTGGGGCACCAGCCGGCGTGACCGCCTCCTGGATGGGTGTGTGGCTAGGTTGATATCGACGAAGCATCAGAAGGAAAGGATCGACAATGTCGCATTCATCGGGTGGATACGAGACCCCTCCTGCAATGGCGGTGGGGGCGATCATGTTCGCCGGGATCATGATGGCGATGAGCGGGATCTTCTCCGCGATCGCCGGTCTTTTTGCACTGGCCAAAGACGACTTCTATGTCGCTGTGCCCAACTACATACTCGAGATCGACCCCACCACCTGGGGATATATCCATCTCGGGCTCGGCATCCTGGTGGCTTTCGCCGGGTTTGCCGTGATCAGCGGTGCCACCTGGGCCCGGGTGATCGGAATCATCCTCGCCGTGGTCAGCGCCATCGCAAACTTTGGGTTCATCCCCTATTACCCGATCTGGTCGATCATCGTGATCGCCATCGACGTGGTAGTGATCTGGGCGCTTGCAGTCCACGGCCGCGCCATGCAGACCGGCTGACCGCTCGCCAAGAGAAAGTCGAAGAAGGGGCGCCGACGGCGCCCCTTCCTTTTTAGCTGCTTTTCCCGCCGTTGGCGCCGGCGTCCTTGATGGTCCAGGTGCCGTGGCTGGCGATGAGCTTCGACAAGTCGCCGTCGCCGAATTTCTCCTTGGCCGCCGACAGCTGCTGTTCCATCTGCGACTCATAGGTGGGCCGGCTGACGCTGCGGAATATCCCGAGTGGGGTTGGCCCGTAAGGGCCATGGGAGATTCGGCTCAGGCTGAAGGCGACCGATGGGTCGGGCCGGGTTGGGTCGTGGACCAGGATCGCTCCCGGGTCCACCGAGGCGCTGTCGACCACGGTTGCCTGCCCGTTTCGCATCACAACTGCCTTCGCCCCTTCGTCGAAGACGATCGGCTTCCCGGGCTCGAGGTCGATCCGGTTGTGGACCCGCTCCTCCTTGCCTGTCAGCTGGATGAATGCCTTGTCATTGAACACGTTGCAGTTCTGGTAGATCTCGATGAAGGCCGAGCCCTCGTGCTCGTACGCGGCCTCGAGGATCGTCTGTGTGTGCGTGCGGTCCATGTCCAGAGTGCGGGCAACGAAGGTGGCCTCCGCCCCCAGCGCTAGCGACACCGGGTTGAACGGGTAGTCGATCGACCCGAACGGCGTCGACTTGGTCGCCTTCCCCACTTCGGAGGTCGGGGAATACTGGCCCTTGGTCAACCCGTAGATCTGGTTGTTGAACAGGAGGATCTTGAGGTTGATGTTCCGCCGCAATGCGTGGATCAGGTGGTTGCCCCCGATCGAGAGGGCGTCACCGTCTCCAGTGATCACCCACACCGAGAGGTCGGGGCGGGTGGTGGCGACCCCGGAGGCGATCGCAGGCGCCCGGCCGTGGATCGAATGCATCCCGTAGGTGCTCACGTAGTAGGGGAAGCGCGACGCGCAACCGATCCCGGAGATGAAGACGAACTCCTCGCGGGGCCGGCCCAGCCCTGCCAGGAACTGCTGGACCGAGGCCAGAATGGTGTAGTCGCCACATCCCGGGCACCAACGGACCTCCTGATCCGTCTGGAAGTCGGAGCGGGTGTATGTCGGGGCGGTCAATTGATCATCTCCAGGATCTTCTCTTCGATTTCCGAGACTTTGAAGGGCTCGCCGGCCACCTTGTTCAGGCCCTTGACGTCGATGAGGAACTCGGATCTGATCACCCGCCGCAGCTGTCCGGTGTTCAACTCGGGGATCAGGATCTTGTCAAAGGAGTGGAGCACGTCGCTCAGGTTCGTCGGCAACGGGTTGAGGTATCGCAGGTGGGCGGTTGCCACCTTCTTGCCCGCGAGGCGCACTCTTCGTGCCGCGGCGCGAATCGACCCGAAGGTCGAGCCCCACCCCAGCACCAGGATCTCGGCGTCCTCCTCACCATTGACTTCGACCTGGGGGATGTCGTTGGCGATATTGGCCACCTTCCATGCCCTGGTGTCGGTCATCAGCTGATGGTTGGCCGGCTCGTAGGAGACGTTGCCCGTGATCGCTTCCTTCTCCAGCCCTCCGATCCGGTGTTCCAGGCCAGGTGTCCCCGGGACTGCCCAGGGCCGGGCGAAGGTGTCGATGTCCCTCATGTAGGGGAGGAAGGTCCCGTCGGGGCCATTGGGGTGCTTGGCGAACTCCACCGGGATCGGCGCCAGGCTCGCGACATCGGGGATCTTCCATGGCTCCGAGCCGTTGGCGATCTGGTTGTCGCTGAGCAGGAGCACCGGGGTCATGTACTTCAACGCGATGCGGGCCGCCTCGATCGCCATCTCGAAGGCGTCGCTCGGCGAGGCCGCCGCGATCACCGGTATCGGAGACTCCCCGTGGCGCCCGTACAGGGAGAACAGGAGGTCGGATTGCTCCGGCTTGGTCGGGAGCCCTGTCGAAGGGCCGCCGCGCTGGACGTTGATCACAATCAACGGGAGCTCGGCCATGAAGGCGAGTGAGATCGCCTCGCTCTTCAGTGCGATGCCAGGCCCGGAGGACCCGGTCACCGCGAGGTTCCCTGCGAAGGCGGCTCCGATCGCGGTCCCCACGCCGGCGATCTCGTCTTCTGCCTGGAAGGTGCGCACCCCGAAGTTCTTGTGTCGGGACAGCTCGTGGAGGATGTCCGACGCCGGCGTGATCGGGTAGGTCCCGTAGAAGAGTTGCAGTCCGGAGAGTTTCGCCGCGGCGATCAACCCCCAGGCCAGAGCCGAGTTCCCGTTGATGTTGGTGTAGGTCCCGGGCTCGAGCTTCGCCGGCTTGACGACGAAGGTGGTCCTGGCGGCCTCGGTCGCTTCGCCCAGCGTGTAGCCGGCCTGGAACGCAGCGATGTTGGCGTTCGCCACTTCCGGGGTTTTGGCGAACTTCTTGCGGGCCCACTCGACGGTGGGCTCGGTGGGCCTGTGGAAGAGCCAGGCGAGGAGCCCGAGGGCGAGGAAGTTCTTGGAGCGCAGCACGCTGCGCCCACTCACCCCGGAGTCCTTCACGGCTTCCTTCGTGAGCTCGTCCATGGGGACCTTGATCACCCGGTATCCATCGAGGGTGCCGTCTTCGAGTGGGTCGGTGTCGTAGCCCGCCTTGTCGAGGTTGCGCTCGTCGAAGGCGTCGGTGTTGACGATCAGGGTCCCGCCTTGGCGGAGGTCCTTGAGATTCTTCTTGAGCGCCGCCGGGTTCATCGCGACCAGGCAGTCGGGTTGGTCCCCTGCGGTCAGGATGTCGAAATCGGCGATCTGTACCTGAAAGCTCGACACACCGGGAAGGGTCCCGGCGGGGGCCCGGATCTCTGCAGGAAACGACGGAAGGGTCGCCAGGTCGTTCCCGAAGAGGGCACTGGCGTCCGTGAATCTGGATCCGGCTACTTGCATTCCGTCGCCGGAGTCTCCGGCGAATCTGATGACTAGCTTGTCGAAGGTTTCGGTTGGGTTGGGTTCGGTGTCTGTTGTGGCAGTGACCTCAGCCACTTGTACTTCCTTGTTGGTTGTCAGAGCGCGCGCGTCGCGCTGTCATTCAACACCAGACTCGGTTGAGAACGACTGCATCCGGGTGGCTCGCTGGACCCATTTTATCGGCCGCCAGGGCTACCCCGGTTGAACGATTGCTGGGACAAACCCGACCAGCCCGCTCTCCTCGAGGGCCCGGCCGAATCCGATGAGTCGACCCTCCGACCCCAAAGGCCCCACAAGTTGGAGCGAGGGCGGTGGCCCGGTCGTGCCTTGGAGGGGCAAGGCGATCGCGGGAAGCAGTGCGTGGTTCACGATCGAGGTGAACCAGGAGAGCACGGTCCGGTAGTGGAGGCTCCCTATCGAGTCCTCACCGATCACCTTGCGCATCGCTGGCACCGTCGGTGTCAGAAGGAGATCGACGGTCTCGAAGGCGTCGGCGAACCGACTCCGGATCATCTTTGCCAATCCCGTCCCCGTGCCATCTCCTCGGTGGTCACGGACGCGCAGTCGAGGAGGCGGTCCCGGACCTCTTCCCCATAGGGCAGGCCCGCTCCCAGGTATCCGGCGTGGACCGCATTCACCTCTTCGGCGATGGCGAGGATCACCTCCCGACCGGGAATGACATCGGGGAGGGCCATGGAACGGACCTCGTTGCCCATCGCGGCGATGGCCGCGACCGCGTCGGCGAAGGCGGAGGCCACGCCGGCGTCGATCGGCGCATCGTCGTACCAGGGCTGGGGGATGCCGATTCGAAGCGGTCGCACCGCCGGCTCGGGAGTGTCGTCCCCGGACATCGCCCGATAGGCGAGGTCGATGTTCTCGATGGAGTTGGCTAGGGGCCCGACGGTGTCGATCGAGGCGACCAGCGGGAACACGCCATCGAGAGGGATCCGGCCATAGGTCACCTTGAGCCCGTAGCACCCGCAGAGTGCGGCGGGCACTCGTACCGAGCCTCCGGTGTCGGTGCCGATCGCGATCGGGGTGATCCCGGCACCGACCGACGCTCCCGACCCTCCGGATGATCCCCCTGGCGAGGTGCCGGTGTCCCAGGGATTTCGGACTGCACCGAAGTGGGGGTTCTCACTGGAGAACCCGAAGGCGAACTCATGGAGCCCGGTCCGTCCCACGATCACAGCCGCCCGCATCCTCCAGTCGCTCGACTGCGGTCGCGCTGCGCACGGCTGTTGAGCGGTAGAAGGCCGAGCCGCAGGTGGTCACCCGGCCCTGGTGGTCGATCAGGTCCTTGAGGCCGACGGGCGTCCCCGCGAGGTGCCCGGCGTGCTCGCCGACATGATGACGCCGTCGATCTCGCCGGCCCGGGCCAGGGCGCGCTCTTCGTCGATGTCGGTGTATGCATTGAGCGATGGTTGTGACTGTTGAGCGAGGCGAACCGCCTCACTCACCCGATCATTCGCCGACACCCCGAGCACAGGCCGAAGCTAATCAGGATGCGGGCTGACCGCTCTTACTCGTAGGTGAGGCTCCCGGTGTCCGGCACCAGAGAGATCCACACCTGGCCGGGTGGGACCTCGATGTTGTTCCCCTCGGCGTCGGTGAGGATGTACCACTCGGTCTCGGTTTCGCGGGTCCAGGTCCCCTCTACGACCTTGCCGTCGGCGAACACCCAGGCCTGACCGGACCCGGTGGTGTGGGAGCTGGGAAGCCCGTTGTTGGAGTACTGCTCCGACTCGAGGCCGATCAACACCGGAACCCCGATGCGGCCCTCGGTCCCATCCTCGTCACGCCATCCCGGACTCCCGACCATCGGCCGACTCGCAGCCACGTCTTGGTTGCTGCGCGTCCCAGGTCCAGTCGACCGAGGTGCCCCTGAAATCGATGTGGACCGCGTTTGCCGAGCCGGCATCGGCCGGCATCGGCCCGAACTCCCAGATCGGCCCTGTCGGGGGCAGGTCCTCGTAATCCCTGGCGTCGGCATCGGCCCTGAGGCCGGCAGTGGTCGTGTAGAGGTTGTGCGGAGCCCGGCGGAAGTCGACGCGGAAGGCCGCCGGCGTGGTCTCGGTGAGCAGGTTGATGTCCGACGACACGATCAGGTTCTGTACCCACCCCTGGGCACCGGAGATGGCGAAGGTGGGGTGGTTGAGGGCAGCGAGCAGGGTGGCGTCGGTGGGCCGTCCGGAGCGCATCGGGCCCAAGAACTCGGCGTCCGATTGCATCCATAGGGTGAGGAACCTGGTGATCCCTTCGACCCGTGATCTCGAACACCGCGTCCGCGAGGTTGATGCCGGAGTGAGGGCGGGCGTTGGGGTGGTTGTCGATCTTCACCGCCAGCAGCCTCCGGTCGAGCAGCTCGGGATCGGTCACGGGAAGGCCATTGATCGGGGACTCTTCGAGGAGACCTGGGTGGTGGTGGTCTCCTGCACCGTGGTGGTGGTCGCGATCGTTGTAGTGGTCTCTTCCGTGGTGGTTGTCGTGGTGTCGGTCCCGGCCGCCGGAGAGCAGGCCGCGAGGTGCCAGTGCGAGCACGACAAATTTGATAGAGGTTGAACGCATGGCCGGCAGGGTAGGGCCGATCCTGCCTAAACCGTTAACACTCCTCCGGTCACGGCGAGGCCGGGAAGTGCGGCTTCGTGGTCGTCGAGAACCACCGCCAGCTCGATTCCCTCGGAGTTGGAGCGGAGAACGTACAAGGCGTCGATGTTGACCCCGGCGTCCGCGATCGCCCTGGTGAGCCTCGCCAGCTCGCCCGGCCGATGGGGAAGGCTCGCGGTGAGAACCATGTGCTCTTCGCTGTTGAGCGCGGACTCCTCGAGCACCCGGCGGGTTGTTGCCGCGTCGTCGACGATGAGGCGAACCGTCCCGTCGCCGTTGGTCCCGTAGGCGGCCAGCGCCTCGATGTTGACCCCGAACCTGGCGAGCGTCTCGGTGAGTGTGGCGAGGCGGCCGGGCCGGTTCTCCATCTGGACCTCGAACTCGGTCATGTTGGTGACTCTACGCCGTACCAGGGCTCATGTGACCGGGAGCACCGGTTCGGAGCGGCCGCGACGCTCGAGATAGAGATGCCAGATCAGCCGGGCTGCCGCGGCCCGAACCGGGCGCCACGGGCGCGGAGAGGACATAGAGGGCGTCGGGGGAGGGGATCTCGCCCAGGCCGAGCGCTTCGGCCACACCGACCTGGAGGGCGCGATCGCCGACCGGGAAGATGTCGGGGAGACGCAGCGCCGACAGGAGGTAGGCGTCGGCGGTCCACTGCCCGATGCCCTTCATCGACACCAGTCGGGTGTGCGCCTCGCTCCGCTGCCAGGTCTGGCGAGCCCGCCGATGTCGAGGAGCGCCGCCGAGCACGGCTTCGGCCAGCGAGACCAGGTAGCCGGCCTTCTGCCGGGTGACGCCGATGGAAGCCAGACCCGACTCGCCCGCGGCGAGGATCGGGTCCCGGCCCACGGTCCCGACGAGGTCGATCAGGCGCCGGTACATGGCTGCTCCGGACTCGAGAGAGACCTGCTGCTCGAGAATGAGAAGGATCAGGGTCGGAAAGCCCGGCTCCCGACTCCAGAATGCCGGCAAGCCCCATGCTGTTCGACGATGGCATTCAGCGCCGGCTCCTCCTCGATCAACAGACTCCACCGCCTCGCCGAAGGTGCGCTCGTCGAGCCTGGTGACTCTGGCCCACAGGCCGTCGTAGGGGACCGGCCCCCAGGGTCCGGGAGTCGGCTCTCGTCGCTGCCGAGTTGTCGGAAAGGACCCATGCCTCGTTCTCGCCGAGGTGGCGACCGTCGGCGACATCCCCCGGCCCCGGCGACGAGTCGCTTCACCAGCCAGAAGTTGGCCCGCTGCGGGTGTGGCAGGGCAACGATGTCTCCCTTTGGTGAGTGTCAACGAGTCGCTGGCGACGAACTCATCCCCCGGCGAGAGGCTGGGGAGCATGGAGGCTTCGGCCACTTGAAACCGGCGCATGGACATGGTCGCCCGAGGGTATGGTCGAAAGCACATACCCGACAACAAGGAGATTCAATGCGCCGGGTAACGGTTGCCCATGCTCACTGTGACCTGTACTGCGGGGTCTATGACCCTGCTCAGGCCAAGATCGAGGCCATGTCGGTCCTGAAGATCGCCGAGAAGTACGCAGAATCCAGCGACGAGGTGTTCAAAGCTCGTGCCATCGCCCTCAAGGAGGAGCGCGCGGAGGATGTCAAGCATCACCTCATGGTCCTCTGGGCCGACTTCTTCACTGCCGACCACCGCAAGGAGTTTGCGAATCTGGACGACCTGTTCTGGAGGGCAATCCATCAGGCCGGTGATGCCAAGAAGTCGGTCGACCCGGAGGACGGGAGGAAGTTGATCGCGTTGATCGACGAGATCGCCGACATCTTCTGGCAGACCGAGAAGGCCAAGGGGATGGGGGTCTATCCGCCCGTCTGATCTTCTTCCGGCTTCGAAGGCGACTTGAGTACCGAGCCGACGCGCGCCTTGACCTGGTCCATGGCCTTGGCCGCCCACTCGTACTCGCTGGACAGCAGCGCGAGGCCGCCGACGATCGTGGCGATCCCGGGCCCGGGCAGCACGAGCATGGCCGTCCCGGCTCCGACCAGGGTGAAACCCCCCGCGACCCGCAGCACGCGTGTCATGGGATCGAACCTACCCGCGTAGCGAGGTCGGGAGTATCCGGATTCACCCTGGTTCGACCCTTGCGGCGGGGTCGAGGTTTCCGTCAGTCGAGAGCGTCGGGCTCCAGCTTGGTGAACAGGGGCCGGATCTCCCCCAGGGCAGTCCCGCCCTCGATCGGGGGTCGATGCCAGTCGGTCACCTCGACCTGGCCCCCGAGCATCTTCCCGACCACTGCTGTGGTGAAGGGAAGGTACGGCGACAGGGCGACTCTGATCCCCGAAATGGCCTGGATAGCCGTCCATAGGATCGTCTCGGCACGTTTTCGATCTTCCTTTATCACCTTCCACGGGGCGTCGGCGTTGAGATATACGTTCACCTCGGTCGCGGCGTCCATCGCCGCCCGCAAGCCGGCCCGGAGCTCGACCTTCTCGATGTGCGATGCCGACCGTCGGTCAGCGCCGAGTCCACAGTCGCCAGCAGCGCGTCGTCCTCGTGGAGACATAGCCCCTGGCTCGGGCACGCTGTCCGTCGAAGTTTGCCGCAGTCAGCGACAGGACCCGATTCACCAGGTTGCCCCAGGTGGCGACCAACTCGTCGTTGACCCTGCGGATGATCTCCTCGTCGCTGAGGTCGGTGTCGTTCTGTTCGGGGAGCACCGAGGCCATGGCGTAGCGGATGGCGTCGGGCTCGAGCCGCTCCGTGTACCAGCCCATCGACCGCCCGACTCCGCGGCTCGCCGACGCCTTCTCGGATCCGAAGGTGACGTACTGGTTGGCTGGGACGTCGGTGGGCAGGTTGAGTCCCCCGTAGCCCATCAGCATTCCCGGCCAGATCACTGTGTGGAACGGGATGTTGTCCTTGCCCACGAAGTAGTAGGACTCGGCTTCGGGGTCCTCCCACCAGAGCTTCCATGCCTCTGGGTCACCGCTGGGCAGGGCCCACTCCTTCGCCGCAGAGAGGTATCCGATAACTGCGTCGAACCACACGTAGATCCGCTTGCCCGGGCCCAGGTCATCGACCGGCACTTCGACCCCCCACTCGATGTCACGGGTGATTGCACGGTCGGGTAGGCCCTCGTTGACCATCCCCAACGCCCAGTTCTTGACGTGCCGGCGCCAGCCTTGGCGGGACTCGAGCCACTCACGAATTGGTTGCTCGAGCTTGGAGAGCAGAAGGAAGTAGTGCTCGGTGTCGCGGAGGATCGGCGTGGCGCCGCTGAGCCGCGACCGGGGATCGATGAGATCGGTGGCGTCGAGGGTTCGACCGCAGTTCTCGCACTGGTCGCCGCGAGCCTCTGAATATCCGCAATGGGGGCAGGTGCCCTCGACGTAGCGGTCGGGCAGGAACCGCTCTGCTTCGGGATCGAAGAACTGGGCCGAGGTCTCCTTCGCCAGGTAGCCGTGCTCGAGGAGGCGCAAGAAGACGTCCTGGGTAACGGCGTGATGGTTCGGCGTCCCTGTCGAGGTGTACAGGTCCCACGAGATCCCGAGGCGCTCCCAGTTGTCGAGGAACTCGGCGTGGTACCGATCGACGATGACCTGGGGCTCGACGCCTTCGTTGTCGGCGCGGACCGTGATCGGCGTCCCGTGAACATCGGACCCCGAGACCATGAGCACCCGATTGCCCATGATCCGGTGATACCGGGCGAATATGTCAGCGGGGAGATAGGCGCCGGCGAGGTGCCCGAGATGGCGGGGGCCGGACGCATATGGCCAGGCGACTGCGACCAGGATGTGACGGGTCATCGCGGCGGAGGGTAACGAGGGGGTGTCCCCACCGATTCCCTATTGGGCGGTCACTATCCCGGGCTCGGGAACGTGCTTGGTCGCTCGCTCGGTGAGTATCACGCCGCCCACGATCAGCGCCGCGCCGGCCAGGACGGTCACGGTGATGGTCTCGCCCAGGAAGATGACCGCCAGGGTCGACCGCGACCACAGGCACCAGGTAGCCGGAGATCCCGAGTCGAGACGCCGGGTTGATTTCCGCCGCGATCAAGAAGGCGGTGAACGGCACCGCGGTGCCAAACGACCCGAGGATGGCGATCAGTGCCCATTGCGAAGGCTCGATGGACGAGACGGCGGTGTCGCCGAGAATGGGCAGAGCGATGACGTAGAGGAGCGGTCGCGGTGGCGAACTGCGGGATGACCAGTCCCTCACCGCCCACCTCGAGCGCGAACTTTCGAGTCAGGGCCGCACCCACCCCGGCGAGGACGACGCCGATCAGTGCGACGCTCACCCCGCGGGCCAGGTTGTCGACGCCCGCCATGCGTGCTGCCACCGATGCCGACCAGGATCGCGGTGCCCAGGACCGAGACCAGCAGGCCTGGAGTCGACTTCGGGTTGAAGCGCTCACCCGGGACGATGAAATGGGCGGAGACGATGGTGGTCAGGGGGATCAGGCCTATGAGCAGCCCGCCCAGGCTCACCGGCACGTCTTCGAGGGCCAGGGTCAGCAGACGAGTTGGGGATGGTCATGGCGACGACCCCGAGGATGATCCCACGTCGCCAGTGCTCCCGTCCAGGTCCCGAAGCTGCGCCCGGAACATCGAGACCACCAGGATGATGGAGAGGGCGATGCCGATCCGGAAGGGGAGCAGGGTGAAAGTGGAGATGCCGCTCTGGAGGATCGCTCTGGTGAGAACCGCCGAGGAGCCCCAGCCCGAGAGTCGCCAGAACGAGCGGGGTCCACGGATTCATCGGTCGGGCACGGTACCGGTGAGCGAGGAGACGCTAAAAGTTATGGGCGGAAAGGCCGATAACCTGATGGTCATGAACAAGCGTCTCCTTTCCCTCCTCGCAGTGTGCGCCCTCGCGTTGGCCGCCTGTGGTGATCCCGACCAGTCCGGCCCAACGACTCCGTTGGACGCACCGGACGCCGCCCTCCTCTCCTACTCCCTGGAGGCCGGGGACGAATTCCAGTACGAGGTGGGGATCGACCAGCACATCGACGTCGAAGCATCCGGTGACACCACTGCCATGGGCGAAGACCTCCCCGGGTCGGCATCGGTGGACATCGCGGGCACCGGAACCTTCACCCACACCGTTGCGGCCGGCCCCGAGGATGGGACCTACGAGATCCACATCACGGGCGACTTCAAGGACCTCTCCGTGACCGGCACCGTGGACGGTGAGCCGGTGGACAGCAGCGAAGTCCCGGACTTCGCCTCGATGGAGCCGATTGACAAGACCGTGGTGGTCGACGAGCAGGGCAACATTGTGAGTGTGGATGGGGAAGAGGTCACGGACCCGATGGCAGGCATGTTCGGCAACCTGGGCTCGATGTCAGGCACACCGGCTCCTGGCATCGACCCCGGTCAGTTCTTCGGCCCGCTCTTCTCCGATGACGAGGTCACCGTGGGGGACACCTGGTCGGACGAGATCGAAACCCCTGGGGCGGTGGCTGAGGAGCCGATCGTCACCAGCGTGACCAACACGATCACAGGCGTCGAGGAAGTCGACGGGACCCAGCTCTATGTCATCGACACCACGACCAGCACCTCGCTGATCGAGTTCGACCTCGCCGAGTTCTTCCGCGGCCTGTTCGGAGCCTTCGCACCCGAGGGAGCGACAGAGGAAGAGACCGCCGAGTTCGAAGAGGCGATGAGCCAGCTCAAGTTCCTCATGACGATCGACGAGACCAGCTCCGATGCCACATCCCGGTTCGATGCCGAGGCCGGTGTCGTCCACTCGACCGACGTTGCGGCTGCATCTCACATCACGATGGACATGCTGGTGCCAGACGAGGAGAGCGGTGAGATGATCGGGTTCCAGATGGACATGACCATGGACCAGGAGCTCACCTACCAGCTGCTCTCCGGCCCGGCCGCATAGCGGCGGCCCGGACCCGGCCCAGGTGGTGCCCCTGGCGCCCCTGTACCATCACTTAGGTGACCCTGGCCCCCGCGCGCTCTTCGATCCTCCCCGACCGGATCACGACACCGACGCTTCGCTCGTTCCTGCGCTCGGTGCCCTCGGTCGACGAGGTGGGGGCCCAGGAGCGGGTTGCCGCACTCTCCACGCGGTCGATCAAGAAGGAGTCGAAGCGGGCGGCGCTCGACCTGATCATCCGGATGATGGACCTGACGACCCTCGAAGGTAAGGACACCGCGGGGAAGGTGGCTCAGATGTCGGCCAAGGCGATTCGCCCTGACCCCACCGACGCCTCGGTTCCATCGGTGGCGGCAGTCTGCGTCTATCCCACGATGGTGAAGTACGCACTGGAGGCAACCGAGGGGTCGTCGGTCAAGGTCGCCAGCGTGGCCACCTATTTCCCATCCGGCCTCGTTGACACCGATCTCAAGGTCGAAGAGGCATCGCGTGTCGTGAGGATGGGCGCCCATGAGGTCGACATGGTCATCGACCGAGGGGCTTTCCTGTGCGGCGAGTACTTCAAGGTCTTCGACGAGATCCGCCGAGTCAAGGACGCATGCGGCGATGCCCACCTCAAGGTCATTCTCGAGACCGGTGAGTTGGTCACCCTGGACAACGTGCGCCAGGCGTCCCTACTCGCAATGGCCGCCGGGGCCGACTTCATCAAGACCTCCACGGGCAAGGTGCAGCCTGCCGCCACCCTCCCGGTGACCCTGGTGATGCTGGAGTCGATTCGGGACTTCATGGACGCAACCGGGGTGATGGTGGGGATGAAGCCGGCCGGTGGGATTCGCACCGCGAAAGACGCCATTCGCTACCTGGTGGTCCTCAACGAGACGCTGGGTGAACCTTGGATGACTCCGGACTGGTTCCGATTCGGTGCCTCCACCCTGCTCAACGACGTGCTGATGCAGATCCGGTGGCTGCAGACCGGCCGCTACTCCTCACCCGACTACTTCACGAAGGACTGACCGTGGCATCCGAGATCGCGACCACCAGCCCTTTGCGCTGGGAATACGCCGGCTCCAAGGAGTCAACCGACATCGCCACCATCGAGGAGCGGTACGGGTTGTTCATCGACGGCGAGTTCGTGGCCCCCAAGTCGGGCAAGCATTTCCCAACCATCAACCCTGCGACTGAGGAGACCTTGGCCCACGTGGCCGAGGCCGGGGTCGAAGACGTCGACGACGCGGTCCAGGCGGCGCGACGGGCCTACGCCAAGGTCTGGGAGCCGATGGGTGGCGCCGAGCGAGCCAAGTACGTCTTCCGCTTGGCCCGGATGATCCAGGAGCGCTCCAGAGAGCTGGCTGTGGTCGAGACCCTGGATGGGGGCAAGCCAATCAAGGAAGCCCGCGATGTCGACCTGCCCCTGGTCGCCGGGCACTTCTTCTACTACGCGGGGTGGGCCGACAAGCTGGAATACGCCTTTCCCGGGGTAAGCCCGAAATCGCTAGGGGTAGCCGGGCAGGTGATCCCCTGGAACTTCCCCTTGCTCATGCTGGCCTGGAAGGTTGCCCCAGCCCTGGCGGCGGGGAACACCGTGGTCCTCAAGCCCGCGGAGACCACCCCGCTGACCGCATTGATGGTGGCGGAGATCGCCGCCGAAGCCGGGTTGCCCCCGGGGGTCCTCAATGTGGTCACCGGCGCCGGTGCCACTGGCGCTGCGGTCGTCGGCCACGACGACGTGGACAAGGTGGCGTTCACCGGGTCCACGGCGGTGGGCAAGCTGATACAGAGCCAGCTCGCGGGGAGCTCCAAGAAGCTGACACTGGAGCTGGGGGGCAAGGCGGCGCACGTCGTATTCGACGACGCCCCGCTGGACCAAGCGATCGAAGGGGTGATCAATGGGATCTTCTTCAACCAGGGCCACGTGTGCTGCGCCGGGAGCCGCCTCCTGATCCAGGAGAGCATCCATGACCGGTTCGTCGACAAACTGAAGCGCCGGTTGTCCACGCTCCGGGTCGGCGACCCCATGGACAAGAACACAGATGTCGGGGCCATCAACAGCCGCGCCCAGCTGGACAAGATCACCGAGATGGTCGAATCCGGCGTCGACGAGGGCGCCGAGATGTTCCAGCCCGATTGCGTCCTCCCCGAGCGCGGCTTCTTCTTCAAGCCGACGCTGTTCACCAATGTCGCCCAGTCGCACCGGATCGCACAGGAGGAGATCTTCGGACCGGTGCTCTCCATCCTGTCCTTCCGCACCCCGGAGGAGGCGGTGGAGAAGGCAAACAACACCCCTTACGGGCTGTCGGCGGGGGTGTGGACCTCGAAGGGGTCGCGAATTCTTTGGATGGCGGACCGCCTCCAGGCCGGGGTGGTTTGGGCCAACACCTACAACAAGTTCGATCCTGCCTCCCCTTTCGGGGGCTACAAGGAGTCGGGCTTCGGGCGGGAGGGTGGCCGCCACGGCCTCCTTGCCTACCTCGATTGGGAGGCCTCGTGAGTCGCCTCGAAGTCAAGAAGACATACAAGCTCTACATCGGTGGGAAGTTTCCCCGCTCCGAGTCCGGCCGCTCCTACGCGGCGCTCGACGGTGGGGGCGAGGTCCTGGCCAGAGTCTCTCAGGGAAGCCGCAAGGACCTGCGCGACGCGGTGCGAGTGGCCCGGGAGTCGGTGCCGGGCTGGGCGGCTGCAAGCGGATACAACCGGGGCCAGGTCATGTACCGGGTCGCGGAGACACTCGAGGATCGGGGCGGGAGCTTCGTCGAGCAATTGCAGGCAGGCGGGCTCTCCAAGCGAGCCGCCGAGACGGAGGTCACCGCCTCGATCGACCGCATGGTCTGGTACGCGGGGTGGGCCGACAAGTTCGCTCAGATCTACGGGAACCTCAACCCGGTGGCAGGTCCCTTCTTCAACATCTCGGCGCCGGAGCCGACCGGTGTGGTTGGGGTGATCGCACCTGAGGAACCGGCCTTGCTCGGCCTGGTCTCGGCCATCGCCCCGGTGCTGGTCCCGGGCAACACCTGCGTCGTCCTCGCCTCGGAGCGTTACCCGATGCCTGCGATCACTTTCACCGAGTCGCTCAACAGCTCGGACGTGCCCGGCGGGGTGGTCAACGTCCTCACCGGCTTCAAGGAAGAGCTGATCCCGTGGCTCGCAGACCACATGGACGTCAATGCCATCGACGCCGGAGGGGCCACCGCCGAGCAGGTGAAGAGGGTCCAGGAGGGTGCGGTCCACAACGTAAAGCGGGTGGTGCCACCATCCCGGAATGGCTCGGGCCAGAGTCCCTACCGCATCGCCGCATTCACCGAGACCAAGACGGTCTGGCATCCGAAAGGCCTGTGACTAGCCAGGTATGAGGCCCTCCGCAGGGGGGTAGGGCGCCGGAAACCCCTACCAAGGAGGTATCGCCTATGGGGTTCCGCTATCGGAAGAGGATGCTGCTGTCGGCGATGACGCTGGTCATGGTCGCGGCAATGCCTGGCATCGCTCAAGCCGAAGACCAGGCAAAACAGGAGAATGGCGCTTCTGAGACACCAGAGACCCCGCCGCCCCCGCCGGTAACCGAAGTCACATCGGTGCTGCCGGTGCTGGGCTCGGGCCTCACCGTTTCCCTCACTCGTGACGAGGCCGGAACCATCACCCAGGTCGCGCTCGACCCTTCCGGGGCGACCATCGTCAAAGAGAATGACCACAAAGTCGTGTTCCTTCTCGCCGATGGCGACACCCAGGTCGTCGTCAAGTCCTACTCGAAGGACAAGGGCGATGACGGCGAGCGGGCTGCCGGGGTGAAGACGACGGTCACGGCTGACGCAACTGCCGACGTCACCGGTCCGGGCTCCTGGTCTGCCGATGTCTTTGGCACCGGAGTGGTGACCATCCCGTACACCGTCGCCTTCGATGGAAACACCCCGTCGATCACGATCGGCGATATCACCCTGCCCGAGGGCGTCACCGCCGAGATCGGTGAGCCGAAGGTCAAGTCTGGCGATGAGAAGTCGAAGTTCAAGATCCGGGTCACCCTGACCTCGGGCGAGAACCGTGCCAAGGTGAGCTTCGTTGCCTCGACTCGCGTCGATGACGATGGCGAGCTCGACGTGAAGCTCGCGGTCAGTCTCGACGCCAAGAACCACGTCAGGTGCTGGGGCGACGACGACCGCGGCGATCGTGACCACAGAGACGACGACGATCGCGACAGCGACGGCGACGGCGACGAGGTGGCCTCCGCCTCGCAGCGTGGTGATCGTTGGGACGACGACGACGATGATGACTGGGGTCGAGATCGCGGTGACGATGATGACGATGACGACGACGACGACAACGATCGTGGCGACGACGACGATGACAGCGGTCGTGGCGACGACGACGATCGCGACTGAGCTTGGTGCCTGAGCTGAACGGCTCCAAGCAGTCGGTTGGAGGGCCCACCCGGTGGGCCCTCCAATTCACACTGGCCCTGGTGATGCTTGCCTGCGGTGGCGAGGCCACCACCACCACGGTCACCTCCCCTGCGCCGACAACGACGGCGCTGATTACCACTACAACCACCGCCTCGGTCGCCACCACCCAGTCGGTCGACGTCGACGCGGTCTTCACAGAAGCGCTTGGCGCGACTTCAGCCAACTACGCCTTCCAGTCGGTCGTCTCTGTGGGTGACACCGAGGTCACCACGATCCAGGGCGTGGTCGACGGGGAGTCCGTGGCCGCGGATATCGAGCGCGGGTTCCTCCTCGGTCTCCTACATCCGCACCCCCGAAGGTGAGTGGGTGACCGGGCCCGACGAGGAGTGGTCGGTATTGGAGGGAGAAGCTCCGGCCGGGGCGCCGCTGGTCGGGCTCAGCGATGCCACCGATCTGGTCCTCGAATCGGTCGATGGCCCCAGCCAAGTCGTCCTCGCCACCCTGGGCCCGGCAGCAGGCCCCGCTGCGGGGGCGCGTGTGAGCATCGCCATCGTCGATGGGCTCATCTCCGAGATCACCTACCAGGCCCCCTGGGGGGCGGACACCGCCTCGGTGGTCACTTCGGTGAGCAACGTGGGTGCTGCTGGGGGAGTGACGGCCCCGGCAGTCTGAGTCGGGCCGCTCTCAGCGCACCACGACGAGAGGGCCGGGTCGCAGGGGATGGGGAACCACCGAGATCGGGTGGCCGAAAGCTTCCGAGAGGAGGCCGCCGACCAGCACCTCTGACGGCTCGCCAATCGCAACGGCTGCGCCCGCGGACATCAGAACCACTCGATCGGCCGCCGAGGCGACGGCATTCAGGTCGTGTATGGCCACGATGACCGTCCCGCCTTCGGCGGCTTCTCCGATCAGAGCCTGGAGGATCCGCTCCTGATGGGCTATGTCGAGGCCGGCCGTCGGCTCGTCGAGGACCAGGACCGGTGCCCCCTGAGCGAGGACCCGGGCGACATGTGCAAGTTGGGCCTCGCCGGATGAGAGAGAAGAAATCACCCGATCCGACAGCCCTTCGACACCGGTGATCTGCATCGCCCGTTCCAGGTGCCCGGAGTCCTCACCCCCCGCCGCACGCCATGGGTGGCGGCCCATCGCCACGATCTGCTCGACCTTGTATGGGAGATCCGAACGTGGCCCGTAGGGAAGGTACGACCGGCGCCGTGCACGCTCATCGAGGGAGAGGTCGAGCATCGGGTCACCACCGAGCGCAACCATGCCGGTGGTCGGCGCCTGTTCGCCGGCAAGCACGGAGAGAAGGGTCGACTTGCCGGCGCCGTTGGGGCCGCATATGGCCAGTACCTCGCCAGGTCTCGTTTCGAGCGAAGTCTCGGCGAGGACGAGCACCCCCGAAGGGGCGAAAGTCACCCGATCGGCGATCACCCCCACGCCGACCGCTCTTTCGCGATCAGGGTCACCAGAAGCGCGCCTCCAACCCCTGCAGTGACCATGCCCACGGGTATCTCGACCACCCCGCCCATCCACCGGGCGAGGATGTCTGAGGAGAGGAGGAAGATCGCGCCGATGATCGGAGCCACTCCCACCAGCGACCTGTGGCCGGGACCGAACATCCGGACCGCGACCAACGCCGCGAGCAGCCCCACGAAGCCGATGACTCCGGCAAGGGCCACGGAGGCGCCTGCCACCGCCCCGGCGCCGATCAACACCTGCGAGCTCACTCTCTGAACGTCGACGCCAAGCCCGCCGGCTTCCCGATCCCCGAGGGCGAGCAGGTCCAATGCCCGAGCCCGGTAGGCGATCATTCCCGATCCGACGACCAGGACGGGTAGCGCGAAGGCGAGAGCCTCCCAGGTCACCGCCCCCAACCCTCCGAAGACGAAATACCCGAACGTGGGGAGCCGAGGGCTGTCGGCGGCGAAGATCACGACCACGGTCCAGGCCAGGAAGGTGAGGCCGAGGGCGACTCCGACGAGGATGAACCGGTTGCCGGTGCCCGTGAACGCAGCGAGGCGACGCGCCGCCAGGGCGGAAAGGCAGCCGACGGTGGCTCCCAGGGCGACGCCGGCGATTGGCGGGACACCGGCCGGGGTGAGCAGGCTACCGATGACCACTCCCAGCCCCGCCGCCCCCGATACACCGAGCAGGTAGGGCTCGGCCATGGGGTTGCGATAAACGCCGCGGAGCCCAACGCCCGCAAGAGCCAAGCCTGCCCCGACCACGAGACCGGCCAGCGTTCTCGGAAGCCGCAGGTCCCAGACCACCCCACCGGCTACGCCGTTGCCGCTGGCGCCGCCCACCAGGAGAGCGTCCCAGATCTCCCCGGGGGTGAGCGAGGCGGTCCCCACCCCGAGGCTGACCATAAAAAGGGCCACCAACAGCCCGATCATGAGGAAGAGCCTGCCTGTCAACTCTGTATTTCGGCCAGGTCGTCGATGAGGAGTGTCAGCGAATCGGCAATCCTGGGGCCGAAGGTCAAGAAGTCTCCTTCGGGATAGGCGAGGATTGCCCCACTTGCTCCGGCGGGCGTCTGGGACACGCCCGGCAACTCGAGAAACGCGTCGACACCGCCCAGGAGCTCGACTCCCTCGGCGGGAACGATGATCACGTCCGGCGCTGCTTCGACCAGGGCCTCGGCCGTGACCGGAGTGGTCCCGATGATCCCGATGTCGGCACCGGCGTCCACCGCCCCCGCCGCTTCGATCAGGGGGCGGGTCGTCATCCCGTCACCGAACAACAGGTTGACATCCGGGCCCCTGGTGTACACGTAGGCGATTCTGATGTCACCAGCCTCAGCGAGGGCCATGGCGTCCTCCACCTCGCCCTCGACCCGCTCTGCGAGTGCGTTGGCTTTCTCAGGTTCTCCGACGAGTGCCCCGATCTCGGCGAATCTGGCATACAGATCTTCAAAGGATCCGGGCACGTCCAGGATCTCCACGACCGGCCCTGCTGACCGGATCTGGTCCAGGGCCGTCGCCGGGCTGGACTGGCTGTCGCCGATCACCAGGGTCGGGTCCACCCCCAGTACGCCTTCGGCCGTGATGAATCGACCGACACCGACGATCGGTATCGAGGTCGCAGGCTCCGGGGCCACCGTGGTGACGTCGACGCCAACAACCCGGTCACCGGCTTCGACTTCGAACAGGGCCTCGGTGATGTCCCCCGAAAGGGAGACGATGCGGGATGAATCGACCGGCTCTGTTTTTCCCTCCGCTCCGGCACAGCCTCCGAGCAGCAGTGCCGGGACAAGGGCGAACAGAGGAAGGCCTCGCTTCATTCAGCGGGGCAACCGACCCGGGCCGAGGTCATGATGCCGCAGAACATCTCACGGGAGATCTTCCAGCCTTCCGCGGTGCGGATGGCGTCGCCCTGCAGTCCCGGGTAGGTGGGATTGCCGGCGAACATCAATGTGTAGGTCACCGACGCGGTGTCGCCGTCGATGGACACCGCATCGACCTGGGTCGTCACCCCACCCATCGTCTCCCCCGTGGTGGCGTAGGAGGCCACTGTCTCCTCGAGGCCATCGGCGCCGTCGATCACCGCTGCCTTCTCCTCGAAGCTGGTGGTGCTGTCGAACGCCGCCGCGTACACGGCGACGATCTCGTCCACGTCGGGGTCCTCGCCGGGGACGATGGGCTCCGCCGGCGAAACCGTGGTTGTCCCGACCGAACTGGTCGTGGTCTCGGCCGCTGCGGTCGTCGTGGTCTCGGCGGCGGTTGTCGTAGTCGTCTCGACCGAACTGGTCGTGGTAGTGCTGTCGGCGGTGTCTCCACCGCAGGCGGCAATCAGTGCCAGGGCGGCGATGGCCGCCAGGGGTCGCAGTTTTGTTGGCATGGCCGGCGACTGTGCCAGGGGCCTTCGCCGACTCCTAGTCGGAAAGATTCGGGCGCCCAGGAGGCACTTTCCATTGGTTAGCCTGCCCCGCTTGCCCAGGAGACATCATGGTCACTCCCACTGAAGCCGATGCCCAGGTGCGCTGGGGAGTCCTTGGTGTGGCCGGGATAGCGGTGCACAAGGTGATCCCTGCGATGCAGGCCTCGCAATCGAGCCCGGTGCTCGCCATCGCCTCACGAACGGCGGGCAAGGCGGAGGCTGCAGCCACCGAGCTCGGGATCGAGCGCGCCTACGACAGCTACGAGGCCCTCCTCGACGACCCGGACGTGGAGGCGGTGTACATCCCGCTTCCCAACCATCTCCACGCCGAGTGGACTAAGAAGGCAGCCGCCGCCGGAAAGCACGTGCTGTGTGAGAAGCCGCTGGCGATGAGCAGCGAACAGGCCGAGGAGATGGTGGCCTTCTGCGCTCGGGCAGGCGTCAAGTTGATGGAGGCTTTCATGTATCGCCTCCATCCGCTGTGGGTCCAGGTCAAGCATTTCGTGGACTCGGGGCGCCTTGGCGACCTCTTGGCGGTGCAAGCCTTCTTCTCCTACCGGAACGTGGACCCGGGGAACATCCGCAACATCGCCGAATACGGCGGCGGCGCTCTGATGGACATCGGTTGTTATCCGGTGAACGTGGCGCGGATGGTCTTCGGGTCGGAGCCAACCGGGGTCAAGGCGATCATGCGCCGCGACCCCGAGTTCGGCACCGACTTCCTGACGTCGGCGGTACTCGACTTCGAGGGCAGGCAAGCCAGCTTCACCTGCTCGACCCAGATCGAGGACTCACAACGCGTAGACATCGTCGGTACCGAAGGGCGGATCGTGGTCGAGATTCCATTCAACATCCCACCCGATCGGCCGACCCGGTTTGTCCTATACGCAGGTGGTGACCCGCCCGCCGACCCTGGCGTTGGAGTCTACGAGTTCCCGAACGCCGACCAGTACGGCCTCCAGGCCGACGCCTTCTCCCGTGCCATCCGTCTCGACACGCCGGTGCCCACCCCGCCAGCCGACGCGGTTGCGAACATGGTTGTGATCGAGCGGATCATCGCCAACGCCGAAGGTCACTGATGGCGCTGTCCGGGCTCGTGGCGGGTGTGGACTGCTCCACTCAGTCGACGAAAGTCCTCCTGGTCGACATCGAGACCGGCGAAGTGGTGGCCCAGGGAAGGGCCGAGCACGAGGTCTCCGGCATCGGCGGTGCACGGGAAACGGATCCCGTCGTCTGGTGGCAGGCACTTGGCGAGGCGATGGCAGCCACCGGCAGGGCGGCCGAAGTGATGGCGCTCTCGGTCGCCGGGCAGCAGCACGGCCTGGTGGTGCTCGACGGAAACGGCCGGTCGCTTCGCCCTTCGATGCTCTGGAACGACACGCGATCTGCCCCCCAGGCAGCTCGCCTCAAGGAGGTCTGGGGCGCCGATGGCTGGGCTGAGCGAATTGGCGTGGTCCCGGTCGCTTCTTTCACCATTTCCAAATGGCAGTGGCTCATGGAAAACGAGCCGGGCACAGCAGGTGCGGCCAAGAAGGTGATGTTGCCGCACGACTACGTCACCTACTTGCTCACCGGCGAGCAGGCGACCGATCGAGGAGACGCCTCGGGCACCGGCTGGTGGTCATCGGCGACGGAGGGTTACGCCGACGAGGCACTCGAGCTGGTGCGGCTCGACAGGCGCATGATCCCGAGGATCGTCGCTCCCGGCGCCCCGGCCGGAGAGGTGACTGCCGAAGCAGCGGAGGCCATGGGAGTGCCTCACGGTGTGCCCGTGGCGGCCGGCACCGGGGACAACATGGGAGCCGCACTCGGCCTCGGGCTCCGCCCGGGCCGGCCAGTGGTGAGCCTGGGGACTTCGGGCACCATCTACGCCGTCTCCGATTCCCGGATCGTGGACCCCAGCGGCGTGGTGGCAGGGTTTGCCACAGCGGACCGCGGCTTCCTGCCCCTGGCCGCGACCTTGAACTGCACACTGGCTGTCGATCGGTTCGCGGAGTGGCTCGGAATCGATCGGGAACAGGTCGCCGAGACAACCGACGTTGTGGTGCTTCCCTATCTCGACGGGGAACGGACCCCAAATCTCCCGGATTCGGCGGGCAGCGTCCACGGGCTCCGTCATCACACCAAGCCAGAGGAGATCCTGCTCGCTGCCTACCAGGGTGCAGCGGCGTCGCTTCTCGAGGCGATGTCTGCCATCTCGGTGGCCGGATCCGGGATACCGGACAACGCCCCGCTGGTCCTGATCGGCGGCGGGGCCAAAGGCAAGACATGGCAGCGGGTGATCGCAGATCTCTCCCAGCGGAGGCTCGTGGTCCCCGAGATCGAGGAGCCGGTGGCCATGGGGGCCGCCATCCAGGCCGCCTCGATGCTCATCGGGAAGCCATGCTCGGATGTCGCGGAGGCCTGGTCGACGATCGATGGGCCGATGGTCGACCCCAGCCGCCCTGCCGGCGAGACAATGAACCGGATCAGAGAGGTCAGAGACCTGGTCTCTGGCTGAGGATGGGCGCCCGCACCATCCCGATCGGGGTCCCCCTCGACCTGCGGCAGACCCTGCGACCACTCCATGGATGGTTCGCCAAGGATGGCTGGTGGCTGACTGCGCGAACGCCAGAAGGCACGGGGACGCTTCGCATCTCCCGTACTTCAGATGGGCTGGTCGGAGACGCGTGGGGAGCGGGTAGCTCCTGGCTCCTCGACCGACTGGGCTCGATAGCAGGCCTCGACGACGACCCGAGCAAGTTCGTCACCGACGATTCGGTCGTCGGGGAGTTGCACCGGCGCAACCCCGGGCTCCGTTTCGGGAGCACCGGGTTGGTTTTCGACGCCCTGGTCACCGCGATCTGCGGCCAGAAGGTGACGGGTGAGGAGGCCTCAGCGGCAAGCGCCGGGCTCCGACGCACTTTCGGTTCCCCGGCTCCAGGCCCCGCCGCCGGCCTGTTGCTGCCCCCCGATCCGGCGCTTCTGGCGGAAGCCGCCTACTGGGCCTTTCACGAGCTGCACCTCGAGCAACGGAGGGCGGAGACCTTGCGTCGCGTCGCAGCCGATCACGACGCAATCGAGAGACTCGGCGAGTCGACGGAGGACGAAGCTGCCCGCCTGCTCTCGTCTTACCCGGGAGTGGGGCCGTGGACCGTGGCCAAGACCCTGGTGGTGTCCCATGGCGACCCGGATCAGGTGGAGGTCGGTGATTTCCATGTGAAGCATCTGGTGGTCTATCACCTCACCGGCCGGTCGCGGGGCACCGACGAGGAGATGCTCGGGTTGCTCGACCCTTTCCGTCCGCATCGGGGCCGGGTGATCAGGCTCCTTCACCGCCTGGGCCATGAGCCCAAGTTCGGGCCTCGGGTGCGGGCTAGGGACTTCACGACGAGCTGAGCCGGCTCAGTAGTACGGGAGGTACTCCTCGATCTCCCAGTCGGTGGTGTGGGTCGAGAATCGCTCCCACTCGGCGCGCTTGACGGCGAGGAAACCCTCGACGTAACCCGGGGAGAACGCCTCGACGAACTCCTTGTCACGCTCCAACGCATCGAGGGCCGCACCGAGGTCCGGGGGACAGCAGACGTCGGTGTCGGAGCCGGTGATGCAGTCCTGAGTCTCGGCCGGAGGGCACTCCATCTCCAGGTTCACCCCGCGCAGAGCGGATACAAGGGTGGCGGCCGCGGCGAGATGCAGCGAGGTCGCACCGTCGGCGAGCCGGTGCTCGAGTCGTATGCCGGAATCGGTCGCCGGCGGGACACGGACCGCGACTCCGCGATGGTCGTATCCCCAGTTGGCGTAGTACCCGTTGAGCGATGCGGGCTGGAGGCGCTTGTAGGCATTGACGGTCGGGGCCACCAGCGCCGTCATCGAGACGTGGTCGTTGACGATCCCGGCGATGCAGCGCCTCGCCACCTCGCTGAGGCGGTCCGGGGCCGACAGGTCGATGAGGGCGTTGTCCCCGTTCTCGTCCACCAACGAGAAGTTGACGTGGATCCCGCTGCCACCCCGATCCGTGATCGGCTTGCCCATGAAGGCCAATAGCAAGCCGCGCTTGGCCGCTATCTCCTTGGCCATGACCTTGAAGAGGAAGGCGTCGTCGCATGCCTGGATCGCCTCGCCGTAGCGCAGGGTCAACTCGAACTGACCGTCGTCGTACTCGGAGTTGACCGACTCCAACTCGAGGCCGACTTCCTGGGCGGTCTCCATGATCTCCTGGATCGTTCCCGTGGGATCGACCGCAGTGCCGGTGCCGTAGACATAGGAGCCGGGAGTCAGGATCGGCCGCCAGCCGCCGTTGTCATCGGGCTCGAACAGGAAGGCCTCGAGCTCGAAGCCGATCATCGGGCTCAGGCCGAGGTCCTTCCACTCCGCAACCACTCGTTCCAGGATCGACCGCGGGGCGAGCTCGATCGGGGCACCGTCCTTGGAGATCGAGGCGACCACCACGCCGGTGCCGGGTTCCCATCCGGGGCGGACGTCATCGATCGAGAAACGCGCCTCCACGTCGGGAAAGCTCTCGTGGTGGGCCCCGGGGTGGGGGATCATCACCCGGTTGAGCTGCAGGGAGAACACGGCCACGCAATGGTTGCTCCCTTCGGCGGCCCGGGCATAGGAGAGGTACTTGCCCCGGGCCAGGCCGAGATGGTCTGGCCAGAGGTACCTAACGCGGTCGTATTTCGGTGTCGCTCAGAGCTCTCTCCATCAGGCTTGCAGGCCACAAAACAGTATCAATCGGCTTCAGATTTGGCAGGCGCCGGGTTGATAAGCTCGTCCGGTGCGGGCTCTAGTCATCGAACACGATCCCCTTTCGACACCGGAGCGGGTCGGGGCACACCTGGAAAAGCGTGGGTTCACGCTCGATCATTTCGTCGTCGTCGAAGACATCGACCATCCCCAGGTCAGTGCGACCTTTCCGGCGAACGAGGACCACGACCTTGTGGTGCTCATGGGGGCGCCCTGGTCGGTGTATGACCCCTCGATGGGTGGCTGGGTCGGCCCGGAGCTCGAATTCATCAGGTCGCAAGTGGGCCGCGATGTGCCGTTCCTCGGTATCTGCTTCGGCGCCCAGGCGCTGTCGGCGGCCCTTGGCGGCCAGGTGAGCCGGGCTCAGCACCCGGAGTACGGATGGGGGAGCATCGTTTCGGAGATCGACGAGATCACTGATGGCCCCTGGTTCCAGTACCACCACGACGAGTTCACCTTGCCCTCGGGGGCCACCGAGCTCGCACGGAACGGATCAGGCCTTCAAGCATTCCGCACCGGGCGCTCGCTGGCGGTCCAGTTCCATCCCGAGATGACGGGAGACCTGATCTCATCGTGGTGTCAGGTCGATGGGGGCTGGGAGATGGTCGAGGCCGGCCTCGACATCGACGAGGTCATCTCGCAGAGCCGCCAAATGGAGATCGAGACCCAGGCCGCCCTGGAGAACATGCTCGATTGGTTCCTCGACGACGTCGCCGGCTAGCCGTGGCCGGGCCACGGCCGGTCGTTGGCATCGACCTCACTGATCCCGACCTGTGGCGGAGCGGGGTTCCCCATGACGAATTCCGACGGCTCCGCGACGAGGCACCAATCGCTTGGGCTGAGCATCCCGGTCCTCATCGCGGCTTCTGGGTGATCACCCGGCACTCCGACCTGGTATCGATCTCACGAAACCCGGAGACCTTCTCCTCCCGTGGTGGTGTGATCTCCCTGGACGACTTCGATCCCGAACAGCTCGAGGCGCGGAGGTCGATGCTCGAGGAGGACCCTCCCCGTCATCGTGAGCTGCGGGCGCTCACCGCGGCCCACTTCACACCAAAGGCGGTCCGGGCCTATGAGGGCTACGTCCGCCAACTCGCGGTTGATGCCATCGAGTCAGCCCTCGCCGCCGGGGAATGCGACCTGGTGGCAGAGCTCAGCGAGCGGGTGCCGATCAGGGTGTTGGGCCGGATCCTGGGCGTGCCAGACGATGAAGTCGAAGACCTGGTCCGACTCGGCAACCAGATGATCGGCTCGGAAGACCCCGAGTACGACGATCCCGGGCCGCAGGGCGTGTCCGTCGACGAGGCCCGGCTTCTCCCCTTCGGCCATCCCGCCGCGCTCGAGGCCTTCGAGATGGCATGGAGGATCGCCGGGGAGCGAAGGGTGACGGCGCAGGCCGACGTGCTCACCGCGCTGGCCACCGGGATGGTCGAGGGCCTGCCGCTCACCGAGCGTGAACTGGGAACCTATTTCGTGCTCCTGGTTATCGCCGGCAACGAGACCACACGTCACAGCATCTCGTCGGGGGTGGTTGCCCTGGCCTCGAACCCAGATCAATGGAATTTGCTTCGATCGGGTGGCGCCGACATGACGCGGGCCGCCGACGAGGTGCTCCGCTGGGCCACGGCAATCCATTTCCATCGTCGCGTCGCCACCAGGAGCGTCACCTTCGGCGGGGTGGAAATCGCCGCCGGCGACAAAGTCGTGCTCTATTTCGCCTCTGCCAATTTCGACGATCGCGCGTTCGGCGAGCCGTATCGCTTTGATCTCAACCGGTCCCCGAATGACCATGTCGCCTTCGGTCGAGGCGGCCCCCACTTCTGCCTCGGTGCCCACCTCGCCCGACTCGAGGTGCGCGTCGCACTCGAAGAGCTGTCTAAACGGGTGAAGGCAGTCGAGCTCACGGGTACGCCGCTCCGGCTTCGCTCCAACCACATCAACGGCATCAAGCACCTTCCGGTGCGCTTGACACCGGCTTGAGAGGGATCAAGGAAAGAGATCGTTAGGGCGCCAACGATCGCGGCTGATTGCTACTTTTTGACCCAGCGAACCGAGGAGGATCTATGTCGGGTGGCGGTAGTTCCAACGAAGTCGGGCTGGAGCGGGCGGCAGTCGGGTTCCCGACGGCGCTGGCGGCCGCAGTCGGCCTCATCATCGCCGGATCGGTCCTGCTGACTGCACAGACCGGATACGGCGCCGGAGGCTACATCTTTGCCCTGGCGATCCTCATCGCCTACGTGCTGATGCTCGCCCAGTCCGCCAGCTTCGCCGAAGCCGCCGGGATCTTGCCCACGGCCGGCTCGGTCTATGACTACATCGCCTCCGGCATGGGGCGCTTCTTCGCAATCACCGGGACCCTTGCCGCCTACCTGGTGGTCCATGTGTTCGCGGGCACGGCGGAGACCGCCACTGCAGGGGTATTCGCCTCTTTCAACTTCACCTTCCTTGAGAGCTACCAGGCGGGTGGGTCGTGGTGGATCGGCGTGGTTCTGATGGTGATCTTCGCCGTGGTCAACATGTTGGGGATCCGGCCCTACGCCAAGTTCGAGATCGCGATGACCGCCATCATGTGGACCACGCTGATCATCTTCGGACTGTTGGGCACCCTGCAGCCAAAGGAGACGACGATCAGTGGGATGTTCGGAGACTCGTTCGTTGGCACCGATCTGACGGCCGTTCTGAGCATGATCGGGTTGGCGCTGTTCCTGTTCGTGGGCGTCGAGTACGTGACACCGTTGGCCGCCGAGCTCAAGGAGCCGGCGCGCACCATTCCCCGGGCCATGTACGTGGGGCTCACCGCCGTGGCGCTGGCGATGTTCCTCTACGGGACCGGCGTCGCCCGCCAGGTGGAGAACGTGGACCTCGGCGACGGGACATTCATCCTCGATACTCCGTTGGCCATCCCCGCGTTTGCCGAAGCAGTGCTCGGCGACTTTGGGAGGATTTGGTTCGGGATCGCGGTGCTTCTCGCTTCGGCGACCACCCTGAACACCCTCCTCGCCGGCGTCCCCCGCATCTTCTACGGGATGGCCAAGGACGGCACCCTTCCCAAGGTCTTCGGGTATCTCCATCCCCGATACAAGGAGCCCTGGGTGGGGATCATCGTCGTGGCCCTCATCGGGATCGTCGGAGCCATCCTGATCGACGGAGACATCCCCTCGATCATCGCCCTGATCCTCGCCGCGGTGATGGCCTGGATCTTCAGTTACGTGCTGGTGAACATCTCGGTGATGATCTTGCGAGCGCGTCGCCCCGACCTGGAGCGCCCCTACAAGAGCCCGCTCTACCCGTTGCCGCAGTTGCTGGCAACGGCGGGGATGCTGGTGGCCGGCTGGTACATCACTCCTCCCGGGCTCACCCGATCCGACATCTACGTCCCCTTCGGGATCATGCTCGGTGCCTGTGCCCTGTATGCGCTGATCTGGACCTACGGGGTACAGCGAGCCAACCCGTGGAAGCCGGTGGAGCCAGAGGCCCTGCTCGCCGAGGAGGGCGCCTCCGGGTCTTGACCATCCCCCGAACGAGGAGGCCGCCGCGCTCGTACAGAACGGGGCGGCTGCTCGGACTGCTCGCGCATGACTTTCCCGGGCATTCCCTGGAGCTGAGTGGTCCCGGTAAGGGACGCCTGGTGCCCCTCGCCGGTGGCACTGTCATCGAGGTCGAGGAGCGTGTCGATCGCCGCTTCTTGGGCCACACCGAGATCGCTCGATTCATCGTCCGGGCGCCCTCCGCGGCGCGATCAAGCGCCCGGTTCCACCTGCGCCATACCGGCAACTTGAAGAGGACCGGGGTCGAGGTGGTGCTCGACTCCGGCGCCGACGGGGACCGGGAGGTCGTCACTCGGACCATGGCCGCCCCTGCGGTGGCGGCGCCGGCCCTGACACTTGACTTCACCAGCTTCGACATCGAGAGATCAGACGGAGTCTGGACGGTGGTGGTGGAGTTGATGGGGGCCTCGTTCGTCAGCCTCGCCATGCCCCCGATGCGGAGTTACGTCAGGCTTCACCCCGACCAGCGGGAGGCGCTCGTCGACGTGTTGGAGGCAGTGGCCACCCAGCTCGCCCACCATTGAGCGGTCTACCCTGCCGCCCTTGATCGATTACAGAATCGGGAACGATGTCGACCTCGACGCGGTCATCGACCTCTACGTCGACTCGACGCTGGGTGAGCGGCGGCCGGTCGGTGAACGGGAGCGGATGGGCCGGATGCTCGCCGAAGCCGACCTGGTGGTCACTGCATGGGATGGGGACCTCATGGTCGGCATTTCGCGTTCAGTCACCGACTGGGTGTACGCCACCTACCTCTCGGATCTCGCGGTTCGCCTCGACTACCAGGCGCAGGGAATCGGTCGCGAATTGGTCCGACGAACCCGACTGGCGACCCCGCAGGCGACAGTGATCCTGCTCGCCGCGCCCAAGGCTGTCGACTATTACCCCAGGATCGGGATGACACAGCACAACAGCGCCTGGATCCTCTCTCCGGGGGACGAGCCGACCTGACCCCCGGTGGGCTCAGTCCTCGAGCCAGGCGACGATCAGGTCGCCGACATACTCCGGGAAGTACATGTCGTTGTGCTGGGCGCCCTCGACCGCCTCGACCAGTGCCTGCGACCCTGAGTCATCGAGGGCATCGGCGAAGTCGATCGTGAAAGAGGGGGAGACGAAACCGTCCTCCTCGCCATACATGAGCAGCGAGTCGAGAGACGGGTTCAGGCCCACGAGGTTCATCGGGTTGCCCTCCTCCCAGGCCTCGGGCACCTGGTTGGGGCCACCCCCGAAGAACGGGTACATCAGGATCCCGAGCCGTGAGATGTCGTAGGGGCCGGCGAGCCCCACCAGGCGATCCGGGACGTGAGGCCCGGGCAGCGGGCAAGATCCCTGATGTCCAATGGCATCCAGGGCGGCGACGGCCGCGAGGTGCGCACCCGCCGAGTGGCCGAGGACCGTGACCGTCCCGTCCGACGCGGGATGGCCGGCTGCGTAACCAACGGCACAAGCGACGTCGTCGACCGCCGCCGGGTATCCGGGGGTCTCACCCGCCAGGGTGTACGCGGTGTTGATCGTCAGGTACCCGTGGTCGGTGAGGAAGCGGGCGAGTGGGGCCATGATCGAGGGGTCACCCGCCACCCAACCTCCGCCGTGAACCAGGACCACTGCCGGGAAGGGTGGCTCACCCTCCGGGATCAGCACCTCGGCGTCGATCTCGAAAGCGGGCCCGGCCGCCGTCGTGGTGGTGGTAGGAGCCGTAGTGGTCGTTGTGGTCGGCATCGACGTCGTGGTCGATGTGGATGTGCTCGAAGTGCCGGTGGACCCCGGAGGTGGTGGAGGTGGAGTCGGTACGTGACCACAGTGGTGCTCCCCGATTCGCCGCCGAGGCACGAAGTGAGCGCCAGAAGCGTGATCCCGGTGATCAGGCGAGCAGCGATGCCGCCTCCCGGTCCACGTACCACTCGACCAGCCCCGGGCTCTCACCGAGTCTCCCGGCAGGGTTCCTGCCACCGAATGCCGACTCGAGGGCCCCGGCTTTCTCCGCTCCATAGGCGACCACGATGATAGTGGCGGGCACTCCAGAGGAGGGGAAAGGTCGTGGTGAGCCGCATCTCGTCGAGGCTGGGGACGTCGTTGGCGACGAACCAGCGCCGATGCTCTTCGAGTGCGCGGGTATCGGGGAAAAGGGACGCAGTGTGCCCGTCACTGCCCATGCCGAGCACGATCAAGTCGGGCGGGGACGATCCATGCAGCGACCTCAGATGAGCCTCGTAGTGAGCAGCCACGTCGTCCGGTTCCAGGTATTCGCTCCATCGGGGGCGGGTGAAGCGGGCACCGACGTGGTCGAGGAGCGTGGTCGCCACCAACCGCCCGTTCGATCGCTCGCTGTCCGGCGGCACCCAGCGCTCGTCGGATAGCCACGCATCGACCCGGTCCCAGCCGCTGGCTCTACCTCTGAGTGCGCGGTATGCCGCTTCGGCCGCCGATCCTCCGGCCAGTCCGATCGAGAGCCTGCCGTTCCCATCCGAGATCAATGCTGCGATGCGTCCGGCCGCTCCCTCGGCGGCGGCCTCGGCATCGTCGTGCACCATCAGCTCCATCGCGCAACGGTAACGCTCCGATACATTCCCGAAAGTGGTCGACGAGGTGCGCATCGAATGGCCGGGAGGCGAGGTCGGCGGGATCCTGGCCGGCAGCAGCGGCACGGGAATCGTCCTCGCCCACGGAGCGGGAACCGACCAGACCCATGCGCTTCATGGTGCTGATGCGAGACGGGCTGGCGGCGCGCGGCTACCGGGTGTTGACGTTCAACTACCCCTACAGCGATCGCGGCTCGAAGCGGCCGGATCAGCCCCAACGGCTCCTCGCCTGCCATCGGGCCGCAGCCGACTTCCTGGCCGGCGAGGTCGACGAGCTGTTCCTGGCCGGCCGATCGATGGGGGGCCGGATGGCGACTCACCTGGTGTCCGAGGGCTATCCCGCAGCCGGTGTCGTCCTTTACTCCTACCCACTTCACCCTGCGGGGAAGCCGGAGACACTCCGGATCGACCATCTGCCCCTGGTCACGGTGCCAATGCTCTTCTTCCAGGGAACGCGCGACGCCCTGAGCCGCATGGATCTCTTTGAGCGGCACATCGCTCCACTGCCCGGGGTGACGGTCGAGTTGCTCGATGGCGCCGGCCACTCGTTCTCGGGGGGAGGCTGGACCCTCGAGACCATGGTGGAGCGACTCGTCGAGGGCACGAGCACCTGGGCCCGGGCGGTGTCGTCTGGCAGAAGCAGCCGTCGACGGGCATAATTGGGACTCACCTCTCACTTCTCCAAGGAGTCTTTCGAATGGCCGAAGTCAGTCTGCGCGCCCTGTCGGGCAGGGCCACGGGTTCCCGTGAGTCCCGGCGCCTGCGCCGCACCGGGAACGTGCCCGGAATCGTCTATGGCAAGGGCACCGAACCGGTGTCCATAGCCGTCGACGCCCACGACCTCCACCTGGTGCTCCACACCGAGGCCGGCGCCAACGCCCTGATCAACCTGGAGATCGAGGGAGGTGACACCTTGCTGACCATGGCGCGTGTCATCGAGCGCCACCCGTTCCGCAACGAGTACCGCCACATCGACTTCGTGACGGTCTCGCTTGACGAAGTGGTCACTGCCGAGGTGCCCATCCACTTCGAGGGATCCCCGATCGGTGTCCGCGACGGAGGGGTGTTCTCACCGCAGCGGACTCACGTCATCATCGAGGCCTTGGCGACGGCGATTCCCTCGGGCATCGAGCTCGACGTCTCCGAGATCGAGATCGGCGGCTCGCTCCGCATCGCCGACCTGCCGGCGATCGAGGGTGTCATCTACACCGAGGACCCCGAGGCAGTGGTGATGAGCGTCACCACACCCGCCGCCGAGATCGTCGAAGAGCCCGAGGAAGAGGGCGAGCGCGGCTGAGGGCGAGGAAGGAGAGGTCGCCCAGGGTGAGGAGCCTGCTTCGACAGAAGAGGGCGAAGGCGCCGAATAGCCCGGTCCACATGGTGGTCGGCCTCCGCAATCCCGGGGCCGACTACGAGGGAACCAGGCACAACGCCGGTTACGAGGTCGTGTCCCGCGTTCTGGACCGGCACGACACCCAATTGAAGCGGGGGCCGACGCGTCTCCGTTGCGAGATCGCGACTGTTGGTGTCGGTGAGTCCCGTGTCCTCTACGTTGTGCCCTCGACCATTCATGAACGACTCCGGGGGGGCGGTGCGGTCTGCCCTGGAGTATCACGGAGTCGACCCCTCTCGCCTCCTCGTGGTCCACGACGACATCGACCTCGCCTTCGGTCGGCTCCGGCTCCAGGTGGCCGGAGGCAGCGGCGGCCACAACGGGATCCGGAGCGTGGAGCGAGCCCTGGGGTCGGCGGACTTCAACAGGCTGAAGATCGGCGTAGGCCGTCCACCGGGATCGATGGATCCGGCTGCCTTCGTCCTTCGCCCGTTCAGTGCCGAAGAGAAGCCCCAGGTCGATGTCATCCTCGAAGAGGCAGCGGACGTGGTCGAGCAGTGGCCCCTGGACCCGGCACGGGCCCAGGAGATGGCCGCGCTCCGGGGCAGGGACACCCCGGCGTGACCGGGGCGTAACCGGGCATGGCCGACTACATCGGCGCCCTGGACCAGGGGACGACATCGACCAGGTTCATCGTCTTCGATTCTGCAGGGTCCGTGGTCGCCGTCGACCAACGGGAGCACGCGCCAGGTCTTCCCAAGGCCGGGCTGGGTGGAGCACGACGCCACTCGAGATCTGGTCGAACGCCAACGCGTGCATCGAGCGGCCCTCGACAAGGCCGGGATCCGGCGCCACCGACCTGGCTGGCGTCGGGCTCACGAACCAGCGGGAGACGACGGTCGTCTGGGAGCGGGCGACCGGCCGCCCCGTGGCCAACGCCGTCGTTTGGCAGGACACGCGGACTGCCGAGCTCTGTTCCCGGCTCGGCGGGGCTGAGGGGCCGGACCGCTTCCGCGATCTGACCGGGCTGCCGCTGGCCACCTACTTCTCCGGCCCCAAGATCCGATGGCTCCTCGATGAGCACGATCTGCACGACGCCGCGGCCCGGGGAGAGCTGGCCTTCGGGACCATCGATTCCTGGCTGGCCTGGAACCTGACCGGGGGGCCCGGGAAGGGCGACCACATCACCGACGTGACCAACGCATCACGGACAATGCTCATGGACCTGGGCACGACCAGCTGGGATGCGGACCTGGCCGCCGAACTGGGAGTCCCGACCGCGATGCTCCCCGAGATCGTGCCGTCGATCGGGGTGGGCGCGGTCTGCGCTGGCCTGCTCGAAGGAGTTCCGCTGGCGCGCGGTGCTCGGCGATCAGCACGCGGCCATGGTCGGACAAGTCTGTTTCGAGCCGGGGGACGCAAAGAACACATACGGGACCGGGAACTTCATGCTGCTCAACACCGGTCACCAGCCCGTCGCATCGACCGCGGGCCTGCTCACGACGATTGCCTACCAACAGGCGGGGGAGCGCCCGGTCTACGCCCTGGAGGGGTCCGGTCGCGGTCACTGGCTCGCTGGTGCAGTGGCTGCGGGACAACCTCGGGTTGGTCGAGTCAGCAGCCGACATCGAGAGCCTGGCGATGACTGTCGAGGACAACGGCGACGTCTATCTGGTACCTGCGTTCTCCGGGCTGTTCGCCCCCTACTGGCGACCCGATGCCCGCGGGGTGGTCACCGGGCTCACCCGCTACGCCACCAAAGGCCACCTCGCCAGGGCGGCTCTGGAGGCGAGCGCCTACCAGACCAAGGACGTGCTCGATGCGATGGCGATCGACTCCGGTGTGGAACTGGCAGAGCTCAGAGTGGACGGTGGGATGACGGCCAACAAATTGCTGATGCAATTCCAGGCGGACATCCTGGGCGTCGACGTGGTCCTTCCCCGGTCGCGGAGACCACCGCGCTCGGAGCGGCCTTTGGCGCAGGGCTCGCAGTTGGGCTCTGGCGTGACCGCGATGAGCTCGCTGCGTTGTGGGCCGAGGCCTCGAGGTGGTCTCCGGCCATGTCGCCGGAAGAGCGCGAGCGGCTGTACGCCCGGTGGAAAGAGGCGGTGGAACGCTCATTCGGGTGGGCTTGAACGGGGATTTGCCGGGCTCTCACCGTAAGATCGGCCTTGAGTCGAGGAGGACCCATCTCTCTGCCTGACATGCTCGCGCTGTCGAGGATCGTCCTGGTGCCGGTGATCATGGCGTTCACCCGGGGCGAGCAGATCGAGAACAACCTGGTGATCGCGGCGCTCATCTTCGCCTTCGCCGCCTTCACCGATTACCTCGACGGCTACTTCGCGCGCAAGAGCACGGGAGGGACCATCCTCGGGGCGTTCCTCGACACGACCGCCGACAAGATCCTCGTCACCGGGACCCTCCTCGCCCTCGTCTCCGTCGACCTGGTCTCTATCTGGCCGGCAGCGATCATCATTTTCCGTGAGTTCACAGTCATGGCGCTGCGCGGGGTCGTGGCGGCTCAGGGCGGGCTGATCAGACCCTCGACCTGGGGGAAGCTCAAGACCATCACCCAGTTCGTCGCCATCTTCCTTGCCTTCTTCCGGCTGTCCGAGCCCTGGGGCCCGTGGTACCTCGATCAGTGGGCGATGTTGATCGCGGTCATCGCCACCATCGGCTCGGCCTGGGGCTACATGACTGCTTTCTGGCACACAGTTCGCTCGGAGCCAACCGGCGCCAGGACGTGAAGGTCGCGGTCACCGGCGGCTCGGGGGTTGTCGGCAGCGCCGTGGTAGGACACGCAATCGCAGCCGGTCACGAGGTGCGAGCACTTGCCCGGACAGCCGAAAGTGCCCAAGAAGTTGGAGGCCATGGGCGCATTCCCGATTCGGGGAGATGTCCTCGATCTCCCCAGTCTCACCCCGCTGACCAGCGGCACCGACTGGGTCTTCCATGTGGCCGGAGTCAACGAGATGTGCCCTCGACATCCGGAGGCCATGTACCAGGTCAACTACCTCGGCACCTGGAACGTCATGGAGGCGTGCCGTGACACCGGCGTGAGAAGGCTGGTGCACACCTCGAGCGCCGTGGCCATCGGTGAGCAGCACGGGACGGTTGGATCCGAGGAGTCCCCTCACCGCGGCCGGTACCTCTCGGCATACGAGCGCTCCAAACATCTCTCGGAGATGCTGGTCCTCGAGGCGCGGCCCGGTCTCGAGGTGGTTGTGGTCAACCCGTCCTCGGTCCAGGGACCGGGGAGGGCCACTGGCACCGGCAAGCTGGTCCTCGACGTGGTCCGGGGGAAGATGCCCTTCCTGGTCGACACCACCGTCTCAATCGTCGACATCGACGATTGTGCCCGCGGACATCTGCTCGCAGCCGAGCGGGGCGCGCCGGGCCGTCGCTACGTCCTCAATGGCGCGTCGCTCGGGATCGGCGCCGCGATCGAGCTGATCAGGAGGGCGACCGGTAGGCAGGTTGGCGAGAGATATCTCCCCGGGCCGATAGCCACTGCTGGCGGCCGCGATCGTCGAGCTCGGATCTCGCATGATCGACCGACGGCCCCCGTTGTGCCGGGAGATGGCGCGGGTCCTGAGACACGGCCACCGTTACGACGGGTCCCGGGCGAGCCGCGAGCTCGGGCTGGAATACCGGCCCATCGAGGAAACGCTGCGCCGCACCATCGACTGGTTCCAGTCCGAGGGCCTTCTCGAAGCATCCCGGTAGCATCGGCCAGTCCGTGCCCTCCCTGCTTGCTCCACTCCTCTCGGCATGGCGCTCTGCTGCGTTGCCTTCCCTCGACGGCACATGGGCCATGTCGCCAGGAGGCCGGGCCTTCGCCCTCGCCGGCCTTGCCGACCAATTGGGCGAGATGCTCCTGGTCCTGGTCCCCGGAGAACGGGACGCGGAGGACTTGAGCGATGACCTCAGGCTCTTTGTCGAAGACGTGACGCTGGCCCCCGCCTGGGAGACGCTCCCTTTCGAGCACGTGTCACCGAACATCACCACGATGGCGCACCGGGCGAGGGCCCGCCACCGGCTGACAACCGGCGGAGGGCCGGCCCTGGTGGTCGCAAGCGTTCGCAGTGCCATCCAGCGGCTCAGCCCTTCACCGCCCGATCCCCTGATCGTGAGTCGCGGCGAGGAGCGCGTGATGGAGGACCTGGCCCGAGCTCTGGCCGGCCTCGGATACTCCCGGACCGACCGGGTCGAAGCGCGGGGGGAGTTCGCGGTGCGAGGTGGCATCGTCGACGTGTTTCCGGCCCAGTCCGACGAGCCGGTGCGAATCGACTTCTGGGGCGACCTGGTCGACGACATCCGGGTGTTCTCGGTTGCCTCGCAGCGCTCCGAGGACCCTCTCGAGGCGCTGGTGGCGTATCCGGCTCGTGAGTTCCGGCCCGATCCGGCAGTTCGGGAGCGAGCCGCGGTCGCTTCGCGATGACGAGCCCTGGGCCGCGTCTACCTGGGATCGGATCGCTGAGGGTCAGGTGTTCGCCGGGATCGAGTCGTGGCTTCCCTGGCTCGCGGACCCGGTGTCGTTGTTGGATGCCGGGCGCGATCGCCGTCTGGTCGTGGTCGAGCCATCGAGAGCCATCGATCGCGCGACGAGACCTGATCAAGGAGGAATCGGAGCTCGCCCGCGCCCTGGCCCCTACCTGGGGGGAGAACGCACCAGAGGCCGGAGCCCATCCGGCTTTGTTCCTCGACCTGGGGCGGCACCTGGAGAGCGTTCCCCATCTCGGGGTCCCCACCGCCCCCACCGGGCCCGGCGACGCGGTCCTGGCTATCCGCGCCCTCGACGCGACCCCCGGCAGCCCGGATTCGGTCACGGCCTCGTTGAGGAGACTCCTCGACGCGTCAGTCATCACCGTTGTCGCCATGGACGGTGAAGCCGCCGCTGACCGGGTGGCGAGGGCACTCGCCGAGCACGGGCTCGCCATGGACCGGCTTCCAAGGCTCGAGAACGCCAGGTCAGGAATCGTCCCGGTCGGGATCCATCACGGGTTGATCGCCCCCGAACTCGGGGTGGCAGTGCTCGGCGAGCAAGAGATCGCGGGCCGGCGCCGGGCACATCGCCGAGTGGGTCGAAGCCGGGCCGCTCTCACCCACCAGTATCGGGACCTCACCGAAGGCGACTACGTCGTGCACCACCAACATGGCATCGGGCGCTTCGAGGGGCTCGTCTCGCGGACCATGGTGGGGACCGAGCGTGATTACCTGGTTATCGCCTATGCGGGCGAGGACAGGCTCTACGTGCCGGTGGACCAACTTGCGGCGGTGACCCGGTACACCGGAGGTGAAGCGCCCCGGGTATCGCGGATGGGAGGGCGGGACTGGTCGGAGCAGAAGGCCCGGGTGCGGATGGCTGTGGCGGCCGTCGCCCAGCGGGTGGTGGAGCTGCACCGGATGCGGGCTGCGGCCGTTGGGTTCCCGTTCGGGCCCGACACCCCTTGGCAGGGAGAGCTGGAGGGCTCCTTTCCCTTCGAAGAGACTCCCGACCAGATGCGGGCGATCACCGAGGTGAAGGCTGACATGGAGCAAGTCGAGCCCATGGACCGTCTGGTCTTCGGCGATGTCGGCTTTGGCAAGACCGAAGTCGCGATCCGTGCCGCGTTCAAGGCCGTTCAGGCCGGCAAGCAGGTCGCGGTGCTGTGTCCGACGACGCTTCTCGTTCAACAGCATCACCAGACCTTCGGTGAGCGCTTCACCCCCTACCCGGTCCGGGTCGAGGCTCTCTCCAGGTTCCTCACCTCCAAGCAACAGGACCGTGTCGTGGCCGGCCTGGCCACCGGTGAAGTGGACGTCGTCATCGGCACCCACCGCCTGCTATCCGACGACGTGACCTTCAAGGAACTGGGGCTTCTCGTGATCGACGAGGAGCAGCGATTCGGGGTCGCCGCCAAGGATGCCTTGAAGCAGCTCAAGATCGGGGTGGACGTGCTCACCCTCACCGCCACCCCAATCCCCCGCACCCTCGAGATGGCCTTGACCGGAATCCGCGACGTGTCCCACATCCGAACCGCGCCCGAGGATCGCCACCCGATCCTCACCTATGTCGGTCCGTTCGACGACCAGGCGGTCTCCGCCGCGATCCGCAGGGAGTTGCTGCGCGAGGGCCAGGTCTTCTACGTGCACAACCGGGTGCAATCCATCGATCGGGCCGTCGCCCGGCTCCGGGAGCTGGTGCCGCATGCGCGATACGTGGTGGCCCACGGCCAGATGTCAGAAGGGCGGCTGGAGCAGGTCATGATCGACTTCTGGAACCGGGAGTACGACGTGATGGTGGCCACCACGATCATCGAGTCCGGGCTCGACCTTCCCCAGGTCAACACCCTGATCGTGGAGCGCGCCGACCTCCTCGGCCTCGCTCAGCTCTATCAGCTCCGGGGGCGGGTAGGGCGCTCCAGCCAGCGGGCCTACGCCTATCTCTTCCATCCCCAGGACCAGACCCTCAGTGAGGAGGCGCATCGACGCCTGGAGGCGATCGGGGAGGCGACCGACCTGGGCTCGGGATTCCTCCTCGCCCTCAAGGATCTCGAGATAAGGGGCGCGGGCTCGATCCTCGGGGAGGTCCAGAGCGGGCACATCGCCGCCGTCGGGTTCGACCTCTATGCCGAGTTGGTGGCAGAGGCGGTGTCCGAGCTGGAGGGCACCGGCTTGGTCACCGAAATCCCGGCTGAGATCAGGATCGACCTCCCTGTCGACGCCCACTTGCCCGAGTCGTACATCTCCGATCAGGAGCTGAGGCTGGAGGCCTACCGTCGCCTGGCTGCCACGGCGACGAGGGCTGAGGTCGAGGATGTCGCCAAGGAGTGGGAGGACCGGTTCGGGCCCCGCCCAGCGGCCGCCGATGCCTTGCTCGACCTGGCCCGGCTCAGGGTCGACGCGATGAGGGTTGGCCTCGAAGAGATGGTGAAGCTGAGACATGAGATCCGGATGGGACCTGTCGACCTCAAGCCGTCACAAGAGGTGAGACTCAAGCGCCTCCAGCCCCGGTCGGTGCTCAGGGCCGGCGACGGATTGATCTTCATCCCGGCCCCCAACCCGCTGGTGCCGGGGCTCTCCGGTTTCATCGCAGAGATGTGGCCCGAGGGCGAGGACTGACCTCTATTTCGAGTAATGATTGCCACGGCGAGTCTCTAGCATTCACCCCTCCCTTCTCCGCAAAGGACCCCTCTTGAAGAAGCTCGCAATCTCCCTGGTCGCGGTCGCGCTCGCCGTCTCTGCCTGTGGCGGCGGAGACGATGTCGCGGCAACGGTCGACGGCACTGACATCACCACCTCCCAAATCGAGAGCTTGGTGACTCCGGCCGAGGGAGAGGAGATTTCCGAAGTTCAGTTCGCCGATCTGCTCTCGTTCAGCATCGTTCTCGACGTGTTCGCTCGTGGCGCCGAGGAGGACTTCGGCATCAGTTTCACCGAAGACGAGATCGCCGCCGAGGCTGACAGCATCATCGATGCAGAGCTCACCGGTGATCAGACCCGTGAGGAACTGCTCGCCACGATGCAGGTGACCGAGGAGTTGCTGCAGATGATCGCCCACCAATCGCTGATCCAGACTGCGATTCGCGAGCAGATGGAGAGCGAAGTGGGGCCACCCACCCAAGAGGAGATCGACGGAGTCATCACCGAGGCGGAGGCCCTTGGTGAGACAACGACCTGTGCTTCGCACATCCTGGTTGCGACCGAGGCCGAGGCTCAGGACGTGGTGGAGCGTCTCGAGGCCGGTGAGGAGTTCGCCGACGTGGCGCTGGAGGTCTCGATAGACGGGAGCTCAGCTGCCGGTGGCGACCTGGGTTGTGCTCCCCCCGAGCAGTACGTCCCCGAGTTCGCCGAGGCCATGGAAGCCGCCGAGGTGGGAGTCCCCACGGCGCCGGTCGAATCCGAATTCGGTTTCCATGTGATCCTGGTGCGTGAGGACGACGTTCCCACCGTCGAGGAGGCGACTACCACCTTGCAGGCCGAAGCCCTCGAGCTCGCGGCGCAGGAGTGGTTCGTTTCCACGGCCGAGGCAGCCGAGGTCACTGTGAACGAGAAATACGGCACCTGGGAGACCAGCCCCACGCCTGGAGTGGTTCCCCCGGCAGGGGCCACCACGACCACCACCACCGGGTGATCCTCGTCACCGGACTCGGCCCCGGCGATCTCGACCGGGTCCCGGAACCGGTGCGGGCCATACTTCTCGATCCGGGCCGGCAGGTCATTCTGCGCACCCGTCATCATCCGGCGGCCGCCGAGCTGTCCAATCTTCGAGAGATCGCGTTCTGCGATGACCTGTACGAATCCTCGGAGCGGTTCGACGACGTCTATTCCGCCATCGCCGATCGGGTTCTGACGGCGGCCGGGAAGGGGCCTGTCGTGTATGCGGTGCCCGGCAGCCCGTTCGTCGGCGAGTTTGCGGTGCGCAAGATCGTCGATTCGGGTGCGGAGGTCGAAGTCATGGCTGCCGAGTCGTTCATCGACGCGGTGCTCGCCACGGTCGGTTACGACCCCCTGGACCGGGGCCTCCAGATCCTCAACGGGCACTGGATGCCGGTGCCGTTGGTGTTGGACAAGCCCACGATCATCGCCCACCTCGATCGCCCGGAAGTCCTCGCCGAAGTGGCTGCGGGCGTCGATCGCGTCCTACCCGAGATGACGACGGTGTTCCTCCTCACCGAGCTGGGCTCGGCGGAGGGCCGGGTCATCGAGTCCACGGCGGACAGCGTCGACCCGGGACTGGCCGGGCTTCGGACCTCGATGTACATCGATGCAGAGCCGGGTGGTCTCATCGGCGCCGTGCACACCATGGCCCGGCTCCGCGAGGAGTGCCCATGGGACCGGGAGCAGACCCACGAGAGCCTCATGAAGAACCTTGTGGAGGAGAGCTACGAGCTGATCGAGGCGGTGTCGCGCCTCCCCATGGGGAAGCCGGACTGGGTGGCGTACTCCGACGTAGAGGACGAGTTGGGTGATGTCCTGCTCCAGGTGCTGTTCCACGCCGCGATCGCCCGACAAGCGGGCGCGTTCGACATCGACGACGTGGCCGAGGTGATGCGTCAGAAGCTGGTGCGCCGTCATCCCCACGTCTTTGGCGATGTCGAGGTCGGTTCGGCGGCCGAGGTCAAGGCGAACTGGGACCGAATCAAGGACGAGGAGCGGGGCGGCGCCTCCGAGTCCGCTCTCGACGGCGTGCCGCCCGGGGTCCCCGCCCTGCAGAGGGCATCCAAGGTGCAGAACCGGGCCGCCAAGCTTGGATTCGACTGGGACGAGGCTGCCCAGGTCCTCCCCAAGGTCCAGGAAGAGCTCGACGAGCTGGGGGCGGTCCTCGATGATCCGGGACAGGCAGGCTCGGAGCTCGGAGACGTGCTGTTCTCCGTGGTGAACCTCGCCCGCCACCTCGGTCTCGACCCTGAGATCACCCTCCGTCAGGCAACCGAGCGCTTCGAGACCCGATTCCGCAGGATGGAAGCCGAGGGCTCGCTGGAGGGCCTGGACCTGGAGACGCTCAACGAGCGGTGGGATCGGGCGAAGCAGGGCCTGGCTGACACCAGCTGAGGGTCAACTGAACAACCACGGGCTGCTGTTAGTTTGGCCCTCCAGTCCTACCGGGGAACCTGTCGCTGCATGACTCTGAACAACATCGAGCGGATTCACGCCCGTCAGGTGCTGGACTCACGGGGCAATCCCACCGTCGAAGCCGAAGTGACCACGGAGAGTGGCGCCATGGGCCGAGCCATCGTCCCATCCGGGGCTTCGACCGGTGCCATGGAAGCCGTCGAACTACGCGACGGCGGTGATCGATGGACGGGGAAGGGCGTCGGCAGGGCGGTCGGCAACGTCAATGACGTGATCTCTCCCGCCCTGATCGGTACCGACGTGACTCGCCAGGAGCACATCGATCAGGTCATGCTCGACCTCGACGCCACTCCCAACAAAGGCAACCTCGGTGCGAACGCCATCCTTGCCGTGTCATTGGCGGCCGCACGAGCAGCTTCCACGAGCCTGGGAGTCCCCCTGTTCCGGTACCTGGGCGGCCCGACGGCTCGAACCCTCCCGGTGCCCTGTCTCAACGTGCTCAACGGCGGCGCCCATGCCGCCAATTCGGTGGACATCCAGGAATTCATGATCGTCCCCGCCGGGTTTCCCTCGTATTCGGAGGCCCTGCGTGCCGGTGTCGAGGTCTATCAGGCTTTGAAGAAGGTGATCGGGGGTCGTGGCCTCGGCACCAATGTTGGAGACGAAGGCGGGTTCGCCCCTGACCTTCCCACCAATGAGTCGGCGCTGGAGCTCCTTGTCGAGGCGATCGATGTCGCCGGTTACGAGTTGGGTGAGGAGATCGCCCTCGCGTTAGACGTTGCGGCCACCGAGCTGCACAGTGAGGGCCGGTATCACCTGGAAGGCAGAGGCCTGGACTCTGAGGAAATGGTCGGCTACCTCGTGGACCTCGTGGAGCGGTTCCCCTTGGTTTCGGTCGAAGACGGCATGGCGGAAGACGACTGGGAGGGTTGGAAGGCTCTGACCGCCCAGGTCGGCCATCGGGTGCAACTGGTGGGCGACGACCTCTTCGTCACCAATGAGGAGTTCCTGCGCAGGGGAATCGAGGAATCGGCAGCCAACGCCATCCTGGTCAAGGTGAACCAGATCGGATCGGTCTCCGAGACTCTGCACACGATGAGCATGGCTCGAGGCGCCTCGTACGGGACGATGGTCAGCCATCGGTCCGGTGAGACCGAAGACAGCTTCATCTCTCACCTCGCGGTGGCGACGGACTCAGGCCAGATCAAGTCGGGGGCGCCGGCCCGAGGGGAGCGCACCGCCAAGTACAACGAGCTCTTGCGAATCGAGGAGGAGCTCGGCCCCGATGCCAGGTTCCCGGGGTGGTCGACCTTCAGGAGGCCTCGTTGAGGCTGAAGCACCGTTCCGGGGTGGCCCTGGTGACGCTGCTCTTCATCCTCATGGGAGCCGCCTTCCTCACCCAGGTGGTGCCATACCGACAGATCCTGGACTCGCGGAACCAGGTTCAAACGGCCCGGGAACAGCTTGCCGCCCTGGAGTCGGAGAACGAAGTCCTCTCCGCCGATGTCGCTTCCCTGAACACTCCCGAAGAGATCGAGCGCTTGGCTCGGGAGAAGCTGGGGTACGTTCGGGAGGGAGAGGTCGCCTATGTCGTCCTGGACCCCCCCGGGGCAGAGGCAACCGTGGAGCCGGTCCCGACGTCCGAAGACTCTTCCAATCGGACCTGGGTCGAGGAGATATGGGATTTCATCACGGGGAGCGACCTAGATTCGCCGGGGTGACCGGCATGGCTGAGCACCGGGTCATCGAGGCTCAGATAGGTAGGGCGCCTCGCGCCGATTCCCGGGTGGTGGCCAGGTGCCATCTCGAGATGCCGGTCGTCGTCCAGGTCCCACCATTGCTCGATGACGGGACTCCTTTCCCGACTCTCTATTGGCTCACCTGCCCCCTGGCCACAGCACGGATCGGGAGGTTGGAGAGCTCCGGAGGCGTCAGCCGGATGGAGCAGAAGGCGACTTCAGATCCGGAGTTCGGGTCGGCGCTGCAAAAGGCACACCTCTCCTATGCCGAAGAGCGTGACGCCATGGTTCCCTCCGGGGCGTCGCCCGTCCCCAGCGGAGGGGTCGGCGGTGCCCGCGCCGGCGTCAAATGCCTCCATGCCCACTACGCCCACCATGCAGCAGGCGGCGACAATCCGGTAGGTCGGATCGTCGGGTCATGGATCGAGCCGCTCGACTGCGAAGTCCCGTGTGTCGTCGAGGGGACTCGCAATCCGGAATGGCGAGGCAAGCCGTGAACGTCGGTGTGATCGACATCGGGACCAACTCGATGCGCCTTCTGATCACCGACGGGGTCGTCGACCTGCAGAGGCTCGAGGAAGTGACCGGCTTGGGCCGCGGGGTCGACAGCACCGGCGTGCTCTCCGAGCCGCGGATCGTGGAGACCGTTGCCGTCCTCGAGCGTTACGGCCGGCTGATGGGCGAGGCCGGTGTCACCCGGCGCAAGGTGATCGCGACTTCTGCCTCCCGTGACGCGGCCAACCGGGAGGAGTTCTTCGACCGGGCCGAGTCCGCGATCGGCGTTCGGCCCACTCTGATCACCGGTGAGGAGGAAGCTCGACTCGCTTATGACGGAGCGGTGAGAGGTTTCGCGGGCGCTTCCCCGATCGTGGTGTCCGACATCGGCGGGGGGAGCACAGAGTTCGTCACCGAGGAGGCCGGGGTCTCCATCGACATCGGCTCGGTGCGGGTGACCGAGCGTGCCGTCCCCTTCCGCCCGGCCTCGCCGGTTGAAGTCGAGGGGGCAAGGGATGAGATCCGTGATGCCTTTGCCGGAGTGTCGGCTTTCGAGTACGGATCCTTGATCGGAGTGGCAGGCACCTGGACCAGTATCGCCTCGGTGGCCAGGGCGACTCCTATCGGGACCTCGGTCCATGGGCGAGAGGTGACTCGCTCGGAGGTCGCCAGGATCGTCGACATCATGGCCGAGCTGGATCTGGAGGAGACGGCCCACCTTCCCGGCCTCGACCCGAAACGCGCCGAGGTCATCCTGGGGGGGATCCTGGTGGCCGAAGGCGTGATGGACGCAATCGGGGCGGAGACTGCGACCGTTTCCGAGCACGACACTCTCGATGGCGTTGCCATGTCGCTGCTGGCTTTACCCTGACGGTGAGCACCGGCCCGGGTGGCGAAATGCAGACGCGAGGGGCTTAAACCCCCTTGAGCCGAACCGGCTCGTGTGGGTTCGAATCCCACCCCGGGCACGTCGTTCGTCGGTGTCTATTCCTCGGCGTCGTCGATCTCGCCATCGGTCTCACCGCTCCTGTCGATGTCGGCCATCTGTTCCTGGGTTCGCATCTCCACGATTCGATGCTCGGCTGCCGGGTTGAGCACCGCTTCGAACTCGGCCATGGCGTTGCCCAGGGCGACCCCGTAACCGCGCTTCGGCGGCTTCTCGTCGGGCTCGGGGTCTCGGCGTGGCCTGCGGAAGATCATCTCGAAGTCAGTCTGAAAGAAGTCAGTTTGAAAGAGGTCGTGGGACCCGGGCCGGTGGGTGGGGGAGGGGAGAGGAACCGGGCCCGGGCCCCACGATGCGCGAGGGCAGATCACTCTCCAAGGACACCACCTTCCCACACAGATCAACCCCGTCAGGGTCGAGTGTAATCCGACACCCTCCCGGGGAAGGGACGCGTGCCAGGGGCGTCCGGGCTGGTTAGCTTCCCCGCTGAGATCGAACATGGCCGAATACCCATCTGAGTACGAGCTGGACGTTGTCCTTCGGGATGGCGGGGGAGCGCGGGTCCGTCCCATCACTCCCGACGACGCCGGGCTGATCCGTGATTTCTTCGAGACGCTCGGCCCGGAGTCCCGCTATTTCCGCTTCTTCCGGATCAAGGAGACCCTGGAGCCAAAGGAGGTGGAGTACTTCACCACGGTCGACTACTCCGACCGAATGGCCTTGATCGCGCTCCTCGATGGCCGGATGATCGGCGTCGCTCGGTACGACCGGGAGGATCACGACGGAAGCGCGGCTGAGGTCGCTTTTGCCGTCGCCGACAAGCACCAAGGGCGGGGCCTGGGGACGCAACTCCTGCAGCTTCTGACCAACCATGCCCGATCGCACGGCATCGAGAGGTTCCACGCCTACGTCCTACCCGAGAACCGGCAGATGATGAGGCTGTTCCGGAACTCCGGTTACGAGTTGGCCAGGACGATCGACGATGGTGTTTTCACAGTCGACTTCCCGGTCGCCGCGAGTGAGGGAATGCTGGAGGTCGAAGCCGAGCACGAGAAGCGAGCGGTGGCTGCCTCGCTGTTGCCTTTGTTCTTCCCCCGATCCGTCGCCGTGATCGGCGCCTCCAGTGATCGCTCTTCCATCGGAGGGAAGCTGTTCCACAACATCCTCTCCACCGGGTTCACCGGCCCGCTGTACCCGGTCAACCCCAAGGCGAAGGTGATCAACTCGGTCCTGGCCTACCCGACCATTCTCGACGTCCCCGACGATGTGGACCTTGCATACATCGTGGTCCCGCAGCGATCGGTGATCGAGGTGGCCCGGCAATGTGCCAAGGCCGGGGTCCGCGGCATCGTCGTGATCTCGGCCGGGTTTTCCGAGGTGGGAGTGGAAGGGGCGGCGGCGGAGCATGAATTGCTCGCCATCGTCCGGGATTCGGGGATGAGGATGGTGGGGCCGAACTGCATGGGCCTCTTGAACACCGTGTCCTCGGTCCATCTCAATGGCACCTTCGCACCGGTCTACCCCCCAGCCGGCAATGTCGCGATGTCGAGCCAATCCGGTGCCCTCGGCATTGCGATCCTCGACTACGCCACCCGCAACAACATCGGGATCTCCCAGTTCGTCTCGGTGGGCAACAAGGCCGATGTCAGCGGGAACGATCTGCTCCTTGCCTGGGAAGACGACCCCCAGACCGACGTCATCACGCTATACCTCGAGTCCTTCGGCAACCCGATGAAGTTCTCCCGCATCGCCCGCCGCATCGGGCGCAGCAAGCCGATCATCGCGGTGAAGTCGGGGAGGACTTCTGCGGGCAGCCGGGCCGCCTCATCGCACACCGGCGCCCTCGCCTCGTCCGATGTGGCGGTTCAGGCCCTCTTTCGCCAGGCAGGGGTGATCCGGGTCGACACCATCGAGGAGCTGTTCGCCGCTGCCAGCCTCCTCGCCAACCAGCCGATCCCGGCCGGCTCCAAGGTGGGGATCGTCACCAACGCCGGAGGCCCGGGCATCCTGGCTGCCGACGCTTTGGAGGCGAACGGGCTTTCCCTGCCCGAACTGTCTCCCGGCCTGCGCACCGACATCGCAGCGCTGCTTCCCGCCGAGGCCTCGACCCGGAACCCGGTGGACCTCATCGCTTCGGGCGGGCCGTCCGAGTTCGAGCACTCGGTGACTCTCCTCCTGGAGTCTGGCGAGGTTGATTCGGTCATGGTGATCTATGTCCCAACCGCGCCGGAAGGTGCGGTAGAGGTGGCCGCGGCCCTCGCTCGGTGCCAGCAGCGATACGACGGCGAAGTGACGCTGCTCTCGGTGTTCATGCACACGGGCGAGACCGCTTTCCAACTGGCTGGAGGGGAAGGCACCCGGGCGATACCCACCTATCAGTTCCCCGAGGCGGCTGCGGCCGCCCTGGCCCGTGCTGTGGGGCATGGAGCCTGGCGACGAGCGCGACCCTGGCATCGAGGCAAGTCTCCGTCCGGAGACCGAGTCGAGATTGCGCGGCATCGTGGAAGGGGCTCTCACCGCGATCCCGGCGACAGGCGCCTGGTTGGAGCCTGGCCAGGTTGACCAGTTGTTGACCAGCGCCGGGTTCCGGGTCCCCAGGGCCTTCGTCGCCACCTCCGCTGATCAGGCGGTCGAGGCAGCCGGGTCGATCGAGGGCCCGGTGGTGGTCAAGGTGGTGTCGGAGACCGCCCTCCACAAGTCCGACGTCGGCGGAGTGGTCCTCGGCGTAGAGGGCGAGGCCGGGATCAGGACCGCATACCAGTCGGTGACCGGGTCAGTGTTCGACGCCCAAGGAGCCTTGATCCAGGAGTTCATTCCCGGTGGGCACGAGGTGCTGGTCGGGATGACGCAGGATCCAAACTTCGGGCCTCTTGTCGGGTTCGGGCTGGGAGGGATCTATGTCGAGCTGCTCCAGGACGTGGTGTTCAGGATCCACCCGCTCACCGATGTCGACGCGGCGGAGATGATCAGAGAGACCAAAGGATTCCGCCTCCTTCAGGGCTATCGCAACACGGCGGAGAGCGACGTCGCCGCGTTGGAGCAGGCCCTGCTCAGGGTTTCGGGGCTGATCGGGGCGGTGCCCGAACTCGTCGAGATGGATCTGAACCCGGTGAAGGTCCTCGGGCCGGGAGAGGGGGTGGTCGTGGTCGATGCCCGGATGCGGCTGCGCCCGGTGCCCGCCACCCGTCATCCCCGGATGCGCGACCTTCCTGGCGTCACCAGCAGGCCCGCAGGCCCAGCGACCTGATCCTCAAAGGGCCCGCATTCGGTTGTTGCGGGCGTTGTGCTCCACCTCGGCCAGCCCGAGTGCCTCGAGGACCGGAGGCACATAGTTGCCAACCCTGCCTCTGAGCCCCTTCTTCAGCCCATACCAACCACCAATCGGATTGTCCGGGGAGCGGGCCCACGCTTCAACCGTGCCCTCAGCGGCCGGCTTCTGCTCGTCGGCGTTGCCCAGGGGGACCCAGTCACCGTTCTCTTTCAGCATCTGGTGGAGGTCGTCGATGATCCGGAGGTCATAGAAGAGCACTGTGCTCCCGACCGTGCACACCAGCACCGGTGGGTCGTTCCCCTCGTCCTTGTGCATCAGGATCTCCGAGCCCAGGCTCGGGGTCTTCAGGGCCCAGGGGTCGTCTTCGGTGCCCGATCCGGTAAAAGGTGCTGCAGTCATCGTGCCTCCTGGGAGCAAGCCTACGCCTCGGAGTCTGCCGGGGCCTACGCTCAGAAAATGGAACACGTCAATGTCGACGTCCAGGGGGCGGTCGCCGTGGTGAGGCTGGAACGCCCTCCCGTGAACGCTCTGTCCGAGCAGGTGGCGGTCGAACTGAAGGAAGCCTTCGGGGCCCTCGCAGATCCCGCGATCAGGGCCGCGGTGATCACCGGGCAGCCCCATTTTGCTGCTGGGGCGGATATCAAGGGCTTCAAAGCCTCGTTCGATGCCGGGGTTACCGAGAGATCGGCCTGGACCCTGCAGGAGGCGATCGCATTGTTGGAGGGGCTGGAGAAGCCGACAATCGCCGCCGTGCACGGGTACGCCCTGGGTGGCGGCCTGGAATTGGCCATGGGTGCCGACTTCCGGTATTTGGCCGATGATGCCCGCGTGGGCCAGCCCGAGATCCAACTGGGGATCATCCCCGGCGCCGGAGGCACCCAGCGCCTGCCCCGTCTGATTGGCTTCCAGAAGGCCAAGGAGATGATCATCAGCGGGCGACAGGTGGGGGCGGAAGAGGCACTCTCGATCGGCCTGGCCGACAAGGTGGCGCCCAGCGCAGAACTGCTCGACCTGGCGCTGGCTGACGCAGAAGATCTCTCTACCAGGGCGACCAAAGCCATTGCCGCCGCCAAGTCAGCGATGAATCAGGGATTCGGGCTGCCGGTGGCTCGGGGCCTCGAAGCGGAGCGTGACGCTTTCCAGGCGGCCTTCGGGAGTGAGGACGCCAGAGAGGGAGTGAGCGCGTTCATCGAAAAGCGCCCGCCGGATTTCAAGGGGCGCTGAGTACCCGCGCGCTGAACTTTCCCAGGCTCGACCTCCAGATCCGCCTCATGATCGGAGTGGCCACCCAGGCACCGAGTCGACCCCCGAGCCACCAGGGGAAGACGAGGTCCTCGGTCCAGGTCAGCCGGGTCCCTTCCGGGTCAGCGGCGACGTCGAAGCGCCCGGTGCCCAACACCGAGCCGGTGTGCTCGACTCCAATGGAAGAGCCCTCGACCCACTCCACGACGGTCATCAGGTCGGTCACCCTGAACGGACCTATGGAGGTGGCCACCCTCATCCTCGCGCCGGGCCCGGACTGCGGACCGGCCTCGAAGTCGACCTCGGCAGCGTCTGTCATCCACTCGGCGTGAGAGCCCAGGTCAGCCAACTCCGCCCAGACGCGATCGGTCGGGGCGGGGATCATCTCGACCAGGCGGATCAACCGTGCTCCATCGAGTCGCTCAATTCCGGCTCGATCGAGCCCATCTTCCCCGACCGATAGTCGTCGAAAGCCTGCACGATCTCATCTCGCGTGTTCATCACGAAAGGCCCATACCTGGCGACCGGCTCGTCGAGCGGCTCCGCCGACCCGACCATGGCCTCGAAGCCGGGCTCGCCGCCTATCAATCTCAGGCTGCCTTCGCCCCTCTCGAACAGCGCCATCTGCCCGGCCGCGATGGGCGTCCGGGTCGGTCCCACCATGCCGTCGCCCCGGAACACATAGACGAATGCCTGGTGCCCGGGCTCGAACTCGAGGATCACCTCGTCTTCCGGGTACACCTTGAGGTGGAGGTAGTTGGCGGGAAGAAACGTCTCGGCTGCCCCATCGACCCCGTGGGTGTGGCCCGAGATCACGACGGCCGAGCCTCCGGGGAACTCGACGATGGGCATGTCCGCTGCCGCCAGGTCCTGGTATCGAGGCCGGTGCCACTTTGCCTTCCTGGGGAGGTTGACCCACAGCTGGAAACCGTGTGCCCGGCCGCCCTGGCTCATGATCCGCGTCGAGGGCATTTCGGAGTGCACGATCCCCGCCCCTGCAGTCATCCACTGCACGTCTCCCGGGGTGATCAAGCCGCGGTTTCCCTGTGAGTCCTTGTGCTCGATCTCACCGGCGAGCACGTAGGTGACCGTCTCGAAGCCGCGATGGGGATGGTCAGGCGCGCCCTTCGCCTCTCCGGGAGCGTTGTCGGCAGGCCCCATCTCGTCGAGGAGGAGAAACGGGCCGATGTGGTCGAGACGGGCGGTGGGGAAGGGTCGGTGGACCAGGAAGCCCGCACCCTCGAGGGTTGTGACGGAGTCGATGGTCCCCAGAGCAGATCGCTCTTCGTTGAGGCTCACTGCTAAGGGAACAAGGCCCCTTCCCATGTATTCCTGGTTCCAAACAGCCCTGCCGTGCTGCGACAATCAGACCTCGATGATCTACCTCGATCACGCCGCAACTACGCCGATGCGGCCCGGAGTGTTCGAATCGATGCGGCCCTACGCCGAGGTCGAGTTCGGCAACTCCTCCGGGATCCATCGGGTTTCCCGCCGTGCCAAGAACGCCCTCGAGGAGGCAAGGGAGCGGATTGCGGCCTCGATCGGGGCCGGAGTCCTGGAGACGGTGATCACATCAGGCGGCACGGAATCGGACAATCTCGCGCTGAAAGGTGCGGTCTTCGGTCCCGGGCCCCGCAACGGGATCGTGACGGTGGCAACCGAGCACGAAGCGGTCCTCGACACCGCCGATTACCTGAGGCGGACGGGGGCGCCGGTCGAAGTAGTCGGGGTCGACAGCGCGGGGCGGATCGACATGGAGCGGTTGCTCGGCGCCATCGACTCTTCGACCGCGCTTGTCTCCGTGATGGTGGTCAACAACGAGACCGGTGCCATCTCCGACCTGGCCGCCATCAGCCAGGCCGTGAAGGGCATCGACCCGGGGGTGTTGGTCCATACCGATGCGGTCCAGTCATTCGCTTCCCAGGACCTGGATGTGGGGTCGCTCGGCGTCGACATGATGACGGTGGCAGCCCACAAGTTCGGCGGCCCCAAGGGCGTCGGGATCCTCTACGTCCGTGAGGGGACGGCTCTAGAGCCGTTGCTACATGGCGGAGGTCAGGAGCTGGGCCGGCGTTCCGGGACTCACGATGTGGGACGGGCGGTGGGCATGGCCATGGCCATGGAGCTGGCAGTGGCCGACAGAGAGCTCTTTCGCAGCCAGGTGGGACAGGTTCGCGACGACTTCGAGAAAAGGCTGATCTCGAGCGGGGCCGAGGTGATCGTCAACTCTCCGGAGCAGAACCGGTCCCCACACCACCTGAATGTCCGCTTCCCGGGCGTGCGTCAACGAGACCTTGCTGATGCGCATGGATCTGGCCGGAGTCGCCGCGTCTGCAGGGTCCGCGTGCCAGTCGGGTGCCGCCGAGGTGTCTCACGTGTTGGAAGCAATGGGCCTCACGCCATCACAGGCTCGCGAAAGCGTCCGCTTCTCCTTCGGATGGGCCAACACCTTGGAGGAGTCCGAGGAAGCAGCGGCCATAGTGCTCGGCCTCGTCGGGAGCCTCAGATGAGGGCCCTGGTTGCGATGTCGGGCGGGGTCGACTCCTCGGTCGCCGCCGCGCTGATGAAGAGCGCCGGGCACGATGTCGTGGGTGTCACTCTCAAGATGTGGGCAGGTCCCAACGGAGAGGCACCAACGGCAGGCTGTTGCACGGTCTCGGACGCCGAGGACGCGCGCCGGGTGGCGGGCCAGCTGGACATCCCCTACTACGTGCTCGATTACACCGAGGAATTCCGGGACGGGGTGGTGCAGCGCTTCATCGAGGACTACGTGTCGGGCCGGACTCCCAACCCCTGCATCGAGTGCAACCGAACCGTGAAGTTCGATCGGCTGTTGAAGCGTCTCGACGACTTCGACGCCGAGGTCCTGATCACCGGTCACCACGCAAGGACCCGACTAGAGGAAGGGACCTGGTCCCTTCTCCGGGGCCGCGACGCAGCCAAGGACCAGTCTTACGTTCTCTCGATGCTCACCCAACGCGAGCTGTCGAGAATCCGGTTCCCCGTGGGGGAGATGACCAAGGCCGACGTCCGCAACCTTGCTTCGTCCCTGGGGCTGCGAACCGCGGCCAAGCCTGAGTCGATGGACATCTGCTTCGTAGGTCGACGCGATTACCGGGCTTTCGTAGCCGATGTCGCACCCCGGGCATTCAGATCGGGCCCGGTGGTCGACGAGTCGGGCGAAGAAGTGGGCCGGCATGATGGGGTCGTGGGGTTCACGGTCGGGCAGCGTCGGGGCCTTGGGCTGGCGGTTGGCGAGCCCAGGTACGTCTTACGGATCGAGCCCTCGACCGCGACCGTAGTGGTTGGCAGTCGGGACCGGCTCGGCGCCACCTCTCTCGCGATTGGCAACGCGACCTGGGTCGAAGGCCAGCCGTCCTCGGGACAGGTCCTGACGCAGTATCGGGCCCACGGTCCCGCGGTGCCCGGCTTCGTAGACGGCAACCGTGTGATCTTCCATGAGCCCCAGGAAGCAGTGTCTCCTGGTCAGACCGTCGCTTTCTATGACGCCTATGAGGAGAGTGACCGGGTGCTGGGTGGCGCTCTGATCGAGAAGATCCTGGATTGACCCTTCGTCGGTAAGGTCGACAACGATGCCCTCAGCTGCCAGCCGCATCGACCATCTCCGGTCTGAGATCCGCGAGCACTCCCACCGCTATTACATCCTCGACGACCCGGTGGTCTCCGACGCCCAATACGACTCACTGGTCAAAGAGCTCCAGAGGCTGGAGGAGGAGAACCCGGAGCTGGTGACCACTGACAGCCCGACTCAACGGGTGGGCACCGTGGTCGGGAGCCTGTTTGCTCCGGTCCGCCATCTCCGGCCGCTGTTCTCCCTCGACAACGCGGTGTCACGAGAGGACCTCGAGACCTGGGAGCAGCGGATGGAGCGCCAGCTCGGATCGCCGCCATCCGGATACGTGTGTGAGCTCAAGATCGATGGCCTCGCCGTTGTCCTCACCTACCGGGATGGCGTGCTGGTCACCGGGGCGACCCGGGGTGACGGTGTAACTGGAGAAGACATCACTCCCAACCTGCGCACCATCGAGTCGGTTCCGCTCCGACTTCGAGGCGACAAGCCCCCCACTTTGATCGAGGTCCGGGGCGAGGTGTACATGCCCGCGTCCGCCTTCGAGCAACTCAACCAACGGCAGGCGGAGAAGGGCGAGCGGCTGTTCGCCAACCCGCGCAACGCGGCGGCCGGCTCGGTCCGACAGAAGGACCCCGGCGTGACGGCATCGCGGAAGGTCGACATCTGGGTCTACCAACTGGGCCTCATCGAGGGCGGGCCCGCCCTGTCGACCCATGCGGGAACGCTCGAATACATCCGCGATCTCGGGTTCCGCACCAACCCCCTGACCCGAGTCGTCTCGACGCTCGACGAAGTGCTCGCATATGTGGCCGAGGCTGAGGGAAAGCGCCACGAGACCGTCTATCAGACCGACGGCGTCGTCATCAAGGCCGACTCCATCGCCGAGCAGGACGCTCTCGGGTTCACCTCCCGGGCCCCTCGTTGGGCCATCGCCTACAAGTTTCCAGCCGAAGAGCAGGTGACGACCCTGAGGGACATCGCGATCAACATCGGTCGTACCGGCGCTGCCACGCCGTTCGCGGTCCTCGACCCGGTCTTCGTCGGGGGCGCCACCGTGGGGCTGGCGACACTGCACAACGAGGACCAGGTGGCGCTCAAGGACGTCCGGATCGGTGACCAGGTGATTGTGCGCCGGGCGGGCGATGTGATCCCTGAGGTGGTGGGCCCGGTGGTCTCGGCGCGGACCGGCAAAGAGAAGAAATGGAAGATGCCGGGCAAGTGCCCGTTTTGTGGGAACCCGATCGTCCGCACCGAGGGCGAGGCGGTAGCCCGCTGCACGGGCGGGTTCGAATGCCCGTCCCGGGTCCGGGAATGGCTGTTCCATTTCGCCTCACGGGGGGGCATGGACATCGAGCACCTCGGATACAAGACCATCGACATGCTTCTCAACGATGGGTTGATCAAGGACCCGGCCGACATCTTCACCTTCGACCCCGAGGAACTCGCGGGGAAGGAAGGGTGGGGGGCCATCTCGATCGAGAACCTGAGAAAGGCGATCGACGGCGCCAGGGATCGCCCGGCGGCCCGCCTCCTCACCGCCCTCGGGATCAGGCACGTCGGGGGCACCGTTGCCCGGACCCTGGTCCGGCATTTCGGTGGCCTGCCCGCGCTGATGGCAGCAAGCGAGGCTGAGATCGCTGAGGTCGAAGGCATCGGCCCGGTGATTGCCAGCGGGATCGCGGCTTGGGCGGCGGATCCGGACAACCAGGCCCTCGTCGTGAAGCTGGGCGCCGCCGGGGTGCGCCTCGAGGACGAGGTGGTGAAAGACGCGGCGTCCGACCTCCTGGCTGGAGCGACGTTCGTGATCTCGGGCACCGTGCCGGGGTTCACTCGTGAGGAGGCCCAGGCCGCCATCGAATCACGCGGCGGGAAGGCCGCGGGCTCGGTGTCGGGGAAGACGACTGCCCTGATCGTGGGCGAGTCTCCCGGTGCATCCAAGACCAGAAAGGCCGAGGAGTTGGGCATCCCCATCCTCGACGAGACCGGCTTCTCCAGGCTGCTCGAGGTCGGGCTGTCATCGCTCGCCGGGGGCGCCCGGTGAACGAGGAGGTCTACGACAGCCCCAAGGGCTGGGTCAACCGCCATATCCGCGATTACGTGGAGACGGATGGCCGCAAGGGCCACCATTGGCAGGGGGTGCCGACGCTCTTGCTGACCACCAGGGGTCGGAAGACCGGGATGTTGCGTCGGTCGGCGCTCATCTACGGCGAGGACGCAGGGCACTTACGTGGTGGTGGGATCGACGGGAGGGGGCGACCACCACCCGGCCTGGTATCTCAACCTGGTCGCCAACCCCGAAGTGGAGTTGCAGGTGGGGGCGGAGAGGATGAAAGCACGAGCCCGGACCGCGAACGACGAGGAGAAGCCGCGGCTGTGGGAGATGATGGCTGCGATCTGGCCGGACTACGACCGGTATCAGGAGCGAACCGATCGCATCATCCCGGTGGTGATCCTCGACCGGCTCTGAAACCGGTGCTGGTTTCAGACGTCGAATAGATCGCCGGCCAGGTACTTGAGCCCGGTGTCGACGGCCACGGTGGCGACAGTCTTCCCCGGGCCCAGTTCCCTGGCCAGGGCGGCCGCGGCCGCCACATTGAGGCCACTGGAAACCCCGGTGAGCAGGCCCTCTTCCCTTGCCAGCCTTCTCGCCATCTCCCTCGCCACGCCCTCATCGATCGCCCGCACCTCGTCGTAGAGGTCGGAGTCGAGCAGAGGTGGAAGAAAGCCGGCTCCAATTCCTTCGACGTGGTGGGTCCCGGCGACCCCGCCCGTGAGCACCGGGGAGCTCGCCGGTTCCAGCAGGACCACCCGGGTGGCAGCTCCGGCGGCTCTGAATGCGGCAGCCACTCCCATGCTGAATCCTCCGGTCCCTACCGCGATGCAGACGATGTCGATCGGCGCCGGGACCTGTTCCATCAACTCCTCGCCGGCTTTTCGGTAGCCGATCAACGCGTCGTGGTTGTTGAACTGGTCGGTGAAGTAGGTCCCCGGCTCGGCTGCGAGCTCACGCGCCTTCTCGATCATCCGTGGGATCAGATCGGGTGTTATCAGGCCGCCCTCGCTGGGGACGATGGTGAGCTCGGCCCCCAGGGCGCGCATGGTTCTCAGCTTCTCCTCTGCAAAGGCGTCCGACGACACCACCACGAACCGATAGCCCTTGACCGCGCAGACGAAGGCGAGTGAGGAGCCGGTGCTGCCACCGGTGTACTCGACAACCGTCATCCCCGGTTTCAGATCCCCCCGCCTCTCGGCCTCCTCGATGATGGCAAAGGCCATGCGGTCCTTGTAGGACCCGGTGGGGTTGAACCACTCCAGCTTCACGAAGACGTCGGCCGCGCCGTCTGGCACCACAGTCTCCAGCTTCACGACGGGGGTGTCTCCGATCAGGTCGGTCAGGGTCGCCCCGGTGCGCAGGCTCACCCGTCGAGCTGCCCGTTGGCCAGGCTCACCAACTCGGTGAGTGCCCCGAGGTCGATGTCCGCGAGCTTCTTGAAGCTGATGCTGGCACTTCCGACCTTCACCTTGCCCAATCTCGCCGCGTACTCCTGGACTGCATAGCCCCCCTCGGATGCGGCGTTGACGTACATGCTGATGTAGTTCTTCTGAGCGGCGAGGCCGACCATGAACCATTCCACGGTCCCGGCGGGCCGCTCCTGATTCAGATCGCCATATCCGATGATCTGCTGTTCGCTGCCACCCCAGAACGTTCCCTCCCACAGGGTGCGGCTCCGCCCCGGCATCGCCTCCCTTATCAGCGCATCGAGGCGTTCCATGTCGTCGCGAATCCCGGCCGGCAGGGACGAGAGATGGGCGTCCGGGTCCTTGTCGGTCTTCTCCATGATGGGCGTCAACCTATTCGAAACGACCAGGAGAACTCGCCGGGCTGAGGAAGGCCGTTGATCGTGTCATAACGGACTTCCACTGTGTGTTCGCCGGGAGTCCACTCGCTGATCGTCGGGTTCGACGGGCTCGGCGCCCATGTGTATACCCCGGTGCCCTCGATGAAGGTGGCATCCTCGACCAACCAGCCGTCCACGTATATGTCCGCCCGATATCCAGGCTCCAGGTCGATCTCGATCGACGTCTGAGGCGGCACCAGGTCGCCCGGCCCGGGTGAGACTGCCTCGATCGGACCGGGAAGGACGATTTCCTCACCATCCGTCGAGAGCACGATCCCGAAGGCGATAGCGGCCACGGCGACCAGGCCGAGCCCGAGATAGATCCAGCGATACGACATGCCGCGGGCACCGTAGCCCCGCCCAGTTACTCTGCCGCCGGGCCGAAGCGAGGAATCGGTGTGACCAACCAAGACCTGATCAGGGCTGCCTTCGCCGGAGAGGCGGAGGTGGAGAGCGCCCGCGAGGCGGTGGAGGCGGCCATCGACGCTCTGGACCGGGGGGAGTCCCGGGTTGCCGAGAAGACCGCTGAGGGCTGGGTGGTGAACGAGTGGCTGAAGGAGGCCATCCTCCTCTACTTCCGGCTCCGGGAGATGGAGACGGTCGAGATCGGCGCCTACGAGTACCACGACAAGATCCCGCTCAAGCGGGGCCTGGCGGCACAGGGGGTGCGGGTGGTGCCTCCGGGAACCGTCCGCTATGGGGCGCACTGCGAGCCGGGGGTGATCGTGATGCCCGGATACGTGAACATCGGCGCCTATGTCGGGTCCGGCACCATGGTGGACACCTGGGCCACTGTTGGCTCGTGTGCCCAGATCGGCCGTGATGTCCACCTTTCCGGTGGAGTTGGCATCGGAGGCGTGCTCGAGCCCCCCGGGGCCCGTCCCGTGATCATCGAGGACGGAGCCTTCATCGGGAGCCGGTCGATCGTCGTCGAGGGATTGTTGGTGGAGGAGGGGGCAGTGCTCGGCGCCAACACCGTTCTCACCGCCTCGACGCCGATCATCGACGTCACCGGGCCCGAGCCGGTGGAGTATCGGGGCCGGGTCCCTGCCGGGTCGGTGGTCGTGCCCGGCACCCGTCCCAAGGAGTTCCCCGCCGGGAGCTACGACCTGGTGTGCGCACTGATCATCGGGAAGCGGACCGAGAGGACGAGCGAGAAGACCGCCCTCAACGCCTTCCTGCGCGATCTCGGCGTCCAGTTGTGACCGACCTGGTCGAAACCCTCCGCTGGCTGGTCGACATCCCCTCCGTGACCGGGGGCGAGGCCCCACTCCGTGATGCGATTGCAGGGCGGCTCGCCGGCCACCCCGCCCTTCAGGTAGCTGACTCCCTGGTCGTTGGCGAGCCACGGAGCGGGGCGACCCTGCTCGTGGGCCATCTGGACACCGTCCCGCTTCAGGGCCATGTCGGCGCCACGATCGAGGGCGACCGCGTGTTCGGGTTGGGGGCGACGGACATGAAGTCCGGTGTTGCGGTCATGATCCACCTCATCGAAGACCTGGGACCGGCCCGCCTTGCGGCGGTCTTCTATGCCGGAGAGGAGGGACCTCTCGCCGGAAACCAGCTGGCAGCAGTGATCGAGGCCGCGCCCTGGCTTCGGGAAGCCGAGGCGGCCTTGGTCATGGAGCCCACCGATCGCAACCTGGAGGCAGGCTGCCAGGGGGTGATCAACGCCGACGTGGTCTTCGAGGGCGAGGCGGCGCACTCGGCTCGCCCCTGGCTCGGAGACAACGCGGTGACCAAGGCAGGAGAGTTCCTGACGGCGATGCGGAGCCTCGAGCCCGACCTCCATGTGGTCGGGGGCCTCGAATTCAAAGAGGTCATCTCGGTCACCACCGCACACGGTGGGATCGCGCGAAACGTGATCCCATCGGAGTTCGTCCTCAATGTCAACTACCGGTTCGCTCCGGATCGGCCCCAGGAAGAAGCGATCTCTCGTCTGGAGTCGATCTGCAGTGCCGCAGACAGGTTCACCGTCACCGACGTCGCACCGGCGGGAGCTGTCCACTCCGAGCATCTCTTGTTCATGGACCTCGCGACAGCGTCCGGGGCGACCTTCAGCGGCAAGCAGGGATGGACCGACGTCGCACAGCTCACCGAGGCGGGCATACCCGCGGTGAACTTCGGGCCGGGTGAACCGGCGCTTGCCCACAAACCGGGCGAGTCGGTCCGGATCGAAGACCTGAACTGGGCATATGACTCGATCGCGGCGGTGATCGACTGACATAACCCGGAAGGCGTCCCCACCGGCGCTTCCTACACTCCCGGCCCATGCCCATCGAGATCGACATCGCCCATGTGGCCCGCCTTGCTCGCCTCGACCTGACCCCGGAGGAGCTCGAGGGCTACAGGAGCCAATTGGGTGTCATCCTCGAGCACGCGGCCCGGGTCCAGGCCCTGGATGCGGAGCCTCACGTCGAGAACGCCCATCCCCTCGGCCTCGTGAACGCCTTTCGCGAGGATGTGAACAGCGACTCGCTGGAGCGAGACGAGGTCCTGGCTGCTGCCCCCGACTCCGCGGACGGCTACTTCGTGGTGCCGCCGGCTCTGGAGTCGGAGTGACCGAGCCTCCAACCGTCGCCGAAGCCGGCCGTCGCCTTCGAAGTGGTGAGACGACATCGATCGCGCTGCTCGAGTCGGTCTTGAGCCGTGCTGCGAGCTCCGAGGCCCAGATCCACGCATTTCTGACCCTGGATCGGGAGCGGGCGCTCGAAGCGGCGCAGAAGGCCGATTCCGACCTGGAAAGGGGGATCGATCACGGGCCGCTGCACGGGATCCCGGTCGCGGTCAAGGACAACATGTGCACCAGGGGGGTGGAGACGACGGCCGCGTCCCAGATCCTGGCCGGATACCTCCCGCCCTACGACGCCACCGTGGTCGCCCGACTGCGCGAGGCGGGGGCTGTGGTGGTGGGCAAGACGAATCTCGACGAGTTCGCAATGGGCTCCTCGACGGAGAACTCGGCGTACGGCCCCACGTACAACCCATGGAACACGACACGCGTGGCCGGAGGGTCGTCGGGTGGCTCGGCTGCAGCCGTGGCCATCGGGTCGGCGCTGGCTGCCCTTGGCTCGGACACTGGAGGGTCGATCCGACAGCCGGCCTCGTTGTGCGGAGTGGTGGGAATGAAGCCGACCTACGGCACAGTCAGCCGTTACGGCTTGATTGCATTCGCCTCGTCACTGGACCAGATCGGCCCCCTCACCCGGAGCGTTGAGGACTCGGCCCTCACCCTGGCCTCGATCTGGGGCCACGACCCGCTGGACTCCACTTCCCTGAACGGGCCGTACCCCGACACGGGCGCCGGTTTGGAGCGAGGTGTGGCTGGGTTGCGCGTGGGCGTCGTCGAGGAGCTCGCCGGGGAGGGATATGAGCCTGCTGTCGAGTCGGCGACGGCGGAGATGGTGGGCAAGCTGGAGTCCGCGGGGATGGAGGTGGTGAGTGTCTCGCTTCCTTCCTTCGAGATCGCTCTCTCTGCGTACTACCTGATCGCTCCGGCGGAATGCTCGGCGAACCTGGCACGATTCGACGGAGTCAGGTATGGGCTCAGGGCTGCGGGAGCGACCACCGAGCAGATGATGGGCGCGACCCGCGCCCAGGGTTTCGGCCCTGAGGTGACGCGGCGGATCCTGCTCGGGACCTATGCGCTCTCGGCCGGGTATTACGACGCCTTCTACGGCCAGGCGCAGCGGGTGCGCGCCGCGATCCAGGACGATTTCGCCCGGGCCTATGAGCGGGTCGATGTCCTCGTCTCGCCAACCAGCCCGACTGCGGCCTTCGAGGCAGGCGCTCGTGTTGCCGACCCGCTCGCCATGTATCTCTCCGACATATGCACTATCCCCTCGAATCTGGCGGGCCATCCCGCGATCTCGATACCGGTTGGGCTGGACCGAGCCGGCCTGCCGATCGGCTTCCAGGTGATGGCACCTGCCCTCGGGGAGACGGTCCTGTTTCAGGTCGCCGCCGAGGTGGAACGCCTCGCCGGATTCGAGGCAGTCCCCGAGTTGGAGGCGGTGGCGTCGTGACCTGGGAGGCTGTGATCGGGATCGAGGTCCATGTCGAGTTGCGGACCGCTTCGAAGATGTTCTGCGGCTGCGCCGTCGGCTTCGGAGAGGATCCCAACACCAACGTTTGCCCGACCTGCCTCGGCCTGCCTGGGGCCTTGCCGGTGACCAACCGGGCCGCCATCGAATCGATCATGGCTATCGGCCTCGCTCTCGACTGTGAGATCACGGAGCGCACCGTCTTCCACCGGAAGAACTATTTCTACGCAGACCTTCCCAAGAACTACCAGATCTCCCAGTTCGACATCCCGGTGAGCCACGACGGGCATCTCGACATCGTCATCGAAGGGGCCACTCGCCGCATCGGCATCGAACGGGCCCATATGGAGGAGGACACCGGAAAATCGACCCACGTGGGGGCGGGAGGCCGGATTCATGCCGCAGAGTCGACCTTGCTCGATTTCAACCGCTCGGGTGTGCCTCTGGTCGAGATCGTCTCCCGGCCCGACCTGCGGAGCGCGATCGAGGCCCGTGTGTATGCCCAGGAGTTGCGGGCGCTGGTCGCCGAGCTCGGGGTCTCGGACGCAAGGCTCGAGGAGGGTTCGGTGCGCTTCGATGCCAATGTCTCGATTCGACCCGAAGGCGAAGGCGATCTGGGCACGAAGGTCGAGATCAAGAACATGAACTCCTTCCGGTCGCTGGAGCGTGCCGTCGAGCATGAGATAGAGCGTCAAGTCGCGCTGGTGGACTCCGGCGGCGTCGTGGTCCAGGAGACCAGGCACTGGGACGAAGAGGCAGGGGTAACCCACTCGATGCGGACCAAAGAGGGCTCCTCCGACTACCGCTACTTCGTCGAGCCCGATCTCGTGCCCATGGTCCTCGATGAGGCCTGGATCGCCAGGATCCGTGAGTCCCTCCCCGAGTTGCCCGCCAAGCGCCGCGAGCGATATCGGGACCAGGGGCTCACTGATGCCATGGCGAGCGTCCTTTCGGCATCTCCGCCGCACATTCGCGAGCTCCATGAGTCGGCCGTCCTGGATGGTGCCGATCCTCGGGCATCGGCGAACTGGGCCACGGGCGAGGTGACGGCGTGGGCCCACCGACAGGAAGCAGAACCGGCAGACCTCCCCATCGACGGCGCGGCCTTGGCCGAGCTGATCGGGCTCGTCGAAGCAGGCAGCCTTTCCAACTCCGCAGCCAAGGAAGTGCTCGAGGGGGTGATGGCCGGAGAGGGCTCACCGGGCTCTGTTGCGGAGGCTCGCAACCTGATCCAGTTGACCGATGCCTCTGTCATCGAGTCGGCGGTCGACGAGGTGATCGCGGCCAACCCACAGGCAGTGGACGGTTTCAGGAGTGGTGAGGAGAAGGTCCTCGGCTTCCTGGTAGGGCAGGTCATGAGGGCGACCGGGGGGCGAGCCGATCCCAAGGCCGTCGACCGGCTGCTTCGGTCGCGCCTCTCCGACTGAACAATCGGTCCGTCGATCGTCGGTTACCGTCTGCATCGATGCAGCGGCACACCAAGATCATCGCCACGCTGGGCCCGGCGGTGGCGGACGAGGACTCCATCTCTGCGTTGGTGGAAGCCGGCATGGATGTGGCCCGGCTCAATTTCTCCCACGGTGACTACGAGTTGCACGCCGCCATGCTGGGGTGGGTGCGAGCCGCAGCCGTGGAAGCCGGGCGCCCGGTTGCCGTCTTGCAGGACATTCAGGGCCCCAAGCTGAGGGTGGGTGAGTTTCCATCGGGCTCGATACGCCTCAAGAAGGGCGACGAGGTCAGGCTGGTCCCCGACGGTGGCATGGGTGACCGGGACGTCATTCCAGTCGGATACGACCAACTCCTCGATGACGTCCGTCCTGGGGACCGGGTCTTGCTCGCCGACGGTCTGATCCGCCTCGAAGTGATCGGGATGTCCGACACCGGGCTGATGGCGGAGGTCAAGGTCGGTGGTGACCTCTCGGACCACAAGGGCGTCGCTTGCCCGGACAGCAATCTCTCGACGGAGAGCGTCACCGAGAAGGATGAGGCCGACCTCGCATTCGGCAGGAAGATCGGCGTCGATTACGTGGCAGCCTCCTTCGTCCGCTCCGGTGACGACGTGCGCAGGGTGGCGGAGCTTGCCGGGGACACGCCGGTGATCTCAAAGATCGAGCTGGCGCAGGCCTACGAGAACCTCGACGACATCCTCGAGCCGTCATTCGGGATCATGGTCGCCCGAGGCGACCTCGGGGTTCAGCTGCCGCTGGAAAGGATCCCTCTGATCCAGGCCGAGATCCTCAGGCGCACCAATGCCGCGGGCCGGATATCGATAACCGCGACCGAGATGCTGGAATCGATGACCAAGAACCCGAGGCCGACCCGTGCCGAAGTCACCGACGTGGCCACTGCGGTCATCGCGGGCACCGACGCGGTCATGCTGTCCGGTGAGACCGCCGTCGGTGACTACCCGGCTCAGACTGTTGCCGCCATGGCCGAGATCTGCCGTGTGGTGGAAGAGGACACGCTGTCCAACCGCGGCGACCATCCGGTCCCATTCGTCGGCGATGGCAACACGGTGGCTTCGGCGGTGGCTCAGGCCGCCACAGAGGTGGCGATCAATCTCGCCGCCAAGGCGATCGTCGCCTTCACCGAATCCGGCAACACCGCCCGCCTCATCTCCAAGTACCGGCCCGAGGGCCGGATCGTGGCTTTCAGCCCGAATGAGTCGACCTTGAGCAGGATGGCGCTGTTTTGGGGAGTGTCGCCCCACGAGTTCGAGAGGCGCGAGTACACCGATGACGAGATGGCGGCCGCCTCCTCGATCCTGGAGGAGGAGGGCTTGGCCCGGGTGGGGGACACCGTTGTCATGGTCGCCGGGGTGCCGCCGAACGTCCAGGCCTCGACCAACCTGCTCAAGGTGCAGGTGATCGGCGACGATCCCGGCGGCTTCGGATCGAACTCGGATCCTGATGGGCCAGACCGTGATCATCCGTGACCACGTGGCGGTGGGGGACGTGCTCGTGGTGACCACGGACCGCAGCTTCACCGGCCAGGACGGGCAATCGATGACTCCCGATGCTCCGGGAACCGCGGTCCCCGGGCTACTGGCGGAGAGCCTCTTCGACCTCGACGTCGGGATCGACCACGTGTACGTGCTCCAGAACACGGTCACGCTCCGGCGCTCGGGACCCTGGGACGACGAGGCCCGGGACAATGAGCACCGGTGTGATCTCTGGCTTTCTACGCCATTACGACGACTCCGAGGAGGAGTAGGGCACTCAGGTCGTCGGTGGGGCGGTGGGGACCGTCGTGGTGGGAACCGTGGTCGTGGTAGTGGTCGTCGTCGTGCTGGTCGTGGTCGTGGTCGTCGGGCAGGCGACCCCACCACCAGGGACCATGCAAGGATGGACTTCGATGACTGCGAATCTCGGCGCGTAGCGGACCACCCATTCCTGGGTATCCAGCAACTCGTCACCACGCCTGATCTCACGGGTCACGGTGACGCTCCACCCGCCTTCTTCTGACTGGATCTCCTCTTCCTCGTTGACTCCGAGTTCGGGGTTGCCCACGTATCGCGGCTCAGTGGGCTCGGTGAGGGCGAATCGCTCGGAGACATCGCCGCTCACGTGCAGAGCATCGGGGCCGCCTTCGGCGTCGATCCAGATCTTGGTCTCGCCCCCGCTCTGCTCCCCTTTGAGGGTCCGGCCGTCATTGCTCCCGAAGATGCGCACCGTGATCGAGGTGTCGGTCCATCGGGTGTCGATGAGTACCGCATTGTCCCGGTTGTTCTTGAACTTGAGGTCGGGCGTGGTCCAGCTCAGCGTGGCTTCTATGCCCTCGGGATATCGGGAGAAGTAGTACGAGTGGGGCTTGTGCTCCACGTCTTGATACCCGCCCCAGAAGACAGCGTTGTAGAGGGTGGTTGTGAATTGGCTCACGCCGCCGCCGATCGATTCCTGGAGGACCCCTTCGAAGATGCCGGGCGCTTCGAGGTACCCACCCTCCTCCGTGCGCTGCCCGACGGTGTCGTTGAGGCTGAAGGTCTCCCCGGGGACGATTATGGAGCCGTCCACGGTGGCGGCCATGGTCTGGATGTTGGTGACCCTTGGCTGGCAGCAGTCGTGGTAGGTCGTGAACTGGGAGACCAGGTGGTCGATGCCCAGGCTCTCGAGATATTCGGTGGTGACCTCAGGGTCCGCGCCCTCGACCAGAGGCAGCTCGCCCGACCGCTCGTCGGTCAGGCCGGCGGCTTCGAGTCGATGGGCGGTCTCGGTGGCGTCGATCTCGGTCCCCTTCGCGCCGGGAATGATCGAGATCGAGTCTCCCGAGATCTCGAACTCGGCGTTGACTGGCTCGTCCTCGAATTCCCCGCGCACCGGCTCGAGCTGGCTGTCGATCACCTCGGGGTCGAAGCTGTTGACGATCTGGGCCGGGCTCTGTTCGATCGTCTCGGACCGAAACGCCTCTTCGAGCTCCGAGGTCGTGAACTCGACGTCGGTGCCATCGTGGGTGAGCTCGATCGAGTCGGACAGCATCATCTCTGCCTCTGCCAGGGCGGCGTCGACGTCGGAGTCGGTGAGGCTGGGCTCGATGGTGATCACCGGGATCGTGAGGTTCTCCGCCTCGGTCGCGAGCAAAGACGACTCGACTATCACGCTCCCCGCCGGCCGGTCGACGCCGCTCCCGATCTCGGGGTAGAGCGGCTCGAGATTGCCGTCTACGAGTTGGATCCCCCCCTGATTGGCGGGCTGGGCGATCACCTCGGCATCCCAGGTGTCGAAGATCGCGTTCACCGAGGCCTCATCGGTCGATCCGACAACAGGTATCTCGACCGTGGCGAAGATATGGCCGAGCCACCAGGCGAACTGGTCGAGAGGGTTGCCCTCTCTGCCCACCGACATCGCGTCGTCGACGATCGCTACCTCGTCGATGTCCAAACCCGCCTCGGGGGGCACCAGGCTGACCACCTTGTTGTCGAGTGTGAAGATTGCCGGCCGATTGACGAACTCGTCCTCCACGGCGACCATCGCGGTGAGCGCCTGTTCGGTGTCCAGTCCCCCAATCGGTGTTCCCGACACTTCGACGCGACCCATCACCTCGCCTCTGGAGGTGGCCCTGGTGAGCCCGTAGAGACCAAGAAGGAGAGCAAGGACGGCGCCGAGGCCTAGGGCGACCGTCACCCATATGTTGTCGGGAAGGGAGGGGTGTTTGTTCATTCAGAAGGCCGCCCCAACGGCCTAGTGGATGGCGCGGCGATGGTAACCCTCGAACAACGCCTAGCTGCAGTTGGGGTCACGGCCCGGTATACGCTTTTCAGGTGTTAGTCGCCTTCCCCGCGGTCGTCGACGGAGACGACATCCGGGTCTCGGCGACGACGTACGTCACCTACAAGAAATGCCCCGGACAGGCGAACGCGCGCCTCCAGGGGATCTTCGGGCCTGACTCACGCGCCTCCTTCCTTGGAAGCCTGGCTCACCGCATGTTCAGCCGCCACCTCACTGCCGGCCCAATCGCCTCGGATGACTTCGTTCAGGCATGCAGGGAGGAGATCGGAGGCTCGACGCTCAACCACAAGTTGGGCCCCCTCGAGATCAAGCCCTCGATCCTGGCGTCGGTGATCGAAGAGGTCCGTGGGCTCTACGAGCGTTTCACCAGGCTTCCCACCGAGGGTTTTGAGGGATCTGAGGTCTCGATCAAGAAGGAGCCGGCGGCTGGTGTGGAGTTGGTCGGATCGGTCGATGCCATCTACCGCGAGGAGCTGGGTGGGCATCGCTTGGTTGACTGGAAGACCGGCGATCTCGGCGACCCCGAGGATCAGTTGCTCTTCTACGCCCTGTTGTGGGCCTTGGAAAAGGATGAGGTACCCGCCTACGTCGAGGCGGTATCGGTGAGGACCGGGGAGCGCTATCGCACGGTTCCGACCGCGGCCGACGTGAACCGCGTCGCCGTCGAGGTCGGGGGAATGGTCGACGACCTCAGGGGCGCCTGGTCGGCAGGCACCGAGCCGGCGAGACACGGGGGGCCCTGGTGCCGCTATTGCCCGCTCCTCGAGGACTGCGTGGAGGGCAAAGCGGCCGGGGCGCTCCTCGACTGAGGCGCACCCCGGCCAGGGAATCGTTCAGCTGCAACAGCCTCCGCCGCCGCAACATCCGGATGTGTCGACAGTGATCATCTTCAGCTCCTTCCTATCGATGATCGTCGATGTATTGATCTTTGTCGATACATCGAAATCTGTCAATATGGTGTCCATGGAATTCTGCTGCACCCCGATCTTCGAAGGTGTCCTCGACGAAGGGGATGCTGCCGACACAGCTCGAGCCCTGGCGGCTCTTGGCGATCCCGTCCGGCTGCGGATCGTGTCAATGCTCGCGGCTTCACGAGATGGGCGGGCCTGCGGCTGTGAGCTGGAGTCGCCCCTTGGCCTGGCCCAGGCAACCGTGTCGCATCATCTCCGCATCCTCCGCGAGGCCGGCCTGATCACAGGGAACAGGGAGGGCCGTTGGATCCACTATCAGGTGGTCCCCGGCCGACTCGAAGAACTGCGGGAGGCTCTGACTCCTCCCATTGCCGTCGGCTCGTAGCCGGCGGAGGCGCCTCCGTCGCCGTGACCTAACCTCTGCTCTGGAGCCACGAGATAGGAGCCTTTTATGGAAAGCCGCGCAACAGCCACCTGGGAAGGAGACCTTTTAACCGGTGGTGGGACCACCACCCTGGGCACCGGAGCCGCACCGCCGCTCCCGGTCAGCTGGCCGAGCCGCACCGAGGCCGCCGAGGGCAAGACCAGCCCCGAGGAGTTGATCGCTGCAGCCCACGCCGCTTGCTATTCGATGGCGTTCGCCAACGGTCTCTCCGGGCGCGGCTTCGTGCCGGACCGTCTCGAGACCAGCGCAGTTGCGACGTTCGAGAAGGTCGAGGCCGGGTGGCGGCTGACGACCATGGCGCTCAGCGTCAAGGGGACGGTTCCCGGCATCGGGGCCGACGAGTTCCAGGAGGCGGCGGCCGCGGCCAAGGATGGGTGCCCGGTCTCGAACGCCCTGAAGGGAAACGTGAACATCACCATCGAGGCCACCCTGGCCTGATGGAATTCAACCCTTGGTGAGCTCAGTGAGCTTGCCAACCGTGTTCATGTTGCGCATGGTCCCTCTCACCCCGAGGGCCTTCTCGAAATAGTCGAGCGTGAGCTTGGAGCGGCCCTGGCCGTTCGGGTAGTGGACGAATACCTCCTGGCCGCTCAGCGAGAACCAATCAGGCTCGAACCGGTCCGGATCGAGTCGGGAGGCAGCGTCGGCCGATGGCTTCTGGTCGAGGAACACGACGTGGAAGAGCGACCCGCTCTCGTCGGTGCCGGCCATGGGATGAGAGGACGCGATGGACGCGAGCTGCTTCGCCGTCCTCAGGATGACCGTGATGTCGACGCCGAACTCGCGGGACACCACCTTTTCGATCAGTCGGGCGTCGTTCCGGCCCTTGGGCCCTGCCTCAAACACCACGTTCCCGCTCTGAAGCAGGCTCCGCACGTCCCCGAGGCCTGCGTCGGTGAGCGCGGAGCGGAGGTCGCTCATCGGGACCCGCATCTTGCCGCCGACGTTGACTCCCGCGGAGTAGCGCTGCCACCCGACTCATCGCGGCGCCCTGATCCCCCTGAACTCCCAGTCGCCGCCATATGCGGTTGACAAAACCTCCTCGGACTCGCTGGGCTGGGCTCCAAATCCGGTGTCGACCGGGAACTCGCCGTCGACGATGGTGTTGGTCAGCGCCCCGAGGCCCTCGACCTCGACGGTCACCACGTCGCCAGGGACCACAGGTCGCGATCCAGCGGGCGTCCCACTCAGGATCACGTCCCCGGGGAGGAGGGTGATGGTGCGTGCCAGATCGGCGACGAGGTAGGCCATGTCCCACTCCATCTCGGCAGTGCTCGCCTCCTGTCGCAACTCGCCGTTGACCAGGGTCCGGATCGTCTTGTCGTGGAAGTCCCAATCATCGACCAGGCCCGGGCCCAGGGGGCAGAGGGTGTCCGAGCCCTTGACCCGGAGCATCGAGCCGGCATCGGTGTCACGGAAGTCATGGAGGCCGAAGTCGTTGGCGATCGTGTACCCGGCCACGTGTCCCAAAGCGGTGTCGGGCGTCACGTGTCGGCATTCCCGCCCGATCACGATTGCGATTTCGCCCTCGAAGTTCAGGTAGCGGCATCTCCCGGGCCTCACCACCTCGCCGAGATGGCCATTGAGGGCCGTGGTCGGCTTCTGGAAGTAGGTGGGTGCCGGAGGGAGGCGAGTCATGAACTCCTCGACGCGGCTCCGGTAGTTGAGGTGCACCGCCAGCACCTTTGAGGGCTCCACGGGCGGGAGGTGGCGGGCGGACTCGATGTCGAACGTCCTCCCGTCCTCGCTCACCAAGCGATCGCCGGCCAGTTCGACTGTGAGCGGTGAGCCTTCTACCACGATGCGACGGATTTCGGCCATCGGGGCCACACGGTACCCAGGGCAAGCGCCCGATTATGTTGGCCCAATAGCTCATGCCCCTGAACACCCTCCATCAAGACCTCGGGGAGGTCGACGCCGACATCGCCTCGCATGACACCTATGTGAGATGCGTTCCCCACGCCGCATTCGAGCGGATGCGACGTGACGAGCCGGTCTCCTGGGTCGATGGTGGCGATGGGACCGGTTTCTGGGCTGTGACCAAACATGCCGACGTCGAGGCGGTGAGCCGTGATTTCGGGCGGTTCACGGCATCTCGTGGGATCAGGATCGAGGAGATGGCCCCCGATGCCCTCGAGGCAAGGCGGACGATGATGGAGTTCGACCCTCCCGAGCACGCCCGGCTGCGTCGGTTGGTCCAACCGGGGTTCACGCCAAAGGTGGTCGCCAGCTACGAGCAGGCGTTCCGCACACTGGCCGGGATGGTGCTCGATCGGGTACTGCCACTCGGGGAGTTCGACTTCGTCACGGAGATTTCCCGGGAACTCCCTATCAGACTGCTCTGCCGTTTGCTCGGAGTGCCTGAGTCCGATGCGTCCCAACTGGTGGCGTGGGGCGACCAGATGATCTCCAATGCCGATCCGGAATACACGCCGGTGGTGATCGATCGGGATGACACAGAGCAGTACCGGCTGCTCCCGTTCCGATCTCCGGCGGCGATCGAGGTCTTCCGTTACGCCGAGGAGATGGCGTTGGTGCGTCGCGCCCATCCGGAGGATGACATCATCACCACCTTGCTCCACGCCGAGCCCGATGGTGAGCCACTGACCGACCTCGAGTTCAAGAACTTCTTCACCCTGATGATGGTTGCCGGCAACGAGACCACACGGCACACGATCAGCCACGGGCTGATCTTTCTCAGTGAGCACCCTGACCAGATGGAACAGCTCCGCCTGGACCCGGAAGGGCTTGCGATTTCCTCGACCGAGGAGATCCTCAGAGCGTCCACGGTCACCATGCACTTCCGGCGCACCGCCACAGAGGACACCGAGCTGGGAGGCGTGCATATCCACAAGGGTGACCGGGTCGTCATGTGGTACTCCTCGGCGAACTACGACGAGGAGGTGTTCGCCGATCCCTATCGCTTCGACGTCCGGCGCACGCCGAACGATCACTTGACCTTCGGCACCGGACGCCATGTGTGCCTGGGGGCCTCACTTGCCCGCCTCGAGGTGCGGGTGGTGTTCGAGGAGCTGCTGAAGCGAGTCGACGACTTCGAGATCGTGGGCGAGCCGGTGCGGCTCCGCTCCAACTTCATAAACGGCATCAAACACTTGCCGGTGAAGGTGAGCGCCTGACCCGGCCGTTCCGCGCCACGATGCAGCCTCGGTCGCCCGAGGAGGAGCATCGGGTCGCCACCCCTCTCGAGCTCTTGTTCGATCTGGTCTTCGTGGTGGCAGTGGCCTCGGCGTCGTCCCAACTTCATCATGGGGTGGCCGAGGGTCATGTCGCCGACGCTCTGCTCGGTTACGGGATGGTCTTCTTCGGGATCTGGTGGGCGTGGATGAACTTCACCTGGTTCGCTTCGGCGTATGACACCGACGACGTCGCATATCGGCTCGCGGTGTTCGTCCAGATCATCGGAGCCCTCATCTTCGCCGCCGGAGTGTCCCGGCTGTTCGTCGGCGAGTTGCTGGTCGGGGTGATCGGCTACGTGGTCATGCGCCTCGCCCTCGTCTTCCAGTGGACCAGGGCGGCGAAGTCGGACCCGATCCACCGCCCGTCGTGCCTCCGCTTTGCGTTGGGAGTCGGGATTCTCCAGCTGGCCTGGATCGGCCTCCTCTTCGTTCCCGATCGTTGGGTTCCCTGGGGATTCCTGGTGCTCGCCGCATGCGAGCTGGCAGTGCCGATATGGGCGGAGCGAGCCGCGGGGACGACCTGGCACCCCGAGCACATCGCCGAGCGCTACGGCCTGTTCACGATCATCGTCCTCGGCGAGTCGATCCTCGCCGGGTCACTGGCCATCGAGGCAGTGGCAAGTTCGGGGTTGTTCACAGTCGATCTCGTCTCGACGATCGTGGGAGGCATCGCGATCGTCCTCGCCATGTGGTGGATCTACTTCGAGCGGCCATTTGACTGGGGCCTGACCAGTCTCCCTCGTGCGTTCACCTGGGGCTATGGGCACCTCCCGATCTGGGCAGCCGCTGCCGCGGTCGGGGCGGGCCTGTCGGTTGTGGTCGATCAGGAGGTCGGAGCGACGAGCATCGGCGAGATCGGGGCGGGAGCCGCAGTGGCCATCCCGGTTGCTGTCTACCTGCTTGGCCTCTGGGCTCTCCACCTCCCCCTGAGCAAGGCCCCGGTCGACCGCTACCTGGCTCCTGTCGCGGTGGTGCTCATCCTCCTCACGCCGTTCACCGCTGAGGCCACGCTGTTCACAGCGGTGATCCTGATTGTGCTGCTCGTTGTCAAGGCAGCCGTGAACAGGGCGGCCGTATCATCGACGGCATCTTGACCCACGAACACACCCGGGTGCCGCGCCACCACGTCCTGATCGCCACCTTGTCTCTCATCGTCGCCTGCGGAGGTGGGGAAGCATCCACTAGCGGCGATGAAGCCGCCGCCATGGATCACGTCATGGTCACCGGGGATGGGACCGAGCTCATGATCTCAGAACCGGGAGGCTGCGGCCCGCATGCTTTCGAGCCCGGAGCATGGAACGGGATGTTCACCACCGATGGCTCGGAGCCATGGCTCCTCGATGTGACCATCGTCTCCTTCGAGGCGCCGAAGGTGTACGAAACCTCTGCGCAGGACGCCTCCGGTATGGCCAGCATCTTCCTCACCAACGGCGCAGGCACCACCTATGAGAGCAGTGATGGGGCGGGTGGGTTCACGGTCGAGGAGGGGGGCTTGAGCGGCTCGCTCGATGTGATCCTCACCAATCCCGAGGATGGCTCCACTGTCAATGTGGAGGGCAGCTACACCTGCGAGGACCTCGGCTGAGGGTCTCTGTCAGCCAGCGAGCGTCTTCTCGATGATGTCGATGGCGTGATCGATGTGCTCCATCGTCGTCCTCCGGTTGAGGATGGCGAAGCGGAGCACGAAGCGATCGTCGACCACCGTGGAGGACAGGTGGACTTGTAGATCCCTGTTGACGGCCGCCATCGCTGCCCGTCCTTGATCGTCGTCGTCGAATCCAAAGGCCACGATCGAGAGGTCAGGAGCCCACAGGGCCCGCACTCCTGAAATAGCCGAAATGCGCGCGTGAGCCTTGTCAGCAAGGTCGAGGGCCAGGTCCAATGCCTCCCGGAAAGGCGCGATCCCATGGAGGTGGAGCGGAAGCCAGACCTGGAGCGCTCGAAACGGCCGGCTCAGCTCCGGTCCCAACGAGGCGATGTCACGCTGCCCGAAATGGAGGTCGCTGCTGAGCAGGTAGGCGCCGCGCCCTCGGTTGGTGTCGATGAGGTGTGCCTCGTCTCGCACCAGGAGCGCTCCCACGCCGAATGGGATCGACAGTCCCTTGTGTGGGTCGAGGGCGATGGAGTCGGCGCGTTCGATCCCGGCAAGGGTTCGAAGGCCTCTCGAAGTGAGCTGAAAGAAGCCCCCATATGCGCCGTCGACGTGCATCCACAGCCCATGCTTCGAGACCTCGTCGGCGATCGGGCCAAACGGGTCGACTGTCCCCGTGTCGGTCGTCCCCGCCGATGCCACCACCAGGAAAGGCTGCAAACCCACGCGCTGGTCTGACGCCACCATGTCGGCTAGTGCCTGGGGCTCCATGCGCAGGTTCCTGTCGACCGGGACCACCCGGATCTGCTCATTGCGGAAGCCGGCGAGACGCGCCGCTTTGGCCACCGAGTGGTGGGTGTGCCCGCTCACATAGAGAACACCCTTCCCCAAATCGTCACCAAGCTTGGCGGTCCTCGCCGCCACGATGGCGGTGAAGTTCGCCATCGAGCCCCCCGAGACCAACAAACCCGAGGCCGAGGGCCCCAGATCGAACAGCGATGTCATCCAGTCGACCGTCGCGTGCTCGATGGCGGTCATGCCGGGTGCGGCGCTGGCGACACCCGTGTAGCGGTTGAGGCCTGCGGCCAGAAACTCGGCGAGGGCGGCCGTGTACATCCCACTGTTGGGGATGTACGAGAGGTGGCCCCCTGAGAGGTGGATGTGCCCCGCCTTACCCGCCAGCTCGACATCGTCGAGGATGGATTCCAATGAGCGCCCCTCTTCAGTCGGGGGAGTCATCAGGCTGGCGATCTCCTCAGTGGTGAGGTCGGTGCCCGAGCCGGGCATGGTCGGCGCCCGTTCCATCCAGTCGTCGAGGAAGGCCAGGATCTGGTTGGCGAGCAGGGCTCGTTCGGCCTGATCGGGCTCGAGGCTTGACGACATGGAGGGTCAAGGTAGCCCACTGGCGGCGGGTAGTCCGCACCCTCGGGCCTACGATGGGCGCCGGTCACCATGCCCGGTTTTCTCTTTCCAAGGACTCCCGAGGGTCGTTCCTCTCTGCTGCCATCCCCGCCCTGGCACTACTCCGGGGAGATGCTCACGGTCGAGTACCGGGCCGATCCTGAGCGGGTGGCCGAGCTACTGCCTGAGGGCCTGACCCCCGCCGAGGACGACCCGGGAGCCGTGGCGGTGATCTGGGCCGATTGGCAGAGCTGCAGTGACGGTTTCGAGGAGCTGCTCGATCCGGTCCGTTCCCAGTACAAGGAATGCTTCGTTGTGGTTCGCTGCCAATGGGAGGGTGCCACTTGGAGTCGTTGCCCATACATCTGGGTCGACAAGGACTTCGCCATGGTCCGGGGATACCACCAGGGCTACCCCAAGAAATTGGGCGAGATCTGGATGACCCGCCCGGTGACGGTGGGTCGGGCAGGGCCTCGACTGGAATCGGGTGGACGCTTCGGGGCAACGCTGTCGGCATCGGGCCGGCGCATCGCCGAAGCTGTGGTGACCCTCGACGCACCGGCTCCCAACCCGGGCTTCGTCAACGGCCACCAGATGCTCCACAACCGATGGTGGCCGGCCATCGAGTCCGATGGGGCCGACTCCCTCGACGAGCTGGTGACGATGAAGGGGGAGGACGGTGAAGTCGCCGACGTGTGGTCGGGCTCGGCGACGATCGAGCTCTTCGATTCGCCCACCGAGGAATTGTCCGGGCTGGCCCCGATCGACATGATCGGCGGCTATTACCACCGGGTGGGGGTCACCTGGAGACAGGGGACCACGCTCCGGCGTACCGTTTCCACGGAGGTGGAAGGCGAATGACAGCGATTCTCGAAGAGCTCAAGGCAGGCGGGAAGACCGGTCTGTTCATCGGTGGCAAGTGGGTCGAGGGCTCAGGTGAGATGCCGGTGGTCGACCCGGCCACCGAAGAGGTGCTGGTCGACGTCGGCCTGGCTGGGGCTGCGCACGGCGAAGACGCGGTTGCAGCCGCATACGAAGCATTCCAGCCATGGGCCGCCACTGCTCCCCGGGAACGTGGGGAGATCCTGCGGCGCACCTTCGACTTGATGCGAGCCCGTGAGGAGGACCTGGCCGAGCTGATAGTGCTCGAGAACGGCAAAGCCTTCCCCGACGCTCTCGCCGAGGTCCGCTACGCGGCCGAGTTCTTCCGGTGGTTCTCCGAAGAGGCTGCCCGTGTGGGTGGCGAGATTCGCACCGCTCCTGGTGGTGACAAGCGGATCATGACGCTGCGCCAACCGGTCGGGGTCTCGGTGATGGTGACCCCGTGGAACTTCCCGGCGGCGATGGCAACCAGGAAGCTGGGGCCGGCGCTGGCCGCGGGTTGCACCGCGATCGTCAAGCCGGCTTCGGATACCCCGCTGACCACCCTCGCCGTGGTCCACCTGATGGAGGAGGCGGGATTGCCCCCGGGTGTGGTCAACGTGATCGTGGCCAAGGGCTCGTCGGGAGTGATCGAGAAGGTGATCCGCGACCCGCGGGTGAGGAAACTCTCGTTCACCGGGTCCACGGAGGTCGGCCAGACACTGTTGAACGTGGCCTCCGAGCAGGTCCTTCGGGTGTCGATGGAATTGGGGGGCAACGCGCCGTTCCTGGTCTTCGAGGACGCGGACCTCGACGCAGCCCTGGAAGGGGCGATGGTGGCCAAGATGCGCAACGCCGGAGAGGCCTGCACTTCGGCCAACCGCTTCCTGGTCCACACGGCCGTGGCCGAGCAGTTCACCAGGATGCTGGCCGACGCCATGGGCGCGTTGAGGGTCGGTCCCGGGATCGATCGCACCAACCAGGTAGGCCCGATGATCAACGAAAAGGCCCGGGACGACATATCCAGCTTGGTGCAATCTGCGGTCGACGACGGCGCTCGGGTGGTCACCGGGGCGACGATCCCGGACAGGACCGGCTTCTATTACGCCCCGACTGTTCTGGGAGGAGTGGCGGCCGACGCCGGCATCCTCCAAGAAGAGATCTTCGGGCCGGTCGCTCCGATCGTCACGTTCGACGACGACGACGAGGCGATCGCCCTGGCCAACGACACCGTCTACGGGCTGGCCTCATACCTCTATACCGGCGACCTGGCCCGTGGTTTGCGGGTGGCCGAGGCAATCGAGTCGGGGATGGTCGGGCTGAACCGGGGCCTGGTCTCCGACCCTGCGGCGCCGTTCGGAGGGGTCAAGCACTCCGGGATCGGCCGTGAGGGCTCCCATGAGGGGATGGACGAGTACCTGGAGACCAAGTACATCGCCGTCAACTGGTAGCACTCAGACGGTTCGTGACCGCCTCCGAGACGGGACCAGGAAGTAGATCGCAATCAGCAAGTATCCGAGCACTGCGATGAGGGGGAAGAAGATCCCGACCACGATCATCGCGACATAGCCACCGACGCCTGGGGTCAACTTCTCGGTCAGGTCCCTCACCTCGTCGTCGCCGGTGCCGGGTCGAACCAGATCGTTGGAGACACAATGCCGCCAGATCACCGAGAGCAAGACCGCTACCGCGAGCAGGGTGAGCCCGTAGATGGTGGTCGCAACCTCGGCGTCGTCGCCTCCCATGCTCTCGGCGAGCAAATTGGTGGGGAAGGGCAGAAATGCCACGGCCATCAGCAGAACCAGGTTGATCCGGAGAAGCCACACGTCCGTCCGCTGGAGGTAGTCCGTGATCGCCGAATGGGCCAACCAGAGGGCGCCAATGGTGGAGAAGCTGACGACGTACGCGAGATACGAGGGCCATTCGTCGAGAAACGCCCGCAGCAGATCATCCTCGGAACCGGGCGGAATCGAGATCTCGAGCACCAACAAGGTGATGGCGATGGCGAATACCCCGTCGCTGAACGCCTCGAGACGCGTGGTCTTCAGCCACCGTTGGGGAGCAGGCTCAGGCTCCATCGTTCGGCCCCACCGTTCCCTGGCTGATCTGGACCGTCTTCAACTCGGAGTGGAAGTCGAGGGCGTAGTCGCCGCCCTCCCGGCCGATTCCCGAGATCCGGCATCCGCCGAACGGTGCGGTGAGGTCTCTCACCAGGAAGGTGTTGACCCAGATCGTCCCCGCTCGAATCCCGGTGCCGACACGGCGCGCCCGCTCCTCGGAGCCGGTGTAGACGATTCCCGAGAGGCCGTACTGCGTCGAGTTGGCCAGGGCGATCGCCTCGGACTCGCCCTCGAAGGTCTGGTAGGTGAGCACCGGCCCGAACACCTCTCGCTGCACCACTTCGGAGTCGTTCGACTTCGGCTCGATCAGCGTCGGCTCGTACCAGAGCCCATCCTGCTTCCAGCGCTCGCCACCGCGGACGATTCGATCGCCGGCCTGTCGCGCCCGCTCGACGAAGCCCTCCACCCGGGCCAGGTGGTCGGGGTGGATCAAAGGGCTGATCGTGGTCTGCGGGGCTCGGCTGTCGCCCAGCACGTGCTCGTCGGTGAAACGGTTGAACAACTCGAGGAAATCCGCCGACACCGATCTCTCGACGATGAGGCGGGTGCCGGCGAGGCATACCTGGCCGGCGTCGTCGTATTGGAGAGCGGCCTTCCTCGCCGCTGCTTCGAGGTCGGAGTCTGCGAACACGAGGAACGGTCCCTTGCCCCCCAACTCTGCGGTGAAGGGGACGATGTTGCGGGCGGCGGACACCCCGATGTGCCGCGCTGTCTCCGGAGACCCGGTGAACGAGATGCGGCGAACCCGGCGGTCTGAGACCAGGGCGGCGCCGACCTCCTCGCCGATCCCCTGGACCACGTTGAGCACACCCGGGGGAAGCCCCGCTTCATCGGCGAGGTCGGCGAGGACCGAGGCCGAGAGCGGTGCCCACTCCGCAGGCTTCAAGATCACCGGGTTTCCCGCCGCCAGCGCCGGGGCCAGCTTCCAGGTGGAGAGGATCCAGGGGGCGTTCCAGGGAGTGATGATCACAGCAGGCCCGGCCGGCATCCGTTGCACCTGATTGTCAGTCCCCTTGGAGGACCATTTTCGACCTTCGTATCCAGAAGCCAGGTCGGCGTAGTTGCGGAAGTTCTCGGCGCCTCGATGGATACCCCGCGCCCGGAGGCTCTCGAGGAGCATCGCCATGTCGACGCACTCGACTCCTGCAACGGCATCGATGTTGTCGTCGATGAGGTCGGCGAGACGATGCAGGAATGCGCCTCGCTCCTTGGCGGAGAGCCCGCTCCACTCCGGGAAGGCGTCGACTGCAGAAGAAACCGCGGCATCAGCGGTGAGGGCATCGCCAAGGGCGACATCGGCAAGCTTCCAGTCCCAGTCGAGCGGGGAGCGAACCTCGAACGTCGAATTCGAGGCAACCCGCTTGCCGCCTATGTAATGGTCAGGGGAGACCGCCAGTTCGGAGATATCGACTCGGGTGCTGGGGAAAGGTGTGGCCAACACGGCAAATATAGACTTCAGCCCTCAGATGCCCGGGCCCCTCAGAGACCACGATCCGGAAGTAGTGCTGGAGGCCGAACGGGACATCAGGGCCCGGCTCGGGGACCGGCACCTCGACTTCGAAGCGATGCTCGCGGTGTCGAATATCTATCGAGCTGCCAACGCGGTGCGCAACCGGATGGAACGCGAGGTCCTGGGCCCGGAGGGCCTCTCCTGGGGCGGTTTCACCATCCTCTTCGTGCTCTGGGTGTGGGGTGAGCGGGAAACCGCTCAGTTCGCCGAGGACTGCGGTCTGGCCAAGGGCACGCTGAGCGGGATGCTGGGCACTCTCGAGAAGTCGAAGCTCGTGTCCCGAGCAAACACTGCGGAGGACGGCCGCCGGGTCCTGGTTCAACTCGAGCCGGATGGCCGGGACCTGATCGAGAGGGTGTTCCCCGGGTTCAACCAGTACGAGGCCAAGTTCACCGCAGACCTCGTGCCTGAAGAGCGGGCGGAGTTGGCTCGACTGCTGCGCCGGGTGACCGCGACGGCAGACGGGGTCCCTCTCGTGGCCGATGAGTCGCCTGCGGTCTAGAGTTTTGTTCGCTACCGAACGATTCGAGGAGGACCGACATGGGTGAGATCGTCGGCGCAGGGCTGATCAGCCATGCCCCCACCATCATGTTCGACGAGGCCACCCGCCTCGAGATCAACGAAGGCAAGGAGATCAGCCTCGTCCCCGGTCTGCAGCGGCTGCGGTCCGAGGTTTTCGACCGGTTCCAGCCGGACATCGATCGTGATCGTCGACTCCCATTGGTTCTCCACCGTCGAGCACATCCTCTCCGCCCATGAGCGGCGTGAGGGAATCTTCACTTCTTCGGAGCTGCCCCGGGGGATGGCCCGGATCCCCTATGACTATCCGGGTGATCCTGAGCTGGCCCACCTGGCCGCCGATCTGGGCTCCGAGTTGGGAACACCAACCCACGCTTCGGAGGACGATTACATGCCGGTCTACTACGCCACCATCAACCTCCTCCATTACCTGCGCAAGGACGAAAAGGTGGTCTCGGTCTCGGTCGTGCAGACAGGGGACACCGACGACTTCATGACCATGGGCGAGGCGATCGGCGAAGCGGTCGACCGGCTCGACCGCCGGGTCGTGGTCCTGGCCTCGGGCGGCATGAGCCACACCTTCTGGCCACTCAAGGAGCTCCCCAAGCACGAGGCCTCGGACCCGGTCCACATCATCACCCCTGAGGCGCGGGCCGCCGACGAGGAGCGACTGGAGATGATGCGGGCCGGAGACCACGCCCGGATCGTGGACACGATGGATGAGTATTTCGCGCATGCGCCGGAGGGGAACTTCGGCCACTACCTGATGATGCTGGGCTCGATCGGGGGCCGGGAGTGCACCGCCATCGGGGAGATGTTCTCCGACTACGAGAACGCCACCGGGACCGGCCAGGTCCACGTCTGGTTCGACCGGCCCTCGGGAGGCTGGACCGGCTGATTTCTCGGCCTTGCCGTGATCTAACCGGGGGTCATGCCACAATTTCCAGGTGATGGTGGCGATCAACGCGCCCGGTGACTTGAGCTCGGACCTGGAGCGCCTGGCTCGCTCCTGGAGAAACTGGTCTTCCCGGAGACGCCCGGTGAGCCCGGGCCGGGCTGCGACCAGGGACCGCCTGGTCAGGGCGATCCGGTCGTATCTCATGCCCCGGATCGAAGGCCCGGCTGCGCCACTGCTCGTGGTGTTCGCCGGCTCGACCGGCGCCGGGAAGTCGACCCTCCTCAACTCTCTGACCGGGCATCGACGTGTCGGAAACCGGGGCGTTGCGGCCGACCACGAGGGAGCCAGTCGTTCTCTCCGCCGATCCGGACGCATACCAGCTCATCGGCGGCTTCGACTGCGTGACGCGTCGCAGGGGCGGCTCCGATCCTGGAGTCGATGGCTTTCGCCGACACCCCCGACATCGACTCGACCTCTTCCCGTCACCGGGCCGTGGCCGAGATCATGATCGACCACGCCGACATCGTGGTCTTCGTCAGCTCCGCTTCGCGCTACGGGGACCTGGTGCCATGGGAGGTGATGCGGCGGGCCCGATCCCGTGGCGCCCCACTGCTCGTGGTGCTCAACAGGGTGACCTCGACCTCGGAGCCGGCCCTCGCCGACTTCCAAAGTCTGCTGGAGCGAGAAGGACTTGGAACCGAGATCGTCGTGGTCCACGAGCACCACCTCGGCCCCGGTTCGTCGTCGGTGCCTTCGGTCGCGGTGCGATCTCTGCGGCGCCGCCTCCTCGCGGAGGTGGCGCGGCACCGGGAGCAGCGGTCCGAGATCATGAAGACGGTCCTCTGGTCGACTCTCGGCGAGGCCAGGGACCTGATATCGCAGGCCGACCTGGCCGCCGTCGAGACCGAACTCGTGTCGCAGCTCGTCGAAGCCCGGGTCTCGCCTGATCTCGATCGCGTGATCGTGCCGCTGCCCGACCTGGGCGAGAACCGGATCGACCTGGCCGGGATCACCGAACTCGGCCGTTATCACCTCGCCGGGCCCGTCGCAGGCTGCGCCGTCTGGCACCGCCCCCGAGCAGGTCGTCGCCACCCGGCGATGGCTGCACGGCGCTCTGGCTGCCGCGGTCCAGGCCGATCTTCGGGAGCGTACCACTCGGTGACTGGCCCGGTCGCGGGCGGGGCCGGTGACCGACGGCATCTGGCCTCGGCCAAGCAGGCTGGTCGAGGCCGGCGATCGAATCCTGGTCGACAGCACTCCATGGCTACCGGCTGGAGCCGAGCGCCCCAACCTGGTGGCTTTGCTCACCGAGATGGCGGTGCTCGAGATTCCCGGCGCTCGGAGCCCGCCCTCGAGCGTGTTGATCGGGGCAGATAGCGACGAAGCCGGTGAGCCGGAGCAACGGCTGGCCTGACTCGAGGCGTTGCGACCCGGCCTACGACGAGTTGCGAGACCACCTGGCCTCGGCGATCGCCGCCGAGGTGACGACGATGCCGGAGTGGACGATGCCCGGGCCGCGTTGTCCGAGGCCGCCGCGCTCTCGGCCTTCGCCAATGCATGACTCGATCGCTGACCTACTTCCCGATCCTCGACCAGGCGCTCGCCGACTGCTCCGGGGTGGTCGATGACGCCGATCTGGAGCCGATAGCCGCACATCCGGGACCGGATCGAGGCCCGACTCCGGCGCCCGGAGGACGTGCTCATGGTCGGCCTCGCCGGCGGGACCGGGATCGGGAAAGTCGAGCCTCTTCAACGCCATCGCCGGGGAGGAGTTGGCCGCGGCCGGGGGTGCCCGCCCCACGACTTCCAGACCCCTCGCCCTGGTCCCCGAGGGCAGGGAGGTCGCCCTCGCCGGGTATCTCGCCGGACGCCGGCATCGAGGACCGCATCGTCGGGCCCCGGGCCCGAATGGCTCTGCCTGATCGATCTGCCCGATACCGACAGCATCGAGGTCGACCACCGGCTGACGGTCGACGGCCTACTGCCCAGGATCGATGTCGTGGTCTGGGTCGTCGACCCGGAGAAATACCGGGATGCCTCGCTGCACCTCGGGCTGATCGTCCCACTCTCCGCCTATCAGAGCCAGTTCGTCTTCGCCCTCAACCAGGTCGACCGTTTGTCGCCAGAGGACGCCGTTGCAGTGTCCGATGACCTGGCGCTCGCACTTGTACGAGGACGGTCTCGACCACCCGGCGATCTTCCCGGTGGCGGCGCGACCGGCCGCGGGCCCGCCATGGAACGTCGAGGCGCTGGTCGCCCATCTCCGCAACATGCTCGAATCGGGGGCGGCCCACACCAAGCTGGTCAGCGACCTCGAAGACGCGGTTTCCCGCCTCACGACGGCCATCGGGCCCGGTGGCGGTGTCGACTTCGAGAGAGGTGGTCCCGACTCATCGAGAGCATCCGGAGCGAGCCCGACAGCCGTGGAATGGCGGTTCGACGTTTCTCGACGATCTCGCCGAGGAGGTCGGCGGGCCATCGGCGTCTGCCGGCTCAGGGAGATGGCCGATCTCACGCCGGCAGGCCTCGACGCCGGCCCCTCTCCCGAGGTCGCCCACCCGGCGCCGCCGGCCCTGGTCCGCGGCCCCGGCCGGAGAGTCCCACCACGGGGCGGACGCATCTCGCGGTGCCGACTACCTCGAGATCGAGGTACGGTGCTCCTGTTCGAGAGATCCTCGCCGCGACGCGCCCGGGCCCAGGCCGACGATCGCCGAACTCGCCTTGGAGGTGCGCTCCCTGTCGGGACCGTGGCGCCTAACTACCCTCGCCGACATGGAGTCCTGGGGGCCGTGGATCGGCACCGCGGTAGTGGTGGTGTCGAGCCTCATCGCCTACTTCATCGTGAGGCAGATCGGCGAGCGGTATGTCGACAGGGTCGGTCAGAAAGGGCCGGAATCGAGCGCCCGCGCCGCCACGCTCTGGCTCATGATCCGGCGGGTGGTGCTGGCCCTGCTCATCGTGTTCGTGGTTCTGACGGTCTTCACGATCTGGGGTTGGAGCGTGGCACCGTTCGTTGCCATCGGGACCGTGATCGCGGCCGCCGTCGGGTTCGGGGCCCAGCACATCGTCCGTGACGTGCTTTCGGGCTTCTTCATCCTCGCCGAGGACCAGTACCAGATCGGTGACTCGGTCTGCTCGCCGGCGCCCACGGGATCGTCGAGGACATCCAGTTCCGGGTCACCGTGCTCCGCGACGACGAAGGGAACGTGCACTACGTCCCCAACGGGCAGATCGGTGTCGCCTCCAACTTCACCCGGCTCTACGCGCGCCCAGTGCTCGACATCCGCATCCCCTACGGACAGGACGTGGATCGCGCCATGGAGGTGATGGCCGATGAACTGGCCCAGTTGGAGTCGGACCCGGTGATCGGCTCCTGGGTGCGCGGCCCGGCTGAGGTGCTCGGCGTGCAGGAGCTGAGTGACGAAGCAGTGGTCATCCGGGGCAGGATCATGACCGACCCCGACCAGCGCTGGGTGGTGAAGAGCGAGGCCCTGCGCCGGCTGAAGAACCGGTTCGACGCCGAAGGGATCGCCCTCAGCAACCCCTAGGAGTCAGGTGGCGGGACCACCACGGTGAGCGAAGCCGGGGACCAGGCGATGCTTCCGCCATCGACCATCCCCAAGGCCTCGCCGTCGGCCTGAGCCTCGACGGGTGGATCCGCAGCCAGGTCGAGGCTCTCCACTCCCTTCCAGACCTGTATGTCCGGCAGGGAGCCGAGGTCGCGGCCGGTGAGAACCGCAGCGGCGATGCGGGGAATGCTCCGCCGTCGCAAGCGGGTCATGAGGAATGCGCTCATCGGCTCGGGCGGGCCGGGAGCGAATCGGAGCGGGATCTTGCCGAAGTAGGTGTAGATGTCTCGGAACTGGACCAAGGCCGCCGTCGCCATGACCTCTCGGTCCCCGGAGCGGATCCTGACATGTGGACGGCGCCGCGGGTAGTCCTGCAGAGCAGTGCCCAAGGCGGAGCGTGGCGTAGTGAATCGAGCCGAATCGATACTTCCGGTAAGGCTCTTTCTCGGCCCGCTGCACGACCGCGGCGTCGAGCCCAACTCCACAGGCGAAAACCGCGTGATGGACGGTCTCAGTGGACCCGCGCAGCAGGGTCATCGTTGCCACGCCGACTCTCCTGGTATGGGGCTTGCCCAGGAAGAGCCGGGCCGCCCGCGTCGGCTTCTGACGGGATGTCGAGCAGCCGTGGCGAAGACATTGGTCGTCCCCACCGGGATCACTCCGAGGGCCGACCCGGTGCCGACCAGGCCCTGTGTCACATGATGAACCATCCCATCACCTCCCATGGCGACCACGATGTCGACGCCGTCTTCGGCCGCGGCCCGTGCCCGATCCTCGGCCTCCGCCGGAGACCCGGGCCAGATGGAGGCGACATCCGCCCCACGGCTCAGCATGGCCATGATGTCGCGATGGGAGCCACCGGTGAACTGGGAGGCTGCCGGGTTGGCAATTACCACTATCCGGTGCATCGGCGGCCGAGAGTACCCCGGTTAGCCTCCTCTACCCGTGAGCGACACTGAATCTCGATTCTCCCTCGTCGCCGGAGAGGGCGATGGCGCGATGCTCGGCCTGGCGGCCGGAGACACTGCCGGTGGTGCCTGGGAGCTCGGCTACTCGGCTTTGACCGAGCAGGCGACAGTCATCGCCTACCAGCTGATCGAACCCACCGAATTCGAGATCTCTCAGGTGGAGCACGCCATCCGTGAGCTGGACGGTTCCGATATCGAGGAGCCGGTTTATCGGGCCGAGTCCGCCCAATTTCGCGCTTGGCTGGCGAGGGGAGGGACCGGCTCGCCGGCTCCGGAGGCAGAACCGTCGTTGGATGGTGGCTCGCGAGCCGTTCCCGTTGGCGTCGCGCTGCGCCGCGAACCGGACGTTCTGCGACAGGCGGTGATCGAGTTGGGCATGCTCTTCCACTCCGATCCGGCTTCGGTGGCCACCGGAGTGGTCACCGGGAGTGCGGTGGCGGCGTCGTGCTTCGGCCAGTCCGGCAAGGACCTGATCGCCGGGGTCGTCGAGTCCATGGAGGGCAACACGGGCGTTCGCTCGGCACCTGTCGAGGACTGGGCGGAGGAATGGGGCCGACTCATCGATGAGTTGAATGGCCTTCTGGACCTTGTTTCGCCGGTCGATGGCGACGGAGCCCTCGCCGCGGTTGGGGCGGGTGAGCACCCGGGGCCCTGGGAGCTGACCAAGGCCGGTCTTCTGCTCGCCGCTCCCTCGGTGGATCGGCCCCATGTCCCCGTCGAGCACGCAGCCAGGATCGGAGGCAGCCCGCTTGGCGCCATGGTGGGGGGAATCATCGGTGCCCGAGTCGGGATCAGGGCATGGCCGTGGGCCTTCGCCAATGACACCTGGTTCGCCGAGATCGGGAGGCGGTTGGTAAGAGGGCCGAGGGAGGTGCGCGATCTGCCGATCCCCTACGCCGTGGAGCAGCACCTCATTTCGGGGGAGCGGGACTTCCACTGACCACCGGCAGGTCCTTCGCGGGCCAGTCCCTCTCCGAATCGTCCACCGACCTCAACACCCACCATCCGGCGGCGATGAACAGGATGAGCGCCGACATCGCTACCCGTCGTCCCAGGCCCAGGCCGTCGACGATGAGCGCCCAGACCAGGGGACCGAGGATCGTGGCGAAGCGGCCAACGGTGGCGTACAAGCCGTAGAACTGACCGAGGTGTCGCGGGGGGGAGATCCGGGCCATCACCACCCGGTCCGCGGTCCACGTCGCTCCCAAGGCGAGCCCGCCGAGAGCGCCGATCGCCCAGGCAATAGTGTCGTTGCCGGTGATCGCGGCGACGACTCCCGACGCGATGGCGACCATCCACAGGATGAGGACGCCGCGCAGGACACGGAGGGGGCCCACGGGCCCCAGCAGCCGCCCTGCAATGAATGCGCCGGCGATGGCGGCGACGATCGCCAGCGCCGAGTAGCCCGGTCACGAGGCTGCTCTCGAATCCGAGCTCCTCGATGACGAACAGGGCCAGGAAACCGCCGATCAGGGTGTTGATGGCGTCGGTGTAGAGGAACCGCCCGAGCAGGAACCGCACGACGCCCGGGTAGGTGGCTGCGACCCGCCAGGAGGCAACCATCCTCGCCGCAACGTCCCTGGCCCGTGGCATCGGAGAATCGTCGATCGTTCCGGGCTCCTTGATGAAGAAGAACGCCGGGAGTGCGAACACGAGAAAGCCGAGGGCGAGAGCTGCGAAGGTGGCGGAGTAGGACCAATCGAGGACCTCCAAGGTGACCACCCCGATCCCGAGGCCGACAAAGGACCCCACATACCCGATGCCGACTCCAAGACCCGAGATCCGCCCCCGATTCTCAGGGGTGCTGACATCGACGAGCAGGGCGTCATAGGCGACCGAGCCCACGTTGAAGGCCACCAGGGCGATGCCGAGCAGGGCCAGTGTCCAGGTGACGGAAAAGGTGGCGAGGAAGGCCGTCGCCGCTACCGCGATCATTGTCGCCACCCGAAGGGTCGGCACCCGGGCTCCCCGGGAGTCGCTGCGCGCCCCGGCCCACGGGGCGAGGAAGATGACGGCGATCCCCGCCGCTCCTTCGACAAGGGCGAGAGCGGTGTCGGGCTGGTCAACCGACGAGATCCACCCCGGGAAATAGCGCCCGACCACTCCGAGGGCAAAGATCGTGTTCGCCAGGTCGTAGGTGACCCAGGACCACATCGACAGACCGGTCGGCACCGATTCGTGCCGGGCTCATCTCAGAAGGTGACGGCTACCGAAATCAGTTCCTCCCTCCCCAGGAGCCCGGCCGCGGCTTGCAACGCCCGCGAGGCCTCGGAGAGGGGGAACTGGTGTGACACCAGGTCGTCGATCCGGGGGTCGATCTCGATCTGACGGGTGGCCCATTGGTAGCCGACGCTGCTGGCGCCCATGGCCCCCTTGATAGTCAACTGCTTGGCGACGAGCACGTCGCTCAGAAAATGAAACGCCCTGTTGCCCTTGGTCGAGGCAAGGATGACCCGACCCCCGCTTCGGACCAGGTCGAGCGCCGTGAACACCGCTTCGGGGTCGTCGGAGGTCACGTCGACGACGATGTCGGGGCGCCGCCCGGCACCCTCGGCAATCGCACCACCCACATCGTCCTGTTCGCTGTCGATGACCATGTCGGCGCCGAGGCGCTTGGCCAGCTCGAGTCGATCGCGGTCGTGACTGAGCCCGGTCACTCCCACCCAGCCCGCTCCTGCGGCCTTGGCCGCGATCAGGCAGGCCAGGCCCCGGGGGCCGGGCCCAAGGATTAGGACACTCTCTCCGGTCTGCAGAGCCGGCAGCTCCACGGCCCAGGTGTGGCCGGCGGCAAGAGGGTGGACGAAAGTCGAGACTTCGGCTGGGACGTCATCGGTCAGTTGGTGGAGCCGGGCATCAGGATCGATGAACAGGAACTCGGCGAGCCCGCCCCATAGCCCGGGGGGCTCGATCGAGGGGATGAAACCGTACGAGTTGGACGGCCGTCGACGGACGCATGTGGCCAAACTCTGCTTGCACCGGTGGCACTCCCCGCACCTGATCCGTGGCTCGAGTGCCACCCGGGTCCCTACCGGGAAGGGAATCGTCGGCCCCTCGGTGGCGATCCTCCCCACAACTTCGTGGCCCGGAACCAGGGGGTAAACCACGTCGCGGGCATCGCCCTTCCAGACCTGGACGTCGCTACCCGAGATCCCGGTGGCTTCGACTGCGAGCCATCCACCACGGTCCACAGGCTGGGTGGGTAGCTCCGTCATCGAGAAGTGACGGGGCTCCACGAGCATCATCGCTCGAGCTTTTGTCCCTGCCTCCATTCGCCGGCGAGTGTAAACCCGGTTCCGGGGGCGTCCGTCAGTTGGACAGCAGGCTGGCGATTCGATCGACGCCGGCCTCGATCTGCTCTTCGCCGGTCGCGTACGAGAGTCGGAGGAAGCCAGGGGCGCCAAACGATTCCCCGGGCACCAGAGCCACGGCCGCCTCCTCGAGGATGGCCTCGGCCAGTTGGTCCGTGGTGGACCAGCGCTCGCCGAGATGGGCCGAGAAGTCGGGGAAGACGTAGAAAGCGCCTTCGGGCTCCACACAGGCGACACCCGGGATCGAGCTCACCATCGAGTACATGAGTTTGCGGCGGGCATCGAAAGCTTGCCGCATCTCCTCGACAGTCTCCTGGGGGCCGGTCAGGGCCGCGATCGCCGCCACCTGGGCAACGTTGGCGACGTTCCCGGTGGCATGCGATTGGTGGGCATTGGCGGCGTCGATGACGTCGAGGGGCCCCACCATCCAGCCCACGCGCCAACCGGTCATGGAGTACGACTTCGCCACCCCGTTTATCAGGACCCAGTTATCGAACCGGGGCGTGACCGCGGCGATCGACGGGGCGACATCGGTGTAAGTACGTGAGTCGCTGGTAGATCTCGTCGGCCATCACCCAAATGTCATTTGCGGCCGCCCACTCGCCGATCGCACGAGCCTCGTCGGTGGTGTAGACCGCGCCTGTCGGGTTGGATGGGGAGACGAAGACCAGGAGCTTGGTCCGCTCCGTCCTCGCCCGCTCCAGGTCGTCGACCGTGACCTTGAAACCGTCCTCGATCCGGGTGGGCACCGATACCGTGACCCCGCCCGCCATGTCGATCCCGGCCGGGTAGGTGACCCAATGCGGCGAGGGGAGCAACACCTCATCGCCGGGGTCGAGCAGGGCCGCGAAACCCTGGAAGACTGCCTGCTTCGCCCCGTTGGTGACCATGACCTCCGAGGAGTCGACCTGCGACGCCGGAGAAAATGGCGGTGTCCTCGGCGATGGCTCGACGCAGCTCGGGAAGGCCGGCTGCTGCCGTGTACTTGTGGTTCACCGGGTCATGGCAGGCCCGTGCCGCCGCGGCAACCACGTGCTCCGGGCGTGGGAAAGTCGGGCTCTCCGGCTCCAAATGAGATCACGTCGACACCGGCGGCGCGCATTTCTCTGGCCCGGGCCGCGATGCCGAGCGTGGCCGACGGCGGGAAGATTGCCGAGACGCGCCGAGACTCTGCTCATGTCGAGCGCAGATTAAGCGCCTCGATCAGGCTTCCCGTAAACCCCGAAATCACTCCCCGACGAGAAGGGCTAGCCGCCGGTGAGGTTGTCCTTCGCCTCCTCGGCTGCGTCTGAAGCGGAGTCGGCGGCCTGCTCGACCCCGTCACCGGCGCTGGAGGCCACGTCCGAGACCTTGTCCTCGACTGCCCCGTATGCGTCCTGGGCCGCCTCCTCGACCTGCTGCCCGGCGTCGCCGGCCATGTCGGAGGCCTTGTCGGCGGCGTCCGAGGCTTTGTCACCCACGTCCGACGCCGTTTCCGAGACTTGTTGGCCGGCGTCGCTGGCGAAGTCCTTGGCGTCGTCTGCCACGTCCGACGCTGAATCCGATGCAGGCCCGAACCATCCTTTGATGGTGTCCATCAACCCCATGACTCGATCCTTCTCTAGGGACTCGGACTCTACTCCTGGAGGCGGAAGCCGCTATTCGGCTAGTCGAGGAGGAGAGGGCTCTCCGGGCCTCCAGTCGCCAGCCACACATCCACGTCGTTTTCGCCAGGATGGAGGAAGTCGGGGTTGATCAGCGCCTGATAACGGGCCGAGTTGCCTTCCGGCTCGAATGTCCTGGTGACCGCCCGGACCACCCCGTCCACGGCCACCACGACGATCTCCTCCCCGCTGGCAGGAGTTTCCAGAGTTGACCCGACCCGAGATGAAGACGGGCAATTGGTCGGCATCCTCCTCGAGGGTGGCGAGGGTGCCCCGTTGGTTGACCGTGAGCATCACGTCGTCTGCCTGGTCCTTCGCCACACCACGGAGCGGTGCCCCCAGCCAGGCGCCCCAGCCCGGAGGTGCGAGGGCCCAGGGATCGCCGGATCGGGAACATCGACTCCTTCTCCGCCGCCGCCTCCAGTTTCTCCCGCCCGTCGACGCCGAAAGTCACCGGACCATCCTTGCCCAGCATCACCGACTCCGTGCGAGCGCCACGGGCGGCGTCGAGAAGCGAGAGGCCGTCGAGGTTCCACGGGACTTCGACCCCGGCGACCTCGGCGATCGTTGGCAGGACGTCAACAGTTTCGGCCCTGGTGTCGTCGATCGTGCCCGGAGTCACTCCCGCGTACCGGGAGGGGTACTTCACGAACAGCGGGACCGCGGCAACGGTGCCCACGGTGTCCGGGGCGATCTTCCTCTGATGCTCGATTCCCGGGCGAATGGTTATCCCGTGATCGGCCACCACGATGATCAACGCTTCGTCGTAGACGCCCTCCTCGCGAAGCCGGTCCATGACCTTTCCCAGCACGGTGTCGGCGTACTGGGTCTGCAGAATGTGGCGCTGGTAGCCCTGGGCGACCAGCCACCGATCGTCCTTCCAGCCGGCACCCTCGCTACCTGGCGAGCCACTGGCGCCGGTTCGCCGACCTTCGGCCGTCAGCTCCCATGGATGGTGGGGGAAGAGAAAATGCCCGAAGCGCAGGGGAGGCTCGCTGCCGAACTCGAAGGTGTCGAGCAGGCGATCGACCTCGAGGCGGCGGTCGTCGTCGACGTTTGCCAGGAAGCGGTCGATGATGTCGAATTCCGATCGTTCGCCGGTGGTGAAGTTCCCCCAGGTCTGGTCGATGGCGGGCAAGCTCGTCGGAGACCGAGCGGGGGAGCGTGAGGTGGCCGTACACCACCGACAGGTCCGCGGCGAGGGCACTCCACCGTTCGACCACGGGGTCGATCCGCCGTCGAGGAGTTGGCGCAAGCGAAGTCCGGGCAGAGATTGGTGACGGTCTCCACGGCCTCGATGTCGTATGCGTCCGAGAGCAGCGTGAACAGGTTCAACGGGTGATCAGACGAAATTGGGATGCTGCCCAATTCGGCGCCCACGCCGGAGAGGATCGTCGGCAGGGCCTCTTCGGTCTGCTGCCGGACCCCGACCGCGTTCCGATACCAGACCCCGTCGTCGGCCAGCGTTGCGAAAGTTGGGGAAAAGGTCGTCGAGCAGGTTCCCCTCCGAGTCGATCAGGGTTGCCACCGGGAACTCGTCGAAGACGATCAGGATGATCGGCACCGGATTGGTCACCTCGTCGACCCGGGGGAGATTTCCGGCAGCTGGCGAAGGCGACATCGCTCGCCGGAGTCATCGCCAAGGAACCAGAACGAGAAGGCGACCAGGGCCAGCGAGGCGTAGTTGACTGCGGTTTGGACCAGGGTGTACCGGGTGAAGAGAACCGCGAACCCGGCACCGGCTCCGACAGCGATCAAGGTGAACAGGAGTCGAGGCGGTGTCACTCCCGACCAGGGCGACCAGGATCGAGGCCGTCAGCAGGGCGAACAGGGCGCCGATGACGATGGCGTGGCCGAGGCCTGCGGTCCGAGGTCCGATCCAACGAAGAGCCAGCACCGGGATCGCCAGGAGCGCGGGGAGAAGGATCAGGACGAGCGGGAAGGCGATCACGTCGAGTGATGTGAGGCCTCGGGCGATGAAGAACTCAGGGTTCTTCCCGAGGAGGTCGAGCAGAGGTTGGGCGAGGGCGAAGGCGCCGACCGTTGCCAGAGAGAGCGGAACCGTCCACCACGGCGCCGACCCGAGCCGCTCCAGGCTCATTTGGGGTCTAGGTCGAAAAGCACCCTGGTGCCCGATTGGAGCCGGTGCTCGGAGCGGACAACGAAAAGGTCGCCCATCAACTCCCGAAAGTCGGCCTCCTCGATCCCGGTGTGCAAGCTCCTGAGCGAGCTTGTTGCCGACGAGGCGAGCCACCATCTCGTCATCGGGGGACACGAATTCCAGGGCCACCGAGCAGTCGAGCCCTCTCAGCCACTCGAGGACCTTCAGTGGCGGGATGCTGGCCCCGTAGATCAGGTGATGGATCACCCCGTAGGCGATCACCATATCGGGCCGTGATCTCTCCACCACTCCGGGGCGCTCCTCCCCGGCCCAACCCATCGACGGAGTCGGATTGCTGAGATCGGAGAGGACGATGTGAGAGCCCGCTTCCGGCACTCCGCCGGTATAGGTCGTCGAGCACTGCCTCGTCGCTGTCGAGTGCGATGACCTCGGAGCCCTGGGACAGCCGCGATCATGCGAGAAATGCCCGTCGTTGGCGCCGATGTCAAGGACCCGGCGCGGCGAGACCCGGTTGAGGGCCGTGGCCAGGAAGTCGCTCTTGGTGTCGCGGTCCCGCCCGACATGAGCGCAGGCGTGATAGTCCGACCAGCCTTCGGTGTCTGGATCCCAGACCAGTGATTCGACGAGCTTTTTCAGTTTCTTGATGTTGGCGAGGATCAGATCGGAGCTGAACCCTGCCTGCTTCAGGTCCTGGCGCACCGCTCGTCCCGACATCTGATCCTCCATGCGCGCCTGGAGGACGACGTGGAGTAGGCCACCCATGTTGAGCTTCTTGCGGAAGGGGAGGAGATTTGCCATGTCACGCGGGGTCGGCCCTTCCATGTCTCCCGCGGAGCCAGGGCTGGTAGGGGACATCACGCCAGGCGCGGAGCATCAAGGGGAACAGGTATTGGCGCGTGAACTGGCGATACCCGATCCAGGGCTCGCCCGGCTGATAGGCCTCGAAGGAACCGATGTCGATGAACACCGGCTTGCCGTCACGGAACTGGATGTTGAACGGAGTGCTGTCCTTGATTGTGATTCCGGCTCCCAGGGCGCCCTCGAGCAGATCGAGTTGGAGCAGGGCTGCGTCCTTCAACATCGAGAAAGTCCACTCATACGGATAGGAGATGAATGGAAGTCGGGGGTGGCGGAGTGCCCCGGCGCTGCCTGCAGGCGGATCGGTGACTTCGACGGCATCGATCACCCGGCCGTCGGCAACCGCCGAGGTGAAGAACTTGGTCGCCGACAAAGCGCGCCATGCTTCCAGCCCGCGCTCGTCGAGCAGGCGGAGGACGTTGTCGCCGTCGAGGACGACTCGAGAAGCCGGGTCGCGAAACGACCCGGGGTCGGGCGAGGTCATCTGATGTTCAGGAGTCTGCGGTCAGAGAGTCGTCTTCGACGGCTTCTTCGCCGTCCGCTTCGGCCGCAGCGGCTCCGCCCCTGGCGAGGCGCATGCGCATGGCTTTGAAGGCCACACCGATCCCCGCCGCTCCTGCGATCACGGCTTGGAGGATGAGGCTGCCCGATCCTGCGTCCAGATATCCGAAAATCATTCTTGGCTCCTAGTGAGGGGCACCCGTTGCCGGGGCCTGGGCCATTGTCCTATATGTCGGCTGCCAAGCCAACACTTCCCGTTCGTTTTCTGGAAACGGTCCTGTCACCGGCCGTCATCAGTCCTGGTAGCGGGCCCGAGAGACTACCCCGCCGCCCGCATCGAGTAGCAGCACCATGTCGCCGTCGTTGTTCCATACCGGGCTCTTGCCGGGATCCCATCCCGGGTCGGAGCTGGAGACATCCAGAGACCCACCGGGCGCCAGGACGGTCCCGGAGTGGACCGAGTAGCGATGGGCGGAGGATTCGTCTCGCATCATCCAACCCGTGAGATCGGCCGTCTCGCTGCCTGAGTTCGTGATGGCGACGACTTCGTCCGACAGAGCATCGTCGTCCGGTCCCGGTGGGTCGTGTCCGCCGGTCTCCAGCTCGAGTGCGAGACCAGCGCTCACCGGATCATCGCATTCGTCCCAGATCCCCACTCCCTCCCCATAGGCCTTTTCCTCTGCCGTCACCAGGCTTGCTCCCAGGTCGTCACCATCCTCCGGTGTGGTGGCGATCGCCAGGCCGTCGGCGACCAGGCTCAGGTTCACCAGGGCGTCATCGACCCAGACGTAGGCGAGGACCCGGTCGAACTGGTCGATGCCGCGCTCCTCGAAGGTGATGGCGCCTCCCTCGAGCAACCGCGACAGGGCACGGGTTGCTTCCTCGTAGAGACACTCGCCGCGGTCGGTGGCATTGATCCCCATGAGCCGGACCTGAACCGAGGTCCCGTCGATCTCGAGGGTGGCGGTGTCACCGTCTTCGACGGAGAGGACTCTTGCGGTCGCTGCTCCATCTGGTGGAGGTGGCGGCGACTCGGGCTCGCTCACACTCGGTTGCCCGACACACGCACCAAGAATGACGGCCAGTGCGAGCCAGCCTCTCGAAGGGACGGTCAGGTCGATTTCCGGTATTGCTTGAGCTCCTGCTGCTCGGCGTGGCGCCTCTTTCGCCTCCGCCGGTAGGCGACGCCGACCAGCCACGTCAGGAGCACCGTTGCCGCCGCCGTGATCAGGATCACCAGTGCAAGCGGGTACTCGCCGTCCATCCACAGGAATTGCACCGGCACCGGATCGGTGTTTTGCACCGCGAACACCACCGTGATCGCAATCCCGAGCAGGGCGATCAAGGCCCCCCAGGGGAGCCCCGAGCCGGGATCCTCTCCAGGCGCCGACTCGGGGAGCTCGTTCTCGTCGGGAGCAGTCCCGCCCAACGGGTCGTCGGTCATCGCGCCAGCCTAAGTGACCGCGACGGTGGCGCGGAGGGAGTCCCGATTGCCACGTGCCTGATCGATGTCGACCGTCGCGAACAGGGCTCCGCCAACGATGAAGAAGAGTGCAATCGACAGGATCGCCCACCGCGCCGACCCCGTTGTCTGGCGGACGATGGCAAATATCCATGGCCCCCAGATGGCGCTGAACTTGGAGAACACCGAGAAGAACCCATAGAACTCGGCCGATTGCTCCTCGGGGATCATCGAGCCATAGAGGCTCCGGGAAAGCGCTTGGGTCCCGCCGAGCACGAAGCCGATCAGCACAGCCAGGGCCAGGAATGGGCCGGCCGACCCGACCGGGAGGAAGAAGGCGGCGACTGTGACCCCCGCCCAGATCACGATGCTGGTCAGAAGTGCCTTTCTGGTCCCGACCCGTATCGAATAGCGGCCGAAGGCCATGGCGCCGAAGTAGGCGATGAACTGCACCAACAGGACAGCCACGATCACGATCGTGATCCCCAGTTCGAGTGTCTCGGTGGCATAGATCGAGGCCATGGCGATAGTGGTCTGTACCCCATCGTTGAACAGGATGAAGGCGATGACGAACACCAGCAGAGGCCGGTTGCGGAAGACTCGACCCGCCGACCTGACGGTGCGCGTGAACCCGATTCGCGTGTATTCCGGCCAGCCGGGTCTCCGCTCGCCGGGGAGCAGAGACGAGCTCCCGGTCTCGGGGATGCGGCGGAAAGCCAAAACCGAGAAACCCAGCCACCAGAGGCCAACCGAGCCCAACGCGATTCGGGTGGCCACCTCGGGATCGATCGGGATGGCCCCGGCCTCGGCGCCCTGGATGAGAGCCAATGACAGCAGCAGGTGGACACCGCCACCGATATAGCCCCAGGCATAGCCGCGCGAGCTGACCATGTCGATGGTCTCGTCTGTGGTGAGGTCGGGGAGGAAGGCGTCGTAGAAGACGTTGGCCCCGACGAATCCGAGGTGGGCGAGGAGGAAGAGCACCAGTGTGAGGACGACATCACCGGACGTGGAGAAGAAGAGGAGCGCGGTGAATACCGCTCCCCAAGTGGCGAAGACGGTGAGGAACCGCCGTTTCGAGCCTGAATAGTCGGCAATCGCCCCCAGGATGGGGCTGGCGAGGAACATGAGAAGGGGGCCGAAGCCAACGGCAATGGCCCATAGGTCTTGACCGGTCCATGACCTCCCGAAGAGGCCCACTCCGCCCTCGGGGACCACCACAGCGGCGAAGTAGGCGGGGAGCACCGCAGCAAGGATCGTCGTGGCATAGGCCGAGTTCGCCCAGTCGTAGGTGACCCAGCCTCGAATCGACGACGGGTCGTTCTTGACGCCGCTGCTCACGGTTGTCGCAAGCTAGACATAACCTGGCGCCGATGCGGCGCGGCATGGGCCCTGATCGTCATCTCGCTGGTCGCATGTAGCGCCGACGGTGAGGCCAGCACCACCTCCGCCGCGCAGCTACCGACGACGAGCCAGGCGGTATCCAGCACCACGACCCGGGTGGTCACCACGGAGGCGCCGCCCACCACCGCCGCGCCGTCCACCACCACTTCGACCTTGGGTCTCGACGAGACCGTCCTCGCCTACGCACCGGTCGCAGAGATGGACTTCCCGGTGCAGATGACGGCCCGTCCCGGAGAGGCACTCTCTTACGTCATAACCAAGGACGGGAGGGTTTGGGCTTTTGACGGCTCGGCGATCGCAGAGGTGCCCGTTCTCGACATCTCCGATCAGGTCACGAACCGGGGAGAGCAAGGACTGCTGTCGATCGCGCTGCACCCGTCCGAACCGAGGCTATATCTCCACTACTCGGACAACAGCGGCGACACCACTGTCTCCGAGTTCATCCTCACCTCGCCCACCGCGGCCGATCCTGCGAGCGAGCGGGTCCTACTCACCGTCGAGCAGCCGGCCCGTAACCACAACGGGGGAATGATCCAGTTCACGCCGGACGGGACCCTCCTCCTCGGACTGGGTGACGGGGGCGGCGCCGACGACAGATTCGGGAACGGGCAGAACCCGGACACCCTCCTCGGCGGCTTGGTCGAGATCCACGTGGATGGCGACCCGGCTCCGTTCAAATACGCAATGGGCCTGCGCAACCCGTGGCGGTTCTGGATCGACGAGGGGCTGATCGTCATCGCCGACGTCGGTCAGGACGAATTCGAAGAGTTAAACGTCCAGACACTGGCACCTGACCTCAATTACGGCTGGCCGATCACCGAAGGCCTGCACTGCTTCCAGGCAGCGGCGGGCAGTTGCGACACCGATGGCCTGGTGGTGCCGGTGCTCGAGGTGGAGCACGGTGATGCCGGTACGTGTTCGATCACGGGTGGCATCGTCTATCGCGGCCCGGCCATGCCACAACTCCACGAGCATTACTTCTACTCCGACTATTGCGGCGGGTGGCTTCGCTCGTTTCGCCTTGGCGACGGTATCAGCGAGGAGCGCGACTGGACCGAACAGGTAGGTGTCCCGGGAGGGGTCACCGGGTTCGGCGTCGATGGGCAGGGTGAGATGTATTTGACCACCACCGATTCCCTGCTCCAGGTGGTTCCTGGCGGATGATCCGCCGTAGATAGGCTCTCGCCACTCATGCCAACCCTGTTCACCAGGATCATTCGGGGCGAGATCCCCGGCACCTTTGTTTGGAGCGACGAACAGGCGGTCGGCTTCATGTCGATCAACCCGCTGCGACCGGGCCACACCCTGGTGGTGCCGCGGGAGGAAGTCGATCACTGGCTGGACTGCCCGCCTCAGCTCGGCGCCCACTTGTACGAGGTCGCCCGCATCATCGGGAAGGCCCAGATGCAAGCCTTCCGCCCGGAGCGCATCGGCCTGGTCATCGCCGGCCTCGAGGTGCCCCATCTCCATCTCCACACGGTGCCGATCGACAGCGCACGGGACCTCGACTTTTCCCGGGCAGCCTCCTCGGTCGACCCTCAGGCCCTCGAGGCGTCGGCGGCTTCGATTCGATCCGTCCTCGAGGCCATGGGGCGTCACGAGGTGTCAACGGAGGCGGGCGCCTAGGTGGAAGTCGTCTTTGGGGGGATCAGCTCCCTGCTCTATGGCGTCGCCGACTTTCTCGGTGGCGAGGGTGCGAAGCGGGTGTCTGCCGCCTCTGTGGTCCTCTGGGCCGGCCTGATCAGCTTCCCGATCCTCGCCATCGTCGCCTTGATCGTCGGCGGCGATGCGGCTGCCGCCGACTATTGGTTGGGGGCCTTGGCCGGGATCTCCGGGGCCGTGGGGCTGGTGGCCCTGTTTGCCGGTCTCAGCCGGGGCAGGGCCGCGGCGGTGGCACCGGTTTCCGCAGCCCTCGGGGCGACCATACCGGTCATTGCCGCGGTGATCGGTGGCGAGCGCCCGTCTTTGATCGCCTGGGTCGGCGTCCTGCTCGCCCTACCCGCGGTGATGCTGTGCGCCTGGGTTGCCGATCCCGGAGAGGTGCCGCGTGGCGGGTTCTGGTACGGCGCCGTCGCCGGCCTCGGGTTCGGAGGCTTCACCACGATCTTCCGGCTCACATCGGAGGGATCGAACCTGCTTCCCCTGATCGCCTCGCGGGGTGCGTCCATCATCGTCATCCTTCTGATCGCCGCTGCCGGGTACTGGAAGGTGACCGGGCCCCGGCAAGTCCCGTTTCGGTACGTTGCGGTGAGCGGGCTCTTCGACGTCACCGCCAACGTCTCGCTGCTGTTCGCGGTCCGTGCCGGCTCCCTTGCGTTGGCCGCGGTTGCTTCGGAGTTCTATCCGGCGGTGACCGTGCTGCTGGCAAGGGTCGTCAACTCCGAGCACCTTCTGCCTCGCCAGGTGCTGGGGATGGTCCTCGCCCTGTTGGCGATGACCGCGATCGCTCTCGGGTAGGTCAGCCTCTCACCACGAGCCAGGTGCCGAAGATCACCATCGCGATCCCGAGGAGACGGGGGCCGTCCAACGGCCTCGCTTCCCCGAACCAGCCGAAATGCTCGATGAGGGCCCCCAGGACCAGAGTGGCCCCGGTGAACAGTGTCAGCCCGGCGCCGAGCCCGAGGCGTGAGACGCTGACTCCGAGGGAAGCGACCACCACGAGCCCCATGAGCCCGGCGGTGAAGGCCCACCAGGGGAGGGCCCGGAGCTCCGAGAGCTTCCCACCCTGAAAGGCGAGCATCAGGATGGTGATGGCGAGCCCACCACCTCCGTAGGTAACGAACGTGGATGCCAGGGTCCCCACCCGCTGTTCCATGACTCCGAGGAACTGGGACTGAAGGGCCCCGGCGAGGCCGCCGAGGACTGCGATTACCACAACGACTGCGAGGGTCATGCGGGCCAATGCTGGTCGGATGTTGCCTCGAAATCGCGGATCGTCTCTTCCAGGTGCGAGATGGCAGCGGCATATCCCCGGGGCACCCATTCCGTGGTGTAGGCGATCACCCGGTGCAGCCAAAGCCGGAAGGCCAACGACTCCCACGCCGGCTCCCCTTGTCGAAATCGATCGAGCAGGAAGACCAAGGACCGCTGCCATGCCTTCTCGTCCATGAGGTTCGGCTCTGGTCGACCCGGATCGGCGAGTCGCGCGATGAGATTCGGTTCTGGCATCTGCGAGATCAGGTCACTCTCGCCCTGGACCAGAGGCGAGGAGAGAAGTGCAGTCGTCTCAACGAGGTCATAGGCGACCGTGGTGAGCAGGTCTGGCGGGACTGGGGCCAGGAGGGTCGCTGCCATGTCGCGCCGAGGGATCTGGGCCGGGAAGGCCGCGCAAAGAGGCGGCAGCTCTGAGGCATTCGACGAGCATTGGGCGCAATTCCTCCAGGGAGCCGTAGAGGCTGTGCCGCTTCCCGTCGGCGACGTGGTGCTCGAACATCCCGAGCCCCATCACCGCGGTGGCGTGCGTGATCACAGTGTCGATGCCCCAGTCGGAGCGGGCTCGGACCCGCTCTGATCCCGCCAGTTGGTCGGAGCGCGGGACCGGTCAGCAGTAGCTCGCCTCCCAGTGGCTGGTCGAGCCGGGGCAGGAAGGTGCCGGGGAAGAGGAGGGCCAGGCTCGGCCTGGTGACCATCCAGGTGATCATGGCATCAGTCGCCGCCCGCGGGAACCGGTGGCGGACTACTCCGTATCCCCGGTCGGCAGCTTCCTCGGCGCCGTCGATCCAAGAGTGGTCGAAGTTGGTGATATCTGCATCGAAGAAATGGGCTCGGTCCCTGCCTTCGCTCGCCGCGATGCCGATCGCGGTGTTCATGGCGTCGCCCTTGCCGGGTCGGAGCAGGCCGATCCGTTGCTGGGGTATTACGCGCACCGGCTTGCCTGAGCCGGCGGCGACCTGTTCGGCATCCACGGTGACTTCGATGGCGACCGTGCTGTCCGGTGCCGCGATGGCCCACACCTCTTCGACGCGGTCGTGGGCAGCCGCGGTCCTCAGATTGGCGGACACGACGCCGAGATCCTCATCTTTGAACGGGAACACCACGAGGCTCACCGGAGTCACCCTACGAGACGGGTTCCTGTCACTGGCGAGGTCTACTCTCGGCACTGATGGAAGAGATGGTCGGCCGGGTGATCGGGACCGTCGATGCCACGCCGCTCGAGTTCTGGGTGGGTGTCGCCGATGGGGAGTACCTCGAGCTGGACGACGTCGTTGCGCTGGAGCGGGTCTTGCCTTCCGGGGAGATGGTCAAGATATTCGGGACGGTGAGCCAGGTGAGGGCTCGTCACGAAGGCGCCCGTTTCGACTCCGATGTGTTCCTCATCGAGGCCGGCGTGCTTCCCGCTGAGGTCGTGGAGGCGGCTCAGATCACGGCAACACGCATCGAGCCCGAGATCTTCGTGCCTCCTCGTCCCGGCCAGCCGGTGCGCAGGGCCCAAGGGTTGGAGCGCGACCAGGCCCTCTTCTTCGACCGCATGGATCGCCGCTTCCCGGTCGGGGCCTCCCGCAATGGTGAGCCGCTGTTCGCCAATTTCGAGTTTCTCAACGGGCAGCGGGGCGCCCACGTCAACATCTCAGGTGTCTCGGGAGTGGCCACCAAGACCAGTTATGCCACCTTCCTCCTCCACTCGCTGTTCACGTCGGAAGTGCTCGGAGCCGCGGCCGTGAACACCAAGGCTTTGATCTTCAACGTCAAGGGCGAGGACCTGCTCCACATCGATCGGCCCAACCTCAACCTCGATGACGACGCCAGGCGCCGCTACAAGGACCTCGGTCTCCCGGCACAGCCATTCGCCTCGGTGGGCTTGTTTGCCCCGCCCCGCGCGGGCTCGGATCGGGCGGTCGCCGAAGTGAGCTCCCGCTCCGACATCACCTCGTTCTTCTGGACCCTGGCCGAGTTCTGCCACGAGGACCTCATGGTGTTTCTCTTCGCCGACGCCGAGGACGAACGGGCTCAGTACACGATGGTCGTGTACAACGTCATGGCCCAGCTCAGGCACGCCGAGCCGGCCGACGGAGGCTCGGTGCGGGTCGAGGGTGAGACGGTGCGCACGTTTCGCGACCTCGTGGATCTCATCACCCGCAAGGTGCAACAGGACGACTCGAACAGCGAGTGGGCCGGGCCCCACATCGGGCAGGGGACGGTCAACGCCTTTGTCCGCCGCCTCCAGGGCTCGGTGCGACACGTCGAGCGCCTGATCAGGGGTGACATCGCCAATCCAGAGCGCCACGGAATCGACGTCCAGGGCCATCAGGTCACGGTGGTCGACCTTCACAACCTGAACGACCGTGCCAAGCGCTTCGTGGTGGGAGTCACCGTGAGGCGCACCTTCGAAGAGAAGGAGAACGCCGGACAGTCGGAGGAGTTGCTGTTCCTGGTACTCGACGAGTTGAACAAGTACGCACCGAGGGAGGGCGCCAGCCCAATCAAGGAGGTCCTCCTCGACGTGGCAGAGCGGGGGCGGTCGCTCGGGGTCATCCTGATCGGGGCGCAGCAGACGGCCTCCGAGGTGGAGCGACGCATCATCGCCAACTCCTCGATTCGGGTGGTGGGGCGCCTCGACTCCGCCGAGGCATCGCGTGAGGAGTACGGCTTCCTCCCAGCCGCTCAGAGGCAGCGGGCAACGATCCTCAAGCCAGGGACGATGCTCCTCGCCCAACCCGAGCTCCCGGTGCCGCTGGTCCTCGAATTTCCCTTCCCCGCCTGGGCGACCAGGGCTTCCGAGGCGGGGGCACTGATCGATTCCAACGGCGGGCCGGCCGACCCCTTCTCGGGCCTGTCGTAGTCCCAGGATCTGTCCCACCCCGGTCCTACGATCGGAGGGATGACGGTGACAACGGTCAAATGAAGCTGCTCCATACCTCCGATTGGCACGTGGGTAGGAAGATCCGCGGCCGTTCCCGGACCGAGGAGCATCGGTTGGTGCTCGATGAGATCGCGGGCATCGCCCGCGACCGCGCTGTGGACGCCACCGTGGTGGCGGGCGACCTGTTCGACATCACCTCGCCGTCGCCGGAGGACGAGGCCGTCGTCTACCGGGCCTTGCTCGACCTGGCCGAGGTGGGCCCGGTCCTGGTAGTGGGTGGCAATCACGACAATGCGGCGCGCCTCGACGCCGTCAAGCCACTGCTCGACCTGGGCCGGATACGGGTCGTGGCCCGGCCCACCCCATCCGCCGACGGTGGCGTGGTCACCCTCGACTCTCTGGGCCTGCGCGCCGCATTCATCCCCTTCGTGTCGCAAAGGGGGATCATCAAGGCAGAGCAGATCATGGATCTCGATCCCGATCAGCACGTCCAGACGTACGAGCAGCGGCTGAGGAGGATCATCGAGGCTCTGACGGCCGACATGGGCCTCGACACGGTGAACATCGCAATCGGTCATGCCTTCGTCTACGGGGCGGCCACAGGCGGAGGCGAGCGGGAGTCTCACATCATGGGATACGACATCCCTCCGCAAGCCTTCCCCGGGCACCTGACCTACGTCGCCCTCGGGCACCTCCACCGCCAACAGCGGGTCCCGGCGCCGGCGCCGGTCTGGTACAGCGGCTCTCCGATGCAGCTCGACTTCGGCGAGGTAGGAGACGAGAAAGGCGTGCTGATAGTCGAGGCGGAGGCCGGCAAGCCGGCTTCCGTCGAGGGCGTCCCGATAACGACCGGCACCAGGTTGGTCGAAGTCACCGGCACCATGGAGCAGGTGATCGCAATGGCGCCCGAGTTGGAGGGTGCCTTCGTCAAGGTCGTCCTCGACGAAAAGGCCCGTGCCGGGCTCAATGAGGAGGTCCGGGCCGCGGTCCCAGGCGCGGTGGACGTGATCCTGGCCCGGTCCGAGGAGGGTCGGCCGGTGGAGCGGGTGACCCGGGCAGGGAGATCGCCGCTCGACCTCTTCGCCACCTATCTGTCGCACAGAGGAGTCGACGATCCCGCGGTACTCGACTTGTTCCAGGAGCTGGAAGAGGAGGCGATCGCGCATTGAGGCCGCGCCGCCTGATCCTGGAGGGCTTCCTCGCCTACCGGCAGCGGACCGAGGTCGACTTCACCGACGCCGATCTGTTCGTCCTCGCCGGTCCCACCGGGGCCGGCAAGTCGAGTGTCATCGATGGGATGATCTTCGCCCTGTACGGGACGATCCCCCGGCTCGATGACCGTCGATCAGTTGCTCCGGTGATCTCGGCTCGGGCCGATCGGGCCAGGGTTGCTTTCGAGTTCATGGTCGGCGAGGAGGCATTCACCGCGGCCCGTCTCGTCGAGCGCACCAAGTCGGGGGCAACCACTTCAGAGGCCAGCCTGGAGCGAGGCAGCGGCGGAGAGGTGCTTGCCCGGGGAGCCGACGAGGTGACACAAAAGGTCACCGAGCTCCTCGGCCTGACCTATGAGCAGTTCACCAAGGCCGTCGTGCTGCCCCAGGGCGCCTTTGCCGACTTCCTGACCGACAAGCCGAGTGACCGGCAGGCGTTGCTGCGGGCCTTGCTCGACATCGGCCTCTTCGAGAGGGTGATGCAGCTTGCCAACGGGAGGGCCAAGACATCCGAGGGGAGGGCACAGGCAATCGAGGAGAGCCTGGCCAAGCTCGACGTGCCCACAGCCGAGCAGGTAAACGAGGCACGGGATCGACTTGCAGCTGTGTCGGAAGCCCGCCTCGAGCTCCCGGCTAAGGCCGAGCAACTGGAACGCGTCATGTCGGCGCACGCCGCGGCGACGGCAGCCCGGGTGGCTGCTGCCCAGAGTGTCGAGCGTCTGGAGTCGATTTCTCAGCCGGAAGACCTGGCGACACTGGAACAGGATCGACTCGGGGTGTCGACGCGCCTCGAAGCCGTGTCGGAGTCGATGGCGCAGCTGGAGGCGACGAGGGGCGAGGTGGGCGAGGCCATCGCCGGCCACGCCCCGCTTTCGCAGCTCGAATCGTTGCGTGAGAGCAGAGCCCGGCTGGCGGGCATCGCTGCCGAACGGACCGCTCTCGACCTGGATGCCCTGGGGAGCGACCTGGCTCAGGCCAACTCGGCCCTCGCCCAGGGACAGGCCGATGTCGCCGTCCTGCGCCGGGATCATGCCGCCCATGTCGTACGGCGGGACCTCGTTCTCGGCGCGCCTTGCCCGGTGTGCCTGGCCGTGGTCGGTGAGATCCCTCCGGAAGACGACGGGCCGTGCGAGTCGATGGACGCCATGGCTCAGGAGCTCGCCGCGTTCGAGTCACGGGCCTCCGAGGCGCGGGACCGCCTCAAGGGAGCCGAGGGCGAGGCCAAAGGCCTCGATCGACAGGCATCCGAGATCGAGGCGCTCCTCGCCGGTGGTCCGAGCTCCGACGAGGTCGATGAGGCGATCGCCGGTTTGGGGAAGCTGATCGAGCGCAGAGCGGAGATCGAGGCGGAGCTCGAGCGTGCGCACAAGGAATCCGAGGAGGCGCGTTCTCGCATGACCGAGCTCTCGACTCGGTCCTCGGGTTTGTTCGAGGCGCTTCTCAACGCCAGGGACGTCGTCTCGGCGGAGCGGCCGCCGATCCCCGGAGACGACCCGGTCCAGGCCTGGCAGGCGTTCGAGGCGTGGCGGGTTGCCGAGGTCGAACGTCGGAATGTGGAACTCGAAGGATTGGCCGCGGTCGCCGCTGTGAAAGAGGCGGAGGCCGGTGAGGCATCGAGTGCGATGCAAGCCTGGTTGGAGGCCCTGGGAGTGGAGGCGAATGGCTCGCCCGAGGCCCACCTCGCACTGGCGGAGGAGCGCCGCCGAGCCGAGATCCAGGAACTGGAGAAATCTCTTGCCGAGGCCGCCGACCTCGAGAAGCAGCTCGAGGCCGAGTCCATCGCGAGCGCGGGTGGCTGCCTCCTTGGGGACTCATCTCAAGTCCAACAACTTCGAGGCCTGGCTGCTCGAGGAGGCCATGGACACCTTGGTGGAAGGGGCGAACCTCCTCCTCCATGAGCTGACCGGCGGTGCCTATTCGTTGACCGCCAACAAGAGCCAGTTCGAGGTCGTCGACCATCGCAATGCCGACCTGAGGAGGACGACGCGGGGACTCTCGGGAGGTGAGACCTTTCTCGTCGCGCTCTCGCTGTCGCTCTCCATGGCGGAGCAGCTCGCCGAGCTCACCGGCACCACCTCGCGACTCGAGTGTGTGCTCCTCGATGAGGGCTTTGGCTCGCTCGACCAGGAATCCATCGACGTCGTCGCGTCGGTGCTCGACGAGCTGGCAAGTGGTGGGAGAACCGTGGGCATCGTCACCCACGTCCAGGAGTTGTCGGAGCGGATCCCGGTTCGATTCGAAGTTACGAAGAGCGCCGAGACGTCATCGGTGGAGAGGAAGGCATCGTGAATTTCACAGTCGAAGCCTGGGATCCGGACTACGGGGCGCCGTCGGACGCCGATCTCGCCGATTCGACCGACAAGGTCGACCCTTCGGTTGAGCTCACACCAGAAAACTGGCGTCCGCTGCTCCCCGAGTGTGAGCCGGCCGGCGACATCCTCTTCGTCGACGGCGTGCGTCGGGTCGATGCCAACTTGTGGATCGATCGCGAAGGCTTGTTCCCCGGATTCGGGCTCGCAGCCACTTTCGCTGCCGGTGCAGTCCGCTGCAATGGCGATGCCCGAGTGGTCGCGGCAGCAGCGTCCGCCGCGGCATATTCACCAGCGTCGGCGCCGATGAAGTCGACACCAGCATCGGCCGCTACGAGGTGATGAGCACCAAGGGATCGACACCGGAGGAGCTCTGGCTCGGGATTCAGGAGAGGATGGGCGATCTCGAGGGCGAGGTCGCCGCGGAGCATTCGGACGCGGCGCTGGTCGTGGTCGACGGGCCTCTGTCGCACCGCAGGCACCTCGAGGGCGCGGTCGGATATGTCAAGACACAGCACGTGCAGTACCTCCCCGACGAGCTCCGGGCGACTCTGGGGACTCTCCCGGTGGGGCACAGGACACCGCTATTCCTCACCACTACGTCCTGGAGCCGCTTCTCGTGGTACCTGCGGCTTGCCAATGGCGCTGGGCCGGCTGGTGGGTTGGTTCGGTGCGAGGTGAAGGCCGACATGACTGTCGCCGACGCGGCGCGGGTGGCACACCTGGTATCGGCGAGCCTGCCCCGCTTCGCCTCGGCACGCCACAAAGACCCGCCGCGCCCCACAGAACCTCTATCCGATCGGGGGCCTGGAGCGTGAGTTGCGTCGACGGCTCGGCGATCGCGACCTGGTGATCCGGGCGCTGCGCTCCGCGGCGGCGGCGGCCTGATTCAGCCGGTCTCGCCCTCGACGAGGAGGGCGGCCATACGCTCCTGCTGGTCTCACGCCGCGAGGCGAGCAATGCTCCACCGATAACCAGGCCGATACCGGCGATGGATATCGGTGACACGACTTCGTCGCGGAAAACGACACCGAGGACGAGAGCCACCACCGGGATCAGATAGGTGATGAAGGTGGCCCGGGTTGGCCCGACGCTCCCCACGAGGCTTCCCATCATCACCATCGCCAGACCGGTGCCGAGCACACCAACCGCGAGCATCGCGAAAAGTGATGGCCAGGCGAAGCTCGACTGGGTGAGCCCGTAGATCCCATACGGTGTGACCAGGGCCAGGGCGGTCCATTGCACCCTGGCCAGCACCGGGAGCGAGCCGTACTTCTGTTGGAGTGGGGCGACGATGTTGGTGGCGAAGGCGTAGCAAACAGTGGCGAATATCACCAAGACGACGCCGATGGCCGCGGTGGTGGCCTCGCCCGCCGAGGGAAGTGCTATCGCCAGGATGCCGGCAAAGCCGACCAGGAGCCCGGCGATCTGGAGCCGTCCGGGGAGTTGCCACAACAGCACCGACGCCACGATGGCGGTGAAGATCGGGGTGGAGCCGTTGAGCATCCCGGCCACCGCCGAATCGATCCATTGTTGGGCGATGGGGAATATGACGAAGGGAATCGCCATCCAGATGAGGCCGAGGGTGAAGATTCGTGGGCGCTCGGACCGTGGTATCGACGATTGCCGGGCTCGCGGGATGGCGGCCACTGCGGCTGCGCCGAATCCGACTCTGAGCCAGGTCACCAGGCCGGGGTGGAAGGCGTCGAGGCCGATTGCCATGAACAGGAACGACGACCCCCAGATCGCGGACAAGGCGAGGAACAGGCCCCAGTCGCGCCCACTGAACGCTTCCCGGTTCGTGCCGTGCGAGGTGATCAGGATGCGATTCGACACGTAATTCCTTCCATGTGGGTAGAACCCCGATCGGAGCGTTCCGGTTGCATCAACCCCGTGAAGGGCTTCAGTCTTCCGGCTTGGCTTCCCTGCTCATCAGGCGGAGCACGGCTTCCTTGGGGTCCAGGCCGTCGTAAAGGACATAGCCGACATGGGTGGCGATCGGCATCTCGATCCCGGCGCGCGTCCGAAAGGTCGAGAACCGCCCGCGTCGTCTTGACTCCTTCGGCAACCATCTCCATCTCGGCCACCACCTGGTCCAGAGACTTGCCGACAGCCAGGCCTACACCGACCTGATGGTTCCTGCTGGCCGTGGAGATGCATGTGGCGATCAGGTCGCCCATCCCGGCCAGGCCGGCGAAGGTCCCGGGACGGCCACCGAGGGCGACCCCGAGCCGGGTCAGCTCGGCCAGCGCCCGGGTGATGAGCGTCGCCCGGGTGTTGTCCCCGAACCCGAGGCCATCGGACATCCCGGCGGCGATCGCCATCACGTTCTTGAGCGCTCCGCCCAACTCGCAGCCGACGACGTCGTCATGGGTATAGACCCTGAAAGTCGGTCCCATGAAGACTTCCTGAAGTTGGCGAGCGGTCTCCAGGTCGGACATCGCGATAACGGCGGCAGTCGGTTGGCCCGCCGCCACCTCACTCGCCAGGTTGGGCCCGGTGAGCACCCCGGTCCGGCGCCGGTCCTTCTCCGGGGAGGATTCGGCGACCACCTGGGTCATGGTGGCCAGGGTCTCTTGCTCGATGCCCTTGGTCAGCGACAGCACCGGGACGTCGGTCGCCAGTGCTGCCGAGGCTTCGCCATAGACCGCCCGGAACCCGTGTGACGGGACCGCCATGACCAGGGCCGAGGCACCTGCGACCGCATCTTCAATGTCGTCGGTTGCCGTGAGCAGGTCGGGTATCGCCAGACCGGGCAGGTACCGGGTGTTCTCCCGCCGGTCGTTGATCTCGGCCGCAAGCTCTCCCCGCCGGGCCCAGAGAACGGTGGGAGTGGATCGAGCGGCAAGGCAGGCGATCGTGGTGCCCCAAGAACCGGCGCCGATGACCGCGATTCGCTCCATCACGGCACGCTAGCGATAGACCTCTGACCAATTGGATGCGCGCGCTTCCTAACCTGCGTTGGCCATGAGTCTCTCGATCGGGATCGTGGGACTTCCCAACGTCGGCAAGTCCACCTTGTTCAACGCTCTGACCAATGCCGGGGTCCTGGCGGCCAATTACCCGTTCGCCACCATCGAGCCCAACACCGGTGTCGTCCCGATACCCGACTCGCGCCTCGACCGCGCTGGCGTCGATCTTCGGCTCCAAGCGGACCATCCCGGCGACGGTGACTTTCGTCGACATCGCCGGCCTGGTCCGGGGAGCCAGCGAGGGCGAGGGCCTTGGCAACCGGTTTCTGGCCAACATCAGGGACGTCAGCGCCATATGCCACGTGGTGCGCGCCTTCGACTCGGAGAACGTGGTCCAGGTCGGATCGGGGCAGGATCCCGCCGGTGACATCGAGGTGATCGAGACCGAACTGGCTCTGGCCGATCTCGAGACCATCGACCGGAGGTTGCCCCGCCTGGCGAAAGAGGCCACGATCGATCGCAGCCTCTCCACCCGCGTTGGGATGCTGCAACAACTCCGGGACATCGTGGCCTCCGGACGGATGATCAGCCGGGTCTCAGAGGCTCCACTCGCCGAGTTCGCCGACCTCCACCTTCTCACTGCGAAACCGGTGATCTACGTCTTCAACAGCGACCTCGCCCTGCTCGGGGATCCGGGCCGTCGAGAGTCCTTGGCCGGGCTGGTGGCTCCGGCGGGCGCGCTGTTCCTCGACGCGCAACTCGAGGCCGACTTGAACGAGCTATCGGGTGAGGAGCGACTCGAATTGCTCGAGTCCGTCGGGCAGGCCGAGCCCGGGCTCCACGCGGTGATCGGCGCGGCATACGGGGCCCTGGGGCTGCAGAGCTTCCTCACGGTCGGCGACAAGGAAGCCCGGGCCTGGACCGTGCGTACCGGCGCCACCGCGCCCGAGGCCGCAGGTGTCATCCACACCGACTTCCAGCGCGGGTTCATCGCCGCCGAGGTGATCGACTACCCACTGCTCGCCGAAATCGGATCCTGGGTCGATGCTCGGTCTCGAGGCCTGGTCCGGACCGAGGGCAAGGCGTACGTGATGCGTCCCGACGACGTCGTCGAGTTTCGCTTCAACGTCTGAATCAGGAGAAAAGGAGGGGCTCCGGTGGGGGTACCGGAGCCCCTCGAGGTCCCTCCCGAAGAGGGACGCCGGGGCCGGTGTTCAGCCTGACGCATTGGGGTGGCTCGTCAGCTGAGGGCCCCGGGTTGTTGGGGTTGGCACCGGTCGGAGACCGACCGGACCGGACGGCAAAGTAACCGCTGCCAGATCTCTATGAGACATCTTCCAGCGAGTCGATCGGATCGCCTTATCATGGTGCTGCCAACGACACCGAATGGGAGAGCCCCGAGTTGCGGGGCGCCGAAGGGGCAACTCCTCCCCGGAAACTCTCAGGCACGTGGACCATTCGGTTGAGGCACCGCTGGAGGTGACGACAGCGGGGGAGGGCTGACAGCCTGAGGAGACTGATGCCCAACCCCAGAGAGCGATTCGCCGACCGCCACATCGGGCCCGGGCCCGACGACATCGAGAAGATGTTGGCCACGGTTGGCGCGGCGAGTCTCGAAGTCCTCATCTGCCGAGACCATCCCCCCGGCGATCCTCGCATCGCATGGCATCGACCTCCCCGACGCGATCACTGAGGCAGAGGTCATCGAGGAATTGAGGGAGATCGCCTCGCGCAACGAGGTGGTCCCATCGCTGATTGGTCTCGGGTTTCACGACACCATCACGCCGCCTGTCATCCAGCGGAACGTCCTGGAAAGCCCGGCCTGGTACACCGCTTACACCCCGTACCAACCCGAGATCTCCCAGGGTCGGCTGGAGGCACTGCTCAACTTCCAGACGATGGTCGCCGATCTCACCGGGCTCGCTATTGCCAATGCGTCCCTGCTCGACGAGGCCACGGCCGCCGCCGAGGCGATGGCCATGTGCCGCCGACTGGGCGAGTCGGATCGGAACGTCTTCTACGTAGACGACGACTGCCACCTGCCCACCATCGAGGTGGTCAGGACCCGGGCACGGGCTGCCGGGGTCGAGATCAGGATGCTGTCCGACGGGGTCGAGCCCGGCGCTGCCTTTGGCGCGCTCATCCAGTATCCGGGGTCGTCAGGGGCGGTGGAGGACCATCGCGAGCTGGTCGAGAGAATGCACTCCGATGGATCTCTGGTGGCGGTGGCCACCGACCTGCTGGCTATGACCATGCTCACCCCACCGGGTGAGTTCGGAGCAGACATCGCGGTGGGCTCGGCGCAGCGGTTCGGGGTGCCCCTCGGATACGGCGGCCCTCATGCCGGATTCATCGCCACCCGTGAGGAGATGGCACGGGGGCTGCCGGGCCGGCTCGTCGGCGTATCGGCCGATCGCGAAGGCAATGTCGCCTACCGGCTCGCATTGCAGACCCGGGAACAGCACATACGGAGAGAGAAGGCGACCTCGAATGTGTGCACCGCCCAGGTCCTGCTGGCCGTCATGGCCGGGCTCTATGCGTGTTGGCATGGGGCCGAAGGATTGGCCGACATCGCCGGGGAGGTGCATGGCCTCACCTCGCGGCTGGCAAGCGCCCTGGCGCGCGGTGGCCGCGAGGTCGTCAACGACTCCTGGTTCGACACATTGACCGTAAGGGCCCCCGAAGGCTCCGAAGAAGTCCTCAGGAACGGCCTCGAGCACGGTGTGAATCTGGGGCGTGCCGGCGACGACCTGGTCCGGATCGCACTCGACGAGACCACTACGTCCCGAATGGTCGATCAGGTGCTCGCCGCCTTCGGCGTCGAAGGCCTGGACGCCGCCGCCGAGTCCGGCATACCCATCGGTCTGAAGAGGAGCTCGGAGTTCTTGACCCACCCGGTGTTCAGCAGGTATCGCTCCGAGCACGAGATGCTTCGCTATTTGAGGCGACTTTCCGATCGCGACCTCGCGCTCGACCGTTCGATGATCCCATTGGGGTCGTGCACCATGAAGTTGAACGGCACCACGGAGATGGTCCCGATCACCTGGCCGGAGTTCGGCCGGCTTCATCCGTATGCGCCGCCCGGCCAGGCCGCGGGCTATCGGGACTTGATCGACGACCTCGAGGGCATGCTCGCCTCGCTCACCGGCTATGACGTGGTCTCGATCCAGCCGAATGCCGGGTCACAGGGGGAGTTCGCCGGCCTGCTGGCCATACGCGCCTATCACGAGGCTCGAGGCGATGGTCAGCGAGACGTCTGCCTGATCCCGGCTTCGGCGCACGGGACCAACGCTGCCTCGGCGGTGATGGCAGGGATGAAGGTCGTCGTCGTGGCCACCGCCGGCGACGGGAACGTCGACCTCGAAGACCTCGAGCGGAAGGTGGCCGAGTTTCAGGATCGCCTTGCAGCGCTGATGATCACCTACCCCTCGACCCATGGGGTCTTCGAGGAGGGCATTCTCGAGGCCACGGTGCTGGTGCACGACAACGGAGGCCAGGTGTACGTCGACGGCGCAAATCTCAACGCCATGGTCGGTCTGGCGAGACCGGTCGACCTCGGTGCAGACATCGGCCATCTCAACCTGCACAAGACCTTCACCATCCCCCATGGCGGTGGGGGCCCCGGCGTGGGGCCGGTCGGGGCTCGCGCCCACCTCGCCCCCTTCTTGCCAAACCACCCGCTCGATCCGGATGCCGGGCCATCCCCGGGCATCGGGCCGATCTCGGGCGCCCCCTACGGTTCGGCCGGGATACTCCCCATCCCGTATTCCTTCATAAGGCTGATGGGCGGAGATGGCCTGCGCAGGGCGACGGAGGTCGCCATCCTCTCAGCGAACTACGTGGCGCGCCGCCTGGACCCCTATTTCCCCGTGCTCTATACGGGATCGAGTGGACGGGTAGCCCACGAGTGCATCATCGACCTGCGGCACATCGCCAAGGCCACCGGGGTCGACGCGGAGGACGTGGCCAAGCGTCTTGCCGACTACGGCTTCCATGCGCCCACCCTCTCCTTTCCGGTCGTCGGGACATTGATGATCGAGCCCACCGAATCGGAGAGCCTGGCCGAGTTGGACAGGTTCTGCGATGCGATGATCTCGATTGCCGAGGAAGTCGGGAAGATCGAGAGCGGCGAATGGCCGCGGGACGACAACCCCCTTGTCAATGCACCGCACACCGCCGAGGCGGTTGGGGCCGACGAATGGGAGCACCCCTATTCTCGAACTGTTGCCGGATTTCCGAGCCGCGACCCGTTGCGTGACAAGTATTGGCCCCCGGTAGGCCGTGTCGACGGGCCGCGTGGGGACCGAAACCTCGTCTGCAGCTGCCCACCCCTCGATGCGTACGGGTGAATCTTTCCTTGACTTTCCCCACCGTGATGGGATCGTGAATCCTGGCACGGGTGCGGGCGGGGGCAAGAAAAAGACGGTGATACGGTGAGATTCACCGGACAGGTCAGGGTTCCGGAAGTCGATCATCCCGGCGTTCCCGCCATCTTCCTCGTGGAGGAGGGCCAGGCAGAGGTGCTCCTCGAAGGGGAATCACTGGGGAGATGGTCGCTTTTCGACGTGCGTGCATCACGCCTGGTCTCTGCCGCCTTCTCGGTTTCACTCGACGGCGACGAGATAACTTTCATCGCCGATGAGCCCGTCGACTTCGCCTACAAGGGAGTCGACCACATGGCGGAGGTGTGGGCCCGATACAAGGCGATGACGATTCCCCGTCGCATGGTTGCAGTGGGCCGATCCCGACGCGGCACCCGCCCATCACGCATTGCCGAGCTCCGACAGGCGATGCTCGCCAACCTCGAGGTCTATGCGAACAGCGTCGACGAAGCCGAGTTGGCCGAGGTCGAAGAGGTCGAGTACGAGGTTCGCCCATACCAACCGCGAGAGGCAGCGATCGCCGAGTCTTTCGCTCCGGTTGCTCCGATCGCGCCCCAACCGATGGAAGAGCCCGCTCCCGTTGCCCGGTCAGAGCCGGAGGCCGGCCCGGGCAAGCAGATGCTTCGACCTGGTCCCGGGTTGGTCTCGAGACGGCCCCCTACCGAGGCTGCCGCACCGGACCTCGACGCGGTGGACGCCTTCCAACCCGAGCCCGAGCCGGTCTTCGAGCCTGAGCTAGAGGTCGAACCGGTCCCGGAGCCCGAGGTAGAGCCGGAGCCGGTCTTCGAGCCTGAGGTGGAGGTCGAACCGGTCCCGGAGCCCGAGGTAGAGCCGGAGCCGGTCTTCGAGCCCGAGGTGGAGGTCGAACCGGTGTTTGAACCGGAGCCGGAACCCGTACCGGAGCCGGAACCCGTACCGGAGCCGGAACCCGTACCGGAGCCGGAACCGGAGCCGGAGCCGGAGCCGGAACCCGTTCCCCAGGTCAGGGCCCCGGAGCCACCTCCTCGCCTGGTCATCGACATAGGAGCCTTCGAAACAGTGACGGCGCCGGCAGCGCCATCGCCCCAGCCCCGAGAGCCTGCTCTCGCGGTGACGACACCGGTCGCCGGCGACAAATCCGGCCTGCTGGGGGCGGTTCGAGCTGCTTTCGTCAGGAACAAGGGAGCCCACGAGCACGAATTCGTCGAGGCCCCGGGGGGCATCGGGATCATCCGCCACATCTGCAACGAGTGCGGCTACATATCGATCGGCGTCAACGAGACCGAAGGCGACTGATCAGTCGGAGCCTCTGAGGCTCCCCCCTGCCTTTGGCTCCCAGGAGAACGAGCGAATTGCCACGACTGTCCCGATCGCGAGCCATATCGACATGACCGACGACCGCCCGCCACGGGAAGGGAGGGTCGAGCGTGGGGTTGAAGATGTCGACCACCGAACTGGCGAAGGGCTGAAGCGGGAACAGCCCGGCGACAGTCTGCAGCCACTGGGGAGCCCCTTCCAGGGGGAAGAAGATCCCGGAGATGAAGGCGAGGGGGAGGATGAAGGCGTTGGCCAACGCCGGCGCCGACCGGGCGTTGGGCGACATCGCCGCCACCGCCAGTCCCAGGGCGGAGAAGGTGGCTGCGCCCAAAGCCATGAGCAGCGCTACCTCGACGAGGTCGCCCCACGGCATCTGGACACCGAACAGGACCACGCCCACGGCGAGCATGATCACGACCGAGAGCAGGCCGATGAGCACTGCTGAGAGGAGCCGACCCGCGAGGTGGACGGGCATGGGGACCGGGGTCGACACAACCCGCTTCAACACTCCGCTGTCACGGGCGTTCGCGGTGTTGATCGCCAGGTTGGTGAAGGTCGCGGTGACCATCCCGAACACCGCGATGCCCGGAGTCGTGAACTGGGCGATGGAGATCCCACCCATCGAATCGATGGTGACCCCCGAGTTCAGGAGGTTGATCAAGAGCAGGAAAAAGAGGGGGAACGCCAGGGTGAAGAACGCCGCGATCGGTGTTCTGAAGAAGATCTTGGTCTGAACACCGGCCTCAGACCGGACCAGAGAGACGGGTATCGCCACCTGCTACCAAACCCTGGTCGAGGTCGGTGTCACCCTGATCGGGACCGAGTACGTGGCGCTGAACTGCTCGACGGTGGTCTCGAGCTCGTTCTCGATCAGGTCCCGGTACTTGGCCAGGTACTCGGGGTGCTCCAGGGCAGAGGGCAGAGCTCTGTCGATCTCGGCGAGGCCACCGATGATCGTCACCTCCTCCGTGCCCCGCCCCATGGCGTCTAGGTTCAGTGAAACCGAAGGGTTCGCCTCGATGTTGCTCAACTTCGGCATGTCAGGCCGGGAGTAGATCAGGAACGACCCCCCGTCCCACCAGAACCACACCAGTGAGGGCAGGGGAACGCGTTCGGGCGTGACCGTGGTCAGCCAAATCAGGTGAGTCGAGGCGAGGCGCTCTTCAATTCTGGGATTCGGTCTCATGATGTCCAATCAACTCCAGGTAGGCGTCTTCGAGGGAGGGTCGCAGGACCTGCAAGGCATTGAGCTCGACTCCGGCGGCGATCGCGTCACCGGTGAGGCGGTGAAGGTCCCGAGTTGGGGTCTCGGTGCTTATCTTCACCTGTCCGTCCCGCTCCACTGTGACCCCGAGCCTGCTCGCATCCTCGGGGTTTGACAGGCGAAAGATGATCGTTGCGGCACCCGTCATTCTGTTTCCGAGGGTGTCGGGCGGACCTTCGGCAACGACCTGCCCGGAGCTGATGACCACTACCCGGTCGGCGAGCGCCTGAGCCTCTTCCAGGTAATGGGTGGTGAGGAGAACGGTGGTCCCCGATTCGGCCAGCCCCTTGATCAGGCCCCAAGCGTCGCGACGGGCCGCAGGGTCGAAACCGGTGGTCGGCTCGTCCAGGAACAGCAGCTCCGGGTTCCCGGTGAGGGCCAATGCCAACTCGAGTCGGCGTTTTTGCCCGCCAGAGAGCCTTTTGACTCGTTCGTCGGACTTCTCTGCCAGCCCGACCATTGTGATCAAGTCGTCGGTCCCGTGAGGGTTGAGATAGGCGGGCCGCAAGGCATCGATCGACTCCCGGACCGTCAACTCGTCTTCGAGCCCTGCTTGCTGAAGGACGATGCCGATTCTCTGCTTGAGGTCGATTCCGGCCGACTCCGGGTCGCTGCCCAGCACTTCGACCGACCCTCTATCGGGTCGGCGATAGCCCTCCAGTATTTCGACCGCGGTCGTCTTACCGGCGCCGTTCGGCCCGAGGATCGCGACCACTTCTCCGACCGCTACTTCGAGGTCGAACCCGCGCAGCGCTTCCACGACTCCGTACGACTTGACGAGGCCTTCGGCCCGGACTGCGCTCATCGGCGTCCGGCAAATTAGCCGTGGCATGGGAACCCGTGACCGGGGGTGGACACGGGTACCCTCGGCGAGTGCCCGAACCTGTTCGACCGGTCATTCTCTCCGGGGGCTCCGGCACCCGGCTGTGGCCCCTTTCCACCCGTGACAGCCCGAAGCAATTCATCGATCTTCTCGGTGGCTCGCTTTTCGAGGCCACGCTGCGGAGGGTCGCTCGCCTCGATGGTTCTGCACCGCCGCTGATTGTCACCGGCCGGGACCACCTGAGCGCCGTTGATCGGGGCGTAGCTGCGGTCGGCCTCGATCTCGAGGCGGTGCTGGTCGAACCGGAGGGCCGAAATACCGCGCCCGCGGTGATCGCCGCGGCGCTGGTCTCTGATCCGGGGGACGTGATGCTTGTCCTCCCCGCGGACCACGTGATCACTGATCATGCAGGTTTCGACTTGGCGGTGAGCGCCGCGGCCGAGATGGCGCGATCGGGGTCTCTGGTCCTTTTCGGGAGTGTGCCGGGCCGGCCCGAGACCGGATACGGGTACATAGAGATCGGAGAGCCGACACCTCTTGGCAATCGGGTGGCGTCCTTCAAGGAGAAGCCCGATCAGGCCCTCGCCGAGCAGTACCTATCCGGCGGTCGCCATCTGTGGAACTCGGGCATGTTCGCCTTTTCGGCCGCCGTGATTCTCGAGGAGTGCGAGTCACGACAGCCGGAGCTCCTCGAATCGGTCCGGAACGCGCTGCCCGCCAGTCGTGGCAAGAGGATCGAGCTGAGCCCGCGTTTTGCCGAGGCACCTGCCATCTCCTTGGACCATGCCCTCATCGAGCAGACCGCCCGCGCCGAGGTGGTCCCGATCGACATCGGTTGGAGCGATGTCGGGTCCTGGGAAGCGGTCTGGGAGGTCTCTCCCCGTGACGATGAGGGAAATGCCACGAGCGGCGAGGTGGTGTTGAGGGCTGTCACCGGGTCGTACATACGGGCAACGTCGCGTCGGGTCGCGGTCCTCGGCGTCGATGACATGATCGTGATCGAAACTCCAGAGGCGGTGCTGGTGGTGCCCCGATCCAGCTCGCAGATGGTACGCGAGGTAGCGGAGATCGCCGACCGCGACTTCACAGATTGAGCCTCGCTGCCCCCCTCATAGCATTCTGGACATGAAGCGGTTGGCGGTCGCGGTGTTGGTGGCGTCGATCCTCCAGGCCTGCGTTGGCAGGCCCGCCGAAGACGCAACAGGGGAGGAGATCTACCTACAGCTTTGCGCCAATTGCCACGGGGAGGGCATGGAAGGGGGCCTGGGACCCGCGTTGGGCGCCGGCAGCAACGCGGCTCAACAGCCCGACGGCTACCTGGTGGCGACCATCACCGAGGGCAGGGGCCGCATGCCCTCCTTCGCGATGACGCTGTCCGATGATCAGGTAGACCGGCTCGTCGCATACATTCGCCAGGTACAAGACGGATGAGCGCGCTCCTCGACGCTCTCGAGTTGCATCCCTTTCGCATCCCGATGCGTCACCGGTTCCGCCGGGTCGATCATCGGGAAGGTGTCTTGATCCGCGGCCCCGGTGGTTGGGGCGAGTTCTCGCCCTTCCCCGACTATCCGCCCGAGGTGACCACCCGGTGGCTCGCTGCTGCACTCGAGGCCGCATGTAGTGCCCTACCCGAACCGGGGAGGGCGTGGATCCCGGTCAACGTCACGGTCCCCGCGGTCTCACCCGAGGTTGCCACCGGGCTGGTCCTGGAGTCCGGCGCCTCCACCGCGAAGGTGAAAGTCGGCGAGCCAGGGCAGGCCGCTTCAGACGATGAGGATCGGCTCGGCGCTGTGAGGGACGCTCTCGGGCCGGAGGGCAAGATCCGCATCGACGTCAATGCCGCCTGGGACCTCGAGACTGCAACAGAGAGACTGATCTCCCTGTCCCGCTTCGACCTCGAGTACGCAGAGCAACCTGTGGCCAGCTTGAGCGAGATGGTCGAGTTGAAGCGCCGCACCGGGGTCCGGCTCGCAGCTGACGAGTTGGTGCGGTTGCGCCCGGACCCTCTCGAAGTCGCCGAGATCGGCGCCGCGGACGTCCTCGTCCTCAAGGTGCAGCCCCTGGGAGGAGTAACCAGGGCCTTGGACATCGCGGTGCGAGCCGGGCTCCCGGTCGTGATCTCGTCGGCGCTCGAGACGTCGGTCGGCATCTATTGCGGCTTGCTGGTGGCATCACTTCTCGACGACCTTCCCTACGCCTGCGGGCTGGGAACAGTTGCCCTCATCGAGGGCGACCCGACTCGAGACCCGCTGGTGTCGATGGACGGGATGCTGGAAGTGAGGCGCCCCGAGCCCGATCCCGAGCTCCTCGCCAGGTGGCGACCGGAGCGGGATCGAGCGGCGGAGATGCTGCGTAAGGTCAGGTCGGCGGCAGAGGTGTTGACTTGAGCCAACCAAACGCGAGCACAGCCCTGGCGCGGGCGATGGTCGACGAGCTGGCTCGGCACGGCGCGTCGTTTGCCGCGGTGTCTCCGGGATCTCGCTCGGCTGCATTGGCGATCGCCTTCGAGGAGCATCCTGCGTTCGAGGAGGTCCGCGTGGTGCTCGACGAGAGGTCGGCCGCGTTCTGGGCCCTGGGAAGGGCTCGTGCGACCGGTGCTCCGGCGGTGGTGCTGGCGACCTCCGGGACGGCGGTGGCGAACCATCTCCCGGCGGTGATCGAGGCCGACCTCTCGGGGGTGCCGCTCATCGCGATTTCCGCAGATCGACCCCCGGAGTCGCTTCACGTCGGTGCCAACCAGACCATCGACCAGGTCGGGATCTTCGGGGATCGTGTCAGGTGGTCGTGCAATCTCGTCCCGGCCGGTCCCGGCCAGGACCTCGACGGGTACTGGCGGAGCACCGTGTCTCAGGGGATTGCCCGGGCTCTGGGCCACGGTCAACGCCCCGGACCGGTACACCTGAACGTGGCGTTCCGCGAGCCCACCGTGCCCGTCAGCGACGATGGGCGATCCGGTGATGACCCCTATCCCTTCCCGATTCCGGGACGGCCCGACGGCGCACCCTGGCAGCGGCACTCGGCGGCGCCGGTCGGCGCGGTGTCGATCGAGGCTCCGCCCAGTCCCAACGGCGTGGTTATCGCCGGGCAGGGGGAATACGAGCCGGCCGGGCTTCTCGCAGCCGCCCAGCGGCTCGGTTGGCCGGTGCTGGCAACCGCCAACTCCGGGCTGAGAGGCGCCGAGGTGGCCACCTCCTATCACCATCTCCTGGTCGCCGGAGTGCCGGCTTCGCTACGACCGGGGGTTGTCGTCAGCGTGGGGCGGGTCGGCCCCAGCGACCGGTTGGGAGCTCTCACCTCGATCGACTGCCCGCAGGTGTCCATCGATCGATGGGGCGCCTGGAACGATCCGCGACGGCACAGCACCCACATGCTCCAGGCTGATCCAAGCGCTTCGCTCGCCGGTCTCGCCGACAAAGTCAGCGCTGATCACGGCTGGCGCGAGCTCTGGATGTCGGCCGATCGGTCGATGCGCTCGACTCTGGATGACGTCCTGGCTTCTGGTGAGGAGGCCACCGGGCCTAGGGTCGCCCGATCGTTGTCAGATGCGCGTTGGGGCACCCTGGTGTCCGCATCATCGATGCCGATCCGGGACGTGGATGCCCACACGGTCCGTGGTGGCACGGTCATCTCCAATCGTGGCGCCTCCGGGATCGACGGCCTGGTGTCCACCGGGTTGGGGGTGGCCACTGCACTGCCTCGCACCGTTGTGCTCGTCGGCGACCTGTCGATGCTCCATGACGGGACCGGCCTCATTTGTGACCGGCGGGGCGATGTGTTGTTCGTGGTGGTCGACAACAATGGAGGAGGGCTGTTCGACGTCCTCCCCCAGGCCCTTCACGCCCCCGGGTACGAGAAGCTCTTCGTCGCGCCGCACGGCCTCGACACCGTCGGGCTCCTATCCGAGCTGGGTGTGAGCGCCTCTTCTGCAGGCCCGGTCGAGGGGCTGGCCGCAGAAATCGATGCTCGCCTCGATGAGGGTGGCGCAAACGCGATCGTGGTCAGCGTGGACCGGGAAGCCGACCTCAAACTCCGGCACGCGCTCGACGATGCCGCAAGATCGATCCTCCCCGAGTTCAAGTGATTCCCAGCGCCCTGAGCATCGGGCGCAACTTGATCCGGGTCTCCTCATACTCGGCGGCCGGTTCGGAGCCATCGACGAGCCCCACCCCGGTGTAGAGAAGGGCGTTTGCGCCTTCGATCTCGCCACAGCGGAGGGCGATTGCGAACTCCCCGTCACCCCCGGCATCCAGCCAGCCCACGGGGCCTGCATAACGCCCCCTGCCGTGGGGCTCGACTTCCCGGATCAACTCGATAGCGGCTTTCGTCGGCGTACCGGCGACCGCTGCCGTGGGGTGGAGGGCACCCACCAGATCGGTGATCCTGGTGCCCGGCCGGGCCTCGCCTGAGAAGGCCGTGGCCAGATGCGAGATGTCGGCGTAGTTCTTGACGGTGGTCGGCTCTCGGGACAGCGCAACGCAAAAAGGGGAGAGGGCGTCCTCGACCGAGTCCGCGGCGAGGCCGTGCTCCACGGCCATCCGCGGGGTGGCGAGCGAGGACGACGCCAGCGGGCTGGCCCCGTCGGCCGAGCCAGCGAGGGACAGCGAGCGCACCGATGCCCCGTGTTTGGAGACCAGCAGTTCGGGGCTGGAGCCCACCAGCCCGTCGATCATGAAGGTATGGGATCCGAGTTGAGTTCGGGCCAGGTGGGATCCGACCTCGGTGATGGGGATGGCGGCCTGGAAGGTGAGGGCCACGGTCCGTGACACGACCACCTTTTCAACCTCGCCCCTGGCGATGGCCGCCATCGCGGCAGAGACAGTGGCCACCCAGGATTCCCCGGCCTCGACCTCGAGCCGACCGTCGGGCATCGATGCAGGTTCATCCGTCGCCGGTATCAACGCGGGGTCGCCAAACAGGAGCCGCGTACCGGCGTCTCCGGTCTCGACAAGCGTTTGGGGGACGATGACCACCGATCCCGGCTCTTCCTCGTCGAAAGTGAACGATGCCAGCCCGATTCCACCCGGCGCTTCGCTCACCGCCTCCACCGCTCGATCGAAGCGACGACTTCCGGTGCCGGGGTCGTACCGGATGGCCTCGCCCCAGCCAAAGAGGCCGAAGCCCTCCCTGACCCATGCCAGGGCCGGCCTGGAGTGCCAGGGGTCGAGCAGGGCCAAGCCTGGGATGGGTGGGGTCATTGAGGTGACCAGGCTAGGACTGGCTGGGTGGGCTCGATCCCCGCGAGGTCACGGGCCTGCCGCTCCAGGACGCGCGGCGACCCGGATGTGGCCAGGCGAAGCTCTCCGTTGCCGTCGTGCTCGCGGTGCACCCGGGCCACCTGTTGGGCTACCGCCGGCGCCGGATCGACGAGGACGACATCGGGCCCGGCAATCGCCCCCACAACAGGCCCGAGGAACGGGAAGTGGGTGCAGCCGAGGACCAACACGTCGGCACCGCCTGAGAGGACGGGGGCGAGACATGCCCCTACGGCCGTTTCCGCCTCGTCGCCGGTGAGGATGCCTGCCTCCACCAGCTCGACCCAACGCGGGCAGGCGGCGGTCAGGACCTCCAAGCCGACCGCATGACGGGATACGACCGAGGCGAACAACTCGCCCTGGAACGTTGCGGCGGTCGCGAGAACGCCGATCACCCCGCTCCTTGTGACCAGCGCGGCGGGCTTGACTGCGGGCTCCATCCCTACGAAAGGCACATCGGGATGCGTGGCGCGTACGCGGTTCAAGGCCGCAGCCGAGGCGGTGTTGCAGGCTATGACGATCGTGGTGGCACCCTCCCCAAGCAGCCAACGAGTCACCTGTTCGGAGATGACTGCGACTTCGTCGAGTGAGCGGGTCCCATATGGGGCGCGTGCCTGATCGGCGAGGTAAAGAAGGTCGGCGCCCGGCAGTTCTCGCCGGATATGAGAGAGGACACCAAGACCGCCCACTCCGGAATCGAACACACCGATCATTCCTCATATATCAGCAGGCCGATCGGGAAGCCACTGGTAGCTTCGAGCATCGTCGTCTGGAGGTCCATTGCTTTTCGCCGGATGTGCAGCACTGGTCACGGGCGGTGCCTCAGGTCTCGGACTTGGCGTCGCGAACCGAGTTATCGATGCGGGGGGCCAGGTCGTGATGCTCGATTTGAACGAGGCCCGCGGCTTCGAGGCCGCGGCCGACCTCGGAGATCGGGCCCGATTCGTCCTATGTGATGTCCGCAATCCCGACGAGGTGCGCGACAGCGTCGCCGAGGCCGTGAACGAGATGGGGAGGATCGAGGTGCTGGTCAACGCAGCAGGAGTCGCTCCGGCACAACGGGTGGTCTCCAGGGAGGGCGCGCTCTTCGACCTCGACCTGTTCGGTTTCGTGGTGTCGGTGAACCTGATCGGGACGTTCGACGTGATTCGCAACGTGGCCGGGGCGATGGCAGAGAACCCGCCGGGGCCCGATGGTGAGCGGGGCGTGATCATCAACGTGGCATCGATTGCCGCATTCGAGGGCCAGGTCGGCCAGGCGGCATATTCGGCGTCTAAGGGTGGGGTGGTGGCGATGACCCTGCCATTGGCTCGGGACCTGGCCGGGCTCGGCGTGCGGGTGAACGCTGTGGCGCCCGGGATAATGGACACACCGCTCCTCTCAGGAGCTCCCGACGAGCTGCGCGAGTCGTTGGCGGCAATCCACGTCTTCCCACGGCGACTCGGCACACCGGAGGATTTCGCACATCTGGTGCAATCGATCGTGGAGAACCCGTTACTCAACGGCGAGGTGATCCGGCTCGACGCCGCGGCCCGGATGCCGCCGAGGTGACCCACAAGTCTCACGCCCGAGCTAACTGAGGCGTCGGATCGCCTGAAGGCTCTCCGGATTCTCGAGACTCGAGAGGTCCCCGGTTTCCTCGCCAAGGGCCAGCGCCCTGACCACACGGCGCATGATCTTCGCCGAGCGGGTCCGGGGCAGGTCGTCGACCCAACGGATCGAAGTCGGCCGGAAGCTCTTCCCCAGGCCGTCGGCCACCGCCTGGCCGACTCGCCGGGTGAGTTCATCGTCGGGTTCGACGCCGGAGCCTGGCACCAGGAATAGCGCGATGGCCTCGCCCTTCACGTCGTCGGGGATGCCGATCGCAGCCGCCATCGACACCTCGGGGAGGGCGACCGCCATCGACTCGATCTCGGCGGGCCCAATTCGCTTGCCCGCGATGTTGAGCGTGTCGTCCGAGCGGCCATGGAGGTACCAGAAACCGTCCTCATCGGTGGACGCCCAGTCTCCGTGGACCCAGATCCCCTCGAATCGGTTCCAGTAGGTGGCGAGATAGCGGTCGGGGTCGTTCAAGAAGCCGCGGGTCCGGCCCGGCCAGGAGCCGCGGACCGCGAGCTCCCCGACCTCCCCCCGGACCGAAACGCCGCTGTTGTCGACGATGTCGGTCCCGACTCCGAGCGCCGGCCCTCCGACCGAGGTCGGCTTGATCCCCTGGAGCACGTTCGATGAAAGGAGGCATGCTCCGATCTCGGTGCCGCCGGAGATGTTGATGATCGGCCTCTCTCGGTGGCCCACATCCTCGAATAGCCACCACCACGGATCCGGGTTCCACGGCTCGCCTGTCGAGCCGAAGGTCTTCAGGCGGGAGAGATCGTGCCGGGACGCCTCGCCTGCGCCATGCCGTCTCAAAGCCCGGATCAGGGTGGGGGAGATCCCGAGGACGGTGACCTCCAGGTCTGATGCGACCTCCCAGAGCCGGTCCGGCCCTGGATGATCGGGCGCACCGTCATAGGTCGCGACCGCGGCGCCATTGGCCAGGGCGGCAATGATCACCCATGGGCCCATGATCCAGCCGAGGTCGGTGGCCCACATCACGATGTCGTCGCGATGGATGTCGAACTGGAATGCACCTTCCGCGGCTACTTGTGTGGTGAACCCGGCGTGGACGTGGACCGCGCCCTTGGGTTTGCCGGTGGTGCCCGAGGTGTAGGCGATGAGGAAGGGATCCTCGGACCCGGTGGGAGCGGGCCCGACCAGAGAGCCCATCGTCGCCAGCTCGGCCCAGGGCGTGTCCCTGCCGTCGACCATCGCTGGGCCCCGTCCCAGATAATCCACGACGACCAAATGCTCGATGCCCCCGGCGAGCTCGATCGCTCGATCGGCCACTTCCTTCATCTCGACCACTTGACCTCGCCTCAGGAATCCGTCGGCACAGATCAAAGCCTTCGGCTTGGAGTCGATCAGCCGGCCGGCCACGGCCTCGGGGCCGAAGCCGGAGAAGATGGGCAGCACGACCGCCCCGATTCGGGCTATGGCTAGTAGAGCGACGACTGCGTGCTTAGACATCGGAAGGAATACGGCTACCGGGTCGCCGTGGCGCAAACCAAGAGCGACCAACCCTCCTGAGATGGCGCCTACCTCAGCCCGGAGCTCACCGAAGTCGAGCTCCTCCTTCGATCCGTCCTCCCGTTGGGACCTGACTGCGAGCCTCTCCGGCGTGAGGTCTGCCCAACGGTCCACGCACGCCCGGCTCAGGTTGAACATCGATCCCGTGAACCAGGTGGTCCAGGGCTCGCCGCGGGAGGTATCCCGAACCGCCTTCCACCCCTTGTCGAAGGGAAGTTCCAGGTATTCGACGACAGCCGACCAGAACCAGTCAGGTTCGGCCACCGATCGCTGACGCAACACTTCGAAGTCAGCGACTTCGTGCCGGGCCATGAAGGCCATCGTGTGAGTTGCCGCCGCCCGCTCCGGGCTCGGTCGCCACACCACCTGATAGGGCTCGGTCACGATCCCGACTCCACGCCACGAGGGTAGGAGGTTCCCTGCGAGCGTCCATTTTCTGCCTACCCTCATCGACGATGTCGACGGCACACGAGAAGGCCGACAGCAAGCAGTTCAGGCGAAGGACGCTTGCCGTAGCCATCGTGCTCGTGGTCACGGCCGTGACCCTGTGGCTCGTCTATCGACTGAGCAACATCCTCTTCATGGTGTTCGTCTCGCTCTTCATCGCGGTGGCGATAGAGCCGCCAGTGCACTATCTGGAGAAGCGGGGATGGCGTCGAGGAGCGGCAACGGGCGTGGTGTTCCTCGGGGCTTTCGCGCTGATCGTCTTGTTCTTCGTCGCGCTCGTGCCGTTGTTCGTGCGTCAGATCGACGAACTGGTGAAGGCCACCCCCGATTACGTCGCCAGGATCGCCCAGTTCGTGGAGGACACCTTCGGAGTCCAACTCTCGGACCCTCAGGTTCAGGAGGAGGGCCAGAACCTTGCCGACCTGATCACCGGTGCAGGCGGGACTCTGGTTGGCGGTGTGATCGGGGTCACCGCCGGGGTGGTCAGCTTCCTGATTTTCGCCACCACGGTGGCGATCTTCTCCTTCTACATGGTTGCAGAGCTGCCCAAACTGCAGCACACCGTCCTCTCCTTCATGCCCCCCGACCGGCAGCGCGAGGCATTGCACGTATGGGACATCGCAGTGGAGAAGATGGGGGGTTATATCTACTCCCGCCTGATCCTGGCGGTACTCAGTGGCACCCTGTCGGCCCTGGTGTTCACGCTGCTCGATGTCCCCTTCGCACTTTCGCTCGGGATCTGGGTGGGTGTGCTCAGCCAGTTCATCCCGGTGATCGGCACCTATCTTGCGGCGATCCTTCCCGGACTGGTTGCACTTTCCCAGCCCAACGGCGTGAGCACCGCGCTTTGGGTGGTCGGCTATTTGATCGCCTATCAGCAGGTCGAGAACTACCTGATCGGCCCCCGGATCACCAAGCGAACGATGGAGATCCATCCGGCGATTTCGATAGCGGCGATCATCATCGGTGGGGCCCTGCTCGGGGGCATCGGGATCATCCTCGCCTTGCCCATGGCGGGGATAATCCAGGCACTCATCTCGGAGTCCTCCCACCATCGCCACGATGTGATCCCCGAGATTCCGGAGCCGGTAGACGACGACTGACCGGCGGCGGGTTCTTGGCGTTGCGCCCGGACCGCTTTACCTTTACCCCACCGAGGACGATTTCCACCGGCCAGCCGTCGGTAGGCCGTGCTCGGGCGGGGGCTTCGGCCCGGGATCTGCAGGCCAGTCACGGAGGGATTCAGGTGCGGGACTCGCGCAGCGGCGCACTCGCTTTGCGAGCGTGCCTCGCTTTCGTGCTCGCGCTGATCGTTTCGGCCTGCAACGGTGAGGCCGGGGTCACCACTACGACCGAGGCGCCGACCACCACGAGCGTCCCGCCTTCGACCACCACCACGGCGCCGCCCGAATGTCCGGACGCATTCTGTGTTCGCTATCACATCCGGCCCGAAGCGGCATGGGCCGACGGCACCCCGGTGACGGCCGCCGACTTCGCCTTCACTGTCGAGACGATCATGAACCAGGACCTCGAGATCGCCAGCAGGTCCGGTTACAACCTCATCACCGGCTACGAGGTCGTTGACGACAAGACTTTCCTCGCCATCTTCTCCGAGGTATACGCGCCGTGGAGAACCCTGTTCGAGGTGGTTCTGCCGGCGCACGCCCTTGAAGGCGAGCCGTTCAACAGCGTCTGGGACGACCAGATCACGCTCGGCTCCGGCCCGTTCCAGTTCAGCGAGTACGTGCCAGAAGAGAGCATCTCACTGACCAGGAATCCCAACTATTGGGCAACCCGGGACCCTGCCTCCGGCGCGGCTCTCGGCGATGTGCAGAGCCTGCGCATCGACTTCCTCGGTGATTCGGAGACCCTTGTCGACGCCCTTCGCGACGAGGAGATCGATGTCTTCTACCCCGAGCCCGAGGAGTCCTTGGTCGATGAGGTCACGTCGATGGGCGACGTCACCTCCGAGGTGGGCTCAGGGCGAATCTGGGAGCACCTCGATTTTCATCACGACGACCCGCTTCTGTCGAAGAAGTTCGTCCGTCAGGCCTTCGCCCATGCCGTCGATCGTGACGAGATCCTCGAGTCCGTCGTCCACCCGATCGATCCGGATGCGGTCCTGTTGGGCAACACGGTCTGGCTCCAGCAGACCCCGTTCTACCAGGACCACTTCACGGAATACCCCTACGACCCGGAGGCGGCGCGCCAGGTCCTGACCGCGAATGGATGCGTCGAGGGTGAGGACGGCATCTACTCATGTGACGGGCAAAGGCTCTCGTTCCGCTGGTCCACCATCGCTGGAATCGAGGGCAGGGAGACCCTGTTCGACATCGTCGAGGAGGATCTCCGGGAGGTGGGTATCGAAGTGGTGGCCGACTTCGGGCCGGCGAACCGGCTGTTCGCGAACGACTTCATCTACGGCGACTCGACGGTGTGGCAGATCCTCAACTTCGCATGGGTCGGCGCGGCCGATCCGGCAGGCAGGAGCACGGCATTCCACTGCGAAGGCACGGCTCCCAGTGGCTTCGGCAACATCAACGTGAACCGGTACTGCAACGACGAGATCGAGCAGCTCGTGCGTCAGGCCGAGACCGAGGTCGACGAGGAGGTCAGGGCCGACCTCTACAACCAGGCCGACGAGATGTACCTGAGCGATGTGGCGGTGATTCCCCTGTATCAGAAACCGACATTCTTCGCCTGGAACGAGGTGATCACCGGTCCCAAGGACAACCCCTCGGCGAGCGGCCCACTGTGGAACGTGGCGGCCTGGTCGGGGAAGGAGGACGTGGTGTTCGGAGTCGATCAAGGCCCGGAGACGCTGAACGTCCTCGAGCGCCGGGGAGACCATTTCACTGCGGCTCTGGCTGCCAGCGCAGTTCTTGAGGGAGCGTTCACCGTGGCGCCCGACTTCACCTATGTCCCCGTGCTCGTCGAACGGGCCGACGTGATCGTCAGCGGCAGCTGACCGGGCTCTACACCAGCCATCGCCGGTATGCTCCGCACACGCTTGCAACTTCCCAACCGGAGGACTCGATGACCGAAGAAGCTGTTTTGGCAGAGCGTGCGGCGATCGACGCCGAGATCCACGGGAAGACGATCGTCGACTACTTCAATCGCAATGCCGAGCGCTATGGCGACCAACCGGCAGTCCACTGGAAGGACAACGGCGAGTGGGCCATGCTCACCTGGTCGGGATATCGGAACGCGGTGCACGACGCCGCCGCCGGATTCCAATCATTGGGCGTCGGCGACGGCCAATTCGTAGCGATCATGGCGGGCAATCGGCCCGAGCACGTGATCGCCGACTATGCGGCGATCCATACCGGTGCGACTGCGGTCACGATCTACTCGACCCTGGTCTCCAACCAGATCCAATACATCGCCGAGAACTGCGCAGCGACGGTGGCGGTCCTCGAGGACCTCGATTTCATGAAGCGTTGGGAGGAGATCCGGTCGGAGCTCCCCAACCTGCGCTACGTGGTGCTGTTGTCCGGTGCCGAGAACTACGACACCGCCGACTGGGTGCTGAGCTGGGACGAGTTGATCGCCCGGGGCAAGCAGCGGCTACTCGATGACCCCGAGACGGTGACCCGTTCGGCGTCGAAGATGACCCCGGATTCGCTGGCGACTCTGATCTACACGTCGGGGACTACCGGGACGCCCAAGGGCGTGATGATCAGTCATCGCAACGTGGTTTGGACGGCGGAGTGCCTGCGCCGTGCCGCCGACATCGACCTCGGGCCCCGGATGGTGTCTTATCTACCCCTCGCCCACATCGCCGAGCGGCTTGCCACCCACTACCTGTGCACCTACATGGCAGGACAGGTCTGGTTCTGCCCCAACATGGCCGGTGTCCTGGAGTACATCCAGGAGGCGCGTCCCACGATCTTCTTCGGAGTGCCCCGCGTGTATGAGAAGTTCTCGGCCCGCCTCAACGCTCGCTTCGAGGATGCCCACGGCTTGAAGAAGAGGATCCTCGATGCGGCCCTGTCGTCCAACCGCAAGCGGGTGGAGGCAGAGGCCAAGGGCGGCTCGGGCCCGATGATGGCCGGGTTGCTCGACTCTATAGCTCTCTCCAAGGTCCGGGACGGCCTGGGCATGGATGCCGTCGAGCTGGCGATCACTGCCGCAGCGCCGATCCACCCCGAGTTGATCACCTTCTTCCACACGATCGGGATCCCCCTCTTCGAGCTCTACGGAATGTCGGAGACGACGGGCCCGGCGTCCACCAACCTCCCGGGTGCCAACAAGACCGGCTCGGTGGGGCGCGCCCTGCCCGGTGTCGAGGTGGCTCTCGGCGAGGACGGCGAGGTGCTGATGAGGGGTGGGGTGATAACCCAGGGCTACTACAAGCTCCCCGAGGCAACCGAGGAGTCCTTCGACTCGGAGGGGTGGCTGCACTCGGGCGATCTCGGCCAGATCGACGAGGACGGCTTCCTGTGGATAGTGGGACGCAAGAAGGAGATCATCATCACTGCGGCCGGCAAGAACATCGCCCCGGCCAAGCTGGAGACCCTTCTCGGCAACCATCCCATCATCTCCAAGGCCTGCATGATCGGGGACGGGCGGAAGTTCCTCAGCGTGGTGATCGCCCTCGATCACGAGGAGGCACCGGCTTGGGCGGAGAGCCACGGCCTCGAGTACTCGGACCTGGCGACGTTCTCGAAGCTGACCGAGGTGCAGGCCGAGATCGAGCGGGCGGTCCGTGAGGCAAACGAGACCGTCTCCTCTGTGGAGCAGATCAAGAAGTTCCTCATCGTCGGTGATGAGTGGACACCCGACTCGGGCGAAGTGACACCGTCTCTCAAACTCAAGCGACGGGTCGTGCTCGACAAATACGCCGAGGAGATCGACTCGCTCTACGTCGGCGTCTGACGAGCGTGTCAGAGCCGATCACGTTCGACGGACGGGTTGCGATCGTCACCGGGGGAGGGGGCGGACTGGGCCGTGAGTACTCCCTCGAGTTGGGCCGGCGAGGTGCCCGGGTCGTGGTCAACGACCTAGGTGGCTCGGTCGACGGCACAGGTGCCTCGAGCGCGGCCGCCGACGTGGTGGTCGAGGAGATCAGGAGCGCCGGCGGCGAGGCAGTCGCCAACTACGACTCGGTGTCCACCCGGGAGGGTGGCGCTGCCATAGTTTCGAGTGCGCTCGATGCCTTCGGGACGCTGGACATCGTCATCAACAACGCCGGGATCCTCCGCGACCGCTCGTTTGCAAACATGACTTTCGATGAGATCGACGCGGTCATCGATGTTCACCTCGCGCGGTGCCTTCCACGTATCACAGCCTGCGTTCACGGTGATGAAGGAGAAGGGTTATGGGCGGTTCGTTCACACGACGTCGGCGTCCGGGCTCTTCGGCAACTTCGGCCAGGCGAACTACGGCGCGGCCAAGGCCGGGATCATGGGCCTCTCCAATGTCCTTGCCATCGAGGGCGTGAAGTACAACATCGCGTCCAACGCGGTCGCTCCCATCGCCCGCACCCGGATGACCGAGGAGCTACTCGGCCCGTTTGCCGAGCTGGTCGACCCGAAACAGGTGATGCCGCTTGTGGTGTATCTCTGCTCCGAGCGCAACGAGCTCACCCACGAGGTCTTCACCGCGGGCGGAGGGCGCTATGCGCGAATCTTCCTCGGGACGAACCCGGGCTGGCTCGCCGGGCAGGGGGTGGTTCCCGAGGTCGAGGAGATAGCCACCCATATCGACGAGATCCGAGACATCTCGGAGTACCAGACCCCGTTGAGCAACAACGAGGAGATCATGCTCCTCGGCCAGATGCTGGCGGGCTGATGCCCATCGACCTGGCCCGGGCCGTTGGAGCCTCGCTGCCCGGTTCCACGTACAGCTGGGACGAGAACGAGGTGATTCTCTATCAGCTGGCGATCGGCGCCGGGGTGCCTCCCACTGATCCCCGAGAGCTCTCTTACGCCTATGAGGGCGACCTCCAGGTCTTGCCCACGTTCGGGACCATCCCACCCTTCGGGCTGATGATGAGCCTGGGGACAGTTGATGGCCTCGACTTCGAGCTCGCCGCGGTCCTCCACGGCGAGCAGGAGCTCGAGATCCATCGCCCGATTCCGACCACAGGGAGGGTCGAACAAACCGGCCGGGTGATCGATGTCTTCGACAAGGGCAAGGGGGCCCTCGTCATCATGGAGATCGAGTCCCGTCTGGAGAGGGATGGTGAGCTCCTCTTCACCAGTCGGCCATCGGTCTTCCTGCGGGGCGAGGGCGGGTTCGGAGGTGAGCCCGGCCCTTCGACGACGATCGAGGTCCCGGCGACGGCCCCCGACATGGTGGCGACCTCCGCGACCCTCCCCCAGCAGGCGCTTCTCTATCGGATCGCGTCCGGCGACCGAAACCCGCTGCATGCCGATCCGGGCTTCGCTGCCTTCGCCGGGTACGAGCGGCCGATCCTCCATGGCCTTTGCACCTATGGGATCGTGGGCAAGGCGGTTGTCGACCACGCTCTCGGGGGCGACGTGAGATCGGTGTCCAGGTTCAGGGCCCGCTTCTCAGGTGTGGTCTTCCCCGGGGAGACGATCTCGTCCCGGATCTGGGCCCGAGGCGGCGACTGGGTGGTCGAGGCCCGGGTCGAAGAGCGGTCCGCAACCGTGTTGAGCGGGGTGGTCGCGGCTCGCTGAGTCGCGGGGTGGCCGTTCAGGCGTTGATCTCGACCGGGGTCCCGATCGGCACCATTTCGTGGAGCCTTGTGATCACTTCGTTGGGGACCCGGATGCAGCCCAGCGAGGCGGCGTTTCCGATCGATCCCGGCCGGTTGGTCCCGTGGATCCCGATGATCCCGTCGCCCCCGTTGTACTCCGTGATCGTGTCCGACCTCGCCGAGATGCCGAACGCGTGGGGCCCCCAGGCACTGCCGGGGTCGGCGAGTGTGACGTTGTCGGTGACGAAGAATGCACCCTCCGGTGTCGGATTGCGGTCGCTTCCCACAGCCACCGGGGTGGTGAGCACCATCTTCCCGTTTTCGAAGTAGGTGAGGCGCCTGTCGGACAGGTCGACCACGAAGCGCCCGTCGACGAGGTACATCATCAGGTCGGTGGCTTTGACCCAGCCCTCGGTCCCATTGGGCCGGACCGGCACCATCACCCTGACCCAGCCTGCGACCGGGCCTTCGACGACCTCGAAGACCGCCACCGTCCCCAGGATGGTGGTGTGAGGGATGGTGATGATGGGCTTGGAGGCGTCGGGGCTCTCGAACACGTCGGTGTCACCAACGCTCATGGCCACCATGGTGTTGTGTGCGGGGAGAGTGTCCGTGCTCAGTCCGCCGAATGCCTCGCGGCGCTCGGTGTCCAGGGCTTGGGCCATGGTCAGGACCGGCGCGGTCGCGATCATCCCGTCGAGCATCAGCCTCGGCGGTTCTGCCAGTTCGGTCGTGGCCACACGGCCGCACGCGGTGACCCCGATCACCAACAACACCACTGCTGCGATCCGTCGCATCACTCGAATGGTATCGGCGGGTCTGGCGTGGTTCTTTTCCCCCAACTGGGGCCAGGCCTCGGGTATCTAATCTCGGCCGCCGTGGCTTCCGCCTTCGTTTCTCATGTGATACCAGAGGACATCCTCCGACCGCTGCTCGACATCGCCGAAGTGGGGATCTGGGAAGGACCGGGCCCGGCGCCAAGGGATTTGCTGCTGAGCGGAGCTGCGCCTTGTGACGGTTTGCTCTCGATGCTTGTTGACATCATCGACGAGGAGCTCCTCGACACCGCACCGGGCCTGCGGGTGATCTCCCAGATGGCGGTGGGCGTTGACAACATCGACGTGGATGCATGCCTGAAACGGGGAATCATGATCGGGCACACCCCGGACGTCCTCACCGAGACAGTCGCCGACACTGCGTTCGCGCTCATGGCGGCGATCGTAAGGCGGATTCCGGAGGGGATCGACATGGTCCGCGAGGGTCGATGGGGAGTATGGGACCCCTGGGCCATGCTTGGTGCCGACCTCTACGGCGCCACGCTGGGGATAGTGGGGATGGGGCGAATCGGATCGGCTGTGGCGAAGCGGGCCGGAGGATTCGACATGCGGGTCCTCTACGCGTCGCCATCGGAGAAATCGGTGCCCGGCGCGACCCACGTCGGGCTCGCCGAGCTCCTATCGGAGTCCGACATAGTGCTGCTCGCCGCTCCCCTCACGGCAGAGACCAGTCACCTCGTAGGACGCGAGGAGTTGGAGAGCATGAAGCCTTCGTCGTTCCTGGTCAATGTGGCCCGAGGTGGCCTGGTGCACACGGAGGCGCTGGTTGATGCCCTCGAAGCAGGTCGGATTGCCGGGGCTGCTCTCGACGTGACCGACCCCGAGCCATTGCCTCCCGGCCATCCGCTCCTGGCGATGTCCAGCTGCCTCGTTGTCCCGCACATCGGGAGCGCCTCGGTGCGCGCAAGGCGGGGGATGGCGTCGCTGGCGGTCGACAATCTGATCGCAGGGCTCGAAGGCCGCCCACTGCCGGCCCCTCTCCTGTCATCTCCATGACCGCGTGACCGGTCGAGTGTGGCCGTCAAACGCTCGGATAGATGACCAACACGCATCCCGACGATAGGGAGATGTCTGCCACCGGTCCGCGCATCACGTTGCTCACTCCCCATGTGGAACCGGGCTCGAGAGTCGCTTGGCTCAGCTCCCATTCCAGTCCGCGGGTTGTGAGGCCCTCGACCGTCCCACCCACTGCGAGCAGACTCACCGTCGCCCCGATGTCGCCATGCACCACGCGGTGTCGCCGGACGACATGGCATCGACTGCGATTCGAGATCCAATCGACCTCGTCCACCGCTCGCCACCTCGTCGAGCAGAGGAGTTGGAAGGCCGCAAGCTCGTGATCCTGGCGCCCGCCCACTCCTCCGACGACCACGACCCGCTCCGGCTCCTCACGCACGGCCAGTTCTAGCGCAAGGTCGAGGTCGGTCTGGTCCTTGTTGACATCGTGGCGCTCCACGATCACATGGTCGGGGAGGGGGGAGGTTTGGATGGAGTCCAGATCGCCTACGAGGACGTCCACGCGAAAGCCGAGGTCGACGGCAGCCTCGTATCCGCTGTCGGCAGCCACAACCAGGTCGGCGATGGGCAGCTCCTGAGCCAGCTCGGGGCGGAGCGGGTCGCCTCCGGCGAAGATGAGGATGGTGTCCATCAGAATGACAAAATCGTCTTACGCGCCGAATCGTGGGTAAGAGCTAACCCTCAAGTAGAGGTTGAGATCCTCGGTCGCCAATTTTGACCACTGCAGCACTGGGATTTCTGGTCTCATCGGACGACCACTTCGATCAGACGCTCTGCCTCCACGAGGTCCGACTCTACGTCGCTCCGGTCAGAGCCGCGGGCGTAGACAAAACCGAGGTAGCGATCACCTTCGGGTGGCGGCTCGACGAAACTTCCCCGGCGCACGGTGACGTCGAGCCCGGTCACGGTGGGCAGAGCCCGCACCCGGTCGGTGTTGAGGAGCTCTTCGAAATGCCCGGCACGGGGGATCGGGACCATGAGGACCCCGCTCGCTGCTCCCTCCCGGCGGAGCTCGGGCTTGTCCAGGCCGAGGGCGTTGCGAAGGATCAGGGTTTCGAGGGTGGTCCCCATCAGCCCGAAATTGAGGCTCTTCGAGCAGAGCCCTCCGATGGACCGGGCAGCCACTTCGATGACCACGACCCGGTCACCGTCCACCTTGAGCTCGACGTGCACCGGCCCGTGGCTTATCCCGATGGCGTGGAGGGCGGACCGGGCCACACGCGTCGCTTCTTCGAGAGACGACTCGGGGAGCAGCGACGGCGTGATCAGGATCGTCTCCGGGAAGAAGGGGCCCTGGCTGGACCCGGGCTTGTCGAACACCGCCAGAACGTTCAACTCGCCGGCGCTGACCAGGCCCTCGATGGCGATCTCTGCCCCGGGAGCGAACTCCTCGGCAAGCATTGGGACGTCGCCGGCAATCTGACGAACCCGCTCGTGCGCAGCGTCGACCTCCTCCGGCCCGTTGACGCGGATCACACCCTGGCCTGCAGACCTGTCGACCGGCTTGATCACCGCCGGAAACCCGATGGTCTCCAAGGCGCGGCGCGGGTCTGCACCGCTTTCGAGCACGGTGAATCGGGGCTGGGGCACCTCGGCTCTTGCGAGCAGGGTGCGTTGCGTTGCCTTGTCACGGGTGGCTGCTGCGGCCTCGGGTGGGTTCGATGGAAGCCCGAGGGCTCGACCCGTCAGGGCAGCGACCTCGACGCCCCCGTCGTCGGCAGCCACCACGCCGTCGATCGATGATCGGTCTCCCGCCTCCACGATCTTCTCGGCTGCGATCGCAGGGTCGGAGCAGTCGATTTGGAGCCAGCGGTCGCCCATGTCGAAAGGGGGCGGCTCTTCGGATGCCACCAGGAGATCCACTCCCAGGGCTCGGGCGGCTTCCACGAAGTCAGCCGCCCGGTAAGTGGTGCTGGGGAGGACGACGACGACGGTCGGCAAGGCTTGCTCCTGGTGGCCATTACCATCCTGGCAGATGCCCGAAGCCACAGTTATCAGCATCGCCCCCGATGCCCTGGACATGATCGGTCAGTTGCGGGACCAGGAGCCCGGCGAGGGTGAGTTCGCGCTATCGATCGAAGTGACCGGCTTCCGCGGCCCCCAGTTCACTTATGAATTGGCCTTCGTGGCGCTGAGCGACATGAAGGATGCCTGGACTGTCGAGCGACACGGAGACCTCGCGGTGATCTTCCCCGAGGCCGACGTTCCCAAGCTGGAAGGTGCCTCACTGGATCTGACCGCCGAGGGGCTGGCGATGAACAATCCCAACGCTCCGGCGTCGCCTCAGATCTCGGCCACTCACGGCGACCTCAGCGGGCCACTGGTGGAACAGGTGCAACAGGTGCTCACCGAGCAGGTGAACCCGGCTATCGCAGCCCATGGTGGCGGGGCCGAGCTCGTCTCCGTCGACGGGACCATCGCCTACCTCCGCCTCTACGGCGGGTGCCAGGGTTGTGGCCTGGCGCAGGTCACCCTCCGCCAGGGCATCGAGAGGACCCTGCTCGAGGCGATTCCCGAGTTGACCCAGGTCGTCGATGTCACCGACCACGCCTCGGGCGAGAACCCGTACATCGAGAGCAAGAAGAAGTAATCGCGTCTCGAGCACGCCAGATGAGCGGACCCGTTCAGCTTCCTGACATCGGGGCTCAACAGGGCCCGTTGGCCGGCGTCGTGGTCATCGAGGGGCGAACCACCACGGTCGGCGGGGTCGGGATCCAGAGGGTGCTTCCCACCAAGGGCAGGAGAACGGTCGGGCCCTGGTGTTTCGTCGACCTGATCAACCCTGAAGACTTCGATGATCCGCACCCTCTCGAGATCGGGCCCCATCCTCACATCGGGCTCTCCACGGTCACCTGGCTTCTCGATGGTGAAGCGCTCCACAGCGACTCGCTGGGCACCGAACAGCCGATCCGGCCCGGCCAGCTCAACCTGATGACCGCAGGACGGGGCATCGCCCACGCCGAATTGGGCACCACCACCGGGATCCATGGGGTGCAGATGTGGCTGGCCCAGCCCGAGCCGACCCGCAACGGTGCCTCTCGCTTCCAACACGTGGCAGACCTGCCGGCGGCGGAGCTGAGCGGGGCAATCGCCACCGTCCTGGTGGGGGAGCTCGATGGGGCCCGGTCTACTGCGGACGTGGACTCGAGAATGGTCGGTGCCGATGTGTCGATGGCAAGGGGTCGCGTGGACATACCTACCGAGACCGCCTTCGAGTACGCCGTCGTGCCCCTAGACCACAAGGTCAAGGTCGGCGACGACATCGTCGAGCCGGGATGGCTGGCGCTGGTCCCGGCAGGGCGTGATTTCATGCCGGTTTCGTCCCTCGGAGCGGCGCGCTTCCTGGTCCTGGGTGGTGAGCCGCTGGGGGAGCCGATCGAGATGTGGTGGAATTTCGTCGCCCGCACCAAGGACGAGATCACCGAGGCCTGGCGTGCCTGGGACACCCACGATGACGAATGGTTCGGCGCGGTCCCCTCCTCGCTCGCCCGGATCGATGCCCCACCCCCACCCTGGCTTCCCGCCGGTTAGCCAACTGAGGTGGGATTCACCAGGGAGCAACTGGAAGCCTTTCGTGGCAGCACGGTTCCCGACCTGATCGGCCCCGCTGTCCGACTGCTCTTCGTCGGGATCAACCCCGGGCTGTGGACCGCCGCCACCCAGACCCACTTCTGCCACCCGTCCAATCGCTTCTACCCGGCCCTGCGTGCGTCCGGGCTGATCGATTTCGCATTCGACGTCTCCACTGGCATGACCGACGTCGAGCGGCAGCGATTCGTCGCAGCAGGCATCGGGATCACCAATCTGGTGGCGAGGGCCACAGTTCGGGCCTCGGAGGTAAGCGAGGAAGAGCTGCGCGAGGGCGGGGCCCGGCTGGTTGCGACGGTTGAGACGCACCGTCCCCGGGTCGTCGCCGTCGCTGGGGTCACCGCGTACCGGGTGGCGTTCGCCCAGAAGGCAGCGGTCCTGGGGCGCCAGGAGGAGGGCATCGGGGCGGCCGGGCTCTGGGTGGTGCCCAACCCGTCGGGGCTCAACGCTCACGAGACGACGGAAACGCTGGCTGTGTGGTTTCGCCGGCTCGGCCTCGAGGCGGGTTTGTCGTGATCGAGACATCCCCACGTCAGGTGCTCTATGCGCTCGTCTCTGCGGGCTTCCTTCTCGTGGTTCTGGCGCTGGTGGTCGGCGCCGCGGCCGCAGGGCTGGTCCCGACATGGTGGACGGTGTCCATGTCGGTCCTTGTCGTTGCGGTCGGTTTCTGGGCCGCCTTTCGTTGGCGGAGGACGGTGCCGGTCCTGCTCGGCTCGATCGGCGTCTTCGTCGTTTGGGCGGTCGGCACTCTGCTCGTGTCCTGAGAACGGCTGTCGATCGACCAGGGTGCTAATCACACGGAAGGGCTAGTCAGCGGCGACCTGGCGTTTAGCATCACCCTCCGTGACTAATGAGGTTACGACCCAGCAGTCATCGGCGACGGACACGATCAAGAGGATCGGGCCGCCGCTGGTGGTCGCCTCGGTCCTCGGCTCGACCCTTGGGATCGTGGTCGCCCAATTCCTCGATGATCTGGGCGACGGCATCCTGGCCTTGATCCTGGGCGGGGATGCCGTGATCTACAACAACCGGGTCGAGATCACCGGGGCATCAGACCTGGCTTGGGCGGGTGGATTCCTGCTCTGTCTGATCGTCGGCTTCATGTTCCTCTTCTCATATCCGACGGCACGGGGCCAGGGCACGGCGAAGCTCACCTTGCTCTGGATGCTCCTCCATGTGCTCTACCAGGCCTTCAGCCAGGCCGTGTTCCTTCCCTTCGACCCCGACGGGCAGTTGGCCCAGGCGTATGCGACGCTCGATGCCCCTGCCGGGTTGGAGTATGTGATCGCGGCAGGAGGCGGCGTCGGCCTGCTTCTGGTCGTGCTCTCCGCCGCGTCGGCATTTCTCGCCTTCACGCCGCACCACAAACTGATCAATACGGGGAGGAAGCGGTTCACCTTCGCCCTCTGGATCGTCCTCGTGCCAGCCGTGATCTCGGTCTTCCTCGCTATACCCTTCTTCGCTCCCGACGCTGGGAGCGGCGTCATTCCTGCTCTACCTCTATCAGCTGTCATCTTCCTTGCGACCGTCGCCGCGGCGCCCGGCACCACCACGGTCCACGGGCCCGATGAGCTTCGGGAGACGCCGGCGCCGTGGGGCCTGGGCGGCACACTGCTCGTGATCCTCCTCTTCGAGATCTTCGTCCTCAGGGGCGGGGTCTCGGTGAATCCCGCACAGTGGGGGTAGCGAGGAGTCTGGCGCTCGTCCTGACCGTCAGCGACGGAGTCAGCGCAGGCATCCGTAGTGACCTGTCTGGAGAAGCCGTCGAGGCCACGCTCCGGGCGGCCGGCTACGACGTCGAGAGATCTGTCGTTCCCGATGAGATCGCCTCGATAACCAATTTCCTGGAGGAGGGATGCGCCCGTGCCTCTCTAATCGTCACCACCGGGGGCACCGGCTTCGGTCCCCGTGACGTAACGCCCGAGGCCACGGCCTTGGTGCTCGAGCGCGAAGCTCCCGGATTGACCCACCTGATGATGGAGGCCGGGCTCCGATCGACGCCGATGGCGGCCCTCTCCCGGGCCCGCGCCGGGGCCGTCGGATCGACGCTGGTCATCAACCTCCCAGGGTCCGCCCGGGGCGCCGTGGAGAGCCTGGAAGCGGTCATCGAAGTGATACCGCATGCGCTCGATCTCCTCGCCGGGGACACCGAGCACCGGTAACGGAAAAAGCGGGGAATCCACTACCGTTCCGGCCCGGCTCCGGACACCTCTCGGGAGGATCATGAACGTCAAGCAGGAATTCGTCGTGGCGCGCCCGACGCACGTCGTCTGGGAGGTGTTCCAGGACGTTCCATCCATCGCCCAGTGCCTGCCGGGCGCAAACCTGAGCGGCCAGAACGACGATGGCTCCTATGAGGGGAACCTCTCGGTGAAGCTGGGGCCGATGGCTGCGTCGTTCGATGGCCAGTGTGTCGTGGTCCCCGACCCCGACACGATGAGCGCCACGATCGATGGCAAGGGCGTCGACAAGAAGGGCGGGTCGAGGGGCCAGGTGAAGGTGTTGTACACCGTCACCCCTGAAGGTGAGGGCTCGAAGGTGGTGGTCGATGCCGATGTGACATTGTCGGGCCCGGCTGCCCAGTTCGGGCGCACCGGCCTGATCAACGAGATGTCGAAGAGGCTGATCAACGAGTTCGTTTCCTGCCTCGAAGCAAAGCTCTCCGCCCCGACCGAGGCCGAAGCCGGCTCGATCGCGGCCGGCGAAGTCCATGGTGTCTCGCTCTTCTTCTCCTCGCTTTGGGCGTGGTTCAAACGATTGTTCGGCGGAGGTTCGGAATGATGCGGCGGCTCATCCTTTTGCTGCTTGGTGCGGCGCTCGTCGTCACGGCATGTGGTGGCGGTGGGGAATCTGTGGTGACCGAAGGTGAGGACGTGACGGTCCAGATGTTCGACAACCGTTATGAGTTCACCGAGATCAGGATTCCCCCTGGAGGCTCGGTCAACTTCGTCGGTGCGGGCCGTAACCCGCACAATGCGGTGGCCACGGACGAGTCCTGGTCCACCGAGGACGTCTTCGGCAGCCTCGAGCAATACGAAGACGACGAGGCGGTCATCGTTTTCGATGCTCCAGGCGAGTATCCCTTCTTCTGCACCTTCCACGGCAATGCCGAGGGCTCGGGCATGGCGGGCACGGTCATCGTGGAGGCAGCGGGGTAGTGCGAGCGCGGCGCTGGCTCCTTGCTGGCGGGCTCATCCTCGGGCTCGCAGCATGCGCCGGCCCCCCGGTTGGCGATCCATCCCCGGCGGCAATCGGAGACCCCGCCACCGACGCTCCAGCAGCCGCGAGCGGAGGGTCCTTGTTGGTGCCACAGGACTACCCGACCATCCAGTCGGCGGTCGATGCGGCCTCCCCTGGCGATCTGATCCTCATCGATGCAGGCGTCTACCGGGAGGAAGTCGAGGTGACTACCCCGGGCCTGGTGATACGGGGAGTCGATCGCAACGAGGTCATCATCGACGGCGAGTTCCAGCGGTCGAACGGGATCAAGGTCTCTTTCGCCGACGGAGTCGCCATCGAGAACCTCACGGTGCGCAATGCAACTGGCAACGGCCTGTTCTGGAATGGGGTCCGCGGCTACCGGGGCTCCTATGTCACGGCGATCGACAACGGGGTGTACGGGATCTACTCCTTCGACTCGAGTGATGGCCTGTTCGACCACGCGTACGCCTCGGGGTCGCCCGACGCCGGCTTCTACATCGGCCAGTGCAAGCCGTGCCAGGCCGTGATCACCGATTCAATCGCGGAGTGGAACGGGCTCGGCTACTCGGGGACGAACGCATCTGATGACCTCTACCTGGTCAACTCGACCTGGCGGCTCAACGTCGCCGGGATCGTCCCCAACACCCTGGACGGCGAATTGCTGCCCCCGTTCCAGGGGGTGACCATTGCGGGGAACCTGGTCCATGACAACGGCAATGTCGAGGCGCCGGCACTCGCATTCGAGTGGGCGGCGCAGGGCAACGGGATCCTCCTCGCCGGCGGTAACGACGCTTTGGTCACCCATAACAGGGTTTTCAACCACCCCCAGAGCGGAATCGTCGTGTTTCCGATACTCGACAAGAACTTCTGGATGTCGGAGGGCAACCAGATTCGATCCAACGTGGTCGAGGGCTCCGGTCTGGCGGACATAGCCCTCGGAGGGCCTTCCGGCTCGGACAATTGTTTCGAGGACAACGTGTTCAGCTCTTCCCTTCCCGCGGCTCTCGAGCTGAAGCAGCCATGTGAAGGACTGAGGTTGCCCGCCCTATTCGAATTGGGATCGACCAGCGCCCAACTCGGCCGCTACTTCGAGTCGGGCGTTGGGCTCCAGCCCGAGATCCCGATCGGCTCGACTCCGACCCCGGGACCGCAGCCCGTCATGCCCGGTGGGGCCGATGCGCCGGTGGTCCCTGCAGTGAACGTTTTCGAGGGCGCCCGCCCCGACATGGCAGCCATCGCAGTGCCGGACATGCCAGATGGCCTCGAAGTCACCCAGACGAAAGGAATCAATGTGATGGGAGTCAGTTTCGCCTCGACGGCCGGGGTCTTCTTCGGCCTCTATGCGTACGTCCTGCCCCTGGTGCTGTACACGACGTGGGTGGTGATCGCGATCTGGGACCTCACCAAGCGCGAGGAGCTGAGCAGGGGGAAGGTCATCACTTGGATGGCGGTGATCCTGGTTGTCCCGTTCTTCGGCGTCATCGCCTACTACCTGTTCGGCCGGAGCACCATCCCCGGCTGGCAGCGTTGGGTCCTGTTGCTCGGGGGCATGGCGGTGTACGCCCTGTTCCTCGGCCTGGGAATGGTCGTGGGCGGGATCGTCTGACCTGGTGAGCGAACCGGTCTCGCGTCGCGAGCTATTGAAGAAGGCCGGGCTGGGAGGCGCCTTGTTTCTCGGTGGCTCCGTCGTCGGCCACACCATGCAGCACCGCGCCGACGCCGCCGAAGGGGAGGAAGAGTCTTACAACGCCGCAGCCATCGGCCGCTCCAGCATTCACGAAGGGGGAGCCCCGACGCTCTACGGCCATGTCCACGCTCCACCGCCCGGGCTGGGCCCGGGAGCGCTCGACGCTCACACTTTTCCGCCCCCGCCCGACGGTCGGGCGGCGGGGGCGGTGCGCGAGGTCGAGATCACGGCCGAGGAGAGGCTGTTGGAGGTAGGGGCCGACACCCCGTTCGAAGCGTGGACTTACAACGGCACAGTCCCCGGGCCGATCCTCCGGGCGAACGAGGGGGACACGCTCCGGATCCACTTCGAGAACCACACCGGGCATCCTCACAACATCCACTTTCATGGAGCGCATCGACCCGAGCAGGATGGCTGGGAGCCGGTAGCGCCTGGGGGCGAGACCACATACGACATAGTGGCCGGGCCGGCAGGTTTGCACCCCTATCACTGTCACACCACGCCATTTGCCGAGCACATCGGGCGCGGGCTCTACGGGATGCTCATCGTCGATCCACCGCAAGGCCGCCCTCCTGCTGTCGAGATCGCACTCGTGCTCTCAGGCTTCAGCAACGAAGAGATCGGGAGCAATGGGATAGTCGCCTGGAACGGAGTGGCCGGGTATTACGACGAGTACCCCATCAAGGTCCCGGTCGGTGAGCCGATCCGCGCCTACCTGGTGAACATGGTGGAGCACGAACCGGTCGCCTCCTTTCACCTCCATTCGGAGACCTTCGACGTCTACCCCGCGGGCATGGGAGTCGGCCCCGCCTTCAGGGACGACACCATCACGATCGGCCAGGCGCAGCGGGCAATCGTCGAGTTCACCCTTCCCCATCTCGGGCGGTACATGTTTCACCCCCACCAGCACTGGCTGGCGGAGCGGGGTGCGATGGGCTGGCTCGCGGCTATCTGAGCCTCATGCGACGACGACGTGGCGTCGTCCCGAGTCGACGACCTTGGCGACGATCGGGCCGGTGATCGCCATTATCAGAACGTAAGTGGCGGAGAGTGCGGTGAGCTGGCCGGCACCGGCGAGTGACGCAGCCAGCCCGGCGATCACGATGGAGAACTCGCCTCTGGCGATCAGCAGCGCGCCGGCGCGCCTCCGACCCTTCACTCCGATCCCCGCTCTCCGCGCTGCCCACCATCCGGTGCCGTACTTGGTGAGACCGGAGACGACGGCAACCGCCATTGCTGCGACAGCAACGTCCGGGATGTCACCGGGATCGGTGCGCAGCCCGAAGAACACGAAGAAGATGGCCGCGAACAGGTCGCGGAGTGGTGTGAGCAGGGCGCGGGCGCGGTCAACAGACTCGCCGGAGACTCCGATCCCGACCAGGAATGCCCCCACTGCCGCCGACACGTTCACCCCCTCTGCGAGCCCGCTGATGAGGAGTGTTATCCCGAAGAGTGAAAGGAGGCTCACCTCGTCGGACTCGTGAAAGAGGATCGATCCGATGCGGTCCTCTCCACGCGCGGCGACGACGATGATCCCGACCACCAGCAGGATGGCCACCGAAACAGTCACCACCGCGGTCCCCGGCCCGCTGCCCAAGGCGAGGACGCCGAGGATGGGGAGGAACGCAGCCATGGCGAGGTCCTCGAACACCAGAATCGAGAGGACGGTTGGCGTCTCCCGGTTGCCGATCCAGCCCAGGTCCTCCACGAGCTTGGCCACGATCCCGGTCGAGGACACGTAGGTGACGGCCCCGAAGAAGACCGAGGGAACCACCCCGAGCCCGAGCGCCATGCCGGTGACGAACCCGGGGGTGAAGTTCAAGACGAGGTCTGCGACCCCGACTCTGGCAACCGAGCGCAGGCCGGTGACCAGCTCGCCCGCTGAGTACTCGAGACCGAGCATGAGCAGGAGGAAGATCACGCCCAACTCGGCCCCGAATTCGACGATCTCCTCGGAGGTGACCACCGGGACCAGGCCGCCCTGCCCGATGGCGAGCCCGGCGAGCAGATACAGAGGAATCGGTGTGATCCCGAGCCGGCCCGCGAAGCGAGCCATCAGGGCCAGACCCAGGACGATTGCGCCCAACTCCACCAGCAAGAGGGCGCCCTCTTCCATCGATCAGCCGCTGCTCAGTATCTCTTGGGCTTGCTCGATGCCTTCGGGGGTGCCCACCACCACCAGCTTGTCTCCCGGCTGGAGGGCGAAATCGGGGCCGGGAGCCGGAAACGTCTGATCGCGTCTGATCACGGCGACCACGGATACGCCTGACCTCGTTCGGATCCGGCCGTCGCCGATGGTGCCGGTGGCATATGGGGAGCGTTCCTCCACCGTCAACCAGTCGATGGCCAGACCCTCGACCTGTTGTTGGAGATTGGTGAGGTTGGCGACGAGGGTCGAGCCGCCCAGTGCCTCGGAGAGGGCGTGGCTGTCTTCATCGGTCAGATTCATCGTCACTACCGCGGCGTCGGTGTCATCCGCCTCGCAGACGAACAGCTCACGCCGGCCGGTTCGATGGTGGACGACGCCGATGCGACGCCCGTCCTCGGTGCTGAACTCATACCTGACCCCGACACCGGGCAGGGAAGATTCCTCGATTCGGGGCAAGTTCGACTCTCTCCTACGGCTCGGGGCAGGTTACTAAGGAGCGCGGGTTGGGCTTTCCTTCACCACGACCCAGATGGGGACCTCCTCGATCGCGCCTCCATCGATCCGAAATGCGGCGATCTCGTCGTCGGCGGCGATGAGGTGAACCCAATCCGGGTCGAATGCCATGGCTACATCGGTCGCCGAAGGGACCGGGTCGCCGCCTGGGTGGGAGTGGAATACCCCGGCGATCTCCCATCCACGGCTCTCGGCATGGTGCAGCGCGCCGAAATGCTCATCGGGGTCGATGGTGAAGCTCACCGGCGACGGGTCGGCGTTGCTCAGGGGATAGGCGAAGCAGATCGTGCCCTCTTCCGCTGCCAACAGCCCACAGCACTCGTCGGGCAGGCTGTTTCGGGCGTGGGCCAGGATGGCGAGGCGTATTTGCTCGTTCAGGACCACCGAAGGCCCAACCGACGTCAGTGCTGGTGGGCGGGATCAGGGGCCTCGGGATCGATCCCGTAGCGGTCGAAGGCGTCGAGGACCCGGTCCATGCCAATCGAGCCATCGGCGGCCAGCGCCCAGAGAGTGGTGGCAACGATGCTCCCGGTGTCGATCTCGAAGAACTTGCGCAGGGCCTTGCGGGAGTCGGAGCGGCCAAAGCCGTCGGTGCCGAGCGTGACGAACCGGCCGGGCACCCACTGCGACACCTGGTCGGGAACCAGTCGCATGTAGTCGGACACCGCGAGGACCGGGCCGCCGACTGTCGACAGCCGCCTGGTCACCAGCGGGACGCGCGGCGTCTCACGTGGGTGGAGCCGGTTCCAGCGCTCAACGGACAGGGCTTCCTCGCGCAGCTTCTTGTACGAGGTCGCCGACCACAGCTCGGCTCCGACTCCATAGTGCTCCTCGAGCTCGTGGGCCGCTTCCCTCGCGGCCAGGTTCGCTGAGCCCGAGAACAGGATCGCGGCCCGTGGCCCGGTGGTCGACGGGGCTTCCTGCCAGCGATAGAGGCCCTCGATGATCCCCTCCGTCACCCCCTCAGGGCGGGGTGGTTGGCTGTAGTTCTCGTTGTAGAGGGTCAGGTAATAGAAGACGTCCTCACCCCGCCCGTACATCCGGTCAATGCCATGCTCGACGATGGTGCCGACCTCGTAGGCAAACGCCGGGTCATAGGCCTCGCACACCGGGACCGTTGTGGCCAGCACCAGGCTGTGCCCGTCCTGGTGCTGCAGGCCCTCACCCTGGAGCGTGGTTCTCCCCGCAGTGGCCCCGAGCAGGAAGCCGCGGGACCTGGAGTCGGCTGCCGACCAGATCAGGTCGCCAACACGCTGGAAGCCGAACATCGAGTAGAAGATGAAGAAGGGCACCATCGCCACTCCACGGGTGGCGTAGGAAGTGGCTGCTGCGATCCACGAAGCCATGCGACCCTGCCTCGGTGATGCCCTCCTCGAGAATCTGCCCGTCCTGGCCCTCGACATAGGAGAGCAGCATCGATGCGTCGACCGGCTCGTAGAGCTGGCCCTGTGATGCGTAGATCTTGAGCTCCCGGAACAACGAGTCCATTCCGAAGGTCCTCGCCTCGTCGGGGACGATGGGGACGATCCTCTCACCGAATCCCTCGACCCGGGACAGGTTTCGGATCAGGCGAGTGAAGGCGGTGGTGGTCGATGCCTCCACCTTGCCCGACCCGGCGTAGATCTCCGAGTACGCCTCGGGGGTCGGAAGCTGCAGCCCCTGCTCGGGCACCACCCGGGCAGGGATCGTGCCACCCAGCTCCTGGCGTCGTTGCAACAGGTACTCGTGCTCCGGGGTCCCCGGCCCGGGCCTGAAGTAGGGCGGCTCGGCTTCGCCTTCGAGTGCCTCAGGCGGGATCTCATTCTCGAGGTGGAGTGTCTGGCGCAGCGTCATCAGCTGCTGGTTGGTGAGCTCCTTGATCTGGTGGGTCGCGTTGCGCCCTTCGACGTCGGGGCCCAGGGTCCAACCCTTGATCGTCTTGGCCAGGATCACGGTGGGCCGGCCATTGTCGAGCTCGGTGGCCACCTTGTAGGCGGCGTACACCTTCCGATAGTCGAGGCCCCCTCGGCGCAGGTCCCAGACCTCGGCATCGGTCATGTCCTCGACCATCGCCTTGGTCCGCGGGTCCTTCCCGAAGAAGTGCTCCCTGACGAAGGCGCCGTCCTCGGCCTTGTACCTCTGGTACTCGCCGTCGACGGTGCTGCTCATCACGTCGATCAGCGCCCCATCGTCGTCTTGCGCGAGAAGGCGGTCCCAGCCCGATCCCCAGATCACCTTGATCACGTTCCATCCGGCTCCCCTGAAGACGGCTTCGAGCTCGGTGATGATCTGGCCGTTCCCACGCACCGGCCCGTCGAGGCGCTGCAGGTTGCAATTGATCACCCAGACCAGGTTGTCGAGGCGCTCTCTGCTGGCGAGCGAGATCGCTCCCAGCGTCTCGGGCTCGTCGGTCTCCCCGTCACCGATGAAGCACCACACCCGGGACTGGCTGGTGTCGTCGAGACCCCGATTGCCCAGGTATTTGTTGAACCTGGCGTGGTAGATGGAGTTGATCGGCCCGATGCCCATCGACACCGTCGGGAACTCCCAGAAGTCGGGCATCAGCCGGGGGTGGGGGTAGGAGGAGAGCCCATCGCCGCCGATCTCGAACCGGAAGTTGTCGAGGTGCTTCTCGTCGAAGCGGCCCTCGAGGAAAGCCCTGGCGTAGATGCCGGGAGCAGCGTGACCCTGCAGGTAGACGTGGTCGCCGCCGCCGGGAGCGTTGCGTCCGCGGAAGAAGTGGTTGAAGCCGACCTCGTAGAGGGTGGCCGAAGAGGCGAAAGTCGAAAGATGGCCGCCGATGCCCTTCTCTCGATGGTTGGCCTTGATCACCATGACTGCGGCGTTCCAGCGAACGAAGCGACGGATCCGGCGCTCGATGTCGGCGTCACCAGGGAATTCGGGCTGCTCCTCCGCAGGGATTGTGTTGACGTACGGGGTGGTCACCGACCCGGGGACGCCAACGCTCGTCTCATGTGCTCGCTCGAGGAGCTTGGCCATCAGGAAGCGGGCACGGTCGGATCCCTCGGCGGCCACCACCTCGTCCAGGGAGTCGAGCCACTCCTGGGTCTCCGTCGGGTCGGTGTCCGGGAGTTGATGGATGTAGTCGTCGCCGAGCGTGCGACCGAGATCACCAGGCATGTGTCAAGCCTAGTTAGGGCGGGGTTTTCCCACCCTGGGCTCAGGCAACGTATGCCACCGCGGCATTCCCCGCCAGCCAGGGCTCGAGAACGGAGAGGAAGCGGAGCGGGGCGTCCATCTGCGGGGTGTGGCCCGTGTCAGGCATCTGCACCAGGTCCCAGTCGGGCCGCAGGCCGCAGAGCCATTCCACGGCGCTCGGCGAGACGATGTGATCGCTCACGCCCTGGACGACGAGTGTCGGCGCCGTGATCGCCCTGACCATCCGGACGAATTTGCCCCGGGTGGCATAGAAAGCGGCGATCGAGGAAGCGGTGCGAGCGGTGGCCTCTGGCGACCAGGGGAGGCTCTTGCGAATTCGGGCCATCTCGATCGAGGCTTCGATCACCGGCATCGGGACCCGGCCCGGCTTGTGGGTGATCATCTGCATGCTCATGCTCACCAGTTCTTGAGGGGAATGGGTCTTGATGAAACGCCGCCCCCAAGCCTCCCCGATCACCGGTGTCGCCTGAATCGCCAGCCGAATGGCAGTCGGCCAATCGAATCGAGGATCCGGGTACACCGGTGGCGTGGCCGGCGATACCAGGACCAGCCGCTCGACCAGTTCCGGGCGGTGAGACGCCACCATCTGCGCCAGCAGGCCGCCCGTCGAATTGCCGATGATGGTGGCCGTGCCGTGCTCGCCGGCGATACAGGACTCCACCGCCTCGCGATGGGTCTCGAGGCGGAAGTCGCGGGCGGGCGGCGAGAGCCCGAAGCCGGGCAGGTCTATGGCCACCACCCGACCGTAATGGGTGAGGGCGTCACCCACCGCCAGCCAATTGGTCGTCGATCCGCCGAGGCCGTGGACCAACAGGATCGTCGGCCCTGCGCCGCCGAAATCGACCTGATGCACCGGTCCCACAGCTGTTTCGATGTACGCACCCATCGCCGGAAAGGCTACAACCGCCGCCTCCTTAGAATCTCCCGGTGAAGCTGCTCCTGATCTCCACCTACGAGCTGGGTCACCAGCCGATCCATCTCGCTACGGCAGCCTCAGCCCTAAGGCAGGCCGGGATCGATGTGAGGACGGTCGACCTCTCGGTGGAAGGGATCACGGCATCGGATCTCGAGTTGATCGACGCGGTGGCTTTCTCGGTTCCGATGCACACCGCGATGCGACTCGCGGCACGAACGGCGGAGGAGATCCGGGCGATGCACCCGTTGATGCCGATGGCCTTCTATGGCCTCTACGCCGGGGTGGGTGGCGGTGCGCTCGACCAGGCATCCGCGTTTGCGGGGGAGTACATCGATGACCTGACGGACTGGGCTCTCGCCCTTGGCAGTGGCACGGCCCCTCCGAGCGAGGTGACCGTCGCCATGGGCCATCCCCGAGCTCTGGTGCCAGATCGAGGCGGTCTTCCCTCACATGAGGAATACGCCAGGCTGGAATGGGAGGGCGTTGCCAGGCTGGCCGCGGCCGTGGAAGGCAGCCACGGCTGCCGGCATCGCTGCCGGCATTGCCCGATTCCGGTGGTCTACGACGGGCGGCTCCGGGTGGTGGGGGCGGAATCGGTCTTGGCCGACGTCTCGACGTTGGCCTCCAACGGGGTCGAGCACGTCACTTTTGCCGATCCCGACTTCCTGAATGCGCCCCGGTACTCGATGGGCCTCCTCAGGCACACTCATGACGCCCATCCCGAGCTGACCTTCGATGTCACGGTCAAAGTCGAGCACATCCTTGCCCATCGCGACCTTTGGCCCGAGATGGCCGAGCTCGGCGTCCTTTTCGTGACCAGCGCATTCGAGAGCGTCGACGATCGGACACTGGTGATCCTGGACAAGGGGCACACCGTCGCCGACATGGGTGAGGCGGTGGCGGTGACCCGCTCCGCCGGTGTCCACCTCCGGCCCACCTGGTTGCCTTTCCTTCCATGGACCAAACCTTCCGATCTGGCCGATCTGGTCCGGTTCCTCGACGCCCATGCCCTGTGGCCCGCGACCGATCCGGTTCAGCTGGCGATCAAACTCCTGCTTCCCGAGGGCTCACTGCTCCAAGCCCATCCTGCGGTGGAGCCCTACCTCATCCGGTACGACCTGCCCTCCTTGACCTGGCTCTGGGACTTCGAAGACCCGGCAACGGCCGTGCTCCACAAGCAGCTCGATGCGATCGCTGCCGACGCGTCCGACTGCGGTGCGGAGGGCAAGGACACCCTCGCCGAGATGCGCCAGGCGATCGGAGCGACGGCAGGTATCGGCCTCGGGGACCTCCCAGCGTTCACCTCCTCCGTGCCAAGGTTGACCGAGAGCTGGTTCTGCTGCGCGGAGCCGACGGCGGCACAGGCCATCGCGGTGACGATCGGTGTCGGTAGGGTGCCCGGCTAATCGACAGCGGGGTTGGCTTGTCATCTGTTCTCACGGCATCGGGTTTGGTCAAGAGATTCGGAGAGTTGACGGCAGTCGACGGAGTCGCGATCCACATCGATCAGGGCGAGACGTTTGGGCTGCTCGGCCCCAATGGGGCGGGGAAGACCACATCGATCTCGATGATCGCCGGGCTCCTGAAGGCGGATGAAGGCGAGGTGACCGTCGCCGGCTCGAGGATCACGCCGAACTCCGTGTCGGGAAAGGCTGCCATCGGGCTCGTCCCCCAGGACCTCGCCATCTATCCCGACCTGACTGCTGCTGAGAACCTGATCTTCTTCGGGCGGTTGTATGGGATGTCAGGGGACGCCCTGTCCTCCCGGGTCGATGAGGTCCTCGAGGTGATCGGGCTCGTCGATCGAAAGGACGACCTGACCAAAGAGTTCTCGGGAGGAATGAAGAGGCGCCTCAACATCGGGATCGGGCTCCTGCACCGACCGCAACTGCTCATCCTCGACGAGCCAACGGTCGGGGTCGACCCACAGTCGAGGAACTCGATCCTGGAATCCGTCGAGAACCTGTCGGCCGAAGGCATGGCGGTGCTCTACACCACCCACTACATGGAGGAGGCGGAGCGCCTCTGTGACCGGGTTGCGATCATCGACGAGGGCGTCGTCCGGGCGGAGGGCACCAGGCGGGAGCTCGTGTCCCTCGTGGGGGAGAAGGACCGGATCAGGATCACGGCGGGGGGCGACCTCACCCGGGCTGCGGAGGCAGCGCTCGCCATGCCCGGGGTCTCCGAGGCGAGCCCGTCCGAGGAATGCGTCGAGATCCTGGCCGATGACGCCTCGACGATTCTCCCCGACCTCCTGGGTCGGGTGGCGGCCGCCGGCACGGTGATCGCCGGGGTCGAGGTGATCGAGCCCAATCTCGAGGCTGTGTTCCTCCAGGTCACCGGTAAGGCACTGCGGGACTAGTGGACGGGACCTGAAGGTGGGCGCTGCGACCAGGATCGCCAGCAAGGACCTGAAGCTGAGGATCAGAGACAAGTCGGCATTCATCCTCGGCTTGCTCGCTCCGTTGGTCCTGGCGTTCATCTTCAATTTCGTATTCGGCGGCGGCCTGGAGGGAAATCTCGACCTCCAGTACGGGCTCGTCGACCTGGACGACACCGAGATCTCCGCATCGTTCGGGTCGATCCTCACCGAGATCGAGTCGGATGGGCTGCTGACCCTGAGTGAGTTCGAGGACAAGGCCTCTGCGGACGCGGCGATCGAGAGCGGAGACGTCCAGGCCTACTACCTGATCGAGCCCGGCATGGAGCAAGCGGTGATTGCCGGCGAGGAGTACGAGATAGAGGTGGTGGGAGACATCGATGCCCCTACTTTCACCCAAATCGCCTCCTCGATCGCCGAGCAGTTCGGCTCTGGTGTTGCGGCAGTGCAGCTGTCGGTAGCAAGCGCGGTTTCGCTGGTCGGCACCCCGCCCCAGGAGGCTGCCGGATGGGGCCAAGAGGCGGCGGCCCGGCCGCCTTCATACGTCATAAGTGACGTCTCCTCGGCAACCCGCCAGCTCGACGCCACCACCTACTTCGCCGCAGGAATGGCGGTGTTCTTCGTCTTCTTCATCGTTCAGTTCGGCGTCACCGGCCTCCTTGAAGAGCAGCGGGAGGGAACCATGGCCCGGCTCATGGCGGCGCCGATCCCCCGATCCAGCGTGATCGTGGCCAAGGGCCTGCTCTCCTTCTGGCTGGGAGTGATCTCCGTCGGCACGCTGATCATCGCCTCCACCCTCCTCATGGGAGCGGTGTGGGGGCCTCCACTGGGGGTGGCGCTCCTCGTCGTTGCAGCGGTGTTGGCCGCCGTGGCCATCATGGGGCTAGTGGCGAGCGTGGCCAAGACCCCGGAGGGAGCGGGGAACCTCGGAGCAATCATCGCTGTGATACTCGGGATGCTGGGGGGCACGTTCTTCCCAATCGGGCAGGGAGACGATCTCCTCTCCAAGCTGACCTACCTGACGCCTCACGCCTGGTTCATGACGGGCCTCGCCGAGATCTCCGGCGGCGCCCCCTGGACCGATGCCCTTCCTGCCGTGCTGGCGTTGCTCACCTTTGCGGTGGTCCTGGGCTCCATCGCCTGGTTCGCCCTGCGGAGAAAGATCCTTCGATGAGGGTCTGGGCGATTGCCGCCGCCAACGTCCGGCGCATGTACCGGGAGCGATCAAACATCTTCTTCGTCTTCATCTTCCCCCTCGCCCTGATCCTTCTGATCGGAGCCCAATTCGGGGGAGGGGTCCTGCCGGTCGTCGGCATCTACGCCGCGGACGACGGCCGGCTCTCCGGCGCGCTGGTCGAGGAGATCGAGGCCTTGGAGGGAGTCGACGTCAGGCCATTCGAATCGGCGGAGGAGCTGACCACGGCAGTGGAGCGTGGCAATGCGATCGTCGGAGTGTTCCTTCCTGCCGGCATGGACGATGTGGCTGCCGCGGGCGGCCAGGTGTCGATCGACTCGATCACCAGGCCTGACGGCGGCGGTACCCAGCTCCAGGCGATCGTCGGCGCCGCGGTGGGTCGAGTCATGACCCCGGTCACGGCAGCTCAATTCGCAATGGAGAAGGCATCGACCGACTTCGACACCGCATTGGACGCTGCGATCGCGCTGGAGGGCGAGACTCCCGGGATCACCGTCTCGACGACTGCGGTCGGGGAGGCCCTCTTCCCGTCCACACTGGGCCGGTTCGACCTGGGTGCCTCCTCGCAGCTCATCCTCTTCACGTTCCTGACCGCGCTGGCCGGTTCGTCGGCATTGATCCTGACTCGCCAGCTGGGAATCTCCCGCCGGATGCTCTCGACGCCTACTTCGACCTCCACGATCGTCCTCGGTGAGGGGTCGGGGAGGTGGGCCGTGGCCATGGTCCAGGGCATCTACATCATCCTGGTCACCTTCCTGATGTTCCGGGTGAACTGGGGCGATCCGATCGGAGCGGCGGCCATCCTGGTGCTGTTCGCCGCGGTTGGGGCAGGGGCCGGGATGCTGATGGGAGCGACTTTCAGCAACGATGCACAGGCCGCGGGGATCGGGGTCATGCTCAGCCTGGGGCTGGCTGCCCTCGGTGGGTGCATGTTCCCGATCGAGCTGTTCTCGCCGACCATGCAAAAGGTGGCGCACCTCACCCCCCACGCCTGGGCACTCGACGGGTTTGCCGAGCTGGTGCGGCGGGATGGCACCGTGCTCGACATCCTCCCCGAGCTCGGCGTCCTCCTCGCCTTCGCCGTGGTCCTCATCCTTCTCGCCTCGTGGCGCCTCCGCGTCGCGATCACGAAGACCTGATGTTTGAATGATCCGGTGAGGACCCGGGAGAGTGTCTCATGGCAGTAGTAGGCCGGCTGGTCACCGCCGCCGGATACATCCTGCTTCTCCTTTCGGCCCTTTCCCGGTTCGAGGTGCTCGGCGACCTTTCGTTCGATGTATTCGGTTCGGTCTTCTATTCAGTGGCGTTGATCCTCCTGGGCCGAGCCCTCCGCAAGCGGGCACGTGCCAATTCGGAACAGGACATCGTGGTCGAGGCGCTTCCACCTCCCACCCCGCCGATCCTCGTCGATGCCGGGGCGGCACCGCCGCCGCCACGGCCCAGGGCCACTCCCACGCCGCCCCCCTCACCGCTGCCGGCGACGACCGAGCCCGACCCGGCACCCGTCGAGCCGCCGCTTCCGATGCCGGGCCCGGCCACGGAACACAAGACTTCCCGCCAGCTGGTGGATGAAGCACGGGCGAGATGGGGTAGGAAGTCGCGTTAGAGGCCGGAGGCGGCCAAAGCCCTGACCTCGCGTACCTCGTCGGCAAATGCCCGCCTCCTGTCGAGGACACCGGCATCCTGAGATAGAAGGCCACGGTTTTCTGCGAGCGCCAGCGCCGATTTGAACATCACCTGGCTGGCGCTCTCCCCGCTGATGAGGCGTCCTTCGATCCTGTACATCCGCGCCCGATCGAGGCACGCCTTGAGGAATGCCTTCTCGTTGAACCCACCGCGGGTCGCCTCCAGCTCGTCACCGACGATTTGATACGCATCGAGAAACGGCAGGATCGCCCACCGCGCCACGGGGGGTCCCATCTTGGAGAGGACCCCAGTGACCCCGGTCGAGGCCAACGATGACCGCCATCCGGGGACGTCGATCTCGATGTCGGAGGACACGTCGTCGAGGAAGCGCTCCTTCTCCTGGAAGAAGAACTCGAACTTGAGCAGGTCGCGCAATCGCAACAGCTCGACCTCAACCGCGGCGGCGGTGACCTGGTCAGCCTCGAGCAGGGAGGTGAGGGCCATCTCGGCCAACGCCCTGGGCACGAAGAAATGCACGATCACATTCCGGTAGTAAGAAATCCGGACCATCTGGTCCTCGTTGAGCCAGAAAACCCGCCTCCCCACCGCTTCGTGACTCGACACGTTCCCGTGCTCTGCGAGCCAGTCGAGGACCGCCGAGACCCGCTCCGGGTCGGACAGGTCCAGCGCCTCGGTGGTCGGTATCGAGCGATGTGCGACGAACTCAGAGAGAGGGCCGCAGTCCTCGGCCAGTTGCTCGGCGCCGTGAGCACTCCCTCGGGCGGCGAGCAGGGCAACGGTGACGATGGCGGTCGGTGTGACCGGAGTCACCTGGCCAATCCGGTACATCACCTCGAAGCCCAGCTTCTGGAGCCCGATCGATGCTTCGTCGTCTTCGCCGATCACCTCGAGGTATGAGGAGACGGACACCGGATCCCCGAATCGGATGTGGATGTCCCCATAGCGTCGGCGCAACGACTTGACCGCCCGGAACATCCAACCCAGGGACTCCCGCTGTTTTCCCTTCCCTTGGGCTTCGAGCGCGTAGTCGGGCACGTCCTGGATCTGGTCGTAGGCGATCGATACCGGGATCAGCTGGATGTCCTCCGCCTTGCCCCGACGCAGCGAGTCCACCGCGTAGCTGAGCATCCCCAATCGGGGCACTCCGAGCCGCCCGGACCGGGACCGGCCTCCTTCCATGTACCACTCGAGCGGGAATCGCTTCTCGATCAAGTAGTCGAGGTAGGCCTTGAGCACGGCCTTGTACATGGGGTTGCCCTTGAACGAGCGACGGATGAAGAAGACGCCGGTGCGGCGCATCAGTGAGCCGACCGGGAAGAAGTTCATGTTGATGCCGCCGGCAGTGTGATTTGGGGGAAGGTCGTTCTCCCACAGCATGAACTGGAGGGAGAGCCGATCGAGGTTCGACCGGTGCGATGGGAGGAACACCACCGGGTGTGCCTGCCCCAGGTCGGCCACCTTCCTCACTTGGTCAGTCGAATACTTGATCGAGCCATAGCCCTGGCTGTAGAGCTTGTGAATCCCGTTTGCGATCAGATCGATGGTGTAGGGGGAGTGGGTCGCCGCGATCTCGCGGAGGTAGCGCTCTGCCTTGGCCCGCCCCTGCTCGATGGTGATCCCCTCTGACAAGGACAACTCGTCGACGGTGTCGAGGAACTCCCTTCGAGAGAGGATCGCCTCGGGGACGAACCTTGGGATCTTGTAGCGGTTTCCCCTGAGCCTTCGCTCGGCCTGGTCGAGGACGCTCCAGGCCCTTCTGGTGACGAAACTCGCCAACGGGTCGACCTGGCCGGAGACCTCGTAGTCGGAGGCGAGATCCGAGAGGAACGCCCCTCGGGCTCCGATCAGGCGCACCCGATCGGACCGGAAGGTGCGGATCCATCTGGCTCGCAGCCCCCGGGGGTCCCTGGGGTCCCCCGGCTGCAATACGTCCGTCCAGCGGACGGCACGTCTCCCGCTCTTGGAGCGCCCAGCCATCCACACCACCCGGACCGGGATCAAGAATCGGTTTTCCGCCCCGTCGATACGGTCGGCCAGGGCATCGACGTCGCCACCCCATCCCCTCCGAGACGACGCGATGCGCACCTTGTCGGCTTCGGGCCCCACCGCGGCGTCGAGCCACCTCTCGAGCATCGCGACCTCGTAGTCGCTCGCCGCGTCCAACAGGTAGAGCACCGTCGCCCCGGGAGGGCCGGTCAGCAACGGATCGGGTTGATCGGGCCTGCGGGTCACGGTCTGCCACTCTATTTGGCTGTCACAATCCGACTTCGTGAGGCTGGTCTTGCAGAGGGTTTCCGAGGCGTCGGTGAGGGTGGACGGCGAAGCGGTAGCCATGATCGGAATGGGCTTGTTCGCCCTGGTCGGCATCGAGGCCGGTGACGACGAGCCGCGACCTGGTCGCCGCGGTCGACAAGATCGCCGGCCTGCGGGTGTTCCCCGACGACGGACGGTGCCATGAACGTCTCAATCGAAGAGACCGGGGGCTCGGTCCTGCTGGTCAGCCAGTTCACCCTTCTCGCCGATTTGAGGAAGGGGCGGAGGCCGTCTTTCAGCGGAGCGGCGCCACCAGAACTCGCCGCTCCATTGTTCGACCGCTTCCGGGCACTGGTCGAGGCGCGGGGGATCCCCGTCGAGGTCGGCCGCTTCGGGGCGCGGATGGAGGTATCGCTGGTCAACGAAGGCCCGGTGACCCTGGTCGTCGATGTCAGAGCGGGGCGGGTCGTCTGAGCCTGGTCCGGGCATCGGCCCAGTGACGCTGCCAGAGGACCATGGGCAGCCCGACTCCCAGGACGACGAGAACGCTGGTGTCTGACACCCCCCAACCGGTGCCCAAGCCCATTTGATCCCATACCAGGGAGCGCCACGAACGTCGCCACCATGGTGACCAGGGAGCCGATGCCGGACGAGCGACTGATCGGCGGAGGCGGCTCCGAGGATGACGAGGGCGAAGGGGACCACTGTGGGCCACGCTGCAAGGAGCACTCCGAGGCTGATGCTCAACCCCTTGCCGCCCTGAAACCGGTACCAGACGTTGTAGACGTTTCCGGCTGCAGCCCCGGTCCCGGCGAGGACCGCCCCGAGGTCCCCAGCCAGTGCCATTCCGACGACGACGGCCAGAGCGCCCTTTGCCGATTTCGACGACGAACACCAACAGAGCGAGGATCGGCCCGCCCAATCTGCGAGCGTTGTTGGCGCCGGGGTTGTGGGATCCGCTGGTGCGGAGGTCGATGCCCCAGAGGCCGGCGAGGACGTTTGCCGTCGGCATGCTGCCAATCAGGTAGCCGACGAGAGCGGCGAGGGCGATCACCCCTCGAGCCAGGCCTTCCCGGGCTCACAGAATCGCAGAAAGTCACAGGAGCGACACCATGGCCCCGGGCTCTCGCCATACGACTCGGCTTCGATGCCAGTAGTCAGCCGGTCGACTTCCGCCCGCGCTCCGTCGACCCAGTCCGGGTCTGCCTCATACTTCTGCTCGGTGAGCCCGCCGCCCAGGTAGGCAAAGGTCACGTCGATCGCTGAAGGCTTCGGAAACCCGAGGTCGACGTCCATGGCTGCGATGGCATACGCCTGGAGTTGGACCAAGCGGCTCGGGTCGTCGCTGGGCCTCCCGCTCTTGAAGTCGACGATCTCCCAATTGCCGTCTTCGATGTAGACGGCATCGATGCGCCCCCTGACCAGGTAACCGCCGATCTGGATCTCGAATGGCGCCTCGACGAGGGTGGCGTTGCTGGCGGCGAAGCGAGATTCCACGAAGGAATCGAACGCGCCAGGGCGGGATGCGGTGTCAGGCACGTCGTAGAAGAGTCTCGTCCACGACCTCGAAAGGCACCTCGCCGCGTTGGAAGAGCTCGATCCGCCGATGGACCTCGGTTCCTGCTGTCGCCGCCGGATTCCGCCTCCTGGGGAGCCGATCGACCTCCGACCAGAAGTACCGCTTGGGGCACTGGGCATAGGTGACCAGGGAGGTCACCGATACCTGCTTTTCCCTGTGTTGCATTGGATCTGGCCGAGTGACCGATGCGACCTCGAAGAGCGTTCCTGTGTACGAGGTGACCAGGTCCTCGTACTTTTGACCGACTCCCAGTTCCTCGGCCATGGCGTCGATGGTCGTCGGGTCCGCGATGGCCGAGCGCATCGCCGACGCCCATCCACCCTCGAAGAGCGGGTCAGGAGATACCCCCTCGGCGGCCCAGCGCAGGATTGCCGGCCGGGGCGGCTCCTCCTCGTGTCCGAGGGAGCGGGTCGCCGGGTGCTCTTCGATCAAGGTCGAACAGGGGCGATGGCTTTGCCGCGTTCATCCTCGGCTCGGGCAAGCCCGTACCAGTAGCTGCCGGTGACGATCAAGGTGGTGCGGGCCCGGGTTGCAGCGACGTACGCGGTTCTCCACTCCTGCATATCGTGACGTCGGCGCAGGTAGGCGGTGTGCCCCGCTTCGTCCTCGGGCGTCTCAGCGAACGCGGTGTCGATGCGGTGATCGATGGGCAGGTACTCCGGGAAGCGCTCGGGGTTGGGGTACTGCTGGGCCTGGCTTGGGAAAGTTCTTGTCGACGACGGCGGGCACTGCGACCACATCCCATTCCAGCCCCTTGGCGCGGTGAACGGTCACCAGGGTCACAGCGTCCTCGCCGGATAGGTGCGCCGAGTCGAGCTCTTCGGCCGGCTCACCTTCCATCAGCTCCAGGTAGTCGAGAAACGCGGTCAGCGAGGGCCGCCCGGCGAGCGGGCTCCAGTCCTCGGCCAGGTCGAGCAGGCGGTGCAGGTTGAGGCGGGCCGTTAGGCGGGCGGTGTCGGGCAGCGCGTCGATGTCCTGCCAGGCACGGGTGCGATCCAGGATCAGGCGGCATATCTCGACCAGGCTCATCCCCTGGCTCTCGGTCAGGACCTTCTCGGTATACGGCCAGGAAGTCGGCGAGGGCCTTGCGCGCATCGGCACGGATCCCCTCTATCAGGTCGAGGCTCTCCACGGCCTCGAGAAGGCTCACCGGTGTGGGCTCCTCCTCGTCGAGATCCGTCACGGTCGTCGGACACCCATCGACTCAGCGGCGCGATGTCTGCCATGCCCAGCCGGTAGCTGCTGCCGAAGAGGACCTGGACCAGGGATCCCGAGTCCTCCGGTTGCTCGATGATCGTCATCCAGGCCCGCAGCTCGGCCACCTCGGGAACCGAGAGCAGGCCGCCCAGGTTGGCGACCTCGACCGGTATCTCGTGGCGCGCTAGAGCATCGAGGACCACCGCGAAGTCCTTGTTCTTGCGAAAGAGGACCGCCATCTCCGACCATGGGGTCCCGCTCTCGTGGCGCTCTTCGAGCCTGGTCGCGATCCAGTCGGCCTCCGCGATCACGTCGGTCGGCCCAATATGTGATCACCTCGCCTTGTTTCCCGGGGTCGTCACTTCCAGCAAGTCGGCGGCCGGGTTGGCCCGGCGCCGGATTGCGTTGGCGACTTCGAGGATCGGCTGTGCCGATCTCCTGTTGAGGGTGAGCCCCTTGTCGAGCGCAGGGCGCGCGGTCCCGGACTTGAAATGGTCGGCGAACAGTTCGAAGTTCTCGGAGGAGGCACCTCTCCATTCATAGATGGTCTGGTCTTCGTCACCCACGGCGATCACGGGGAAACCGTCGCCAAAGATGGTCGACAGAAGGACCCGCTGCGCCGGGTTGGTGTCCTGGTACTCGTCGAGCAGGACGACCCGGTATCGGTTCCTCACCTCGGACGCCAGGCTCGGGTTTTCCTGCATGATCCGTGTGGAGAGAGTGACCAGGTCGCCGTAGTCGACTACTCCCAGACGTCGCTTCTCGTGCGCGTAGGTGACGAGTGTCTCCAGCATTTCGGCCCGCTTCAGCCACACCTCGTCGTCAGGCATGTCGGGCGTCAACAGGTCGCCTGGCTCGAGGAGATGGTCTGCGAGACGGTCGCCGAGCGTGCGGATCTTGTCGAGGTTCTGCCGATTGGTGATGTCGATCGCCTCGTAGTCGGTGCGATCGAAAGTCTCCGAGAGGAGCTGTCGGGAGAATGTGGGCGTGATGATCTGGGCGGCGTTGTCGACGCCGGCGAGGGCTCCGAACTCGGAGAGGACCTGGGCCGCGAACCCGTGATAGGTGTGGACCTCGACCTGGCGCCCTTCGTCGACAGCGCCTGCGATCGTCGACCTGACCCGGTCGGCCAGCTCTGCAGCCGCCTTGTTGGTGAATGTGATACCCAGAATCTGCTCGGGCTCGATTCCGAAGTTGTCGATCAGGTTGGAGATGATCATGGCCGCCGTCGTGGTCTTCCCGGTCCCGGCTCCGGCCCTGATCCGGATCGTCGACAGACCCAGGTCGAGGATCTGACGCTGCTCCTCGCTCGGGATGAGGCTCATGGCAGGTATGCCCCTTGTCCCTCGGGCCAGGCAGGGCACGATCGCTTGAAGCTGCAGTATCTGCAGGCGTCCCCCACCGTGGGCTCCCACGCCTCTGACTTGATGGCCGCGGTGACCCGTGACATCTCTTCCTCGATCTCCCTCAAGCTGCTGATGTCCAGCGAGCGTTTCGTCACCGCCTTCGACTCGAAGCGGGGAAACCACATCTCGGCCTCGGTCACCGGCTCCCCCCTGGCCTTGCCGACGGCGGATGCGTAGAAACCGAGTTGGATGGAGACTGCGGCGTCGGCGACCTTGGGCGGGCTCTTGCTGGTCTTGTAGTCGACGACCTTGAGGTTGTCGCCCACCCGCTCCAGCCGATCGATCACGCCCACCCATGGAGTTCCGTCGATCGTTTCCTCTACCCTCAACTCCAGGCCTATGGGCACCCCATCGGGGCTGGGCCAGTTGGAGTAGAGCCTGGTCACCGCCCCGACGGCGTGGCGCAGCCAGGCCGCGTCGAGTTGCGGTGTGCCGAAATCCGCCTCGTCGGCCCACACCCTTTCCAGCTCGACTATCACCGCGTCCAACTCGGCGTGGGGACGGCCGGTGCCCACCACGGCTTTCTCGGCAGCCTCCAGCGCGCTGTGCACCAGCGTTCCGAACCGGGCGTGCGGTGAACCGGCATCGCCCAAGTGGAGCCGCCTCTCCAATGCGTATTTCCGGGGGCAGGCGCTGTAGCTGTCGGCCTGGCTCGGAGACAACCGCAATCCCTCGGTAGAGGATCGGCTGGTCGGGGCCGGCAGCCGGAACGCCGGCGAACCTTGCCGGCTCCCACCACGAATCAGGTGGTGCAGCGAGGATACGGGTGGCAGCGAGGCGCTCCGGGGAAGTCCTCCCAGGGTCCATGGCGGCCCGACGCATGGAGACTTCGGCTTCGATCAAGGTCACGGGAGGCCCGAGATCCTCGCCAGGAGGCCCGAGCTCGGTGATCGAGCCGGCGCCGGAGGCAGCCACGAGGAATCGCGAAGGACGGCGCTCGCCCTGGTCCATCCCGGCGTTGGTAGCCGTCCAAACCACGCGGAGGCGGGCCCGGGTCATGGCGGTGTAGGCGAGCCGCATCTCTTCCTGGACCTGGAACATGTGCAGTGCCGCGCCGTCGGCGGTTCGCTCGGGGGAGAGGAGCTCCGGCCGGAGCATGCGCCGGCTACGTCGCAGATCAGGGAAGACCCCTTCCACGGCGTTGGCGATGAAGACCACGTCGAACTCGAGCCCTTTGGACTGATGCAGGGTTGTGAGTGCGACCTGTTGAGCGTGTCGTCGGTGAGGAAGAAGGGGGTCGGACTCGAAGCCCTCCTCATCGGCCATCTCGAAGAATTGCTCCAGCGTGACCTTGTCGTCGCGCTCCGCCTGGCGCGCCAGCACCTGGGCGAAAGAACTGATTGCCATGCGCCAGTCGGCGCGGTCGGGGTCGTCCACAAGCCTGGCGAACCCGTCGAGCCGGCTCCAGGCTTCCCATAGCCCGTCGACCGCCGGGACCGCATTGGCCCACGAGGGGTCGCTGAGCAGGTCCGCCAGGTTCGACTCGTTGGAGAGACCGGATCTGATCACCTCGGCCCAGGTCGCTCCGGCCCTCCGCCGGTCCCTGAGCAACTTGACGCTCCTTGCCAAGCCCAACCGAGTGCATAGGGCCGAGCAAGATCCTTCGCATTGCCCGGTCGGAGTCCGCCATCTCGCCGGGGGTGGCATGTCCCAAGCGGGAGCCTTCGATGGCAACCATGGACAGGTCATGGAAGCCCCGCACTGCAGGATGATCGACCAGGCGCGTGTCGGGCTGGTCGTGGGGAACGTCCCTGCGGTCGAGGGCGCGGCTCAACTCCCTGAGGAGCTCTCGCTTGGAACGGACCAGGACCGCTATCTGGGATGGCTCCGTGCCACCTGCTATCGACTGCTCGACCTGGCGCGCGATCCAATCGGCTTCGGCGGTCTCCTGGTCGAAGACGTAGGCCTCGACCCGGCCCCGGTGCTCGGCGGGACGTACCCTGCCTGCCGACCCGGGCAGCTCACCCGAGGAGACGACTCGCAGCGCAGCATCGAGGATCTCCGGTGGGACGCGCAGGCTCTTGTCGAGCACGATCCGCACCGCGTCGGGATGTTCCTCTGAGAAGTCCGCGACGTTGCGCACTTCGGCGCCACGGAATGAGTAGATGGACTGATACGGGTCACCGGCAACCGTGAGATTGCCGTGAGGCGCGGAGAGCCGCCGCGCCATCTCAGCCTGGGCCGGCGAGGTGTCCTGGTACTCGTCGATCACCACGAAGCGGTATCCACCCGCCAGCTCCTGGCCGCGGGTTGTCTCCAGGAGGTCGACGGCCGAGACGAGCAGGGTGCCGTAGTCGGTTCTCCCTAGATCGTCGAGGGCCTCGCGATATCGGGTGAAGAGGCCAGGGATCCCTCGCCAGTCGGCGCGGCGGGCGGCTCGCTCGGAGAGATCGTCGGGCGACAGGAGTCGCTCCGAGCAACGTGTCAGGAAGTCGGCTATCTCGGCGGCGAAGACCCTGGTTCCGAGGATGCCGCGATAGGTCACGGGCCAGGCCTCGGGGTCTTCGCCTGCCAGAAGGCCGGCCACGACCGTCACTTGCTCCGGTGCGGTCAGCGAAACCGGCCGGGAACCGGTTCCGGCCTCGATGAGGCGCATCGCCAGTGAATGGAAAGTCGAGGCGTCGATCGGAGCTCCGGACCCGCCGATTGCCAGGCTGACCCTTCGCCGGATGTCTGCTGCCGCCCTCCGGGAAAACGTCAGAAAGCAGACCTGGTCCCGTCGCGCCAGTCCGGATCCGACGATGTGGGCAACCCTCTCGATGAGGAATTCGGTCTTGCCGGTTCCGGGACCGGCCACGATCAGCTGCGGGCCGCGGGGGGTGGAGACCCACGCATCCCAAGACCCAGGATCGATCCGGATCTCGCGTCCAGTCACGAACCGATCGTAGGGATCAAGCAGCCGAGGTGAGCCCGGCCGGCCACCATTCGATGAGCTCGGCGTCGATTCCGAGGCGCGCCAGATAGGCGACGGGGTCATTGAATGGATCGGCGTTCGGCTGATTCTCTTGTGGCCTGAATGTGGTGCAAGCGTTCATACGGGTCACGCTAAGGATCGGGTGTGACAGAAAGTCTCCGACCACGGCTTCCGGCTTAGGATGAGACGAGGTATGACCGCAACCAAGCCCGACGCCTCGAAAGTCGCCCAGCACGAGTTCGACTCACCGATGTACCACGAGGCTGTCGGTCAGTTCGACCGGGTCGCCCGCCTCATGGGCCTGGACGACAATATCGCCGACCGGCTCCGGGTCCCGCAGAAGGCCACGGTGGTCAGCTTTCCCTTCCGCCACGACAACTACTCGGAGGTGGAGACCCTTTTCGGGTACCGGGTCCAGCACCTGACCACGATGGGCCCGACCAAGGGTGGCATCCGGTTCGCACCCGACGTCGACCTTGGCGAAGTGGCGGCTCTCGCCATGCTGATGACCTGGAAATGCTCCATCGTCGGCCTCCCGTTCGGTGGGGCCAAGGGTGGAGTTCGGCTGGACCCGATGGTGCTGTCCCGGGCTGAGCTGCAGCGAGTCACCCGTCGATTCACGATGGAGATCATCAACGTCATCGGCCCCGAGACCGACATACCGGCGCCTGACCTGGGGACAAACGAGCAGGTGATGGCCTGGCTCATGGACACCTATTCCCAGCACGTTGGCCATGCGGTCCCGGCGGTTGTGACCGGTAAGCCCCCTGCCCTCGGCGGGAGCATCGCCCGGCGCGAGGCCACGGGCCGCGGGCTCATGTTCCTTCTCCCCCAGGCAGCGGCCGCGGTCGAGCTCGACCCCAATGCCGCCACGGTCGCCATTCATGGGTTCGGGAACGTGGGGCGCTATGCCGCCATTGCCGGCCAGCAGATGGGCACCAAGGTCGTGGCGGTGTCAGACATCTCCGGAGGGGTGTACAACCCCGACGGCCTCGACATCGACGCGGTGACCAAATGGGTAGACGAGAACCGGTTCCTCGAGGGCTACACCGACGCCGACCACATCGCAGGAGACGACATCTTCGAGTTGCCCGTCGACGTTCTGGTCCCGGCCGCGGTCCAGAACGTGATCAGAGCCGACAACGCCGACCGAATCCAGGCGAAGCTGATCATCGAGGGCGCGAATGGCCCAACCACGCTGGAAGCCGATGACATGCTCCGGGCCAAGGGAGTCTTCATGGTCCCCGACATCCTCGCCAACGCCGGTGGGGTGACGGTGTCCTACTTCGAATGGGTGCAGGACGTGCAGAAGTACTTCTGGACCGAGAACGAGGTGGTGGCCCGGCTTCGCGAGATCATGACCCGGGCGTTCAGCGACGTGCACAACATCACCCTGAGCGAGAAGGTCGATATGCGGACCGCGGCTCTGATCAAGGGCATCCGCAAGGTGGCAGACGCAAAACTGGTTCGGGGGATCTTCCCCTAGCGGCGGACGACTAGGCCGGTTCGGCGAAGGCGGGGCAGATCCCTTTGAAGGAGCACCAGTCGCAGAGCCGGCCCGGTCGGGTGGGGTAGCGGTCCGATGCCATGGCCCGGTCGATCGCGTTCCACAAGGCCCGGAGTTGGCCGTCCATGGCGTCCAGTTGCCGATCATCGATCTCGAGTCGGTACTCGGTTGGCCCGTTCAGGTAGAGAAGCCTGATCTCCTTCGGAGTCTCACCCATCCTTCTCCGGATGAGGAGTGCGTAGATCTTGAGGGCGAAGAAAGCCGGCAAGGCGTAGCGCTCGGGCGGCGCTTTGCCCGTCTTGTAGTCGGTGATCACCAGGCGCCCATCGGGGTCGCGATCGATCCGGTCCAGGATCCCCCGGATCACGATGCCATCGAGGTCCTCGAGCATGTCGAGCTCCCGATCGACCGGATCGAACGTCGTGGGGTCTTCGACGCCGAAGTAGTTGGCGAGCAACTCCATCGACTCCATTCCCCATTTGCGCTCGGACTCGGTGTCCTCGAAGAGGCCATCGAACTCGTCATCTCCGCGGAGCTCGGTCCATGCCCCGCGGAAGAGGTCGTAGAGCATTTCGGGGGTCCGCTCGACAGCCGGGTGGTCGAACAGGCGTTGTAGCGCGAGGTGGGCGGTGGTCCCCCTGGCCTGATACACCGACGTCGGTTCGGGCAGTCGGTCGATAGCCCGGAACTTGAACAGCTGCGGACAGGTCTTGAAGTCACCCGCCCGACTGGGGGAGAGGGTCTGGAGACGGGGCATTTCCAATTCGACGGTCACTGTGGCGAGTGTAAGTAGGGGGTGTGACAGAAACGGGGAAGGGTGGGCTCAGGTGGGTCGGCGCCACAGCCAGAGCTCTGCGGCGGCGGCATGCATGAGGAAGGCGATCCAGAACGCGAGCCCGAAGCTGTCATCCATCTCGAGCATGCCGAGGGCTTCGAACAGGCCGATCCAGAAACGGATCGTCCCCACTCCCAAAGCCACCGCAAAAGCGCGGATCATCCACCGCCGATGCCGGGTCTGGTTCCCCGAGCGGATCGAGCGGTATGCCGTCGATAGGGCCGTGATGAAGTAGATCCCGAAGACGGTGGCCGCACTCGCCTCGACCCAACCCCCAAAGGGGTGGAGCAGCCCGAAAGCGATGGCGAACACCCCGCTGAGCAGCCCCGCGACCACGAGGACCCTGCCCAGCTTGCGGTGGAAGCCGAGATGGCGGTTCCGGAAACGAGCCCACAGTTGGAGCGGGGCGGCAACGAGATAGACGACTCCCGGCAGGATGTGGAGGTACGCCAGGACCGGGTTCTCGACGTAGCGCCGATCGAACTCGCCCTCGCCGGGCACTGTGCCGGACAACAAATGGGGCACGTCGGACGTCAGTCTGATCGCGGTGAAGACCATCATCACAATGATGAGGAGAGCGACGCCACCCCATGTCGCCAATGCTCCGGGTTTGGAGAGGGCTCTGGCCATCCGGCGCCAATTTATGCGCGAAATGTCGGCGTAGTGCGCGAAAAGAAAGGTGCGATCGAGGTTGAAATCACATTGCCGACTTCGTACTTTCCCGTCTACCGACACGGGTTCGCCCGGGTCGGGGAAGGAGCGACTTCGGTTTCTCTGGATCGCCACCCGCTGGGGGCCCGCTTTCCCGGTGAGTGGCTCGAGAGCCCCGAGAGGGCTATGGCTTCGGCCGGAGCTCCCTCGGGGTTTTCTCGCGTCGCGGGGGCAGAAGCCTGAGTTTTCACCGCTATCGACGCATGGCGACCACTCGCGAAAACCAATTGAAGGTCGCGAAAACGAATCGGCTCCCGCGTTTGCCATGCCGATAGGCGCGGTCTACGTTGCCGGTCACGCCAACGGGGAAACCTGGCGGCGACCCGGACAGTGGGTACGGGACGGCGAAAGCCGGACCGGGAAGAATCCCCGCAGTACGGGCGCCCGGAGCCAACGGGAAACCGAGGGCTCAGGGTTTGGCCGACGGGCCGAACGGGGATCCTTCGGGATCGTCGGGCGGTCAATCGGCCGGCGGATCTTCGGATCCGCATCCTCCCTGGAAACGGGGAGAGCGATCACCGGATCGCGTCGGTCTTCGGACCGGGGTGAGTCCAGTGAACGCACGTCGAGGCTTCGGCCCCGGCGAAACTCCCGAGTGGAGTTGGGTCCCCGGCCCGACACCGCACGGGTCGAGAGCCCCGAGAGGGTTGAGGCTTCGGCCGATGCTCCCTCGGGGCCTTCTCGTTTCCCCCCAAGCTCTCCCCCCCGAGGCCTGGAACCAATCGGTACCCTCAGCGCATGGGATATCCGACGAAACTCCTGAGTCCCGGTGAGGAGATCATCACCGAGTTCAAGCCCCACTGGCTGCAGATCGTCAAGGAAGGGCTGCTGACGGTCCTGGTTGGCATCCTCGTTCTGTGGATCGCGATCAACTTCTCGTTCACCGGGCAGGGCTGGGTGATCACCGCCCTCCTGGTGGCCTGGCTCGTCATCGTGATAACCGAGTTCACCCGGTGGTGGACGACCCGACACGTCATCACAAACGAGCGCGTGATCCACCGGGCGGGCCTGATCTCCAAGCACGGGAAGGAGATCCCTCTGGAGGTCATCAACGACGTCGCATTCCACCAGGGGGTCATCGAGAGGATGTTCGGCTCCGGTGACCTGCTCATCGAGTCGGCGGGAACCCACGGCCAGTCGCGGTACAGCGACATCCCGGACCCGGAGATGATTCAGAAGACCATCTACGAGGCCCGGGAGCGACGTATGACCGACATGCGCCAGGGCCCCGCCCCGGCACCCGCCGCATCCACGGTCACCCCGGCCGAGCAACTCGACACCCTCTCCCGGCTCCACGACGAGGGCAAGCTCACCGATGCTGAGTTCGAGACCGAGAAGCGGAAGCTCCTGGAGGAGGCACCTGATGCACATGCAGGACGACTTTCCGCTCAACCTGTCGACGCTTTACGACCGGTCGGTCTGGCTCTACCCGGACCAGGAGATCGTCTCGGTGGAAGCCGACCGGAGCCGGGTGCGCACCAATTACGGAGAGACCGATGGTCGGGTACGTCGTTTGGCCACGGCCTTGGAGGGCCTCGGAGTCGGTCGAGGCGAAGCGGTGGCAACCTTCGCCTGGAACAACCGTCGCCATCACGAGCTGTATTGGGCCACCGCCAACACCGGACGGATCTGTCACACGGTGAACATCAGGCTCTTTGCGGACCAGATGGCCTACATCGTGAACCACGCCGAGGACCGGGTCGTGTTTGTCGACCCCGATCTGGTGCCCTTGGTGGCCCCGCTGGCCGACCAGTTGAAGACGGTCGAGACGTTCGTGGTCATGGGCCCGGAGGCGGATCCGGCCCTCCCCGGCTCGATCTCCTATGAGGACCTGATCGCCGACGCGACGGAGCACGGTGTCTGGCCGGAACTGGACGAGCGCTCGCCGATGATGCTCTGTTACAGCTCGGGCACAACTGGCAATCCCAAGGGGGTTGCCTACACCCAGCGCTCTACCTACCTGCACACGATCTCCAACCTGGCCAATTACGCGATGACCGCCTCGGACAACGTGTTGCCCGTGGTCCCGATGTTTCATGCCTCGGCCTGGGGGTACCCGTTCATGGCGGTTGCCCAGGGAGCCAAGCTCACCTATCCCGGCCCGGACCTCACCCCCGAAGGCCTGGTGCGGCTCTTCCAGGACGAGAAGGTCACCTTCAGCGCGGGGGTCCCCACCGTCTGGCTCGGGATCAAGCAGTACCTGGAGGCCAATCCCGAGGCTGACATCTCTTCGATCCGCGCCTTCCTATGCGGTGGATCGGCCGTACCCAGGGCGATGATCGAGTGGTTCTGGGCGGAGAGAGGGATCCGGGTGGTTCAGGGCTGGGGGATGACCGAGACCAATCCCGTCGCCTCCACCGCCACCCTCAAGCCAGAGATGGAATCGTGGGACCTGCAGCGACAGCTCGATTTCTTGGAGACCGCCGGGATGCCGATCGCCGGGCTCAAGGTGAAGATCGTCGACGACGTGGGCGAGGAGCTGCCCCACGACGGCGAGGCCTTCGGCGAGCTGCTGATCCGGGGCCCGTGGATCGCCGCCGAGTACTACCGCGATCCTCGATCTCCCCAATCGTTCGATGAGGGGTGGCTGCGCACGGGTGACGTCGCAAAGATCACGCCCGAGGGATACATCCGGATCACAGACCGCGCAAAAGACGTCATCAAATCGGGCGGCGAGTGGATATCGACGATCGACCTCGAGAACGCGATCATGGCCCACCCCGAAGTCGCCGAAGCCACAGTCGTCGGCCTGAAACACCTGAAGTGGCAGGAGCGCCCGGCTGCGTTCGTGGTGCCGAAAGAGGGGTCAGAGCTCTCGCAGGACGAGGTTCTCAGCTTCCTCGAGGACCGGGTGGCCAAATGGTGGATGCCGGACAAGGTGGTCTTCATCGAACAGATCCCGAAGACGGGAACGGGGAAGTTCGACAAGAAGGTGGTCCGCGATCAATACGCCGACCTTCTGATGGAAGAGACCTAGACCTCGACCAACTGACCCGAGGTCAGGTCGAGGACGAACTCCTTGTCGCTCTTGGAGTCGGCTATGAAATGGGCGAGCTTGGCGCCCTGCTGGCGGACCACCCACCACGCGTAAGCCTTGGATGCAGAGCCGGCGAAGTCCATCTTGGCCATGCGTGCCCGTTGCACTGCCTCCATCTCCTCGTCGAACGCGCCGAGGACGGTCTCACTTGGTTCCGGCTGACCGGGTGCCTCGATGAACTCCACTGCCTCGAACATCTCACACTCCCTTCCTGCCTCCCACCGAGAGTGTAACCCGACCACTGCCCGGGGTCTCTACTTCATGGCCGAAATCCACCAGCCGGGATGGTCGCCCCTATCCTCCGCAGATGAGCTCCTTCCACACCACTTGGGGCTATATCGCCGCCGGAATGAGCGGCGTTGTTGGGCTTTGGGGGGTGGCGATGTTCCGCAGGGAAACTGCTCCCCGGGCCTTTCTCTGGGCGGTGGCAGTTACGGTGGTCGCGCTCTTGATCCAGATCGTGACCGGGGTGATCGTGGCCTCCGGCGGGGTGGACCCGGGTAACCAGCACGTGTTCTACGGTGTCGTAACCGCGGTGACTTTCACCTTCGCCTACATCTACCGATCCCAGTTCCGGAAGCGGCCAACGCTGTACTACGGCCTTCTGCTTCTCTTCACCATGGGCCTGGCGATAAGAGGGATCATGACGTTCGGCAACAGCTTCTAGGAGGGCTCATGCTGCTCGAAGGGAAGAGACTGCTCATCACAGGGGTCCTCACCGACGACTCGATCGCCTGGCACGCGGCGCGCATCGCCCAGGAAGAAGGTGCCGAGATCGTGGCCACCGGGTTCGGGCGCGGGCTACGCCTCACCGAGCGCTCCGTGCAGAGGCTCCCGGCCGATTGCCCGGTGCTCGAGCTCGACATAAACGACCCTGATCAGGTCGCTTCAGTGGTGGAAGCCCTCGATGAGCGCTGGGGCCGGATCGACGGCGCCCTGCATGCCATCGCCTTCGCTCCCGAGGACGCCCTAGGTGGCAACTTCCTCAACACCCCCGTGGAATCCGCCCAGACCGCTTTCGTGACCTCAGCCTTCTCATACAAGACGCTGGCGGTGGCCTTGATGCCGCTCTTCGAGGCCGCCGGAGGAGGGGCCCTGGTCACACTCGACTTCGACAACACTCAGGCCTGGCCGGCATATGACTGGATGGGCGTAGCCAAATCGGCGCTGCAGAGTGTGACCAGGTACCTGGCCAAGGACCTCGGCCCGCACGGGATCAGGGTCAACGCGGTCTCCGCCGGCCCGCTGCTTACCGTTGCCGCCAAGTCGATCCCTGGCTTCGACGCCTTCGAGAAGGTGTGGAGCGATCGCTCACCGCTGCTCTGGGACCCGAACAACCCCGATCCGGTTGCCAGGATGGTTTGTGTTCTGCTCAGCGACTGGGCGCCGATGACCTCGGGTGAGGTGGTCCACGTCGACGGAGGATTCCATGCCGTTGCCGTCGGAGAGGTGAAGCAGACCTAGGCCTTGATGTGGGCTCCCGTCAGAGCGGGGGCCAAGGGGAGCTCGACCACGAACGTCGCGCCCCCACCTTCCGTCTCCTCGACCCGCACCGACCCATTCATCACCTCGGCGAGGCTTCGCACGATGGATAGGCCGAGCCCGGTCCCACCCTTCGACCGGGTGTCCGACTGGTCGACCTGGGTGAACCTCTCGAACACCCGGTCCCAGTCGTGCTCCGGGATTCCGGGGCCGTGGTCGACAACCGCGATCATCGCCCTCTGAGCGCGCTCCCAGGCGAACAGCTCCACGGGACTCCCGGCGGCGTACTTGGCCGCGTTCTCGACGAGGTTGATCAGGATCCGGCTCAGATGGTCGCGGTCCGCTTCGACTGCGAGGAGCTCGGGATCCACAGCAAAAGTGGGCTCGATCGAAACCACCCGGTTCACCTCGTCGAAGGCCTGGCGAACTGCAATGGGCTCGAGGTGCACCGGTATGGCGCCGCGATCGATCCTGGAGACGACCAGGAGGTCGTCGATGAGCCGTTGCAAGCGGCCCGCCTGGCGACGGGCCGTTGAGAGGAGCTGCTGGGCAGTGGGCTGGGTAGGGGCAAGTTCGGGCCGGTTGACGGTGTCGAGCGAGCCGATGATCGAGGTGAGTGGGGTCCTCAACTCGTGGCTGACCGTAGAGACGAAATCGCTCTTCATCTGTGCGACTTCCTCTAGGCGTCGGGTCATGTCCGCCTGAGCCTCGTAACGACCGATTTGGGAGAGGACGAGGCCTGCAGGGGCCGCCAGCGAGCCGAGTTGCTCCAGTTGGTCCTCGGTGAAGGTGCCGACGTAGGGGTCGCCGACGATGATCACCCCGACCCGGAGGCTCTCCACCTTCAGTGGCGCGACCAGGGCCTGCTTCAAGCCGAGCTCCCGGAGGAGGATGTGGGACTCGGTGTCCTGGTCGACTTCCCTGACATAGAAGGGCTTGCCGGCCCGGTAGGTCTGGGTCACGACCCCGGCGGCCGCGACGTCCAAGACGATCGGGTCGGCGTCGAGCGGGTAGCCATTCACCCAGATCGGGCTCATCACTTCCAACCGGTGCCGGTCCGGGTTGTAGAGGAGCACCACACCGACCTGCGCATCGAGGTACTTGCAGATGGTCCCGATCAGATGGGGGACGATCTCGGCCAGTGACTCGGCGCGAGCGAGGGTGGCGCTCACCTCGTAGAGCCTTTCGAAATCGAGACGCTGCTGATCGATCTGTTGCTCGCGCCCAACCGACCGCACAGCTTCGCGCTCGAACTCGAGCCCGACCAGCGCGGTGGCGGCCGCCACCACCGCGACCGTGAGCACAGGCGCCAGGACATCAGGAATGGCCTCGGCCGAGCCGAGGGTGAAGGCGATGAACGAGATCGCACCCATGATCACAACAGTTACCAGGGCGTGGGCCCACCAGGTGAGGAGCAGCCCGGACACAGCGGCGATGCCGAACAGGATCGGCTGTGCGGTTGCTGTGAGCTCAGGGACGAGGGCCAGGGCAGTGATCCCCACGATGAGCCCGATCAGCCAAACCGTGGCGATCCACGGCGCGGCGGGTGTGGCCATGATCCTGTCCCACCGGGCTGCGGTTGAAACAACGAGGAGCGCGGCGAGTCCCGCCATCGGCACCCAGAAGGCCGGTTTGGAGAAGACGCTCTCCCGCACGGCCTGTGCCGAGATGATGATCATCACCACCCATGCCACCGCCGAAGCACGGCGCAGCAGAGAGGCCCGGAAGCGGGCCATCGCCTGATGGGTGGTGGGCTTCACATCTTCCATGTCAACGTGAGTTGGGCATTCGACTGTATTCTCGGCATTTCTCCCGGACTGATCGAGGATTGATAAGTGGCTTTGCGCGCTTTCGCGAACGGGGCCCTGTTCGCCGATGCATACGGCTCCGGTCCTCCCCGGGTGATTGCTCTCCACGGATGGGCCCGCCGAGGCGGCGACTTCCGCCAGGCCCTCGAAGGCTTGGACGCTCTCGCTGTGGATCTGCCGGGTTTCGGGGCTTCGCCGCCTCCCGATGAGGTGTTGGGGGCAGAAGGCTATGCCACGGTGGTGGCAGGGCTCCTGGATGGGCTCGAGCAGCCACCTGTCGTGGTCGGCCATTCGTTCGGAGGTCGGGTTGCCGTATGCCTCGCCGCCCGGTACCCGGACCGTGTTGGGCCCCTGGTGCTGACCGGCGCTCCTTTGATGCGCCTCGCTCCGGGTCGCCCGCCGTCCCTGGGTTACCGGATCGTCCGCTCATTGAATGGCATCGGCGTGATCAGCGACGAGCGTATGGAGCGCGTCCGGCGGGACCGGGGCTCGGCCGACTATCGAGCGGCGAGCGGCGTGATGCGAGACATCCTGGTCAAAGCGGTGCATGAGAGCTACGAGCCGCAACTCGAGGCCATGGAGAAGCCGGTGTACCTGATCTGGGGCGCTCTCGATTCGGAAGTTCCCGTCGAGGTTGCGAAGAGAGCCGCCGGGCTGATTGCCGGCGCCGGGGGGGAGGCAACCCTCGATGTCCTCGACGGGGTGGGTCACCTGGTCCCGCTTCAGGCCCCCGGTGCCTTGCGCCTGGCGATCGACAAGGCCTTGGCCAGGTGATCTGGGCCCTGTTCGCCGCATGCCTGGTGGCCTCGGTCCCTGCAGGGATCCGATGGCTCCGGATCGCCCAACGGGAGCACTACCTACCGCCAGCCGTCGCAACTTTCGCCGGCCGGTGGTGGACCAGCGGCCAGGTGAACATCGTTCTCCTCGCCCTGATGGTGGTGGGCCTTGTCGGGGCGTGGTGGAGCCCGTGGTGGGCGTTCCTGGTGCCCGCCGCCCAGATAGGGCCGGTCGGGCTCGGGATCAAAGGCCGCACCTCGCCGTTGGCCTGGACCGGGCGACTCCGTCGTGTGGCAGCCCTCTCCGGGTTGCTCGCCCTCGCCGTTTTCCTGACCGGGGCCGTGTGGGACTCGGGGTTCTTCGTCGGTATCGGCCTCTTCCTGCTGCCTGCTCTCATCGACCTGGCCCTGCTCGCCTTGGGGCCGTTCGAGCGGGCCATGGGAAGCCGTTGGGTGGCACAGGCATCCGACCGTCTGGCGTCATCAGGGGCGCGGGTGGTCGCGATCACCGGCTCCTACGGCAAGACCACGACCAAACGGTATGTGGCGCATCTGCTGTCCGGCTCGTTCCGGGTGGTAGCCAGTCCGGCGTCCTTCAACAACCGGATGGGGCTTGCACGGGCCATCAACGAGCATTTGGCGCCCGGCACCGAGGTGTTTGTTGCCGAGATGGGCACCTACGGCCTGGGAGAGATCGCCGATCTCTGCAGCTGGGTTCATCCTGAGGTGGCGGCGATCGTGGCGATCGGCCCGGTCCACCTCGAGCGCTTCAAGACCGAAGAGCGGATCGTCAACGCCAAGTCGGAAATCCTCGACGGTGCCCGGGCCGGGGTCATCGCCATCGATCATCCTCTTCTCGCCGAGCTGGCCAGACAGAGCGAAGGCTCGATGGAGCTGATCACCGTTTCCAGCATTGAGGGGGGCCACATCGAGGTCCGGGAAGGCGAAGTGTGGGTCGAAGGCCGGGCGTTGGCACCGGTGCCGATCGGCGCACTGGAGGTCAACCTCGGAGTGGCGATCGGGATCTGCATGGCCCTCGATGTCGATCTAGACGCGGTCCTTTCCCGCCTCGAAGGGTTGCCCCAAGCCGAGCACCGGCAATCGGTCTCGCAATCGGATCGGGGATTCATGGTCATCGACGACACCTACAACTCGAATCCGGCGGGGGCGCGGCTGGCACTCGAACGACTCGACGAGCTCAGCGATGGGGGCCGCGGTGTGCTGGTCACGCCGGGGATGGTCGAATTGGGGCCGCGAACAGGCAGAGGAGAACGCCAGGTTTGCCGGTGAGGCCTCGGCGGTTGCGGACGACATCGTGGTGGTCGGTTCGACCAATCGCACGGCGTTGCTACGTGGTTCCGCCAACGGCAAGGCGTCGGTTACCGTCGTCGCCTCTCGTGACGAGGCGGTCGACTGGGTCCGAAATCGTCTCGGGCCTGGTGACGCGGTGCTCTATGAGAACGACCTACCTGACCACTATCCCTGAGGAGTTGGAATGGCCAAGCCGGCCGTGATCTTCGGAGGCCCCTCCGACGAGCACGACATCTCGATCCTCACCGGGCTTCAGGTTGCCCGAGCCCTGGGAGACGCCCACTCGATCTACTGGTCGAAGGCCGGGGACTGGCACCTGCTCGAGAGCGGGCTCGAGGCTTCCGACTTCGTCGATGGCGTGCCTAGACGCTCCAAAGAGATCGATTTCATCGCTGCGCCGGGAAAGGGGCTCGTTCTGAAGAAACGACCTCTCGAATTGACCGCGGTGCTCATCGCATGCCACGGCGGGCCCGGTGAGGACGGAACCCTGCAGGGGATGCTCGATGTCGCCGGGCTCAACTACACCGGGCCCGGTCAGGCAGCGTCGGCGCTGGGGATGGACAAACTGGCCTTCGGTGCCGCCATGGAGACAGCCGGCATGCCCACCCTGGCCCGGGCCCTGGTCGCCTCGGGAGAGGAGCCGGCGCCGGATTTCGACGGCCCCTACATCGTCAAGCCGCGGTTCGGAGGGTCGTCGATCGGGATCGAGGTCGCCGAAGACTGGGAGACCGTGCTCGCCCTCAAGAAAAGCTCGACCTACTTCGACCGGGGCGCGGTGGTCGAGCACTTCCTCGCCGGGAGCCGGGACCTCCAGTTGGCGGTTCGTACCTACCCCCAATGGGAGGCTTCGGCGATCGAAGCTCCGTCACGGGCCACCGAGGGCATCTATTCCTACGACCAGAAGTACCTGGCGTGGGGGGGCGAGGTGAGCTCCGGAAGGCAATTGCCTGCGGTCCTGGAGCCGAGTCTCGAGGAAGAGGTGAGGCGACTCTCGGTCAGGGTCACACAGGCCGCCGGGTTGCGCGGAGTCGCTCGCATCGATTTCCTGGAGCGCGAAGGTGAGATTCTGGTCAACGAGGTGAACACCATCCCGGGCTCGATGGGCGCCTATCTCTGGATCGACCCACCGTTGTCCAGGGAGCGGCTATTCACGGACATGCTGGCTGAGGCCGTGTCAGAGCCGATTCGGGTCTTCTCAACGGCAGGCAGCGATGGCACCGCGCTGCGCAATGCGGGGACCATCGCGTCGAAACTGGGTTGACGGCCTTACAAGAAGGGCCGGCGTTGGCCGGCCCTTGCTCGGTCGGAGCCGGTCCGGATCAGAGATGGACTACTGGGCAGGTGAGAGTGCGAGTGATGCCTTCGATCGCCTGGATCTTGGCCACGACCAGTTTGCCGAGCGAGTCGACGTCTTCGGAGGTTGCCTTGACGATCACGTCGTAGGGCCCGGTCACGTCGTCGGCGGAGTCGACGCCGGTGATGTTTCGCACTTCCTCTGCCACGAGGGCGGCCTTGCCGACCTCGGTCTGGATCAGGACATAGGCCTGGACCAACTGAGCCTCCTTAGGGTCTCGGGTCGGCGCGACCCTAGTTGATCGACGAGGACGCGGGCCGGGGCACTGCCGGACCGGTCACCGATCTATCCGTCAATAGCCTTCCTGGCCAACCCGGACCGTGATCGCGAACTCGCGGCCGTCTTCTTCCACGGTCTCGAACACGAGGCGCTGTCCTTGTCGCAGGGTGCGAAAGATCGAGCCCTTGAGCGATCCGGGGCGGAGGAAGACCTCACCGCGATCCTCGTCACGTACGACGATCCCGACTCCAGTCACGGGGTCATAGGTCTTGACCACACCCTGGGGCATGGTCAGGCCTTTTCCACCTTGCCGGCGCGGATGCAAGAGGTGCAGACCCGGGCGCGGCGGGTGTTGGATCCGTGGCGGACGCGGACCCGCTGGATGTTGGGCAGCCAGCGTCGATTGTTTCTCTTGTGGGAGAAGCTGACGGTCTTGCCGTATGAAGGCTCTTTGCCGCAGATCTCACAGCGATAAGACATGACTGAGAACTCCTGGGAGGGCCGGAGGGCGCACGGCTGGGTTGCCGTTTCGACCGAACGGCAGGATAGCGGCGTCCCTGGCCAAGTCCTACTCCGGTTGTACCGTGGAGCGAGTGGCAGCGTCACACGATCCGGTGCGGTCATGGCCACCCTGAGCCGTCTCGCCGGGGTGCCTTTGTCCGAGGTCAAGTCGCTGGGGCCCAGGAAGGTCGCGGCGCTGCAAAAGGCCGGGTTGGCCTCGGTGGCCGACCTGCTCCACCACGTTCCCCGAACCTACCTCGACCGCACCGACAAGCCTCCCCTGTCCGGGGTCCCGCTGGGAACGGAGGTCACGATCATCGCCGAGGTGAAGCGGATCGCCACCCGGCGGCCCCGGCCCAAGTTCACCATGACCGAGGCGTTGATCTCCGATGAGACGGCGTCACTGAGAGTGGTCTGGTTCAACCAGAACTACCGGGAGAAGCAATTGCCCCCGGGCACCGAAGCGGCCTTCTCCGGGACCGTCGAGTCGTTCCGGGGCAACCTTCAGATGTCGAACCCCGTGGTCGAGGTGCTCGACGGTGTAGCCGAGCCTCTCGTCACCGGCCGGGTCGTGCCTGTTTACTCCCAGCTCGGCGGAGTGAAGACCGGCGAGTTTCTCAGGGCCATCCACAATGCCTTGAAACGGGCTCGGCCGATTCCCGATCCCCTTCCCGATGTGGTCCTGGCCACCAACGGGCTGATGTCTCGCGACGAGGCGTTCTCTCTGATCCACTTCCCGGACACCGAGGAGCAGTCGAAGCCAGCGATGAGACGGTTGATATACGACGAGCTTTTCCGTCTCGAGTTGTCGCTCGCGATGAGGAAGCGCCGTCAGACCGAGGATGCCACCGGGTTTGCGCACCGGCCCAGCGGGGAGCTGGCCGACCGGTTCGTCGCCGGCCTGCCGTACGAGCTGACCGGGGCACAGAGGCGGGTGATCGAAGAAATCGTCGCCGACCTCGAGGAGCCCCACCCGATGCATCGGCTGCTCCATGGGGAAGTCGGGTCGGGGAAGACTGTCGTCGCGATCACTGCCCTGCTCTACGGCGTCGAAGGGGGTTGGCAGGGTGCGATCATGGCCCCGACCGAAGTCCTCGCGGTTCAGCACTTCCTGTCAGTCACCGGGCTCCTCTTCGATGCAGGCCTGTCGCCCGAGCCTTTCGCCATCGACAGCGAGCTGGGCATGGAGAGCCTCTTCGGCAGCGAAGGGCCGGCGGTTCACATCGGGCTCATCACCGGCTCGACGGCGGCGTCCAACTATCGCTCGGACATGAGCAGGCAGGCGCTGCTCGCCGATGTGGCATCAGGACAGGTCGACATCCTGGTCGGCACCCACGCACTCATCCAGGAAGGCGTCCACTTCAAGAAGCTCGGGGTGGCCGTCGTCGACGAGCAGCACCGCTTCGGGGTGGCGCAGCGAGTGCTGCTCAAGGAGAAGGCAGACGCAATCGACCCCGATCTGCTCATCATGACAGCGACGCCGATCCCGAGAACCCTTTCGATGACGCTCTACGGGGACCTCGACGTGTCCGGGATCGATGAGATGCCGCCCGGACGGTCCCCGGTGCGGACCACCCTGCTCGGTAGGGCCGAGGAAGGAACCGCCTGGGCTCTGGTCGAAGACGAAGTGTCCAGCGGCCGCCAGGCCTTCGTGGTCTGCCCGCTCGTGGAGGAGAGCGCGAAAATCGAAGCTGCCTCCGCCACGGCGGAGCACGCGCGGCTCTCAGCGATCTTCCCGGAGCGCCGGGTGGGACTGATCCATGGCCAGCTCCGGCCCATCGACAAAGACTCGGTCATGTCCGCCTTTCGCAGCGGTGAGCTCGACATCCTCGTGTCGACAACGGTGATCGAGGTTGGAATCGACGTGCCCAATGCCACGGTCATGGTGATCGAGGACGCCGACAGGTTCGGCCTGAGCCAGCTCCACCAGCTTCGGGGTCGTGTGGGTCGAGGTGTCCACCCTGGCTCTTGCGTTCTCATCTCCGACCCATTGACCGAAGACGCCGAAGAGCGCCTGGCCGCGATGGCCGCCACGACTGACGGCTTCGAGCTGGCCCAGCACGACCTCAGGATTCGAGGACAAGGGACCGTCTTCGGGGCCCGCCAGTCGGGAATGGCCGACCTGATCCTCGCCGACATCATCCGGGACATCGACCTGCTTGTGGCCGCACGCAAGGACGCGTTCATGATCGTTGACCGGGACCCCGACCTGAGCGAGCACCCTGAGCTTGCCGAAGAGGTACGAGCGATGCTTGGGGAGTCGGTGGATTGGCTGTTCAAGAGTTGAGCCGAACATGAGGATCATCGCCGGCAAGGCCAAGGGGCGCCGCCTCACCGCGCCCGACACCACCGGAACCCGCCCCGTAACCGACCGGGCCCGAGAAGCCGTCTTCTCAATCGTCGGGGCGTGGGTAGAGGGGGCACGGGTTCTCGATCTCTATGCCGGCTCGGGATCGTTCGGCCTGGAGGCATTGTCCCGGGGAGCGGCGACCGCCCGATTCGTAGAAAGCGGTAACCGTGCACTTGAAGCGCTTCGCTCCAATATCGAGGCCGTCGCACTCGGTGGGACCGTGATCTCGGCGACGGTGCAGGACTACCTGGCACGGGCTGAAGGTGAGTTCGATCTGGTGTTCATGGACCCTCCGTGGGCTCATCCCTCGTCGTCCATGGAGGCCGAGTTCGAAGAGCTCGACCGGCTCCTGGCCCCCGGCGCCGAAGTCATCGTGTCCCGAAGAGAGGGTGACGACGCGCCGGCGATACCCGTAACCTGGGGGGTTGCCACCGATCGGCGGTACGGAGATACCAGAATCTTCAGGTACGAGAAAGAATCGGGATGACCAAGGCATTGTGCCCCGGCAGTTTTGATCCGCCCACCAACGGCCACGTCGATGTGATCGAGAGGGCGATAAAGGCCTTCGACCAGGTTGCGATCGCGGTGATCGACAACCCGTCGAAGGCGTCGTTGTTCACCGCGGACGAGCGCGCCGAGATGCTGCGTGAGATCTTCGGCGAACGGGTGGAGGTGGGGACCTTCGAGGGCCTGCTCGTCGATTATGCGTCGCGGATTGGCGCAGACGTCGTCATCAAGGGCTTGCGCACAGTCGGCGACTACGAGTACGAGCTACAAATGTCCCAGATGAATCGGAGTCTGAGCGGCATGGAGACAGTCTTCATGGCCACCAAGTCGGACTGGAGTTTCGTTTCGTCATCGCTGGTGAAGGAAGTGGCGAAGCTGGGGGGATCGGTGAGCGGGCTGGTGCCCGACGTCGTCGAAAATGCACTCAAGGAGCGCCTGTCATGACCCAGGAAACTACGACACAAGTCCCGGCCATCGACCTTTCCGACCAGGCGGTGCGCACCGAGCTCGCCGACCTCCAGGACATGGTCGATGACCTCATCGTCTACCTCCATGAGGCGAAGACCGTGCCCCTGTCGGGCAACGCCCTCGTCGATCGCGAGCAATTCCTCGGTCTCCTGGAGCGGATCCGCACCGGGCTGCCGGATGAGCTGAGAGCTGCGCGCTGGATGGTGCGGGAACGAGAGGCGTTCATCGCTCGCACCAACGAAAAGGCGCGTGAGATCGTGGATCGGGCCCGTAACGAGGCCGACGAATTGGTCTCGGACTCCAACATCGTCTCTGAGGCTGTCGAGGAGGCGAACATCCTGGTGCGACGTGCCGAGGGAGAGGCCCGGCGCCTTCGGCTGGAGACCGAAGACGAGATCGAGAAGAAATTGCAGCGTGTCGAAGGGCTGCTCACCGAGCTGACCGACCAGGTGCAGGCCGCCCGGGACGAGCTACATCAAGCCCGCCCCAAGGCTCCCGACGTCCCGATCTGAGATGACCCCTGACCTGATCGTCCCGGTGAGGGACCTGGTTGGGGCCCCCGGCAACGACCGCGCCTTTTCCGGCGAGCGCCCCGTCCGCCTCAGGCTGGGGGAGTCCGTGATCGACGGCCCGATGACCGTCGACGGGCTGGTGGTCGGGATGATCGACGGGGTGATCGCCAAGTTTCGGGCGTCGGCAACAGCCGCGCCTGACCTGCACCCGTTGCCTCACGGAATGGGAGGAAACGGTGACGACCGAGGCGGATCAGGTGTTCGGAAGGGTGCCCGATGAGGACGGGTACGGGATCGTCGACGACGAGGTCGACGTTGGCGGGCCTGCGACGGACGAATTGGCCCTCGCCCTGCCGGCTGCTCCCGTGTGCCGGCCCGATTGCAAGGGACTTTGCCCAACGTGCGGAAACGACTTGAATACAGATCCCTGCGACGGCCACGGGGAGGATTCACAGTCTCCCTTTGCCGCGCTGAAAGACCTGTTCGAACCCTGAGTTAACGAGGAGTGCCCGCACATGGCGGTGCCCAAGAAGAAGATGTCGCGCTCCCGCACCAGACAGCGCAAGGCTGCATGGAAAGTGTCCCGTCCCACCACGGTCGCTTGTGATCGTTGCGGCCGGCCCAAGCTCCCACATCGGGCTTGTCGGGAATGCGGCACGTACAGCGGCCGTGAGGTCGTGAAAGCCGACTGAGCCTTGGCCCGTATCGCCCTCGACGCAATGGGGGGCGACCACGCCCCATCGGAGACAGTCGCCGGCGCGGTTGACGCCTTCGACCGCGGAGTCGACGTCGTACTGGTCGGCGACCACCCTGTGCTCGAGGCCGAGCTCGCCAAACACGACGTCCGCCTTCCGATAGTCGATGCCCCCGAGGTCATCGGAATGGCCGACGACCCGGCCCGGGCCCTTCGAGAGAAGGCCCGGAGCATCGATCACCGTGGCCTGCCCGCCTGGTCGCGGAGAATTCCGCCTCGGGGCTGGTATCTGCCGGCTCAACAGGTGCGGCTATGGCTGCGGCGGCAATCATCATCCGTCGCATCCCGGGGATCTCCCGACCGCCCATCGCGTCGATCGTCCCCACTCCAGGGTCGAAGACCGTGGTCCTCGATTCTGGCGCCAACCCCGATGTCCCCCCGAGCAGCTCGCCCAGTTCGGGATCATGGGCTCGGTGGCGGCGAAGGTCTTGCTCGGGGTGGACGCACCACGGGTCGGATTGCTGTCCAATGGCGAGGAGAAGGGCAAGGGACGGGATCTGGAGCGGGCTGCGCTATGACCTGCTCGAAGCCGGGCCGGTCAATTTCGTCGGCAATGTCGAGGGCCGGGACATCGGCACGGAGCGAGCCGACGTCATCGTCACCGACGGGTTCACGGGGAACATCTTCATCAAGACGATGGAAGGGGCGGCCCGGATGATCGGGAGGCTCGCCCTCGAGGAGATCTCGGCTCTCGATCCGGCGAACTCCAGGAGGGAGCGATGCCCGCACTCATGAAGCTGCGGCAGCGCCTCGACTGCGAGACGTACGGCGGTGCACAGTTGCTCGGAGTGAAAGGAGTGGTGGTGATCGCCCACGGCTCTTCCAGTCGCGTGGCCATCGCCAACGCGCTGGTACTGGCGCGGGACGGTGCCGAGCGCGACCTCCCGGGCGGCTCGCAGACGAACTCGCCTCGTGACGACACTCGAGGACCGTCTCGGGTACGTGTTCAAAGATCCGGAGCTGCTCGCTCTCTCGCTCACGCATCGCTCGGTCAGCGCCGAGGACCAGACCCGCTCCGACAACGAGCGCCTCGAGTTCCTGGGCGATGCGGTGCTGCAAGTGGTGACCACCGACCGGCTCTTTCACGAATACAGCCTGCCTGAGGGAAAGATGGCCAAGATCCGGGCGGCGCTCGTCAGTCGGCCGTCACTGGCAGACGTCGCCCGCAGTATCGATCTCGGCACCCATCTAGAGCTGGCCATCGCTGAGGAGCGAACTGGGGGGAGGGAGAAGGACTCCATCCTCGCTGATGCGATGGAAGCGGTGATCGGTGCCGTTTACCTCGATGGGGGGCTCGACGAGGTGAGGGGGCTTGTCGACCGGCTTTGGGGGGAGAGCTTCGAGGAGCGAGCCAAGAGCCCTGGGGTGAAGGACTACAAGACACGACTCCAGGAAGTGCTGGCCAAGGACGGACGGCGCCCGGAGTACCAGACCGAAGGGTCCGGCCCCGATCATAAGAGGGTTTTCACCGCAGGGGTCGGCGTCGGTGGGGCGCTGCTGGGGCAGGGCTCGGGCAGGTCGAAGAAGGAGGCCGAGCAAGAGGCGGCCCGCGCCGCCCTCGATGCTCTCAGTACGGCCGTCGCGCTGAGCGCAGCGTTCCGGGCGGACAGGTCCAGGTACCACGTCGTTGTCATCACCGCGATCGCGGCGACGACGAAGCCCTGAAGGATGAGACCGCCAACGAACACGAGGGCGAGAGAAGTCGAGATGTCACCGACGGCGAGCAGGGGAAGCGCCACGAATTGCAGCATCTGGCCGGCGACCGAGCCCATCAGCCCGACGAGGAGGACGAACCCGAACGTCTCCCACCATCGTCCTCGCACCAGTCTGATGCTTCGGGTGAGCGATGCGATCACGCCCCGATCCTCGAGGGCGACGACGTGAGTGGTCATCGACAGGGAGATGGCCAGCCAGATCCCGGGGATGATCAGGAGCAGGGTCCCGACGCTTATGCCGATCACGGCGAGAAGGCCGACGACGAGGAGCTTCGGCATCCTGGACAAGGCTTTCCCGCTGCGGCGCCACCGCTTACAGTTTCTCCTTCGACGCGAGCGGCGACGATATAGCTGACGGCGAGAGAGATGAACGCCGATGCAATTGCCTGCAGGGCGATAGCGATCAGAACGCCGGGCGAAAGGGAGGGCCATCGCGAGGAACTCCTCGCGGGTCATGGACTCGAGTGCGTCCGGGTCGTTCAAGCGACAGCCGGAGGAACTCGGTGCCGCCGGTGGCCTGGAAGGCGCCAAGGGTGAGGGCGCCCATTGGTATGAAGGCCGCGAGCGAGGGGGCGATCAGGCTCCTCCACACCGCGCCGAGCATCCTCATCCCGTCGCTGAGCACTTCACTGAAATTGCGGGGCGTCGCCTGCATCGAGGGCGGGTACGGTAACCGGCCTCCCGTGGAGACTGATGCCGGAGCTACCCGAGGTCGAGATCACCAGACGCCATCTCCATGAGGCGATGGCGGGAAGGACGATGAAGGCGGTGTCGGTCAGTCACGTCCGGACTTCTCGTCACAACGGGGGCACCGCCGAGGTCGAGGACCGCCTGACCGGCCGCCTGATCCGTTCTGTAGGGCGAAAGGGCAAGTTCCTCGTGGCGCCTCTTGACGACGGCCAGATCCTGGTCGCCCACTTGGGCATGTCCGGCCGATTCGCGGTGGAGAGCCCGGAACACCCTCAGCAGGCCCACACCCATTTCCGAGCCCTCCTCGACGACGGGCTCGAGGTCCGCTTCGTCGACCCCCGCACTTTTGGATTTGTCGCGGTCTACACCGAGGACGAGCTGGACGAATCGGGCCTACGCCGATTGGGGCCGGACGCGTGGGTCGACCCGCCCACGGCGGCGGAGCTCGAGGAGGCGCTCGCCCGGAGGTCGGCCCCGATCAAGGCCTTGCTGCTGGACCAGGGGCCGATCTCGGGGTTGGGCAATATCTATGCCGACGAAGCCCTGTACTTTGCCAGAATCCACCCGCAGACCCCCGGCAACCAACTTTCAACCGACGACCTGGAGCGTTTGAGCGCAGCCATAGCCATGGTGCTGGCGACTGCGATCGAGAACGGTGGGACCAGCCTCGATGACCTCGCCTACTTGTTGCCGGACGGCAGTGCCGGGGAGAACCTCGACCAGCTTGCGGTCTATGGGCGAACCGACCTTCCCTGTCCCAACTGCGGGACGCCGGTGGAGCGCATCGTGATCCGGGCTCGCTCGTCCCATTTCTGCCCCAACTGCCAGAGGCTCCCTGTATGAATCCGAAGACGGTCCGGGCAGTCGTCAGTGGACGCGTTCAGCAGGTCGGGTTCCGGCAGACCTGTCGACAAAAGGCCCGTTCCCTCGGTTTGGTGGGCTGGGTCAGGAACCTTCGTGATGGGCGGGTCGAGGTGCTGGCCCAGGGTGGGGCGGACGCCGTGGACGAGCTGGTCTCGTGGTTGTGGACCGGCCCGGCCGGCGCTCTGGTCACTGGCGTCGAGTCCGAGTCGGTGTCGGGCGATCAGACAATGCGTGACTTCTTCATCCATGCCGATCCCGCAAGGAACCTCTGATCACGCCACCGCTGTTAGCCTGACTCGATAATCACAGCCGTGTCATTCGCCAGGAAATACCTGTGTATTTGAAGTCGCTCAAGCTCACCGGGTTCAAGTCGTTCGCCGATCGCGCCCGGCTCGAGTTCCGGCCTGGGGTCACCGTCATCGTCGGTCCTAACGGCTCGGGGAAGTCGAACCTGGTCGACGCCTTGTCTTGGGTCATGGGCAGCCAGTCCCCCAAGACGCTGAGAACAGGGAAGATGGAGGATGTTGTGTTCGCCGGCACGGCAACCCGCCCTGCCCTGAACCGGGCCGAGGCGATCCTCGTGATCGACAACACCGAGCGCCGCCTCCCTCTCGACCTGGATGAGGTGGCTCTCACCAGGCGCCTGTACCGCGACGGGTCGAGCGACTACGAGATCAACGGAGTCGCCTGCCGCTTGCTCGATATCCAGGAGTTGCTCAGCGACTCCGGTGTAGGGCGGCATCAGCACGTGATCATCGGCCAGGGACAGATCGACTCTGTCCTCAATGCCTCCCCGGAAGACCACCGGGCCGTCATCGAGGAAGCCGCCGGCATTTTGAAGCACCGGAGGCGGAAGGAAAAGGCGGAGCGCCGATTGGAGCGCACCGACGAAGACGTGCTCCGGCTCCAGGACCTCCTCGGGGAGATCGAGCGGCAATTGCGCCCTCTGCGGCGCCAAGCCAAGGCTGCCGACAGCTACCACGGCCTGAAGGATCAGGTGCGCTCACTTCGCCTATACCTGGCAGGTGTGGAGCTCACCGGGCTGATCGAGAGGAGCGCCTCCGCCGCCGACGAGCTCGAGTCGCTGACGCTGAAGCTGGACCAAGACCAGTCCATGGTCGTGGGGACTTCCTCAGTGGTGGCTGACCTCACCTCGCGGGCTTCGATCCTGGGGGTGGACCTGGAACGCGACACCGGGGCGGCCGCCCTGCTCGAGACCTCGATCGAGCGCCTGCGCCGACTCGGCTCGGTGGCCCATGAGCGGAGTCGAGCCGCATCGGGCCGGATCCGGGCAACGGTTGAGCGAAAAATGGATCTCGAGGCCGAGCTCGCCGAGATTCGAGGAGAGCTTGCCGGCATCGATGGTTCGATCGAGGATTCGTCACTCGAGGCCGGGACGAGGGAGGCCCGCTTCAGGCGCCTCGAAGACGAGGAGCGGGTCATTGCCACCCAGAATTCGCTGTCCCCGGAGGGCGCCCTCGCCGCGGTCCGTGGGGAGTTGAGCGTCCTCGAGGCAGCAGGGACGCGTGACATCCGAGAGATGGAGGCCGTTGCTCACCGCATCGATGTGGTCGATGGCCAGACCCGAGCCGAGGTGTCCGAAATCGCCCGCATCGACCAGGAAGTCAGGTCGCTAGACGAGAGGGTTGGAAAGCTCCAGGCGGCATACGAGGCGGCATCTCGACGTAGTGCCGCCGATCAGGCGACGCGGGCCCGGGCCGAGGAGCAGATGACCGCGGCCCATCTCCGCCTGGCCGCCGCCGAAGCGAGAGTCGAAGCGGTCACCGCCGCCCTGGCCGGGAGGTTCGACCTCGGGGCACGTCGGTCGGTGGAGGCGGCTGGAGGCGCTCGGGGCAGCCTGGTTTCCCTCCTCGACATCCCGGCGGGCCTGGAACGAGCGGTCGATGCCGCGCTTGGCCGATGGGTCGACGCTGTCGCATTCGATGGGGCGCAATCCATGCAAAAGGTTGTCGAGACGGTCAAGTCCGCCGGCGGTGGAGGCGTTCCGGTCGTGGCGGCTCTCGATCCGAGCGTGCCCCCGGCCCGTGCCGTAGCCACCCAGACGGGTGTTGAAGCGCTTGTCGATCGGCTCGGTCCCGCCGCGGACAAGGCCCTGGCCGGTCATCTGCTCGGCGATGTCTTGCTGGTCGAGGGATGGGTGGCGGCTTGGTCTCTCATCTCTCGAAATCCGACGCTGCGCGCGGTCACACCCGAAGGAGACCTGATCGCGTCGGAGGGCGTGCAGATCGCCAACCCGGAGGATGCCGGTCCGGCGATGCTGGAGACCGCCAGGGCCGAGCTGGAGAGCGCCAAGACCGATTTGTCCCGAGCGACTTCCATCCACAATGCGGCGCGCCGCGATTTCGAGAAGTGCCGCGATATCGAGCGCCAGGCCCTCGAGGAGTTGGAGTCGGCCGAGGCCGGGCTCGCCGGGCGATCGGAGGCGATGGCCCGACTCCAGAAGTCGGTCGACTCGCTACAGGGGGAGCGAGGAAGGCTCGAGATGCGCCAGTCGTCGCTCCGCGAGGGAGTCGCCGATCGAGAGCGCATCGAGGCCGACCTCCAAACCCGACTCTCGGCTCTCGAGGGTGAAGAGGCCGAGCGACTCAGGGCGTGGGAGGATCTCGAGTCGCGACGGATCCAGATCGCCGCCGACCGAGAGCTTTCCCGTGCCGAATGGCAGGAGGCCGCCACCACCTTGCAGGGTTTGGTGGAGAGAAAGCGGCTGCTCGAGGAGCGCTTGGAGCGGATCGATTCTGAGATGGGTCGCGTCGAGTCAACTCCCGAGCGATCCGACACCACGACCCTTGATCACGTCGAGCGGATCGCTCGCGTGGCCGTCGAGGCCCTGGCGGTGAGGCTCGACGAGCTCCGAGACCGACAGGCAGGCTTGCGCGAATCGAGGAATGCAGCGATCGCGGACCTGGAGACGGCCCGGACCAGCCACGAAGCGCTCCGGAACGGGATCACCGATGCCAGGGAGCGGAGCGGTGAGCTTCAGATCCTGCTCACCGAGCTTCGGATGCGCAGGGAGCATGTGATCGAAGGAGTGCGCCGCGATGCCGATGCCGATGAGTCTGCTGCCCTCGATGCGGAACGGCCGGAGTATCCCGAGGGCGCCGATCTGGCCGCCATCCTCGAGGAGAGGACCGCTCAGCTGCGGAGGCTGGGGCCGATAAATCCGCTCGCAGCTGCCGAGTTCGCCGAGCTCGACGCGCGGCACTCGTTTCTCCGTGATCAGCTCGACGACGTCGAGTCGTCGAGATCCGAGTTGCGCAAGGTCATCAAGGCGCTCGACGACGAGATCGAGCACCGCTTCCAGGAAGCGTTCGCCGAAGTTGCAGAGGCATATCAGCGTTACTTCGCGGTCTTGTTCCCGGGAGGCACTGGCCGAATCCGGCTCAACGACCCGGGCGACCCACATTCCGGCCTTCTCATCGAAGCCCAGCCATTAGGCAAGAAGGTCAGCCAGCTCACCCTGCTCTCCGGTGGGGAGCGGAGCCTTGCGGCGCTCGCCTTCCTCTTCGCCATCTTCGAGGCTCGACCGAGCCCGTTCTATGTCCTCGACGAGGTCGAGGCCGCCCTCGACGACGCCAACCTGCGCCGGTTCCTTCGCATCGTTGATGAGTTCCGACAGCGGGCCCAGTTGTTGATCGTGACTCATCAGCAGCAGACGATGGAGGCGGCCGACGTCCTCTATGGGGTGACCATGGAGCCAGGTGGCTCGTCGCAGGCTGTGCGCAAGGACATGGTGACTGTCGGCGCCGAATCACTGTTCCGGCAGTAACTTCGCCGCAATGAACGCAGCCGTCCTCTATCTCCTCATCGGGCTCGCGGTCCTGGCCCTGGTGGTGATCGCTGTGGTCTACCTGGTGAATTCCGAGCGTGGCGAAGCGGATGCGACCTCTGCGGTCCCGACATCGACCCGATCCGGTGCAGTCGGAACTTTGGGGGCGACCCTGCGCAAGGTGCTTCGGAGTGGGGTGGGCGAGGAGACTTGGGTCGCTCTGGAAGAGGCGCTCCTCTCGGCCGACGTCGGGGTCGAGGCCACCAATGCGATTGTCTCCGGAGTGCGCTCTGCCCGGCCTGAGACCGCCGAGGAGGCGCGAGCGGAGTTGGCAGGCCGGCTCCGCGCCGAATTCGGGGACCGGCCTCGAGAGCTCGAACTTAACGGGGCACCCTCGGTGATGCTGGTGGTCGGCGTGAACGGCACCGGGAAGACGACCACCATCGCCAAGCTGGCAGCCTTTCTCGGTGCCCAAGGCCAGAAGGTGATACTCGCGGCCGCAGACACCTTCAGGGCAGCGGCGGGCGCCCAACTACAGACCTGGGGTGACCGCCTGGGGGTGGATGTTGTGCAGGGACAGGAAGGCGGAGACCCGTCTGCGGTCGCATTCGACGCCATTGGGTCGGCGCGAGCCAAGGGTGCGGACGTGGTGATCGTCGACACCGCCGGGCGCCTTCACGCGAAGAAGAACCTGATGTCGGAGTTGTCCAAGCTGCATCGAGTGACATCCGGGGACCGGGGCGAGGTCGATGAGGTGTTGCTGGTCCTCGACGCGACGGCCGGGCAGAACGGCATTACCCAGGTCGAGGAGTTCTCGGAAGCCGTCCCTGTGACCGGCATCGTTCTCACGAAGTTGGACGGCACCGCCCACGGTGGGATCGTGGTGGCAATTGAACGGAGACTGGGCGTGCCGGTGAAGTTCGTCGGCGTCGGAGAGGGATTGGGTGACCTGGCGCCGTTCGATCCCGACCGATTCGTGGAAGACCTGTTGGAGGAGTGAATGAACACAGATGACCTGGCGGCAGCGGCCCGAGCCGCGGCGGAGGGCTCGTATTCGCCGTACTCGGGCTTCCGGGTTGGCGCGGTCGTGGTCGGCGAGCATGGAGAGGTCTTCATCGGGGCCAACGTCGAGAACGCGTCGTATCCCGTGGCGTCATGTGCCGAGGCGACGGCGATCAACACCGCGGTCAGCCACGGGGTTCGCAAGATCGACACCGTGGCGGTCGCGTGCATCGACGCTCTGAACGTGGACGGGGCATACCCCTGTGGCCGCTGTCGACAGATCATGGCCGAGTTCGAGGTCTCCACGATCGTCATCACCGGCGGCCCGGGCACCGAGATCCGGGAGCACACCCTCGACGAATTGCTGCCGTACCGCTTCAAACTCTGAGGCTCAGCCGCCTCTCCAGCCGGCCCGGTTCTCCGTTCGGACGACGAATCGCAGCCCGGACCAGGTGCCGTCGATCGCGCACACCTTGTTGTCGACCATCCCCGTCGGCAGGAACAAGTCGCGAAGGGTGTCCTCGGTGATGTCGGTCTCTACACCGGAGCTCTTCTTGGGCCAGGCAACCCAAATCGCCCCGTTGGAGGGAAGGTGGCTTGCCGCTCGCCCGAACGACTCCTCCAACTCGTCGGCCCATCGCCCGAAGACGATGAAGATGTCGGATCGTTCCATCGAGCGGTGGGTCTTCACGTCATCGGGAAGGTCGCCGAGTGTCTCGCCGAAGTCGGGCGGGGGGTCGATGATGCCAACGGTGGTACCCGGCTTGATCCCCAGCTTCGTGGCGAGTGGAGTCCCGCTGTAGCCGGCCGAAGTCATCCGCCGATGAGGTCCTTCCACCAGGTCGACGGCGGATCGGCATCGACGTCACCTCCGAGAGAGGTGATCGTGTCCAGGACACTGCCGTCGTTCCAGGAGATCCAACGGTTCGGGGTGATCTCGATGGTCGTGTCCTCGTAGGCCGCGAGGAGAAGCCCCATCGTCCTCATCCCCGCCTCTGTGAGCAGTCGTTCCCGATTGAGCTGATTGAGCCTTGCCGCTTCCTCGCCCTCGATCAGCCTGGCGGTGCCTGCAGCCGATGCCCAGCCCGACTCCACCGAGATGAACACCGTCACCGTGGGGCGAGCCAAGATGTTCTTGACCTTGCGCGTGGTGTTGGGGGTGGGGAGGAGGATCCGGTCCTGGGCGTCGAGGTAGAACAGCAGCTCGGTCAGGTGGGGCGACCCGTCGTCGTTTACGGTGGCCAGGACCGCGTTACTCCTCGCCAGGATCTCCCGGCGCAGCTGGTCGCTGAGCCCGTGCGGGGTGCGATAGGTGTCAGGGATCGAGCTCATCTTTGGCGAAAGCTACGCGCGTCGTAGCCTGACTTCATGCTCGGACGCCTTGGTTGGAGTCTGGCCCGATTCGTGGGGTTGGTGTTCTTCCTCGCCGGTGGATGGCTTTTTGGCGCCAACCTGGTCGGTGCTGTAACCGACGCGTCCTACGAGGGTTGGGTCCTGGCGTGGATACTCCTGTCAGGCCTCGTCGGTGCGGTTGGGGGAGCGTTGTTCCTGCTCAGCATCGACGGCCCCGACCGACTCAGGAACAGACGGACGAGGCTGATCGGTTGGGTGATGATGTGGGCTGTGATTGCCCTCCCCTCAGCTCTCATCCTGCTCGCCCCGATGTTGCTATTGACGATCCCCGCCCTGGTCCATGACCCGGGACCGCTGGCGCCCCGGACTCTCGAGCCGGTCGACTAGATCCGCTCTGCTGCCACCTGACGGAGGGCGCTGGCGAAGGCTTCAGGTGGTTGGGCTCCCGAGATCCCGTACTTGCCATCGATGGCGAAGAACGGGACGCCTGAGATCCCGTAGGCACGGGCCTCAGCCTGGTCGAGCCTCACCGCATCGAGGTATGTCTCCCGCTCGAGAATGCCGAGGGCCTTCGCGCGATCCATACCCACGTCAGCGGCGAGGTCAGCCAGGTCGTCGACCCTGCCGATGTGGCGGCCTTCGATGAAGTATGCATGGAGGAGGCGTTCCTTCATCTCGGTCTGGAGGCCCTCAGCCTTGGAGTGGTGGAGGAGTTGGTGTGCGAGGACGGTGTTGGTGTGCTGGATCGAGTCGTAGTCGTAGGCGAGGCCGACGTTCCGGGCGATCCCCACCACCCGATCGATCATCTGCCGAACCGTCGCCTCGGGGTAGCCACGGACCCGATGCAGGTAGTCAGCAGCATCTCCATCGAAGTCCACCGGGGTGTCCGGGGAGAGCTCGAAGCTACGGAACTCGATGTCGACAGGTGCGGCAGCCTCATCGGAGCTGTACTGCGTCAAGCCAGTCTCGAGGTTGCGCTTGCCGATGTAGCACCAGGGGCAAACCACGTCTGACCAGACGTCGATCTTGATTGGCGAGGCGGTTTGGGGAGGGTGGTCGGTCATCCGAGGACTGGAACCCCGGGAGCCCCGACCTGATTCCGGTGCTCTCCGTCTGCGAGATCGGAATTGTCGGCTTTGGGGTGTATCAGCAACCACCTGCGGACCTCTAACCGAAGCATGCTCTACAAGCGAAGACGTTGTGCGAGAAGTTGTGGCTAACGCAGCTTCGAGAGAAGTCGTGGCTAACACGACTTCTCGCATCACCGTCACCCGACCTCCGAGTGTTGGTCGCGCAATCCAGAAGCCCAGATGGGGTGCCGCTGCAAGCGGCCGCCAAACTGAAGGAAATCGTGAGGACTTTGAGACTCCGGTTCAGCCCTACCGCCGCTCCAGCGCCTCGATCAGCTTGGGGATCACCGAATGGACGTCGCCAACTACTCCAAGATCGGCGATCGAGAAGATGGGGGCGTCCGGGTCCTTGTTGATGGCGATGATGGTCTTGGAGTCCTTCATCCCCACCAGATGCTGCATGGCCCCGGAGATCCCACAGGCGATGTAGACGTCGGGCTTGACGGTTTTGCCGGTCTGTCCCACCTGCTTGGCGTAAGGCACCCATCCCGCGTCGACGATGGCCCGGGTGGCACCGGTGGCGGCGCCCAATGTCTTGCCCAGCTTCTCAATCAACTCGTAGGCCTCGGCGGAACCGAGGCCCCTGCCTCCCGAGACAACGACCGCTGCCTCTCCGAGTTGCGGGCCCTCCCGCTCCTCGACGTTGGATTCGAGCACCGTCGCTTCCGATCGACCTGCTTCGGGAAGGGTCAGAGTCTCTACCGATGGGGTCGGGCCGCCGGTCTCTTCGGCGGGATAGGACTTGGGGCGGACCAGGACGATGAAGGGACCATCGGACATCGTGGCGGTTGCGATCTGGCTCCCTCCGAGTATCTCGTGATCGGTCTCCACCGCTCCGTTTGTCAAACGCACTCCGACCGCGTTGGAGAGGGCGCTGACACCGAGTCGGGCGGCGAGGCGCCCCGCGACATCACGGTCGGTGTAGGCCTGGCCGAAGAGGATCAGATCTGGCGCGTCGGAGCCCGCCCGTTCGGCGAGGGCGGCTGCTACCGGGCCCGCAGGAAGGCGGCTGCCGGCGTCGACCTGGAGGACGGACGAAGCGCCGTGATTGCCCAGGATTGCCAGTGCCTCATCGGAACCGGCCCCGAGGTACACCGCCATGACCTCGCCGAGGCTCCGCCCGGCGGCAAGGAGCTCGAGGCCGATGGTCGACGGCTTGCCTGCATCCTCCTCGACGAACACCCAGATGCGGGCCATCTCAGATCACCTTCCGCTGTTCGAGGAGAGCGACGATGGCGTTGTGGGCCTCGCCGTCATCCTCGATCTTCTGCCCGCCGGTCCGCTCCGGCGCATCGGTGATCGAAGCGACGGTCTGCCCGGTTCCGGCTTCGATGGACAGGTTGGCGACGGACAGGTTCTCGACCGTCTTCTTCTTGGCGTCCATGATCCCCTTGAAAGTCGGGTATCGGGGCTCGACCACCCCGGCGGTCACCGCCACGACCGCAGGGAGCGAAGCTTCGACCACGTCGTATCCGGCGGCGGTCTGGCGATGGATGGTGATCTTGCCGTCGGCAGTCTCGACGTGATTGGCGTAGGTCAAGGCGGGGACGTCGAGCAGTTCGGCGAGCATCTGGGGGAGGATCCCGGAGTACCCGTCGGTGGATTCGGTGCCGGCGATGACAAGTTCGAAATCCTGGCGCGAAATCGCGCCTGCCAGCGCCCGGGCGGTGGTCAGGGCATCGGAGCCTCTAAGGGAGTCGTCGGCGATCAGGATGGCGTCGTCGGCGCCCATCGCCAGAGCCTGGCGTATCCCTTGCCCATTTCCCACGGGCCCCATGCTGATCAATGTGACCGTTCCCCCACTCGCCTGGGCCAGTTGCAACCCCATCTCCACTCCGTATCGGTCGGTGTCGTCCAGGATTTGGTCCTCGGGACGTATCAGCCAATTGGTGCCTGCTTCGAGGCGGTACGGCGTGGCGGGGTCGGGGATCTGCTTGACGCAGACGACGACCTTCATCGCTCTCCTTGAGGTTGTGGTGATTGGCGATGCTAACGGTGCTCCCGGATATCGAATCCGGGTCAGTTCGAACCCGAATCGATCCTCTCCACGATCAGCGGAGGGAGGGCCGGTGCGGTGTCACCGATCTCCCATGCGGCCCGCAAGGCATCACGAAGCGCCGAGAAGCGGGCTGGATCCGAGTGCCGGATCGTTGCAAGTGGCTGGCCTCTGGTCACCCGCTCCCCGAGTTTCGCCTCGACTGTGATTCCGACGCCGGGGTCGATCTCGTCTTCCTTGCGTTCCCGGCCCGCACCGAGCCTGGTGGCGGCGGTACCCACGGTCAACGCGTCACACCGGGTGATGAAGCCGTCGGCTTCGGATTCGATCACGTCGACATGGGGTGCCGTGGGCAGGAGCGACGGATCGCGTACCACCGCAGGGTCTCCGCCTTGTGCCACCACGACATCGATGAGCTTCTCGAGAGCGGCGCCGCTGCTGATCGCTTCCGTGAGCCGGTCTCGCCCGCCTTCCACGCCGCCCATCCCGAGCATCACTTCGCCGAAGGCAAGGGTGAGTTCGACGAGGTCGTCCGGCCCCTCACCCTTGAGGACATCGATCGACTCTCGTATCTCGTTGCTGTTCCCGACCTCTCTTCCCAGTGGCTGGTCCATCCGGGTGATCAGGGCGACCGTCTCTACTCCGTGCCGGGCCCCTATCCCGACCATGGTCCGGGCCAACTCGCGAGCCTTATCGAGCTCCTTCATGAAGGCCCCGGCTCCGGTCTTGACGTCGAGGAGAAGCCCATCGAGCCCTTCGGCGAGCTTCTTCGACATGATCGAGGACGAGATGAGAGGTATCGACGGGACCGTGGCGGTCGCGTCCCGGAGCGCATAGAGCTTGCGATCGGCGGGGACCAGGGTCTCAGACTGCCCGGCCAGCACGAGGCGGTGCTCGGTCAAGACGTCACGGAACCTGTCAGGGTCGAGCTGCGTGGTGAAACCCGGTATCGACTCGAGCTTGTCGAGAGTCCCTCCGGTGTGCCCCAGGCCCCTCCCCGACATCATTGGAACGGCCACCCCACAGGCGGCTACCAGGGGGGCCAGCGGGATCGAGATCTTGTCGCCGACACCGCCGGTCGAGTGCTTGTCCACTTTCCGTCCCGGAACCCCCGAGCAGTCGAGGATCTCGCCCGAGTGCAACATGGCTGCGGTCCATGCCGCCAGCTCGGAATCATCGAGCCCATTGAAGAAGACCGCCATCGCCATGGCTGCCATCTGATAGTCGGTGACGGTCCCCTCGGTGTACGAGCGGATCAGCCAGTCGATGGCGTCGGGGCTCAGGATGCCACGATCACGTTTGGTCTCGATGAGGCCGACCGCGGTGAATTCCATGGGCGGACGATATCCGGTCAGGTGCCGCGGGTCCCGGGTGGAACCGCTGCCAAACCTCGCAGGGTGGTCTCCAACATCGAGCGGTAGATCTCGTCGGCGTCCCCGGCAGTCTCGAATGGCCAGCCTTGGAGCGGGCCGGCCTCAAGCGTGAGCTCCAGGCTCACCGACCCATGAGCCGCGCTCCAAAAGGTGTACGCCGCGGCACCAGGGCTCTCGGACCCGATCGCACCCTGGCCGACAGCCTCGCTCATCGCGTCGAGGATGGGGTCGAGGGACCGCCTCGGAGTCGTGGATCGAAGCTCGGGGGAGGGGTCGAAGCCGCCGATCTTCTCGAACATGAGGGAGTAGAGCGAGGGGTTGGACAGAGCGAACCTTCGGTAGGCGACGCCCAGATCGATGAGCCTGCCCATCGGGTCTTCCGCGCCTGCCGCACCCGACATCGCCTCGGCGAGCCGCTCGAATCCGCAGGCGTAGACGGCGTTCATCAAACCGAACTTGTCACCGAAGCGGGAGTAGACGCACATCGTCGAAACGTGAGCGGCGGCGGCGACCCGGCGAAGGACCAGCGACTCGGCACCGTCGGTGGCGAGGAGCCTGATAGCGGCGTCGACCAACTCGCCGCGGACCGGATCCAGTTTCTGGGTAGGGGTTGTCATCTCCAATAACGCGCAGTATAACATCTGTTATCGAGATGGAGGCCGATGGGACGTAGAACCAACCTGGCGCTCGCGGTGCTGCTGGTCACGGCCATCGTCACCGGCCTCGCCAGCCAGGCGATCGGTGTCGACTGGCCCCTCGACACCGCGGTGATCCACGGCGCCATCGCACTCGGCATCCTCCTCCTCGCCCCGTGGAAGAGCACGATCGTTAGCCGTGGCTTGCGCAAGAAGCGACCGGGACGCGTCTTCTCCGTGGCCCTGCTCACGGTGGTCTTGATCACCCTGATCTCGGGGCTGCTCCACTCCTTCGGCGGCGTATCACGGATCGGGCCGTTGACCGTGATGCAGGTCCACGTCGGTGGTGCAGTGATCGCACTCGTTCTGGCGATCGATCACTTCAGGAGGCACCCGGTGAAGCCACGCCACTTCGATTTCGACCGGAGGGCGTTTCTGCGCACTTCAGCCCTGTCTGCGGTCGCGGCCGGCCTATGGCTGTCGTGGGAGGGGACGCTTCAGGCGCTTGGCACCAAGGGGAGCGACCGGCGATTCACGGGGATGCACGAGCGGGGCTCCCACGACGCGTCAGCGCTGCCGGTCACCTCATGGTTCGACGATCGGGTTCCCGACATCGATGGTGACGAGTGGACGATCGACGCCGGTGGCAGAACCTTGACCCTCGCTGCATTATCCCAATTCCCACAGGACACATTCCCGGCGATCCTCGACTGCACCGGGGGCTGGTATTCCGAGCAGAACTGGACCGGGGTCCGGCTCGATCACCTCGTCCAGGCCGGGGACTACCGCAGCTTCGTGGTCTGGTCGGCGACCGGGTATGCCCGGAGGTTCCCGATCGCCGACCTCGACAACACCTGGCTGGTGACCCGACTCGACGACGATCCGCTGAGCCCAGGGCACGGCTTTCCGGCCCGGATCGTCTCACCTGCCCGACGTGGATTCTGGTGGGTGAAGTGGGTCACCCGGGTCGACTTGTCAGCCCTTCCGTGGTGGGCGCAGTCTCCGTTCCCCCTCACCTGACCGAGCCGTCAGCCGAGCTCGACCGGGACGTTCACCAGTGACCCGTACTCGGTCCACGAGCCGTCGTAGTTCTTGACGTCGGTGTGGCCGAGCAGTTCGGTGAGCACGAACCAGGTGTGGGAAGAACGCTCCCCGATCCGGCAGTAGGTGATCACCTCACCACCGTTCACGCCCACTCCTTCGTAGAGCTCTCTGAGCTCGCCCTCCGACTTGAAAGTACCGTCTTCGTTGGCGGCCTTCCCCCAGGGAACGTTCCGTGCCCCGGGAACGTGTCCCGCGACGTAGGGCTGCTCCTGCGGCAGGTGGTCTGGCGCTAGCTTTTGCCCGCTGAACTCCTCGGGTGAGCGAACGTCGATCAAAACGGCCGCGTCCTGCCGGGCAATCACATCGTCGCGGTAAGCACGGATCTCAGGCCGCTCGGCTCCATCGATCTCGAATGCAGTTGCCTCGATGGACGGCCGATCAGCCACCAGGGGAAGGGACTCGAGCTGCCACTTCTTCCTGCCTCCGTCCAGGAGCTTGACGTTGTCGAAGCCCCGGTACTTGAGCAGCCAGTAGGCGTAGGCGGCGAACCAGTTGTTGTTGCCTCCATAGAGGACAACCGTGGTCTCGGGCCCGACGCCGGCTGACGACAGAAGCCCGCTGAAACCGTCCTGGTCCAAGTAGTCACGGCGGATTGGGTGGTGGAGATCGCCCGACCAGCTCCAGGCGATGGCACCCGGAATATGGTCGGTCTCGTACAAGGTGGTGTCCTCGTCCACTTCGATGATCCGGATCGCCGGATCATCGAGGCGGCTGGTCAACCAGTCGGTGGATACGAGGGCATCAGGGTTGGCGAAGGTCATGTCGAATTGCTCCTTTGAGTGAAGGGTTGACGCGACGCCGGGCAAGAGCCCTGGATCCCTCTCGGGTGGTGGCGTCGCTAGGAGCGGGGACGACGGATTGCGCCGGCACCCGGGCTGACCACCCGAGAGCACTCACACATACACGCGCACATCGTCATCGAGGACACGGGCGAAAGTTATGCGCCTAGATCCGGCAAGTCAATGTGGGACGGTCTCAACCGGCTCCGAGATGCCCGTCTTTCATGTCTTCGAAGGTCTCATACGCGCCGTCCTGCAGGTAGACCACGCTGGCCCGACCCGCGCTTCCCGCCCTGCCAGCGGCGACCACATTGCTGGTTGCGTCCAGGTCGACGCGGAGGATGGCGGCGGCCAGGGTGAGCAATTCCTCTGCCGACATGTCGGTGTAGTACATGCGCCAGCTCTTCTCGATCAGGCCGGGGATGGCGGACGGTCCCATCTCTTTCAACATGGCGGCAGCGGCCATCAGGGCCAGCCCTCCGTTGAGCTGGCGACCGAAGTCACCGTCGGAGAGAGCCTTGCGGACCCGGCTGAAGGCGAGGGCCTCCGAGGCACCCAGCACCTGCAACCCGGCCTCGAGCGTGGCCTTGGCGCTCCGATCGTTCATGGCATGGGGAACGTCGATCTCGAGTCCACCCAGGACCTTGATCATCTCGCGAAATCCGTAGAAACCGGTGAGGAGATAGCCGTCGAACTCCGCACCGGTCAGGTCGGTGAAGGTCCTCATCATGCCCTCAAGGCCGCCGAAGTAGAGAGAGGAGTTCACCTTGTTCCTCCCTCCACCGTCGATGGGGACCCATGAGTCCCGGGGAAGGCCGACCAAGGCGCTCGACCCATCCTCTGCCAGGGTCACGAAGTGGATCGAGTCGGCCCTGGTCTCGTCAGGCTCCTCTTCGAGCCTGGCGTCGGAACCGACAACGGCGATGGTCTTCGGGAACTCACCAAGGACGGGGGCAACCTCGTGGGATGGCCACCAACCTCCGACGATCCGCCAGGTCGGGTCGGCAACCGCCAGGGTCACATCTTCTCCGGCTTCGACTACGGCCACGCGCGCCACGTCGCCCATTGCCCCGACACTGGCGGTGGCTGTAGCGGGCGCCGGCAGGTCGCCGGCCGCGGTGAATCCATCGACTACGGGCTGTGGCGCTGCCACCGTGATTCCTACCTGGGGAAGGTCGTACAGGGCGCGGACCAGGGCTGTGAGCTCCGCGTCAACGCCCTCGCCAGCTACCTCGAGGACGGTCGTGGTCGTGGTGGCGATGGTTGTGGTCGTGGTGGTGACACTTGTGGTCGTAGTCGAGCTCGTAGTGGTAGTCGCCTCCTGTGCAGCCGGGCTGCAGGCCGCGGCAATCAGGGCAAAGGTGATGCTGAGGGCGAGTCGCCGCATGTTCAAGGGCCTCCTGGAAAATCAAATGCCGCCCTCAGGCGGCAATGTCAAGGTAGCTCGGTTGTGTTGCTACCTGGAGACGACCTCAGATCGCGATCCCCTCGAGCTCGGGCAATCCGAGGGAGAGGTTCAAGTTCTGGATCGCCTGCACCGCGGCCCCTTTGAGCAGGTTGTCCTCGGCCACCACGACCACGGCGTTGCGGCCGTCATCGCTGACGTCGAAGCCACCGATGAGGGCACCAGTGCGGCCCGTGCCGTCCCTGAGCTCGGGGATCTCATCGCCGATCTCGATCAGAGCCTCGCCGCGATACATGCTCTCGAACCTCGCCTCGACCTCCTCAGCGCTCATCGCCGAAGCCAGCGGGACGTGAGCTGTGACCAGCAGGCCGCTGAACGCCGGGTGGACATGAGGCATGAAGCGGACCGGGATCCCCAACTGCCGCGTCGTCTCCTTCTCGTGGTTGTGGCCAACGAGCCTGTAGGGCATGAGATTGTCGGCCAAGCGGCTGAGGTCGTTGCGCGGGCTGGGGGTGGCCCCGGCCCCCGAGTACCCGGAGACCCCGAACACGGCAGGGACCCCGGAGATGACGTCGAGCATCGGAGCCAGTGCCAGCTGGGCCGCGGTGGCGTAACAACCAGGATTGGCGATTCGATCCGCTCCCTTCAGTTGCGAGCGCTGCAGCTCAGGGAGGCCGTAGGCCCACTCGTCGTCGAAGCGATGGTCGGCGGAGATGTCGATGATCACGGTGTCGCCAGAAGTGGCATCGACATACCGTCTACTGGCACCGTCGGGTAGCGCCAGGATCACGGCGTCGGCGCCCGAATCCGAGATGTGGGCCGGTTCGATCGCCTCGAATGTCATCCCATCCGAGCCCGGAACCGGTTGCCCGGCCAGCTCGCGGGAGCCGGAGAACACCAGGTCCAGCGATGGATGGCCCACGATCAGGGGCACTAGCCGGGTGCCGGTGTGGCCCCGGGCCCCGACGATCCCGATTCGGTGCCGATCACCCATCTGGGGTTCCGGTGAACGACGCCGGGATGGCGACAACCGCGTCCACGCGGGCCGCGATCTGTTCGAAGTCGTTTTCGCCGCGCCAGAAGATGGTCCACGGCCCCCGTTTCACCGACCCGTCAGCCTCCTCGGCATAGAAAGAGTTGAAGCCGTTGTCGGTGCGGGATCTCCAATAGAGGGTGGGGAAGTCGGCGACGACGTGAGCCCAGACGGTCCGGGCCAGGCCTTCGCCACGGGCGTCTTCGAGGATGGCGAACTTGTCCAGATAGGCGAAGTCGCCAGGTTGAGCGATCAGGGCGCCGGCACGGAAGCTCTGCGAGACGTAAGCAGAGGTGACAACGAGTTGGTCCCACCATTCCGGGGCCAGCCGTTTTCCGAAGGCCTCCTCGACCAGCTTTTCCACCTGGCTGCGGTCGAGAGCGCTCTTGTCGGTGTGCTTCTCGATGAGCTCACCCCTGCGGAGCATGGTTCCCGACCCGCCGTGGGTGAAGAGCTCTTTGACCAGCCCGGAGGGAGTAGTTATCGACACCGAAGTCGATAACGGGGTGTCGTCGAGGAGGCGCTTGATCTCCTCCAACTTGAGTCTCATCCCGGAGTGGACCCAGTCCTGGGACATGAGATCCGCATAGTCCGAGGCGAGGTTGATCGACTCGATGAGCCTGCCATCGGCGTCGAGCAACCCGCCTACGTCGGCGAGGAAGATGATCTTCATCGGCTGCACTGCATGTACCAGGGCCCGAGTGGCGGAATCGGCGTTGATGTTGACCAGCTGTCCGCCGGGAGCGACACCGAGGCAGGTCAGGATCGGGATCGCGTTGGAGTCGACGATCGACTGGATCAGCGGGAGGTGGACTTCGGTCGGCTCACCCACCAGGCCGTACTTCTCTCGGTCCACGTAGTCGGCTTCGAATGCGCCTTCGGTGAGGCCATGCGCGGCGACTCCCTGCTCACGCACCGCTTCGACGAGGAGGATGTTCTGCTGTATGAAGGTGTCCCTGGCGGCGTCGAGCACCTCGGGCCCGGTGACTCTCAGGCCGTCGAGCCGCCGGTTGGGCAGACCGCGCTTTTCGAGGGTCTCGTCCAATTGCGGCCCACCGCCGTGGATGACGATCGGTGTGAGCCCGACTGTGTGGAGGAAGGCGAGGGCCGCGGCCGTCTCGTCGAGGTGATCCCGCATCACCGCGCCGCCGATCTTGATCACCGCGAAGCGGGAGCGGTCCACTTCGGAAAACCTCTGGAGGTAGGAGCGGATCTCCTTGCCATCGCTCATGTTGCGAGAGCAGATGGACGATTGTCTGGCGGATGTCGCGATTGCTGGCCATGAAATTCCTCGGCCTCAGCGATTCTGGTCGGAAACCAGTGAGCGCATGATCGCCTTCTGGACGTGAAGGCGGTTCTCGGCCTCTTCGTAGGCGAAGCAATTCGGGCCATCGAAGACGGCGTCGGTCATGATCATGTTCCGCCGCATTGGGAGACAGTGACTGATCAGGGCGTCATTGGTCCCGGCCATCTTCTCCTCGTCGACGATGAAATGGCGGAACCGGTCACGGATCGGCTTCTCCGCCTCCCAGGTCCCGAAGTAGGGGATGGCCCCCCAGCTCTTGGCGTAGACCACGTCGGCCCCGGCATAGCCCGCCTCGATGTCATGGGTGATGGTGACCTTGCGGCCCGCGGCGCGGGCGTCACTCATCGCCTGGACGATGTATCGATCGTCGAGGACGAATTCCTCTGTCGGGCAGAGAAGGGTCACTTCCATTCCGAACTTGGCCGCGATGAGGAGGGCCGAGTTGGCTACGGCTGTGTTCAGCGGCTTGGGGTGGTAGCTCCAGGTGAGCAGGTACTTCTTGCCCTCCAGGTCGCCGATGTGGTCCTGAAGCGCCATGACGTGGGCCAACTCCTGGCAAGGATGGACGATCGTCTCCATGTTGATCACCGGCACTTCGGAGTACCGAGCGAAGGAGTTGAGCACCTTGTCCTTTCGGTCCTCTTCCCAGTCCCGGAACTTGGGGAAGGCGCGGATCCCGATCAGGTCGCAGTATCGAGAGAGGACCTTGGCGGCCTCCTTGACGTGCTCCTCGGCATCGCCGTCCATGACGACACCGTCCTCGAACTCGAGTGGCCACATCCCCCCGCTGGGTGACAGGACCACGGCATGGCCCCCTAGCTGGTTGATCCCCACGTCGAAAGAAGTCCTGGTCCGGAGCGAGTTGTTGAGAAAGAGGAGAGCGATCGTCTTCCCGGCCAAGGAGTCGTTGAACGGGGACGCGCGCAGCGCGCGGGCATCGTCGAGGAGGGCCTCCAGCTCGGGCCGCGTCCAGTCAGTCGTGCCCAGGAAGTGCCTCATTGCCGTTGTTTACCGACCAAGGTCGCGAAATCCAAAAAGGTGGTCAGACGGCGGCTTCCTCCCGAGCCTCCTTGACGAAGAAGTCGAGGGCGGTTGCCGTCTTGGTGGCCTGTTCGGCCGACAGGTCGATCCCCTTGCCAGAAAGGAACGCTCGGGCCTCCGCCGCCACTGCGAACGCCTCCGCCGGAAGGCACTTTGTCGACAGCTCCAGGATCCGGCTCCCGTCGGGGTAGTTCCACAGCTCGGCCACCATCGGACGGAACTCTTTCGGCGCGAACTTCAGCTTGAACACGTTGATCGGGCCCAGGACGATCAGGTCATCGAGCCCGATCCCATCCGGGGCGTGATCGGAGTAGAACGCGCGCTGTTCCTTGGTGTACAGCTTGCGGATGGGGTGATCGCCGGCTGCCGCCTTTCGGATTTCCATCGAGCCTGCCACGCCCTTCATCGTTCCCGAGCAGACGAACCCACCAGGAAGGGCATCGACCTCGACTCCGAAAGCAGGCGACTTTCGGATCTCAGGAGGCAGCTCGTCGGGGACCACCGGGCGGAGCTTGATCGAGGAGTCCCCACCTTTGCCCTGGATTCGCCGGGCCCGCACCACCACTCCTGCCTTGTTGAGCGTGAGATCGAGAGTGTCGAAGAAGATCACCTGCCGGATCTGGGCATCGAGGGGATCGAGGTCGAGCGACGCCACCGCAGAGCGTCGGCTGGAGTCAGGGACGGTCAGCTTGAGCTCGACGCTGTCGGCCTTCTTCATCACTTTGAGGAGCTCGCCGAGCTGCTCGTCGGTGAGTCGCTTGTCGGTTGGCTTGGTAGCGGTCATGGGGGTTCCTTCCTCGATGGGAATTGGCGGGTCGACGGACTTGACGGCTATGTCTAGCCAATCGTGTCGGCAGTTGGCGCGTGATCTGCGTTATTGACCGCGTTCAGCGCCAGGGCCATACTCGATTCCGAACCACCCATGCGGAGGTCGACCGTATGAGCAAGTCCTATCGGGAGCTGGTGGCCGAGGCCAGGGCGAGGATCGTCGAGATCGATCCCGATCGACTCGCCGAGCAGCTAGATGGTTTGACCGTGATCGACGTCCGGGAGGCCGAGGAGCTCGAGCAGGGCTCGATCCCGGGAGCAATCCACGTCCCGAAAGGCGAGATCGAGGGCGCGATCACAGCCTTGGTTCCGGATCGAGATCGCGAGTTGGTTCTCTATTGCGCAGTGGGTGCCCGCTCGGCTCTGGCCGCGGACGCCCTGGGCGACCTTGGATACTCGACGGTGTCGTCCCTCGAAGGTGGATTCGACAGGTGGAAGGCAGAGGGTCACCCGTGGAGCCCGCCTGCCGGTCTCACCGCCGATCAGTCCGCGCGGTACAGCCGGCACACCCTGCTCCCTGAGGTCGGGGTCGCAGGCCAGATCAGGCTCCTCGACTCGAAGGTCCTGGTCATTGGCGCCGGAGGCCTCGGGTCGCCGGCCGCCCTCTATCTGGCGGCTGCCGGTGTGGGCACCATCGGGATCGTCGACTTCGACGTCGTGGACGCGTCGAACCTGCAGAGACAGATCCTTCACAACGTGGAGCGCCTCGGACAACCCAAGGTCGAGTCCGCCCGGGAGACTCTCGGCGCTCTCAACCCGGACGTGAAGGTCGTCACGTACAACGAGACACTCTCATCGGAGAACGTGCTCAGAATCATGGGCGGTTACGACGTGGTGCTCGACGGTGGGGACAATTTCCCGACCCGATACCTGGTCAACGACGCGTCACTCCACCTCGAGGTGCCGGTAGTCCATGGCTCCATCTTCCGCTTCGACGGGCAGGTCACGGTGTACGACCCATACAACGGGCCTTGCTATCGGTGCCAGTTCGCCGAGCCCCCGCCTCCGGAGTTGGCGCCGTCCTGTGCCGAGGCAGGTGTGCTCGGTGTTCTCCCCGGAGTGATCGGCGCTCTACAGGCGACAGAGACGATCAAGCTCGTCCTGGGGATCGGTGAACCGCTGATCGGGCGGCTCCTCACGTACGACGCTCTGAGCCAGGAGTTCATCACATTGAATCTGAGGCGGGACCCCGAGTGCCCGGCGTGCGCCGACCGGGACCGTCCTCCTCGCCTGGTCGACTACGACCAGTTCTGCGTCCCGGCCGGAGCAGTAGAGAGGGCTTAGGCCTCCAAGGCGAAGTTCACCTGGAGGGTGATCGTCACTGCCGAGGTGCCGGGTTCGATCGGCGTTTCCGCCGCGTCGGCTGCCATGGCCCGTTCGAAGTACACGGGGGGTGGCTGGTTGGTGACGGTCTCGTTGATCGAGATGGCCGCTCCCAACTGCTGACCCGAGAGCTGGGCGAGCTGGGTCGCTTTGGCCATCGCGTCTTCCCAGGCCGCGCTGCGCGCTGCTTCAACGAGTTCCGCATCGTCGTCGAGGCTGAATTGGATGCCGTTGACGACCACATCGTCACCACCGGCCGCTGCGGCATTGTCGATGACAGAGCCGGTGGTCTCGATGTCCCGGATCTTGACCCGGACCGTATTGCTGACCCGGTATCCGATCAGGCGCTGCTGATTGGAGGAGTAGTCGTACTCCGGATAGATGGAGTAGTCGGTAGTGGTGATGTCTTTGCGATCGACGCCGCCGTCGGTGAGGATCCCGATCAGTGCATTCGCCTTCTCCGCGGCAATGGAAGTTGCGGCCTGGACGGTCTCCTCGAGAACCGAGACACCGAGATTGATCTCAACTGTGTCCGGGGTACCGGTCACCTCTCCGGTGCCGGTCACGGTGATTCCGGTCAGGCTCGAGCCCGTCCCGTTCACATTGACCACCGGCGTGCCCCCGCTTCCGCCGCTGTCTGTCGCCGCGCACGCGGTGAGGACCAGGGCCGCAAGGGCCGCCAACGCCAGGCTCGAACGTCGCATCTGACCTCCATTGGGATCTCTGCGCATTGGACGACGGGCATCGGCTCAGCGGTTCCGGGGGATATGGACACGGCCATTGGTCACCTCTACCCCCTCGTTCGCGAGCAATCGGCTTTGACGGGTCGGCTCCGGCGACCTCAGCTGGCCACCCGATCCCGACGACACGCCACCAGGGGAGATCGGAGTCGCATCGGGCCAAGACCGATCCGACGGCGCGGGCCGCCCCTGGGAAGCCTGCTTCGGCAGCTACCTCCCCGTAGGTGATCACATCACCCGCCTCCAGGCCCTCGATCACGACGAGCACGGCTTCCTCGAAGTCGGTCACAGAGTCCCGAACAGCCGGTCTCCCATGTCGCCGAGCCCGGGCTGGATGTAGAAGAGGTCGCTCAGGTCGCGATCGAGGGCGGCGGCGACGATCCGGATATCGGGATGATCCGCCTCGATGCGAGCCACACCCTGTGGAGCCGCAACCACACAAACTGCAGTGATGCTCTTCGCCCCATTCTCTTTCACCTTGTCGATGGCCCACGAGAGCGACCCTCCGGTCGCCAGCATCGGCTCCAGGATCAGCACCCGGGCGCGATCCAACGGCGGAAATTTGTTGTAGTACTCCATGGGCTCGGCGGTCTCTTCGTTACGTTGCACGCCGGCGAAGCCGATCGCGGCGTCGGGGACCAGGGTCAGCACAGACTGGAGGAGTCCCAGCCCGGCGCGGAGGACCGCGACCGCAACAACGGGGCGATGGAGCCGCATTGCCTTGGTGACCTCGAGCGGTGTCGTGATCTCCACCTCGTCGACTGCCATGTCGGACATCGCCTCGGCAACCAGGAGATAGCCGAGGCGCTCGGCGGTCTGACGGAACTCCGGCGGCTCGGTGTCCTTGCTTCGAAGGACCCCGAGAAGGTCGCCGGCAAGAGGATGGTCGAGGATCGTGATCGGCATCGGGGGAGCCTAGATCTACCCCGTGTTGCGCATCCCGGTGGCGATGCCATTGATGGTGAGGAGGAGGGCCCGACTCAGATCCGGGTCCTCGTCCCCGGCGCGGCTCCTCGCGAGCAGAGCAACTTGGAGGTAGTTGATCGGGTCGAGGTATACGTCTCGCACGGAGAGGGTCCGCCTCAACACCGGGAGATCGGCGATGAGGACCTCCTCATGGCGTGACATCAGGAGCTCGGAAGTCGTCAGCTCCATCTCGGACCGAAGCAGGTCCAGGACGCCACGGTGCTCGACCGGAACGAGGGCGTCGACATAGCGCTCGGCTATGTCGAGATCGGTCTTGGCCAGCGTCATCTCGACGTTGGAGAGGAAGGTCTGGAAGAAGCTGAAGTCCGAAGCCATTTCGTCGAGGGCTTCGCCGTATCCGGCCTTGCGCGCCGCCCGCAGTCCGCTGCCCACGCCGTACCAACCGGGGACGATCTGGCGGGTCTGGGTCCAGCCGAAGACCCACGGTATGGCTCGCAGATCGTCCACACCGCCCACGCCACCCGGCCGCCGCGACGGGCGGCTGCCCAGGTTGAGCTGGCCCAACTCCTCGACCGGGGTCGACGCCAGGAAATAGGGAACCAGGCTCGGATGATCTACCAATTCCCGGTATGCGGCATGGGCCTCGGTGGAGAAGCAGTCCATGACTTCGGTCCAGCGGTCCAGGGTCTCCTTCCCTCGCCGCGAGCGGCGGTGGAGCAAAGACGACTCGAGCACCGACGCAAGGGCAAGCTCGAGATTGCGCGATGCGATGTCAGGGTGGCCGTATTTCTCCGAGATGACCTCACCCTGTTCCGTCACCTTCATGTCGCCATCGATGGTCCCGTAGGGCTGGGCGAGGATCGCGGCATGGGTCGGACCTCCTCCCCGGCCGATGGTGCCTCCCCTGCCATGGAACAGCCGCAGGTGGATCCCGTGGTCCGACGGCGATGTTTCTCATCACCCGCTGCGCCTTGTAGATCTCCCATTGGCTGGTGGTGATCCCACCGACCTTGTTCGAGTCCGAGTAGCCGAGCATCACCTCTTGGGTATCGCCCCGGAGTCGGACCAGCTGCCGGTATTGGGGATCGCTGAGCAGCCCGTCCAGCAGGGGACCGGCATTGACCAGATCGTCGATGGTCTCCACCAAGGGGACGAGCCCGATCGACGCGACGCCTCTCCGCAGGTCCACCAACCCCGCTTCCCTGGCGAGCACCGCCGCTTCGAGGATGTCGGCGGGGGTCTCGGTCATGGACACGATGTAGCTCTCGATGACCTGGTCCCCGTAACGGGCCTTTGCCTCGGCGATTGCCCGGAAAGCCCCCAAGGTGTTGGCCGACTCCTCACCGAGCGAGGTGGTCGGTCCGGAGAGCGGCCTGGCGCCGGCGAGCTCCTCACCCAGTAGTCGAGCCCGTTCGTCGGAGGAGAGCTCGGCGTATTCGGTGTCGGCGAGCGCGTAGAGCTCGGAAAGGGCGGCGCGGTGCTTCGAAGAGTGCTCCCTGACGTCGAGCGTCGCCATCTGGAAGCCGAACATGGTGGCAGCCCGCCTCACCCGGGCCAGAGGCCCGTTTGCGATGAGGGCGCCCTTCGCCGAGCGCAGGGAGTCGGCCATGAGATCGAGCTCGGATACGAGCTGATCGGGATGTGCATAGTCCCGGCCAGGATGAGGCGCCAGGCGCTGCTGGATCCTCAGATTGGTGTTGATCAGTCGTGCGTGGATGTACGAGCATTTGAGCCGGTAGGGCTCAGTCGCGGTCCTGCGCTGCTCTCGCTGCCAGATCTCGGGCAGGACATCACGGTCGGCGGCGAGCGACTCTTCCAGCTCCTGGCTTATCGGCGCCAGCCTCAGGGACATGGAAAGCTCGTCGGAGAGCTCCTCGACCAGCCCGATCAGGTGCCGCAGGCCGCGATCGTGCTGCAAGGCCAGTGTTTCCAGGGTTGTCTCCGCCGTCACCTGGGGATTTCCGTCACGATCCCCGCCGACCCACGACCCAAACCGGATAGGAGTCGCGGTGTGTTCCGGCCCGAGGCGGTCGAGCTGGACGGCTACGTGCTCGCCGAGCCGGGGCATGACCTCCTCGGCGATCTGCACCAGGTAATAGAGCGCAGATCGTGCCTCTTCGACAGGGCTCGGGCGCTCGAGCCGGAGCTCGTCGGTCTGCCAGATCTGATCGATCAACTCGGAGGATCGCGGTCGATCAGAGCCACCCGCTCCTGCGGGGCAGAGAGCCGCTCCTCGACGAGGTCGGCCAATTGGCGGGTCTTGGTCAGGATGGAGCGACGAGCGGCCTCGGTGGGTGGGCGGTGAAGACAGGGCGGACTTCGAGGCGTTGCAGGACTGCGTCCATCCCTTCGAGGTCCGGGCCGGCCTCGAGTATCGCGGTCGACGGTTGCCTCGAGGCTTCGCTCGTCGGCGCCGAGTTGGTCGATCCGGTGGACGTGCTCGGCGACATTGGCCAGGTAGAAGTAGGTGGTGAAGGCCCGGACCAGGGCGATGACGTTCTGCACCGATTGCCCGGCCAGCAGCCGGTACAACTCGTCGGCCGACTCGGCGCTCCCACCGCGGCGGACCGACTTGCCCAATGCCCGCACCCGCTCCACGAGTTCGAGGAGATCCGGCCCGTGCTGGCGCACCAGGGCATCGCCCAACTGGTTGCCCAGTCGGCGTATATCGGCGCGGAGCTGCTCGTCGGAGCTCGGAGGCATGGGGACAGGGTATTCAGCAGCGTTCGAGCCTGTCTCCCGTGGCCCACCGGTGATTCGTAGAATCGCGCCGATGTTCGAGGTCGCCCTCACGATTGAGGCCTGTCTCCGAGCCGGGACCCGGGCCGATGTCGCCTGGATGGTCGAGGCCGACGGTCTGCCGGTCGACGACTGGTCCGATGCTCTCGTGTTCACCCCGGGCGGGGGCAGGATCGGGTCGATGGCTGGTGGTGCTCTCGATGGGAAGCTTGGCGATGTGGCCGGGCGATGGACCACGGGTCGCCTATTGGATGTCGAGGTGACCGACATCGATGCTTTGATCGCCGGGCTGCCCACCGGCGGCAGCGGCAAGTGCCTCCTGATACCGGCCGATGTGCTTCCGGACGGCCTGGTGGAACTGGTGGTGAAACGACAGCCGGTATGCCTGGTGGGCCGGGTCGAAGGCTGACGAAGTCGTCGAGCTGCATCTCTACACGGCGGAGACCATCACGGAAGCCGGTGAGGCCGCGGAAACAGCTCTTTTCCGGCGGCGGCAGTGCTTCGACGATGTCCGACGATGCAGTAGTCACTGTGTTCCGGGCAGTGCCTCAGCTGATCATCGTCGGAGCGAGCCCCGTGGCCGACGCTCTCTCGGAGTTGGCAAGAGTGGTGGGTTGGCGGGCCCGGGTGGTCACCGACGCCTCGGGGGCGACCGGTGTCATCGCCGGTCTCTCCTCCTTCGACAAGGTCGTGGTCACCGCACACGACCTCGACATCGCCGGCGCAGGGTTGATGGCCGCACTGGACAGTCCGGTGGGTTACATCGGCTCGCTCGGGGCTCGTCGCATGCAGGAGAATCGGGCGGACTGGCTGGCCTATCGGGGGGTGACCGACCTGACCAGGGTGCATGGCCCCGCCGGGATCGAAATCGGCGCCCACAGCCCGGCCGAGATCGCGGTGTCGATTCTCGCCGAGGCAATCGCAGTGGGCGCACCGGATCGGGTGGGCTCCCAGCCATAGAGCAAGAAGTCGACGGCGATTACACTCATCACCGTCGATCAAACGCGACACGCCGTCCCCAAGGAGCGCTCGATGACAGGCCAAAACGAGACAACGGCCGACGTTCTCGACTCGGTGTGGGTCATCAGCCACGACCACGACCACGAACTCGACGAGGACTGCAGCCCCAACAAGGCCTGTCGCAACATGAAGGACGTGACGTTCGACGGTTACGCAGAGCCGGGAAGCGACCTCGGAGCGGCATGGCGGGCCAAACTCGCCCGCGAGGGCAAGCTGAGCACGTCGGGCAGCTCCGTCGGAGAGCTGGTCCTCGGTCAGGGCGAACAGGCCTGACCGAACTCGAAGCTTCGCCTTCTGGCGGTCAAGCCGTGAGCACCGACCGGGCACCCACGCTTCCTTCCGACGTCACCGAGCTCACCGACCTGCTCCGTCAGGGCGGATATCTGGCTGACCGGGGGCTCGCTACATCGGTGTTCGTGGCAATGACCCTGGGGCGCCCGCTGCTCCTCGAAGGCGAGGTCGGTGTGGGCAAGACCGAGGTGGCCAAGGTGCTGGCGTCGGTATTCGATCGCCAGCTGATCAGGCTTCAGTGCTACGAAGGCATCGATACCAACCAGGCGCTCTACGAATGGGACTACGCCCGTCAGATGCTGCAGATTCGGGCGCTCTCCGAGCACAACCTCGGCGAAGATGATCAGGTCGACAAGCTGTTCGGCCCCAAGTTCCTGTTGGAGCGGCCGCTGTTGACTGCAGTGCGGGCCGGTGATCGGGCGGTGCTGCTCATCGACGAGATCGACCGCGCCGATGACGAGTTCGAGGCCTTCCTGCTCGAGCTGCTCTCCGACTTCCAGATCACGATTCCCGAGATCGGAACCATCGTCGCCGAAGCCCCGCCGCTGGTGATCCTTACCTCCAACCGGACCCGCGAGCTCCACGATGCACTGAAGCGGCGCTGCTTATACCACTGGGTCGGCTATCCGAGCGCCGAGCGCGAAGTGGAGATCGTCATGGTCCGGGCACCCGAAGCCACCGAGACCCTCGCCCGCAAGGTGGTAGAGGCGGTGAACCGGTTGCGCGGGCTGGACCTGGTCAAGCCGCCCGGTGTCGCCGAGACACTGGACTGGGTAGCCACGCTCAACGTGCTGGAACGCACCGAGTTGGACGAGGCAACACTCACCGACACCCTGGGCGCCGTCATCAAAGAGCGCGACGACCTCGAGACGGTGCTCGAGCACCTCGAGGAGGTCACGGTCGATGGCTGACGGCGGCGATGCCGTCGATCTGATCGACCTCGCAGAGCGAGCTCCCTTCGTCGAGATGCTGATCGACTTCGGCGAGGAGCTGCGAGCCGCCGGTCTGCCGGTTGGCTCAGGTGACCTCCTCGGCTTCAGCTGCGCAGTTGCATCACTCAACCCAGGCGACCTCCTCGACATCTATTGGGCGGGTCGCACCACGATGATCACCCGTCGCGAGCACATCCCTGTTTACGACACTGTGTTTCGCAGGTTCTTCCTCGACTACAGCGAGAAATTGCCGGACCCGGTCAAGCTGGTCCTGGAGCAGTCATCGATTGAGAACCAGTCGGTGATCGAGGTCCCCGCGACGGAGCCGGGGCGGTTGGGAAAAGACGAGGAAGAGGCAAGGCTGGGGCTGATGGCCTCGGACATCGAGATCTGGCGCAACAAGTCGTTCTCCGCCTGCACCCCGGACGAGTTGGTAGCCCTGCGCCAGATCGTGGCGCGGATCCGGGTCATACCTCCCCGCCGGCGCACCCGCCGCACCCGCCCGACCTCCTCCGGGGCCCGTCCCGACCTGCGTCGCACGGTCCGCACCACGATGCGCACCCACGGGGAGCCATCCCAGCTCTTCTGGCGGGAGCGAAAGTTGAAGATGCGGCCGTTGGTCCTGATTCTCGACGTGTCCGGTTCGATGGCCGACTACTCGCGCAACCTCCTCCAGTTCGCATACTCGACCCGGCGGGCAGCGTCCCGGGTCGAGGTTTTCTGCTTCGGAACCCGTCTCACGAGGATCACCAAGGCCCTGGAGAAGAGACGCCCCGATGACGCCCTGGACGATGCCGCCCGCTTGGTCTTCGACTGGGAGGGGGGTACCCGCATCGGTCACGCCCTCGACACCTTCGTCCGCGATTGGGGACGCCGGGGTTTGAGCCGCGGTGCGATCGTCGTCATCTGTTCCGACGGGCTGGATCGGGGCGACCCTGCCGTGCTGGCCGAGGCGATGGAGCGCCTGTCGCGGCTCAGTCACAAAGTGGTCTGGATGAACCCGCATAAGGGCAACGACTCCGAGTTCCGACCTTCGACTCTGGGGATGATGGTCGCCGAGCCCTACATAGACCTTCTCCTTTCGGGCCATGACCTGGCCAGCCTCGAGGAGCTGGCCGAGCGGCTGCCGGAGTTGAGGTGAGCCGTTGAGGTGGAGTGTCTCCCTCCAGACCGAGGGCGACCGTGTGATCGAGCTCGACGAGGTGGTCGAGCTGGCAGACGCGGTGGCTGCCAACGAAGGGATCGCCTCGGGGATGGGCTCCTACGGATATGGGGTCCAGGTCGTCGTGGAGGCCGACGACACCGAACGGGCGGTCGAGCTGGCGATGGCGGTGCTTGCCGGGGCAGTGGAGAAGTCTGGGCTCCCGACCTGGCCCGTGGTCAGCGTGGAGACCATCGCCGAGGATGAAGAGATGTTTTACGACATGGTCGAGGAGTGATTCGTCTCGGCTCGCTCGCCGGCTATCCGTTCGAGGGACCGCGCGTGCTCGGGGGTTGGACCGCACCAGAGCGGTCTGCGGTCTACGCCGTCATGTACAAGCCGGACCCGGCGGCCAAGCCCGAGGAATACGGGGTCGTCTATGTCGGGCACTCCGAGGACATGTCCAAGGAGCGGTTTCCGTTCAACCACCCTCGGGCCGGGTGCTGGCTGGAACGGGTGGGCGGGAAAAGGTTCGACCTCTACATCGCCACTTACGAGGCTCCGGGCGCCAAGAGCCCGCATCGGGAGCAGATCGTCCGAGAGTTGGTCGCCGTGTATCGACCGGGCTGCAATCCGGAGCAGTACGACCAGGCCTGGGAGGACCACTGGATCGGGGAGTACCAGACGCCGGGAACCACCGGCCCGCTGACGACCCGAAGGGACCCGTCAGGGGCCGGCGGCTGAATCGACCGACCCGGGACGCCTGGCCCCGAACGGCATGCCGGTTACCCCGGCTTGTAGCCGACGGCCTCGTGGAATCGGGAGCGGCGGGTACCGGAGGCCGGCTTCGCCGGGCTCCGCTCGTGAACGCTCTCAGGCTCGTAAGTCGCCCCGACCACGATCCCCTCGGCCATGCCGTAGAGCAATGGAAGGGCCGCGGCGACCACACCACCGGTGCGGTTGACGTGTTCGAGATTGCCATCGATCGAGGCCGCGTTGGCGTTGATCTTGGCCACCAGGTCGTTGCACTCTTCGAGATTGGTGGCGACGCGGGCCAGCTGCCCTCCGACGATCCAGAGGTATATCGCCAGCCCGGCGATAAGCAAGACGATGTCGATGACGGTGAATAGGACCAGGCTGTTCATGAGCGCACCTTGCCCAGCACTCGCCCCAGGAATAGGTGGTGCTCGAGGCCTTCCGCAAGCACCATGTCGACACCGGCTGCCGTTGTGTTCAACAACTCGGCATCAGCGGTGTTGGCCTCGGCCTCGATGAGGGTGGCCTTGATCCCGGCGACCCGCTTGTCGATGCGCCGCACCAGCAGCACCAGGATGGTGAGCAGTGCGGCGACAGCAATGACGACCACGAGCCCGGCCCAGTTGGCGATCTGCCACAGGGTCTCTTGATCCTCGGTCAGAGCAAAGACCACGGTCAACCTCCCAACCTCTGCCGACCCCGCTTCAAACCTTCGATCACGTTGATCGCCATCGTGTTGGTCGTGGCCAGGTCGGCGAGGGCCGCAGTGTTGATCACCGACTGCTTCAGGCTGTCGTCGATCAGCTTGGCTTCGTTTCCGATCTTCCTGGCCAGCACCAGGATCGGCACCACCAAGGCGACCACCACCAGGACCACGACGATCCCGATGATGTACCCGACCAGCCAGCCGGTGTTTCCTTCGAAGAGCTCGTTCATTCTCGATGCCTCAGATCGACTCGGCGAAGTCGCTGACGGGCTTCAGGCTGGCGTTCACCGATCCGACCACCGCAGGAACGGTGCTGGTCTTCGCGGCTACCACTTCGACACCTCCGGTCAACGCCCGAAGCGTCTTGAGGGTTGCCGAGAGGTGGCCGATCACCCGACTCAGACCCAGAGCGGCGGCGGCGATGATCAGCGTCGCTAGCACCAGGGTGACGATGGCGGCTGCAGGCATTGGCTAGACCTCCCTCATCCCAGCAATTTGGCCACAGAGCCGGCGTACCGCACTGCCCCGTTGGCCACCTCGTCGATTGTTTCGTCGGTGACGGCTAGAAGTTCGGGGACGCGGTCCACCTCTCCGATCAGTGCGACCCCTCCGGCAAGGATGTTGTCCGCGGCGCCCCGGATCCGCTCCACGGCTGCCAGCACCCGGTTGAGCAGGGCGACGAGGATCGGCACCACGGCCAAGAGCAGGATCGCGTTTCCGACCCACCACCAAGTCATCGATCCCTCCTCATGTCTGGTTGGGCTGATACGGCAGGAAGAACCTGCGGCCAACTCTCTTCAACGCCATCCACGCAGCCTGAATGGCGATGCTGAAACCGCTGGCGGACTTCGCCTGAACCTGGTCCGGCGACAGGCCCTGGTCGAATGCGTGGATGCGGGCCTGCATGTTGGTGGCGAAGTCCTTCATCATCACCGCGCTCACGTCGCCGATCATCCCCCGGCCGTACTGAGCGGCGGCCCCGGAGAGCTCCAGGTCCTGTTCAACCTCGACCCTCGTCCCAGTGGCTGTGGGTACCAGTCGTGCGGTGAGGCCAAGCGCCGCCTGGCCCCGGCCCTTCTGGTCGGCTCCGGCGGCGTCGACCACGATCGTCTTGGTCTCGTGGTTCATCTGTTTGACCGCGGCCTGACCGGCGAACTGCATCTGCACCGGGCCGAGGTGGATGTTGACGTTGCCCGCGTACTGATCGGGCCCGGTCTCGTCGGTCAGCGAGGCACCCGGAAGACAGGATGCAACCTGGGGAATGTCCTGGCAGAACTCCCACACCTTTTCGATCGGGAGGGCTACTTCGAAGTCATTCTTTATCAGCATGCTGGCTCCTGTCGAGATACGCCGCCGGGTCCTTCTCGAAGGCCACCCGACATCCGGGGGCGCAGAAGTAGTACGTCTCGCCCTGGTACTCCAGGGGGCGGCTGGTGTCGTCGGCGGGCACAGTCATCCCGCAAACCAGGTCGATGGCGGTCGCCGGGGAGTCGGCCGCTCCCTGGGGCCGGGAGGTGAGCTCGCCGTTGGCTCGGAGCTGGACTAACTCGGCGAGGACGGCCACAGCGATCTCATTGTGCGAGGTGTGGCCGAGGTCGAGGCCGACCGGAGCCCGCACCCTGTCCAATGACTCCCGAGCGATACCCCGGTCGGCCAGGTAGCCGAGCACGGTCTCGCCGCGCTTCTTGGAAGCGACTAGCCCAATGAACGCCGGTTGCCCCGCGATTGCTTCCTCGATCGCCTCTTCGTCACCGTGACCCTGGGTGGCGACGACGACTACGGACGTGTAGTCGGTGTCGGCGCTGCTGAAGTGGGTGGCATCGATGAGACTTGCCCGCCAGCCGAGGGCGGTGGCGAGATCTACCAAGGTGGCTGCCATAGGCGACCGACCCACCACGACCAGGTGGGGACTGGGGATCACGGGCTCAATGTAGAGCTGCATCGCTCCCTCCGACTGGCACGACATGGGGACGAACATCATCCCTTCCGGCACGTCACCGAATTGGTCGGTGATCCCGAGGAGGATGAGCCGCGGCTCGCGGTCCTGGATCGCCTGCTGCGCCTCACGGATCACGACCGGTTCTGCGCATGCGCCTCCGATCCATCCATGGATGTCGCCGTCGGAGGTGATGATCGCCCGGGCTCCCTGATGGCCGGACGACGGGGCCTGGCGCCAGACCACCGTGGCGAGGGCGAACTCGACACCCTGGCGAGCCAGGTCGTTCGCCATCTCGATCATCCTCCACCCGTCCCCGGGCTGAGAGTTCATGCTTCTTCCATCCGCACCGGGGGAGCTCCGCTCACGTCGGCACCGGTCTGCAGCGCCTGATAGACCCGATCCGGGAACAGCGGCATGTCGATGTTGCGCACCCCGGAGCCCTTGACCGCGTCCATCACGGCATTGACGAAGGCGGCAGGCCCGCCGACTGCTGCGCACTCACCGATGCCCTTGGCTCCGATCGGATGATGGGGACAAGGGGTCACCACCTCGTGGAGCTCGAATCCGGGCGTCTCCCAGGCAGTGGGAAGCAAGTAGTCGGTGAAGTTGGAGCCGATGCAGTTGCCCAGGGAATCGAAAGTGATGAATTGCATGTTGGCCATGGCGTAGGCCTCGGTGAGACCGCCCATGATCTGGCCCTCGACGATCATCGGGTTGATGCGGACCCCGCAGTCGTCGACGGCGACCATTCGCAGGACGTCCCAGACTCCGGTCTGGGGGTCGACCTCGACGGTCACGATGTAGCAGGCGAATGGCCATGTGAGGTTGGGCGGGTCGTAGTAGGCGACGTTCTCCAACCCGGGCTCCATCCCGTCGGGCATGTTGGAGTAAGCGGCCATGGCGCACTCCTGGATGGTCACCCCCCGATCGGGCTGGCTGCGCACGTAGAAGCGCCCCAGCTCCCACTCCACGTCCTCCTCGGAGATCTCGAGCAGGTGGGCTGCGATCTTGCGGGCCTTGGCGCGGATCTTGCGGGAGACCATCGCCACTGCTGCCCCTGCCACTGGAGTGCTTCGAGAGGCATAGGTGCCCATCCCGAATGGCGCGGTGTCGGTGTCGCCCTCCTCGACCAGGACGTCTTCTGCCGGCAGGCCGAGCTCATGGGAGACGATTTGCGCCCAAGTCGTCTCGTGGCCCTGGCCCTGGGACTTGGCACCCGTCCTGAGCAGCGCCTTTCCGGTCATGTGGATCTTCAGCTCGGCCGAGTCGAACATCTTGATTCCGAGGATGTCGTACTCCCGGCTGTTGCCCGCGCCCAATGGCTCGGTCATCGTCGAGATGCCTATGCCGAGCAGGCGCCCCCGTTTGGCGGCCTCCTCCTTCTCCTTCAGGAAGTCGGCGTAGCCGATGGCTTCCAGTCCGACGTCGAGGCACTTCCCGTACTGGCCGGAGTCGGTGAGGAACCCATATGGAGTTCGGTGGGGGAAGTCGTCGTCCTGGACGAAGTTGATCCTTCGGAACTCCGCCTGGTCGATGCCGAGGTCATCGGCTGCGGCCTGCACCATCCGCTCCTGGAAGAACATCGCCTCGGTCACCCGGAACGAGCAGCGGTAGGCGACACCGCCCGGCGCCTTGTTCGTGTAGACGCCCCGCGCCTCGAGATGGGCTTGGGGTATGTCGTAACAGGCGAACGCCGAGTGCATGAGGCCGATCTTGAACTTCGAGGGCTGTGCGTCGGAGAAGAAGGCACCGTGATCGGCCAGGGTCTTCATCCGCACCCCGAGGATGCGACCGTCCTTGCGCAGGGCCAGCTCGCCCTCGAGGTAGACGTCGCGGGCGAACCCGGTGGAGATGAGGTTCCCGGTCCGGTCCTCTATCCACTTCACCGGCCGCTCGAGGAGGATCGAAGCCAGGATCGAGGCGACATAGCCCGGATAAACCGGCACCTTGTTCCCGAACCCGCCGCCGATGTCCGGGGCGACGATCCGGATCATGTGCTCCGGAAGCTCTGCCACCAAGGCCACCGCGGCTCGGATGATGTGAGGCGCCTGACTGGTCATGTAGACGGTCAACTTGCTGGTCGATCGGTTGAAGTCGGCAATAGACCCGCAGCACTCGATGGGGGAGGGGTGGGAGCGCGGGTAGTGGAGCTGGATCTTGGAAACCAGGTCCGCCTGTGCGAAGGCTCGGTCAGTGCCTTCCCGGTCCCCGACTTCCCAGTCGTATATGACGTTGTTGGCCTGGTTTTCCTTGTCGTTCCGGATGAGCTCGGCGCCATCGGCCAACGCCTGATAGGGATTGATCATCACCGGCAACGGCTCATAGTCGACGACGATCGCCTCACATGCGTCCTTGGCGATGTAGGGGTCGTCGGCGATGACGCAGGCGACCTCCTGGCCCTGGAAGCGCACCTTGTCGGTGGCGAGCACGGCCTGGGTGTCGTAGGACAGGGTCGGCATCCAGGCCAGGTTGCGGGCGGCCATCGTCTCTCCGGTCAGGACGAGTCGGACCCCGGGCATCGCCCATGCCTTGGAAGTGTCTATCGAGTTGATCCGGGCGTGCGCCACCGGGCTGCGAAGGATCTCCATGTGCAACATCCCGGGGAGGACGATGTCATCGACGTAGTTGCCCTTGCCGCGGACGAAGCGGTTGTCCTCCACTCGACGCCGACTGGCGCCGAGGCCGCCGATCTTGATCTCGTCGAGCGCCGTCACCTATTCACCTCCGCTTGCTTCTTGCGATCCGCCGTCCAACTTCGACGCCGCCCACATCACAGCCTTGACGATGTTCTGATAACCGGTGCAGCGACAGAGGTTGCCGCTCAGGGCCCAGCGGATCTCATCCTCAGTCGGGTTGGGATTCGCTTCGAGCAGGGCCTTGGAGGTCATCATCATCCCGGGCGTGCAGAAGCCGCATTGGAGGCCGTGTTCCTCCTTGAACCCCTCCTGAAGGGCGTGTAGCTCGCTGGGGCCGGCCAGGCCCTCGACCGTCATGACGTCGCGGCCGTCGGCTTGGACAGCGAACATGGTGCAGCTCTTCACCGGCTGGCCGTCGACGAGGACGGTGCATGCTCCGCAATTGGTGGTGTCACACCCGATATGGGTCCCGGTCAGCTTGAAACCCTGGCGCAGGAGGTGGGCCAGCAAGAGGCGGGGCTCGACCATGGCAGCTCTCTGCTCGCCATTGACGGTGAGGGTGATCTTCTGAACGTTTACGTCATCTGACGGATCGGGGGTGATCTCTTCCATCAAAGTGGTCATTGTCAGGCAGCCTCCTCGGCCGATTCCATCAACCCGCTGAGAATGCGACTGGTGAAGACTCGAACCAGTTGGCGCTTGTAGGTGGCGCTGCCCCGGTGATCAGTGTGAGGCTCAGCTGCTTGGGCCGCCAGGTCTGCGGCCTCTCCGATCAACTCGGCGCTGAGCGACTGGCCAACCAGCAGTTGGGCGGCTGCGTCGGCCGAGATGGTCGAGCCCCCGACGCCGGTGAGCCCGATCCCGGCACGGTTGATCTTGTCCCCGGAACGATCGATGGAGACCGCAACCGCGGCGGTCGCAAAGTCACCGACCCTTCGCTCCAACTTCAGGTACCCGCCCGACGGGGCGCCTTGGGGAGCTGGGACTATTGCTTCGACTGCGATTTCGTCGATGGCGAGGACGTTTTGGAATGGGCCACGGACGAAATCCCGCACCACGATGGTGCGCCTGCCGCTTGGCCCCTGGGCTACGACCTGGCCGTCGAGGGACATCATCACCGAGGCCCAGTCGCCTTGGGGGTCGGCGTGACATAGGGAACCCACGAGGGTGCCCCGGTTGCGAACGATGGGGTCGGCGACGAGAGGGGCGGCGGCTGCCATGGTCGGCTGCTTGTCGGCGAGAAGCGTGGATCTCTCGAGATCGGCATGGCGACAGAGGGCGCCGACGCGGATGGTCCCGTCCGCATCGGCCTCGTGGTAGGCCAGCCCGGGCAGGTTGTTGATGTCCACAAGCATCTCGGGGGAGGCGAAGCGGAGCTTGATCATGGGGACCAGGCTCTGACCTCCGGCCAGGACCTTGGCGTCACCTCCTCCGTCGCTGAGGAGCGACAGGGCCTCTTCGATCGAGCGAGGCGCCTCGTAGCGGAATCGTGAGGGGTAGATGGTCTGCCTCCTGCTTCTGTGTCAGGCCTGGGGCTCTGTGTCCGTGTCCTGAGGGCTCTGGCGAGGAAACGAATGCGGGTCGGGGATGGCCACCGGTGCCGATTCCGCCGAGGGGTCGGGTCGTGGCTCTTGATGTGGAGGCCACGGCCCCTGAACCGGTTGCCCGGCGACTTTGAGGTAGTCGATGATCTGGGGCCAGGCCCAAATCGTCGGGCTGTTGCCGGTTTTCGGCGCCCCCTCGACGACTTCGTAGAGGCGGGGATTGCCCCGACTGTGACCAGACGACTCGACTGCCAAGTCCAACTCCTCCGTGTCTAGCCCGATTGAACGGTGGTGGCCCACCCGTCCAGTCAATATACACAGGGGGCATTCTGCGGGGAGGCTGCGAGTGGCAGTATTTCCGACTGGGTCGAGCGCGGTCAGGAGCCTTCCGGCCGCTGCTTGTGGACCCGTCCCGGGAGCCCTGCCAAGGCCATGCCACTGCCATGTCCGTACCGGACCAGGGTCATCTCGGCGAGGATCGATACCGCCACTTCCTGGGGGCTCTCCGCCCCGATGTCCAGCCCCACTGGCCCTCTGACCCGGGCGATGTCCTCGTCGGAGAACCCCATCTCCTGAAGGCGGGCGACCCGCAGGTCCTGGGTGCGTCGGCTACCCATGCACCCGATGTAGCGGACCTGGCTTTTCAAGGCGGCCTCCAGGACCGGGTCCTCGTGGGCGGTGTTGTGAGAGAGGATCACCACCCAGGTGCGCCGGTCGAGCCGGATCTCTGCGATCACCTCCTGGGGCCAGCCGACGACGACCTTTGCGCTGGGAAAGCGGTCCTCGGTGGCAAACGCCCCCCGGGAGTCCACAACCGTCACCCGGTAGCCCATCTGCGAGGCAAAGCTGGCAAGCGCCTGGCCGATGTGGACCGCTCCGACGATCAGCAGCTCCTGAGGTGGGGCCAGGGACTCGACAAAGAGAGTGTGCGGCGGGTATTCGAGTGCCCGGTGCTGCTCGTGATCCATGAGGACCAGCGCATCGGAGACGGCATCGGCAGGCAGGCCTCCCGGGACGTCGCCGCCGACGACAGCGCCACTCGAGTCGAGCACCACCTTGGAGCCGGTCTGGGGGCCATCGACGAAAGTGAGCACCGCCCCGTACTCCTCCCGAGAGAGGATCCCCTCGATGGCCTGGAGCGGGGTCACCAGGGCTCTATGAAGACATCGATGGTGCCCCCGCAGGCCATTCCCACTTCGAAGGCGTCATCGTCGGCGATCCCGTAGGTCACCGTCTTGGGCTCTCCGCTTTCGATCACCTGCTGAGCGTGGAGGAAGACGTCGTTCTCCACGCAACCCCCGCTCACCGAGCCTTCCATGTCGCCGGCATCCGAGACCAGGAACTTGGAGCCCTCAGGCCGGGGTGCGCTGCCATGGACTCGGATCACGGTCGCCACCGCGACCTTCTTCCCCTCTTGGACCCATCGGTTGCGGACTTCCAGTTGGTGCCTCATGCCCTCGCCATTCCGCTCATCGACTCCAGGACGCCGATCACACCCTTCAGGTCGTTGACGCTAGCTGCAGGAAGCAACTCGTCGATGTAGGGCATCGCCGCCCGCATTCCGCGTGTGGCCGGCGTGTAGTCGGCGCGCCCGGCGAGAGGGTTCAGCCAGATGACCCTGTGCACCGATCGGGAAAGTCGAGCCATCTCAGACGACAGCAACACCGGGTCGCCGCAGTCCCACCCGTCGGACAGCAGGAGCACGACAGGCCCGCCCCGCGCCAGGCGCCGGCTCCAGGTCTTGTTCCAGGTTCCGAGGGCATCCCCGATCATGGTCCCGCCCGACCAGTCGTCGACGTGGCGGGAGACTCTGGCAAGTGCAGCCCTCGTGTCACGCCTCGCCAGGTCCTCGGTGATCCGGGTGAGCTCAGTGGAGAAGGTGAACACCTCCACCTCCCGAAGCCTCCGTTGGGCCGCGTGGGCGAAGACGAGGAACAGGTCGGCGTATCGCTCCATCGAGCCCGATATGTCGGCGATGACGATCAGCGGACGCTCTCGCCTCCGTCTCCGCTTCCAACGCAGCTCCATCAGGTCGCCGGTGGGGCCTACCACCCCGTGGAGGGTCCGTCGCAGGTCGGGGCGAGGGCCCGTCACCACTGACCCAGCGCCTGGTCTTGTAGGAGGTCGGGCTCCAGCTCATCGACGCCACCAGTCGACGGGCCTCAGCGAGCTCGTCGTCGTCGAGATCGGCGAAGTCCCGGTGCCCGACTCGCTCGACTGTCGAGGCTCCACCTTCTTCCGCGACGTCCGCAGTCGTGGTGCCACTCAGTGCCTCCAGCAATGGGGTCGAGCTTCGGGTAGGTGCCTCCTGCCGATGCGTTGCATCGGGCGCGGTGGAGGCCTTCCGACCGAAGAAGGCATCGAACTCGTCGTCGAACGTGCAATCTGGGTTGGGTCGGTGACTGCAAGGGACCGAAGAGCGGAGCGCACCTGACCTCGTCGTGACATGTCGATGATCCCCATAGCTCGAGCCATGTCTGTGGTCTGCTCGGAAGTGACCGTCGAGCCCGCGTCCGCGCAATGCCCCGGAGAATGCGGCGAGTTGGTCGACGATGCCGACTCGGCTCATCCGACGAGGGTTTCGAGGCCTGCCGAGGTCACCAGTGTCGATGTCGTCCTTGTACTTGAGGACGACGCCCAGCGTCCTCTGGACGTCAGATGGCCCGAGCTCGCCGGCGCCGAGCAAGCGCAACGACTCGGCCCAGTCCAACGTCTCGGCCACGCCGGGTGGCTTGAACAGCTCCATTCGCCGCAAGTTCTGCATCGCCACCGGTGATCGCCGACGCCAGGCCGGCCTCCAGATCCGGGACCTTGCGCTTGATGATGTCGGCCTCGCGGTCGGGAGTCGGGATAGTCGATCCAGTGGTAGATGCAGCGACGCTTCAGCGCGTCATGGATCTCCCTGGTCCGGTTCGAGGTCGAGCACCACGATCGGCCGGGTCTCGGCGACGATGGTGCCTATCTCGGGGATCGAAACCTGGAAGTCGGAGAGCAATTCGAGCAAAAAGGCCTCGAACTCCTCGTCGGCCCGGTCCAATTCGTCGATGAGCAGCACCGGGCGGCGCCCATCGCGGCTCGACTCGATCGCCTTGAGCAGGGGGCGGGCGATCAGGTAGTCGCGGGACATGATGTCGTGGGGTGTGGCGGTGGCGCCCTCGCCGCGGGCTTCCAGGAGCCGGATCGCCATCATCTGGCGTGCGTAGTCCCACTCGTAGAGGGCCTGGCCCACGTCGAGCCCCTCGTAGCACTGGAGGCGAATCAGGTCCTCACCGGTGGCGGACGACGAGCACCTTGGCCACCTCGGTCTTCCCGACGCCCGCCTCGCCCTCGAGGAACAGTGGGCGGCCCGAGCTGGATGGCGAGATGGATCGCAACGACGAGATCCTCGTCGGCGAAGTAGTCCTCGGCGTCGAGGGCGGCCGCCAGGTCCTCGATGGAGCTCGGGATCACAGGGACAGACTAGGGAGAGGAGCCCGGCTGGCGTGCGGCCCAGGCGCGCTTTCGCTCCTCTCGTGCCTTCGACCGCTCATGCGATGACGGTCGCCGGATCGATCCGCCGCCACGCCGTCTTCGAAGCGCCATTCCGCCGGGCCGGGCCCGGGGGCGTAACTGGATGCCGGCGTCGTCGCGGGTGAGGTAGTTGCGATCGACCAGCTCCCGGCGCAGCGACACCGGGTCCAGGCCGCGCGAGGGGCAGACCTCATCGAGCCAACGCGCGAGGCCCTCGTTGATCTCGAGCTTCTGAGTAGATCGAGCCTGGCTCCATCCAGAGGGTGGCGCTGGCCAGGATCACGGCGACGTCGCGCTCGCCTCTGGGGAAGCCCGGTGCCTCCGCCGCCGGCGCAGATCGCGGCGAGCCGCTCCTCGAACTCCTCGACGGTGATGACCGACTCGGTCATCGTTCCAGCAGCTGGACCTCGTTGCCGTCAGGGTCCAGATAGGTGGTGAATCTCGCCATGCCGGTGTCGGTGACCTCGCGATCGGTGGGATGGATGCCATCGGCGGCGAGCCGTTCCATTTCGGCGTCGAGATCCGCGACGCCGAAGGCGACCGCGGCGGTCGGAGCTCCCCGCGCTCGCGCTCACCCTCGTGGAGACCGAACCGCTGCCGCTCCATCGGTGATCATCCCTTGCCAGGTCCCGTGTCGGGGGCCGGCTTCGATCCCAAGGCGCTGATACCACTCGACTGAGCGGTCGAGGTCCGTCACCCACACGAACACGGTGTCGATTGCGAATGGCACGGGCTGAGACTATCGCCAGGCACACCGGTACCGTGACCGGCGTGTTCGACACCCTGACCGATCGGTTCGACAGCGTCTTCAGTTCGTTGCGGAGCAAGGGGCGCCTATCGGAGAAGGACATCGACGAGGCCCTCCGCGAGGTGCGACTCGCTCTGCTCGAGGCCGACGTGAACGTAGCGGTGGTCAGATCGTTTCTGGGCAGGGTCAAGGAGCGCGGCCGTCGGCGAGGACGTCGCCAAGTCGCTGACTCCTGGCCAACAGGTGATCAAGATCGTCCACGAGGAACTGGTCTCGACGCTCGGGCACGGACTCTGCGGGCCTGGTCCGGGCAGCGCCACCCTTGACAATCCTGATGGTCGGGCTCCAGGGATCGGGGAAGACGACCACGGCGGCCAAGCTCGCCGGGCACCTCAAGAGCCCAGGGGAAGAAGCCGATGCTGGTGGCAGCCGACCTGCAGCGACCGGCCGCGATCGACCAACTGGAGACGCTCGGCGGGCGGCTCGAGGTCCCGGTCCATGCCGATCGCAAGGGCAAGCCGGAGAAGCTGGTCAAGTCTGCTCTGAAGGAAGCAGTGCGAACCGGGCGCGACGTGGTGATCGTGGACACCGCCGGCCGTCTCCAGATCGACGCTCAACTGATGAAGGAACTGGGGGAGGTCCGGAAGGCGGCCGATCCTGACGAGGTGCTACTGGTCGTCGACGCAATGACCGGCCAGGACGCGGTCAACGTCGCCTCGGGATTCCAGGAGCAGGTCGGCCTCACCGGGATCGTCCTCTCCAAGCTGGACGGTGATGCCAGGGGAGGCGCTGCGATCTCGGTTCGAGAAGTCACCGGGGCCCCGGTCAAGTTCGCAGGCGTTGGTGAAGGCCTCGACGACCTCGAACCGTTCTATCCCGACCGCATGGCCTCCCGGATCCTGGGGATGGGCGACGTGATGACCCTTATCGAGAAGGCCGAAGCCACCTTCGACCAGGCAGAAGCCGAGAAGACGGCGAAGAAGCTGGAGAAGGGCCAGTTCACCCTCGAGGACTTCCTTGCCCAGTTCCAGCAGATGAAGCGGATGGGGCCTCTGAAGGACATCCTTGCTATGCATCCCGGGTTCCGGATCGCTTCTTCGCGACGTCGACGTCGACGACCGCGATCTACGACGGGTCGAGGCAATCATCCAGTCCATGACCCCCGAGGAGCGCCGGAACCCAAAGATCATCGGCGGAAGCCGCAAGCGGCGAATCGCGTCCGGCTCGGGCAGCAGGCCCCAGGACGTGAATCGCCTCCTCAAGCAATTCGCCGACGCTCAGAAGATGATGAAGACGCTGGCCGGAGGCAAGGGAGCCCCTTCCCTTCAGGGACTCTTGTCGGCGCAGCGAACCAAGAGGTGAGTCGATGGCCGTGAAGATGAGATTGATCCGGATGGGCAAGAAGAAGTCGCCCACCTACCGGGTCGTGGTCGTGGATGGGCGTGCCCCGAGGGACGGCCGGTATATCGAGCAGATCGGCCGGTACGACCCGCGCCCGGACCCGTCATTGGTCGAGATCGACAACGAGAAGGCCACGGAATGGCTGCGCAAGGGCGCCCAGCCCACCGAAGCCGTGGAGAAGCTGCTCAACATCTCCGGGGCTTTGACCACGATGAAGGTCAGGCGGGGCCAGATCCATGTTGTCGGCGCCGAGGCCCAGGCCCAGGCCGAAGAGCCGGAGGCTCCCCCGGCTCCGACCCATGAGGAAGCCGCCGCTGCCGCCGTCGCAGAGGCTTCCCCGACCCAGGCAGATTCACCTTCCGAAGAGGCTGCCGGTGCGAGAGGCACCTGCCGAGGAGCCCACCGCAGAAGCCATCGCTGCCGACGTCTCGGCCGAGGAGGAATGACCGTGGCCAAGGGAGATATCGTCGAGAGGGTCGTCACCTATGTGGTGAAGAGCATCGTCGAAGAGCCGGACGAGGTAACGGTGACCATGGTCGAGCAGGGGCCTGACGACTTGATCGCCGAGGTGCGCACCGCCAAGTCGGATATGGGGCGGGTGATCGGGCGTCGGGGCAGGGTGGCCAAGGCGATCCGGGCCGCCGCAGGAGCCGCCGCTGACGAAGAGGGAATCACCGCTGACGTCGAGTTCGTCGACTGAAGGCGGCAACCACCGCGTAGGCAGGCTGGGTCGTCCCCACGGGCTCGACGGGTTTCTCGGGCTCTACGTCGAACCAGAGGATCTCGTCCACTTCGAGACCGGCGCGACCGTGTTCATCCAGGACCGCCCCTACTTGGTGAAAGCGGTGCGTCCCGTCGATCGCGGTCTATCAGGTCGCGTTCGAAGGATGTCGATCGCGCCACTGCCGATGAGATCCGGGGCCTCGACCGTGGTTCGTCGAGGCCCGCCGGGCCCTGGAAGAGGGCGAGTACTGGCCTGAGACCTTGATCGGACTCGAGGCTCGGGGTAGTGACGGGCTCCGCCTCGGGACGGTGGTGAGGGTTGTACCGGTATCGCCCAGGATCGCCTGGTCTTCGACTCCGACGACACCGAGTTCGAGGTGCCCTTCGTCGACGACCTTGTACCGGTGGTCGACACCGAAGGCGGCTTTGTCGAGATCGTCGACCTGCCCGGCCTCATCGAGCCGTGAGCCCGATGGTCACCCCTTCCAGGGCGCCGTCGATCGGGCCTACTTCGCCTGCGAAGAGCGTGATCGGGCCTACAGGCGTGTCGATCGTGGTCCGGAACTCACCCCATGTCTCGGACCAGTCTGCGGCCTGGGTGCTCGTCTCGGCCACTACGTCATCGGCCTGCGTTGCGATCACGAGCACTGTGGCCTCGAAGGCCCGGGAGTAGCCGGTCACCTCGATCAGCGTGCCGGTCTCGGTGCCCGCCATCGGCTCGACCAGCACAGTCCGCTCCGAGACCGCGGCGTTGCCGGCGAAAGGTTCGATCCCCATCTGCAGTTCCACGGTCAGAGCCGCCGGTGAGTTGCTGACGAAGGCTCGCGCCTGTGCCGGTGAGGCGAGGTGGAGGTCGACGTACATACCCCCATCGAGCGCCCTCACCACGAACAGACGGTCGACCAGTGTGGTCTCGACCAACTGGTCGCTGAGGACCGTGGTGTCGAGCCCGAAGTGGATCCGAAGGATCTGGCCGGAGGCGAGGAACTCGACGGCCACCGAGGGCGGCGTCGTCGCCGGTGCACCCTCGGTGGTTTCGAAGTCGAACCGGAATCGCTCACATCCGTTGTCTCCTTGCCAGCTGATGAGGCCGAGGATGTTGGTGTCCGAGCTCGGCTGGTCGACGCGAGCCACCTGACCGCTCTCGGTGAACTCGATGTCGTCGGGGCATCCGTCCGAAACGATCGAAGTGGTCGGGGCGTTGGGCACCGTGGTCGGTGGTCTCCGGGATCGTCGTCGTCGGAGTCGTGGTCGGCCCGTTCGTCGACGTGGTGGACAGTCCGGTGCACGCCGTCACCAACAGCAGGGCGAGCGCCGTGGACCGCATCTCCGAAGAGTATGACCCGGCGGTACATTTGATCGAGCAATCAAGATCAGGAGTCGAGACGATGTCGGATGCCGTGATCGTTGCCACCGCCCGCACACCGATCGGGCGTGCCTACAAGGGCTCACTCGTCGAGGTCAGGGCTGATGATCTCGCGGGAACGGCCATCAACGCCCTCATGGAAAAGGTCCCTGAGGTGGATCGGGCCTCGGTGGTCGATGTGATGGTGGGTTGTGGCCTCACCCATCACGAGCAGGGTTACAACCTGGCACGACCCGGCTTCACTGCTCGGAGGCATGCCGGCCAGCGTCCCCGCAACCACCGTCAACCGCTTCTGCGCCTCTTCGCTCCAGACGATCAGGATGGCCTTCCATGCGATCAGCCGCGGGGAGGGCGAGGTGTACGTCGCCGCCGGGTCGGAGTCGACCACCCGCACCTACGGCAAGGCATTCGACAGCGAGGACCTCAATCCCCGGTTCACCGATGAGGGTCGTGACGACTTCATCAACAACGTCTACATCCCGATGGGGAACACCGCGGAGAACGTTGCCGAGCGTTATGGGGTCACCAGAGAGCGGATGGACGAGTTCGCCAAGCGGTCCCAGGACCTCGCCGTGGAATCGCAGAAGAATGGCTTTTTCGACTGGGAGATCACACCTATCGAGGTCCCCGACGGCCGCACCATCGCCGTCGACGACGGGCCGCGGCCGAATACGACGCATCGAGAAGCTGGCGGAGTTGGCGCCGGTGTTCAAGCCGGGCGGTACGGTGACCGCGGGCAATTCGTGTCCGCTGAACGACGGTGCCGCGGCAGTGCTGGTCATGTCGGAGCAGCGCGCCAACTATCTCGGGCTCACGCCGCTGGCGCGGATCGTTGCCTCATCGGTAGTCGGGCTGGAGCCGGAGTACATGGGGATGGGCCCGGTGATGGCCGTTCGCCAGGTGTTGGAGCAGGCCGGGATGACCCTCGGCGACGTCGATCTCATCGAGATCAACGAGGCTTTCGCTGCCCAGGTGCTCGCGTGCGTCGACGAGCTCGGCATCGACGTCGACAAGCTGAACACCCACGGCGGGTCGATCGCCCTCGGCCACCCCTTCGGGATGACCGGTGCCCGAATCATGGGCACGCTGATCAATGGGCTTCGCACCGCCGACGCCTCTCTCGGCCTGGAGACCATGTGTGTCGGCGGCGGCCAGGGGATGGCGATGATCGTGGAGCGCCTGAGCTGACATCCAAATATTGGGGTTGAGGGCTGCACATGGTGACCTCTCGATCCAAATCTCGGGTTCTCTACCCTTCCCCGGTGCGGATCAACGTCGTCACCATCTTTCCCGAATTCTTCGAGAGCCCACTGCGGGTGAGCATCGTGGCCCGGGCCCTCGCCGCCGGGACTCTGGAGATCGACCTGATCGACCTCCGCCACCACGGGCTGGGCAACCACCGCCAGGTCGACGACTCCCCGTACGGGGGCGGAGCGGGGATGGTGATGATGATCGAACCCCTGGCCGCCGCCCTCGAGCCTCTGGCAAGGCACTCACCGCGTGCTTTTCGCTCCCACCGGGCGCCCGATGACCCAGTCCACCCTCGATGACTGGGCGGCACGCGAACAGGTCACGTTCGTCTGTGGGCGATATGAGGGTGTCGACCAGCGGGTGGCCGACCATCTCATCGATGAAGAGGTGTCCCTCGGCGACTTCGTCCTCGCCGGCGGGGAGGTGGCGGCCGCAGCCGCCATCGAGGGCGTGGCCCGCCTTCTGGAAGGGGTCGTTGGCAACCCCGACTCGACGGTGACCGAGTCTTTTCGCGACGGTTTGCTGGAAGAGCCGGTCTACACACGCCCCGCTGATTTCAACGGTTGGGAGGTCCCCGATGTGCTGCTTTCGGGTGACCACGGCAGGGTCGAAGCCTGGCGGAGGAGCAGCGGTTGGAGAGGACCCGGGAACGCCGCCCGGACCTTCTCGGGGATGGCGACAAAACAGAGACCTGATACAATTCCGGGCGGGTCGGGATCATCAGACCCGTTTCCGACCGCTTCTAGGAGCCCTCCAATGAACGATCTCCATGTTGTCGAGAGCGCGCACGTCCGCGACGATCTCCCCGACTTCCGGACCGGTGACACGGTGAAGGTGCACGTCCGCGTGGTCGAGGGCGGCCGCGAGCGAGTCCAGGTTTACGAGGGAGTCGTCATCGCCCGCAACGGCACCAGTTCCCGTGCCTCGTTCACCGTCCGAAAGATCAGCTTCGGCATCGGGGTGGAGCGGGTGTTTCCCCTTCACGCGCCGATCATCGCCCGGATCGAAGTGATCCGTCGCGGTGACGTTCGACGCTCCAAGCTCTATTACCTGCGTGATCGGGTCGGAAAGTCGGCCCGGATCAAGGAGCTGCGCGACTGAGCTTGCCCACTTCTGACCCGGCTATCGAATCCCCCGATCAAGAGCCGGAAGAGCCCAAGCGCAGGTCGTTTCTCGCCGAGCTTCCCGGCCTCCTCCTCACCGCACTCGTTATCGCGGTGGTGATCAAGACTTTCCTCATCCAGCCTTTCTGGATCCCTTCGGAGTCGATGCTTCCGACGATCGAGGTCAACGACCGGGTCATGGTCAACAAGCTGGCCTACAACTGGGGAGAGCCGCAGCGCGGCGATGTCGTCGTCTTCCGCGACCCCCGCGAGGAGGAAATCGAGGAGTCGCTGCCCGAAGCCGTGATCCGATCGGTGATGGAGGCGATCGGGATTCGCACCCGGGGCCGTGATGACCTGATCAAGCGAGTGATCGGCCTGCCCGGGGAGACCATCGAGATCTCAGAAAACCACATTGTCATCGACGGAGTCCCGCTCGAGGAGCCCTATCTGTTCGAAGACGAGATGGCAGATGAGGGGCCCTTCGTCGTCGGCGAGGACGAGGTCTTCGTGATGGGGGACAATCGCAACTCCTCGTTCGACAGCCGCAGGTTCGGCCCGGTCCCGTATGACGACCTGATTGGAGAGGCATTCGTGACCATCTGGCCTCTGTCACATTTCGGGGGATTCTGAAGAAAACCCCTTGCCCGGTGGCTGTTTATGAAATCGGGCTGTCATATGATCGCGACAACGTGTGAAGAGGAGAAGATGGAAGAAGACCTGGAGCGCTACGAATCCGAGGTAGAGCTCAAGATCTACAAGGAGTACCACGACGTGCTCCCCATGTTCCGTTACGTCGTGGAGACCGAGCGCCGGTTCTACCTCGCCAATGAGGTCGACCTCGAGGTGCGCGACGTCAACGGCTCCATCTTCTTCGAGGTAGTGATGCGTGACGCATGGGTGTGGGACATGTTCCGACCCGCGCGCTTCCTGCAGCACGTCAAGGTGCTGACCTTCCGCGACGTCAACGTCGAAGAGCTGGAACAGCAAGAGCTCTCGATCTGATCGACAGGCGGCGGCAGGGGGAGTTGGGGGAGGCGCTGGCACGCTGGTTCCTGACCGACCACGGCCTCGACGTCGTGGCTGCGAATCTCGTCATCGATGGGGGAGAGATCGACATCCTGGCCCTGGACAACGGGACGAGGGTGGTGGTCGAAGTTCGCTCTGTCACCGGCGCCGGCGACCCAATCGACGCAGTGTCGTCCGGCAAGAGGCGGCGGGTGAGGGAACTGGCGAGCCGGGTCGGGGCGGAGCGGGTCGATTTCGTGGGCATCGGCATCGGGCCTCACGCGGCCGTCGTCCACTGGGTCCCGGGACGGTTTTGACACTTGTTCCCGTCGCTCCCTAGCTTCCGGTGGCCATGACCAACGGCGCCGACGCCATCAGGGTCGAAGGGCTGGTCAAGCACTACAAGAAGACCAAGGCCCTCGACGGCCTCGACTTCAGGGTTCCCAGCGGTGCCATCACCGGGTTCCTTGGCCCGAATGGCGCGGGGAAGACCACCACCTTTCGCTCTCTGCTCGGACTGACCAGGCCCAACGCCGGGGAGATCGAGATCCTCGGGCACCGGGTCCCGGCGCAGCTCCAATCCGTCACCAAGAAGGTCGGGGCGATCATCGAGGAGCCCGGCCTGATTCGGGCTCTCGGAGGCCGGATCAACCTCCAGGTGGCGGCGGACACCCTCGGCTTCGGCCACGAGCGGATCGATGAGTTGTTGGAGTTCGTGGAGCTCACCGAGGACGCGGGGCGAAGGGTCGAGCAGTACTCGAAGGGCATGCGCCAGCGATTGGCTCTGGCCGCAGCCCTGCTCGGCGAGCCCGAGTTGCTCCTCCTCGACGAGCCGCTCGATGGGCTGGACCCCGCCGGGCAACGAGGATTCCGTGCTCGCCTCCGCGACCTCGCCAACGAGGGCCGGACCATCGTGGTCTCCAGCCATGATCTCGCAGACATCGAAGCTCTCGCCGACTACGTGGTGGTGGTCAACCACGGCCGACTCGTGGCGCAGGGCACACTCGACGAGCTCCTCGGGGACGGCGGCCAGACCAAGGTGGTCGTGGGCGATCTCGAAACTGCCCGGGCGCTTCTGTCCGGTGCCGGCATCCAGGCGACTGTCGACGGCACGGCGTTGCTGGTCGACGAGAGCGACGGGAGCAGGATCATCGAAGTGCTTGCCTCGTCCGGAGTCTTTCCCAGCGCGGTGAGCCCGGCCCGCTCCTCACTGGAAGCTGTTTTCCTCGGGATGACCTCGGAGGGCGGCTCGTGAGCCTGGTCCACGCCGAGTACCTGAAGATCAGCCGGCGCAAGCTCTACCCGGTGATGGTCGCCATCCTGGCGTTCCTCGTCGGGCTGACCGCCTTCTTCCTCCTCATCTTCGGGCAACTCGCCCCCGAGCTCGCCGAAGGCGTCCCCGTTCTCGGCAAGCCGGATGCCTATCTGGTCGGCGCCGCTCAAGTGGCCGGGCAGACCTGGTTCCCCCTGATCCTCGCCGTGGTGCTCATCGGCGCCGAGCTGAGCACGACGGTTTGGGCCACCACCCTGACCCGCGATTCGCGCAAGCCGGCGCACATCGGGTCCCGCCTCCTGGTGATCTCGATCGCCTCATGGGTGGCGATGCTCCTGGGCACCCTGGGATGGGCGGTCGTCGTGTACTTCGCCTCTCCCGGCGAGGGCGGCCCGTCGGCCACCGACTGGCTGGATGTTGTCTGGAAGATCGGAGTGATCCAGGTCGCCTGGGTGGCTCTGGGTCTCGGCGCCGTGGCCATGCTGAGATCGGTTGGCCCCGCCATTGGCGCCGTGTTGGCGTTCTCGTTCGGAGAGAGCATCCTCGCCCTCTGGGCCCCTTATCAGAACGTCTCGCTGAGTGCGGCCACAGCGGCGCTGTTCCAGGTAGATTTCGGCCAGGATCTCGGCCCGTTCGTTCCCGGCGGCGATCTGTCGGTATCCCACGCCGTGGTCATCATCGCCGGCTGGACCGTGCTCGGTCTCGCCCTCACGTGGTGGGGCCTTCAGAGGCGAGACGCCTGATCGGAACCCAGTAGCCGGCGCATTTCCTTGTGCCAGCAGCCGTGATGCCAGTGCCGGCGGAGGTCGACGGCGTCGTCGGGGACCACGACCAGGTGGAAAGTCCCGATCGGAATCGTGTTCGAGCACCCCGGGCACAGGTACTCCTTGCGGGCTGCGTAGGGCTGGACGGGAGTGACCGTCACCCCGAGAAGATCGCCCATCCCACCACGGCGAAGATCGCGATCAACGCGATCACCACGACCACGATGTCCGTGGTGGTCCGGTTGTGCTCGCGAAACGGATTGAAGCCCACCCTTGAACGGTAACGCCGGGCGGGTCGGTCTACCGTCCTCGGGGTGAGCTGGCTCAGAGCCGAAGACCGCGATTGGATGCGGTGGCTGGTGCTCGACCGCCCGGAGCGCAAGAACGCCATCCCGTTCGACGGTTGGCCGGTGTTGCGCGAGGCATTCGAGGATTTCGAAGCTTCAAAGCAGAAGGTGTTGATCCTCACCGGCGCCGGGGGCGAGTTCTGTGCGGGCGCCGACCTCGATCCCGATCGACTCGACGCGCTGGTTTCAGTGGTGGACCGGCACGAGAGGATGAAGGTCGTTGGATCGGCAGCTTTGGCTCTTCACCGCTTGACCAAGCCAACGATCGCTGCCGTCGACGGTGTCGCCGTGGGCGCCGGCATGAACATGGCGCTGGGCTGTGACCTTGTGGTCGCCACCGATCGGGCGCGGTTCTCGGAGATCTTCGTGAAGCGTGGGCTGACGGTCGACTTCGGGGGCTCATGGCTCCTACCCCGGATCGTCGGGCTGCAGCGGGCCAAGGAGCTCTCGCTCTCGGGGAGGATCGTCGGCGCCGCCGAGGCGTTGGCGATCGGGTTGGTGCTCGAAGTGGTGCCGGTGACGGATCTCGAATCGAGGGTCACCGAGCTCGCGTCCTCACTGCTCGATGGGGCGCCTGTCGCTCAGATGTTCGCCAAGCAGACGATCGACGCCTCGTTCGAGCTGAGCATGGCCGATGCCCTCGGCTGGGAGGGCGAGGCGCAATCGATCGCGATGGGCACCGAGGACGCTGCCGAAGGGATCGCCGCCTTTGTCGAGAAGAGGCCCCCGGTGTGGAAGGGAAAGTGAGCCCGTGTTGGCTAACCAGGTCCCAGGTCTAGGAAGCGGAGCTCCTCCGGTGTGAGCGTTACCTCCAGGGCTTGAAGGCTGTCCTCGAGATGGGGGACGGTGCTGGGCCCGACCAGGGCTGTCACCGGGAACGGCTGGTTGAGGACGAAGGCAAGAGCGATCTCCAGTAAGGAGACTCCCTTCTCAGCGCTCAGTTCCTCTGCTCGCCTCAGGCGTTCTCGGTTGTCGTCGGTGAAGTAGATCCGGGCGACATCATCGACGGCCCCGTCTTCTTCCCGGAGTCGGCCGCTGGCGAACCCAACCGCGAGAGCGGACCAGGCGAGTAACGGAAATTGCTGGTCCCGGTGCCATTCTCGTGTCTGGTCGTCGGCGTACAGGGTGCCCGGGAAGAACATCCGGGTCGGTCGGGCCAGGCTCAGACTTGGGGAAGAGACGGCGAAACCGTCGAGGCCGTGCTCACTGGCGTACCGGTTTGCCTCCTCGATTCGTGTCACGGTCCAGTTCGAGGCCCCGAACGCCAGAATTCGACCTTGTTCCTGCTCCTGGTTGAGAGCCTCGAGGAGGGGCCCGGGCTCGACCGATTCCTCGTCGCGGTGGAGGAGGTAAAGGTCGACACGATCGGTGCGGAGCCGGCGCAGGCTCTCGTCGAGGTCGGAGCGGATGGCTTGAGGTGTGACCCGGGGCAGCCAGGGTCGGGCAAACATGTCGTCAGGATCGACCACCGGGTGACAGCCCTTGGTGATGAGGAAGACCTCGTCGCGGCGACCCGACTCCTCGAACCAGCGGCCGAGTGTCATCTCGCTCTTCCCGAAGCCATAGATGTGAGCGGTATCGACGCAGTTGCCACCGGCCTCGAGAAACGCGTCGAGCAAGGCCCCGGCGTCCTCGAACCGCTCCGGGGTGAAGGCCACGGTGCCGGCCCCGAGCCCAATGGCCGACATCGGCGTCTTGACTCCTTCGATCTGAATATGACGCATTGAGGCTGCTCCTATCTGACCGGGTCGATGGAGAACATCTCGTCTGCCACCACCGGGGCGCTGTCCATTATCGATTGGCGGAGACTCGCTTCGAATTGGAGCTCGAGGAGGCCTGCCACCCCGGGCACGGGTGGGGGCTCGCCCATTCGAATCGAATCCAGGTAGGCGGCGACAGACTTGTCGAACGAGGCGTCGTATTTGTCCCAGCGGGAAGTCTCACGGCTGGGCCGGTATTCCTCGTGAGTCCGGCCGGCATAGTCCAAGACTTCCATGTCCTGGTCGAGCCCGCGGAGGTGGATGCGGCCGCGTTCGAAGGCGACGATCAGCTCGAAGAGGGGAAACTCCCATCCCGCGCCGTTGGTGCCGAGGATGGTCCCGGCCGCTCCCGAGTCGAGGAGGAAAGACGCTGACAGGTCGGGTGCCTCCCCGGACCTGGGATGGCTTCGGGCATGGGATCCCTGTTGGCCAGTGATCTGGCTCAGCCTGCCGCCGAGGTGGAGCACCAGGTCGATGCAATGGCTCCAGGTGGCGTAGTGAGAGAGCGCCACGACTCCGATAGGGCTCCCGAAGTCTCGCTCCTCGATCATGCGTTGGGCCCGCTGTGTTTGATCGAAGAACCGATAGTTGAAGACCATCGCCACCTCGGCGCCGGATGCCTGTGCTTGCTCGAGCAGCATCTTGCCATCCCAAAAATCCTGGACCGTGACGTTGGCTTGGCCCTGGGCCGCCACCAAGGGCTTCTCGAAGAAGAGCCGTTTCGGGGCGTAAGGCAGGACGGCGAGTGTTGCCTCGAGGCGATCCTGTTCCCCGGTGAGCATGAACACCGCCTCTGGCTCACTGTTGAATAGATCGTCGAGGGAAGGGGCCGCTCTGATCCCGAATCGATCAGCCACGGCTAGCAGCCGTTCCGGAGTCCGGGAATAGCAACTGACAGTGACGTCGTCATGCTGGAGAAGAGCCGGTATGTAGTTCTGTTCGGCGACCTTCCCCGCTCCCACGATGGCAACTTCCACGGTGCCACCCTAAATGTGGAGCACTCACTCCTCGCCGATGTCCTCGTTCCAGAGGCCGGGATGTGCCGCGATGAACTCCTCCATCATCCGAACGCATCGTGCGTCATCGACGACGATGACCTCGACCCCGTTCGCTCGGAGCAGGTCCTCGGCGCCGAGGAAGGTGCGGTTCTCGCCGATCACGACCCTCGGGATCTCATAGAGAAGGATCGCCCCTGTGCACATCTGACAGGGGGAGAGGGTGGTGTAGATGCTGGAGCGCCGGTAGTCGGCGGCCTGGAGGCGGCCCGCGTTCTCCAGGGCGTCCATCTCCCCGTGGAGGATCGGGCTCCCCTTCTGCACCCGCTGGTTGTGCCCGTGACCCACGATCTCCCCGTCGAGCACAAGTACTGAGCCGATCGGGATCCCGCCCTCGCTCCGGCCTCGTTCGGCCTCGGCGATGGCGGCTTCGATGAAGGGGTCGGCCACGGGGACGATGGTATGTCCCCGTGGCCTGATCCGACAGAATCAGCCGCCGTGCTCGGCGACGAACTCCTCGGTGTACTGCTCCCAGAGGGGGATTGCCTCGGGCGTGTACAGAGGGTTTCCGGCCAGGTACATCTTTGCGATTTCACCACCACCTTGGTTCCTCAAGACCCAGTCGTAGAAGGTGTCCCATGCGAGTTGCACGTTGGAATCGCCGCTTACTTCTTCGGTAAGGCTCTGAACTCGACCGTCCTTGATCAGCAGGACGTCAACTCCAACTGCGGGTTCGAGGTCGAGTGCTCGCATCCACGAACCATCGATTTGATAGCGGCATGCCACCAAAGTGCCGTCGGCATCGCTGGATCGCTCCTCGCAACCAAGACTTGGGAAGACCCAGCCAGTTGCCCTCTCGTACTCCCATCTGGCCGGCAACTCGTCGAGGCCAAGAATGTCACTGGCATCAGGCGCGAGCACCTCAGTCACCGCGTCTATGTCTTGTGCGTTGAGGGCATCGACATAGGCCTGTGCCACCGACTCGGGTGAGGCAACTTCGCCTTGGATGTTGACAACCAAACCCACTATCAGCACCGCCACCAGGGCAATCGCGGCACCGATCGCCAGTCGGGGAAGGGGCCGGCGATCCTCCTTCTTGGGCTCGATCGTCTGTACTTCAGTCATCACACTGCTCCTCTCGGATTCGTCTGTGAGGGCATCGATGTCCACCGGGTCGATCGGGTCGAGCAAGTCCAAGGAAGGCACCGGGTTGGCCCGGGCGAACAGGACTGCGACCTGGTCTTCGATGTTCACGATCCACCTCCCTTCAGAGCAGCGGGGGGAAGAGTCTCTTTGGTCAGCTTCTGGTATTCGTTGGCGAGGTTGCGTCGGGCGCGAAGGCGCGCTGCTTCACGGCCCCAGGCTCCAGTCCAAGCACCAAGGCAACATCGGCGTGGGATAACTCCTCCCACAGAGTGAGCCGAAGGATCTCCTGGTCGATCGGCCTAAGCCGAGAAGCAGCTTTGATCACGATCTGACTTTCAGTGCGTTGCACCAACACCAGGTCGGGTGTCGGGGTTTCGACCTCGGCCAGGCCTTGGAGTTTCTCGAGAAGGCGCCGGCTGCGTGCGCTGTGCCTCCACTGATGGGAGAGGACCCGAAATGCGACTCCATAGAGCCAGGGGAGGGCGGATTCTCCTTCTGGCACCTGGTCGATCTTGCGCCAGGCGACGAGGAAGGTCTCGGCGACCGCATCGGCGGCCTGAGATCCGGGGCTTCGTCGAGCGCAATAGGCGTGAACCTTCCTGCCGTATCGACGGTAGAGCTCGGAGAATCTCACTTCCTCTTCAGACATGGTTTGCTCTGCTCGGGGTCCGACCTTAAACCTTTCCCGGTGGTAGGCGAGGTCACCCGTTTTAGTACAATTCCACCGGCGGGCGTAGACATAAAACGGGGGGTGCGCGGAGGTGGGGCCACGGTTAGCCCTTGGAATCCGCTGTGATCTGTCCGTACGTTCGATGAAATGTACACGGCCACCACGTCGGTTGAGTAGGATAAGTTTTATGAAACCTACTCAAGCAACTAAGTCAGGCCATATCCGGGCAGCCGTCTACACAAGGATCTCGAAGGACCAGAGCAACGGTCTCGGGGTCGCCCGCCAGGAGACTCTGTGCCGCAAGCTGGCCGAGGAGAAGGGCTGGGAGGTGGCGGCGGTGTATACCGACAACGACATCTCGGCCTACAACGGCGCACCGCGCCCCGCTTACGCCCGGATGCTCGAGGACCTCCAGGCCGGGACCGTGAATGCCGTGATATGCGTCGACCTCGACCGGCTCACCCGCCGTCCCTCCGAG
>CAWBJJ010000003.1:0-296036 GCA_963789135.1 uncultured Acidobacteriota bacterium
TCCATCCCGTGCGATGACACTCTGTGGAGTCTCCACCATGAGCTCGATGGGAATTCGGTCCATGCCCAGACTCGACTCCAGCGCGTCCAGCGCTTCGCAGAACACCGAGACCTGGTCTCGATGCTGGATCTTGGGCAGGGTGATGGTGAACCCTTCCGGCAGCCCACCTCCCGCCTCGGCGAGGGTGGACACGAAGAGGTCGAGGGTGCGCAAAGCCCGACGGTGGAGGTCGCCCGACAGTGACTTGATGCGAATCCCGATGAACGGGGGGAGCGTGCCCGCTGTCATCCCCTTGGCGACCTCGCCTGCCGCCGATCGGGCATGACCATCCTCTTCGTCGTCCGGTCGGTTCCCGTAGCCGTCCTCGAAGTCCAGCCGAAAGTCCTCGACCGCCTCTTCGCCCAGCTTGCGTGCAACCAGGTCGTGGACCGGGCCGGCCAAGCCGGGATCGATGTCGAGGATCGACGCAAACTCGGCGGATCCCGGCGCCCAGCGCGCGAGCGCGGCCTGGGCCAGTTCGCCGAGGCGGGCTGGTGTCTCAGAAGTGAAAAGGTGGGCCCCGCCGTAAACCGTGTGCACCGGCTGGCGATCGGGGCGCTCGCCGGGATAGTTGGTCCGGACTTCGTCTGCGGCCTGATCGAGCCGGGAGCCCCAGCCGGCCAGGGATTCGGGTTGGAGTGTCATGGTGAGCCGACTCTATGGCCTCATCATGAGGCCAGGCACGGCCGATACTGCGGTTGTGCGACATCGACTGCTCGTGTTTATCGCAGCCGTGGTCACCGTTGGATGCACCTCTGAGTCGATACCACCGGAACCTGGTCCCGAATATGGCGAGGTGACGATGGAGATCACTTATGAGGACGGGTTTGTACGGGACAGCTCCGAGGTCACAGGGGACTGCTTGAGACTCGACAGATGGACCGACGACTGGGAGCCGTTCGCCTTGCTCATGGTCGACCACGCCACAGCATCTGAACTAGACGGCACCATTCATCACGACTGGATTCCCATCGTCGATGGCGAGGAGTATTTCTGTAGTGCCGTGGGGCACATGGAACCCGGCGAGTATTCCGTGCCCGACGAGGCCACGCCCGGCTGGTATCGCGCCTGCATTTTGGGCGGGAGTTGTAGCCCGCCATTCAAGGTCACCTGATCGCCTGATCCGCTCTCCAGGCTCCCGGTAGCGTCGGGTTGATGGGAACGCTGCTGATCCGCAACGCACTTGTGTTGGCGACGATGAACGGCGCCGAGATCCCCGGTGGCGGGCTGTTCGCAAGGGACGGATGGATCGAGCAGGTGGGGTCGAGCGCTGATCTGCCGGACACCGCAGACGACGTGGTCGATCTCGAGGGCCATGTCGTTCTTCCCGGCCTGGTCAACACCCACCATCATCTCTATCAGACCCTGACCCGGGTGGTGCCCGGAGCCCAGGACAGCGGGCTGTTCGATTGGCTGCGGACCCTCTACCCGGTCTGGGCCCGTATGACCCCGGACCACGTCCGCTCGGCCACAACGGTCGGACTCGCCGAACTGGCCTTGAGCGGGTGCACAACGGCCTTCGACCATCAGTATCTCTGGCCCAACGGGTCCCGGGTCGACGACCAGGTGGAAGGCGCGGCGCCGGTCGGGATCAGATTCCACGTCTCGCGGGGCTCGATGAGTCTTGGCGAATCCGACGGCGGCCTTCCCCCGGACTCTGTGGTCGAGAACATCGATGTGATCCTGGAGGACAGCGCCCGAGTCGTCGACACCTATCACCAACAGAATGCCGGGGCCATGACCCGAGTCGTTCTCGCACCATGCTCGCCGTTCTCCGTGACCGGCGACTTGATGAAGTCGACCTCCGCCCTCGCTCGGGACCTCGGCGTGACGATGCACACCCATCTCGCCGAGACCGCCGATGAAGAACAATTCTGCCTGGGGCGATTCGACCGACGCCCGGTGGAGTACATGGAGGACCTGGGCTGGGCAGGCCCCGACGTCTGGTACGCCCACGCAGTCCATGTCGCGCCGGATGAGGTGGCGCGAATGGGAGCGGCCGGGACCGGGGTATCTCACTGCCCGACGTCGAACATGCGCTTGGCGTCAGGGCTCGCCCCCGTGTCCGGTTACCTCCAGGTTGGGGTCCGCGTCGGGCTCGGGGTCGACGGCTCGGCATCCAACGACTCCTCGCACATGCTCGGTGAGGCCCGCCAAGCGCTGCTCCTCAACCGGCTCGCGACGGCGCCCGGCGTTGGGAGTGGAGAGCAGATAACGGCAAGGGCCGCCTTGGAACTGGCCACGGTTGGCGGCGCCGCGGTGTTGGGCCGCTCCGATATCGGCCGTCTCGCCCCTGGCCTGGCCGCCGACTTCATCGCCATCGACTTCAACCGCCTCGAATACGCCGGCGCCATCCATGACCCGCTCGCCGCCGTCGTGATGTGCTCGCCGGCCCGGGTCGACCACTCGTGGGTCGCCGGGGAGCGGGTGGTCGAGCGCGGGACGCTCACCGGAATCGACCTTCGGCCCACGATCGAAGAGCACAATCGACTCGCAGCCGGTCTCTTCGGGTAATTTCCGCTGTTGATGGAGGTTCAGCACCCCACCACCATCGCCGATGCGGTCGCGGCGATGGGAGAAGGCGCCCTCGCCCTGGCCGGGGGCACCGACCTGATGGTCGAAGTCAATTTCGGCCACGCTCGCCCCAAGAACGTCGTGAGCCTCCGCCGGGTCGCCGATCTCGCCGAATGGGAGGGAAACCGGATAGGGGCTGGCGTCACCTGGAGCCGCCTCGAGGTCGGCGGTCCCACCGCCCTGGCCCAGGCGGCGCACACCGTCGGCTCGCCACAGATCCGGAATGCTGGGACTCTCGGCGGCAATGTGGCAACGGCCAGCCCGGCGGGGGACGGGCTCCCCTTTCTCGCCGCGGTCGACGCATCGATCGAGTTGCAGTCGGGATCCGGCTCAAGGTCCCTGCCCTGGGACCATTTCTTCGTCGGGGTGAAGGAGACCGCACGGCTCGCCGGTGAGTTGATCACCTCGATCCAGCTCCCAGAAGCCCTGCCGGAACGCCAGCATTTCGGGAAGGTCGGGGTCAGGAACGCGATGGTCATCGCCACTGTCTGCGCGGTGGTGACCAGAGATCAGACGGGGCGGACCACGGTTGCGCTGGGCTCGGTGGCTACGACGCCGATCCGGGCCTATCGAGCCGAGGAGATGATCTCCTCCATCGCCAGCCCCACCGAGAGCGACCTGAGCGAGTTTGCCCGCATCGTGGCAGAAGAAGTGAAGCCGATCACAGACCATCGCTCCACTGAGGGTTACCGGAGGTATGCCGCCGGGGTTCTGGCGCGCAGGCTCCTGCAGAGGTGCCTGCGGTGATTGTCGAGTTCACTCTCAACGGCGTTCCCGCCCATGCCACGGTGTCCGATCCCGGTAGCGCCCTCGACCTGCTCCGAGACCAGCTTGGCCTCTTTGGCGCCAAGAGCGGATGCGAGCAGGGTGAATGCGGGTCGTGCTCGATCGTGCTCGATGGCGCGGTCGTTTGCTCCTGCCTGGTCATGGCCGGGGATCTCGAAGGCGGTGTGGTCACGACCGTCGAGGGCCTCGGGGATGACATTCACCCGGTGCAGAAGGCGATGCAGGAGGCGGGTGCCGTCCAATGCGGGTTCTGCACTCCCGGGATAGTGGTGGCAGCTGCCGAACTGTTCGATCGCAACCCAACTCCCAGCGGCACTGAGATCAGAGAGGCGTTGGCGGGAAACATCTGCCGGTGCACCGGATACGGCGCCATCTGGCGGGCTCTGGAAGGGCTGGCCTCGGAGGGGGCGCTATGACTACGACCCGCACCAAGGCGCCGGTCCAGCTGGTTCCCCAGGGTGTCGGCGAGTCTCCCTATCGCCCCGATGCGATCCAGAAGCTCAAAGGCGAGTTCGAATACGCCCAGGACCTGACGGCCGACAGAATGCTCTGGGGGGCCACCGCGCGCAGCCCTCACGCCAGCGCGGTCATCGAGGCGATCGACATCGGCCCAGCCCTGGGCATGGATGGGGTCCAAGCGGTCCTCGTCGCCGCCGATGTCCCGGGACGCCCCACTTTTGGGCTGGAGCACGCCGACCAGCCAGTACTCGCCGGCGAGCGGGTGCGCTACTGGGGTGAGCCGGTAGCGATCGTGGCTGCCGACGATCCGGTCACGGCCCGCCTCGCCGCAGAGGCGGTGGTGGTCACCTACCTCGAGGAGGAGCCCCTCGTCGACCCCGAGGAGGCCGATTTGCGAGATGAGGTGTTCCGCCGGATCACGGTTCGGCGGGGTGATCAGGAGGTCGCGGGCCCGGTGGTGATCGAGGGGTACTACGAGGTGGGAATGCAGGACCAGGCCCCACTGGGGCCCGAGGCCGGCCTGGCGATCCCCGATGGGGAGGGAGGCGTCGACCTCTACGCCACCAGCCAGTTCGTCCACGTCGACCACGAGCAGGTGGTTGCCAGCCTGGGTGTGGCCCCTTCGGCGATCAGGTCCCACCCCACCGGGATCGGAGGCGCCTTCGGTGCGCGGGAGGATGTGAACCTCCACATCCACCTCTGCATGCTCGCCCTGCGCACTGGTCGGCCGGTGAAGATGGTCTACTCGCGTGCGGAGTCGTTCACCGGCCACGTTCATCGTCATCCGGCACGGATGTGGTACCGCCACACCGCCGATCGAGACGGGACCCTGCTCCGAGTCGAGGCTCGGATGCTCCTCGACGGTGGCGCCTACGCGTCGACCTCGGCCGCCGTGCTCGCCAACGCGAGTTACTTCGCGGTCGGCCCATACCGATGCAACTCGGTGCTCGTCGAGGGGTCCGTGACCCGCACCAACAACCCACCATGTGGGGCGATGCGGGGTTTCGGGGCGGTGCAGTCCTGTTTCGCCTACGAGGCGCAGATGGACCGGCTCGCCAGAGCCGTCGACCTCGATCCTCTCGAGCTGAGGCGTCGCAATGCACTGGCGACCGGTGACCCGATGTCCACAACCGGCCAGGTGATAACGACCCCGCTGCCGGTGATCGACGTCATCGACACCCTCATGGCGATGCCGCTCCCCGAGGAGGCGGACTCGCCACTGCCCGGGGGCAGTGGTCTGACCAGCGAGCGAAGCGACGTCGTTCGGGGGGTGGGGTACGCCCTGAGCATCAAGAACCTGGGCTTCTCCGAGGGCGCCGACGACTATGCCCAAGCCCGGGTCCGGCTCACCGGGGAAGGTGTCGTAGTGGAGACGGCGGCTATCGAGGTTGGCCAGGGCCTGGTCACGGTCCTCGCTCAGATCGCCAGGAGCGCCCTCGGCATCTCCCGGGCCGAGGTGCGCCATGTCGACACCTCGAGGATCGACTCCGCGGGCTCGACCTCGGCGTCCCGCCAGACCCAACTCTCAGGTGGGGCAACTCTTCAGGCGGCGACCCAACTCCGGGATCGGATCCTGGAGGAAACAGGCGGTGACGACCTCGACGACACCGGGGTGTGGCGTGATGGCGCTCTGTCCATTCCGATGGCCACCCTGGTCGAGAAGAGATGGGAGGAGACGGTGACCTTCCGCCATCCCCCAACGGAGGTTCCCGACGAGAACGGGCAGGGGATGGTCCATGCCGACTTCGCGGTCGCCGGTCACCGGGCGGTCGTCGACGTCGACCCCGAGCTGGGGATGATCAAGGTGATCCGGGTCGACACTGCACAGGACGTGGGCAAGGCCCTCAATCCCCAGTCGGTCCGGGGCCAGGTCGAGGGGGGGATCATGCAGGGCGTGGGCCTGGCCATCATGGAGGAGTTGATTCTCGACGGTGGCGTGATCAGCAACCCCAACTTCACGGACTACCTGTTACCCACCATCCTCGACGCCCCCGACGTCGAGTCCGTGCTCATCGAGCGTGACGGCTCGTGGGGCCCGTTCGGGGCGAAAGGTGTGGGCGAGCCCCCGACCATCTCTTCGACGGCGGCGGTGGCGGCCGCGCTGCGCCAGGCAACGGGCCGGGAACTGGCAAGGGTTCCGGTACGCCCGCAGGACATCGCCCTGGACGGTGACTCGTGACTCCGGAGTGAGATAGCGGCTCTGCCCAAGACCGAGCTCCACGTGCACATCGAAGGGACGCTGGAACCGGACATGATGTTCGACCTGGCGGGGCGCAACGACTTCGAGTTGCCGTTCCGCTCGATCGAGGAAGTCCGCACGGCCTACCGCTTCACGGACCTCCAGTCGTTCCTCGACATCTACTACCAGGGCGCCGCGGTGCTTCAGACCGCCAGCCGACTTTCACGACCTGATGTTCGCGTACCTGGAGAAGGCAGCCCGCGACGGGGTGCGCCACGCCGAGATCTTCTTCGACCCCCAGAGCCACACGACGCGGGGTGTCGGGTATCCGGTGATGATGCAAGGGTTCCGCGATGCGATGTCGACGGCCGAGTCCAGCCTTGGCATCAGCTCCGACTTGATCCTCTGTTTTCTCCGTCATCTCTCCGGGGAGGAGGCGGTGCAGACACTGCGGGAAGCCGAGCCTCATCTCGAGGGTGTGATCGCAGTGGGTCTCGACTCGTCCGAGAAGGACCGCCCGCCAGAGCTGTTCGAGGACGCATACGCCCTGGCCCGGGACCTCGGGCTGCGGACGGTGGCCCATGCCGGGGAGGAAGGCCCGCCGTCCTACGTCGTCGGTGCCCTCGACGTTCTCGGGGTGGAGCGAGTCGACCACGGGGTGCGCAGCCTCGAGGACGCTGAGGTGATACGTCGCCTGCGTGTCGAGCAGGTGCCGCTCACGGTCTGTCCTCTCTCCAACGTCGCACTGAAGGTGGTCCCCTCGATGGCTGACCATCCACTGCCCCGGCTCATGGAGGCGGGAGTGCTGGTCACGGTCAATTCCGACGACCCCGCCTACTTCGGGGGGTATGTCGCCGACAACTACCGGGCGCTGGTCGACGGTCTCGGCTTCGAGGAGTCGACCCTGGTCCAACTGGCGCGCAACTCGATCACCGCGTCGTTCCTCGACGAAGGGCGCAAGCAGAGCCTGCTTGCGGAGCTGGAATCTGTGGTGGGCTCAACGAGCGACCAGAGCGAGCTGACGTGAGATGGCGAGTAGGCGGCCCTCCTGGTCCCAGACCTCACCGTCCTCTTCCAGCATTCCCCCTGTGACGAACCGGGTCGTGAACCGGCAGCGCAGCCATTCGGTCTTTGGTGCCGACCGTATCTGAGTGGTCATTTCGACGGTCGGGGTCCATCCCAGGGGGAGTTCGGTGTTGAAAACCGCAGGGGGAAAGGCATCGGGGGTGAAGAGCAGGGTGAATACGTCCATGGGCTCATCATCGAGAAGACGGAACCAGCCCCGCATCTGGGCCACACCGGAGGGCCCCGTGGTGAGGACCGTGGCGTCGTCGGGGTGGATCCGCTGATCGATCAGTCCCACCACCGGCGGTGGAAGCGGTCCGTCCTCAGCAGGGACGTTGCGCACACAGTCCTCGGGATCAGGCAGGTCCGGCGGCTCGCCGTCCAGGTAGACGACCTCATCACTCATCGCCTCCGGAATCGACAGTGAGCCGAGGAGTGTTAGGTGGCCGCCCGAATCCGAGGTCAGGTCGGCTCGCACCGTCGTGAAATTCCGGCCCTCCTTGATCTTCTCGACCGTGATCCGGGCGGGGCCGGCGGACACGGGGCGGGTGAAATGGGCAGAGACGGTGACCGGGAGACGCCCATCGGCAGCATCAGACATTGCGCGTGCCGCGATCGACATCAGGTATCCGCCATTGCTGATTCCGAAGATGTCCCAGCCCGGTTGGACTTCTGCGGCCCATACCCCGTCGCCGGCGCGCTCCACTCGGGAAGCATCCGAGAACTTCATGCCAGAGTCACGCCGCTGCCGGGGACGATCGTCCCCACCTGCCACGGATCGTGTTCCGTCACTGCCTGCATCACCTGCTCTGCGCTCTCCGGGTCGACCACGAGGCAGAAGCCGACCCCCATGTTGAAGGTGGAGAACATCTCCTCGTCGCTCACTCCACGGGCGGAGACGATGGAGAAGGTAGGCGGGGGCTCCCATGAGGAGGTCTCGATCCGTGCTCCCAGGCCATCGGGCAGGGCTCTCGCCAGGTTGGCGGCGAGCCCTCCTCCGGTGATATGGGCGGCGGCGTGGACGCCTTCGGTGGCGACGGCGGCGAGCACCGCCGGGGCGTAGATCTCCGAAGGCTCGAGGAGTAGGTCGAGGTGCGGGCCGATGTCGTCGCCGAACAGGGCGCGGACCAATGAGAACCCGTTGGAGCGGAGATTGGGCGAGCGGAGGGCGATCACGACGTCTCCATCCCCGACCCGTCCCGGCCGGAGCTCATCACCGGCCTCGACAACACCCATCACCGCACCCGCGAGGTCGACGGCGTCCTCGGCCATGACCCCGGGGTGGACCGCCGTCTCCCCTCCGAGCAATGGGCACGCGGCAGCGGCGCAGGCGGCCGCGATCGAGGAGACGATCGCCTGGTCACGATCGGGATCGAGCGCCCCGACTGCCAGATAGTCGACGAACCCGAGCGGCCTGGCTCCGACCGCTGCCAGATCGTCGACACACATGGCCACCAAGTCGAAGCCGACCCCCTCCCATTTGCCTGCTTGGCGGGCCAACTCCAGCTTGGTCCCGACCCCATCGGTCGACATCATCAGGACCGGGCGCCGGTAGCCGGGTGGGATCTCAACCCCGGCCGCGAAACCACCGAATCCGCCGACCACGCCGTTACCCCAGGTCGATGTCACCGTGGCTGCGATGGATTCGACATGACGGTCGGCGCCTTCGAGGTCGACCCCCGCCTCCCGATATGAGGTCATGTCAGGATCGCTCTAGTTGGAACTTGTCGCTGTCTTCGGGGATGTCGGTGGGGTACTCCCCGGAGAGGCACGCGGTGCAGAAGCCGGCGTCGGCCACTCCCGTGGCCGTGAGCAGGCCTTCCAAAGAGAGATACCCGAGGGAGTCTGCCCCGAGTTGGTCCCTGATCTCCTCGACGGTCATGCGGGAGGCGATCAGGGTCGACCGGTCCGAGGTGTCCATCCCGTAGAAGCAGGGCCACCGGTATGGGGGGGAGGAGACCCGTAGGTGAACCTCGGCCGCTCCTGCCTCCTTGACCATCTGTACCAGCTTGCGGGTTGTCGACCCTCTCACGATCGAGTCATCGACCAGCACCACCCGCTTGTCCCTGAGATTCTCCGTGATCGGGTTGAGCTTGAGCCTGATCCCCCGGTCCCGCATCACTTGGGTGGGCTCGATGAACGTGCGTCCGATGTAGCGGTTCTTGACCAGGCCGTCGGCGTAGGGGATCCCGCTCGAAGCAGCGAAACCCTGTGCCGCAGGGAGGCCGGACTCGGGGACCGGGACCACTACATCGGCATCGGCGGGGTGCTCGGTGGCGAGGATCTCGCCCATCTGGCGCCGGGCGGCGTGGATGGTTCGCCCGTACATGTGGCTGTCTGGTCGGGCGAAGTAGACGAACTCGAAGAGGCACAGGCCCGGCTTGACCTCGGCGAACGGGTGGTAGCTGTGGACGCCCCCGGCATCGATGACCACCATCTCGCCGGCGGCCACCTCGCGCATGAAGCGGGCACCGATCAGGTCGAGGGCGGCGGTCTCAGAGGCGAGGACCCACCCACCCTGGGGGAGCGAGCCCATGCACAGCGGGCGGAAGCCGTTGGGGTCTCGAAGTCCGATGATCCGGCCCTGATCCATGATCACCAGGGAGAAGGCTCCCTTCCAGGAAGGTGCGACTTCCATGACCGCCACCTCGAGGCCCCTGGCGTCGGACCGCTCATCGTCGAGAGCCCTGGCGATCCCCTCGGCCATCAGGTCGGAGTCGGTGCTGGCAGCAGATCGGCCCAGGCCTGCGGCCAATTCCCTGGTATTGGTCAGATTGCCATTGTGGCCAAGGGCAAGACTGGTGTTGCCCACCTGGCGGTGAGCTGGCTGGGCATTGGCCCAATTGTTCGACCCCATCGTCGAGTAGCGGGTGTGGCCGATTCCGATGTGCCCGTCGAGCCCGGCGAGAGTGGGCTCGTCGAAGACCTGCGAGACCAGCCCCAGGTCTTTGAACACGGTGAGAGTTTCACCATCGCTGGTGGCGATGCCGGCCGACTCCTGACCCCGGTGCTGGAGGGCGTAGAGGCCGAAGTAGATGATGTTCGCCGCCCGCTCTTTCGGGGTGTAGGCGGCGACGACCCCGCATGCCTCGCCCGGACCATTCAGCGAGAGGTCGACAGGCGTTGCTGGCACAGGGCGATGGTAGGTCGCCCCGGCTCGTGTTCCCACTCGCTGGGAATTGGCGCTAAGTGGCTCCCTGATATCTGCTCTTGATCGGCTTGGCCGAGGAGGCGTAGCTCATGACATCGCAGAAGACGCCGATGATGGCGCCGAGGATCCCCCAGGGGACTGCCGTGTCACCGCCCCACACGAAGCCGAGGGTGTAGAGGACAGTGGTCCATGGGAGGAACACGATCCCGAGCACCGGCACCAACCACCCGCCGAATGCTCGATCTTCCCAGTCCGTGAGTACCCAGATCGCGACCATGGCGAAGCGAGGGCTGACCGCCAAGAAGCCAATCAGGAGACATCCCAACATTTAGACCACCTTTCCTGGGTCAAGCTAGCCAGCGGCACTGCGCCATGCCTAGAGGGGAAGATTTTTTCGCCGGCAGGTATCAAACCACCTTGTTTGTGGGAAAAGAGGCTCTCAGCCGCTCGCTTCGAGCGGAGTTGGAGGAAACAAAGATGAGAAGCAAGGTGACCAGAGGTCTCCTCGCGTCGGTGCTGGCCCTGAGCTTGGCGCTCACGGCCTGCGATTCGGACGACCCCGATGATGGTGGGTCGTCAACAACTCTGGCGGAGACGACAACAAGTAGCCCCTGAATCCCAGCCACCGCCAGACAGCGAAATCGGGGCCCGAACGGGCCCCGATTTCACGTCTCGGGGTATCGCAGCTTCCCCTCATCGAGGGCCTCGACGGTGTCGGCCGAGAACCAGCTCCTACCGTCCTCGCCCCATTCCGTCCATGTCTCCGGGGTCACCGCCTGGAACGACACCCTGTCGAGCAGGCTCTGCATCGAGCCGTCGGCGTTGGCTTCTTCGACCGCCGCTTCCTCGATGCTCTTTGGATAGACCGCACATGTCACCTGGCGGACGCCGGCCTGGTCCACCGGGACCAGCGCTAGGTCGGCTTCGGTCTCGACGAGCCGGCCCAGGGTCTGCGAGCGAACGAAAGGCTGGTCGACGGCAACGACCAAGACACGGTCCTCGTCCATTCGCGAGAGAGCGGTGGCGATTCCCGCCAACGGCCCGCCGCCGGGCACCAGGTCGGGCCAGGACTCGAGCCCTTCCCTCTCCCCGCCGAGCACGACCACCCGGGGAGTGACGGCGGCAAGCGCGGTGACGACTCGTTGCAGCATCGTGCGCCCCTCGATGACGACGGCCGCCTTGTCTGCCCCCATTCGGGTGCTGGCGCCGCCGGCTAGTACTGCCCCCAGGGTGCTCACCAGGCCCAGGCTAGGTGCCGGGCGTCGCTTCAGTCTCCGAGGGAGATGCCGAGATGACGCGCCGCCAGGACCCAGGGATGGTCGACCGGCACATACTTGGTGACCCCTGCGATCTCCTTGATCGGCACCGGCTCGGCATCGTCACCACGACTGGCGACCATGACCCCGTGCAGCCCTTCGGCGATGTAACCGGCGCAAGCTGTGCCGAGGCGGGTGGCCAGGAGCCGGTCTGCCGACGACGGAGTGCCGCCGCGTTGCACGTGACCGAGGATGGTCACCCTCGATTCGAGGCCGGTGAGCTCGGCCAGAGAAGTCGCGAGGTGCTCGGTCCGCTGGGTGCGATCGGCGAGAAGCGACTTCAGGCTGTGCTTGAGCCGGCGTCGGTCGTTGCCCTTTGCCTCTTGCAACTCACCGAGCAGCTCGTTCTCGGCCGTCGCCGACTCTCCCGAATAGGCGCCCTCGGCAACGGCAACGATCGAGAAGGCGCTTCCCGCTTCCTTGCGGGCGACGATCGAAGAGGCAACCGCCTGCACATCATGGGGGATCTCGGGGATGAGGATCACGTCGGCACCGCCGGCAAGGCCTGCGCCAAGGGCGAGCCACCCGACGGCGTGCCCCATGATCTCGACGACGATGATCCGGTGATGGGAGTGGGCCGTCGAGTGGAGGCGGTCGATGGCATCGGTGGCGATTCCCATCGCTGTGTCGAACCCGAAGGTGACGTCGGTCCCCATGACGTCGTTGTCGATGGTCTTGGGCACGGCCAGCACCGGGATTCCGACTTCCTCCAGCTTGAGGGCGTTGCGCATGGTGCCGTCACCTCCCAGGCACACCAAAGCGTCCATCTCGTGCTGTTCGATGATCTCGCGCATGACCTCGCGGCCGTCCATGACCTGCCCGTCCCCGATCTCCATCTTGTCGACCTTGGCCCGGCTCGTGCCGAGGACCGTCCCTCCTCGAGTCAGGATCCCCGAGAGCGAGTCCTCATCGAGGTTCACGAAGCGGTTCTGCATCAGACCCTTGAAGCCGTCCTTGAATCCGACGACCCGCATTCCGTGGGCGCGCTGTGCCGCCTTGCCGATGGCTCGAATGGCTGCGTTGAGACCAGGGCTGTCACCGCCCGCGGTCAGGATCCCGATGGTCTTCGTCACGGTCGGGATCGTAGATGCGCGCGGATCCCGTGAAATTTGGATGGTGAGGGTCGATATATGCGCCCTCACCATCCAAATTTCGTCAGGCCGATTCCTTGCGGAAGACCCGGGTCCCGTAGAACACGCCCACCAACAGGAGACTGAGGGTCACGGCGACCCCGATCAGGGCCTCCGTGGAAGTGTTGTCACCGAGAAACACCGAACGCACACCGTCGACCACATGGGTCAGTGGGTTGAAGTCGGCCACGGTCTGTAACCAACCCGGTGCCAGCGACATCGGGAGCAAGATCCCGGAGAGGAGCAGCACGGGGACGATGATCCCGTTGATCAAGGGAGCAAAAGCGTCCTCGCTCTTCAGCTTCAAAGCGACGCCGTAAGAGAGCGCGCTGATCGCCCCGCCGAGAGCAGCAACTACCACCAGGCCGATCACCAGGCTCTCCGACGGCACCTCGAGATCGAAGAACAAGATCGCCGCGCCGCACAGGATCGCGCCCTGAATCACGAGCACCACCACGTCGCGAAGCACCCGTCCCAGCAGGAGAGCGCCGCGACGAGCCGGGGTAACCCGCATCCTTTCCACCACGCCGGCGCGCCACTCTGCGATCAGGCTGAATCCGGCAAAAGCCGCTCCGAAGATGCCCAATTGAACGAGAAGCCCGGGGACGAAGAACTGCCATGCGCTCCCCTCAGAGAATCCTGGGGTGGAGGTCAACGGCTCCAGGAGCGGCCCGAAGAGGGCCAGGTAGAGGATGGGCTGGATCATCCCTAGAACCACCCATACCGGGTTGCGAACCGAGAGTCGCATCGCCCTGTTGAACACGAGCCAGGTATCGGTCAGGAATTTCATCGCATTCTCCTTCAGGCCGCCCGCTCGGAGGCGTCGGGCGCTTCTTGGGTGTCCCGCAATGAGCGGCCGGTCATGGTCAGGAACACGTCGTCGAGCGTCGGTCGCTTCACTTCGATTCCGATGGCGTCCAGGTCTCGCTCCACCATTGCCCGCAAGAGAACGGGCACCACGGATGCGCCATCGGGGACCTGGAAGTGGACAGTGGTGCCGTCGATGTGAGGAGCGGTCGCCCCTTCGAGCCTGGCGGCCATGTTGGCAACTGCCATCGAGGACTCAGGTCGCTCGAATGTGAGAATCACCGAGTCACCGGCCACCTGGCGCTTCAGTTCATCAGGGGTGCCCCGGCCCACGATTGCCCCGTCGTCGATCACCAGGATCCGGTCACAGAGCACATCGGCCTCGTCCATGTAGTGGGTGGTGAGAAACACGGTTGTTCCGAGGTCGTCGCGCAGCCGCCGAATGTGGTCCCAGAGATTCGCTCTCGATTGCGGGTCGAGGCCCGTTGAGGGCTCATCCAGGAAGACAAGGCCTGGCTGGTGGACGAGGCCCATGGCGATGTCGAGTCGACGCCGCTGTCCCCCGGACAGCGTCTTGGACTGACGGGCCCACAAACCGGGGAGGTCCAGCTTCTCGAAGAGCGCCTCGCCGTTCCGTCGGGCGGTGGCCTTGTCGATGCCGTACATCCGGGCGTGGTCGACGATCTCCTCGCCGGCCCTGGCCTCCGGGTCGGTCAGCCCGCCCTGGGCCACGTATCCGATGCGGCGGCGGACACCTACCGGGTCCTTCCGCAGGTCGCATCCAGCCACTGTCGCCTCTCCGCCCGTGGGCTCGAGAAGCGTGGTCAGCATGCGCAGCGTCGTCGTCTTGCCGGCGCCGTTGGGCCCGAGAAAGCCGACGATCTCGCCGGTGTCGACGTCGAAGTCGACCCCGCGCACAGCTTCGATCTCTTCCTTCCTCGCCTTGTACACCCGCCGCAGCCCGCGGGATTCGATCATCGTGGATGACACTTGATGAACCTCCTGCTATCCTTCAGTTCACGAGTATCTTATGAATCAAGATATCAGTTTGTCAAGAGAACAGCGGCAAGCTGCTGTGGAGCTGCTTCTGGAGACCCTGCGCGCCTCGCAGCTTGCGAGCGACCTGCTCGATCAGGCCTTCGCCGATTTCATCGGGATCAACCGAACCGACCTCAGAAGCCTCGAGATCGTCGACCAGCACCAGCGGATGACGGCGGGGGACCTCGCCCGGAAGGCCGGGCTGACCACAGGTGCGGTCACCGCCGTCATCGATCGGCTCGAAACTGCCGGGCTGCTCCGTCGAGTCAACGACCCCACAGATCGGCGCAAGGTCTTCGTCGAGCTGACCCCGGCCGCCGAAAAGCTCGGCGTGGAGGTCTACGGGCCCCTCGGCCGCTCCGGGCAGATCCACCTCGACGATCTCAGCGACGATCAGGTGCTCACCATCATCGGATTCCTCGAAGTCACCCGGCGGATAACCGACCAGCACACCGAGGCGATCCGGGCACGCTCCGACGGCGGCAAGGTCCCGCTGCGCTACCGGCTGGAACAGGTGAGGGCGATCAAGAACGAGGCGAAGGCCCTCATGAAGACGATCAAGAACGAGGTCAAGGGGATGGCCACGGTCGTCGTCGAGATCGGCGGCTCACACTGGGAGCGGGACGAGAAGGGCAACTGGACGGAGAGGGCGGACTGACCCCCGGTCGCTAACCCGCCATCCGGGAAGGGATCGCTTCCCGGTGGGCTCGAATCAGCGCCTCGACATCGATCGGGCTGCCGTCACCGATGATCAGGGCTGTCCCGCCGATCACACCCAGCCGACGCGAGATGTCACCGGGCAAATCGACGGCTCCCGGCTCGAACACAGCGATCACCCGATGTGGGTCTTCCGAGAACAGCCTGGAGACTTCATCTCGATCGATTGTGGCGCCGATTCCCGAGGCGATGCAGATCTCAGCCACCGCCACCGCTCTGCCCCCGTCAGAGACGTCGTGGAGGACCGGGATCACGTGGGCCAAGCTCACCACCAGGTCGACCAACCGGAGCGCCATTTCCGGGTCAGGAGCCGTGGGCCGGCCGGCGAGGCGGTCGAGAACGACGCGCTGTGTGACAGAGCCCGCAAGATTGGCGCTGGGCGCGGGCCCGATCTCCCAGATCTCCATTCCCTCCTTGGCTCGCGTCAATCGCGGCGGAGTCGCCGGGATCGGTTCGGCAAGGCCGAGCATCCCAACAACCGGGGTGGGGTGTATGTCCTGGCCCTCGCTCTCGTTGTAGAAGGAGACGTTGCCTCCCACCACCGGGATCCCGAGGGCCTCGCAGGCTTCGGAGATCCCCTCGACACTCTCCCGGAACTGCCACATCACCTCGGGCTTCTCCGGGTTGCCGAAGTTGAGATTGTCGACGAGAGCCATCGGGCGGGCCCCGGTGACGGCCACGTTGAGCGCAGACTCATAGACGAGTCGGGCGCTCCCGGCCCTGGGGTCGAGTTGGCACAGCCGCCCGCTTCCGTCGGTCGAGACTGCGAGGCCCTTCTCGCTGCCCCTGATCCGGATCAACGACCCGTCCGAGCCCGGCCCGACGATCGTGTTGAGGAAGAGCATGTGGTCGTACTGCTCGTGGACCCAGGCCGTGGACCCCACCGCCGGGTCGCCGAGCAGGCGCAGGACGAGCTCGCCGGGGTCGCCGTCGAGGACTCCTTGATCTGCCGACCAGAATTCGTCCAAACGATCGGGTCTGGCCAGGGGTCGGTCGTAGACCGGTGCGGCGTCCGCGAGGGATGCTGCCGGCATCTCGGCCACTATCTCACCCGCGTGACGAATCGTAAGAGTGCCGCCTTCGCGGACCACACCCACCACCGCCGCGTCTATCTCCCATTTCTCGGCGACCTCGAGGACCGACCGAACGAGGTCGGGCTCGACGAAGGCCATCATCCGCTCCTGTGACTCGGACATCAGGAGCTCGGGAGCAGTCATTCCCGATTCCCTGACGTGGACCGCATCCAGGTCGACGTCCATGCCGACTCCGGCGCGGCCCGCCGGTTCGGAAGTGGCACAGGAAAGCCCGGCAGCACCCAGATCCTGGACCCCGACGACCAGCCCTCTGTCGTAGAGCTCGAGGCAGGCCTCGATCAGCTTCTTCTCCTCGAACGGGTCACCGACCTGGACACTGGGCCGCTTCTCCGACGAGGTCTCGTCGAAGGAAGCCGATGCCAGCACCGAAGCCCCGCCGATGCCGTCCCGGCCGGTCGCATTTCCCAAGAGCACCGCCACCGCCCCCGGAGACCCCGCGGTTCCCAGAACGAGCTGCTCCCTGCGCATCAGGCCCAGGCACATCACGTTGACCAGGGGATTTCCCGAATAGCAGTCGTCGAACTCGAGCTCTCCGCCGACGGTGGGCACCCCGACCGCATTCCCGTATCCCGCGATCCCCGACACCACTCCGTTGAACAGATAGCGGTTGTGAGCGTCCTCCAATGGGCCGAACCGAATCTGGTCCCAAAGGGCGATGGGCCTCGCCCCCATGGTGAACACGTCACGGAGGATCCCGCCAACACCGGTGGCCGCCCCTTGATACGGCTCGACGAGGGAAGGGTGGTTGTGACTCTCGATGCGCAGCGCCGCCAACCAGCCATCACCGAGGTCGACCACCCCGGCATTCTCTCCAGGGCCGACCACGACCCAGGGCGCTTCGGTCGGAAAACGGCGCAGGTGGGCCCGCGACGACTTGTAAGAGCAGTGCTCCGACCACATCACCGAGTACATGGCGAGCTCCGCCGGGCGAGGATCGCGGCCCAGGATGCCGACCACCGACTCGAGCTCGGCATCGGTCATGCCCAGCCTGCGATGAATTGGCTCAGTGGTCGAGGTCACACCGTGACCAGGGAGTCGAGGAACCCCTGGAGCAGTACCTGCCCATCGGTCGAGCCCAACAGCTCATCGGTGCCCCGCTCCGGGTGGGGCATGACTCCGACCACGTTGCCGGCCGCATTGGCTACCGCGGCGGCAGCCTCCTGGGAGCCGTTGGGGTCGTCGACATACTTGAGAGCGACCCTCCCAGCCATGGTGGGGTCGACCCAGCTTCCCTCATACGAGTTCAGCGGGATTCTGATCCGCTGCCCTACCTGAGCGGCGTTGGTGAGGATGGTCCCGGTGTCGACCACTTCGAGCTCGACGAACCTGCAAATGAAGGCCAGGTCACGGTTGGCGATCAGGGCGCCAGGGAGAAGCCCCGCCTCGCACAGAACCTGGAACCCGTTGCAGATCCCGAGCACCGGCTGTCCTCCGGCCGCCATGCGGGCGACTTCCGTCATCACTGGGGAGAACCTGGCGATGGCCCCGGTGCGGAGGTAATCGCCGTGAGCGAAGCCCCCAGGAAGCACCGCGCCGTCGAAGTCGGACAGGTCGGTCTCGCGGTGCCACACCAACTCCGCCTCCCCACCCAATGAGGTCAGGGCGTGGATCACGTCGAGCTCGCAGTTGGTGCCGGGGAAGACCACCACCGCGGTCCTCACGGCATGACCTCCACCGAGAAGTCCTCGAGCACCGGGTTGGTCAGGACCTTCCGGCACATCTCCGCCACCTGGCCACGGACCAACTCGGGGTCCTCGCCGGCCACTTCGAGATGAATAACCCGGTCCACCCGCACCGACATCACCTCATTGTGGCCCAGGTCATGGAGCGCACGTTGGATCGTGGTCCCCTGAGGATCCGAGATCTCGGGTCGACGGGTGATGTCGACTGTGACTCTCATCGACCGGCTGACAGGTAGTCCTCGAAGGTGGAGCCGGTTATCCGTTCATAGGCCTCGACGTACCGGGACCGCGTCCCCTCGATGATGTGATCCGGCAACTCGGGAGGTGGTGGGTTCCGATCCCAATCCGTGGAGTCGAGCCACTCCCGCACGAACTGCTTGTCGAAGGAGGGGACGTCCTGGCCAGGCACCCACTCGTCTACAGGCCAGTAGCGGGAGGAGTCGGGGGTGAGCACCTCGTCGATGAGCAGCAGCTCACCGTCGGCAAAGCCGAACTCGAACTTGGTGTCGGCGAGGATGACGCCTTTGGCGGCCGCGTACTCGGTCGCTCTGAGGTAGATGTCGACAGACCTCGTTCGCAGCTCCTCGTAGAGGTCGTCGCCCAGGAGTTCACGGGTCTGGGACTCGGTGATGTTCTCGTCGTGCCCGGTGGTCGCCTTGGTGGCAGGGGTGAAGATCGGCTCCGGAAGGCGGTCGGCGAGGACGAGGCCCGACGGAAGGTGCTCCGTGGTCGGTCCGCCACCTTCGCGGTACTCACGCCACGAAGAGCCGTAGAGGTAGCCCCTGACCACACACTCGACCGGGATCACTTCGGCCTGGCGCACCAGCATCGCCCGCCCCGACAGCTCCTCCACCTCCGCATCGTCCAGTCCGGGCACCTGGCCCAGGTCGGTGCTGACCAGGTGGTTCGGGGTGTCGAGGTAGTCGAAGAAGTGGAGGCTGAGCCCGGTGAGCACCCGCCCCTTGTCGGGAATCGGCTCGCCGAGGATCACGTCATAGGCAGAGATCCGGTCGGTGGCCACCAGCAAGAGGTGGTCCGGATCGACCTGGTACATCTCTCGGACCTTGCCCGAGGCCACATGGGTCAGCGCAACCATGTGTTGGCAGAGTAGTGGCGGCGACCCGGCCCCTAATCTCGTCGCCCATGCCCGGGTTCGAGCCCAAAACCGTCGAGTCGATGCTCGCCGACGACGCCTACGCGCAGGCGCTCGGTGTCGAGTTGGTGTTGGTGGAGGACTCCCGAATCGTGGTGTCGCTGGAGGTCGGTCCCCGTCACCTCAACTTCCTCGAGGTCGGCCACGGCGGGATGGTGTTCTCGTTGGCCGATTGCGCCTTCTCGCTGGCCTCGAATGCCGCCGGACAACGCGCAGTGGCCATCGACACCCATCTCGTGCTCACCGCGCCCGCCAGGGCCGGTGATCGACTCGAGGCGACGGTGGCGGAGGTCTCCCGGGGCCGAACGCTGGGGACCTACCGGGTCGATGTGACAGGTGCCGACGGGAGGGTGATCGCGCTGTTCACCGGCACGGTTTTCATCGACTCAGCGCCCGGATAGCCATATCTAGCATCGATGGCGAAGTGGGATTGGTCCAGTACGTGGTCTTCCACCCATTGAGGGTGGCGATCGCCGTCATCGCCGGGGCACTTCTCGGGTTGGGGGCTTTCTACGTGTTTCAGGTGCAGGCCGCGTTGGACACCGTGGCCAGTGAGGACTTCGATCCGGGGTCGGCTCGGGATGCGCTGGAGCCCGGCGGTGGAACAGACCGCAACATCGTCTTCGTCGAACCGGCACCGTATCCCGAGGGAGAAGAGGCGGTACTTCAGGATCAACTCGAGCTGGCGGGCGAGTTCGATCTGACTAGCTCCTTCGACGCCCGGGAGCTAACCCCCCACTCGTTCGGAACGCCGATTCCCGATGAAGACTTCACCTCCTATCTGCTGGTCGGCGCAGATGCCACCGGCTTCTTGGCCGACGTGATCATCTTGGCCCTTCAGCCCGAGGACGGCAGCGATCCGATCATGGTGAGCCTGCCTCGCGACCTATACGTCTGGAACCTGTGCAAGGACACGCTGACCCGCCTCAATGAGGGGTTGGGTGGCTGCACCGGGATAGCCTCGGGATCGGAGCTGCTGGCGATCATGGTCGAGGACTACACCGGGATCCAGGTCGACCATGTGGCTCGGGTCAACTTCGGTGGCTTCGCCCGGGTGGTCGACGTCATGGGCGGCGCAACCATCTGCGTCGACTTCCCAACCCGGGACGCCAAGTCGCATCTGGATATCCCGGGAGGCGGATGCAGGCGGGTCAACGGCGAGACGACTCTGGCTTGGGTGCGGTCGCGTCACACAGAGCAACTTCGCAACGGGTCCTGGGTTCAGGTGGCCGGATCCGACTTCGCTCGCCAGGAGCGACAGCAGGACATCCTCTTCCAGCTTGCCGACAAAGCGGCGGGCTTTTCCTCTCCAGTGTCCCTGACCGACAAGTTGGCCGCCGTTGCGGAGTCGGTCCGGCTTGACTCCTCTTGGGGTTTCGGCGAAGCGGTATCGACTGCATGGCGCTACCGCGGTATCAGCAAGGATTCGGTCTCGCGGTTCTCCATCGAGGCCGACAACCACTTCACTCCGGGTGGGGCTCAGGTCCTGCTCCCAAGGGCCTCGTTTCGGGAGCAATTGGAGGCGGTGTACCCCAACCTCTGAGCCGGGGAGCCTGGTGGTCAGGTCAATTCGAGACCTTCGAGGCGCTCGAAGACCACCGCGGCGGTGTCCGTCACCCTTCCCGGATCGAAACAGGCTGCCAGTGTCTCGGGGTCGATAGTGATTTCCGGGTCGGCTTCGAGCCGCTGTAAGAGGTTCGCCTCACCTTCCCAGACCGTCATGGCGTGGGCCTGCACGATCCGATACGCCTGGTCGCGGGTGATCCCGGAATCGACGAGGGCCAACAAGACCGCCTGGCTGTAGACCAGGCCTCTGGTTGCGTCGAGATTGGACCTCATCCGCTCCACGTCGACTACAAGGTTCTCGATGAGCCCTTTGGCTTTCACCAGCATGTAGTGGAGGGTGACGGACGCGTCGGGAAGCACCACCCGCTCCGCGGAGGAGTGAGAGATGTCCCGCTCATGCCACAGGGCGACGTTCTCCACCCCGACCTGGGCGTATCCCCTGAGCAGGCGTGCCATGCCGGTCAGTCGTTCCGAAAGAATCGGGTTCCGCTTGTGAGGCATCGCCGACGATCCCTTCTGGCCCCGACCGAAGGCTTCTCTGACCTCGGAGACCTCCGATCGCTGCAGGTGCCGGATCTCGGTGGCCATTCGCTCGATGGAGGCCCCGGTGAGCGCGATGGCTTGCAGGTACTGGGCGTGGCGGTCCCGGGCTGTCACCTGCGTCGATGCCGGCTCCACGGCGAGGCCTAGACCAGCGCACACGAGCTGTTCGATCTGGTGGGGGACGTGGGCGTAGGTTCCGACTGCCCCCGAGATCTTCCCGACTGCCACGACCTTCCGGGCGGCGAGGAGCCGATCGTGGTCCCTTGCAAGTTCGAAAGCCCATCCCGCCAGTTTCAGACCGAATGTGGTGGGCTCGGCCCAGATCCCGTGGGTGCGCCCGATCATGTACGTGGAGCGGTGCTCGAGTGCACGCGACTTGACCACAGTGAAGACCGTGGCCAGGGATTCGATCAGCAAGTCGCAAGCCTCGGCCAATTGCGTGCCCATCGCGGTGTCGAGCACATCCGATGAGGTGAGCCCGTAGTGGACCCATGCCGGAGCGTCTCCACCCGCCGCTTCGCCGAGGAGATCCACGAAGGCGGCCAGGTCGTGGTTGGTCACTTCCTCCCGAACTGCGACTTCGGCGGGGGTGGGGCACTTTGCATCACGAACTGCCGCTGCCACTGGAGTCGGCACCTTCCCCAGGTCCGCCCAGGCTTCCAATGCCAACGCCTCGACTTCCATCCAGGTCTCCAGGCGGCGCTGATCCGACCAGATTCGGCCCATCTCGGGAAGGGTGTACCTCTCGATCACGACGGGATATTGGCAGCTTGAAACCCCGTCTACCCTGCCCGGCTCATGCGATCCATCACGATCGACCAGGCGCGCCGCTACGCCCTGGCCGCGCAGGGCCTCACCGAGCCCCGCCCCGCCGGGCGCCTGGACGCGCGTCATTTCAGGAAGGTGGTCGACCGGTTACAGGTCATCCAGCTCGACTCGGTGAACGTTTTCAGCCGCGCCCACTACCTGCCCGTTCTTCTCCCGGCTCGGGCCTTACGACCGGTCCGCTCTCGACAATTGGATCTGGCATTCCGGAGAAATGTTCGAGTACTGGGGCCACGTAGCCTCGCTGCTCCGGGTCACGGACCACAGATTGTTTCGGTGGCGGATGGCACACGGCTGGGGTTGGAGCAGGGCCGAGCAGGCGGTGGCCTACAAGCCGGGATATCTCGACGCGGTGCTGGAGCAGGTACGGGAGCGTGGCCCGCTCCGGACCAGTGATCTCGACGACGCCGGAGCCAAGGAGCAGTTGGCGCCGCCGATGTGGAACTGGTCACACGGCAAGATCGCCCTCGAGGTGTTGTTTGCCGAGGGGAAGGTGGCCACCGCCGCCAGGCCGAATTTCGTGAGGATGTACGACGTCCCCGAGCGGGTCATCCCGGTGGCCGAACTGCAGGCAGCGGACGTGCCGAGGGAGGACGCGCAGGCCATCCTCCTCGAGCGTGCCGCCATGGCGCTTGGAGTGGGCACTGAGGACGACATCGCCGACTACTACCGGATACGGATGCCCCAAGCACGGCCGTTGATCAAACGCCTGGTAACGGAGGGACGGGTCGTCGAGGTCGACGTGCCGGGGTGGGACAGACCGGCGTTTCTCCATCCCGAGGCCCGGCTGCCCCGAAAGACAGAGGGCAGGGCGCTGCTGTCGCCGTTCGACAACCTCATCTTCTATCGGGACCGCGTGGAGCGGCTCTGGGACTTCCACTACCGGATCGAGATCTACGTCCCCGAGCCGAAGCGAGTCTTTGGGTACTACGTGCTGCCCTTCCTCCTCGAGGGAAATCTGGTGGCGAGGGTCGACCTCAAGACCGATCGAAAGGCCAGCCGGTTGTTGGTGAAGGGGGCGTTTGGCGAGCCAGGCGTCGATCGCGCGAGGGTGAGTCGGGAGCTACGTGTCGAGTTGGACGAGGTCGCCCGCTGGCTCGAGCTCGATGGGATCGAGGTGTCGCCAAATGGCGACCTCGCCCCCCTCTTGTAGAACGAGAATGCCCCCGATGAGCAGCGCCCTCTGGCTGGATGCAGTGCCCGACCTGCCGCGCTGGGTCGAGGTTCGCTCAATACTCCTCCATGGAGACGGCCGCGTCTTCGGCGACCCCTCCGGTGGGGTGGTGGTGGGTAGTGATGGGTTCACGGTTGGGCTGGTGGGATATCCGGGTGCAGAAGTGTGGAAGCAGGCCCTACCCTCCTTCGCCGAAGATGCCGAGGCACTCGTCATTCCCGAGGCCCTCGAGCATGCTTCCCGGCTCGCCCCGGACGGCAATGCCCGTCGCGCCGTCCTCCACCGGCTCGATGGGACAGTCGGGCCGTACCACGATGAGACCATCGAGATCGTCGACGTCGACGGGTCGTTTCTGGCGTCGCTCCCCGCCGAACTAGCTCCAGAAGTCGAGGGCTCGTACATCGCGGCGCGCCGGATCGTCGACGGATCTACGGTCGCGGTTTGTGGCGCAGCATCGATCACGGAGACCCTTTGGGACGTCGGGATCGACACCGTCGAAGGCCACCGCCGGCAGGGGCATGCCCGTGCTTGCTACCTGGCGCTTGCATCCCATCTCGCCACGAAAGGATTGCAACCGGTTTGGGGCGCCTACGACGACAACGATGCGTCCTTGGCGATGGCGGACAGTCTTGGGTTCGTTCCGGTGGACGAGCTCTGGGTGATCGAGCTCGGTTCTAGGTGAAGGCGTTGATCCCGGTGATCGCCTGACCCATGACCAGAGTGTGGATCTCGTTTGTGCCCTCGTAGGTGAACACCGTTTCCAGATTGGACATGTGCCGCATCACCGGATACTCGAGGGTGATCCCGTTGGCACCGAGAATGGAACGAGCGGTGCGGGCCACCTCCAGGGCGTTGCGCACGTTGTCGAACTTGCCAAAGCTGACTTGCTCGGGAGTCAGTTTGCCGGCGTCCTTGCGGCGGCCGAGGTGCAACGCCACCAGGGTTCCCCTCTGGACTGCCACCATCATCTCGACCAGCTTCTTCTGAGTCAGTTGGAACCCCGCGATCGGCTGCTCGAACTGATGGCGCTCGATCGAATAGTCGAGAGCTGACTCGTAACAGGCGCGGGCCGCGCCGATAGCGCCGAAGGCGATTCCGAACCGGGCCTCGTTGAGACACGACAACGGTCCTCGCATCGAAGAGACCCCGGGCAGGGCGAAATCGTCGGGGATCCGCACTCCGTCGAGAATCAACTCCGAGGTGACTGAGGCCCGTAGCGAGGCCTTCTTCTTGATCTCGGGTGCCGAGAAGCCGGGGCTGTCGGTGGGGACGATGAACCCGCGCACCCCTTCATCGGTGCGAGCCCAGACGATGGCGACGTCGGCGATCGACCCGTTGGTGATCCACATCTTGGTTCCGGAGATCACCCAATCAGAGCCGTCCCGCTTGGCATTGGTGCGCATCGAGGACGGGTCGGAGCCCGAGTCTGGCTCGGTGAGCCCGAAGCACCCGATGACCTCACCGCTGGCCATTCGCGGTAGCCAGGTCTCTTTCTGCTCTTCGGACCCGAACTTCCAAATCGGGAACATGGCGAGAGAGCCCTGGACCGAGACGAAGGAGCGGATTCCGGAGTCACCGGCCTCGAGCTCGAGTGAGGCCAATCCATAGGCGGTCGCTGAGGTGCCAGCGCACCCGTAGCCCTCGAGGTGCATCCCGAGGAGCCCGATATCGCCGAAGGCCTTGGCCAGTTCGGCGTGCGGGATCACGCCCTCATCCCACCAGTCGCCGACGTTGGGGACGATCTCCTTCTGCACGTAGTTGCGGACCGTGTCCCGGAGCAGGATCTCCTCGTCGGAGAGCAGTGAGTCGATGTCAAGGAAGTCCCGGGGATCCGGCTTCTCGAACGCGATGTCACTCATTGGTGCCGAATGGTATCGGCTGCCGTGGGTCTCTACCCGGCCAGGGTCTTCGCGGCGAGGTCAGCCCGGTAATCGGCCAGCCGCTGCCGCAACTCCTCGTCGTTGATCGCAAGGATCGCCACGGCCAGCAAGGCAGCGTTGTGGGCTCCGTCGATGGCAACCGTCGCCACCGGGATCCCGGTGGGCATTTGCACGGTTGCCAGAAGAGAATCCATCCCGTCGAGCGAGGCATTGAGCGGGACGCCGATCACAGGCAGCAGTGACTTGGCAGCCATCACCCCGGCGAGGTGGGCGGCCTTCCCTGCTCCGGCGATGATCACCTCGAACCCGTTGTCCGCAGCGCTTGCCGCGAACTCGATGGCCTGGTCCGGGGTCTTGTGCGCTGAGAGGACCCTCGTGTCGTGCTCGACCCCGAACTGCTCGAGAGCGGCTCCCGCCTTCTCCATCACGGGTCGGTCGGTCCCCGAGCCCATCACGATTGCGACCTTGTGTGGCATCCCGGCACGGTAACCGAACCGCGCCAAGCGATCCCCATTGCCCGAAGAAGAGACTACAATCGAACACATGTTCGCTTTCGAAGCGATACAGCCCTCGCTCTTCGGGGATCGGGAGCCGGCGCCAGACCCGGCGTTCACGGATCTGGAACGGATCGAGCTCGACCCTTTGAGCTGGCTCGATTACGCCCCGGGGTGGCTTGCCGGGGACGCCCGCCTCTACGAGTTCCTCTCCGAGACGGTGTCGTGGCAACAGCCTGAGGTGAGGATGTACGACAAGATGGTGCGCACCCCGCGTCTCGTCGGGCAGGTCGACGCCGGCTCGCACCCGGTTCTGGAGGCGATGGTGGACATCCTCTCCGATCACTACCGGGTCCCCATGGACCGTATCAGCGCTGGTTGGTATCGGATCGGTGCCGATTCGGTTGCCTGGCACGGTGATCGGATCGCCAGGGAGTTGCCCCACTCGATCGTGGCCACCGTGTCACTGGGCGGCCCTCGCCGATTCTTGATCAGACCCAAAGGCGGTGGCCAATCGCGGGCTTTCGACCTAGGTGGTGGGGACCTCGTCGTCATGGGCGGCGCCTGTCAGCGCGACTGGGAGCACACGGTGCCCAAGGTTGCCTCCGCCCCGCCGCGCATCGCCTTGATGTTCCGCCACTCCTACGACTGACCCAATGGCTCGGGTTCAGGCCCGATGTCGGCACGGCGCTGCATCCCGGGCCAACTGATCCGGTCTGCCGCGGCGTACGCCCGCTCCCGAGCGTCGGGGAGTGTCGGACCGGTGCCCACAACGCTGAGCACCCGTCCTCCATCCACGAGGATCTGCTTGCCCACCTTGCGGGTGCCGGCATGGAACACCAGAACGTCATTGCCGATCGAGGCCAGCCCGGTGATGGCGGCTCCGGGCACCGGCGACTCCGGGTAGCCGGCAGCGGCGAGAACGACGTTGACGGTCGCCATGTCTGACCAGATCGGGGTCGCCCCCTCGAGGACTTCGATGAGATCGGACTCGAGTCGGGGCAGGACAGCCTGCGTCTCGGGGTCGCCGAGTCTCACGTTGAACTCCAACACCTGCGGGCCTCCCGCCGTCAGCACCAATCCGGCATAGAGGAATCCCCTGAACGGTGCCCCCTCTTCTTCCATCTGGTCGAGGACAGGCTGGATGACCGAGGTCAGGGTCTGGTTGACCAGGCCCCGGGGAAGGTCGACCGGGGAGTAGGAACCCATACCGCCGGTGTTCGGCCCCTGGTCGCCGTCGAGGAGCCGCTTGTAGTCGCGCGCAGGCTCCAAAACGACCGCCCCACGCTCCGTGCACACCGCGAAGACGCTCACCTCGGGGCCATCCAAGAACTCCTCGATCACCACCGGGCCCGACGGAAGCCACTGCTCCACCCAGGCCAGGGCTTCTGCACGGGAGTCGGTGACCAGGACCCCTTTCCCTGCGGCCAGCCCATCAGCCTTGACCACATACGGGGTGGTTGCCCGATCGAGGTGCTCCCGCGCCGCCTCGGGCTCGGTGAACGATGCCGACTCTGCCGTGGCCACCCCGGCGCGGACCATCACTTCCTTGGCGTAGTTCTTGGACGCCTCGAGACGGGCCGCAGCGCGGCTCGGGCCGAAGGCGGGCACACCTAACCGATCCAAGGCGTCGACGAGCCCGGCCGCCAGTGGGCCCTCAGGGCCCACCACCACCAGATCGACCTTCTGTACCCGTGCCATGGCGGCGATGGCGCCGATGTCTTCGGCCCGGATTCCCTCCACCACCGGGCCCAGATCAGCGAGGCCCGGGTTGCCGGGGATCGAGATCAGCTCGTTGACTCTCGACGATTGAGCCAGCTTCCACCCCAGAGCGTGCTCACGCCCGCCGCTGCCGACCAGAAGGACTCTCACGACACGGAGATGAGTTGGCTGCGCTCCGGGCCCACCGACACCCAGCCCACGGCGACCCCGACCGAGTCCTGGATGTATTCGATGTACGACCTCGCGGCCCCCGGTAGGTCGTCGAAAGTCCGGACCCCAGTGATGTCCTCACCCCACCCGGGCAGCTCCTCGTACTCGGGCTCGCAGTGATACAGCACGCTCTGTTGTGACGGGAAGTGGAGGTGGCGCTCTCCCTGACTCTGATATGCGACCGCCACCTTGATGGTGTCGAAAGCAGAGAGGATGTCCATCTTGGTGATGAACAGCTTGGTGAAGGTGTTGACCCTGGTCGCGTAGCGCAGGGCCACGAGGTCGAGCCAGCCGCAGCGCCGGCGACGGCCAGTCACGGTTCCGTACTCGCCGCCGAGCTCGATCATGCGATCCCCGATTTCGTCGTGGAGCTCAGTCGGGAAGGGGCCGGTGCCCACCCGCGAGATGTAGGCCTTGGCGACTCCGATCACTTCACCGATGGCCTTGGGCCCGATCCCCGAGCCGACCACGGCCCCGCCCGCGGATGGGCTGGAGGAGGTGACGAAGGGATAGGTGCCGTGATCGATGTCGAGCAGGGTTCCCTGGGCGCCCTCGAAGAGGACCTCTTTGCCGGCTTCGAGCCCTTCCCAGATCAAGAGCGAGGTGTCGGTGACGTGCTCCTCGAGTCGCTCGGCGTAGCCGAGGTACTCGGTGACGATTTCGCCGGCGTCCATGGGGAGGCTGTTGTAGATCCGGGGCAGGATCCGGTTCTTCTCGTCCAGGGCGGCCTCCACCTTCTCCCTGAAGATCTTGGCGTCGAAAAGGTCCTGGACCCTGATTCCGAAACGTGCGTATTTGTCGGTGTAGGCAGGGCCGATGCCCCGCTTGGTGGTCCCGATCTGGTTCTTGCCCAGAAAGCGCTCGATCATCGCGTCGAGCTTTCGGTGGTAGGGCATGATCAGATGCGCGTTTGATGAGATCCGGACCCGGGACGGGTCGAGGCCGCGCCCCGCGACCATGTCCATCTCATCGAGAAGGACCTTGGGGTCGATGACAGTTCCCGAGGCGATGACCGGGGTGCAATGGGGATAGAGGATCCCTGATGGGATCAGTGAGAGCGCAAGGCGCTGGTCACCGACGACGATGGTGTGGCCCGCGTTGTTTCCGCCCTGGAAGCGCACCACGAAGTCCGCTGACTCCGCGAAGTAGTCGACAACCCGCCCCTTTCCCTCGTCGCCCCATTGGGCGCCCAGGACTACGGTGGCTGGCATGACGTGGCGGGACGGTAGTAGCCGAGTCGAGGCGGCGGCACCTCGTCGGCATCCGCTTGGAATCCCCGAAACACAGTGTTCATAATTCCGCAACCGATGAGAAACCCGCCGCCGATAGAACGCATCCGTTCACCACTATTGGACCTAAAGGAGGCCCTGTGACCAAGACGCCAGATGACGTCTTGTCCCTCGTCAAGAGCGAGGGGTACGAATTCGTCGATCTTCGATTCTGCGACCTGCCCGGCCAGGTGCAGCACTTCACGGTTCCGGCGCGCGAGCTGACCGAGGACTCCTTCGAGGCTGGTTTTGGCTTCGACGGCTCCTCGATTCGGGGCTTCCAGCAGATCCAGGAGTCGGACATGCTCCTGATCCCGGATCCGACCACGGCCATCGACGACATCTTCCGCGACCGGAAGACGCTGATCCTCTACTGCTTCGTCAACGACCCGATCACCGGGGCGCCCTACGAGCGCGATCCGCGGTACGTGGCGAAGAAGGCCGAGGACTACCTGGTGAGCACCGGCCTCGCCGACACCTCGTATTGGGGCCCGGAGGCCGAGTTCTACATCTTCGACGACGTCCGCTACGGCCAGAACCAGTACTCGGGCTTCTACTACGTCGACTCGGTGGAGGGCTCGTGGAACAGCGGGGCCCACGAAGAGGGCGGGAACCTGGGCTACAAACCGAGGTACAAGGAGGGGTACTTCCCGGTGCCCCCGACCGACCATTTCCAGGATCTGCGCTCGGAGATGACCGCCAACCTGGAGGCGGCCGGGATCCAGATCGAGGTCCAGCACCACGAGGTGGGCACCGCCGGTCAGGCCGAGATCGACATGCGGTACGACACCCTGCTCCGCACCGCCGACAACGTGACCCTCTACAAGTACATCGTGAAGAACACGGCCTGGCAGGCGGGGAAGACGGTCACCTTCATGCCCAAGCCGATCTTCGAGGACAACGGGTCGGGGATGCACACCCACCAGTCACTGTGGAAGGACGGCACCCCGCTGTTCTTCGACGAGTCCGGCTACGCCGGCCTCTCCGACATGGCGCGCTGGTACGTGGGCGGGCTGCTCAAGCACGCGGCGGCGATCCTCGCCTTTGCCGCTCCAACCACCAACTCCTACCACCGCCTGGTGCCCGGCTACGAGGCTCCGGTCAACCTGGTGTATTCGAGCCGGAACCGGTCGGCGGCGATCCGGATCCCCCAGTACTCCCAGGCTCCAGCGGCGAAGCGGCTCGAGTTCCGCTGTCCCGACCCGTCCTGCAACCCCTATCTGTCCTTCGCGGCGATGTTGCTCGCCGGTCTCGACGGGGTGCAGAACCGGATCGAGCCCCACGACCCGGTGGACAAGGACATCTACGACCTGCCGCCTGCGGAGCTTGCAGGGTTGCCCTCGGTCCCGGGGAGCCTCCCCGAGGCCCTGGCCGCCCTCGAGGCCGATCACGAGTTCCTGCTCGCCGGAGGTGTGTTCACCAAGGAGCTGATCCAGGCCTGGATCGACTACAAGGTCGAGCACGAAGTCGACCCGGTGCGGCTCCGTCCCCACCCCTACGAGTTCCACCTCTACTACGACATCTGATGTGAAGGCCGGCGCCAGCCGGCCTTCACATCACTGCCACATGGCCAGATAGCCTGCCAATCATCGATGGGTTGGCTTGATCGGTGGAAGAAGCAACCAAAGGCTGACGCTGGAATCGGTGCTGCGCCACGTGACTTTCGAGAGCAACTCGAACTGGCCGGTCTGGCGCGATGGGTTGACCAATTGCTCGCTCTCGACCGCCCGTCTATCCGTCTGCGGCCTGAGCCGTCGGACCTATCCGATGGGACTCCGGTCGGGGTGAGCCGCCTCGGCGGAGAGCCGGACCTTCCCGAAGGCACATCATGGCCGGAATGGAGGGGATCGCCCCTGTCATTCGTTGCTCAGATCGATCTCCAGGAGATGACGGCGATTCCCGAATCTGGCCTTCCCGGTCACGGCTTGCTCTCCTTCTTCTACGAGTCGGAACAGGAGGTTTGGGGTTTCGACCCCGCACAGCGTGGAGCCTGGCGCGTCCTGTGGTCCACGCCGGAGGAGGCACTCGCGCTCCGGCCGATTCCTGAGGCGGTCCCAAAGGAGGCGCGGTATCGATCAGTTCATCTGGTCCCTGCTCTCGAAATGACTCATGTCGGCTTCGAATCAGACGATCTCGAAGCCCTTGGTATGTCGCCCGACGAGCAACTCGCCTTCGTCGAGGCCACAGAAGACGTCGACTCGCTGGCTCACAGGATGTTCGGATATGCCGACACGATTCAGGGTGATATGCGACTGGAGTGCCAATTGGTGTCCCATGGGCTGTACGCCGGCGATACCACCGCCTACGAGGATCCGCGGGCGGCCGAGCTCAAAGAGGGGGCGGCGGAGTGGCAACTGTTGCTCCAGGTCGACTCCGATCCGGACGCCCGGATGATGTGGGGCGACGGGGGGCGGCTCTACTTCTGGATGACCGACGATGCGATCCGGCGTCGTGACTGGGAATCGGCCTGGATGATTCTCCAGTGCTACTAGGAGTTCGACCTACGCTCGGCTGACAGTGACCGCTCCGTCATGGCGCCGCCTCGATTTAGCCGATGCCCGCGTCGACTTCGTGGTCGACCACAGCCCGGGCCTGATCACGGTCGGAGGGGATCGACGTCGACCCTTCCTGGGTCTTGCCGACCATGGGGGCCTGGTCGAGGAGTTGGTCATTCCTGCGGCGGTAGCCGAACTCGGACCACCCCGGTCGGTCAGATGGGGCAAGGGCGGGCTCCTTGGCGTATGTGGCGCAACCGGGCTCTGGAAGCTCTGGAATGAGTCTGGTTCCTGGGAGTCCACCGTCCCGGAGCTCCCGCCGGATGAGGATGGAAATGACACGGAATGGCTCTGGGTGACGTCCGGAGATGCGGAGCTCAGAGTGTTGGCTCTCTACCCGACCGATCGGGGTAGGGAGCTTCGAATCTGGGACGACCAGCTACGCCTGCTCACGAGGGACAACAGCCTCTATCTACAAGGGGACCTACGCCAGCTCTATGTGGCTGCTTTCGCCGGTCGTGTCGTGGCCTGCGGACCGTTGGGGGAGGTCGAACCTTCAACGGTGGCCATGTGGTGGAGCCGCAACTACCAGGACGCTTGGTTCGATGCCGAGCCCGCCAACCCGCGCTGGGAGCAGACGTCATTTGAGAATGTCCCGGATCTCATCACTCACGGCCTCGATTGGGACGCGGGGGTCTTCTTCGCCGGCCTTGCGGGTGGGGCAGCGGCGATATGGGATGCCGACGGAGAGTTGCGGCACTTTGTGGAGGTCGCGATCGATCCGAACGCACCATTGGTCATCCTCGCCGAGGCGCCAACCGAAGACGAAGGTGCATGCATGGCGTTGCAAGCCGTGTCTGGCGGCTTGCTGTTACATGCCGGAGAGGAGTATCTGATGCCGACCGGGACATTGACGGCTGCCGTCTTGAATCGCGGGTTCGACCGTCCGCGGTGCTTCGCCGTGATAGATGGCTGTCTCCACGTGCTGGAGCTCTCGTACGGCTGACGTTCGGTTCAGAACACCTCGGGACACCAGGGCTGGGGGTCCCAGTTGAATGCGGCGTCTCCTGCTGCCAGCGCCGTCTCGTTCCCGCCAACCCGGCCGACCCGGGACAGGCTTTGCAGCCGGGAGCGGCCCAGATATACCCCCCCGAGGTCCTCGGCGTCGATGGTGATCGTGGGCTCGGCATCGGTCCGCTCGCATTCGGCACCTTCTGTTGAGACAACGAGGCGGTAGCGACCATCGCAATCCCCGATCGGGTCCCGCACTTCGATCACCGCATCAAGCGGCGCCGAGTAGCTGCGGGCAGTCAGTGCCCGTGGGACGTCCATCACCCGGACCCAAAGGCTGTCGGATCGATGGGCACCGGCGCGTCGGACACCTGCCAGCAGGTCGAAGATCGGGTCCTGGCCCGAGCGACGCTCGGCAGTCACTTCGGCGATGAGGTCATGATGCAAGGCGTACGACCAGAGCCCGGCCCACGATTGCGGGGTGGTCCCGAACAACTCGCTCACCCGCACCTCACCGGCGCCGTGACCATCGGCCCAACCGCTCTTCACCCGGTACTGGATGTATCCCTCGATCCCTTCGACACCGTCCACCACCGCGTAGCGGTACGAAGAGGCTCCACCGCGACGGTGCTCCTCGTCGACCAGCACGCGGTGGTCCCACCACGCAGGAGGCCGTTCGTAGAAGCCGGGAGTTGTGGGAGAAATCCGGTCGTAGAAGGGGATGAGCAGGGCTCGAGCCTCGTCAGCGTCAACGAGCCGCACCGGTGCCGGGTCGGGAGCGCGGCGGTGGAACTCGACGTGATCCCTCTGCACCGTAAGCCGATAGGCCATAGCTGCCATCCCGTACCCGAACCGGCCGTAGATGGCACTGTCCGATGCCCATAGCGCTGCGATCGGCTCCTCGTGCTCCCGGACGTCGTCGAGATGTCGGCGCATCATCGCCCGCATCACCCCTTGGCGGCGATGGGTGGGGGCGACCGAGACGATGGTGGTACCGCCGCATGGGACGACGGAGCCGGGGACCGTCATCTGAAGCGAAAAAGCCGAAACGCTGCTCACCATCTCCGAGCCGTCGAACCCGGCGAAGGTCCGCTCGAGGGGAAGGATCTGCTGGAAATGGTCGTCCTCAGGCGGGTCGAAATGAAACGCCAACCCCATGGTCTGGACCAGCGTCGGGAATTGATCGGGCTCGACGACCCGAAATTCGACCCCCATCAGGCGTCTGGGGTCACTCCGGCTGCGTTGCGCGCATTCTGGACCTCGGTGTCGAAGTCCGTCGCCGACGTGGTGTAGGCCTCGACGGCGGTGCTGCGCAACTCGCCGGTATCGGTGCTCTGCAATCCGTCGAGCGCGTCCTGGGCCGCGCCCGCGCAGAAGTCGATTGCTGTGACCAGCGCCTGTTGATTGGCTTCCAGCCCCGGTGGCACCGAAAGCGCGGCTACCTGGTCGGCGAGGGCCTGAGTGTCGGTGGCGACGACACCGAACCGGCTCACCGCATCGTCGAACTCGACCGTGCGCGGGTCCGCGTCGAAGCCATCGTTCACGGTCACCAACTCGGTGGCCAGGACCTGTAGCGACTCGTTGATCGTGTCCAGCTCGGCGATGTATGCCTCAGCCGAGCCCGGAACCGTGGTCCCGGTGCCGGGGACCGTGGTGCCCCCGTCTCCGGGGGCGACGGTGGTGGATGGTGCTGCGGCCAGGGTGGTGGTCGGCGAGCCTTCGGGTAGGGAGCTGACGAAGAAATAGGTGAAGGCGATCATCCCGAGGATGACGAGCGGGAGAATCCAACGGCCCGGTTTGGGGTCGGGGTTGACAGCCATGACCGGCGAAACGATAGCCCCATGCTTGGAGGTTCCCCGGTTGAGGAAGATCGTGCCTCGGAGGCACGACACTCTTGAACCGCCAGGCTGCTCTGCATAGGTTCGGGACCATGGATGGAGAGAGGAACGAGGTCTATGAGCGGATCCCATGGGAGACGCTCGAGTCGAAGGGCGGGGACCGGCAACGGTGGATGTTCGCCCTCGCCGGCGCCATCGTGCTCGGCGCGCTCGCCTACTCGTTCATGTCCGGTCGCCCGGCGACGAACCCTGCCCAGAGCACGATGGCCGCCGCCTCGACCCTCGCTCAGGGCTCGGTCGCAGTTGTGACTGCGGGCACTGTCCCGCCCGCGCCGGTCCCCGAGACAGCGGCCCCCGTTGTCGTTGCGGAGGCCGATCTCTACGCCGTTGCTCCGGAGCGGATCGTGGAGCAGGCCGCGGCCCACGCCGAGTGGTTCACTGCGGAGTACATCGGGGTCGATGGCTCAGAGGAGAGCCGCCTGGCCCTGGCCGCCCTGATGCCGGCCGGGGTCCCGGAGCCGCCGGCACCGGAGTCGACCCGGGTGTTCGTGGAGTGGGTTCGGGCGGTGAGCGTGGAGGAATTGGATGCCACCGACTACCGGGTGACCGTCCTGGTCCGCTCCCTGGTCGCAGATGGCGAGGAGCCATACCGCCGGCAGGCTCCGTTCACTGTGACCGTTGACGTTCGGGTGACAGACGCCGGGCCTCAGGTGATGATGCCTCCGGTCCTGGGCCAGGTTTCCGGTGCCGGCCAGATGCCGCTGACCATCAATCCGGTCCCGGTCGAGGTCGAGGAGGCCGCGGTCGCGGCAAGTGGGGCAACAGCGGTGGTGGGTGGGGTCCAGAGCCCCGGCGGGGGATGGATGGTGGTGGCCATCGCCCCCGGGCCCGACGGCGTGGCCCGCCCGATCACCGTGCCCGTTCCCTGAGGTCAGGCCCCGAAGCGGCTCTCTAGGATCGCCGTCGCCTCGGGGATGATCGACTCCCACGGGGTGTCGGGAGCCTTGGAGATGGTGACGAAGTCAGCGGTCATGAAGATGCTCGTCACCCCGGCAATCCCCAGCAGTCCGGCCGCCATGGGATCTTCAGGGTTCGCTCCGGCCACGAAAGTGGCTGGACCTCCGACCGCCTCTCCCACAGAGAACTTGGCGGCATTGGGGTTCGGAGTGGGGGCGACGCTCACCGGCATGGCCCGGCGAGGCTAATCGGATGGCCGTGACCATCGGGGTGGATGTCGGAGGCACCTTCACCGACGTCGTTGCCTTCGATGGCGAGGAGCTGATCGGGGGAAAGGTGCCCACGACGAGGCCTCAGGAGCGGGGAGTCCTCGATGCCGTTGAAACCGTGGGCGGCACGCGGGCGGGCACTTTCCTACACGGAACCACCGCCGGGACCAATGCCCTGCTCGAGGGACGCGGGGCCCGAGTCGCCCTGGTGACCACAGCCGGTTTCGAGGACTTGATCGAAATCGGCCGTCAGGCCCGACCCTCGTTGTATGACCCCTTCTTCGACCGCCCAACGCCGCTGGTCGATGGGGCAATGCGATTCGGGTACGACGGCGACCTGGCTTCGTTGATGCCCGCCTTGGCCTCGGCCCGGCCCGAGGCGGTGGCTGTTGCCCTGGTCCGGTCATTCGAGGACCCCAGCGAGGAGGAGGGTGTTGCCGCCCGGATCGCGGATGCGCTGGGAGTTCCGGTTTCGACGGGCGCCACCGTCTCGCCGGGCTTCAGGGAATACGAGCGCATCGCGACGACGGTCCTCGACGCCTACATCGCACCCGAGATTTCGGGATACCTCGACCGTCTCCGAGTGGGAATCGCCATCGAGAGCAAGCTGATCATGACGTCCGCCGGCGGGCTGCTCCCGTTCCAGACCGCTGCTCGACTGGCCGGCCGGCTCGCCCTGTCCGGACCGGCCGCCGGGGTAGTGGCTGCGTCCGAACTGGCCCGGCTCAAGGGCTACCGCACCGCGTTCAGCTTCGACATGGGGGGAACGTCCACGGATGTGTGCCGGATCAGCGACGGGCAGGCAGTCGCCGTGCCGGGGCGAAACATCGGAGGTCGGGTCAACCGGGTCCCGACGCTCCCCATAAACACCATCGGCGCCGGAGGCGGGAGCATCGCCTGGCGTGACGATGGCGGTGCGTTGCGGGTCGGGCCGCAGTCGGCAGGGGCGGATCCAGGCCCTGCAGCCTACGGAAGGGGTGGGACCCGGCCCACCGTCACCGACGCAAATGTGGTGCTCGGCCGTCTCCCAGTGGATCTCGCCCTCGCTGGGTCGATGTCGCTCGACCACGGTTCGGCGGCTTTGGCCCTCGGCAAACTGGGCAGTGTTCTCGGCCTCGATCTCGAAGAGACCGCCAGTGGCATCCTCGAAGTGGTCGACTCCCACATGGAGCGGGCGATCCGCTCGGTCTCGGTCGAGGAGGGCATCGACCCGAGAGAGGGCGCCCTCATCGCATTCGGCGGTGCCGGAGGGCTCCACGCCTCGAACCTGGCCAGGCGTCTCGGCATCGCCACCGTGCTGATTCCCCCGCTCTCGGGGGTCTTCTCCGCCCTCGGCCTGCTCCTTGCCCGTCCCAGGGCCGACGCCACTCGCACCGTTCTTCTCGCCGAGGGCTCTCCCCTCCTCGCCGGGCAGGTGGCCGAGATCCAGAGACAGGCGCGCGATGCGTACGACCGGATGCTGCCCGGGTCCGATCCCACGGTGCAACTGTTTGCCGAGGTCCGATATCTGGGCCAGTCTCATGAGCTCGCGGTGCGTGCAGATCGCGACTGGTCACGGCTTCGCTCTCGATTCGAGGAGGCCCACCGCTCTCGCTTCGGATTCGACCTTCCGACCGATGCGGTCCAACTCGTCAACCTTCGCGCCGAGATGATCGGGGACGCACCGATGAGTTGGGGCCAGTTGCCTCGGCGGTCCGGGACTCCCGTTGCTCGGACATCGTCCCAGGGCACGGTGTGGGATCGAGACCAGCTGCCGGGTGGGTTCACCGCCACCGGTCCGGGGTTGGTGGTGGAGCGCGACTCGGTGACGGTCCTGGAATCCGGAGACCGCCTTTCTGTTCACGACGACGGGACCTTCGAGATCTCTATCACCTGATCTTGACAATACTGTGTAAGACACACTATTGTTCAAGACATGAGCACAGAGGACACACAGCTAGAGGCGCACCTCAGGGAGCTGCGTCGGGGCTCGGTGCTCCTTGCCTGCCTGCTCGTCCTGCGCACGCCCGGCTACGGCTACGGGCTCCTGGAGAGGCTCGAGGTTGCCGGCGTGGAAGTCGACGCCAACACCCTCTACCCCCTGCTCCGGAGGCTCGAAGCCCAGGGTCTGCTGACCAGCGAATGGGACACCGACGGGACCAGGCCACGGAAGTACTACGCCACGAGTGACCAGGGACACGCTCTGGCCCGCGAGCTGATGGCTGCCTGGCTGGAAATGACCGGGAATCTCGAAGAACTCATCCGAGGAGACTCGAAATGACTGAGCTGACCGACAGATACGTGAGTGCGACCTTGCGATCGATACCCGAGGGTCAACGCGCCGACATCGAAGCGGAGCTGAGAGCTTCCATCGACGACGCCATAGAGGCTCGTCTCGCGGATGGGGCGCCACCCAAGGAGGCGGAGGTCGAGGCCTTGGTCGAGTTGGGGGACCCCGACCGGCTTGCCTCCGGGTTCTCCGGGCGCCCCGGGCATCTGATCGGACCGGAGCTGTTCTTCGACTACAAGCGCTTCCTCTCGGTCCTCTTCGTCACCGTCGTCCCGATCGTGATGGCCGTGGTCTTCGTGGCCTCATTGTTCGCGGACGAGGGGATCGGGGCCGCATTCGGGAGCGCAGTGGGTGTCGGGCTGACGGTTCTGCTCCACATCGCCTTCTGGGTCACCTTGGTCTTCGCCATTCTCGAAAGGAGCGGGGAAGGCTCGGCGATCGGGGGATGGGACCTCTCCAAACTGCCGCCGCTCCCATCCAAGGGGTCAGTCAAGCTGGGCGAGACGATTGCATCCGTGGTGTTCCTCACCCTGGCCATCGCGGTGCTGACGCTCTCCAAGACGGTGTCTCCGGTCACGGCTGCCGATGGGTCGCCCATCCCCCTCTTCGAGCCCGACCTCTGGTCGTTTTGGATGCCGTTCCTGATCGTCGTGCTGGTGTTGGAGGTGGTCTTCGAGCTCGTGAAGTATCGGACCGGCCGCTGGACCTGGGCCTTGGCCTCGGTCAACCTGGCACTCAATGTCCTGTTCGCAGCACCGGTGATCTACCTGTTGCTGAACGAGCAGCTCCTCAACCCTGCCTTCTTCGATGCCCTCGGCTTCACCGTCGATACCAGCTCGACCAGCCCGATTGCCCTGACAACTGTTGTCATCATCGGAGGTACGGCCCTTGGGGACACAATTGCCGGGTTCCGCAAGGCACGTGGCTGAAGACAGCTCGACTCTGGTGGAGGCGGCGACGGCCTATGCGCAACGCGCTCTCGCCGAAGTTGCCGACCCAGGGAAGGCACCAGGGATGCAGGCCTACATGAAGACCAACATGCCGTTCTACGGAGTGCAGAAACCGGCCCGGACACCGATCGCCAAGCACATCGCCGCCGAGTTTGCGCCCCGGAACCGCGAGGAGTACGAGGCCCTGGTCCTCGGGCTCTGGGGCCTGTCGCACCGTGAGGAGAAGTATCTGGCTCTGGATGTCGCCGGGCGGCACCGCCTATTCGTGACATCGGCCTCGCTACCTCTCTACCGGCGTCTCATCGTGGAAGGTGAGTGGTGGGACTTCGTCGACGAAGTGGCCACCCACATCGTCAGGTCCCTGGTTCTCCAGGAGCCGAATCCGGCGTGGCGCCAAGTCGACACCTGGGTAGACAACGACGACATGTGGTTGCGGCGCAGCGCGATCATCTGCCAGGTCGGGGCCAAGGACGGCACCGATGCCACCCGGCTCTTCGCCTTCTGTGAGGCGCGGATCGAGGAAAAGGAGTTCTTCATTCGGAAAGCGATCGGCTGGGCTTTGCGCGAGTACGCAAAGACCGATCCCGACGCGGTGGCCCGATTCGCAACGGCCAATCGGGACCGCCTGTCAGGCCTCAGCTATCGCGAGGCGACCAAGCACATCGGGCACCTGATGGGATGAGCGTCGACCCCACCACACTCGAGGTGGCCCGGAATCGATTGGCCGCCGTGGCCGACGAAATGGGAATCGTGCTCCGTCACACCTCGCTTTCCCCCAACATCAAGGAGAGAGCGGACTGCTCGGCGGCGGTTTTCACCGCAGACGGCCAGATGCTGGCCCAGGCCGAGCACATCCCGGTTCACCTCGGGTCGATGCCGGAGTCGGTTGCCGCGTGTCTTCGCGCCTTCCCTCCGGCGCCCGGCGCCCAGTACGCGGTCAACGATCCCTTCGCCGGAGGCACGCATCTCAACGACCTCACTCTGGTTGCCCCAGTGTTTGTCGGCAACGCGCACATCGGATGGGTCGCCAACCGCGCCCATCACGCCGATGTCGGTGGAGAGGCTCCCGGGTCGATGCCTGCTCACGCCACCCATGTCGACCAGGAGGGCCATCGGGTGGCTCCGGCGCTGGCGGTGTCAGGGGGAAATTGGGTCGAGGACTTCGCCGAGCGCTTCATTGCCGCCTCGAGGACGCCCTGGGAGCGGCGTGGAGATCTCGCTGCCCAAATCGGGGCCAACGCGGTGGGGGCGCGACGTCTCATCGAACTGGTGGATCGGGAAGGGTTGGAGCGCTACGGCGAGGTGGCTGCCGCGCTGCTCGACTACGGAGAGCGCCGGATGTCGGCGGCGCTGGCCGGCTTGCCCGCCGGTGAGTACCGATTCGAGGACTTCATGGAGAGCGGTGATCTCGATGTGGCGATCAGGGCCCGAGTAATCATCGACGGCGAGTCACTTGTCGCTGATTTCAGCGGCAGCGACGATCAGGTCGAGGCCAACTTCAACGCGGTGCAGGCGGTGACCCGTTCCTGCCTCTACTACGCGGTGCGGGTCGCCACGGACTCATCGATCCCTGCCAATGACGGCTGCTATCGAAATCTGCGCCTCATGACCCGCCCGGGATCGATCGTCGACGCTCTCTCCCCGGCGGCGGTCGCCGCCGGCAACGTCGAGACCGCGCAGCGGATCGCAGACGTCCTACTCGGCGCCCTTGCCCAGGCTGCCCCGGAGCGCGTGCCCGCCGCCTCCCAGGGAACCATGAACAACGTGCTCATCGGGAACGATGACTTCACCTACTACGAGACGGTGGCCGGCGGCCAGGGTGGACGCCCGGGACGTGCGGGGCAGTCCGGGATCCAGACCGGGATGACCAACACCGAGAACACTCCGATCGAATCCCTTGACTCCCATTATCCATTTCGGGTTAGTCGATACACCCTGCGCCAGGGCAGTGGGGGTGTCGGTCGTTACCCGGGAGGAGAGGGGATCGAGCGGGAGATCCGGTTCGAATCGGAGGCAACCTTGTCACTGATGGGAGAACGGCGCCGCAACCGCCCTTGGGGTCTGGCCGGCGGCGGGCCTGGGGCCACCGGTGAGGATTGGCTTATCCGGGCCGACGGGAGCAGGGAGCGGTTGCCGGGCAAGGTCACGATCGATGTCAGCCCCGGGGACCGTCTCCTGGTGCTCACCCCGGGTGGGGGTGGCTGGGGTCTGCTTTGAGATTCGCGATGCGGTTGAGGAGAGGCGGGCGCGGCTGGTTGTACCCTCCGCCCCAATGTCCCTGATTTCCGACCTGGAGCAACTGCTCGGCGCCGGCCGGGTGCTCCACGAGCCGGTCGAGCTCTACCTCTACTCCAAGGACGCCTCGCTGATGCGAGGGAGCCCGACCTGTGTCGCCCTGCCCTCGACCACCGAGGAAGTGGCCGGGGTGGTCAGGATCGCCGAGGCCCACGGAGTCCCGATCGTGGCCCGGGGTGCGGGTACCGGGCTCACCGCAGGAGCCAGCCCAACCCAGGGCGGGGTGGTGCTCGTGACCACGGCGATGAACCGGATCGATATCGACGCCGAGAATCGGACCGCGTGGGTCGGGGCGGGGGTCATCAATCTCGACCTGGGCAGAGCTGCCGCTCCCTACGGGCTGCAGTTCGCTCCCGACCCCTCGTCCCAGCCGGCGTGCACCATCGGGGGAAACGTTGCCAACAATTCCGGCGGAGCCCATTGCCTCGCCGAAGGAGCGACCACCAGCCACGTGCTCGGTCTCGAGGTGGTGATGGCCGGCGGCGAGGTGGAGGTCCTGGGGAGCCAGGCCCCGGATCCGCCCGGGCTCGACCTCAAGGGGATCATCGTCGGATCGGAGGGCACCCTCTGTGTCGTCACCAGGGCCCTGGTCCGGCTTCTACCTCTCGAAGCTGATGTCCGCACGTTGCGCGTCGACTTCGACACATTGGGCGGGGCGGTGGAAACGGTGTCCAGCGTCATCGCGGCAGGCCTGGTTCCGGCCGCTATGGAGATCATGGACCAGAACTCACTGGTCGCCATCGAGAATTGGCTCCAGGCCGGATTCCCCACGGACGCCGGGGCGATGCTCCTTGCCGAAGTGGTAGGGGAGCCCGAGGCCGTCGAGGCCGAGTCCGCCCTCATCGGGCGCATCGCCTCCGATCATGGTGCCCGTCAGGTGGTCATCGCCATCGACCAAGAGGAGCGGGACATTCTTTGGAAGGGACGCAAGGCCGCGTTCGGATCGGTCGCCCAGGTGGCGCCCGACTACTACCTCCACGACACCGTGGTCCCCCGATCCAAGATGGGCCAGGCCATGGAGGAGGTGATGGCCATAGCCGCCAAGTACGACCTCACCGTCTGCAACATCCTCCACGCCGGTGATGGCAACCTCCATCCGCTGATGGCCTTCGACGCCTCGGTGCCGGGGACGATGGAGCGGGTCCAGGCCGCCGGTGAGGAGATGGTCCAAGCCTGCCTCTCTCATGGCGGGGCTCTGTCGGGTGAGCACGGGATTGGTCTCGAGAAGCGAAACTTGATGAGCTCGGCGTTCACCGAGCTCGACCTCGACGCCCAAGCCCGGATCAAGGAAGCTTTCGATCCCAACGGGCTGTTCAACCCGGCCAAGGTCCTCCCCGAAGGCTCACGCTGCTTCGACTTCGGGGGTGCGAGGAGGGAGATCCCCGAGGGGGCGTGGGTGTGATCGGAACCGCCGGCGCCAGCCGGGTCACCCCGGAAACGGTCGAAGAGTTGGCGGGACTGCTGCGGGAGGCGTCGCAGGCCGGCACGGTGGTGCAGGTGGTTGGCGGCGGAACCCGACAGGGCTTCGGCTCGCCGCTTCCGGCCGACCTCATCCTCGACATGTCGGGGCTATCCGGTATCGAGGAGTGGGATCCCGATGACCTCACAGTGACCGCGGGGGCGGGCACTCCGGTCGCCGAACTGGAAAGGGAGCTCAATGGGCGCTCTCAAACCGCAGTGCTGCCCGAGGTTCCCGGGACTTCGACGATCGGCGGCGTGGTCTCGGCCGGAGCGTCCTCGTTGCGAAGGGGACGACTGCTCGGGACCCGGGAGCGAATGTTGGAAGTCAGGCTGGTCACCGGAGACGGAAGGGTGATCCGGGCCGGGGGTCGGGTGGTCAAGAACGTGACCGGTTACGACCTGCCCCGCTTGGTCGTGGGGGCGTTCGGCTCTTTGGGCGTGATCGTCTCCGTCTGCCTCAAGCTGTGGCCCCGACCCCCGGCGGCCGCGACGGTGACCATCCCCGACCTGGAGGCAGCCTCGCACGTGACCCGACCTCTGGCTCTGCTCGAAGAGAACGACTCGAAACGAGTCTTCCTCTGGGGCACATACACGGAGGTCGAGGCGATCACCGACCGTCTGGAGGGTGACGTTGTGGATGGCCATGCCTGGCCCGCCGACCCGGAGGGCGCTTTTCGCTGGTCGTTGCGGGTGCCTCCGGCGTTGACCGGTCCCGCTTTGCAGCTCCTTCCAGCGGGTTGGCGATTTCTCGCCATTCACGGGGTGGGCGAGGTGCGCGCTGCCTCCGACGACGCAAGCGGCGGCGTCGGAACTTCGAGATTGGGCCGAGGAGAGTGGTGGGAGCCTGGTGGTGGTCGTTGCTCCCGAGGATGGTCGCGATGGTTTTGACCCCTGGGGCCGGCCCCCACCTGGGATCGAGGTACAGCGTCGCCTCATCGGCCAGTTCGATCCGGCCCGAGTGATCAACCCCGGCCGCCTTCCCGCAGGTCTGTGATGACTTGGGTCACTGCCGAGCATCCGACGACAGAAGAGCTCAACGCTTGTGTCCAATGCGGCCTTTGTCTCCCTGCCTGTCCCACCTTTCGGTTGACCGGCCGGGAAACCGCGTCGCCGAGGGGTCGGATCCATGCCATGAAAGCGGTGCACCAGGGGGTGCTCGAAGTCGACGGCCCGTTTCAGGGGATCATCGACTTCTGCCTTGGCTGTCGGGCCTGCGAGCCGGTCTGTCCCGGGCTGGTTCCCTACGGCCGTCTCCTCGAGGGGACCAGGGCCGAGATCGTGGCCCAGCGCCCGACCTGGTCGCACCGGTTTCGGTCGTTCCTCCTGGGGACCGTGCTCGGATCGAGGGGGGCGCTGAGAGCAGGTACCAGAGCGGCTGCCCTCGCCCAGCGCACTGGTGCGACCCGGCTCGCCCCGACCCGGATGCGCCGGTTGGCCTCCGGGATGCGGGACCTACGTCGTCGGCCGGGCTCTGTGGTTGGCCATGTCGGCGGCAGCGGGGCGACCGGAAGGGCAGCACTGCTTTCCGGCTGCATCCAGGACCAGTGGTTTCAGCCGGTGAACCAGGCCGCGGTCTTGCTCCTGGAGCGCGCCGGATATCGGGTCGAGGTCCCTGAGGGCCAGACCTGTTGTGGCGCCCTCGCCGCCCACGACGGGAAGGCGGCCCAGGCCAGGGCCCTCGCCGGGCGCAACACCATGGCGCTGGCCGGATACGACATCGTGATCGCCACCGCCGCCGGGTGCTCGGCCCATCTTCGTGACTACAGCCACTGGGATGAGCGAGGCGAGCTGGTGGGATCGGTGTCGGTGGATGTCACGGTGGCGGTGGCCAGGGCCATCGAGGCCGGGCTCCTTCCCCGTCTGGCACCGGGATCGGGTCAGATCGCAATCCAGGACCCGTGTCACCTCCGACACGCGCAGAAGGTCACCACCGAACCGAGGCTGGTGTTGGAGGCGGGTGGCTATGAAGTCGTGGAGATCGACCCTGCCGGCATGTGTTGTGGCGCCGCAGGGCTATACACAGTGCTCCAGCCGGAGGCATCGCAGGAACTGGGGAACCGAAAGGCCGATCAGGTTCGCTCTACGGGTGTGAAAAAGGTGGCCTCGGCCAACCCGGGATGTGAGATGCAGCTGCGTAGCGCGCTCGGTGCCGATTACGAGATCGCCCACCCCATCGAGTGGTACTTGCAAGCCATCAACGCCGGCCCCGACGCCGGTATCGTCGCCGCCGTGGAGGAGCCAGTGTGACCGAGGGCACCAGTCAGGCCGACCCTCTTGCCCTGATCAAGCGCTACGCCATCCTGGCGTACGGGGCCTTCGGGACCATGTTCGATGTCGGGCTCATGGTGCTGGGGAGCCTTTGGGTTGGGATGTCGATCGCAGTTCTCCTCGCCGGGTTCGAGATCGTGGATGTTGTCGAGGAGATGTCGACCGGCGGGATGCTCGCCTCGGCATTGATCCTTGCCATCGTCGGGTTGTTCTGCCTGGGCGTCGCCGCCGAGGGTCCGTTGGGTCGAGGTCGAAAGCTGGTCGGCTTCAAGCTGTGGGAAGTTGGGATCGGGCGCACCCTGGCGGTGTTCCTGGTCGGATTCGGTGCTCTTCTGCTCTACGGAGTGATCAGCGAACTGCTCGAGCGACCTCCCCGAGCCCCTGCACAAGGGAGCTGAGGGCCTGCGTGCCGTGGGGGTCTCCGGAATGGTGGTCATGCCGCTGATCGGCGTCCCGCTCTCGCTACTCATCAACTGGGCGCCCAACGCCGCCGGACTGGGTTCGCAAGTCGGAGATCCCGTCGATGTTCGTGGTCTGGGCGATCGCCACGATGGCGATCTTCGCCTGAGGCACGCTGATTCCGTCAGGCTGAACCCGAGTCCCACACCGCGCCGAAGCCCGCCCCCGTAGAGCGTTGCTGGGGAAGCAGTCCTAGTCAGTCCTTTCACGACCACGAGTGCTGGAACGCAGCCGCCCCATCAACTCCCAGTGCGCGGAATTCTCAAGTGGGCCGTACCCAAATCGCGGACCGCGGCGATTACATCAGGACGGGTTTTGGAAGTGGAGGACAGGACCGGCATGGACCGGAGCCCAACTCCAACAGATGCGGGAGGTTTGGCAGGAGGCGACATTCGGGGCGCGACTCGCCCCGGGCAAATCATTCGTTTCATGGGGCAACAGGGAGGTTGGCGCAGTGGCTCAGAATGAGAAAAGGCGTCGTGATCGCAGGTCAGACACCGATCGACGAGGTCGGTCGCGGATAATCGGTCGTTTTGCCGGCGTGGCATCGGTCGTCGCTCTCTTGGTGGTCGGCTTTGCGACTACCGGTGGGGCGCAGAGCCTGTCGACCTTCAACAGATGGCTCGGATACTCCAATTACACGACCACGACCTATCACTCGACGACTACGACCTCGAAGCCGAGCACGAGCAGTTCGTATCACTCAACAACCACGTCGACCCACGGCACCACAACCAGTACCTACGGGACCACGACAACGACCAAGGCCACGACCACGACTACGACCACGATGGGGACCACGACGACGACGACGAGGGGCGGGGACGGATGCACACCGGGCTTCTGGCGCCAGGCTCACCATTACGACTCGTGGGTCGGCTTCTCGCCCGGAAACGATTACGAGACCGTGTTCGGCGTGGATGCCGTCTTTGACGCCACGCTGGGACAAGCGGTCAAGCTCCGCGGAGGAGGCGAATTCGCACTCGCCCGTCATGCGGTGGCTGCACTGCTCAACTCGACGAGCTCGGGCGTTGACTTTGCGTTCACGACGGCGCAAGTGATCGACATCGTGCAGGACGCTTACGCGTCAGGCGACTTCGAGGACGCCAAGGACATGCTCGCCGACGAGAACGAAGAGGGTTGCCCACTGCGGTGACAATGCGGACCTGGTGCCAGGCGGCGCGATGGCTAGGCCCTCGCCCGCCTGGCTCGGGCACCACGGGCCAACCATGGTCTCGCGACCGGTGCCGTCAGAGACTCTTGGCGTAGATCAAGCAGCCGCTGGATCGAAAAGCCCTCCCGGATCAGCGCTTCTGAGCTCCACGCCGTGTCCGGTATGTAGAGCTGGACCAACGCCGCTGAGGTCTGGCGGCCGATCTCGAGAATGCCCTGGATCAGGGCCGGACCGTCGGGCGGATCGGTGGCCAGCCATCTCACCTGGAGGGTGTCCCCATCGGCCTGGGCCACGACCCATCCGGCCGGGCCCTGGAACAAGGAGTGGTTGGCCATTGCCTCGTCGAGATCGGAGCGGTGCGCTTTCCGGTATCGCCAGTTGCCGGCCCACAGCTCCCGACCGGCCCGGGCCAGGTCACTGGCTGACCACAACTGCCATCCGGCGTCGGCGTCGGCTGAGATCGCAGGGTGGAGCCGATCCCTTTCCCGGACCAGATGCCCTCCCACCTCGATCTCCCCGACCAGCCAGACGCAGGTGTTCCGATACCCCAACTTCTCCACCTGGGCTCGGGCTGCTTGGTTGTCGTCGTCAACCGTGAGACGCACGATCTGAGCGCCACGATTGCGCGCCCACTCGACGCCCGCGTCGTTGAGCGCTGTCCCGATGCCTCCCCGCCGATGGTCGGGATGTACTCGTGCCGCGCTCAGCCATCCTTCGTTCGGTGAGAGCATCTCGGCGCGGGAGACGCCCACCGGGATGTCGTCCTCGTCGACCGACACCAGGACCTGGGCAGAAGGGTCCTCGATCCATTCCGGGAGGACTTCGCCGATGTAGTCACCCCAGGAGAAGGTGTCGCGGGTCCAGGCCGCGATTCTCCCAACGTCTTCCTGGCGTGCCGGGCGCAGTGTCGGGCTCACCGCTACATGCGGTCGGGGATCTCGATGCCAAGCAGGTCGAGCAGGCGATTCAGCACGTCGAGAGCCCAGCCAAGACAGTGCAAGCCATGAGCCCTGCCGGGCAGGGTCGGGTTCGGAGAGGATGTGGCAGCTGTCGTAGAAGCGGTTGAACCGACCGGCGACGCCATAGGCGAAGTCGGCCAGATGGTTCGGGCGCCCGCAGATCGATCGCCCTCTGAACGACCTCTGGGAAGCGGAGCAGGTCGAGGACCAGGTCGCGCTCCACGTCCACTGAGGGGGGAGTGAGTGACCCCGGGGCGAGGCCGACTTCCTCCGCCGCGGCGCAGGATCGACTTGATCCGGACCGCGGCGTACTGCAGGTAGGGCCCGGTCTTGCCTTCGAAGGAGCTGAACCGGTCGATATCGAAGATGTAGTCGGATACCCGATTGTTGATCAGGTCTCCGAACTTGAGGGCGGCCACTCCCACCAGGGCCGCAATCCGATCCCTCTCCTCTGCCGGGTAGTTCTCGGCGAGGTGCGCCTCGTCGAGCCGGCGCCGGGCGGCATCGGTGAGCAATTGGATGACGTCCGAGAGGCGGACCACCCCGCCTTCTCGGGTCTTGAACGGCTTTCCGTCCGGTCCGTTCATGGTGCCGAACCAGATGTGCTCCATTCGGGCACTCAGCGGGGACGATCCCTGCCAGTTCGGCTGCCCGGAACAGTTGGACGAAATGGTCGGCCTGGCGCTTGTCGACCACGTATAGGAGGAGGTCGCGATCGCAGGTCTTCGAAACGCATCGCGATGGTGGCCAGATCGGTGGTGCTGTAGAGGAACCCGCCGACCTGCGTCTCCAGGATGAGCGGGGGCAGGTCACGGTTGTCATCCTCCCGACCCACCCTGACGACCAGCGCCCCCTGGGATTCCTCGGCCACACCGGACTCTTTGAGTGATTCGGTCAGCGGCGCCAGGCGGTGGCTGACGTCCGACTCCCCATACCAGAGGTCGAACTCGACCCCGAGGGCCCCAAAGTCGGTGCGTTGTGATTCCTCAGAGACCGTCTTCATGTGACGCCAGAGGGCGAGGTACCCGGGGTCACCTTGCTGGAGACGCACCGTTGCCTCCCGCGCCCGATCGGCGAAGGCCTCATCCGCCCGGGCCCGGGCCGCGGCTTCTGGGTAGATGCGTTGAAGGTCGTCGAGTGTCACCGGACTGGTGTCCGGATAGCCGGTGGCCTGTGGATCGAAGTACGGGAGAGCGGGCTGTTCCTCGGCGATCGCAGAGATCAGAAGCCCCATCTGGAATCCCCAGTCGCCGAAATGGGGGTCGCGGATCACCTTGTGCCCGGCAAACGAGAAGAGGCGGGCAAGCGAATCACCGATGATGGTGGCTCGGAGGTGGCCGACATGCATCGCCTTGGCCACGTTGGGCCCGCCGTAGTCGACGACCACGTGCTCCGGGCTCTCGGTGACCGGGTAGCCAAGGTAGGGATCGGAGGCACTCTCGGAGCCGAAGCGGGCAATCGCCTCGTCGGTCACGTCGAAGTTGATGAAACCGGGGCCGGCCACCGTCGGGTTCGAAATCTCGTCGTGCTTCCCGATGATCGCCACCACGGAATCGGCGATCTCCCGGGGTGGCTTTCCCGACGACTGCGCCGCGGCCATCGCCCCGTTGCATTGGAACTGGGCGAGCTCGGGCCTCTGCGAGGGCACAACTTCACCAAGTGCCGGATCGAGCCCGAGGTCGGCGAAGGCCGATCCCGACCAGCCCGGAGAGGTGAGTGAGCAGCGACATTGGGCAGACCCTAAGCGGCCGTCAAGGGATGCGTTTTGCGTTATGCGGTATGTGCGTACCTGCGGCGCCCGGAGGGCGAGGCTCAATACTTCGCCAGGTCCTGGGCGTGGCGGACGATCCCCTCCGGGGTCGGGTATAGCTGGTTCTCCAGTGACCCTGCATAGGGCATGGTGGGGACGTCGGGGAGGGCGTACCTCCGCACCGGGGCGTCGAGGTACTCGAAGGCCTTGTCTGCGATCTGGGCTGCCACCTCCGCTCCGAACCCCCCGAACTCGACGTCCTCGTAGACCACGAGCGCCCGGGAGGTCTTCCTCACCGACTCCTCGATCGTCGGCCAGTCCAGTGGCTTGATGCTGCGAAGGTCGATCACTTCGGGACTGATGTCCAGCTCCTCGAGCATGGGCACCGCCTCGAGGGCGAAGTGGGCCATCGCCCCGTAAGTGATGATGGTGACGTCCTCTCCGGGATGGGTGATGGCAGCCCTACCCAGGGGGACCCTGTGCTCACCATCGGGATACGGCCCCTTGGCCAGTCGGTACAGCTTCTTCGGTTCCAGGAAGAGGACCGGGTCGGGGTCCTCGACCGCGCTGAAAAGGAGGCCTTTGACGTCGGCGGGCGTCGATGCGACCACCACCTTCAGTCCCGGGACGTGGGCGTAGAAGGCCTCGATCGATTGTGAGTGATAGAGCGCCCCGTGGATCCCGGCCCCGTACGGGGTGCGGATCACGATCGGCACGTTCCATCGGCCGTCGGAACGGAAGCTGATCCGGGCCGCCTCGGACACGATCTGGTCGAAGGCGGGGTGGATGTAGTCGGCGAACTGGATCTCGGGGATCACCTTGAACCCGGCCGCCGACATCCCGATGGCGGCGCCGATGATCGAGGACTCGGCGATCGGGGTGTTGAAGCAACGACCTCGGCCCGAAGCGATCCGTCAGGTCCTGGGTCGCCTTGAACACCCCACCCTTGCGCCGGGCCACGTCCTGGCCGAAGACCACGGTGTCGTCGAAGGCCTCCATCACCTCGTGGAGGGCGCGGTTGATCGCGGTGATCAGGTTCACCGACTCCCCGCTCACTTCGGGCTCGGGCTCGGTGGCGGCCGGGCCGGGCTCGATGACCCTGGCATAGACCCGCGTGGTGGCTCGTCGGGTTCGGGCGCGGCCTCGGCGCTCTCCACGGCCATCGCCAGGACCCGGACCACTTCCTCGTCGATCGCTGCTTCCTCGGCCTCGGTGAGCAGCCGCTTCTCGATCAGGTACTGGCGGATCCGAGCCACGGGGTCACGCTTGCGCCAGGTCTCCACCTCCTCGCGGCTCCGGTACAGGGCGTCGTTGTCGTCGGAGGTGTGGGCGTAGTAGCGATAGGTCTCGGCCTCGATGAGGGTCGGGCCTTCGCCGGCGCGGGCCCGGGCCACGGCCTCCTTCATCGCCCGATAGACCCGCAGTGTCCGGTTCCCGTCGACCTCGACCCCGGGGAACCCGTAGCCCGTCGGCCCGGGCCGCCAGGCTCCCGGCGACTTCCTCCTCCTGAGGCACCGAGATCGCGTATCCGTTGTTCTCGATCACGAAGATCAGGGGCAGCTTGTGGATACCGGCCCAGTTCATCGCCTCGTGCCAGTCCCCCTCCGAGGTAGAGCCCTCGCCGCCGTAGACCACGACCACCGAGGTCCTCGCCGCGGAGCTTGATCCCGTGGGCGATGCCGACTGCGTGCAGGTATTGGGTGCCGATCACCGAGGACTGGCTCAGCACCCTGAGCTCCCGCGAGGACCAGTGCCCGGGGAGCTGGCGCCCGCCGGACATCGGATCGGTCTTCTTGGCGAACACGCCGAGGAAGATCTCTTCCGGCTCGAATCCCCAGGCCAGGCCGACGCCCATGTCCCGGTAGTAGGGGAGGACCCAGTCCTTGTCTCACGATCGAGAGCGAATACCGAAGCGACCTGCACCGCCTCGTGACCGGACGATCCCGACGACAAAAGGCGCTCGGCCTTGTCGCTGCAGGGCGAATAAGCCGGTCGTCGATGCGACGGGCGAGCAGCATCAGCCGGTACATCTCGAGCACCTGCTCGTCGGTGAGACCGAGGTCGCGGTGATGGAGGTTCAGCTCTGCGTCGGGGACCGGTACTCGCTCCTCCATGGTCAGTTTCTATCGTCGCCGCTGCGTCGGAATCGGCGCAGGTCGCCGATCTCCTGGATCCGCTTCTCGGCGAGAGCAACCGCTGCGGCGTTGGGATTGACTCCGTCCTCGCGTCGCCTTCACCAGGATGCCCAGCGTGGCGTCGAAGATCGCATCGACGCGATGAGTCGCCCTCAGCTTGCTGTATCCGAGCAGCTCGTCGTAGACGTTGATCAGGCCGCCGGCATTCACGACGAAGTCCGGGGCGTAGAGGATGTCCCGTGCCGCGATGAGATCCGCGTCGGACTGGGTTGCCAGCTGGTTGTTGGCGCTACCCACCACTGCCTGACAGTTGAGCCGGGGAATGGTGGTCGGGTTCAGCCCAGCGCCCATCGAGCATGGTGCGTAGATGTCACAGTCGACAAATGCGATGTCGTCGGGATCCACGGTTTTCACCCCGTAGGTCTCCACCATCGCGTTGACCGCCGACTCGTTGAGGTCCGAGACAATCACCTCGGCACGGGCCTCCACGAGGAGCTGGACCAGTGCCGACCCGACCTTGCCCACCCCCTGGATCGCAAACCGCCGGCCCTCGAGCTCGGGGTCGTTCCAAAGGAATTGGGCTACCGCCCGGTTTGCGGCAAAGAGGCCGCGCGCTGTCATCGGGGAGGGATCGCCCGAGCCGCCCTCGTAGGCACTGTTACCGAAGGCCCATCGCGTTTCCCGACGCACGATGTCCATATCCGGCGCTGTGGTCCCCACGTCTTCGGCGGTTATGTAGCGGCCCTGCAGGCTGTCGACGATGCGCCCGTAGGCCCGGAGCAGACGCTCGGACTTGTCGGTTCTCGGATCGCCGATGATCACCGCTTTGCCCCCGCCCAGGTCGAGACCGGCGGCCGCCGCCTTGTAAGTCATCCCCTTGGAGAGGCGGAGCACGTCGGTGAGGGCCTCGTCTTCGGTCGGGTAGTTAAAAAAACGGGTCCCGCCGAGGGCGGGACCCAAAGCCGTGCTGTGGATGGCGATGATGGTTCGGAGTCCCGAGACCTTGTCGTATCCATAGAGGATCTGCTCGTGGCCCTCCCGGGCGACCTCATCGAATACCACCAAGCTCCGCGCTCCTTTTTCAAACCGAGTGGTGTTACCCGCCGATCCGATCATACCCCCTACCCCGATTCGCGGACCCTGCCAACTTGTGCGGCTCCTCTGCCAGGATGAGGTCGTGATGATCAAGACGGCGTACATGCGGGTCTACACCTCTGAGTCCGCGCCCGGCGACGGGCCGGTGCCCGGCTTCGTCCGCAGCTACGCCCTGCTCTCCGAACGAGAGTCCGAGCCCGACTGGGTCGTGGAGTGGAAGGGACGAGCCCTGACCTGTCCCCGTCATCTCAGGCTCCGGGTGCTGGAGTCGACCGTCGCCTTCGCCAACGCTTTCCGGGGGTTGGGTGCCGGGCTGATCCCGGAGGAAGCAGCCCAGGCCGCCGATCGCGAGCTGCGGTCGTATCACGAGGATCATCCTTCGCACCGGTCTCATGTCCTCACCGCGGCCTGGCACGTCCCGGTTCGCTGGTTCACCGCATTCGTCGCCGATGACAAGGAGCTTTACGAGGTCAGTGGTCAGGCCCGGCTCCGCTTGCGCGTCGACCTGGCGATCGCGCGTGAACGGGTTGGTCGCGCCCTCGACGTGCTGCGCGAGCTCCAAGTGTTTCAGGGCCCGGCGGAGGAGTTGGGTCAGCTCGCAGAGTGGCTCGACGGCTTCCCTGACGACTCCATGCTGGAGTTGGACTACGCCGGGGTCTCCGAGCTCTTCGATCCCCAGGATCTGGTGTTCGACGAGTCGGTGGAATTGGTGCAACAGTCGGTGAACGCCCTGGCCGAAGGCGACATGCTCAGCGCCGGCGAGAACTATGGCCGGGTGGTGTCCCGCTGGGCTCCTGCCTTCTCGGTGACCTTCAGCAACTGACCCCTCCTCCCAGCCAATTGAGAGCGAGAGGGGCGCGTATGACCCTTTGCTTCTCGATTAGGTCGTGAAAGGCAGATTCTCGGGAACCACGTCGGGATTCCCGACGTCCAAGAGGGTGAGGCGGGCCGGTCGGCGCCGTCTCCCTCCTTCCTGACTTTCAGGTTTGCGATGCTCGTGGCCGCCTTCGGGCGCCACCAGGTAGTGCCGCCCAGCGATGGGCGGCCCATCTCCTCCTTCCTCAACTACCTGGCATCGCAATGCCCGGAGGGCCCCGGAACCCACCATCCCGGGGCCCTCCGACACCAAGGCGCCCGATGCCTTCGCCTTGACGATCGTCCGGAATGGCGTACCATCGCCCGCAATGACATCTGCCCCCACCTGCACCTGCGCTTGTTGTCGCACCGCTGTGCCGTGTGGGTAGTTATGTACTGAACAAGACCTAGTCCAGAACCACCAGAACCCGCACCGGCACCCGGTTGCGGGTTTTTCTTTGCCCGAATGAGGAATCCGAAGCATGACAATCACAACCATCCCAAAGGCGCTTGGGACCGACCGTGCCCTGAAGCGCTTCGAGGACGTCAGGGATCTGCTCCCCGACGTTGACAACCCCACGCCCCTGGTGCGCCTCAATCGGGTCGTTCCGGTCGATCGCGGAGACGTCTATCTCAAACTGGAGTGGCTCAACCCATTCGGCTCGATCAAGGACAGGGCCGCCGCCTATCTCCTCGATGGGCTCATCGAACGGGGGGAGTTGGGTGACCGCGACGTGGTGGAGGCGACATCGGGCAACACCGGCATTGCCCTCGCCGCGCTCGCCGCCCTGCGAGGGATCGGGGTCACGGTGACCATCCCTGACGGGGTGCCTGAGGAGAAAAAGGTCATTCTGAGGATGCTGGGGGCCGAGGTGTGGGAGACCCCTGACGACCTGTGCCCGGTCGACCATCCCAAGGATGGCGCGATCGCGCTCGCCCGCTCGCTGGCCGACTCGGACCACGGCTCGGCCTTCGCCCTGACCGATCAATACGCCAACCCGGACAATGTGAAGGCGCATTACGAGACCACCGGACCGGAGATCTGGCGCCAGACCGGAGGCAGCGTGACCCGGTTCGTGGCCGGGCTCGGCACCACCGGGACCATCAGCGGGGTCGGTCGATATCTGAAAGAGCGCAACCCGGGGGTCAGAGTGGTCGGTGTCGAGCCCCAACCCGGGCACCGTATCCCCGGGCTGAAGAGCTTTCAGGAGGCCCGCCAACCCGAGATCCTCGACTGGGATGTCATCGACGACATCATCCGGGTGGACGATGACCCTGCCTACGAGACGACGAGGCGTCTCTGGCGAGAAGAGGCGCTCACTGTCGGGCCGTCAACCGGGGCTGTGGTCAATGCCATCTCCCGACTCGATACCGGCCCCGGCGACCTCGTGGTCGGCATCTCGGCCGACTCTGGCTTCAAATACACCGGCTACTTCGCGGAGATCCTCGGTGACGAGGGTCTGCCCCGCGTCTGATAAGGAGAGACATGACCACCCAATACACACCAGTCGCAGCGGACCTGAAAGTCGATGCAGTGCTCGACACCTCGGGTCTGCTCTGCCCACTACCTGTCTACAAGGCTTCGATCGCCCTCGGTCAGCTGGCTCCCGGCGAGGTGCTCCACCTGATCAGCACCGACCCTGGTTCGTTGGAGGACATCCCTGCGCTGGCCCGCCAGTTGGGGGACACGTTGCTGGGTTCCGAGCGGACCGAGACCAACCAACTGTTCTGGATCGAGAAGGGAGCCCGGTCATGACCGACACTCTGGAGAGGCAGGCTCCGGAACCTGTCATCGTGCCCGACCGACCCAAGCGAATCGCCCTGATCGCCTCGAAGGGGACCCTGGACCAGGCCTATCCGCCGCTGATCCTGGCGACCACCGCGGCCAGCCTGGGGTGGGAGGTCGGAGTGTTCTTCACCTTCTTCGGGCTCGACATCCTCCATCAGGAGAGGTTCGACAAGCTGAAGGTGGCGTCGCTGGCCAATCCGGCCGGCCCGGTGCAGATTGCCGAACATCCTCGGAGCGCTGCCCGGGTGCCACTGCGGCGGCCACTGCGATGATGAAGAAATGGATGAAGGCAGCACAGATGCCTTCGGTGCCCGAGTTCATAGACATGTCCCAGGGGCTCGGAGTCAGGTTCTTCGCCTGCTCGACGACGATGGGAGTGCTCGGCGTCGAAGAGGACGACCTGATCAAGGGTGCGGAGATCGCAGGGGCAGCGGCCTTCCTCGACTATGCCGCCGACGCCGACATCCAGCTATTCATCTAGCTCCCTCCCAATTGCGAGGAAGTGGCGGCCATTGGGGCACGCGCTCACGGACCACCGGGAGCTGAGGCTCGATCCTCACGTCGCGACGGCTGAGCCGCTCTCCGCAGTGGCTGCAGTGGGTGACAGCGTGGGCCTCCTCACCACAGGTGACGTGGATCACCCGCTGCCGGTCCTCTCCGGCCGGTGGGAGCCACCGCTCCCCGTAACTCCAAAGGGTCATCATCACATCGAACAGGTCTTTCCCCTGTTCGGTGAGCACGTACTCGTTACGGGGTGGCCGGTCCTGGTAGGGCCGGGTCTCGAGCAGCCCGCCCCGACCAGTCTCTCCAGCCGGTCGGTGAGGACGTTGCGTGCGATCCCCAGGTCGTTGGCGAAATCATCGAACCGCCGGACACCGAGGAACGCGTCTCGCAGGACGAGCACGGTCCAGGCGTCATTGACCAGTTCGACGGTGTTGGCCACGGCGCATTCCAGGTGACTCAGGGACTTTCGCGACATGGCCACAACTATACCGGGTAGTGAGTTGCAATTCACTACTTACCTTGTCTAGATTGTGAGTTGCGACTAGCAACCCACGGAGGATGCCATGACTGCAAGGGCGATTCGCAGAATGCGGCGTCGGCCGCCGAAGCCGGAGTTGGTGTTGTTCGACCTCACCCTGGAAGACGTGATGGCCGACCTCGACTATCCCGGGGACGAATCGGACTGAGGTAACTCAGGCCGAGGAAGCGAGTGAGACGCCGGCACTCCGCTCCGGGGTTGCGGGCAGACTGAGCTCGAATCTGGTCCATCCCGACCGACGGCGGTAGACCAGGTCACCACCCATCATGCGAGCCAGCTGCCGGGCCACAGCCAAACCCAGGCCCACCGAGTCGGGTCGGCCCTCGGCGGTCTGCGCCCGGTAGTAGGGGTCGAAGATCTTCTCTGAGTCGACCACATTGATCCCGGGACCATCGTCGGCCACGACCAGGATCGCGAGCTCACCCAGCGACGAGACGCTCAGCGTCACCTCCTCGCCTCCGTAGCGTGCCGCATTGGTCAGCAGGTTCCGCATGATCTGGCGGGTGCGCAGCGTGTCGGCCCACGCCGGGGTCGGCTCTCCCTCGACCCTCACATCGAGCCCGACCCGCATCGAGTCGACCACCGATTTGGACTCCTCGAACAAGTCGATTGCCGCGGGCTTGATGGTGAGGTTGCCCGGAAGCGGCTCGCTCCGCGGTGAGCAGGTCGTCGACGAGTTGGGCCATCTCGACACTCTGGCTGGCGATGAGCTGCACCATCTCGGTTATCTCCTCGTGGGTGTAGCCATCGACCCCTTCCGCCAGCTCCCCGGCGAACCCGACCACAGCGGCAAGCGGAGTCCGCAATTCGTGACTCACCGTGGCGATGAATCGGTCCTTGGCCGCGGCCAGCTCTTCGAGCCCTTCGCGTGCCTGCTCTCGCTCCCAGTAGGCGCCCACCATGTCGGCCGCCCTGGTCAGCGCCTCGATCTCCACCTGGCGCCAGGTGCCGTGCCTCCAGAAGTCGGAGTACCCGATGGTCCCCACCCACTGGTCGCGGATCAGGATCGGAGCCATCAACTCGGACTTGATCCCCTCCGCCTCGTAGCGGTCCCGGATCGGGCTGGGCAACTCGGAAACGACCAGCTGGGTCGGCTGTCCCGCGGCCAACGCCTCGGACACGGCTTGGAGTTGGATGTAGTCACCTTCGTCGAAGGCGCTCTCGCCATCGGGAACATTGGCACCGACGGCTTCGGCCACGATCTCCCAGGTCACGTTGCCTTCGCGGTCGGTCCGATTGATGTCGATATAGGCGTAGTCGGCATCGGTGGCACCGAGCAACGCGTCCAGGGCCGCAGTGAGCGGATCGTCGTCCCGACTCGTGAGCAGCACCTGCGAGCAGCGGGCCAGAGCCCGCTGGATTCGTGACTGGGCAGCTTCCGTGTCCGAGGCGACGGCCAGCGACTCGATGAGGCGCCAGGTCAGCCAGATGACGAGGACCTGTCCAGGGATTCCGATCAGGATCCAGCTCACAGCAATCGAGAACTCGGGTTGCTCGATGACCACCGAGGCGATCGCATAGAGGCCGATGAACGTCGAGCCCACGATCAGCGCCCGGGTGGTGCGCGATTCCCGGGTGGTCACGTAGATGATCGAAAGCAGCACCAGAAATGCCAGGCTGGTGCCGGTGTCGAACCCGGATACGTTCATGCTCCCCATGGCGTCGATCAGGCTCAGCGTGCCGAAGGTGAGCGCGGCAAGGATGATCGGCACTTCGGTGCGCGTCGAAGTCATCAGGTAGTAGAGAGAGACAATGGCGATGAGGCCGTATGCGACGGCTCGAACCGTGGCCCCAGGATCGGACTCGAGCAATGGGCCGATCTCGGCGATCACCCCGATGGAGCCACCAACCAGCCCTGCGAGCAGGGCGGCTTTCCGGTCGCGTTCGTTTCCACCCGTACCCGATGGGGAGGTCATCCCTTGTGTTATCGGACGTTGGCCACGCCGAGTTGACCACCGGACCCGGCTGGCGCGACCGGCGGGTTCTGTAGCCTGACAGCATGTCGAGGCGGGTTCTCCTCATGATGACCCTCTCCGTTCTCGCAGCCTGCACTGGCGGGTCGTCTTCGACCACCAGCCCCGCGGCCACTGTCGATCTCGGCGGCACGACCACGACCGTGCCCACCACGACGACCGCGGTCGCCGCCACGCCGGTCCCGGAACCCGGTGCGGCGGTCAATCGTCTCGTAGTGGTGCGATGCGGGCGGGAACATCCTCACCATCGACCCCGATGGGTCGCAGCCCTCACGAATCACCGATGACGGTGGCACCGTCCGCTACTTCCAGCCCATTTGGTCGCCGGTCGCTGACCGGATCGTCTGGGGTGAAGGCACCTCCCAGCCATCCGTCGGGTCCAGCGCCGGAGACGGAAGCGATCGCAAGACAGTGCCTATCACCTCGCCGACCTTCTATCTCAACTGGGCACCGGACGGGTCACAGGTGGGGATCCTCTATGGAGGCCCGCAGGGTGTGATCCTGGAGGTGGTCGATCCCGCCGAGAGCACGACCACCCCGATCGGCGCCGGGACTCCCTTCTACTTCTCATGGAGCCCCGACAGCACCGAGATGGCGGTCCACGTCAGCGGCGGCACCTTCGGAACGATCGAGCCTGGTGGTGAGTTGATGGACCTTGGATCGACCACGCCCATCTATCAGGCGGTGCGTTGGACTGGGGCCGGCATCTTTCACGTCGATAGCGGGGGCCTGGAGCTGGTTACCGCCGATGAGGAGCAGCTCCTCGCCGAATTGCCGGGCTCGCCGATCTACTTCGTGCCCAACGCCGCGGGGACCAAGGTCGCCATCGAGTCCTTCACCGACGAGCCGGCAGGCTCCACTGCAGCGGAGTCCGGGGTTGTCTCGGTGAAGGCCAATGCGGTCTCCGTGCTCGACGTGACGACCGGGGAAGTCGATGTGGCTTCCGAGGACACTTCGGTCGGATTCTTCTGGAGCCCGGACGGGGAGAGTCTGCTCATGCTTCAACTGGTGGGAAGGACCGGGGAAGCCGATGTCTCGGTGTGGCGTGACGGAGAAACCACATTGCTGACCAGCCTCGCCCCGCCGGTTTCCTTCTTCCAGAACGTCCTTCAGTACTTCGACCAGTACGCCCAGTCGCTCCAGCTGTGGTCACCCGATTCGGCGAGCGTCGCCCTCCCAGGCCAGATCGGGGAGGAATCGGGGGTATGGGTGATCCCCACCGATGGCTCTGAGCCGTCACTCGTCAGCGACGGTGAATGGGTGGCATGGTCCTATGGCTGAACCGGAGACGACGTTCGCTTGGCCTCGCTCTGTTCACCGGGCCTGGCTCTGGAGCGTGGTGCTCGCCTATTTGGCCGCCGGGGTTGGGTTCTTGCTCGGGCCTGGCCTGGGGATCATGCTCGCGATCCCGGCGACCCTGGCTCTGCTGGCACACCCCCGTCGACCGGCGTTGTTCCTTCCCGCAGCGGTCATCGTCATCGGCTCGATATTCGTGATCACGATGTTCACCCTTCCTCTGCTGTTGCTCGGGCTGATCTGGTTCTGGGCGCATCATCGCATCGTCGGCACGAACCACGCGGGGGTGGTCGGGTCGCTGGTCGCAGTGGTGCTCTGGCTCGGAGCCGTGGGGGTCACCATCGTTCATCTCGACCCGACGTGCGTGCAGACCATCGAAAACGGCCCGACGCAGGCCTTCGATCCCGCGACCCGCGGATACGAGACCGGCTGGGTGTGGGATGTGGACTCGACGGTGACCGGGGGCGGCTCAGCCGAACCTGGTGCGGTGGTCTCCGACTCGTGCGTCTCCGACACCGTGGTCTTCTGGGAAGGAGCGGCGGGAATCCTGCTCGCCGTGGGATCGGTCTATCTCGGCTGGCGGCTGACTCCCCCGATTGATCGCGAAGACCGTGCCCTCCTTGCGCCGGTCGTCGGGTAGCAGCCTCAGGCCAGGGCCCGGCGCAACGTCTCCTCGAAGAGGTGGGGCTCGGTGAGGAACGCGTCGTGGCCTTTTGGTGAGGTGACGTGGATCCACTCCACTGGCACCCCGGCACCTTGTAAGGCCTCGACCAGGCCTTCCTGCTCCTCGGGGTAAAAGCAGACGTCGGTGTCGATGGTGAACACGTGCCATTGCTGGTGACGACAGGGGGTCAGCGCTTCGACATAACTCTCGGCGCCGCTGTCCTCGAGCAAGTCGTAGTTCGACCAGGAATCGATTATCCGGAGGTAGCTGTTGGGATCGAAGCGAATCACCAGCTTCTGACCCTGGTTCCAGAAGTAGGACTCCACCGGATGGGTGACGTACGGGTGATCGACCACTTCCTTGCGGGCCCGCTCTTCGATGGCGCCCAAGGAGACGAACGACTTGTGACTGATGATCCGGGCGAGGGCCAGCCCGTCGGCGGGGAACTCTCTGTCGTAGTACTGCCCTCCGTTGAAGTTGGGATCGTTGAGGATGGCCAGCTTCTGCTCGAAGTTGTACATCCGGTGCAACGTGGTCCCTGCCAGGCCTCCGGCGAGGATTATCACGTTCTCGACCAGGTCCGGGTAGCGGGCGGCGAGAGACATCGAGAGCAGCGCTCCCACCGAGGCACCGGCGACCGCTTTGAGGCGGGTGATTCCGAGATGCTCCAGCAGGGGGAGCTGGGACTCGACAATGTCTGCGAGATGGAGTGGCGGGAAGTCGGGGCCGTATCGCTCCCCGGTCCGGGGATCGATCGACTCCGGGCCGGTGGTTCCGTAGCAACCGCCGAGGTAATTGACACAGATCACCGCGTAGCGATCGGTGTCGACGCCGAGCCCAGGGCCGACAAACCCCTCCCACCACCCGGTGTGATTCTCCTCCACCCACCTGCTCACGCCCTCGACGGAGGGCGTGAGCCCGGCAACGTGTTGGCTTCCAGTCAATGCATGGAACAAGAGGACCACGTTGTCCCGCTCCGACGAGATCTCGCCGTGGACCTCGTAGGCGAGCCGGACCGCGGGCAGGAGGTCCCCGCTGCGCATCTTGAATGGCAGCACCTCATCGGGGAGGTCGAAGAATTGGGTCTCCACCACCGTCGTGCCCGGCTCACTCATGTCTTGCTCCTCAAGTCATCCTTGCGGAGGCTGGTAGACGAAGGGTGGACAGTCGGTGTCACACCCTTCTTCTACCACGCACCTCAGGCGAGGACGACGTCGAGGGGGACCGACCGGGAGAGGCAGTGGCCCACCGGTGAGGTGGAGACCACCTTGCGATGCAGCTCTTCGATCGCCTCTTTCTCGGCGTCAGACTCGATGTGGACAGTGGCTCCGATCGAGGAGAAGCCGGCGTTCCCGTCACCGAGCCCGAGGAAGGTCTGCAGGTCGAGATCGCCTTCGAGCTCGATCCGGAGGTCCTTCAGCTCGATGCCGGCCACCGTCGCATTCGCGGCATACCCGATCGCGAGGCAGGAGCCGAGGGCCCCGAGCAGCTGCTCGACGGGGTTGGGAGCGGTGTTGGTGCCACCGAGCCCCGGCGGCTCGTCGAAGGCGACGGGGGGCAGGTCGCGGGACCGGGCAGTTGTGCGAAACGCGCCACCCCAAGTGACTTCGGACTTCCAGGTGGTCTGCCCCTTGTCGGGATCCTCCTGGACGGCTTGGACCAGGGCGCCCACCGTGGGGAGGTCGACTTCGTTGAGATAGGTAGTGGTCATGGGGAATTTCCTTCCTTGTGTGTGTTCGGGTACGTCGAAGCACCGCCGAAGCGTCAGGGTGCTCTCGGGTGGTGGCGGTGGGTTACGAGCGTCGAACGCTCGGGCATGCCACCCGAGAGCGTCGACAACACATGCACCGGAAGGAGCCGGGTGTTGATTGAACCACTTGTCGCACAGTCAGACCTCCTGTCGCATTCGTCCCGACGCGCTCATGCGAGCGCCCGAGGCGGAGGTCCGCCGTAGGCATCTCATCGATCAGGCATTGGCACCGAACGAATCGGTTGCCGCGGTTTCACAGGGCCTGTCCCTCCACCGCTCTGGATGAGCGCTGTCAAGTGAGGAGAAGTGTTGCGCCTCGAGAGGGGCGAGTCAAGACATGAACCCGACCGGTATCAGCCGTCGCTCCTACTTCTGGCGAAGCGCCAGCTCACCCCGCCGAGAAGGGTGACCAGGAGCCCGACGCCGAGCACGAACCCGATGTCATACCAGTTGCCCGTGTTGTGGACCTCGTAGATGTTCACGCTGTCCCCGAAGAGCGACAAGACGAAGGAGATGGGGACGAGGAATCCGTGCAGGACGCCGAGGCCGAGCCCGGCCACGTATCCCTCCGGTGAGTCCACGCCGACCTGAGGGTTGACGCCAGGCATGCAGGCGGCGATGGCCACCACCATCAAGACCAGGGCCGAATGCCTTTGCTTCATCAATGCCTCCCGTTCTTCCCGAACGCTAGACCGCGGCAATAGCGGCTCGCGGCCCTGTTCTCAGGGCCAGAATGTGCGCCATGCTCAGAAAGTGCCTGGTCCTTGCCCTCGTGCTCGTTCTCGCTGCCTGTGAATCAGTTGGCGACGACCCGCCACCGGAACTCACGGAAGCGGTTATGGCCGACCTCTCAGCGCGTGCCGTGGCCATCGCCTGTGAGCAGCAATGCATAGGTAATGAAGTCCCGATCCGGGACCTGGTCTACGAGCAAGCCGAGGCCACCCCCCTCGTTGGCCCGCCGTTGAGCGAGGCCCATCGCCTCGCTCTGACGCAACAGTTCACCGATGTCCTCTTCCTGAGTGACGATGAGGCAAACGAAGTGGTTGCGAGCGATGGCGTCGTCGTCGTGATCGGCCCGGTCACGGAGATACAAGCCGGCTCGGTCCAGACCGAAGTCATGGCCCAGGGATCGGACAGCCAGACGATCTATCAGATCCGATACCAATGGTCCGGAGGAGACTGGGTTCCGATCGCGGATTGATTCGGCCTGTCGGCTAGGGGGTGATGATGATCTTCCCCTTGGCGGTTCCCGACTCTAGGTAGCGGATTGCTTCCGGCACCTTCTCGAGCGGGAAGGTCCCGTCGATGACCGGGGTGAGCTGCCCGTTCTCGAGGAGCTCCTTCAGATATGCCATCGACTCGCCTTTGGGCAGCATTTTGAAGTCGAGGTTCGCCAACTGCTTGGTGAAAGGCGCCCTGACCAGCAGACCGAAGAACTGCGGGAGGCTCCCCATCGTCCCCTGCCCGTCCCTACCGAAGTTGGCGTGGCCGATCAGGACATAAGTGCCATCGGGCGCCAGTGCTCGGCGGGCGCTGGAGAACGGGTGATTCCCCGGGATGTCGACGATGACGTCGTAGAGCACTCCCGCTTCGGTGAAGTCCTGGGTTCGATAGTCGATCACGTGCTCGGCGCCCAGCGTTCGGATCATGTCGAGCTTGTCCGCGGAGTCGACACCCGTCACCGCGGCACCGGCGGCCTTGGCCAGTTGGACGGCGGTAGCGCCCACCCCACCCCCGGCGCCGTTGACCAGCACCTTGTCCCCGTGCTCGACCTTGGCCTCGTGCTTGATGGCCCGGAGAGCTATCAGACCCGAGGTGGGCACCGCGGCGGCGTGTTCGAAGCCGATTCCTGCCGGCTTGTGCGCGAGACCTTCCACCGGCACCGAGACGTACTCGGCGTAGGCACCGCCGTTGCTCCACGAGTAGCCGCGCACCGTCTCGCCGAAAACCTCGTCGCCGGGCCGAAATGCCGTCACTCCGCTCCCCACGGCTTCGACCACTCCCGCCATGTCGGTCCCCGGAATCGGGTTCTTCGGCCTGCGGAACCCGGCCCCCATCATCCGAAGGACGTAGGGGCGGCCGACGACCATGTGCCATACGTCGGGATGAACCGATGCCGCCCGGACCCGCACCAGCGCTTCGCCCTCCCCCACGATGGGCGGGCCGACCTCGGCGACACGAAGGTCTTCGACCGTGCCGTACCGGTCCTGGACGATGGCTCTCATCAGTGGCGACCGTAACCGACGGCACGGCAGACCTCACCGCCGAAATGAGATAGGGTCGCTCGGATGTCGACCCGGCCTCCAATGGGGATGGTGATGCGACGGCTGGTCTGGTGCACATTCCTGCTCGCACTTCTCGGTGCTTGTGAGGCCGTCCTGCCACCAGACGCCAGCGTGCCCGACGTCAGCGTGAGCGTCACCGTCCCAGACGTGACACTGCCCGAGGTGACGGCGCCGGAAGTGACCGAGCCTGACGTCACCACGCCGGACGAGACCGTGCCCGAGTCGACCGAGCCCGATGTGACCGAGCCCGAGACCAGCACGCCGGACGAGAGTGAAGAGGAAGAAGCGGTGGAGACGCCCGAGGAGACCGGGACGTCTCCGTGGTTGTGGGTGATTTTGGCCGCAGTCGTGATTGGTCTTCTCGTCGCGGCGCTGACAAGGCGCGGCGCGGCCCGCTCTGCCGAGTCCTCGTGGAACGAGCGTGCCCGCTCGGCCCTTTCCGCCCTGGCCACGATCGAAGCGACACTTGGGCGCCCCGCGACCCTCGATCCATCGGACCACGAAGCGGTTCGTCGCAGTGTTGCAGGGGCTCGAGATCAGTCGGTGACCTTCGAGCAGCTCGCCGCCACGGCGACGGACCAGGCGTTGGCGCAACAGGCGGCCGCGACGGCCGACGCTCTACGCGTCCTCGCTACCTCCAGCGAGATCGAGCTCCAAGGCCTCGCCTCCGGGACCCTGACCTCGCTCGCGGATCGGGAGGCGGCCGAGTCGGAACGACGCGGCCATGTTCAGGCACTCCACCAGGCTGCGGAACGCCTTTCTCAAAGTCTGACGTGAACGATCGATGGGCATGGGCGTAGGCACATTGCGGTGCGTGGTGATAAACGTCACCGACCTGTCACGGGCGTATGAGTTCTGGAGTGCGGTTACCGGCCTCGAGGTGCTCGGCCCGGAAAAGGGGAAGCACGACTGGCTCGGCTTCCTCGGGACCAAAGACCCCTGGAAGCACGAGTTCATCCTGCAGCGGGTCGACACCTCGCCGTTGGAGATCCAGGCGCCCGACCCGAACCGTCCGAATCAGGTGCACATCGACATCACACCGAGGGAAGGAATCGATCGAGCCATCGAGGAGATCATCGAGCTCGGAGGCCGGGTGAAAAAGCCACCGAGCCTCTACCCCCGGCCCGGATCGCATGGCGACGAAATGCCATACATCGACTGGGCGGTGATGCAGGACCCGTTCGGGAACGAGTTTTGCCTGGTCGCCGACCTGACCGACGATCAGTCGTTGGCGGCGATGGCCGCGGTCGACGCCACCACGGACGCCGAGTGGCGGGCCGCCGCCGGTGTCACCCGCTGAAGGACACGTCCTTAGTATCGGCGACTCCAGCGGTGCGTCCGGGCGCGGCTGCCTCGTCCCAATACATGTTGGTGTGGGCGATGACCAGATCCGGTGAGGGCGCTCCCCAGGGGCTGAGGTCTTCGGTGGTGTGGGCGTCGCCAACGAGTGTGACGTCGTAGCCCCTCACGAAAGCGCCGTGGATCGTGGCCCGGATACAGGCGTCGGTCTGGGCTCCGGTCACGACCAGACGGCCGACACCTGACTTGGCCAACACCTCTTCGAGGTCGGTGGCCTCGAAGGAGTCATTGAAATTCTTGTGGATCACCGGCTCGGTCTCTTGGCGGTTCAGTTCCGGGACGTACTCCCACTCCTGGCTCCCCTTCTCCAGGTTCTCGTCGCTGTGCTGGACCCAGACGACAGGGATTCCCTCGTCGCGCGCCTTGTCGACGAGGGTGCCGATGTTGGCGACGACTGCGTCTCGCTCGTGCGCCCCGGCTACGACGCCGTTCTGGACGTCGATGACCACGAGGGCGGTGTTGGGGCGATCTGGCAACGTGCTCATGGGGAACTCCTCAGTTGTTGGTCGCGTGGGACACGCTAGACCCATCCCCCGACAAGAAATCCGAGACGCGGGGGATCTTCACATACCTAGCAGTTCCATGTATAGTGCTGTCAGGTATAGATCACGATGCAGATCGACAAAGACCTGGTGGCGGCGTCGGCGACCCCGCTGGTGCTCGCAATCCTCAGTGAGGGCGAGAGCTATGGCTACGCCATCCTGAGACGGATCAGAGAATTGTCGGGTGGTGAGATCGAATGGACCGATGGGATGCTCTACCCGCTTCTCCACCGCCTGCATCGACTCGGATATGTCACCTCAGACTGGCGAAGCTCCCCTGAGGGACGCAGGCGCAAGTACTACGCGGTCACCGAGGACGGGCTCTCCGTTCTCGCCGACCAACAACGTCAGTGGGCCACGGTGACCGGTGCCATGGATGATCTCTGGCAGAGATTCCAGGCTCGCCCCGCCCTCGGGGGGGTGTCGTGATGGAGCCGGTCGAGACACTCATCACCGAGTGGCGCACCCACGTGAGCAGGGCCAATGGGGTCAGAGAACACGAGGTCGAGGAGCTGGAGGCCCATCTCCGGGATCAGATCAAGGACCTGGTGGCAGCCGGCCTCACCGACGACGAGGCATTCCTGATCGCGGTGAAACGCCTCGGCGACATGAACGAGATTTCCCGAGAGTTCGCCACAGCGGACAGCAGCCGCCTGTGGCGACAATTCGTGGTCGCGGAGAAGGCCGAATCGGGGACCTCATACGAGGGACTGCTGACTGCTTTGGTCCTTGCCGTCCTGGCGGCCATCGCCATTCAAATCCCTCGGCTGGTCGGGATGGGGCCGGACGCCATGGAGAGTTTCTATCTTCGGAACGCGAGCCTGATGGTCCTTCCCTTCCTCGCCTGGTACTTCGCGGTGGAAGAACGCGCTGGCCGGCGAGCAGTTGGTGGTCCTGGCTGCGCCATTCCTGGTGGGTGCGCTCGCGGTGAATCTCTATCCCTGGGGGCCCAGCTCGTCGACGGAGATCATTGCCGGGATCCACCTGCCGGTGGCTCTCTGGTTTGCGGTGGCGTTCCCTTACATGAGCGGCAGCTGGCGGTCTTCAGAGCGACGCATGGACTTCGTCCGCTTCACCGGGGAATGGTTCGTCTACTACGTGCTCATAGCCCTCGGCGGTGGCGTTCTGCTCGGCCTGACCTCGGTGATCCTCGAGCCGGCCGGCCCGGAGGTGGTGGAAAACATCATGGAGTGGGTCCTCCCGTCCGGTGCCGCAGGCGCGGTGATCATCGCCGCCTGGTTGGTTGAGGGAAAGCAGAGCGTCGTCGAGAACATGGCCCCGGTTCTCACCATGATCTTCACCCCGCTCTTTGCCGTGATGCTGGTCGCCTCGGCGATCACTTATGTCGTCGCGGACTGGGCGAGCGAATTCGACCGCGAGGCGATCTTCGTGCTCGACGTCCTGCTGATTGTCGTGCTCGGGCTCATCCTCTACGGGATGTCCGCACGAGAGTCGACCAAACCGCCAGGCCTCATGGACCGGATCGCGTTGACGGCCGTGGTTGCCGCACTGGCCCTCGACCTCATGGTCCTGATCTCGATGGTGGCCCGGATCGGAGACCTTGGCTTCACTCCGAACAGGGTGGCCGCAATCGGCCTCAACCTCGTGCTGTTGGTCAACCTGGTTTGGGCGGGGTGGCTCCTGAGCCGGTTCATCGCTGATGAAGCTCCCCTCATCCGTCTGGAGCGCTGGCAGACCGGTTATCTCCCGGTGTTCGCGCTCTGGTCGGCCGCGATGGTGCTCGTGCTTCCGCTGGTGTTCGCCTTCGACTGAGCGCGCGTTGGAGGCTGATTGTGGTCAGGGACGGCGTCGATCCGTCGACCTCCGGTTTTTCAGACCGGCGCTCTACCGACTGAGCTACCTGACCTCCTCACCAGATCATCGCTGATCCGGCTGGCGGGAGCGACGGGATTTGAACCCGCGACCTTCGGCTTGACAGGCCGACGAACACTCCAGGCTGTTCTACGCCCCCTTGGGAATGTCACAGGCCATTGGCTGCGACCGACGGATTATACCGGTCGGGGTTTCCTGCTCAACATGGGCCGCAGTGTGGGCCAGAGTCGACTCTGTGAAGACCTGAGTCGAGACGACGCCAGCGATTAACTGCCAACCCTGCTCGAGCTCGGCGGGGAGCTTCGATTGCAATTCTTGCTGTGCCGGGACCGACTGAGCGAGGTAGGCCATAGCTTCCACGTCGGCCCCCCCTAGTCGTAGCGTGGTCCCCATGAGGAAGCTTGCAGTTGCCCTCGCCATCTGCCTCGCCGCGTGCGGGCAGCCCGGCAACGAGGTTGCCGTAGACGATCCGACACCGGAGTTGATGGCCACGGCCCTTCTCCAGGTGGTCACCGTCGACCACACCTTTGGTCAGGGCCAGCCGTCACCGTTCACCGACTTCCTGATCAGGTCGAACACCGATCCAGACGCCGGCGAGGGGTTGGCCGAGGGCCCTGAACCGCCGTCCCGGCCGCTCACCGACGGGGAACGAGCGGCGGTCGAAACCGCGGTGGGCGAACTAGGCCCGGTGACCTGGCTCGAGGAGGGCGAGGAGTGGGGCCCGCCCGAGCCCTCGGGCGACAGCTACCAGGTCCTCCTCGGTGTGGGAGTGCCGGTCGCCGACGAAGCATCGTGGTTGGTCCCGGTGTCCATGGTGTGTGGCAACATGTGCGGCACCTGGCTCACCTATCGGATAGAGATGGTCGAAGGCGAATGGGCGGTGACCGGTATCGAGGGCCCGGTCGCCATCTCGTGACTCTCAGTTGCTGAGCACACCGTCCTGCATGTCCTCGAACATCTCGTCGGCTGCATCGCTGAGGTGGGGTCTGTTCGGGTTGGGGCGTCCCCTATATCCCCTCAACATGGGCCGGGATAGCGGTCCACAGTGGGATGGGCTCAACCAATCATTGCTTCAGCAGGGCAACGATCACCAACACCGTCCGGATCGCCCCCAGAATCAGTCCGAACGGGAGGGCGAAGCCGATCCAGTACACCAACTCGAACGGGACCAGGGCGAGAGCAAGCCACAAGCCGATGGGTTGACCGGACCACAGGACGGCTCCAACCACGATTTCCGCGGCGCAGACAAGGATGAAGCCGGCGAGCAGTGGGATGCTCGTCGAGATCCCCCACCGTTCGAACGGACCGCCGCCGTACGTCGGGAAGCCCATAAAGGTCCAAACCTCATCGTGCTGAGCGAAGTAGCGCAGCCCGAACACAGCCGGAAGGCCAAACCCGAGGCCGGTGAACCATGCGAGGATCGCCGCCGCCTGAGTCACATCGGCTACCTGTGGCTAGCTCGGAGAAGTCCCGGCCGCGACGCCGTACAGGCGCCAGGTACCGGGCACACCTTTGAGCTCGTGCTCCGATCGGTCCTCGAAGGCGATCTCGGAGCCGGTGAGCAGGTCCCTGACCGTGCTCGACACCAATACCTCCTCCTGATCGGCGAAACCCATGATCCGGGCCGCGATGTGAACGGCCAGTCCCCCGAGATCCGTGCCCCGAACCTCGACCTCGCCGGTGTGCACCCCGGCACGAATCTGAAGGCCCAAGGACGGCATCGCCTCCACAAGAGCGATGGCACATCGCACACCGGAGATGGGGCGGTCGAAGGTTGCGAAGAAGCCATCGCCGGTGGTGGACACCTCGCGACCACCGAACCGACTCAGCTCGCTACGTGTCAACTCGTGGTGACGGTCGAGCAGGTCACGCCATTTGCGGTCGCCGACCTCGGCTGCCTTGTCGGTCGATCCCACGATGTCGGTGAACAGAAGGGTGGTCAGGAGGCGATCCGGGTCGCCCCCACTCCTTGCGCCGGTGAGGAACTCCTCAACCTCGTCCAGGAGCAAATCCACCCCCTCGGAGAAGACGACATGGTCGGTGCCTGGAAGCTCCACGAACTTCGCCCCGGGGATCGCATTTGCCGCCGCGCGAGATTGCTCCAGAGGGACGATCAGGTTGCCGGTGCGGTTCAGCACCAGAGTCGGGCAGCGGATCGTCGGCAAGAGGTCGGTGATGTCGGCTTCCAGGGTCTGCCTGTAGAAGTGTCCGTAGACGCCAGGTCGTATCGACAAGCGTTGGAGTCGGGCCAGCCCGCGGTCGAACTCGACGTCGCCGATCCGGCTCGGAGCTAGGAACTCGACACCGCTGTCATCAGTCAACGCGCTGGACTCGATGAGAGCTATCACCTCGTCGATCGAGTCCAGAGGCAGGTCGGGGGCCAGTACCTGGTGAGGGGTGAAGGCATGCAAGACAAGTGACTGGCACAGTTCTGGATGATCGGCGGCGAGCATGGCGGCGATGACGTTCCCGTCATTGAGGCCGATCACCGCGGCGCCCTCCGACTCGGCGGCCCGCATCACGGCCACGGCGTCACCGACCTGGGTGTTCAAGTCGGGTAGCTGGTCGATAGGTACCGGGTCGGAGAGACCGGTGCCCCGGTGATCGAAGTGGATCAGACGTCCAAACGAGCCGAGGCGCCTCAGGAACCGGGCTAGGTCCGGAAAGTCCCAGACCGCCTCGACATGGTGCGCCCAGGTGTCGATGAGGAGCAGGTCCAGGTCGCCCTTGCCAACCACCTGATAAGCGATGTTGATGCCTTCGTTCTGGGCATACCGGGTCCTCGGTCGCTCTTCCACGAACTCCGATCGTATCGGGCGGGGTTGGGCCTAGGCCGACCCGGTCTCGGGCGTGGTCATGATCTCCCACAGGTGAGGATCCGGCCCACCCCGGAAGTAGAGGCCTCGCCCCCCGCGTCTGGTGTTGATGGTTCCGTCGTCGGGAGAGCTGGGACCGCTGCCGAAGCTGACTCCCTCGGCCTGAATCCGACCGAAGATGGCATCGAACTCGTCGTCACCGACAAGGAAGGCGTAGTGCATGCTGTCGACATTGTCCGCCGCGGCGAAGTCCAGCGTGAGCTGGTCGTTGACCCGGACCGGTGCGAAGTGACCTGCCCCTTCGTAGGGCAGATCGAAGATCCGGGCGATGAACCGGGCTCCCTGGTCCTTGTCGTTTGACGGGACGATGGTGTGGTCGAGGGTGATTGCCACTAAGGCCTCCGTGATGCCTCTTGGAGATGTCAGGGTAGGGCGACCAAGGTCGTCCTCTATCAGGCGCCGGCCAGTGAGCCGGGCGCCACTTGATCGTCACCGATGACCAGCAAGGCTCCGATGAAGAAGCCGACCGCGCCGATGAAGGTCCCGCCATTGACCAAGGCGAGGTTCAGAGGCTCGCCGGTCGTCGGCAGGACGACCGCCCCGATCGCCGACAGCCCGAAGGCAACGGATCCGGCGAGGTTCACCGCCCCCTCCCACCAGATGCGGCCATGACCGTGATCGGTACGGGGTGCGATCCGAAATGCGATGGCACTCGAGATCAGGAAGGCGATGGAGCCGAAGACATCGGGCGCCCAAATGAGGCGGTCCTCCTGTTGCACCGAGAGGTTGTCGACCAGGGCATCGAAGGTGCTGATGTTGAAGAACAGCGTTCCGATCAGTTGCACCCCCGCCGCCAGCACATCGGGGGTGAGCCTCTGGAACCTGATCAGCCTTCGGTCCACGCCCACGGCGTTGATCGACAGGTAGTACTGGATGTACCCGGCCGAGGTGAAGAAGAGCGATCCCACGAAGAAGGTCGTCGCGGCAGCGGCGGCACCCACACTGTTGAAATAGAGCGGCAGCGAGCCGAGGGCGAAGCCGACCGAGCCAATGGCGAACAGCCACCCCATCGCCTTGGTCAGCCGGGGATTCACGCCCTCAGTTGTGGCTGAATGCGGGAGTGGCCGGTTCCATCGTGGGATGCTCTCGGAGGAAGGTCACCGCTCCGTCGATGTCCTTGACCAGATCGTCGGCGAGGTCGCGGGTCAGACCCTCGCGCACCACGATCCTGAGCACCGCGATGTCGGTTGCGTTGTCCGGCATGGTGTAGGCGGGCACCTGCCAGCCATTCATCCGCAGCCGGGCCGAGACGTCGAACACCGTGAAGGGCTCATCACCGATGAGCTTGAAGGCGACCACCGGGATCGCGCTCCCGTCGCTGATCACTTCGAAGGGCCCCAGCTTGGCGATGCCGGCCGCGACTTCCTGCGCCGTGTTGGACAGGACCTCCATCACCCTGGTGTAGCCATCCCGACCGAGACGGAGGAAGTTGTAGTACTGGCCAACGATCTGGTTGCCCGGCCTCGAGAAATTGAGGGTGAAGGTGGGCATGTCGCCACCCAGGTAGTTGACGTGGAACACCAGGTCCTCGGGGAGGTCGTCTGCCGATCTCCAGACGACGAAGCCGACTCCCGGGTAGGTGAGCCCGTACTTGTGCCCGGAGACATTGATCGATTTCACCTGGGGCAGCCTGAAGTCCCACAGCAAGTCGGGATGGAGGAACGGTGCCACGAACCCGCCGCTCGCTGCGTCGACGTGGACCGCGACATCCCAGCCCGTCTCCGCGTTGCGGGCCACCACGGCATCGTGGACTTCCTTGATCGGCTCGAACTCCCCGGTGAAGGTGGTTCCGAGGATGGGGACCACGCCGATCGTGTTCTCGTCAACTCGCTTCATGACCTCGTCAGCGGTGATGACGTACCTTCCCTCCTCCATGGGGACGTACCGGGGTTCGACGTCCCAGTAGCGGCAGAACTTCTCCCAGACCACCTGGACGTTGCTCCCCATCACCATGTTCGGCTGGTCCGTGGGCTCTCCCGCCGCTTCCCGCCGCTGGCGCCACTTCCACTTCATGGCGAGCCCGGCGAGCATCACCGCCTCGCTGGAGCCGATCGTCGAGACGCCGACCGAGTCTCCGTCCCCGGGAGCGTTGAACAGGTGGGCGACCATGTTCACGCAACGACGCTCGATCTCGGCGGTCTTCGGATACTCGTCCTTGTCGATCATGTTCTTGTCGAAGGCCTCGGCCATGAGCTTCTCGGCTTCGGGCTCCATCCAGGTGGTGACGAATGTGGCCAGATTCAGTCGCGAGTTTCCATCGAGGAGCATGTCGTCGTGGATGTAGCGATAGGCCACCTCGGGCCTGGTGCCGTGCTCGGGGAGCACGAGGTGGGAGACCGGCTCGATGTCCAGGGCCCTGGTGTATGGCGCCGAGACCGCTGATTCGTCGTTCTTGATGGTGTGCACGGCCGTGGTCCTTGTAGATGGCTTCGATGGGCGACTCTACGCGCCGCCATTCAGGGCGCGACACAGGCCTGAATCAACCCGTCCAATAGCCGAGGGCCGGGATTTCCCGGCCCTCGGAGTTGGAGGCTTCCGCCCCGTCAGTCGATCTCGACCTGACCCCTGATCTCGCCACCTTGGAAATTCACCGTGTGGACGTTGACATAGGCGCGACCCGAGGCCATGGCCCTCAGCACGTCACCGAGGCTGTCCCAGTTGCATCCGTTTCCCGGATCAGGGCCGGTGAACGAACCCCGCACTCTTCCCTCGTCGTCCATCATCTCGTGGATCAGAGTCACCCCGACCGGCCCGTTTACACCTGCCACGTTGCAGTGGATGTGGGCGAATAGCACATCACTGGTCAGGTCCTCCCACTCCAGCTTGAAGCGGACCTTGTTCCTGCGGATGGTGAACTCGGCCTCGCCCTCTCCCTTGGAGACCACCGGCGACACTTCCTGCTTGGGATCCAACTCGGCTTCGAACTCCAGGTCCTCGGGCTTGATCTGGCCCCTGATCTCGCCACTCTGGAAGTTGACCGTGTGAACGTTGACGTAGGCCTCGCCGGAGGCCAGTGCTCCGACCACGTCTGCCAGTGTGGCCCACCCGCAGCCGTTGCCCGGGTCGGGGGCTGTGAACGACCCACGAGCCCGGCCATCGGGATCCATCTGCTCGTGGATCAGAGTCACCCCGATGGGCCCGTTCACGCCCTTGGCAGCACAATGGATGTGGGCAAACACCACGTCGCTGGTGAGGTCCTCCCACTCCAGCTTGAACCGGATCTTGTTTCGTCGGAGCGTGAACTCCGCCTCGCCCTCGCCGTCGGAAACGACGGCTGCAACCTCTTGGCCGGGATCGAGCCTGGCCTCGAACTCGGCGTCATCGTGCGCCGATGCAGTGAGTGGGGCTGCGGCCACGAACAGCGCCGTGGCCATCAGGACCCGAAGGGTTCTCCGCAGCATGGTTCCTCCAATGCTGATGTCAGATGTCAGCCCCTGAGACCCTGATGTCCCTTGCCATCCATACGAACGACGAGGGACTTCGGTTCGCAACCGCTATTCGATGACTCGCGCATCTGCCGCTTCGGTCGTGGCCACCCGGTCAACGACCTTGGTGGGAAAGGCCAATGCCGCCACCAGGCCCACGAGGCCCAGGATCAAATAGAGGATCCCGAGGTCTTGCCCCCCGCCGAGGGCCGAGTCGAAGGCATCTGGCTCGATGGCGACCACGGCTCCAAAGGCGACTGCGATCAGGCTGAGCCCGATCAGCGATCCGCGTCCGCTGGCGGACGAGGCGGCGCCGAGGAACAGCAAACCGGCGACTATGTCGACGAGCGCCATCAGCGTCGTGTGATCCAGCCCAACGACGGAAGCCGTAGCCCCGGTCAATGAGTCGAATCCGACCCTGGCGAGGGCAACGCCTCCCAGGATCAAGAGAATCAACCCGATTGCGCCGGCAACGATCTGGGCAGGGCTGATCACCCGCCTGCCCGCAGTGCTTCGACGCTCATGGACTTCGTGTGTGGATGCGTGGTCGGTCATTTGTCTCCTCCTGGGAGTGTCGACAAATGACTTCCCTGGAGGAGGCTGGGTGAAACCGATTTTGACCGGGCAAGGGCGCCTCCGGCTGTGGCCCGGGAGCGCCCCTGCGCGGTGTCGAGGGAGGACTACTCAGTCGCCGTAGTCGTAGTCCCCCCGGCCCGTCGCTGCTGCCTCCGGGCCCCCGATCATCGCCCCATCGGTACCGACGACAAACCAAACGCCTCCGACTCCCTGACCCGTGGTCGCACCCGGAGTCGAGTCCGGGGTGTAGGTGTATACCGGCTGGCCATTGACGGTCAGTTGCTCGGATCCATCGGTCCTTGCCACTGAGCCGAACAGGGAGGAGTCGACCCCGGCGCCGATCGGGGTGTCAGCGGGAACGGCCGGCCAGACGCCGGCGCAGTCGTCGTAGCAAGTGCTCTCCCCGTCGGTGTCGTTGGTGAAGACGTACATGGTGAACCCGTCGGGGTTGACCAGGATGGTTCCCAGGTCGGTCTCGGCTGTCGAGACACCCTCGCCGCCAGCGGCGGCCGTAGTGGTGGCACCGTCGTCGGGAGCTGCGGTGGTGGTCGCTCCGCCGTCACCAGCGGTGGTCGAAGACCCCTCACTGTCATCGGCGCAGGCACCCAGGGTCAGCAGGGTGACAGCCAGTAAAGCGATGGTTCGTTTCATCGTCATCTCCTCATCTCGTGACCTCCAATACGCACCCGGGGAGCGCATGGTTCGCGACCTGGCACAATTCAGAGATGGACCGTGAGGTTCTGGAACGCTTCCGGCTCGGAGACGAGTCGGCAGTCAAAGCCGTATACGAGCGTTACGGCGGGCCGGTCTTCGCCCTTTCCGTGAGTGTGCTCGCCGATCATGGGCTCGCGGCCGACTCCACCCAGCAGACCTTCATCAAGGCATGGCGGGCCGCATCCACCTACGACCCGGAGCGGGAGTTCGGGCCCTGGATCTATGCGATCGCCCGCCGCACGGCCATCGACATCTACCGCAAGCAGGCCCGGTCGACCCCGAGCGAGGACATCGAGGTGGAGGTGCTGCCCCCGGGTCTGGAGACGGTGTGGGAGGTGTTCGAGGTGCGGGGGGCGGTGGAGAAACTCCCGGACGAGGAGCGGGTCGTGATCAGGCTGAGCCACTTCGATGGGCTCACCCATGTCGAGATCGCCGACCAACTCGGGATCCCGGTCGGGACCGTCAAGTCGCGCTCCCACCGGGCACACCAACGGCTCCTCGGCCTCCTCGCCCATCTGGAGGACAAATGAGCAGGCGCGAACCGACGAACCATGGGCTGCGTACAGGTTGTGACCAATGACAGTTGACGAAACGCGCGCCGACTACCTCGCATCGGGTTCAGGAACGGCACCCGAAGGTGCTGAGCACCTCGACTTGATTCGTGGCGTCCTCGCCAATCCCGCGACCTGGGAATCCGCGCCCCCGGAGTGGTCGATGGCGTGCTCGCCGCAATCAACGAAGACCCGGCCGGGGCGCCCGCGGTCGCCCGCCGTGGTTGGGCCTGGCTCGGCGCGGCTGCTGCCGTCGCCGCCATCGGCGCTTCGGTGATCGGAGTCGGCGCCCTATTCGACGAGGCTGCTCCCGAGACCGTGGTGGCCGTCAGCGGAACCGACCTGATGCCTGAGGCAGAGGGTGTCGCCACGCTGCAACCGACCGGTTCCGGTTGGTACATCCGCCTCGACCTCGAAGGGTTGCCGGCGGCGCCCGAAGGGAGCTACTACGAGGGCTGGGTGTGGAGTGACGACGAAGGCGTGAGCATCGGGACCTTCCACCTCCGTGGCGAGCCGGGCCCGGTCGTGCTCTGGTCGGGAGTCGACGTTGCCGACTACCCGGCGATATGGGTGACCCTCGAGGACGAGGGCGCGGGGCCGGAGGCATCGGATCGGGTCATGATGAAGGGCCGGGTCGAGGATTTGACCGGCGCCTGACTCACCCCTCGCGAAACAGCCTGCCCACCACATTGATCAACACCGTGGCAACCACGCTGATCACCAGCATCGATGTGATCGGGATGAAAACCGTGGTGTTTTCGCCCTGGTAGTGGATGTCCCCGGGGAGGTTCCCGAACCAGGAGAACATCCCGGGGAAGAAGCGGAGCAGCACTCCGACGACCAGCAGCCCTGCGCCGATCACGATCAGCAGGTTGGACAGGCGCACCCTCAGCTCCTGTGACGGAGGGCGACTTTGCCGACCTGCTCCCCGGAGTCGAGGTAGTCCAGAGGCTGCGGGGAGCTCTTCGAAGTCGAAAGTCTTGACCTCCGGTGAGGCGGCGTGGCCCGAGCCGATCCACTCGGTGGCCCGGGCGAACTGGGCGTGGGTTGACATCGAAGACCCGATCAGCTCCAACTGTCGGAAGAACAAATGTGGAATCGTCAGCTCCATCTTCGGGCCGCTTGTCGATCCGCAGATCGCGATCCGCCCCCCTCGCTTGGCCGCCCGCATCGATTGGCGCATCGTGGCCGGGCCCACGTTCTCGATGACGATGTCGGCGCCACCGAGCCCTGCCATCTCGGCTCCGAAATCCCCATCGGAGGCGAACCCGCCGGCCGCTCCCTGCTCGATCGCCCAGGCGATCTTCGCCGGCGATCGGGAGGTGACGTAGACCGTGGCTCCCATGGCCAGGGCCAGGTGCAGAGCCGCCGCCGAGACCCCGCCACCGACCCCGACCACGAGCACAGTCGCACCCCTCCGCAGACGAGCCCGTTCCAGCATCCTCAAGGCGGTCGCGGAGACCAGCCCGAAGGATCCAGCAGCCTCCCATGACATCGCGGAGGGCTTGCGCACGGCGTTGATGGTCGGGATCACGATCTTCTCGGCGAATGTGCCGGGGCGGTGCTCACCGAGGATCTGGAACGACTCGCAGTAGACGATGTCGTCGTTCTTGCATGGCGTGCACCGGCCGCAGGAGAAGGAAGGGTCGATGATGATCTCGTCCCCGGCCTCGAAACCGGCAGTGCCCTCGCCGACCGCGTCGACGATCCCGGCCCCGTCGGCGCCGCCGGTGTGGGGCAGGTGCTTCGGTGCGGGCATTCCCTTGGTTAGCCAGAGGTCGAGATGGTTCAGGGCGCTGCACTCGAGTTTGATCCGGACCTCGCCTTGGCCCGGCTCGGGCTCTTCGACTTCGTCGAGCCGGTACGAGCCGGTCCCCTGGGTGTCCGTCAGCAGCCAGGCCTTCATCGAACCGAGGGTAGCCTCGGCCTACCCACCCCAGAGGAGAGCGAATTGGCGGCGCCGCTGCCCCAGGACCGGGAGATTCACACCACTTCGCTGAAGGTCAGGTTCTACGAGCTCGATCCCTACGACCACGTCAATCACACCAACTACTTCTCGTACTTCGAGACCGCCCGCATCGAGTACCTGACCGACATGGGATGGGGGCTCGACTACCTCAAGGCGCAGGGATGGCAGCTAGTGGTCGTCGAACTGCAGGCCAGATTCCTGGCCGCAGCCCGCTACGGGGAGGAGTTGACGATCCACACCTGGATCCAGGATGCGGGTCGGGTCCGTTCCACCTGGCGGCAGACGATGCTCCGGGGAGAGGAAGAGGTCGCCCGCCTCACCGTCGAAGCCGCGTTCACCGATCTCCAGGGCCGGCCCCGGCGCATCCCCGAGCCCTTCGTCGAGCACATGAGACGACTCCAGGGCGAGGACTAGGCCAGGAACTCGGCGACCCAGCCGTCGAGCGGGTCGCGCAGGATCTCCTCGAGGGTGCCGGTCTGAATCACCGTTCCCTCTCGCATGACCGCCAACCGGTCGGCGATACGGCTGGCCTCGTCCCGATCGTGGGTGACGACCAGGGCGGTTACGCCGTGCCCGGTGAGGACTTCCCTGATCTCATCGACCAGGCGCTCGCGAAGGTTGCGGTCGAGTGAGCCCATCGGTTCGTCGAGCATCACCAGACGGGGCTTGGTGGCGAGGGTCCTCGCCAGCGCGACCCGCTGCCTCTCCCCACCGGAGAGATCTTCGATGCGACGGTCCTCGAACCCGGCAAGGCCCACCCATTCCAGGGCCGACCGAACTTCCGTCTCCATCGTCGACCGGTCGGCACCGGCCATCCTCAGCCCGAAACCGACATTTCCCGAAACGTCGAGGTGGGGGAACAGGGCATAACCCTGGAACATCAACCCGAAGCCACGCTGATGGACGGGCACTCCGATCACGCTCGAACCGTCCCAGTGGATGTCGCCCCTGGAAAGCGGCACCAGACCCGCCACCGCCCGCAGCAGAGTGGTCTTTCCCGATCCCGAAGGTCCCAGGATCGCGACCATCTCCCCGTCGCCGACGGTGAGGTCAACGTCATGGATCACCTCTACGTCGTCCAGGACGACCGAGACATCCACGATGCTCAGCATCAGAAGCTCCCCAATTCGCCAACCCGGGCACGGTCGATCCACATCACCACTCCGGCGGTGACCGCGGCCAGCACCACCGAGAGGGCCATCGCCATCCCGAACGAGGCTTGCCCGGGTCGAGCGAGCAGGCGGTAGATCATGACAGGGACGGTGGCGGTGTTGGGTCGAGCGATGAATGATGTGGCTCCGAACTCACCGAGCGAGACCACGAAGGCAAAAGCGGCCCCCACCAGCACGGCCCGAGCCACGACCGGAAGGTCTATCTCCCGCCAAACCCGACCGGGGGAGGCACCGAGGACCGAGGCGGCCTCACGGACCTCCGGTGGAATCGAGCGCAAGAGTGGGAACGGTGGAGCGGACCACGAAGGGGATCGCCACCAGAGCATGTGCGATCGGGATCAGGAAGAAGCTGGCCCGGAGGTCGACGGGCCATCCCAGCGCGACGATGAATCCGAAACCGATGGTCACGGCAGAAGTGCCTAGCGGCAGCATCAGCGTCAGATCGAACCAGCTCGAGAGCCGGCCCGTTCGCGCCGCGATCACGGCCGCTGCCATCAGGCCGATAGTCGTGGCGACGACCATCGCCACGATTGCGAAGAGCAGGCTGTTTCCCATCGCGGACAGAGGCAACCCGATCACACGATCGGGCTCCGAATAGGGCGGTGTAGGACTCGGTTCCCAACGACCGAGCGAACATCACCACGAAGGGGACTGCAAGCGCGGCCAGGGTCGGAACCACGGCGGCCGCCACCAGCCATCGGCTTGCTGCGGTGGGGTGGGGAAGGTCGGCATCCGGCCGCAGCGCCCAGGAGGCGGTGTGCCGCTCCTGGAACCTGGCGTATCCGTAGAGGACTGCCTGTCACCCCGATCAGCTGTGCCACGGCGAGCACCGCGGCGAGCGGGAGATCGAACAACTGCACCGCCTGTCGATAGATCTCGACCTCGAGCGTGGCGAACTCGTATCCGCCGAGGATGAGGACCACACCGAACGAGGTGAACGTGAAGAGGAACACGATCGAAGTCGCCGCCGCGATCGCCGGGCGCAGCAGCGGGAGGGTTACGGAGCGAAACGCCTTCCATTCGCTTGCCCCGAGCACCCGGGCCGCATCATGGAGGTTGGGGTCGAGGCGGCTCCACAGCGCGCTCACGGTCCGCACCACCACCGCGAGATTGAAGAAGATGTGGGCCGCCAGGATGGCGAAGATCGAGTCCCGCCAACCCAAGGCGACGAAAGCAGCGCCCACCACCACGGTGGGCATTACGAAGGGCACGGTGACCAAGGCGGTGGCCAGGCGCCTCCCCCGAAACTCGAAGCGGGAGACCGCCCAGGTGATCGGCCACGCCGCGAGCAACGTCAGGATCGTGGACAGTGCCGCTTGCCACAGCGTGAACCATCCGACCTCGAGGAGCCTGGCCTCGACTCCGGTCGACCTGATCTCGAGCTCGGAGAGGCCGAGCACCAGGATCCGCACCAGGGGGTAGAGGAAGAAGTAGCCGATGAACACGGCGGGGACCCCCGCCACCAGCACCCACCCCCATCGGATCCGGGACATCAGCCCTCCATCACCTGGACCCACTGATCGATCCAGGCCTCCCGCCCTCTTGCGACTGACTCGGGGCTCATCCTCTCCGGCGCCTCGGGTACGACGGTGTTCTCTACAAAGACCGGGGGCAGCTCCGCTTCCCGGTTGGCGGGGAACACGAACCAGGTGAGAGGGATCGTTTCCTGGAACTCGACCGACAGCAGATAGTCGACGAGCTGGCCCGAGGCCTCGGGCACCAGCGTGCCCTTGAGGATCCCGGCGTATTCGATCTGGCGATAGCAGCCGGCCTCGATGACACCTGTCGGCGCCTCGTCGATTGGCTCCTCCGCGAAGACCACCTCTGCGGGAGGCGACGAGGCATACGACACGACCATCGCGCTCGCACCTCCGTAGGGAATGAAGTCGGCGTAGTAGGCGGTGTCCCAATCGGGGACCACCTTCACTCCCCCGTCGCGCACGTCAGCCCAGAAGTCGAGCCAACCTTCCTCGCCGTACTCGACGATCGTGGCCAGCATGAAGGCCAGCCCGGGGGAGGAGGTCGCGGGATGCTCGACGGTCAGGATCCCGGCGTACGCCGGGTCCCGGAGCTGGTCCAACGTGGTCGGGACGGCCAGCCCGCCCCCCTCGAACCAGGCCTTGTCGTAGTTGATGCACACGTCGCCGAAGTCGATCGGGGTCACCATGAGGGTCTCCGAGTGCAGCCCGCTGACCACGTCACCGAGAAGTGGGCTCTCGTGCTCGATGAAGATCTCCTCGTCGAGGGCACGTGAGAGGAAGGTGTCGTCGACACCGAACATGACATCGGCCAGCGGGTTGTCCTTGGTGAGGATCGCCTGATTGACCATCGAGCCTGCGTCGCCCCCGGCGATGACCTCGATTTCGATCCCCGTTGACGCGGTGAAGCCGGCAAAGGTGTCAGGGGTCACTGCGGCGGCGAACGAGTCATGAGCCAGGAGCTTCAGCGATTCCGGAGTCGCCGGTTGAGGGTTGGTGCAGGACGCGGTCAGGGCCAACAGGGTCAGGAACAGCGCCGCCCTTCGCATCACATCACTCCTTGCTAGTGGGGAGCGATGGTGCGGGTGTCTCCCTACGCCGGCATTATCCGGGTCAGGTTCGTCCGGTCGGGGTCTCGCAGACCCCCTCTCAGCCCGGTCCCACCGAGCTCCCGTTGTCATTGATGATGCTAGCTGGGGTGTAGGGGAGCGGGCCGTGGATGGCTGGTTACCCTCGCCGGATGTCATCGAGTGCCCCGTGAAGATCGCGCTGCTGGCACCGATCTCATGGCGGGTCCCACCACGCCACTACGGGCCCTGGGAACAGTTCGTCTCATTGCTCACCGAAGGACTCGTCGAGCGCCGGGAAGACGTCACCCTGTTTGCATCGGCTGACTCTCTGACGGACGCCAGGCTCGTGGGAACCGCTCCGACCGGCTACTCAGAGGACGCTGGCCTCGACCCCAAGGTAGAGGAGGCGCTCCATATTGCCGCCGTTTTCGAGAGGGCCGGCGAGTTCGACCTCATCCACAACAGCTTCGACTTCCTCCCCCTTACCTACAGCAGGCTGGTCGACACTCCGCTTCTGACCACCATCCATGGCTTTTCGTCACCCCGGATCGTGAAGGTTTTCAAGGAGTACAACGACCGCAGCCACTACATATCGATCAGCGACTCGGACCGTCATCCCGATCTCGCATATCTGGCGACGATCCACCACGGGATCGACATGGCGTGCGTTCTCCCTCGCCGAGGCCCAAGGCGACTACCTGCTCTTCTTCGGGAGGATCCACCCCGAGAAGGGGACGGCGGAGGCCATCGAGGTGGCGAAGCGGACCGGGCTGCCTCTGATCATGGCCGGGATCGTGCAGGACCGGGCGTACTTCGAGGCAGAGGTCGAGCCTCACGTCGACGGAAAGCAGGTCACCTATCTGGGACCGGTGGGCCCCGAGCAGCGGAACGCCATCTTGGGCGGAGCCAGGGCATTGCTCCATCTGATCAGCTTCGAAGAGCCGTTCGGGTTCAGCGTCGTGGAAGCGATGGCTTGCGGGACCCCGGTGATCGCATACAGGAGGGGGTCCATGGCCGAGATCATCGTCGAAGGCGAGGGCGGCTTCATCGTGGCCGACATCGAAGGCGCGGTGACGGCGGTGGGACGCGTGGCCACTCTGGAGGCGGCGGCGGTCCGGGCGACTGTCGAGAGCCGATTCGACGTCAATCGGATGGTGGACGAGTACCTCACGGCCTACCGACAGGTGCTCAGCCTTCGGTGAGCTTGGTCAACAGGTCACCCAGGGGGACCACGGCGACGCGGGCCCCGTAGTCGGAGTACCCGTAGGGCAGGATGAGGTCGTCGCCGTTGATCATGCTCCCGCACGAGTAGACGACGTTCGGCACGTAGCCATCGCGCTCTTCCCCGGTGGGCACCAGCAGAGGGTCGTCGAGATGGCCTATGACCCGCTTTGGATCGTCACGGTCGAGGAGGATGGCCCCGAGCGAGTAGCAGCGCATCGGACCCACGCCGTGGGTCATCACCAGCCAACCGGCCTCGGTCTCGAGCGGTGAGCCGCAATTGCCCAACTGCATCAATTCCCAGGGTCGGGTGGGGACCTGAATCCGCTCCGCCTTTCCCCAGATCCGCACGTCGTCGGACAACATCAGGTAGTTGTTCTCGTTGTCCTGGCGGGATAGGGCGGCAAAGAGCCCGTCGATCTTTCTCGGGAAGAGGGCAATGCCCTTGTTCCGGGCGCCGCCCCCCTGAAGCGTGGCGATTCGGAACGAGACGAAGTCATGCGTCTCGATGAGTTGGGGCAGGATCTGGAAGCCGTCGAACGCGGTATAAGTGCCGTAATAGAACACCTCCCCCCCGTCGCCGACGAACCTGACGAATCGGGCATCCTCCATTCCCCTGCTCTCGGTCGGCCCTGCCGGGAAGATGACCCGCTCCGAGATCGGGTACCGGCGGTCGAAGGTGAGTGCGTAGTTGGACGATGCGAGCCAGTGGATGGTCCGGGCCGTTTCGATGGCCAGTGGCCGATCGACTCTTTGTGCGAGTTGGCCCAGGGCCTCATTGACCTGGTCGAGGGTGAACTTCTGCGGCAACGGGTCGAGGACCAGGGCCGCCATCTCGTTCATCACACCCAATTCCGTGAGCTTCGAACGGAAAAGGTGCTTCTCGTAAAAGGCCGATGTCCGCTCGCCGGATGTGGCGTAGGGACTCGGTTCCTCGATCGTCAGATTGGACTCCGAGTCGACCACCCCGGAGCGGAATTCGATCGATGACAGGTGGCCCTCCCCGATCGCCCGGAGACTGACGACGAACCGCTGCTCCCCCTCGTCGAGGCCCTGTTGGTCAGGGGCAGCGACCATCGACGGGTTCCCCAGGGATGCTGCCTCGACCGAGTATTCGTGGGTGAAATAGGACCCGATGAGCATCCTCCGCTCCACGCCGAGGAGCTGCGGGTCGGCGACATGGACCGCCACCATGTCGAAATGGCGAATCAGTGCGCTCTCCAGGTCGCGGTGCCGGTCCGCGAACTGATCGATGGTGGTTCGGAGGACTGCTTCGACCTCCTCATCGGACATGGCGAGGACCCGATCGACCACACGACTCGTCCGGGAGTGCCCGTCGGGAAAGACCTGCTCGCCAGGGAGGAAGGGCTTGACGATCACCCGGCCCGGGTCGGGGGAGAAACCGACCTTGGCATGGGAAAGGGGAATGGTGCTCATTCGATGAGTGGCTGTTGGCAAAAGGAAGCCGGGTCAGAGGGTAGGAGATGCCGCTCCTCTGTCCACGGACCCGAGGCCTATTCGCTCGAGGCCGCGGTCCAGCGCTGGAGGGCGATCAATGCGGAGATGGTCGATTCCGCTCCCTGGTTCCGATTGGCGCCGCCAGCGTTCAACCCGTCGCAGCACCCTCCTGTCCTCGGGTCGTAGAGCCTGGTGCCGTTGTCGTTGTGGCCGAGGAACCAGAGCGACGCCGCCTCTATATGTTGCTTCCACCTCGGGTCGCCGGTCACTGCCCAGGCCCGAAAACACGCGTCGGCCATGGCTCCGGCCTCGATCGGCTGTTGGTCGAAGCCGGGGCGTGGTCCTCCCTGGGCCCAACCCCCGACCGGGGTGAAGCTGAAATGCCCGTCTCGGGTCTCGATGTCGACCAACCAATCGAGGAGGCGGAGCCCGCCTTCGGTCACACCGGCATCTCCGAGGGCGTTCCCTGCGGCGATGAGCGCCTCGGGCAGCCTGGCGTTGTCGTAGGCAAGCCTGGGCTCGGGCCAGGGCCAGTTGTCATCGGCAGCAGGTCGGATGCGTTCCACTCCGCGGGTCATGAGGCCGAGAGCTCCGGAATGTTCCGGATCGACCCGCAGCATCTCGGCAGCCCCAAGCATCGCGAAAGCCGTCGCCCGCAAGGCTCCGGGATCGAAGTCGGCATTCCTGTCGAACAGATCGGCCCCGGCCACCCGGTTCCCTCCCAAGGCTCCCAGCCGGGCCGCGGTTCCCAGAGCCCAGATTGCCCGGCCTTGGGAATCATCCGAGCCCACCTCATCGATCCAGGCCCCGGTCCGGTCACGACGGTTGCGAAACCCACCGAATTCCAGGGCTGCGCTGATGATGAAGTTGATGTAGGTCCCTGCCAGTGAGACGAGCTCCCGGCTGGGGCTCGGCTGGCGGCTCACCACGATCAGAGCCCGGGCGTTGTCATCGGTGCAGTAGCCGTGTTCCTGGCGAGGGGTCAGGTATCGGGCGTGCTCCCAGATGCCACGCAGGTCGGTCATCCGACGTAGGTGGTCGAAGCAAGGTGCGGGTATCCGGTCGTCCTGTTCCGACGACCTGCGTCCGCGGGCGGTGCTCGTCCTCAACCCACCCGGGCGAGCGGCTCTGTCCGGTCCGAAACCAACCGCTCGACCACGGTGTCATAGCGGCGCGCCACCACCGGCCAGTACATGGTCGATCCCACCACTTGCGCCCGATGGGCCATGCGACTCGCCAGTGCAGGGCTCTCGACGATGGTTCGGATGGCTTCGCCCATCGCCGCCGGATCGGCGTGGGGGACCACTATGCCGGCGCCGTTGGCGAGAAGTTCCTGGGCGTGGGGGAAGGCAGTGGCGATCACTGGCTTGCCCGCTCCCAACGCTTCGACGAGGACACCGGAGGTGACCTGTTCGGTCGACTCATAGGGGAGGATCACGAAATCGGCGCTGCGAACCGCGAGAGTCAGCGCGTCGATGTCGAGATATCGGCCGTCGAACTCGACGATGCCACCGAGACCAAGGTCTTCTACCCGTTGGACCAATCCATCCCGGTACGCGTCACCCGACGCCGCACGCACCTTGGGGTGGGTCTTGCCGAGGATGACGTAACGAGGGAGGGGGTCGAGGTCACCGAGCTCGGCGAAGGCCTCGATGGCCGACTCCAGGCCCTTGCCCGGACCGATGAGGCCCCATGTCAGGAAAACCGGGCGGTGCCCGTCGGCAAGCGACGGCCCACGGAGGCTGAGCCTGCGCCCCATGGGGAATTGTCATGATCTTCGACGGGTCGACGTCGTAACCCTCGGTCAGCCTGTTGCTCGCTGTTTCGCTCATCACAACGGTTTGGTCCGCCATCGCGACCACGGCCTCGAGAATCGAGCGCTGGCTCGGGCTCGGATTGCTGAGAACAGTGTGCAGGGTGACCATCGAGGGGACGTCGAGGCCACGGAGGATGTCGAGCACTTCGACCCCATCGGGCCCACCAAAAATCCCGTACTCATGTTGGATCATCACCAGGTCGAACTGATTGAGCGCCTGGACGACGTTCCGCAGCGAACCCGGCTCCCCGTTGACGTGGCTGTAGGTGACTTCGGCAGGGGTGGACTCGATGAAATCGTCAGAGACGCTGACCACTCCGAGTCCCTCGTCAGAGCCGCGCTCGTTGGCTATGGCATGGCGCAGCGCTCTGGTGAAAGTGGCCAACCCACACGAAGTTGGTGGGTAGGTGGAAAGGAATCCGATCGAACTTGATCTCATTGAGGGTGACATGAATAAATCCGCTTTTCAGAGTTTGGGTGACGCTGCTCGGTGGTGCTCGTGCAGTCACTCAAACGGCGAAGATGCGAGTTCATGTGAACACCGCGTTACGACTTTGTGTCGGCTACCCGCACCCTCATTGTATACCCGCTCGCGGGTTGCCGAATCGGGGCCTTAGCGAGAACTCTCTAGGAAGCCGGGGCGAACGCGAGAACCGTGTTGTGCCCTCCAAAGCCGAAGGAGTTGGAGAGGACGGGGCCTGGCTCCCAGTCGCGGGGCTCGCGCACGATGTCGGTCAGCGGGATTTCGGGGTCTTGCTGGCTGAGCCCGATGTTGGGGGGCAGCTCGCTGACGCCGGATCGCCTCCACCACCACCGCGGCCTCGATCGAACCAGAGGCACCGAGCCCGTGCCCCGTGGTGCCCTTGATCGAGGAGACAGCCGGTTGACGGTCACCGAACACCCGGGCGATGACCATCCCTTCGGTGCGGTCGTTGAGGTCGGTCCCGGTGCCATGGGCATTGATGTAGGCGATATCACCCGGTTCCAGGCCAGAGTCCTCGAGGGCGAGGCGAATTGCCCGCTCTGCCCCGAGCCCGTCGGGATGGGGGGCGGTGATGTGATGGGCATCGGCCGTGGATGCCCCGCCCAACATCTCAGCGAGAATCGTCGCACCCCGTGCCTCGGCTGCCTCCCTCGCCTCGAGCACCAGGATCGCGGCGCCCTCGCCCATGACGAACCCGTCGCGGTCGATGTCGAAAGGGCGGGCGATGCCAGAAGTGGACAGAGCTCGAGCAGCCTTGAAGCCGGCGGATGCAGACTTGCGGGCGGCAGCCTCGGTGCCACCGACGATGGCGGCATCGGCATATCCCCACTGGATCTGACGGAGACCGTCGAGGATCGATTGTGCACCGGCAGCGCACGCCACCACCGGGGTCGATACCTGGCCTCCGAACCCGTACTTGATGGAGATCGCGGCGGCCGCGGCGTTGGCCATCATCATCGGGATCAGAAACGGCGATGGCCTGGGATCGTCGGCATCCGAGGCGTGGACCAAGGTCTCCAGCGACTCCAACCCGCCGATTCCGGTGGCGAGGGCGATCGTGACCCGGTTGGGATCGACTTCGAGGGTGCCGGACTGGGCAAACGCCTCCTGGGTAGCCACCATGGCGAACTGGGTGAAACGGTCCAACCGACGGTGCTCTTTGAGTGGAATCCAGGGTTCGGGATCCCAATTTCGAATCGTGTAGGGCCCGGGGGCGTCGGGCTCGTGCTGGAGCCCTTTCCAGAGGTCGTCGGTCCCGGTGCCGGGGGCGGCCACCGCGCCGATCCCGGTTACCACCACTTGACGCTTGCTCATGGCCTCAATTGTGCCTTATTTGTCAGATTGGGAAAACAGTGCTTTGCAGCCGGCGCATGCCTGCGATCCAGCGCTCGTAGTCATTGGCCTTGTTTTGGAAGAAACGGGCCACCTCGGGGTGGGGGAGGATGAGGAAGCTCTCGGACTCCAGGCCGGCGATCACGTGGTCTGCAACCGTGTCGGGGTCGAGGGCATCGGCCTCGAGGAGGTCGTGGAACTCGGTCGCCGACTCGAGGAAGGGGGTCCGGACCCCCATCGGGCACAGGCAGCTCACCTTGAGACCCTGGTCGCCGTAGGTGATGGCAAGCCACTCGGCGAAGGCGAGGGCAGCGTGCTTGGTCACCGAATACTGCGCAGCCTTGAGATTGGTGAGAAGGCCGGCTGCCGACACCGTCGCCAGGAAGTAGCCCTCGCCGCGTGCCAGCCAACCCGGGATCAGTCGTCGAGCCGCATGGACATGGGACATCACATTGACGTGCCACATCCGGTCCCAGTCGGCAGGATCAGTCTGCTCGTCGCCGGCGAAGCCGATGCCGGCATTGGCGCAGAACAGGTCGACCGGGCCGAAACTCTCCTCGACCTGATCGATCAGGCGGTCGTTGTCCTCCGGCCGGGAGACGTCTGCTCCGATTGCGATGGCGCCGAGAGGCCCCGCCACCTCCTCCGCCGATGCGAAATTGAGGTCGGCCAACACCAGAGCCCGCGGCTTCTCCCGGGCGAAGCGACGCGCCATGGCGGCACCGATGCCGCTGCCGGCGCCGGTGACGACCACCACTCTGTCTCCGAGGATCACGGGCGGACGTTATCCCGACGTCAGAACCGGGCATCCTCGAGGATGCCGGCCCCGCCCTTGACCGCGGCTACCAGTGAGTCGCCGAGAGGGAGGAGCTGCTCACCGTAGAAGCGGGCGGTGATGATCTTCTCGGTGATGAACCCATCATCGAGGTCGGCGGGGCGGGCCAGGGCGGCGAGTGCGGATCGAGCCATCAACCACCCTCCGGCGACGGTGCCCAGCTGGCGGAGGTAGGGCGTGGCCCCGGCCAGGGCTGACTGAATGTCGCCGGCAGCCAGCCGATCGCCGAGCCAGCTGGTGGAATCGGTCAGACCCTGAATCGCGCTCGCCATCCGGTCTTGGAATGACGCCAGCTCTTCGTAATCGCTCATGGCAGGGAGTACCTCGGCCATCTCGGTGATCAAACTGGTGACAACCGCACCCCCCTCGAGGGGCAATTTGCGCAGTACCAAGTCGATGGCCTGGATCCCATTGGTCCCCTCATAGATGGGGGCGATCCGGGAGTCACGTAGCAATTGGGCGGCACCGGTCTCTTCGATGTACCCCGCGCCACCGTGGACCTGGAGCCCGATGGAGGCCATGTCGACACCGAGGTCGGTGCACCAGGCCTTTACCACCGGAGTGAGCAGGGCCAGGCGGTTGGCGGAATCCTTCCGCCTTTCCTCGGATGAGCCGTGAAAACAGTGGTCCGCCTCGGCTGCAACCGCGTAGAGCAGAGCACGCATCGCCTCGACGTTCGCTTTCATGGTGAGGAGCATCCGTCGAACATCGGGGTGCTCGATGATGGGAACACTCTGAGTGTCGGTGCCACCGATCCGCCGGCCCTGGACCCGCTGCCGGGCATAGGCCAGAGCTCGTTGGTAGGACCGCTCGCCGATGGCGACCCCCTCCATCCCGACTCCGACCCGGGCGGCGTTCATCATGGTGAACATGTTTCGCATCCCGGTCCCGACCTCCCCGACCACGTATCCCAAGGCTCCAAGACCACCATCGCCGTAGGCCATCACACAAGTCGGTGAGGCATGGATCCCGAGCTTGTGCTCCAGGGACTGGACCCGAACGTCGTTTCGTTGCCCTGGCAATCCGCTCTCGTCGGGGATGAACTTGGGGACGAGGAACATCGAAATCCCCTTGGTTCCGGCGTCGGCGTCGGGGGTTCGGGCGAGGACGAAGTGGATCACGTTCTCGGTGAGGTCCTGGTCCCCCCATGTGATGAAGATCTTGGTCCCGAAGAGCCGGAAGGAGCCGTCCTCCTGAGGCACCGCTCGGGTGCGAAGCGCGCCCAGGTCGGAGCCGGCCTCGGGCTCGGTGAGAACCATGGTGCCGCTCCAGTCACCGCGCACCAGCTTTTCCAGATAGGTGCCTTTCAGCTCTTCCGAGCCGTGGGAGACAAGCGCCTCGACCGCGCCGTGGGTCAACATCGGGCACAGGGCAAACGCCATGTTCGCCGTCTTGAACATCTCCTCGATGACCACGCCAACGAGGTAGGGCAGGCCTCCGCCTCCCCATTCCTGAGGCATGTGGGCTGCTGCCCAACCGGCTTCGACGTACTTCCGGTAGGCCTCCTTGAAACCATCCGGAGTCCGCACCGTGCCGTCCTCGGCGAGGACCGACCTCTGGCGGTCCCCGATTTGGTTGAGAGGCGCGATCACCTCGGCGAAGAACCGGCCGGCCTCATCGAGGATCTGAGTCACGGTCTCGGGGTCGGCGTGCTGATACCCGTTCAGTTTCGACACCTCCTCGAGCCCGGCCACGTGGTTGAGGAGGAAGTTGATGTCATCGAGCCGAGGGGCGTACTCCGACATTGCGCTCAAAGGCTACCGACCCTCCGAGATTCGGATACCGGGGCCACCATTTGACCCCTAAACATCCAAATTGCGGGGCTGGGCTGGAGGGAGCAGAGCGTCGACCAGGTCGGGCAGCACATCGCCAATCCCGGCGTCGAGCTTGACCGTGGCCAGGTGGTCGGCCTCTGTCTCACCTCGATTGATGATCACGATCGGAAGCGAGAGGTCGGCGGCGCGAAAGACCAGGTCCGACGCCGGCCAGACCGCCACTGTCGAGCCGACCACGAGCACGGCATCGGCCATGGCCAGGAACATCATCGCCTTGCGCATCTCGTTGTCGGGGAGCATCTCCCCGAACATCACGGTCGTGGTCTTGACCATTCCCCCGCAGTTGGGGCACGAAGGGTCGGCATCCCCGGCCTCGACCCAGCCCAGCACCTCCTCGGTCGGCCATACCGAATCACAGTCAAGACAGAGGCACTCCCGCACGTTTCCGTGCAGTTCGGCGACCAGGTCGTGATCGAGCCCGCTCTCTCGATGCAGCCCGTCTACGTTTTGGGTGACCACACCGGCGAGGCGCCCCGCGTCGTCGAGCCGCTTGATCGCGAGGTGCCCGGAATTGGGAGCCACCGTGGAGCGGGCTCCCCACAGCTCACCGTCGAGGTGCATCTGCCACCCCCGCTGCCTGAGATCGGCGCTGGCCCGGTAGCGATCGATGTGGAAGTCCTCCGGGTCGACCTTTTTCCAGAGACCGTCGGGGCCTCGGAAATCGGGAATCCCGGAGTCGGTTGAGATCCCGGCTCCGGTGAACACCATGATCGCCGTCGCCGGGCGGAGGACTTCGATCGCATCGGTCAGCGCAGACACTTGCGGATTATCGGGCCAACGCCAGATTTAGGCTCATTCCATGCCGACCAAGAAGGACCAGGGCCAGCCGGAGACTGAGATGATGACCCTGGGATGGGACCCGCCCCGGGGCATGGGCTCACTCAAGACCCCGCTCTTCCAGACATCCACCTTCAGGTTCGACTCTGCCGAGGAGGCGAAGCGGGCCTTCGACGTGACGTATGGGGGCGCCGAGCCCGGAGATGGCGAGGAGGTGGGCTACATCTATACCCGCCTCGATCACCCCAACCTGGTCGTGGTCGAGGAGCGACTCGCCCTTTGGGATCACGCGGAGGGCGCTCTGCTCTTCTCGAGTGGGATGTCGGCGATCTTCACGACGGCGCTGAGCGTGCTCCGTCCTGGGGACCTGATCCTGCACAGCTCACCTCTCTACGGGGGGACCAACTCGGTCTTCCAGCACGTGCTCGCCCCGTTCGGGATCGAAGCCGCCTCGTTTGGTCCCAACGACGACGAGGCGGATCTCGACCGCCTCCTCGACGGTCGCCGCCTTGGCCTGGTCTATGTCGAATCGCCGGCAAACCCCACCAATGACATATTCGACATCGCGATGGCATCGCGGGTGGCTGCGAAGCACGGCGCTCCAACGGTGGTCGACAACACCTATCTGGGCCCTTTGGGCCAGCAGCCACGAGTTCATGGCGCTGATCTCGTGGTGTATTCCGCCACCAAGTACTACGGCGGGCACAGCGATCTGGTGGCTGGCGTGGTGACCGGCTCGGACAGGCTCGTCAAGAAGATCCGGACCATGCGCTATCGGATCGGAACCACCGCCGATCCCCACTCCGCGTGGCTCCTGGGGAGGAGCCTGGAGACATACGCCCTGCGCTGGCAACGTCAGGTGGAGAACGCCGCACGGGTCGCCGGGTATCTGGCAGCGCATCCGAAGGTGAGCCGGGTTGGCTATCTGGGGCTGATCGACTCCAACGACCCGAGGCGAGCGCTCTTCGAGCGACAATGCACTTCGGCGGGGGCGATGATCACCTTCGAGGTGAAGGGTGGCCGTGAGGAGGCGTTTCGCCTGCTCGATTCCACCCGGGTGGTTGGCCTCGCCACCTCACTCGGGGGCACCGAGTCGATCGCCTCGCACCCCGTGACCACCAGTCACTCCAACGTTGACGCAGAGACCAGGGAGAGGATGGGGATCACCGAGGGCATGATCCGGTTCTCTGTCGGGATCGAGGCCGCAGACGACATCATCGCCGACCTCGATCAAGCCCTGGAGAACGTGTGACCGCCGGGCATGAGGACGTCACTCACTATGCCCCACCACTGAGCGACGAACAGCTCGCAGCCGTCGCCGACGCTCTGGGCCAGTCGGTCGATTTCGAAGTGCGAATCATCGGCGGTCTCGGCGGCACCATGGACGTCATCAGGCTTGCCGATGGCACCCGTGCGGTTCTCAAGCGCTATTGGATTCCGGAAGGTGAGGATGTCGATCCCTCTCAGGGAGAGGCCCGTTCCCTGGCCCTGGCCGCGGCCCACGGAATCGCAGCTCCGGTTGCGCTCTGGGTCGACACTCTTGGCCTGTTCCCCGAGCGAGCCCTGGTGATGACCTTTCTCGAGGGCCGTCCTCTACTTCAACCGGTCGACGAGAAGGGCTGGGCGGAACAGCTTGCGACGGCGCTGGTGGCGATCCACACCATCGTCCCCGGGCCTGAGGACGGACATCTGTTCCCGGTCCTAGGGGCTGACGACGGCCACCACAGCGACGACGAGATGTTGGAGATGTTGCAGGGTCACACCCTGGGAATGGACCTGTGGGAGAAGCGTCTCGCCGCCAGGCAGCACCTGGTGTCGGATGAGGCCGTTTATCTCCATCACGATTACTGGCCGGGGAACACCTTGTGGGAGGACGAACGGCTGGTCGCCGTGGTGGATTGGGAAGGGGGCTCGATCGGAGACCCCGAGCTGGACGTCGCCTATTGCGAGGCCGACATCAGGCTCATCGGCCGGGACGACGCGGCGCAGCATTTCGTCACCGCCTACCGCGCCAAGTCGGGTCGGGACCTGCCCAACCTCGACTACTGGCGCCTCGAGGCCGTGTGCCGGCCGATGCCGGACGTGGCGATGTGGGTGCCGGGCTGGTTGGCGATGGGGCTCGACATCACGGCGGACCAGGCCCGATCCAGGCACCAAGCCATCATCCAACAGGTGCTGCGCTCCTTCTGATCCGTCCTCCTCCATAGGTCGGAAAGCCCATGTTCGACCACTCTCCGCGCGGGGATAATGCTGTGCGGGACTGAGCAGTCGGGAGGCTTGCTGACGTGGGAGAGATGGAAAGACGAAAGGCGCTGGTCTTCGCCATGGCAATCCTCGTAGTGGTGCTGGCTGCGGTGACTCTCGCAATCACCACTGCCCTGAGCGATGACGAGCCGGCCACCGAGCCTCAGACCATCACTGCACAGGTTTCTTCCTCGTCCGCGGCCGGAGGATCACTCCTGCGGCTCTAGGACAAGGAAGAAAAGGAGCTCCTACCCATATGGAGCCACGGAGGCGGCCTTTCGGGGCCGCCTCCGTTTTTTTCGGGGTCAGCCCCGCGCGATGCGCAACTGCTCGGACAGGCCATGTCCCGCCATCGCCAAGTCCGTGGCCACGGCGGAGACGTTGAATCCGAAGTCGAGGAGGCGCCGGGCCGCGGTCCCATCGCCGCAGTGGAGGCCCGAGAGCTTGCCGTGGCGGGAAGCGGCCTCGATCACCGCGTTGAACGCCTTCTGCATTTCGCCGGCGAGAGGATGCGTGCCATCGAAGACCGCGACCACGTCTGAGGCCGGGATCCCTCCAACTGATAGCCCGAGGTCGGCGGGGCCGATATAGAGCCAGTCCACCCCGTCGACGGCGGCAATCTCGTCGGCATTTGCTACCGCAGCCGAGGTCTCGATCTGGATGGCGACCAGAGGTCGGTAGCCCTCGAAGAGCGGGTCGACCCTCGTCGTCTGCATCCCGAAGGAGCGGTCACCCCGGGGTGCGTAGCGGGTGGCGGCGACGATCGATGCGGCCGCAACCGCATCGTTGACCTGTGGGGCCATGATCCCGTCCGCCCCCAGATCCAGGGCCCTTCCGATCGCCGCGGTGCTATGGCTCTCAACCCGGACCATCGACGGGACTCCGTGGGCGGCGATCAGCGAGAACGTCTCGACACCGAGCGAGGAGATGTGGGGCCCGTGCTGAGTGTCGATCGCCAGGAAATCCGGGCCCAATGCCGCTGCACCCTCGAGGAGCCGGGGATCGGCCGTCACCGACCACAAGCCGAGGATCGGCGGGTGGAGGCGTGGTGACGGGTCTGGCATCGGCGCAACTTACCGGCGAAGAATCCCGGGGAGCGTGTCGAAACCGCGTCGCGCCGGTCGTCTTCATGGTTGACGGCCCACACACGGTGGGCCCGAGGAAGGAGAAGTCATGGCCAAGTTTGTTTTTCTCTATCACGGCGGCAAGGCACCGGAGTCCGAGGAGGAGGGTGCAGCGGTGATGAAGGTGTGGACCGATTGGTTCGGAGGCTTGGGTTCGGCGGTTGTCGACGCAGGCAACCCGACTGGGGCGTCGGCGACGGTGTCGCCGGACGGTGCAGTGACCCAGGGTGGCGGTGCCAACCCGGTGAACGGCTATTCGATCCTCGAAGCCGACAGCCTCGACGATGCGCTGGTCATCGCCAAGGGATGCCCTCACCTCGAGTCGGGTGGCTCGATCGAGGTCGGTGAGACCCTCGATATGTGATTAGGTCCGGGGTAATCGACCGTTCCAGGTCGGCGCGGTGACGATCATTGCCAGACGATGCAAGATCCGATCCGCGCCGCCATCCTGGTCGAGGGTCTCAGCGACCGGGCGGCGGTCGAGGCGCTTGCCACCCGGCGGGGACGCGACCTCGATTCAGAAGATGTTGCGGTCGTCGCCATGGGCGGCGCCACGAACGTCGGTCATTTCCTGAATCTCTACGGCCCGACCGGCCTGGACCTGGTTCTCGCCGGCCTCTGTGATCAGGCCGAGGAGGAGGACTTCGCTCGGGCCATGGAGCGCGCCGGTATCGGCTCGCACATCGATCGTGCCGCCATGGAGTCCCTGGGCTTCTATCGTGTGCGAGGCCGATCTCGAAGAGGAGTTGATCAGGGCGCTCGGCGTTCCCGCGGTGGAGCGGGTTATCGAAGCCCAGGGCGAGTTGGGTTCGTTTCGGATCCTGCAACGCCAGCCGGCGCAGCGGGCACGACGCGTCGAGGACCAGCTGAGACGGTTCATCGGAACCAAATCGGGACGCAAGATCCGCTACGGAAGGCTGATGGTCGAGGCACTCGACCTCGATCGGGTTCCCCGCCCACTCGACGCCGTCCTCGGCCACGTCTGACGACGAGGCGAGTCTTCAGTCGTCGTCAGTCTCGATCCCGAGAGCCACGAAGATCCGGTGGCGCTCCTCGGCGTACTGGGTGGCGTTGATCTGATCGCTCTCGAATTTCTCGCTGAGCGAGGCGAACTCCTCCATGAGGGCTGCCTCGGTCTCAGCCGGAATCGACTCGACATTGGTCGTCGCCGCTTCGCGGCGCTCACGTTTGTCAGCCTTCTGCTGCTCTTTGCGCAATTCACGGGCGCGCTTCGCCGCGGCGTCGCCTCCCGATCGGGCCATTAGCGGGAGCGCTCTTTGGCCTGGTTCACCGTGAGCTGGCGGCCGTTTACCTGCTGACCGTTGAGAGCCTCGATTGCTGCCTGAGCCTCGGCGGCATCCGCCATCTCGACGAAGCCGAAGCCACGGGAGCGGCCGGTGTCACGATCGGTCACGACTTGGGCCCTGGTCACCGAGCCATGAGGGGCGAAGAGGTTTTCGAGTTGGGAGGAGTCGGTGTCGAAGGTGAGATTTCCGACATAGATGTTGGTGGACATTGCTTGCTCCTTTCGAGCAACGGACCGTCGAAACGTTGCGCGGGTAAGGGCCGGACGGGAGTCCCGGAGAAACCGGGGTGCGTCAGGTATGCCTTACAGAGACTCCACCCGACGGAACGAAGGAAGCGAAGCAATGCGCAGCACGCTTTCAGGCGTGCACTGTGTGGACAATGGTAGTCAAGGGCCCCGGGGTAGTCCGTTGCGAGCGGCACGCGCACCGGGATGGGCGCCATATGGTGCAGCATGCTCCAGCTTCGACCGAACTGCGAATGCTGTGATCGAGATCTCCCGCCGGAGTCGCCGGAGGCGATGATCTGCAGCTTCGAGTGCACCTTCTGTGCCGTCTGCGTCGCTGATCGACTGCCCGGTGGGCTCTGCCCCAATTGCGGAGGGAGATTCACACCGCGGCCGGTGCGCCCGGAGGCGGAGTTGGCGAAGTTCCCTGCGTCAACCGAGCGGGTTCTCAAGCCCCACCCGGGGTGTGTGGGCTAGACCCGTTCCATCTCCGGCGGCAGCTCGAGGGCGTGACCCTCGACTGAGATCTTCGGCAGGATCCGGTCGAGCCACTTCGGGAGCCACCAGTTCGAATCGCCGAGCAGCTCCATCGTGGCTGGGACCAGCAGCATCCGGACGATCGTTGCATCGACCAGCACTGCGCTGGCAAGTCCCACACCGAACAACTTGACGATGCGGTCTGTCTCCCCGATGAAGCTGCCGAACACCACGACCATGATCGCGGCAGCCGCAGATATCACCCGGGCCGTCAGGGCCAGACCATCGGCCACCGAGCCACGGCTGTCGCCGGTGCGGACGAACTCCTCTCGGATCCTCGATAGAAGGAAGACCTCGTAGTCCATCGAGAGTCCAAACACGATGGCGAACATCATCATCGGGACGAATGGCTCGATAGGAGCGGGCTCGATGCCGAGGAGACTTCCCCCCCATCCCCATTGGAAGATGGCAGTCACGATCCCAAATGCCGCGGCGAGGGAGAGCAGGTTCATGATCACCGCTTTCAGGGGTACCAGCAGAGATCGGAAAACGAGCATGAGCAGCAAGAAGGAGAGAGTGAGAACCACCCCGATGAACACGGGCAGCCGCTCGGAGAGGTATTCGGAGAAGTCGACCGATGCCGCCACCCCACCGGAAACCGCGACGTCGAGCCCGGTTCCGTCGGTGGCCTGAGGGAGGACCTCGTCGCGGAGGCGGAGGACGAGCTCGGTGGTCGCCTCGTCTTGCGGAGCGGTCGTCGGGAACAGCCTCCAGAGCACGGCTGTGGGCGCCTCCGGGTCGTTGGGGAAGGCGGGTGTGACGAACGCGACGCCGGAGTCGGTGGCAAGGGCTTGGCTGACGGCCTCGAGAGCTGCCGGATCTGTGCCTTCCGGGAGCTCGGCCGCGAGCAGCAGAGGGCCGTTGAATCCGGGACCAAATCCCGCGGCCAACAGGTCGTATGCCTGGCGAGTCGTCGACTCCTCCGGGTAGTTGCCTTCATCTGAGAAGGCAAGGCGCTGGTCGAGGTACGGATAGGCGAGCGTCAGCAGAATGACAACACCGGCGATTGCGGACAGCCAGGGCCTGTGCTGTATGAACCGGCTCCAGCGGTAGGGCACCGTCTCCTGGATCGGCTTGGGGGTGCGCCGGGGCACCTCGCGCCGCAGAGGTGCGATGGCGAAGCTGGCCACCATGACCACGGCAGCCAGAGCCAATCCGACGATTGCCAGGGGCTGGAAGGCAATTGCAACTCCGACCAGTCCGACGGCAAGGAGCAGGGCGGCGATGAGGCCACGCCAGCGAGTGACCTCGATGCGCTCCCCGGCGAAGCCGATCATGGCCGGGAGCAAGGTCAGCGAGGCGATGGCGGTGACTGCAACCACCGTGGCGCAGGCAATGGCGATGCCGGTGATGAAACCCAGGTTCATCAGAACCATGCCCAGCAAGGAGATGACGACGGTCGTGGCGGCGAAGGCCACGGCACGACCTGCGGTGTCCATGGCGACCACGGTGGATTCCTCGATCGAAGCCCCGGCGTGCATGTTCTCCCGGAACCGGGTGACTATGAACAGGGCGTAGTCGATCCCGACGCCGAGGCCGAGCATGACGGCCACCGTGGTGGCGAAGTCGGGAATGGAGAGGACGTTGCTGAGGAGGCCTGCAAGCGAAGTCCCGAGCCCGATGCCGGCGAGGGCGATCCCGATCGGCAGGCCCATGGCGAGGACCGATCCGAAGGCCAGGATCAGGACGATGATGGCGAAGGCGATTCCGAGCAGCTCCGAGCTCGGCACTTCGAATTCGGCGAATATCTGGCCGCCGAGCTCGATCTGCAGCCCTTCGATCTCCGGCATCAGCTCTTCGAGCTGATCGCTGATCGCTCCTGCTTCCTCCAGCGTCGTGTCCCGGGAGATCCCGATCTGGGCGTAGGCGATCTTGCCGGCTTGGGGTCCCTGCGATGCGATCTGCTGCGCCCCTTCAGGTGAGTAGGGGCTGACGATGGTGATCCCCTCGATCTGGCTGGCCTCGTCGAAGAACTCGGTCATGGCCGCCTGAACCTCGGGGTCGGTGATGCCCTGCTCGGCGTAGAACACGATGGTCCCGCCCTCACCTCCCGCAGCGGATCCCGAGAAATGCTCATCGAGAATGTCGAAGCCGCGGCGGCTCTCAACATCGGGGAGGGCGAACTCGGTGCTGTAGGCGGAACCGATCACGGCATTGGAAAGGACACCGCCAAGGATCAGAACAACGAGCCAACCGATGGCAACCTTGCCCCGGTTGCGATAGCACCAACCACCAAGACGCGAGAACAAACCATTCCTCTGATCGGGGTGAGCGAGGTTAATAGTCGCCGATTCCTACTCAGCCGCCCCGGCTCGGAAGAGCTCAGATGATGATGGATCTCGGGTCGCACTCCTGTCGAGGCCGTGTCACAACATGCGGCGTAGGAGCCGGTCACGGTTGACGAGCTGATGTTTGAGTACCAGGCCGAGATGAGCGGCAAACGCGGCGGCAAACAAGAAGTGGGTGGTGATGTGGCCGGCGAGGAGGATGTCGTCGTCTACTACCTCGAACGGTGCTTCCCACTCCCGGCCCCATACGTCCCAGTCCTCTCCCGACACCAGCACCAAGGCGAGTCCGCTGAGCGGGATCAAGAACATCAGGCTGTAGAGAACGACTTCGGTCAGATGCGCAAGTCGCCGCTCAAATGGTGACAGGGTCTCCGCCCATGGTGGAAGCCCCACGGTTTCTCTCCACAGGAGCCTGATCAGTGCCAGGAGCAGGATGCAGGTCCCGAGCATCGCGTGGACCAGGAGAAGGTTGTCTTCATCTCCGCCCAACCAACGGTCGACCGGGCCCTCGAGTAGGTCATCGAAGCGGTCCATTGCATATCCGATCAGGAATTGGATTGAAAGTGCGAAGAACATCGTCCAATGGAGTAGACGGGAGACCCACGGATAAGGGGAGGGCGAGGGTTTCTCATTGACCACGCGGTCGAGCATTGGTCCATCCTTGCCCACCTGGATGGATCGAGGTCGGCAGAAGCGGGCTGGGGTAGGGCCGTAAAGAAGTGTCCCAGATGCTCGGTAGGTTGGCCAGGGTGAGACGCAGCCGAAAATGCCCTATATGTCGTCAGACGGGCCTACCCATGGTCTACGGCTACCCCAACCCTGTCGACATGGTCGCCGCTGAGCAGGGACTTCTGGTGCTCGGCGGCTGCGTGATCTACGGCGACGACCCGAACTGGTACTGCAAGTTCGACCAGACCGCATGGGTCGGACCAGATCCGACCAGGGCTATCGGAGAGGCCCTGTTCAAAGTCGAGTTGAGTCCGGCCCAATCAACTTCAACAGGTACTCATCCGTTCAGGTCGAACCCTGGTTAGGCCATTGGATCGGAGCCCCTGTGGGGTTGGGCGACAGTGGGGAACTGTCAATAGGGGCTCGCGATCCGTACTGCAAGGCCGAAGGGTCACCGGCCCGCGCTCACGAACCTATCAAACCCTTATGAGCGGCGCGGCCTCTCGTTCTTCGATCAGGATTCTTCCGCGCCGGGGCTTCGGCGTTCCCGGGCGTCGTATTGCTTTTCGGGGCAGGACGCGTCGGTTCAGGTCGTGGTGACCGCAGCATCGGTGGCGCGAACGATTTCGCCTTGCCATTGGTGGCCAAGGTACGTGCGCCAGGTGTCCGCTCTCTGAACCCGAAGTGACAGTTGAAAGGCATTTGATCAGAGCGTGCCGGGACTCTCCACACCTATGAAATCCCGGCACGCCTCTGGTTTCCGACATGAGGAGGAGGATCTTCTCTTGTCGCCCGTGACGATGCTCTGCTCCTGTTTCGGATCTGTAAACGCGGCATGAACCTTGATCCCGATCTCGACACGTTGAAGGACTATCCAATTGACCGTTCTTGTTGGTGGCCGATGATCCCGTGGGCGGCACTTGCCTAGAGGGGCCGGTCGTCCGGTGAATCTCCGTCCAGTGGCTCGAACATTCGAAGGACACCGCTCTGCTCGAGTCTCTCGCGGATATGGCGGCTCACTTTCAGCCTGACCCGCGTGGCGCACAGCCTGGCGATGAGTAATGAGGTGAGGCCTTCGTTGTCTATGAATTCCAACCGAGTCATGTCAATGTTGAGCCTGGGAGCATTCAGCGCCGCGGCCAGTGCTTCAGTGTTGGAAGCGTCGACGATGCCAATGACGGTGACATGGCGGATACCTGAGAACTCCCGCCAGAAGATCGAGGCTTTGGACGACCAGTGTTCCGACCGACTCATTGACGGACGGTTTAGGTCAAGGGCTGTTCAGGGAACCTAAAGGCAACAGTCGGACCTAGGACCCCCCGTGCGGTTGTCCCGGGCTGCCGACACTGGTCAGGACGACGGTTCGTCGCAGCGATCAAGGAACGCTTCAACGGCGACTCGGTCTTCCTCCCACGATTCGCCCGGTGGCTCCGAAGTCCTGATCATCTTGTCCTGGATCTCTGCTGGTGATACTTCGATCAGCGCGGCGGTCAATTCGCCCCAGGATTGGTTGCGAACCGATTCATACGCCTCGCAGAACGCTTCCATTTCCGCTTCTGTCGCAGGCTGCGGCCGCCCGGTCGTATCAGTGGTTTCTGCAGGGCCACATGAAGCGATCGCCGCCGCCAGGGCTGCCAGGAGCACGCCGCGGATGATCTTGCCACCCATCGCCGGCAGGCTAACTCCGCTGTTTCAAGCATGACTGAACCCGTCCGGCGACCCGCCAGCTTCAAGCTCCCCTGAAGGACCGCACACCGGCGATACGTGATGCAATTTCTCGACGAAGCTCCCCATCCGCAGGCCCTCAGCGGGTGGGTCCCGTGGGACTCGAACCCACAACCAACGGGTTAAAAGCCCGCTGCTCTACCAATTGAGCTAGAGACCCTGGAGCGGGGAAGGATATCGGCGCCGGCCGGTCAGGCCGGATCGCCGGACTGACCCCGGCCCCGGTAATCGGCGGAGACCAGTTCTGTGAGCTCCTGAACCGAGGTCTGGCCCACCGGTGAGTCGAAGGTGATCCGACCGTGTTGCAGCAGGTTGACCCGATCGCAGACGTCGACCACCTGGGCGAAGTTGTGTGCGATCAGGATCATGGAGACATCCCGTTTCTGGCGAAGCTCGAGGATGAGGTCGATGATGATCGCGCTCTCCTTGGCCCCCATCGCCGCCAGTGGCTCGTCGAGAAGGATCACCTTGGCTTCTGAGTACACCGCCCGGGCGATGGCTACCGCCTGTCGCTGACCACCCGAAAGGAACCCGACCTCCGTGTCGACCGAAGGGATGCGCACTCCCATGTCCTTGAGATGACCTGCCGAGATCTCCCGCATCGCATCCTTGTCGAGCAGCGGGATCGGGCGACGCACCTTCTCCTTGTTGAGATTCATGTTGAGGTAGACAGGCAGCTGGTCGACCAGGGCCAGGTCCTGGTACACGGTCTCGATCCCCAGCTCCCGAGCGTGAGATACCGAGCGGAGCTTGATTTCCTCGCCGTTGAGATAGATGGTGCCGCTATCGGGTTGTTCGAAACCGGTGAGGATCTTGATCAGGGTCGACTTGCCGGCGCCGTTGTCACCGATCAGCCCGAGCACCTCACCCCGCTCGAGGTGGATGCTCACCTCTTTGAGAGCGACCACCGGCCCGTACTGCTTGGCGATCCCTTCGGCCCTCACCGCGGTGGCGGCCTGGTTCGATTGAGCGGTCATAGTCGAACCCTCTGAGACCGGATCCGAGCTCGGGTGGCCAACGAGTTCAAGATCATCGCAAGGATGATCGCTGCTCCCAAGACCAACTGGAACGTGAACGCGCTCACCCCTTGAAGGTTGAACCCGTCCTGCAATATGGCGAGCACCAGGGCGCCGAGAAACGCACCTATCACGGTTCCGTACCCGCCGGTGAGAACCGTGCCCCCGATTACCGCGGCGGCGACGGCGAGAAATACCTTTTGACCCGAGACCCCCGCACCCGGGTCGAAGGAGCCGACCCGCATCCCCTCGATGACCCCAGCGAATCCGGCGAGCATCGCCGCCACGATGAAGTTGCGCATCTTGACCCGGGTCGAGGGAACACCGGCTTCCGAAGCCCCGATCGGATTGCCTCCGACGGCCACCGTGTGCACTCCCCACCGGGTGTGGTTGAGCACGATGTGCATTACGAGCACGATCACTATCACCCAGATCAGCCCCGAGAAGTCTGCTGCCCCGAAGATCTGGGCGGCAACGCCCTCGTCGGGAGGGCGCTTGGGGAACCCATCGGAGATGTTGAGGGTGAACCCGTTGATGATGTATCCCATCCCCAGGGTGACGATGAACGAAGGTATCCCGAACGCGATGGTGATCATCCCATTGAGGACCCCGACCACTCCGGCGCCCAACACTCCGACCAGGATCGCGAACGGAAGCGCCAGGCCCGCTTCGTTGGCGAAGAACACCAGGAATGGGGTCATGAAGTACACGTTCCCCATCGACAGGTCGATCTCCCGGCACACCAGAAGCATCACCTGGCCGGTGGCCAGGATCGCGGTGGCGATCATGTACTGGGAGACGACTCGGAGGTTGTCGGTGGTCAGGAAGGCATCGTTGACGACCGCGAAGTAGCCGCCGAGGACGATGGCGACCAGCGCCACTGTCGACTCCGGCCTCCTGATCAGGAAGTCGGCGACCCGTCCCCCGATGGACGGCTGCTGGTCACCAGTCATCGACGCTCCCGCCGCTCATCCGCCATCAACCCGCCTGACGGTGCGTCAAGTTACTGCTCGAGTTGTCCGCGCGCCGCGGTCGGTTCAGGCAACCGGCTCGACGATCTTCTGCTCCGCGGCATCGCCCTCGAACCTGCTTTCCGTCTCCAGGAAGAGCTGTGCCGAGGTCGAGTCGAGGAAGACCAGACCGGTGTTCGTCTCCGGTGGGGTCACAACGCCGCCAGACAGCTTCCAGAGGTACATATAGACCACGGGCAGGAAGCCCTGGAGATAAGGCTGCTGGTCGATGGTGAAGTCGAGGATCCCCTCGGAGACCATTTCCACGGTCTCGGGAAGCAGGTCGTATCCACCGGCGGCGACCAAGGCGTTGTCCCGCGCATTCTGGTCCCGCACCACCTGGCCGACTGCCTGGGTGCTCCCGGCGTCGACGGCGAACATCCCGGTGGCGTCGTCGTTGCCCAGGTACCAAGCCTCCACGGCGCTCAACTCGTCCTCGAGGGCGGCTCCGGTGGCGATGTCGAGCGCTTCGATGTCGGCACCCGACTCCGCGATCGCGGCCAGGGCTCCGTCGATCCGGGGCTGAATGTTGAGCTGACCCGGCGTTGCGATGAACAGGCCCACCTTCCCGGACCCCACCAACTCCACGATGCGCTGCCCCATGGCGAACCCGGACCCGAAGAGGTCCTGGCCCACGTAGCAGAGTCGGTTGTTCGGGACGTCGGCGTTGTAACCGATGACCGGGATCCCGGCAGCCAGGGCCTCGTCTGTGGGCCCGTTGAAGGCCTCGAGGTCGACGAGGGCGATGCCGATCCCGTCCACGTCGGCGGCGATCGCAGCCTCGAACGCGTTCACCATCTCACCGTTGTCGGCTACCTCGGACCCGGTCCACTGATAGGCGGTGCCCAAGAGGGCTGAGGCGTCCTCGATCCCATACACGGTGGGAACGAAGAAGGGGTTGGTCGTCACATGGTTGACGAAGGTGAAGGTCCATTCCGGGGTCTCGGGGAATTGGCCGGCGCCGGAGCCACCGCCCCCGCCGGTGCCGCCGGTGGTGGATCCTGTCCCGTCGGAGCCTCCATTGCTCGTGCAGGCGTTGATGAGGCCAACAGCGGTGGTGATTCCCATCGCCTTGAGGAAGGTCCTCCTCGAGGGCGTCAGCATTTGGGCGGAATCGGTACGCATCCCAGTACTCCTCCTAGGTAGCCGTGTCCGCCCCAACAAGTGCGAACGGCCGGAGAATAACCAGCGGAATCGTTAGCCCGCAAGCGATTGCGGTCAGTCGTTGCCAGGCGCCGTGCCGTCGGGGTCAGGTTGCCACCGGCCGCGGGCGGCTCACCCCGATCCCGCCGAGCGTGTCGCCCCCGAAGCGCTCGATCTCTGCCGCCAGGTCGAGGCGGCGGTTCCCTATCTCCGTGTCGTCGCCGAGCAGGTCGGCAGGGACCAGCCAGGAGACTTCGAAGTCGAGACCGTCAGGGTCCTTGCCATAGAGCGCCTTGGTGGTGCCGTGATCGGTGGCACCGCCCAAAGCACCGACCTCGGAGAGTTTGCGGCCCACCTCGGAGAGGTCGTTGAGCGTGTCCACTTCCCACGCCAGGTGATAGAGGCCGACGGTCTGTCTGCCGGCGGGGGAGTCACCCGCACCCTCGCCGATCGAGAACAAGCCCAGGTCGTGGTCGTTGGTCGAGCCCTCCGCTTGGAGGAACACGGCACCCGGAAGCGCCATCACCTGGCGGAAGCCGAGTACCTCCTCGTAGAACTTTGCGGACCGCTCGGCGTTCCGCACATAGAGGACAGCGTGGTTGAGGCGGTTGATTGCCATGTTGACTCCTTGGATTCGATCGGTTGAAGTGGATCAGCCCACGTCATCGCGGGTGTAGATCCGAACCCCGTCTTCGTCGATGAACATCAGCCATGGCGTCGTGGTGTTGAGAGTGACTCCGAGATGGGCCGGGCTTCCTGGGTCGGCGGGGCTGAAAGGATCCCGAATCGCCGCCACCTCACTGACCACGCCCAGCGGGGAGATAGTCAGAAAGCCGCCCACGCCCACCGACTCCTCCGACTCGGGAGCTCCATAAATCAGGATGAAGATCGTGCCGTCGACTCCGGTCTCAACCTCGATGCCACCGAAGACCGCGACGTCGGGGTCTTCCGAGTAACGAAGCTGCAGGGTCCTGGTCACCCCAAGGTCAGGGAGGTCCACCACGATGTCGCCCTCGATCATCACGGCTGAGTACCGAGTCCCGTCTGAGCGAGTGAACCATTCGGCAGGCGCCACGGTCCCGTCCGGGTCCTCCGGGTTCGACCCGATAGAGAGAACCACCTTGGAAGTCAGCGCCGTATAGAAACGTCCCATCCGTTGTGACCCAGGCGCCCGCCGGGGAGAAGACGTGGAGCTGAAGGCGTCGTCGGCGACCACCGAACAGAGTGCTCTGGCGTCCTCGTCTTGAAGCCCGGTCGCCGCGATCGGGCCGCTCGTCAGGGCCTGCGGCATCTGGTACTGGAAATACTGGCCGTCGACCAGGATCTCCTCGGCGAACGGGATCTGGTCCACGAACCCGCCGTCGGTTCGGAACCGGGCAACGCGCATCTTCGCCGCGTCGAAGATCCACCAATACCCGTCCGCACCCTGGGTGCCGTACTCCGGCCCCAGCATCAGTCCGTCGCCACCCGGCGCGGTTCCCAGCCCTTCCTCGCCTTCGCCGTAGGGAAGGAACAACTCCACCCACTCCGGGCCCAACTCACTGAAAGGTTGGAGCAGGACCTGGATCGTCTGTTGCGACGGTGGCGTCGTCGTGGGGGCGACCGTGCTCGTGGTTGTCGACTCGGTGGTCGGGGTGGTCGTCGTGCCGAGGCTGATGGTCGTAGTCGTCGGGGACGGTGTCGTTGTGGTTGCGGCGGTCCCCGGCGAGCAGGCCTGAATCGCGATGAACCCCACGACGAGGGCGGCTCGGCGGAGCGCCATCATGAGGTCAGGCTAACCATGAGGAGCCGTAGCCTTTGGGGGTGAACGCGATCCGCTTCGGCATCTCCCACCTCCCTCCCGAAGACGGTGACGACGCCGCCTACCTGGATGCGTTGGGCGAGAAGGGTCACACCGCCCACGAGCTCCCCTTCGTCGAGGGGTTTCCCTGGAAAGAGAAGCGGTGTCAGAGGTTCGGGGAGCTGGCCGCCGAACGCAACCTCCGGCTCTCGGTCCACGCGCCCTACTTCGCCGGGTTGACCCTGCCCGACGAGGCCCGGGGCAAGCAGTCGCTGGCGGCGCTGGAGCACACCATGAAATTGGGGAGGTGGCTCGGGGCCCCGGTGATCGTGGCCCACTTCGGCTCCAACTACGAGGAGGAGCCGGAGATCCTGATGGACAGGATCCGTTCCCGCCTCGACTACGTCGCATCCAAGGTCGACGGGATGGGGGTGGGGATGGGGCTGGAGACCGCGGGCAACAACCGGTCGTTCGGGAGCCTGGGCGACATCGCCCAACTCGCTGCCGAGTACCCCTTTGTGCGCCCGGTGGTGGACTGGGCACACGTCCATGCGATGACCGGTGGTGGGCTGACCAGCAAAGAGGCGTTTCTCTCGGTGATCTCGTTCTTGAACGACCAGTTCCCCGGATGGATGGTCACGCCGCTCCAGACCCAGTTTTCCGACAATGAGATCGGCGCCGGTGGGGAGATCCGACACGTCGAGTACGGAAAGGGGACGCTTCGAGTAGGGCCCCTGGTCGACGCCGCCATGGAGGCGGGAACCTCGATGATCCTGATCTCCGAGGCCAGGGATCTGCCCAGCCATGATGCGATTTGGGAAGAGGCCCGTGCCCATCTCGGCAACGGCCCGTTAGCCACCGCGGGCCGTTCGGTCGCCACGTCTGACGTCGCGTTCCCTTCTCCGGTGAGCGTGGCCAAAGACGGTGAGGGCTTCAAAACCGTCGGCCTCGATCGCCCACTGAAGTTGTCCAACCTGGACAAGGTCTTCTTCCCCGAGGATGGTTACACCAAGGGCGACCTGATCCAGTACTACGCGTCTGTGGCGCCAGTGCTGCTGCCTCATCTCGCGGGACGACCGCTGTCGATGAGCCGATATCCCGGTGGCATCACCGGTCAGTCGTTCTACGAGAAGCGGGCACCCGGCCACCAGCCCGACTGGATGAGGACCACCCCGGTGCCTTCTGACTCTCAGGGAGGGATCATCGACTTCCTCCTTGCCGACTCTCGGGAGGCGCTGATGTGGTTCGCCAACATGGCCTGCATCGAGGTCCATCCGTTTCACTCGACCGAGTCCGACCTCGACAAGCCCACGTACGCGATCTTCGATTTCGACCCGTCCGAGGGCGCGACCTGGGACCAGGTGGTGTCCGGAGCCAAGCTCCTCGAGGTGGCGCTTCGCCAACTCGGGCTCGAGGGGTACCCCAAGCTGTCCGGCTCCAGAGGCTTACACGTCTACGTGCCGCTGGAGCCGGTGCACAGCCACAGCCGGGTCCGTCGGTTCGTGGGCGAGGTGGGCGCTTACCTGGCTGCCGCCAACCCCGACGACGTGACCATGGAGTGGGACAAGCCGAAGCGAAAGGCCCGGGTCTTCGTCGATCACAACCGAAACGCCTTCGGTCAGACGGTGGCCTCGGTCTACTCGGTGCGACCCAGGCCCGGCGCTCCCGTGGCCGCCCCGCTGATCTGGGATGAAGTCGGCACTCTCCGCAATGGCGACATCACGATCGCCAATCTCTGGGAGAGGCTGCAACGACACGGAGACCTGTTCGCACCGGTCTTGGAGAGGGGCCAGACCCTCGATGCCGCGGAGGCCGCGCTGGGGATCGCAACCAGCGGGGATCCGACCTCTTAACCCCTCGTCCATCCCGGATCGCTAGCTTGCCGTGATGGATCTGTATGCCCGGATCAACATCCTGGGTGGGCGCTCTGTGCGGTTGCCACGGGGGCGGCTCGAGGACGCCATCGCCCTCGACAACGACCCGATCGGCCGTGCAAAGAGTTGGGTCGAGCAGGGCACCGAGATCCTCCACATCGTCGATCTCGACGCCGCCGCGTACGGGGACTATCGAAACCGGGAGCTAGTCGACCGCTTGGTCCGGGAGGTCTCGGTCCCGGTCCAGGTGGCGGGTGGGATCAGGTCCGAGGCCGAAGCGACCCGTCTCATCGAGAACGGGGCCTGGCGGATCGTGATGGGGACCGCGGCGATCGAGAACCAGAACATGGTCTGGGACCTCTGCCGCGAGCACCCGGAGAAGGTCGCGGTTTCCATCGACGTGCACAAGGACGGTGAGATCGTCACCAAGGGTTGGACGCAGAACAGCGGCCGCTACCTGGAAGAGGTCCTGATCGAGATGTCTTCTGCGGGAGTGGCCTCGTTCATGGTCTCCGAAGCCGGGCGGGACGCGCTCGAAGACCCGCCCAACTTCCAGATCATGGCGGAGTCGCTGGCCACCGTGGAGCAGCCGGTGATCGCCGCCGGCGGTGTCCGCGACCTGGAGGACCTGCGCAAGCTGGTCCGCCTCGAGTCGGCGGGCCGCTATCTGGACGGGATCGTGGTGGGACGGGAGGTAACCGTGGGCCGGTTCACGATCGAGGAAGCCAAGTCGGTGATCGCGGGCGTGGGGCCGTTGCGCGCGCCGGGCGGGGTTGAGGCGACCCGAATCCGGGTCGGAGTGGACTCACTGGCGGACTCGCTTGCCTTCTACGAGGACCGGCTCGGCTTCGCCCACATGAGAACTCCGACCGTCGGGGTGGCGGGGGCGATCCTCGAGCCCTCCAAAGGCCAGCTGCTGGAGCTGGTGGAAGGGGCGGACACCGAGCCCCGGAGCCTCACATTCGTCGTAGAAGACCTGGCTCGATGGGCGGACCACCTGGAGAGCGTCGGCCTCGAGCTGCGCGCACAGGACGAGGCGGTCGAGTTCGACGACCCCGACGGGAGGACGATTCGCTTCGAGGCGAGTTCCTAGGCGTCGATCCGGGTCCTGGACTGCTCCCTGAGGAACTGGCGGAGATACCACGGACCGCCGCCACCGGCCCCCGAAGTCCCTGATCCCTTCCATCCCCCGAACGACTGAATGTTGGGCCATGCTCCGGTGGTGGCGCCAGCCGTCCGGTTGACATAGGTGACCCCGGCCTGGATCCCCTGGAACCAGCGCTCGATCTCGGCTTCGTCCGAGGAGAACAACCCGGCCGTCAGCCCGAACTCGGACTCGTTGGACCGGCGCAGCCCTTCATCGAGCGATTCCACGGACCCCACCGCGAGGAACGGCATGAAGAGCTCCTCCTGCCAGATCCACGAGTCGTAGGGGACGGTGACGATCGTGGGCTGAACGAAGTTGCCGTTGTCGAAGTCTTCACCGGTCAGCACCTCGCCGCCGGCGAGGACGGTTCCGCCTGACGCCTCGGTCTCTGCGACAGCCTTGCGAAACCTCTCCACCACGCCACTGATCGATCACCGGGCCCATGTAGACGTCGCGTTCCAATGGATTGCCCACCCTGATGCCCGCGGTCTTCTCAACCAGCTTGTCGACGAACTCGTCATAGACCTTCTCCTCGACAAAGACTCGTGAGGCCGCCGAGCACTTCTGGCCGCTTAGCCCGAAGGCGCTACGCATGACACCGGTGGCCGCCTTGTCGAGGTCGGCCGTTGCTGTCACCACCACCGGGTTCTTGCCCCCCATCTCACATATCACCGGCTTGGGGCGCTGCTCGTTGACCGTGCGGTAGAGGTGCATGCCGACTGGATAGGACCCGGTGAACGTGAGGCCGTCGACATCGGGGTGATGGGCGAGGTAGTCCCCGATCTTGGAGTCACCTGTGACGATGTGGAGCGCGGCTGCCGGGAGCCCGGCGTCCTTCATGACCGAGTAGAACTCGAGGGCCATCAGCGCACCCTGTCGCGAGGGCTTGATCACAACCGTGTTGCCGGTGGTCAGGGCGCCGATGGCCGGGCCCGCCGCCAATGCCATCGGGAAGTTGAAGGGGGAGATGACGACCCACACTCCCCAGGGGCGAAGCACCGAGGTGTTGGTCTCCTCCGGGCTCAGGGCGCCGAGGGGGGTGACGAACCCGTCGTGCTCCGTGATCTGGCCGGCGTAGTAGCGGAAGAACTCGACGGTCTCGGCGATGTCACCGAGGGCCTCGAGTCGGTTCTTCCCGATCTCCCAGGCCATGTCAGCCGCCATCTCAAAAGCACGGCTCTCCATGATGTCCGCCGCTTTCAACATCAGGTCACGACGCCGCTCCCAGCCCCACGCCTCCCACTCGGGCGCGAAGGCCTTGGCTGCAGCCACCGCATCGTCGACGTCGGATTGCTCGGCCAGCGAGTAGCGGCCGACGAGGACCGAAGAGTCGATGGGCGAGCGCTCTTCCACGGTCTCTTCCTTGATCCTGGCCTCGCCGTCGATGTAGAGCGGGTGGGTCACTCCCAGGCGGTCGGATGCCGAAGCCACGGCTTTCTCGAAAGAGCTGTTGAGCTCCTCGTTGTCCGCGGACATGGTGGCGTACGTGATCTTGAGGGTCATCGCGCGGTCTCCGGATGTGTTGGCGGTGGCGTCTGACGATATCAAGTGTCGGCTCTCCCGAGAGCAGGCATGGGAGCCAATGAGTCGCCGGACCGATCTGCTCGAGACAAGGGGATGCCGATCAAAGCGTCATGAGCCTGTCCGCCAGTGGCGCCACGATCATCCGAGGCAACGATTCGCATCGGCTGCACCGGCGCGTGGTCCGGGCAGGCGCTGCCGCGTCGTGGCTCATCGCGGCGCTGTTTCTGGTCGCCGGCTTGTCACTCGGGGAGCCCGATCTCTCTCTCCAGTCGATCGGCCCGGCGCTGGCCGCGGCCGCGATGACTGTCCAGATCCTCCTCGATCGGGAGGACGCCCGGCTGGCGTTGGGAATAGCAGCCCTGGTGATCGTCATCGCGCACACCGCAGTGGGCCTCGAGGCAGCTCATCTGGCTGCGTCTCTGGCGCTGGTCCTGGTCGGGTCGGTGGCGATGCTCTTCGTGGGCCGCAACCCGGTGTCCACGGGAGTGGCCACCGGTATTGCCCTGACTCTGGCTCCCCAACTCTGGTTCGAAAGCCGCATCGAGGCGCTCGGGCTGGGGCTGGCGATGGGCATCGGTTTCGCTATCGCCGCCATGGTCCTGACCACCATCGTCGATGCGGCGCTGGCCTCATCCGGGCACGGCGGGCCTCAGCTCTTCCCGCCGCAAGGTTCACCCGACTCCCGGCGCTGAGGCGGTCCCGGAGTATCAAATCGGCGATCCGCAACTAGTGTCTCTTGCCGGATGCCAGGGTCTGTGTCGCTCATCTACTGGCCACTTCTCGTCATAGCGGCCTATTTCGTGGGGTCGATCCCGTTCGCCCAGGTTTTGGCGCGGGTCAAGGGAATCGACCTCAGACAGGCGGGGACCGGGAACGTTGGCGCCGGGAACCTCACCAAAGTCGCCGGCCCGGGGTGGGGCCTCGCCGCCGGGATCCTCGACGGCCTCAAGGGCCTGTTTCCGGTCCTTATCGCCAAAGAGATGGGATTGGGCCCAGGCGCGGCAGGGATCGCCGGCCTCGCTGCGGTCATCGGACACAACTGGTCGATTTTCATGAGGGGCCGCTCCGGACGTGGACTTGCGACCTCAGTTGGAGTGATCATGGGGCTCGACCCGGTGCTCCTGGTGTGGACCACGGGCTGGGCGGTGGCCGGGTGGAAGATCGGGGGAGGAGTGGCCGGCTTCCTCGGCTGGGGCCTGCTCCCAATCGTCGCGATCGCCATGGGGCGACCGCCGACCGAGTACCTGTTCCTACTGCTGCTCTCGATAGTTCTGATGGCGAGGCGGGTGCAGGGCAACCCGGAAAGCGAGCGCGGTTTCAGGCCTTCCCTGAGACGGGCAGTATTCGATAGCGATGCCGGCCAGCAACATGACTTTCCCCAGGCGGCTGACGAGCCTCTGACTCCGTGAGCCCGAAACGCGTCGCAATCATCGCCGGGATCTCGGCTGTCGTTTACATCGGTGTCGCCTACTTCGTCTTCAACAACTTCGAATTGCCGCCGATGAGCCCGATGGCTTGGGGGCTGGTCGTGGCTGCGGCGATTGCCCAAATCAGTGCCAAGTGGTTCTTCGGGCTGCTGTTCCAGGAATCGGTCGAGGAGGCCGGAGGGACCCTCCGCGCCTTCAGTGCTTTCCGGGGGGCAATGGTGGGTGCAGGCGTGGCCCGCCTCATCCCTGCCGGGGGTGCGATCACGCCGGTGGCGATGGCGTGGACAGTGCGCGATGAGGAGAAGAACACGACCGGCGCCGCCATACGGACCGTGCTCCTCAACTACGCCGCGCTCTTGATCCTCACCGGCGTGGGGCTGCTGATCGCCCGACCCAACGACAACGCCCGGATCCTCTCGGTGAGCCTCTTCGTCCTCGCCCCGTTCGTCCTGGTCGCCGGACTGCTCGCCATGTTCGGCTCGGGAAAACTCGGTTCACTTTCCAAGTACCTCCCGCAAAAGTTCCGCAAGAAGCTCGATGCGTCCGTCATCGACCATCTGCCCGATCTCGAGTCCCAGATCTACATCTGGGCCCGAGTGGCATTCGAGGCGGGGGCGCTCGCACTGGTGATGTACGCGTTCGGGATCGAGGTCGGCTTCTTCCAGGTCGCGGCCGTCTTCGGGGTGTCCCAGATCGCCGGCGGCCTCCCCGGAACTCCTGGCGGTCTCCTCGTCGCCGAAGGGAGCTTGGTCTTCATGCTCGCCGCCTACGGGTTCCCGGCTGCGACCACGGTGGCCCCGGTGCTGGTGTTCCGGATCGTTTCGTACTGGCTTCCTGCCGGACTGAGCCTTCTCGCCGGGGGCTCCACCTTCCTCCAGTCACCCGAGGCAAAGGAAGCCGCAGCCGAAGCATCCTGAGCGGTCGGTTAGCCTCGGCTCATGGCAGACCGCGTCACGTTCGAACTCCCCAATCAGGACGGGGAGAACGTTTCCGTCGAAGGACTTCGCCGGAAAGCGCCTCGTGATGTTCTTCTATCCGGCGGCGATGACCCCGGGGTGCACCATGGAGTCGTGCGACTTCCGCGACAGCTACCAGGATTTCACCGAGGCCGGGTACGGCATAGTCGGGGTGAGCCCCGACTCGCCGGCTCGGAACGCCAAGTTCAAGGAGAAGGAGGGTTTGAACTTCGATCTCCTCTCGGATGAGGACCACCAACTGGCGGAGACGTTGGGGGCCTGGGGCGAGAAGAAGATGTACGGGAAGACCCGGGAAGGGCTGATCCGATCTACCTTCGTCATCGGGCCCGACGGCGAGGTGGAGAAGGCCTACCGCAACGTGAAGGCCACCGGGCACGTGGCTCGGGTCAAGCAAGACCTTCTGGGCTGATCCCCGAGCTACCGATCTCGATCCCGGCCAGAATCTCCAGCGCCTTCGCCAGGGCATGGTTTCCCTCTCCGCCGAGGCCTTTGGCCTGCAACGACCGGTAGAGCTGGAACGCCAGGGCCGAGCCTGGCATCGGCACCCCCAACTCGTCGGCGGTTTCCAGGATCAGGCGGAGATCCTTCTGCTGGAGGTCGATTGTGAACCCGGGGCGCCAGTCCCGCTTCAGCATCATCGGTCCCCTGTTGGAGAGCATCCACGACCCGGCCGCTCCTCCCTCTACAGCCGCGATCGCCGCCGCCAGGTCGACCCCGGCCGCCTGGCCGAGGAGGAGGGCCTCAGAGACCGCGAGCTGGTTGAGCACCACCAGAACCTGGTTGAGCAGCTTGACCGTCTGACCCGAACCCGGGTTCTCACCGACGTGGACCACAGACTTGGAGTAGGCATCGAGATAGGGGCGAACCGTCTGGAGCGCCTGCTCCGGTCCTCCCACCATGACGGCAAGCGTGCCGTTGGTGGCTCCCTCCGAGCCGCCCGACACCGGGGCGTCGAGCCAGGTGACGCCGTGCTCTGCTGATTGCTCAGAGAACTCAGCGGTGGCCTTCGGGGAGATGGTCGAGTGGTCGACGACGATCCCCCCCTCGCTGAGCCCGTGGATCAATCCCTGTTCGCCAAACACAACCTCTTCGACTGCCGCGGTGTCCGAGACGCAGATCATCACGATGTCGCACTGTTCCCCGAGGTCGCGGGGGTTGGTTGCAACATCGCAGACGAGATCGTTGGCCTTGTCCGGGGTCCGGTTCCACACGGTGACCGGGTTGCCCGAAAAGAGGAGGTTGGCCGCCATCTCGTGGCCCATGGTCCCCAGGCCGATGAATCCGAGTTTCGCCATGCCGCTGACAATAGGACTCTGCTAGACCCCGCTCCATGCCCCACGACCGGCTCGACACGATCCTGGCCAGCGAGGTTCGGGACCTCCAAGTCAGCGGGATCGACAAGGGCCGCGAGCAGGTGATCCTCGAGGTGGTGCCCGGGAGGGAAGGGCGAGGCCCACGGTTGGTGCTGGCGGGATCAGATCTCGAGTACATCCGGATGAATTCCAACGGATATCTGGGGCTGGCCGCGCATCCTCGTGTCGTGGCTGCCGAGGAGCGCGCCACAAGGCAGTTCGGCGCCGGCCCCGGCGCGGTGCGCTTCATCTCGGGCACATATGCAGCCCATGTCGGGCTCGAGGCGCGTTTGGCCGGATTTCATGGCCGGGAGCGGGCCATGGTCTTTTCCTCGGCTTATGCCACCGTTCTCTCTGTCCTGACCGCGTTGATCACACCGGACACAGCGGTTCTCAGTGACGAGTTGAACCACAACTGCATCATCAACGCATTGCGCCTGGCCCGGCCGGCTGCCAGGGAGGTCTATCCCCATCTCGACTTCGGGGCGCTAGACGCGGGCCTGACCAAGTCGAAAGGGGCGAGAAGGGCGATCGTCGTCACGGACGGCGTGTTCTCGATGCGTGGGGATCATGCCGACCTGGCGACAATCTCCGAGGTCGCCCGCGCCCACGATGCCGACTTCCCGGAGAATGTCGTCGTGGTAGTGGACGACTCGCACGGTGTGGCTGCCTTCGGGCCGACCGGACGCGGGACGGAGGAAATGACCGGGTCCGCCCCCGTCGATGTCCTGATCGGGACCCTGGGAAAGGGTTTCGGGGTCAACGGTGGCTACGTGACCGGCAGTGACGAGTTGGGCTCGTTCCTTCGGGAGAAGTCCCCGATGTACATCTATTCCAACCCGATAACCGTTGGAGAGGCGGCGGCCGCCCACGCCGCCGTCGAGGTGGTCGACTCCGCAGAAGGGCGGGCGAGGCTGGCCCACCTTGGCCGAGATGACCAGGAGGTTCGAGGCGGGGTTGGTCGGACTGGGGTTGGAGACCATCCCCGGCCCGCACCCGGTTGTGCCGCTGATGGTGCGGGACACCGAGCGCACCTCGCGGCTCGTCGGGCACCTCTTTGAGAATGGAGTGCTGGCTACCGGGCTCAACTACCCGGTGGTGCCCAAAGGCGACGAGGAGATCAGGTTCCAGGTCAACGCCGACCACACCGAAGCCGACATCGACTTCGTACTCGATGTGCTGGCCGGGGCGGCGTGATCGGTCTCAGGCCGGCCAGCGGAGAGGACCACGCTTTCCTGGAGGAGATGCTCCACACCGCGATCTACGTTCCCGACGGGGAGGAGCCGCCGCCGAGGTCGATCGTGTCTGATCCCGACCTCAGACGCTACGTCGAAGACTTCGGACACCGCGAGGGAGACGCCGGCCTGATCGCCATGGATCAAGGAGTGCCGATAGGTGCGGTGTGGGTCCGGAGATTCCCGCCGAACCGCCCCGGATACGGATTCGTGGATGAGGCGACCCCCGAGCTGTCGATCGCCGTCAAAGAGACCGAGCGGGATCGCGGTGTTGGCACCACCTTGTTGGAATCCATGCTGGCTTCAGTGCCTCGGGTGAGCCTCAGCGTTGACCGGCGCAACCGGGCGATCCGGCTCTACCGGCGCCTCGGATTCGAACCGTTCTCCGATGATGGGGGCACCGTGACCATGCTGCGGGTTGGCTAGGCGGCCTCCGCCAGCCAGGCTTCGACCGACTGGTGGGTGACGCCGAATCGGTCGAGGATCCTGGCGCCGGGTGAGTCACTCGCTCGCAGGATGGCAAGCAGGATGTGCTCGGTCTCGATAGACCGCGCCTTGACCCTGATCGCTTCCCTCAAGGCGAGCTCGAGCACCTTCTTCGCGTCGGGCGAGAAGGGGATGTGCCCCTTGGTCCTTGCCTCCGGGCTCGGAGCGGGGCCGATGGCCTCGTCGACCAGGTCCCTGGTCACCCCGGATGAGGCGAGTGCCCGGGCTGCCATGGAGCCTTCGTCGTCCAGACAGGCCGAGCAATAGGTGTTCGGTGCAGATGTGGTCGTCACCGCGACTTCGGGCGATCTCCTGTGTGGCCACAACCACCGATCGGGCGCCGGTGGCGAACCTCATGAACAGGCCTTTCCTCGACCATCCCTTGCCCTCGACGTCGACGAAACGCTTCTGGGCCGCCTGCTTGCTCACGCCGATGGCGGCTCCGATCTCCGCCCAAGAGGCACCCCGTTCGCGGGCGTGGTCGACGAAGTGGCCCACGAGGTCGTCGGCCATGGCGGCGAATCGATCAGAGAGCATCACTGCTTCGGTGAGCTGGTCCAATGGCTCCGCAGCGCGCTGCTTTCCCTCTACGAATTCGATCAGGTCCTGCAACTCGATGGGATCGGAGCTCATTCGTCAACCCTAGGTTGACGCCGCCAGACTTGTCAACCTCAAGTTGACGGCGACATCTCTTCAACCACCACCAGGACGGTTCCTGCATCCACCTGTTGCCCGGACGACGCATTCACCGTTTGCACGGTCCCCGGTACCGGGGCCCGCAGGGTGTGCTCCATCTTCATCGCCTCCAACACCATGAGGACCTGGCCCTCGGTGACCATGTCACCAACGGCCACCTCCACCCTGACCACCCTCCCCGGCATCGGGGCGTGCAGCGATCCCGGGGCCTCGTCGGCCGTGGTGCTTTTGAATCTGGGGACCTCTTCCAGGGTCACCGATCCCGAGGGCCCATCGACGAAGCGTTGCGCCCCGACCCGGTGCACGCTGAACTCTTGCGCCTCCCCGTCGACCACCAGCACGACATCCTCCGGCGTCGCCGACGCGACTTCCACTCCGGTCACGAGACCCGGCCTCGGATTACCAGATAGTCGACAGCCAGTTCCGTTGCACCGTGGAGGTAGGTGCTCCTCTGAGTGCTGGATGGAGCGTTTCGCCAGCCTCCTCGTAGCGACGGGAGCACCGGCGACTCCTGGCGTCGGTGACTGCGGTCGGCGATTGCCACCGCGATCGCCGCCGACCGAACCGCTTCTTCGTCGACGAGTGGCATGGTCAGATCGCGGTCTTCGAGAAAGTGGGTGTCGATCCGACCGTCGAGGAAGTCCCCGTCTTCGAGAATCCGGACCAGGAGATCCCGGTTGGTGGTCGGGCCGTGGATCCTGGCCTGACGGAGGGCGCCGGCCAGGACCGAAGCGGCCTGGCGGCGGGTTGGGGCGTGTGCGATCACCTTGGCCAGCATCGGGTCGAAATGGGTCGAGACCTTTGAGCCGTTCTCGATTCCTGAATCCACTCTCAGACCCTCGGCTGCAGGAATCGAGAACTGATGGACGGTGCCGGTCACCGGCAGGTAGTCATGGGCCGGGTCCTCTGCGTAGAGGCGGGCCTCGATGGCATGGCCCTCGATCGCCGGGTCCAAGGAGTGCCGATCGCAGGCTGCCGCCGTCGGCGATCTCGATCTGGAGCCGGACCAGATCGATGCCGGTGATCATCTCCGTGACCGGGTGCTCGACCTGGAGTCGGGTGTTCATCTCGAGGAACCAGAACTGCCCTGCATGGAACAGGAACTCCACGGTGCCCACTCCGCTGTAGCCGACGGCTCTGGCGAGGCTCACCGCTGCCTCACTCATCTGCTGCCGTGCTGAGGAATCGATCGCGGTCGAGGGAGCCTCCTCGATGATCTTCTGATGGCGCCGCTGAATCGAGCATTCGCGTTCGTACAGGGATGCGATGTTCCCGTGGTGGTCGGCGACCAGCTGGATCTCGATGTGGCGCGGAGCATCGAGGTAGCTCTCCAGAAACACCGTGTCGTCTCCGAACGCTGCGCCCGCCTCGCGCCGTGCCCCGGCGACTGCTTCCGTGAGCCCGCTCGGGGAGCGCACGATCCGCATCCCCTTGCCTCCGCCGCCTGCGCTGGCCTTGACCAGCACCGGATAGCCGATCTGATCGGCTGCGTCGCCCACCGCGTCGGCGGCGAGCCCGGTGAGGTCGATGCTGGACAACACCGGGACTCCTGCCGACTCGGCCAGGGACTTGGACTCGAGTTTCGAACCCATGGTGGCTATCGCCTCCGCCGGCGGCCCGATCCATATCAGGTTCGCTTGCAGCCACCGCAGAGGCGAAGGCCGCGCTCTCGGAGAGGAACCCGTACCCGGGGTGGATGGCGTCGGCGCCGGACTCGATCGCGGCGCTCACGATCGCCTCCATGTCGAGGTACGTCTCCGCGGGGCTCGACCCGGGCAGTCGCACCGCCTGGTCGGCTTCCAGGCGGTGTGGCTCGCCCTGATCAGGGTCCGCATAGACCGCCACCGTTTCTATCCTCATGTCACGACAGGTGCGGAACACGCGCCGGGCGATCTCCCCTCGGTTGGCCACCAGCACTCGCCCGATCATCGGGTGACGAGGCTAACCAGGGAACCAAATCAGGGTTCGGGTCGTCTATATCAAGTCCCCTTATCGAGTGTGAGGTACACCCGCGATGTCTGAGACCCAACTGCTGGAACGAGAGGCCGCTGCGCCTCCCCAGATCCCACCTGCGCCCAAGAGGCGTTGGGGCGTAGTCCCCGCAGCGATCGCAATTGCGATACTCGGCATGGCGGTCGCCGCCGGGTTCTGGATCGTGTCGACGATCCGCGGTGTCGCCGACTCGGTCCCCACTCCCGCCGACATCGCTGCAGTTTTCGAGCCCGAGCCATACGAGGAGATTGGGCCGGTCGTCATCAGCTCGATCCGCGACCTGGCCAACCTCACCACGATCGAAGTAGTCGAGTACACGATCGTGGAGAAGGGCAACGATCGGGGTTGGTTGTCATGGGCCCGCGGCGACAGTGTCCAACTGTTCGCGGTGGCCAAGATCGGCGCCGGCGTCGACCTCAACCAGGTCACGGTGCGAGACGTCACCCTCGGGGAGGACGGCGTGGTCGAGGTCACTCTTCCCGCGCCGACCATTCAGTACGTGGCGGTGGACAACGAGGCCACCCAGGTTCTCGACCGGGAGACCGGACTCTTCACCAAGGGCGATCCCGAGTTGGAGACCGAGGCCCGCCAGGTGGCGGATGAGGTACTGGTCCAGGGCGCTCTGGACGATGGGCTGCTCGCAGATGCAAAGGACAACGCCGCGGAGGTCATCTCCGACTTCCTGCTCGGGCTCGGCTACCGGGACGTGATCGTGGAGTTCCGCCCAGCCACATAGCCCTTCGGCGGGCCGGTGGTGTCAAACTCCAACGATGGAGTCCACCGAGATCAACCTGACGACCGGTGCTGACGTCGGCGTGTTCGACCTCACCTCCGAAGCAGCACGGTTCGTGAGTGGTCATGGCGACGGCTTGCTCTCCGTTTTCGTCCCCCATGCCACTGCAGGCCTTGCTGTCGTCGAAGTCGGGGCCGGCAGCGAACGTGACCTGCTGAATGCTGTCGACCAGATCCTTCCTGCTCAGGCCGGCCGCTGGCGGCACGAGCACGGCAGCCCGGGCCATGGTCGCGATCACGTCCTCCCCGCATTCATCTCACCGAGTCTCACCATCCCGGTCATCGACGGCCGACTCGCCTTGGGCACCTGGCAGTCGGTGGTCCTGGTCGACACCAACGTCGACAACCACGACAGAAGGGTGCGGCTCTCCTTTATCGAGGGGTGAGGGAATGGGCACGCCAGAGCTGAAGACCGAGAGGCTGCATCTGACCCCGCTTCGGGTCTCAGACGCCGATGACATGGTCTCGGTGCTCTCAGACGATCGCCTTTACGAGTTCACCGGTGACCGTTCGCCGGGCAGGGCGGAGCTCGAGACGCGTTACAGGGCCCAGGTCGCCGGGCCGACCTCGGGGGACGAGTCCTGGCACAACTGGATCGTCCGTCTGGCTGATAGCGATGCAGCCATCGGCTTCGTCCAGGCCACCGTCACCGGTGACCGAGCCGAGCTCGCCTGGTTGGTGAGCGTGGAATGGCAGGGGCAGGGAATCGCCACCGAGGCGGCCGTGGCGATGAGCAACTGGCTGGTGGAAAACGGATCGCGTCACCTGGAGGCTCACGTCCACCCCGACCACCTGGCTTCGGGCAGGGTGGCGGCGGCTCTTGGCCTTGCGCCAACCGGAGCCATCGATAGCGACGGTGAGATGATCTGGGAGCGCTTGCTCTCAGCCTGATCACATGCGAAACACGCCGAATCGGTCGGTGCCCCGCACCGGGGCGGAGTGGACCGCAGACAGTGCGATTCCAAACACGTCTCGAGTGTCTCGGGGGTCGATGAGCCCGTCATCCCTTACCCGCCCCGTCGAGTAGTAGGCCTGCTCCTCGTGCTCTATCTGGGCTTCGATCTCGGCCCGCCTCGCCTGGTCGGCGTCTTCATCGAATGGCTCCCCACGTGACTCGGCCCCTTGACGAGCGATGATCGACATCACCCCTGCGAGCTGCTTGGGCCCCATCACCGCAACCTTGTGACCGGGGTATCCAAAAACGAACCTGGGGTCATAGGAGCGGCCCGACATCCCGTAGTTCCCCGCCCCATATGACACCCCCGCCATGAGGGTGATGTGGGGGACTTCGGAATTGGCGACAACATTGACCATCTTCGCCCCGTCTTTGATGATCCCCCGCTGCTCGTAGTCCTTGCCCACCATGTAGCCGGTGGTGTTGTGGATGAAGATGAGCGGCGTGTCGTAGCGGTTGCTGAGCTGGATGAACTCGGTTGCCTTCTGGGCCTCCTCGGAGAAGATCACACCCTGTTGGTTGGCGATCACTCCGACGGGAAAGCCATGGATCGACGCCCACCCGGTGAGGATCGAGGTGCCGTAGGCCGCCTTGTACTCCTCGAATCGGGAGCCATCGACCACCCGGGCCAGGATCTCCCGCATGTCGAAGGGCACCCGCAGATCGTGGGGGATCACTCCCAGGATCTCGTCGATGTCGTGCACCGGGGCGTCAGGCGGCTTGGTCGGCCCGGATCCCTGCTTCCGCCAGTTGAGGTGGGTCACGATCTCCCGCCCCATGCGGATCGCTTCATGCTCGTCCTCAGCGAAGTAGTCGGACAAGCCCGAGACCCGAGAGTGCATCTCGGCGCCCCCCAGCTCTTCGTCGGTCGACTCCTCGCCTGTCGCCATCTTCACCAGGGGCGGGCCTCCAAGGAAAACCTTGGCCTGATCTTTGACCATGATCGAGTAGTCGCACATCGCGGGGAAGTAGGCGCCGCCCGCGGTCGAGCTGCCGAAGACGATGGCGATAGTCGGGATCCCATCCTTGGAGAGGCGGGTGAGATTGCGGAACCACTTTCCGCCCACGATGAAGACGTCGGCCTGGTCCGGGAGGTCGGCACCACCCGACTCGACAAGGTTGATCAACGGCAGCCGGTTCTCGCTGGCGATGTCCATGATGCGAAGCGTCTTCGCCACCGAGTAGCGGTTCAGCGAGCCCGCCTGGCTGGTCGGGTCGTGGGCGAGGATGGCGCATTCCACCCCTTCGACCACGCCGATCCCTGTCACCACGTTGGCACCGAGGTTCTTGTCGGTCCCCCAGGCGGCGAGGGTGGATAGCTCCAGGAAAGGAGCGTCCTGGTCGAGGAGGAGATCGATCCGCTCTCGGGCCAGGAGTTTGCCCCGCTCCCGGTGCCGGTTGATGTACTTCTCACCACCGCCGAGCCGGGCCTGCTCCATGAGGGCCTCGAACTCGGCGAGCTTGGCCTCCATCGCGGCACGGTTGGCCAGGTACTCGTCGGAACGGGGGTCGACCCTGGTAGGCAGGACCTGCATCTCGGAGGCCGAGGCTAGTTAGAAGGAGCGGGAGTCAGCCTTCGTAGACGGCGTCGGCGCTGTAGGGCTCGATCATGATGCACTCGCCGGGGCACTCCTCAGCCGATTCCAGAGTGTCCTGGACCAGGTTGTCGGGAACGCGGGCCATCCCCCGAGCCCCGTCTGGGGCCTGCTCTCCATCGAAGACCACAGTCCGGTCGAAGTACTTGGCCTCTTCCTTGACCACCCACAACCCATCGTCTCGCCCCAGGAAAACATCCGGGGTGATCTCCTCGCAGATCCCGTCGCCGGTGCACAGGTCCTGATCGATCCAGACCATCAACTTCGTCTCTTTGGCCATGACACTCACAAGCTAGGCGATCCGGGGTCTTCTGCCAGAATCCGGCTGTGGAAGTGCTCGACCGACTCCAGGCGATGATTGGCGAAGAGGTCGGCGTGACTGATTGGATGGAGATCACCCAGGAGCGGGTCGATGCATTCGCCGATGCCACCGACGACCACCAATGGATCCACGTCGATCCGAAGCTGGCTGAGAGCGGGCCGTTCGGGGGGACCATCGCTCACGGCTTTCTCACTCTGGCGCTGACCGTCCCGTTGAGTGCCGAGGTCGAGCTCGATGTGGGAAGCCCGAAGATGGGGATCAACTACGGGTTGGAAAAAGTCAGGTTCCCGGCCCCGGTCCCGGTGGGGTCCAGGATCAGGGCACGGGTGGCACTTCTCGGCGTCAACGAGGTGCCGGGTGGGATCCAGGTCAACCGCCAGGTCACCATCGAGGTCGATGGCGGAGAGAAGCCGGCGATGGTTGCGGAGACGGTCAGCCGGTATCTGTACTGACTAGATGCCGGCCGACCCGTTTGAGGCGCGTCAGAACGGAGCGGCAGCCCCGGCCGGCATCTAGGACGACAGGCTGCGTCCCCCGCCGATCACAATCACCTCTCCGGTTATATATGACGACAATGGGGTGAGCAGGAACCAGACCAGGTTGGCCACCTCCTCTGGCGATCCCATCCGCTCCAGGGGGATCGCGGAGACCATTTTCTCCCGCACCTCCTCAGGGATGGCGAGGCTCATCTCCGAGCCGATCAGGCCGGGGGCCACCGCGTTCACCCGAATTGCCGGGGCCAGGCTCAACGCCAGCGCCCGGGTCAGGCCGACCATCCCTCCCTTCGACATCGAGTAGTTGAACTGGCCGAAGTTGCCCAGATATGCCCGTGAGGCGATGTTCACGATCGATGCTCCGTCACTCATCAATGGGGCAAGCTCGGTGCTCAGGCGGTAGGCGGCGCCCAGGTTGACCTCGAGCACCGCCTTGAAGTTCTCATTGGTCATGTTGACCAACCGGGAGTCCCTGGTGATCCCTGCGTTGTTCACCAAACCGAGCAGGGGGAGCCCGGTTGCGAGGACTGCATCGCGAACGGCCGCCGGGCCCTCTGCGGAGGTGAGGTCGACCTGGACCGGGGAAACCGCCTCGGACAAGGCGAGCTCTGGCGCCAGGTCGACTCCGATGACGGTGAGCGGCCCGGTGCTCGCTGTCTTCTCGGCGATGACCCGGCCGATGCCCCGGGCTGCCCCGGTCACCACAACCACCCCGTTCACGGCAGCGCCTTTCCGAGATGTCCAGGCCCGACGTGCAACAGCTCGCCTGTGATCTCCGGGGACGCCTCCAGGTACGCGGCCCACTCCTCGATGCGACTCGACTCCAGCCCGTCGGGCGCCGCGATGACGTTGACCGTCCACCCCTCCTTGACCCCTTCCAGAGCTGCGGTCCTCGCTGCCGAGAGGAGCCCATTTGCCAGCATCGCCCGCCCCGGTCCCCTCCTTCCCAGAAGGTCATCGCCGTGGACTACATAGACCACCGGGTCCCCGGCCTGTGCCGCGGCGCGGGTCACCTCGAACGCGAGGGTGAGCTCGGCCATGACCTGGTCCCAGTCGTCTCCCACTTCTCCGGGTCGATGGATCACCATGCTCACGAGACGATCGCCGTCCCCGCCTCGATCATCTCGTCGATGGTGGAGGCGTCGAGACCGAGCTCGGCGAGCAGGGATCGGGTGTGCCGGCCCAGGGGCATGGGCGGCGAACCGGAGCGGGCAGGAGAGCCGTCGATCTTGATCGGTGACCCGGTGACCTGGATCGGACCAGCGGTGGGGTGCTCCATCTCCACAAGCATCTGGTTGTGGCGGGCCTGGGGATCGGCAAGCGATTCGGAAAGTGTGAGCACCCGGCCCGTCGGCAGCCCGACCTGGTCGAAGAGGTCGATCCAGTACGCGGCAGGCTCAGTCTTGAAGATCCGAGCCAATTTGCGGACCAGTTGATCGCGGCGCTCCATCCGGGAGTCGTTGTCCGGGTAGTCCTTGGCCAGGTCGGGCCGTTCCAGGGCGTCGGCCATCAACTCGAAATGGCGATCGGAAACGATGGCGAGAGTGAAGGGAGCATCGGAGGCGGCGAACACCTGGTTGGGGCTGATGAACGGGCTCGCGGTACCGGTACGGGCCGGGTCCTCGCCTGCGGCCAGGGCCAGGGCATTCCAACCCGACTGCACCGCCATGACTCCGTCGCGGAGCGAGACGTCGATGCGGCACCCACGGGGCCGCTTCTTGGCCAGGGCGGCCGAAACCGCGAGCGCCATATTCGTCCCGGCGACGTAGTCGGCGATGGTCGTTGCCGTCTTGTGTGGGCCGTCTCTGGGATCACCGCTGATGGAGACCATCCCCGACTCCCCCTGGAAGACGACGTCGACTCCTGCCCGACGGGCGTACGGACCGTCAGCGCCGAACGCGCTGACCACCCCGTAGATCAGGTTCGGGTTGAGGTCCCGTGCCCTGGCCTCGCCGAATCCGAGGCGCTCGATCGCACCCGGTCGGAGATTGTGGACCAGGACGTCTGCCTTCTTCACCAGATTGTCCAGGACCCGCTTCGACAACCAATCCTTGGTGTCCAGCGCCAGGGACTCCTTTCCCCGGTTGACCGCCATGAAGAAGGTCGACTCGCCCTCCTGGAAAGGACCGAAGCGGCGGCCGAGGTCACCCCCGGCGGGCTCGACCTTGACCACTCGCGCCCCGAGGTCCGCCAAAAGCATGCAGGCGTAGGGGGCCGCGATCAGGTTGCCGAACTCCACGACGAGGGCGCCGTGCAACGGGCCCTCAGACACGTTCGAGTGTCACTGCGATCCCCTGACCCACCCCGATGCACATCGTGGCCAGCCCGTATCGGCCCTGTCGCCGCACCAATTCGTGGGCCATGGTCACCACCAGCCGGGCACCGGAGGCCCCGAGGGGATGGCCGAGGGCGATGGCGCCACCGTTGACATTGACGATCTCGATGTCGAGCCCCAGTTGCCGAACGCTGGCGACTGCTTGCGATGCGAAGGCTTCGTTTACCTCGACCAGGTCGAGGTCGCCGGTCCCGATCCCGGCGCGGGCCAGAGCCTTCTCCGACGCCGGGACCGGTCCCATGCCCATGACGTCGGGGTGGACCCCGGCGGCCCCGGAGCTCACGATGCGGGCGATCGGAGTGAGACCGTGGCGTTGAGGCCGGCCTCTGTCGCCAAGAGGAGAGCGGCGGCCCCGTCGTTCATCGGTGAGGAGTTGCCGGCAGTCACGGTTCCGTTCTCCTTGAACACCGGCGGTAGGGCGCCGAGCTTCTCGAGCGAGGTGTCGGGGCGAGGCCCCTCGTCGTTGTCGATGGTCGTGGATGTCCGCTGTCGATGATCGGTGGGCGCGTCGAGGGGCTCGATCTCGTCCTTGAACCGCCCTGATTGCACCGCGTCCAGGGCGAGCCGATGACTGCGAAGTGCGAACTCGTCCTGGTCCTCCCTGGTCACCTGGTACTCTCTCAGCGACGACCTCGGCCGTCATGCCCAGCGAGATCACGGGTAGAGGCGCTCCATCTCCGGGTTGACGAGACGCCACCCGATCACGGTATCGACGGTCTCCGGCGACACCGACCGGGAAGGCGCGGTCCGCTTTCGTGGTGACATAGGGGGCTCTGCTCATGGACTCTGACCCTCCGGCGATCATCACGTCGCCCCAACCGTCACGCATGGCATGTGCCGCCGATACGACGGCCTGCATCCCCGATCCACAGAGCCGGTTGACAGTGACCCCGGGGACCTCGACCGGTAGCCCGGCAAGCAACCCGGCCATCCGGGCGATGTTGCGGTTGTCCTCGCCGGCCTGGTTGGCCGCCCCCCACTGGATGTCTTCGATCGCCGCCGGGTCCAGACTCGGGTTCCGGGCCAGCAGCCTCTCGATGGCGTGGGCGGCGAGATCGTCAGGTCGGACATGGGCCAACTGCCCTCCGAGTTTCCCCATCGGAGTCCGGCAGCCGTCGACTACGAAAATGTCATCGGTCATCTCTCAGGTGCTCACATTCTGGCCACATCGCCGGGGTCGGATAGGGGACAACCCCCATATCTCGCGGGAACCGATTCACCTTACGTTGAAGTCAGATGAGCATGAGCGGACGCGAGCAAAGACCACACTTCGATCGCCGCCTAGGTCCCGGCAGGGCTGCTCGTCCTCTACGCCCTGATTCGCGTCCATCTTCTGAGAACTACCGTTGGGTCATGGCCCGACCCGACCAACTCTTCTTCACCGAGTCAGAGCAAGCCAATCGTCTGCTGGCAAGCGACGGGTTGGCACTGCTGATCGGGATGCTCCTCGACCAGCAGTTCCCGATGGAGCGCGCCTTCTACGGCCCGCAGTTGTTGACCGATCGGCTCGGCGAGCCTCTGAACGCCAAGCGAATCGCCGAGTGGGATCCCGAAGAGCTGGAGTCGATCTTCAAAGGCCCACCGGCCATCCATCGCTATCCGGGCTCGATGGCGGGTCGCACCCAGGAGACTGTGCCGGGTGGTCGTCGACGAATACGGCGGGCGGGCGGAGACCCTGTGGGAGACCGCCGCCGATGGCGCCGAACTGTTGCGGCGGCTCCAGGCCTTGCCGGGTTCGGGGTCGCCAAGTCGCAGGATCTTCGTCGGGCCTCCTCGGCAAGCGCCTCGGGGTTCAGCCCGATGGCTGGGAGGACAAGGCTGCGGATTGGCCCAGCATCGCCGACGTCGCCGGATTTGACGATGTCGCCGTGCTTCGGGAGCAGAAGCGGGCCATGAAGGCCAAGAAAGAGGTCTGAACAGGTCTCAACCTTCTGGATGGCCCTGCCGATATTGCGCTGAATAGGGACAGGGACCCATCTATGGACGGACAGATGCATCTTTCGGGCCAGCTATCTGACTGGAGCGTCAACGACCTCCTTCAGATCATGCAGGTCACCAAGAAGACCGGCTCCCTGGACATCGAAGGCGACCGCCGGGCGCGAGTGTTCTTCAGCGAGGGTCGGGTCACCGGTGCCGAGTTGACCGGAGCCAAGGGCAGCTACCTCGGCGCCGATCGAAGCGGAATCGCCGACATTCTCTACGTCATCTCCACCCTCGAGAGCGGCCAGTTCTCGGTAGGCCCCGCCGACGGCCCCGAGATCAAGGGCTGGACCGTCGAAGAGGTCCTCGCCGACGTCGAGGCACTGCGCTCCCTCGAGGGAGAAGTGGTGGACGCGGGGTTGTTCGAAGCTTCCGGAGTCCGCCTCGTCCATGAGATCGAGTGCCCGATCACCATCGACCCCGAAGATTGGCACGCGCTGGTCACCCTGGTCCAGCCGTTCACCTTCAACCACCTCGAGACCAAGTTCGGGCGAGGCACCGCCGTTCGGATCTTCCACACGCTGCACCGCCTCGGAATGGCAGAGGCGCTCGCCGCAGAAGAAGGCGAGTCAGGCTGGCTCGACCGTCTCGCCGAGGACGTTGCCCCGGGCGCCGCCACTCCGGCATGGCTCGAGCACCTGCCCGAGGTCGAGACCCCGGAGCCGGTAGCTGTGGCCGCCGAACAGCCCGAGCCGGTGCCAGTTGCCAAGGCAGTCGAGCCCATTTCTCGCCCGGAGCACAAGGAAGATGCCGAAGTGGTCGGAGTGTCGGCACCGGCATCGACCACCCTCACCGATGGTGTATACGACGAGATTCGTCGCCTGCGGAGCCGGGTAGCCGACAGGTAACGTCGCCGGGGCATGCCCGAGCGCAGCCCCTGGAAGTCGGACCGCCCTCTCTTCATCGGCCTCGCCGGGGGATCGGGATCGGGCAAGACCACGGTCGCCGAAGCGGTGGTCGACAATCTCGATGGCCGGGTCGCCATCGTCCAGCACGACGCTTACTACCGACACATGCCCCAGCTCTCCTTACGACGAGCGCACCAAGGTCAACTACGACCATCCGGACTCGTTGGAGACGGAGCTACTCGTCGAGCACCTGGTGACTCTGAGATCCGGATCGCCGATCGACCGCCCTGTCTACGACTTCGCAGTCCATCTCAGGTCGGAAGAGACGATCCGGGTCGAACCAGCACCTGTGGTGGTGGTCGAGGGGATCCTGGTCCTCTCCGAGCCAGAGCTCCGGTCCGAGCTCGACCTCAAGATCTTCGTGGACACCGATTCGGACATCCGCCTCGCCCGTCGACTGCAGCGGGACATCGAGGAGCGGGGCCGCACCGCCGAGTCGGTGCTGACCCAGTACTTCGAAACGGTGCGGCCGATGCACCTCGCTTACGTGGAGAGCTCGAAGCGATACGCCGACCTGATCATTCCCGAGGGCTACAACCCTCGTGCCGTGGCCACCGTTGTCGAGTTGATCCGATCGCGATCGGGTGATGTGACCGCCACAGGGTGAGCTGAGGTCTCGTTCATATACTTTCCCCGATGTCAGGACGAGCGTCGGTAGCCATCATCGGGGTCGGAGCCATGGGAGAGGCGCTGATGGCCGGGCTTGCTCCGAGCCGGATGGCCTCCGGATGAGATCTCACTGTGCGTCGCGGCGCCAGGAGCGGGTCGAGCAATTGGCGGCGACCGGCTGTGTGGTGGTTACCGACCCGGTCGCGGCCCTCGATGGGCGCCAGGCGGTAGTGGTCGCGGTCAAGCCCGCAGATGTCCCTGCCCTCCTCGAACGACTCGCCGGGAAGGTAGGACCGGAGCACACGGTGATCTCCCTTGCCGCCGGGGTCACCACTGCCACCTATGAGGAGCGTCTGGGAGCCGTCCCGGTTGTGCGGGCAATGCCCAACACCCCGGCCCTCGTCGGCGAGAGCGTGACCGGTATCGCCACCGGCGCCCACGCCGGCGACGAACATCTCGAGATCGCAGGCCAGATCCTCGGAGCGGTTGGCTCGGTCCGTGTGATGGAGGAGTCGCTTCTCGGATGCGGTGACGGCGGTCTCCGGCACCGGACCCGCCTATGTGTTCCTCCTTGCCGAGGCTCTCACGGAGGCCGCGGTCAGGGAGGGCCTGCCCCGGGACATCGCAGAGGGATTCGTCCATCAGACGATTCGGGGCGCCGGGCACCTCCTGACCAACACCGGGAAGACACCGGCCGAACTGCGATCTCAGGTGACTTCCCCCGGCGGAACCACCGCAGCTGCGGTTCACGTCCTCGAAGAGCGCGGGTTCAGGGCTTTGGTCGAAGACGCGGTGCGTGCCGCGGCCAAGCGGTCCTCGGAACTGGGGGGTAAGGGTTAGGGGGAGGCCTTGCTCAGGCGGCCTCGTCCAAATCCTCGATCGCAGCCACCGGGTGATCGACCAGCCGGACCCCGATGGCGATGAGCCTCAGCCCGACCGCGTCTCGAATCGTGCGTCGGCCACTCTGATGCTCCCTTGTCTCCGGCTTGCGAATCCGGCTGACTGCAGCGCGACGGTGGGCGCTGTCCTGGTAGTCGGCGACTATTGAGGAGTACAGGAATGGGCTCATCACGCACCCTCATTTGCCTCGGGCCCGAGAGGTCCGGAGATAGCTGTCGAGCAGGCTTCCGGCATTGACCAGGGGTTGCTCTCGAAGCGCGTAGGACTTGGTCTCGTGGTTTGACCCCTTTTCCTTGCTGAGGTGGACCCGGACCAGACCGGCCGCCTCTCAACACCGAGATGTGGTGGTGGACGGTCGATTTCGACAACCCGAGCAGCTCGGTCAGCTCGTCGAGCGTGGTCTCGCCTTCGGCGAACCGGCGAAGGATGCGAAGCCGCCGCTCGTCACTCAGCGCCTTGTAGGTGCGCACCATCCACGATGGGGGTGCCTCGGGATCGGAGTCGAGGAACTCGTCGGCGACTGCGTAGAAGACCAGGAGGGTGTCGCGGAACTGGTCGATGATGGCAAGGGGGCGAAGCACTACCGACGGAACGAGGATGACCCGGGTGACTCCGAGCGGGATCTCATAATCGAGCCCGTTGGTGACCTGCTCGATGACGGTCTTGGCGTCATCGAGATTGGCGATTGCCCGCCTTGCGGCAGCCGCTCGTCCCACCGCTGCAGCGAAGGCCTCCTCGTCGGGGGCGTAGACCTCAGCCCGAAACAGGGTCAGCGCACGCACCAGCCGGTCCCTCAGCTCCTCGGGGTCGATGGCGAGCACTGCGATGATCTCGGCCCTCTGCTCCTCGTCCACTGCGTCGTCGAGGAGGGCGTCCAGGGCGTCGAGGTCTCCGTCGGCGGCCTGGTCGATCAGGCCGCTGTTCCGAAAATGGCCCGCATAGCCGAGTATCCAGCGGCGGAGCCGCTGCGGATCGACGCGGGAGAGCCATTCGATGACCCGGGTCGGGTCGTGGGGATGTGGTGCGCTGGCGGCGAGGCCGGCGACCGCCAACCACACTCCGCAGTACGGGCCGCCCAGTGCCTGGACCTCCTCACGGAGACCGGCCGGGGCTCGCTTGGTCAGGGCGTCGAACCACGCGCTGCCCAGCTCGAAGGCCTGTGCCTCCTCCTTGGGGTTGAAGACCGCCCAGAGCGCAAGGATCAGGTCGTAGACCGCTGCGCCATCGTCCTCGATAGGTATGCGCCGGGGGGCAGCGGTGAGATCCCTCACCTGAGGCTGGGACTTGGTTTCGATCATGGTCGTGTCCGTATTCAGGATTCGATGAGTATCGAATGCACCGTACATTCGAAATCCATCGAATGTCAAGCGGAAGGCGAGATTCATCGAATCGCCCATGGAACGGTCAAGACGCGGGGCACTTCTACACTCGCCGGTCATGGCCCTGACCGAGGAGCGCGAGGCGGAGGCGACCGGTCGTCGCCCGCCAATCACCTACATCCTCGAGGGACTGGGCGTAGCGGGAGCACTGGGAACCCTCGCCCTGGGCCTCTTGGGGACCATACCTGAGGAGCCTGAGTTCGAGGTCGGCCGGGAGGTCTTCGGCAACATCCCCGACCCGGTGGTGGTGGTCTTCTACATCACGGTGGCCGTCTTCATCTGGATCACCTTCCACCTCCTGGCGCGGCGCTCGGTGTCATGGCAGATCGGGGGCCGCGATCGGCGGACCGGGCAGTGGGGGCGTCGCATGCACGACCTCGGCGCCGGGCTTCGCATGAAGACCTTGATGCGTGACCCCAGAACCGGAGTCATGCACTCGATGATCTACTACGGGTTCATCGTCCTGTTTCTTGGCACCGTCACGCTGGAAATCGACCACCTGCTTCCCGCGAACATGAAGTTCCTCCACGGCGTCGTGTACCAGGCGTACTCGGCGACTCTCGACCTCGCTTCGCTCGTGTATCTCGGTGGCCTGGCCCTGGCGATCGTCAACCGTTACCTGGCCCCGCCTCGGCGGATCCGCACCAAGACCAAACCTGAGGATGCCCTGATCCTGGGCCTTATGGTCTTGCTTGGGGTTGGTGGCCTCCTCACCGAGGCGGCCCGCATCTCTCTCGAGGGACGGCCTGATTTCGAGGTCTGGTCTTTCGTGGGCCGCCCCCTGTCCGCGTTGATCCCTGCCGAATCCGCCGGCGAGCTGCACCGTGCTTTCTGGCTGATACACGTCCTCTCTTTCGTCGGCTTCCTCGTGGTGCTCCCGGTGACGAAATTGCGCCACATGGTGACCAGCCCGACCAACCTCTTCCTGTCGGCGCGGGAGCGGCCCAAAGGAGCGATGCGGGAGATGCCCAACCTGCTCGAGGCCGATGACATCGAGTCGATCGGGGCCTCAGTGGCTTCCGACCTCACCTGGAAGCAGATATTCGACACCGATGCCTGCACAATCTGCGGCCGCTGCACCTCGGTTTGCCCGGCCAACATCACCGGCAAGCCATTGGACCCCCGGGAGATCATCCTCAAGACCGGCGAGGTGGCTTCTGCAGCCGCCGCCATCTCGCCGCCGGTCTCGTCGCTGGCCCGTCTCGACGGCACGGTTTCCCTGTTCGATCGGGTGAGACCCGAGGAAGTGTTCGCCTGCACCACCTGTGGCGCCTGTGATGAGATCTGCCCGGTCAACATCGAGATCCTGGACCGGATCCTCGATATGCGGCGCCACCTGACCCTCATGGAGTCAGAGTTCCCGACCGAGCTGGGCAAGGCCTTCGTCGCCATGGAGAATCAGTCGAATCCGTGGGGGATGAGCCAGCAGAACCGAGCTGCCTGGACCAAAGAGCTCGATTTCGAGGTGCCGGTGTTCGGGGAAAACGGGAAGACCTCCGCCGAGTATCTGTGGTTCGTCGGTTGCGCCGGGTCGTTCGATGACCGGAACACCGCGGTCTCGGTGGCACTCGCCCGGCTCATGCATCACGCAGGCATCGACTTCGCAATCCTCGGCAGCGGCGAGCTCTGCAATGGCGATCCGGCCCGGCGCGCCGGAAACGAGTTCGTCTTCCAGCAGCTGGCGCTGCAGAACATCTCCACCTTCGACGAGCTCGGCGTCACCAAGGTGATCACCCAGTGCGCCCACTGCTTCAACACGATCGGCAACGAGTATCCGCAGTTCGGCGGCAACTATCAGGTGGTCCATCACGCTCAACTCCTCGCCGAGCTGCTGAGCCAGGGCCGGCTCCCGGTCCCGATGAAGGCCGATGGCGAACCGAAGAAGATCGCGTATCACGACCCGTGCTACCTGGGACGACACAACGACGTCTATCTGGCACCCCGGAACGTCCTCGGCGCTTCCGGCGACATCGAAGTGGTGGAGATGCCGCGCCACGGGAATCGCGCCCTCTGCTGTGGGGCGGGCGGAGCGCGGTTCTGGATGGAGGAGCAGACCGGGAAGAAGGTGAACATCGAGCGCGCAGAGGAAGCCCTCGCTACCGACGCCGACGAGATCGCCGTGGCGTGCCCCTTCTGTTACGTGATGCTCGACGATGGGGTCAAGGAGTTGGGCCGCCAGGATGTGCCGGTCCGGGACCTGGCGATGATCCTCGCCGATGGGGTTGCCTTCACCGAGGCGGGAGATTGATCCCACGGGCGGGCGCCGTCGTGTTGCTCGCTGTCGCCCTCTTGGCCTGCACGCCCGGGCTGGGTGGGTCTTCAGGGACCGATCCCCAAGCCTCGACGACGACAATCCCCGCGACGACCACGACGACGATCGTCACCTCGGTGGCCATCGAGGAGTTTCGGTCATGCCTGGCCGAACGAGGAGTGGAGATAGAAGAGGTCCCCTTCGACGCCACCGGCCGTCCCCGGCTCGATCTGGTGATCGTTGCCCTCGACCTTGGAGACCCGGCCGTGGCCGACGCCCTATCTCACTGCTCGGAGAGCCTCAACACAGGCGCTCTGGACTTAGGCACCGAGGATCGCCTCCGCACCGAGATCCTCGCCGCACTGGAGGATTTCAGTGCCTGCATGAGAGCATGGGGCGTCGAAGAGTTTCCCGACCCGGTCCCCGGGTTCTCCGGTGTCGGCGCCCCATTCTCGGCAGCCGAGATCCCCTATTCGGACCCGCAGTTGGAGACCGCAGCCGATGCCTGTCGTGACACGGTCCTCGGAAGCCTTCCCGGTCTGGGGGCAACGCCCTGACCGGCGTACGATTGCCAGGGTGACGACCCGTCCCGCCCCGGTGGTCATCCCGGACACCGACGAGAACATCGATGTCGACCGTCCCTGGCAGGTGATCGTCTGGAATGACCCGGTGAACACGATGTCCTACGTGGTCTACGTGTTTCGCAAGCTCTTCGGGTACAACGAAGAGAAGGCAACCCACCTCATGCTCCAGGTCCATTTCGAGGGTCGGGCGATCGTCTCCGACGGCCCCCGGGAACGGGCGGAGGTGGACTGCTACCGGCTTCACAGCCACGGGCTGTGGGCAACGATGGAGCAATGAGCCGGGAGCGGTTTCGGTACAAAGACGGCAAAGTCGTCGTCACATTCTCCTCAGACGAGCGGGCGTTCCTCGCCGACGTCCTCGACTTCCTCGCGACCATCCCCACCACCGGAGACGACCCGGCAACCCAGCGCCTCCACGTGCCGGTGTATCTCGACGACCCCGACGCCAATGCGGAGTGGTGGCGACTGATGGGGGACGAGTTGTCGACGGCCCGCATGTCGGACCGCGCCGTATTTCTCCGGGTCATCGAAGGGCAAGCGGCAAGGCCGAGCTCACCCTCGATGAGGCAGACGCCTTTCTCCGGGTCGTCAATGAAGGGCGTCTCGCCCTCGGCGCCCGGTTCGGCCTCGAAGTCGAGGAGGACCATGACCGCCTCCCGGAGGAGCAGCGTCGGATTCTCGATTACCTGGGCTGGGTCCTCGAAGAGCTGACCTCGGCACTCACCGCCGCGCTCTGAGCCCGTCGCCTGCGGAGTAGGTTCGGACGAGGCAGTCGTTGCCGAGCGCCCTTTCGGTAAGCCGAAGGGCGGCGGGAGGTGGATTTGCTGGCCGATCCGATCGCCGGCCTGAGGAGTGGAGCCGGAGCCCTCATCACGGTCTACGTCGATCGCCCCAATCCCGGTGGCATGTCGGCACTTCTCTCCGACCTGCTCAAACCGGTGCGGGACCATGCCGAGGGAATGGCCCGCCTGGTGCGCAAGAGCGTGAGGAACGACTCGGAACGGATCAGGGACCTCGCCGATCGCCTCGAAGAGGATATGGCCCCGGGCTATGCCATCTTCGCCTCAGATCTCGATGACGTGTTCGTGCTCGAGTCCCTGGCCTATTCGGTGCCGAGTGTCTCCTCGCTTGGCCCCCGGCCATACCTGAGGCCGCTCCGCGCCGCCCCGCGTTCGATGCGCGCCGGTGTGCTCGTCGGCGATCGGGCGATGACCCGGCTGTTCGTCGCCAACGATGGGACGGTCGAGGAAATCTCACCTGCACTCAGCGCTGAGATCGGAAAGCCGAATTACGGCGGATTCGCGGGCTACGACGAGCACAGCGTGCGAGCCCACGCCGAGGAAGAGACTGCCCGGATGTGGAGAGAAGGAGGAGCCCGCCTCCTCGCGGCCCACCTGGATCGGGCGTTCGACTTCCTCGCGATCGGAGGTCATGAAGAGACGACCGACGAGATGGTCCGGCACCTGCACCCCTATCTGAGCCGGCTCCATCGAGCCAGGTTCGTGGCCAACCCCCAGACTCTGACCGCGGGATCCCTTCGGTCGGAGTTGGCATACCTCGGCGCCGAGATCCGGCGTCAGCGACAAGCCGCGCTCGCCGGTCGTGTCTGCGATGTCGCCTGGAGCGGTGGCCTTGCCGCGCTCGGCCTCGCCGGTTCCCTGCAGGCGTGCAACGCCCAAGCCGTCGAATCGATGGTGGTGGCTGGCCTGTTCACCAAGCCCGGTGTCATCTGTAACAGCTGCGGCTATCTAGACCGGGCTGGTGAGGTCTGCCCGGTGTGCGGCTCCTCGCTCTTTCAGGTTGACGACGTGGTGGCGGCCGCCATGGACGCGACGGTTGCGGCCGGTGGGAGAGTTCATCAACTCGAAGTCGCCTCGCCACTCGATGTCGAGGGCGTAGGAGTGCTCCTCCGATTCCCGGTGTTGCACTGATCCAACCATCGGCCACCCGGTAATCTCCGCTGATGCGAGAGACTTTGGAGACCCGTCGCGCCTGGGTGGAAGAGGGCAAGAAGGTGGCGAGGGCCACCGTGGTCAAGGCGTACGGGTCCGCTCCCAGAGGCCCGGGATCATCGATGCTCGTTTCGTCGTCCGGCGATATGGAGGGTTCGGTGTCAGGTGGGTGTGTCGAGAACGACGTGGTGGTCAGAGCGTTGTCGGTCCTGGAGTCCGGTGAGCCGGCGCTAGTGACCTACGGGATCGAGGACGACGACGCGTTCGCGGTGGGCCTTGCATGCGGAGGGACCATTCAGGTCTACATCGAGCCGTGGTGAGCGACCCGCTCCTGGCGCGGGTCGAGGAAATGGTTGGAAGCGACCAGCGAGGTGTCGTGCTCACCTTTCTCGCCGGTGAGGGAGCCGGGGCGAAGGTCCTCCTCGATGGCTCTGGTGCCACGGTGCTCGGGGAGCTTCCTCCGGCCCGGGCAGACAGCCTTCGCTCCGATGCGGTGGCGCTCATGGACCGTGAGCAGAGCGTGACCCTCGACTACGGGGAGGCCGAGGTGTTCTTCGAGGTGCTAGCTCCGCGGCCCAGGCTCTTCGTGTTCGGGGCCGTCCACATCGCCCAGGAGTTGGTTCGCCACGCCGCCCTGCTCGGGTTCTCCACCGTGGTAGCCGATCCTCGCTCGGCCTTCGTCACACCGGACCGCTTTCCGGAGGCCGATGAACTGAGAGTGGGCTGGCCCGGCGAGGTATGCGACGCGAACTCATTCGATGAGAGGACCTTCGTCGTCGTGCTCACTCACGACCGGCGCTTCGAGGACCCGCTGTGGCCGATCGTGCTTCCCTCGCCGGCGCGCTACGTGGGAGCGATGGGGTCGTCAAAGACGACGGCCAAGCGGCGGGAACGGCTGATTGCTGCGGGGTTCACGCCCGAACAGGTGGACAGGATCCACGGCCCTATCGGGATCGACATCGGCTCGAGGACTGCCGGTGAGACCGCTGTGGCGATCCTGGCCGAGATGATCTCGGTCCGTTATCTGATCGACCGGCCTCTGACGCTCTCGGGCGAGCCCACCAGGCTCTGACAACTAGGTTCCCCGGGATGTCGACCGCCGCCCTCATCCTCGCCGCCGGTGGCTCGAGGCGGCTCGGTCGGCCCAAAGCAACTCGAGCCCTGGGGCGACACCAACCTGCTGGGCCACGTCGTGGCACGCACCTCGGAGTTCGCCGTCGACGAGATCTGGGTGGTAGTTGGGCACCAGTCGGAGTTGATTCTCGAGAACACTGAGCTCGGCGATGCCGGGGTCGTGGAGAACCCGGAGTGGGAGGAGGGAATCGCCTCATCGATTCGGGTCGGCCTGGATGCGCTGAATCGGTTGTCGAGGTGCGAGCGCGCACTAATCGTGATCGGCGACCAACCCGGAATCTCGGTGGAGGTCGTCGAAGAGTTGATGGCGTCGCACGCCCGGTCGGGCCGCCAGGCCAGTGTCCCCAAGTACCGCTACTCGTCGGGCAACCCGGCCCTGGTCGAGCGGGCGCTCTGGCCGCGACTCATGTCTCTCGAGGGCGACGAGGGGGCAAGTCGGTTGTGGCAGGCACACCCGGAATGGGTCAACGAGGTGTGGTTCTCGGACCTGGCGCCACGGGACGTCGACACCGAGGTCGACGTTGTCGAGATGAGGCCCAAACACCCGGCCTGAGGGTCGGGCCTGCGGTATAGAGTCGACGCCGGTCTCGGTGTCCAGCGGAGCGGAGAAGGGATTGATGGCTCGGATCGATCAGGTGGCGGGAATCGGTCTCAAGGAAGCAACCAAGCTGCGCAAGGCGGGTATCAGGACGAGCAAGGCCTTGCTCGAAACCGCCGCCAGCCGGAAGGACCGTGGTGAGCTGGCGACTGCGCTCGGCCTCGACCAGAAGGACCTCCAACAGTGGGTCAACCATGCCGACCTCCTGCGGGTGCGGGGCGTCGGAGCCGAGTACGCCGAGCTACTGGTGGCGGCCGGGGTGGATACGCTGCGCGACCTGCGCCGTCGCAATCCGACCGCCCTCCTCGCCAAGATCATCGGGCTCAACGGCCAGGTACGGGTGGTGAGGCGCCTCCCGACCGAGGCAATGGTCGACGGCTGGATCGAGGCTTCCAAGGAGATCAAACCCACCCTGTGACGGGCCTGAAATGACTGAGGGGCCCCGAAGGGCCCCTGCAGTCGGTGTGAGGAGGAGTGAGCTCAGGAAGCCTTGTCGGCCTTTACGGTCGACTCGGACTTCGCCGAGCTCGTCTTCGCAGCCGTGGACCTGGTGGTCTTGGCAGCAGAAGCCTTGGGGGTGGGCTTGGCGGCCGGCTTCTTGGCCGGTGCCTTGGCGGGGGCGCTTGCGGCCTTCACGTCGGCGGCCTTGTCGGCAACCTTCTCGGGACGGAACGACTGGCGCCAGGTGGCCAGCATGTCCTCGAGCTGGTCGCGAAACTTGCTGACCTGCTCCTTGGCGCTGTCGAGATCGACCTTTGCGGTGATCTCGTCGACGACCTTCCCATCGCTGATCCGGCCGACGACCTTCTGGCCCTCGACTGCCCAGCCATCGATCGCCTTCTCGGCGACCTTGCTGTACTCAGTGGCGCCATCGGTGATCTTGGTGCGGAGAACGGTCACACCTTCGCCCATCTTGCGGGCGGCGACGACCGGAGCCCCGACTGTTGCGTAGAGCACGCTCTTTGCCTGCATTGTCTTACTCCTTCTTGGTTTTCTGTTCGGTGACCGACCCGTTGGTCTCTGCCAACGCCCGGTACATGTCCATCAGGACTTTCTTGTGATTCGAGGTCAGCTTTTCGTCACCCTCTATCGCCTCGAAGACGCTCGACGTCTGGACGTCTTCGTCCATCAAGCCTGCCTTGGAGTACAAGGAGTTCGCCGATATCTCGAGTGCACGGGAGATCCGGCTCAGAATCTCAGCCGACGGCTTGCGGATCCCCCGCTCGATCTGGCTCAGGTAGGGATTGGAGATCCCTGCAGAGTCAGCGAGCCGGCGGAGAGAAAGGTTGGCCCGTTCTCTCTGCTGTCGGATGAACTCACCGAGGTCGGTGTGCTTGCTCTCGTTCACTTCACGGAAGCATACAGCAAGCTGCTAACTATTGCAAGCGCGACGCGTGCTGGAGCCTCTAGCTCGCAATCGCCGCTCCGATGGCGTCACCGATCAGCCAGGCAAGCAGGCCCCCGACTCCGGCGATGGCGACGTTCTCCAGTCCGGAGCGAAGCCAGCTGTGCCGGGTGACCCTGGCCTTGACGACTCCGACGCTGAAAAGCCCGGTGAGAGAGAGCGCCGTCGCCCAGGCCAGGGCGACCGTGGTCGATTCGAACGCAATGAAAGGGACGATCGAGGGGATGGAGCCCACCAGGAACAGCCCGCCAGAGGCGAGCATCGCCCGAATCGGTGACCGACGCTCCGACTCGACGTGACCGAACTCCAGGGCCTTCATCGCGTTCAACATCGCCTCATCGGACTTGGCGAAGGCGCCGACCACGCCTTCCAGGTCCTCGTCGGCGATGCCCATGTCGGAGAAGATCTCCCGCAGCTGCCCGACCTCCGTGGGTCGATAGTCCTTGATGTGGACCCGCTCCAGCTCGAGCTCTGCTTCAAGCACCTCGTCCTGTGACTTGGTGGCCAGGTACTCCCCGGCGGCCATCGACACCGCGCCGGCGAGCGCCCCGGCAAGGGCAGTCAACAGCACTTGACTGGTGTCGAGCCCCCCGCCGACCACTCCGACGACGAGCAAGAAAATCGGAGACCAGGCCGTCATTGACACCGAGGATGATGTCGCGCCAGTACTGCCTCGACTCTCCGATGTGAGGCTCGTACCCAATCGGGGCGTCGCCGGGTTCGAAGTCGGGCTTCATCGCCTCGGCGGCAATCGTAACTGGCGGTCCTGGAGGCTCAGAGGGTGTCCTGTAGCCCGAGAATGGCGGTGACTGCAGCTTCGATGCCGAAGCCGATGGCCGCTTCGTCGAGCCGAAAGGCCGGTGAGTGCAGGTCTCCGACAAAGCCGCCTGAGCCCAACCGGAAGAGGGCCCCCGGGGCTCGCGCCAAGTAATTGGAGAAGTCCTCGCCACCCATGCTCGCCTCTACCGGGACCACGACCCCCGCCCCCATACCGTCGACCAGGGCCCTGGTTGCCGCGTTCACCACCGCCTCGTCGTTGACCACCGGTGGGATTGCTTGTGAGTAGCGCAGGGTGTAACTGGCACCCGATACCGCGAGCAACGATCCCAGAGCCTTGTCGATGAGCCCGGGAAGGGCACCCCACAAGGAGCTGTCCAACGTCCTGACCGTGCCCTCGAGGGTGACCCGGGTCGGGATCACGTTTCCCGCCTCTCCGCCATGGATCGACCCGAAAGCGAGGATGAATGGGCTTCTCGGGTCCACCGTACGGCGCATCGCCGCAGGCAGCTCATGAATCACCCGGGCGGCGTCGGCGATGAGGTCGACGGTCTGATGGGGGCGGGCGGTGTGGCCTCCAGGGCCTTCGAGGACGATGCTCAGCTTGTCGGCGCTGGCGGTTATCGGGCCCACCCGGGCTCCGATTTTGCCGGCCGGCAGCGAGGGGTCGACGTGAAAGGCGATGATGGCCTTCAACCCGTCCACGAGCCCCTCACCCACGAGGTCGCTGGCCCCCCCGGGAAAGGTCTCCTCCGCAGGCTGAAAGATCACCCGGATCCCGTCCGCCTCGAGCCGGGTCAGCACGACGGCCGCCCCGAAGGCGATGGCGGCGTGAGCGTCGTGGCCGCAGGCATGCATCCAACCCGGATTGAGTGACACCGGCACGTTGTCGGCGGGCTCCACGATTGGGAGGGCGTCCAGGTCGGCTCGAAAGGCGACTGTGGGCCGTTCCCCCATGTCGAGCCAGAGCCCGGTCGCCGGCCTGCGATCGTGAAAGGCCATGCCATTCTCGGCGAGCGAGGCTTCGATCAGCGCAGTCGTTTGGTGCTCCTGATGTGAAGGCTCGGGATGCCGATGGAGGAGGCGGCGCAGCTCGATCGCCTGGGGGGTCACTTCCTTCACCAGCCCGCCGATGGCACCGGGCAGGGTCATGAGCGCAGGCTACCGGTCACTGATAGAACCGGCGCTCGAACACCTGTCTCGCCCGTCGTGTCACCCGCCGGTAATGCTCCCGGAGCTCGGCGGCCCTGGAGAAGCCCAGCGACGTCGCGAGGCGCACCAGCTCGTCGGGATCGGTGGGGAGGGAGTCCGAGGCGCGGCCCGCCTGGAGATGGAGACGGAGCCGCACTCGGGTGCAGAACAGATAGGACTCGACCAGCGTGTCGACCTCGTCCCGGGCGAGCAGGTCCTCGGCGCGCAGGGCAGCCAGGGCGTCGAGCGTCCCCGGGACCCTGAGCGCTTCCCGCTCGAACCCGTGCCGAAGCTGCAACAGCTGGGTCAGGAACTCGATATCACTCAGGCTGCCCCGTCCCAGCTTCAGGTGGAAGTCCGGGTCCTCCCCGGCCGGGATCCGCTCGTTCTCGACCCGGGCCTTGATGTCGCGGATCGAGCGCACCGACTCCTCGGTTACCGGCGCACTCCACACCACCTCTTCGACGAGCCCGATGAAGGACTCCGATAGTTTCGAGTCGCCGGCAACAGGGCGAGCACGTACCAGGGCGAGTATCTCCCAAGGCTCGACCCAGTCGCTGTAGTAGCGGCGATAGCTCTCGAGGGAGCGGGCCAACGGCCCCCCTTTCCCTTCGGGCCTGATATCAGCGTCGAGGGCATAGGCCTCCCCATGGCGACCAGGCTCGCTGAGAACCCGGCCCAGATCGGTTGCGATGCGGAGCGCTTTCTCTCGATCGGCCTCCGATTCGAAGACATACATGACGTCGAGATCGGAGCCGTACGACAGCTCCAGACCACCCCAACGGCCCATCGCGACCACCGAGAACCCGCTGATGTCGCCGTCGGTGGCGATATGGAGAGCGCCGGCCGCCGCAGCGTCGGCGCTGTCCGACAACGAGCGGAGAGTCTCCGCCACCGGTGCCTCGCCGAGTATGTCCCGGGCCGCGATCCGAAGTTTCCGGCGTCGGGAGGAACGCCGCACCGTGCCCACCTTCACGTCGGGGTCGGGCCGGGAATCGAGGAGGGCCAGCAGGCGCGCGATCTCTGCCTCCCGAGGGCGAATGTCGCCGAGCATGGCATCGTCGGCGAGCCTTGGAATGAACTCGGGGATCCGATCGATCAACTGGCCGACGAGCCGGCTCGTGCCCAGCAGAAGGCAAAGCCGCTCGCCTGCCAACGGGTTGACCTGGAGCAAGGTCACCAATGCGGAGTGGTCGGAAGTATTGGCGAGGACGGTCCGGAGTTGGGCCAAGCCGAGGTCGGGGTTCGGTGAGATCGACAGCCAGTCCAGCATCAGGGGGAGCATCTGATGCATCGCCCTCGACCTGCGGCTCAGCCCGGACGTCAGCTCCTCGAGTGCCCGTCGGGCGGCTGCGATGTCGGTGAAACCGAGCGAGCCAAGGCGGAGCGCCGCCTCATCGACCCCGAGCCGGGCGCTCGGTGAGCCGACCAGGGCATCCAGGATGGGGCGGAAATAGAGGCGCTCGTGGACGTCGCGCACCACGGAGCGGACCTCTTCCAGGGATTCCACCAGCTTGCGCCCGGGCTCCGACTCGAACCCCATGGAGCGGCCGATCCGATCTCGAGCGGTCAGATCGCCGGGGAGGTCATGGGTCTGACGCAAGTCCCAGAGCTGGATCCGGTGCTCGAGGTTGCGGAGGAAGCGGTAGGCCTCGGCAAGATGCTTCTGGTCGGCCGCCTCGACATATCCAGCGGCAGCCAGGGAATCGAGGGCGTCCAGAGTGGCGGGGGCCCTGAGATCGGGATCCATGCGCCCATGCACCAACTGCAGGAGTTGCACCGAGAACTCGATGTCCCGGATCCCGCCCCTGAACCTCTTGATGTCTGCGGGATTGGCCCCCTGCTCCACCTGCTCTTTGATGCGGCGGATGCTTCGCAACGATTCGACATCGAGCCCGCGCTCCCAGATCAGGCTTCTCGTGAGCTCGACGAACGCCTGTCCCAGGTCGCGGTCCCCTGCGGCGACCCTCACTTTGAGCAGAGCCTGGAGCTCCCATGCCTCTCCCCACTCCCGGTAGTAGCGCCCGTAACTCTCGAGGGTGCGGCTCAAAGGGCCCATCGCCCCTTCCGGTCGGAGGTCGAGGTCAACCTCGAGGGCGGGACCGTCGGGGGTCGGAGTGGAAAGGATCGCCACCAACCTGCTGGCGAGCGCAAGTGCCGCCGCGCGGCCCTCACCCCCGTCGTCGAGGTCGCCGTGAACCAGGACCATGTCGATGTCCGATGAGTAATTCACTTCCTCCGCGCCCCATTTGCCCATGGCGATCACGGCAAACGGGAGGGACTCCACAACTGGATGCCTCTGTGCGGTCGAAATGCGGGCTGCCACCAAGGCGCTCTCGACGATGAGGTCGAGAGCCTGCGAGTAGGCCGCCATCGCGGAGGTCAGGTCGATGACCCCGGACAGATCGTCACCGGCGATCACGGTGAGAGCGTTCTGGACCTGGATGGTCACCGAGTCCCCCTCGGCGTCACCGGTCAGGAGCGCGGGGTGTCGGGCTACAGCCCGGCTCAAGGCCCGGCTGGAGATGGCAATTGCCTGGGCTCGGCGCAGGGCAGCGGGATCCTCGCCCCGAGCGAGGTCCGCATTCAGCATCGCGGACAGGCGCTCCTCGACTTCGGCCTCGGGCATTCGCTCATCGGTCACGGATGTCAGGCTAAGGGGAGGCGTATCGTGGCGGTATGCCTGTTCGGGTAGCCGGCGCCCAGCTCAACCTCGTCGTCGGTGACGTGGCCGGCAACGAGGAGCGCGTTGCCGAGGCGATGGCGTGGGCCGAGGCGGCGGGGGCTGACGTGCTGCTCCTTCCCGAGTTGGCGCTGAATGGGTATCCCCCCGAGGACCTCGTGCTGCGCGGGGATTTTGTAGACGCGGGGATCGAAGCACGGGACCGGCTCGCCGCCAGGTCGGGCGCGATGGCTGTCGTAGTCGGATTCGTGGACCGGGCCGCTCCCATGCCGAGGGGGGCCGCCGATGCCCAGGATCGCACTGTGGCCAACGCGGCCGCGATCCTCCAGAACGGGCGCATGATTGGTGTGTACCACAAAGTGTTGCTTCCCAACTACGGGGTGTTCGACGAAGACCGCTACTTCTCGGTGGGCACCGATCCCGCCGCTGTCTGGGCCCTTGGAGACCTCCAGGTGGGCGTCTCGATATGTGAGGACATCTGGCTACCCGACGGGCCGCCCGCGGCACAGGCCGCGGCCGGCGGGCAGGTTCTGCTCAACATCAACGCCTCGCCGTTCCATCGAGGCAAGGCGGCCGAGCGGGAAGCGATGATCGCCGATCGCGCGGTCTCCGCCGGCGCTCCGGTGGTCTACCTGAACCTCGTCGGGGGCCAGGACGAGCTCGTCTTCGACGGAGGTTCGATGGTGGTGGCTGCCGACGGCTCCGTGGTTCACCGATCACCGCAATTCGAGGAGGACCGTTTCATCGTCGAAGTCCCCCTTGCCGGAGAGACCATCGATCACGTCGACCTCCCTCCCTTCCTCGACCCGACCGAGGAGGTGTACCGGGCGCTGACTACGGGGCTCGGCGACTACGTCCACAAGAACGGATTCCGGTCTGTTGTCCTCGGCCTCTCCGGGGGCATCGACTCTGCGTTGACCGCAACCATCGCCGTCGACGCCCTTGGGCCGGAATCGGTGTGGGGGCTGGCAATGCCGTCGCGCTTTTCGTCCCAACACTCGATCGACGACGCCCGCGAGCTGGCATCGAACCTCGGGATCCGCTTCGACGTCGTGTCGATCGAAGGGATATACGGCTCATACCTGGAGGCCCTGGCTCCGCTCTTCGTCGACACGGAATTCGGGGTGGCCGAGGAGAACCTGCAGGCCAGGGCCCGGGGTGCGATCCTCATGGCGGTCTCCAACAAGCGCAGCCCGATGGTCGTTGCCACCGGAAACAAGTCGGAGATGGCTGCCGGCTACTCCACCCTCTACGGCGACATGGTCGGCGGCTACTCGGTGCTCAAAGACGTCTTCAAGACCCTCGTTTACGAGCTTGCGAGGTGGAGGAACAAAGATGGGGAGGTGATCCCCCAGAGCAGCATCGATAAGCCCCCGTCCGCCGAGCTGCGACCCAACCAGAAGGACTCCGACTCACTGCCGCCGTACGAGGTTCTCGACGCGATCCTCGAGGCGTACATCGAAGACGACCGCAGTGTCGCTGATCTCGTCGCGCATGGGCCACGACAAGGCTCTGGTAGCCAGGGTGGTGGGAATGGTCGACCGCAACGAGTACAAGCGCCGTCAGGCTGCTCCAGGCGTCAAGATCACCACCAAGGCATTCGGAAAGGACCGCCGGCTTCCGATCACCAACCGTTACCGGTCGACGCCATGACCTCGACGGTCCTGATCAACGGAACCGCCTCGGATGCGGGGATCCCGGTGACCGACTCGGCAGTTCTTCGTGGCGACGGCTGCTTCGAGGTGCTCAAGGCCTACGGCGGGGTGACATTGGCCCTCGACCTCCACCTCGACCGTCTGGAGAGGAGCGCGGCTTCCCTCGAGATCCCGCTCCCCGAGCGAGGGGAGATCGCCTCTTGGATCGCCACCGTTGCCTCGGGGTGCCCCGACTGTGCGGTCCGGGTCGTGATCACCAGGGGCTCCGCGCTCCCCGGGGCCGAGCAATCGCCCCTGGTGGTGGTGTTTGCCCATCCATGGGAACCTCCGACCGGCCCGGCCCGGTTGTTTCCGGTCTCTGCGCCATGGCATGCCGCGGGTGTCCACTGGGACCTCGCCGGTGCGAAGGTCCTTTCCTATGCCCCGAACGTCTCGGCAACCAGGAGCGCCCGCAATGCCGGGTTCGATGATGCTCTCCTCATGACAAATGAGGGCGCGATCCTCGAGGGCCCTACCTTCTCGGTGGCGTGGGTGGTCGATGGAGTGGTCGAGACGCCCTCGCTGGACCTCGGGATTCTGGATTCGATCACCCGGCGACTCATGCTCGAGGATGCCGCCGGCTTGACGATCGAGGTGGTGGAGGGCCGCTGGTCATTGGAGCGGCTTGGCGCCGCCAGTGAGGCGATGGCGCTGTCCACGATTCGCGAGGTTCAGCCGATCTCACAGATCGGGGAGATCACATTCGGCGAGGGCCCGGTCACCAGCGACCTCAGGCGAGCGTTCTCTCAGCGAACCGGCTGAGAGATGTCGGCGCAGTCGGCGATCGTGGGCCCGAGGACCCAACGCAACATGCTGGTGAGCGCTTCCTCCCTGGTGATCAATCGCTGATCGTCGAGAGGGGGCCGGCACTCGCCGACGACGCCCGCATTTCGCAGCGTCAGCTCGGCGTCGGCAGCGTCGGGAAGCACTCCGAGCGCACCGACTTCGAGCACCAGTTCAGGGTTGGTCAGGTCGGCAGGCTCCGGCCGGCCCAGGGCCCAGGCGGCCAATCGGGCCACTGCGGTCTCGTCGACGCCGTATGCCAGGCAGGGCTCGCCCTCGACACAACCCATCAGCTCGGCGAGCACCTGGGAGTTGGCTGCGGCGGGCTCGAAGACCTGGGGGACCTCCTGGGTCTTCCCCTCGAGTGGTGGTGGCTCGACTCCAGCCAGATGACGGGCAACGGCCCTGACGAACTCCGGGTCGGCGAGCTCTTCCGGACAGAGGGTGAGCCCGATCTCGTCGCAGGGCAGGTAGAGGCCCTGGGTGAGCAGCGCTGCCGCGTGGAGCTGCACCCCGTTCGAGTCGTCGTCGAGATAGGGGCCGGCCACCGTTTCGTCGGGGAGGTCCGCCCGACGGCGGGCCTGTCGAAGGCTGGCCGCGGGGTCGACCGCCAGGCCCTGGCGGGTTCTCAACTCGAAATGGAGGTGGTTGACCGAGTCTTCGGCATTGCCCGAATCACCGATCCATCCCACTACCTGTCCGGCCACGACCTCGTCGCCGACTTTCAAGTCCGGCCTGACTCCGATCCCCATCCCGTCGTCGGTCAGGTACATGTCGTTGTTGAGGTGGATGTAGACCGAATACCAACCATCGTCGTGGCGGATCTTCATCGAGCAGCATTCCTCGGTCCCCGCCAACTGGGTGATCTCCATCACGGTCCCGTCGGCGACCGACAGCACAGGAGTCAGCTTGGGTGCCTGGATGTCGATGCCCGCATGACGCCGTGCCCCTCCGTCTCGCGCCACGCCGAAGCTCGAGATCACCTGGCTGTCACCTGCGATTGGCCAGCTCATCTGGTAGACGAAGGGGGAGCAAGGGGTTCGGCGCGGCTTCGGTGTCGACGTCGACCCCGGACCCGGAACCGTCGTCGAACCGTCACCGCCGACGGTCGTGCTCGTTGAGTCGGGGATCGTCGTGGTCGTTGTCTCCGGAGCCGTTGTGGTCGTGGTCTCGGCCGTGGTCGTCGTCTCTTCCCCGACCGTCGTCGTAGTCGTGTCAGGTGCGGTCGTGGTTGGCGACCCCGGCGTAGGTGGCTTCGGGGTGCCGGGCAGAGGGGGTAGATCACTGATGGTGGTCGGCCCGCACATAGCGGCATCGGCCGGAGCCGGAGGGCCGACGACCACGAATAAGGACGCGGTCAGAGCCAGGGCGGCCACGGTGGCAGCCCCGAGCCTGCCTGGTGTCATGTTCCCAAGGCTAACCAGGTGAGGTGGGGCTGGGAACCCGAAGTATGCCGATAGCGTTCAGGGGGCATGCACAATGCTCCTATGCGCTACCTCGTCGTCGCCCTTCTTCTCGCCCTCTCAGGCCTGCTCGCCGCATGTGATGGCGACGATCCAGGGCTGACCACCACATCGTCGCTCGTGACCTCACCGGATGACGGCGCGGGCGCAACCACGACCACTGCCGCCGGCTCCGAGGGGGGCGCCGACCACGAGCAGCACTCTGGTTGGCGAGGCCGTGGCCCAGTACGAGATCGTGGCCCGGGAGCCGGTCGACGACGGCGAAATCATCTACGTGGTCATCGAGCCCGGGGCCTACACCGACGTCGATCTCGAGAACTTCATCCTCGATCTCTACGAGGAGGGGATAGCCACATATGGCGCAGAGGTGTTCAACGACCCGGCCGCTGCCGACGCCTATCTCAAGGCGGAGTCAGAGCGCACGCCGGAAGAGACGGCATTGATCGAGGAGCACCATTTGGTGAGCCTGGTCGGGGGAGCGACGATCGTCTTCCGGGGCCCGTTTGCCGAGTCCGGTCAGCACGCCCTCGGCAGCTGACGGCTAGCTCAGCAAGGCGGTCGCCACCAACAGGAAGCCGCCAAACCCGACCACATCGGTGATCGTGGTGAGGAATATCGAGGATGCCATCGCAGGGTCCTGCCCCAAGGCTCTCAGTACCAGGGGGATCCCGGTGCCCGCCAGGGTGGCGATCAGGAGGTTGGCCAGGACCGCGACTGCGACCACCGCGGCGAGCGTTCCGGTATCGGTCTGACTGCCAAACACCCCGAGGCCGAGCAGGAAATAGGTGAGCCCGGCCGCAACCAGGGCAACGATCAAGCCGTTGAAGAGGCCGGTGCCGGCGTGCCTCCTGAAGATCGAGGGCACCTGAGCCCTGGGGACGTCATCGGAGGCCAGCGAGCGGATCATGACCGCAAGGCTCTGATTACCGCTGTTTCCGCCCAACGACGCCACGACCGGCATCAGGGCCGCGAGGACCGGTTCTTTGGAGATGATCTGGGTCTGTTGCTCGATGACGAGGGCCACCACCAGCGAGAGCGTCAGGTTGAGAACGAGCCACGGTGAGCGCATTCGCACCGATTTCGAGACGTCTGTGTACACCGTCTCCTCAACGCCGGCACCGACCGCTGCGGCGAAGTCTTCGGTCGCCTCGTCCTGGACCGCTTCGATCACGGCGTCGGTGGTGACCATGCCCAGGAGGCGGCCGTTGCCATCGGTGACCGGGATCCCGAACAGGTGGTAGCGCTGAGCGAGCTCGGCCACTTCCTCGCGGTCGGTGAAGGGGTTCACCGACACCGGGTCGGGGACCATCACCTCCTCGAGGTTGGCCCCAGGGCGCTTGAAGACCAGGTCCCGAAAGGAGATCACCCCTCTCAACCTGTCGGCGTCGTCCACCACATACACGTAGGAGAGGTCTTCGTACTCGTCGTTGAGCTGGCGAATTCGCTCGATCGCCTCGCCGGCAGTCAGCCCGAAATGCAGGAACGCGATGTCGGTGGTCATCAGGCCCCCGGCGCTGTCCGGGGGGTACACCAGAAGGCTGCGGATCTCGCGTTCCGACTCGTCATCGAGTCTGGCGAGGACGCGAGCGGTGATCTCCTCGTCCAGCTCGAACAACAGGTCGGCGGCTGCTTCGCCCGTCATCTCGCCGACGGCAGCGGTCAGGTCCTCGATCGAGACGTCTTCGACGAGCTCGGCTGCCAGCTCCGGCGAGATCTGCTCCAGGATGTCGGCGGCGTCGGCGGCGGGCAGCTCGCTGAGCAATTCCGCGGCGTCCTCCTCGGCGAGTTGCTCGAGGACGTCGGCAGCATCGCCGGGGGCGGCGCCGGCGAGCGCCTCCCATTCGACGCGACGCGAATCGAGGTAGTCGGCGACCTCGTCGTGATCGCGGCGCGCGGCGGCAATCAGCGTCTTTGCAAGTTGGCGGGGACTTCTGAGTCGGAGTCTCACCCTCGGCCCCTCGAACGGCGAACCGGGGTCAGGCTAACCCCGATCAGCCCTCGAACGGGCGAACGGCCTTGATCAAAATCGAGAATTCACCGGCCGGTGCCTGGTACGAGACCCGGTCTCCCACCGAAGCCCCCAATAGAGCCTGGCCCATCGGGCTGGTGGGCGAGGTGAGGAGGAGACCCGCCACCTTGTTCTCCTGAGGCGCCACGAAACAGTCGTACTCGTCGCCATCATGGTCCACGACGGTGACCACAGATCCGACTTCGACCTTTCCGGTGTCGACCACCTCTCGCACCTCTGCGGTGTTGAGCAGGTACTCCAGCTTCCGAATCCTGGCTTCCATGAGGCCCTGGTCGTTCTTGGCGGCGTCGTAGTCGGCGTTCTCTCTCAAATCCCCGTGCGACCGTGCCTCGGCGATGCGCTCTTCGATCTCCCGGCGGCCGTCGGTGCGGAGCACCTCGAGCTCGTCCTCGATCTTCTGGCGGGCCGCCGGAGTGAGAAAGGTTGGTTCGTCGGGCATGAAGACGGGGAGGCTAACGGTCGGTCAGGGCATACCTGGACTTGCGCATACGCGTATGCGGGTATACGCATAGGCGCGGATCTTGGATCCCTTGCAGCGACTCGACGCAATCGCCGAGGCCCTTTCCATTCCCAGGGCCCGACGTCACATATTCCTCTGCGCCGACCAGACCACCCCGAAATGCGCTCCCTTCGAGGAGACACACGCGCTCTGGAGCCATCTCAAGAGCCGGCTCAAGGAATTGGGACTGAGCTCCCCACCGCCGCCGTGGGGCGGCAGTCCCGGTGCTGAGGCTGTTGCCGGGGAACCGGGCACGGGGACTGTGTTGCGTAGCAAGGTCGACTGCCTGCGCATCTGTGAGCAGGGCGCGATCTGTGTCGTTTACCCCGAGGGCACCTGGTACGCGGGGCTGGACAAGGAGAAGCTGGACCGGGTGATCGACGAGCACCTGGTCGGCGGCCGGCCAGTCCAAGACCTGATGTTCGCCGTCGGAGACCTGCGATGAGGCGGTGGTTGCGGCGGCTCTCCCTCGGCTTTCTGATCTGGCGACTCTTTGGGCCGGTCCTCTCCCCTCGGTTTCGCTCGCCCCAGGAGCATCCATGGCGACACTTCGGGCACACTGTTTTCGTAGGCGACGAGGAGTTCCTGGTGAGGGACCTGGGCCCCGACGGCGCTCCGCCGCTTCTCCTCATTCATGGGCTGGCAGGGTCGTCCCTGGCCGAGTGGTACCGAATCGGGCCTGCGCTGGCGGAGAAGTACCGGGTGATCATGGTCGACCATCGCAGTCACGGCCTGGCGCCACTCGCCCGCGACCGCTTCGAGGTCGAGGACATCGCCGACGATATGGCAGGAGTGCTCGATCGCCTCGGTGTGGGCTCGGTCTCGGTTGTCGGGTACTCGATGGGAGGCGCTGTCGCTCAGTCCTTCGCCCATCGCCACCCGGAGCGCACCGATCGACTGGTCCTGATCGCCACCTTCACCCACCACCCGCAGCCGATGCGCGTGCTTCGGGTGGCAGGCGCTGTGATCGCCCGCGGCTGGGAGCGGCTCACCGGGCTCGGCACCCCCGAAGTGAGGTCGGGCTATCTGCTCGCCACCGGGGCTGTCGAAGAACGCCACGCCCGCTGGCTCTGGGAGGAGACCCATCGCCGGGACACCGACGCCGGCACGCAGGCGAGTCTGGCCCTGCTCCGCTTCGACTCCCGTCCCTGGGTAGGGAAGATCGAGGCCGAGACCCTGGTCATGATCCCCACCAAGGACCAGTTGGTGCCCCCGGCCTGGCAATACCAGCTGGCCGCTTCGGTGCGCGACCCCCAGGTCGTGGAATTGGTGGGCGTGAGACACGAGGCTCCCTGGACTCATGCCGAGCGCCTCGCCGACGAAATCGCGCGATTTATCGGCTGAGTTGACCACTAGCGTGACCGGATGACCACCGAGTTGGTACTCGGCACCTGCCATCACGACTGCCCCGACACTTGCGGCTGGGTAGTGACCGTCGAGGACGGGCGGGCCGTGAAGCTGCGGGGCAACCCCGAGCACCCCTATTCGCGAGGCGAGCTGTGCCCCAAGGTCAACAGGTTCCTGGAGAGGGTCTATCACCCCGATCGTGTCCTCCATCCTTTGATCCGGGTCGGGCCCAAGGGCGCCGGAGAGTTCCGTCAGGCGAGCTGGGACGAGGCACTGGAGCTGATCTCGAGCCGGCTTCGCTCCGTGATCGACACGCACGGCGGCGAGGCGGTCCTCCCCTGGGGCGACGCCGGGACCCAGGGTCTGCTCCACATGAGCTACCTCGATCAGTACTTCTTCGCCGGAATCGGGGCGTCACGCCAGGTCGACTCGCTGTGCGGGGCGACGGCAGGGGCAGGCCTCTCGGCCACCAACGGTCAGAGGCACAGCGCCGACCCGATGGACGTCCGCTTCTCTGAACTGGTGATCCTGTGGGGGACCAACACTCGTCTCACAAACCGCCACCTCTGGGCCTTCATCGAGGAGGCCAGGGCCAAGGGGGCCCGGGTGTTGGTCATCGACCCGATTCGGACCATGACCGCGCAGTCCGCGGATTGGTTCATCCAGCCCCTCCCGGGGACCGACGTCGCGCTGATGCTGGCTGTGATGCACGTGCTGATCCGTGACGACCTGATCGACCACGAGTACGTCGCCAAGCATGCCCACGGCTTCGACGAGCTCGCGGCTCACGTCGCCTCGTGGGATCCGGAGCGGGCGGCTCAGATCTGTGGGATCGAGGCCTCCGAGATCGAGGAACTGGCCCAGGCATACGGGGCAACTGCGAAGAGCTTCATCCGTACCCTGATCGGCGCCGAGCACCACGAGCACGGTGCGATGTTCTTCCGTGCCCTGGGGTGCCTTCCCGTCCTCACCGGCGCCTGGCGCCACCGCGGCGGCGGGTTGTCACGCTCGGTGAGCGTTTGGTCCGAGGTTGCGATCGACTCCTCGGTAATCGAGGTGGATCGGCCTACCCGGGCGGTCAGCATGAATCGGCTCGGCGAAGCTCTCACCGATGAGGGCATGGGAGTCCACGCTCTGATCGTGTGGAACGGCAACCCACTGGTTTCGGTGCCCAATGCCGCGGCGACGCGCAGGGGACTGGAGCGGGAGGACCTTTTCACCGTGGTCAGCGAGCAGTTCCTCACCGACACCGCTCTCTATGCCGACGTCGTCCTCCCCGCGACCACCCAGATCGAACAGGTCGACATGGTCGCTTCGTGGGGCCATCTCTACCTGGGGTGGAACCACCCCGCCATCGAGCCCCTCGGTGAGACGGTCCCAAACTCCGAGCTCTGGCGCCGCCTGGCCCGTGCAATGGGGGTGGAGCACCCGGTTTTTGAGATGGACGACGAGCAACTGTTGCGGCGAGCAATGCCCGACGTCGACATCGAGCTGCTCCAGAAGCAGGGCTTCAGCCGGCTCGACCTGCCCGAGGATGCTGCTCCCTTATCGCGACGGCGGTTTCGGCAACGCCGACGGCAAGGCGCATCTGTTCTCAGAGGCGCTGGCGTCGGCAGGTCACGATCCGCTTCCCACGTACACGCCTGCGGTCGAGGGGCCGGGGAGCGAGATGAGCAACGAATACCCCCTGGCACTGCTCACCCCCAAGAATCACACCCGGTTCCTGAACACCACGTATTCCGGACATCACTCGGATCGGGAGAAGGGCCCATTTTTCGAGATCGATCCATACGACGCCGGCGAGCGCGGGATTGGCGAGGGCGACATGGTCCGGGTCTTCAATCATCGCGGGGCGCTAGAGCTCCCGGCTCGGATCAGTGACCGGCTCCGCCCCGGGCTGTGCGCCATCCCCTGGGGTTGGTGGGGCGCGGAGGCCAATGCCAACGCATTGACCAATGACACTCCGAGCGACTGGGGTGGGGGCGTCGCCTTCTGGGACACGCTGGTAGAAGCGGCGCGGGCCTGAAATCAACCGGAGGGTTGGAGGACCAGCACTCCTTCGGCGGCTTCGTCGATCTGTTCGCGGGTCCAGCGCAAGGGGAGCTGATTGCCATCGAGTGTGCATAGCCCGTGCGCGAAGAACAGGTCGTGGCTCGTCGACGCATAGATGTGAGGCACCCCATCCACGTCCCTTGCCACCTCCACTTCACTGTCGAGCCCGGCGACCTGAACCTCACCGTCGACCTGGGAAAAGGAGCGGCGGAGATGATGAACATGAAGATCCCGAGTCCCACCAACAGCACCAGCAGGACGACGAGGATCCGGCGAAGCCAACGCATGCGGCGAGCCGATTGGCCGAGTCCGCCTTTCGACCTGGTCATGCCTAGCTTGGGGCGATGCGAATCGTGACCCTCGCTGCGGTGACCGCCCTGGCTCTGGCGGCATGCAGCCCATCCTCCGACAGCACGACCACCGCCCCGAGCACAACGGTGGCCGAGGCCACGACCACGACCCCGGCTCCGGCGACCACCGCGGCACCGCCGACAGCCAGCGCCGCCGGGGAGACCACCACGACTGCCCTGGCTGTAGACATCACAGTCAACGGTGATGTCGTGGATGGTCCCGGCCGTATAGAGGTGGCGATGGGCGACTTGGTCGAAGTGGCGATTCTCGCCGATGTCGCCGACGAGATCCACGTCCACGGTTTCGACCTCACCTTCCCCATCGAGCCCGGCGTGCCAACCGTGGTGACGTTCACTCCCGACGCCCAAGGCATCTTCGAGGTCGAATTAGAGGAGGGCGAGATCCCGCTGTTCGAGTTGGTGGTCACTCCCTGAGATGATCTGGCCCCACGGCATCGGCGGTCGGCTCGACCTTCCGGTTCCGGTCTAATACTTCATCGTCGGCGCCGGTCTGGTCATCGTGGTCAGCTTCGTCGCACTCGCCATGCTCTGGCCCGAGCCACGGCTCCAGGACGGGCCGAGATCCGAGGAGTCGCGGGTCTCGGTCCCGCGGCGAGGAGCTGCTCCCGGCGCTCGGTGTGCTCGGGCTGCTTGATGGTGATCGGGCAGCTGGCGATCCCACTCCTCGGATCGGGAGACCGATTCCACCCGTCCCGGAATCGCCCCGGTCCTGGTCTGGGTGGTCTTCTGGCTGGTCATCCCGTTCGCCGGTGCAGTGATCGGTGACTGGTACACCGACATCAACCCCTGGCGGGCCATCGCTCGCCTGTTCCGATTGGGCAAGGTGGAGCGGCCCGAAGTCCTGGCCCGGGTCGGCGTCTGGCCGGCGGCGGCCCTCTTCGTCTCCTTCGCCTGGCTGGAGCTGGTCAACCCCAGGTCGGGATTGGCGGCAACCCTGGGACTCGCAGCACTGGCGTACACGGTGTTGATGGTGGCGGTCATGGCGTACGCCGGGCGAGAGACCGGGCTCGCCGGGTTCGACCTCTTCACGCCATACAACCGGCTGTTCTCGGCCATCTCACCCCTGGGGCGCCGGGCTGACGGTCGCCTCGTGTGGCGGGGCTGGCTGCGAGCGTTGCCCGTGCTCTCGAATTGGCGAGGGCTGGCCGGCTTCGTGGTGGTGGCCATCGGCACGGTCACCTACGACGGAGTGTCGGGCACGACGTGGATGCGGAGCGCCATGGGGGATATGGGACAGACAATGGGGGGGCAGACGCTGCTCCTCCTCGCCAGTGTCGGCGTCATCGCCGGCGGCTATCTCCTTGCATCGTGGGCCGCGGCCCGTCTGGTGGGAGGGGATTGGACGGCGAGCCAGGTGGCTGCCCGCTTCGCCCACTCCCTGGTCCCGATCGCCCTGGCCTATGCCGTAGCCCACTACGTGACCTTGATCATGTTCGAGGGACAGCAGTTGATCGCCGCCAGTCTCCGACCCGTTTGCGCTCGGGTGGGACCTGTTCGGCACCGCCGACTACAAGGTCGACTTCTTCCTCACTCGCCAGCGAGCCGATCTGGTACTTCCAGGTGGCGGTGATCGTCGCCGGGCACGTGACTGGCGTCGTCCTGGCCCACGACCGTGCCCTCGAGGACTTCGGGCCGGACGCGGTCCGTTCCCAGTACGCGATGCTTCTCCTTATGGTGGCTCTCACCACACTCGGGTTGGTGATCCTCGCCGGATGATGTTCATCTTTGCCCACTACTGGGGGATCGACGAGGTCGGGATCTTCGTGATCCCGGCCCTGGCCGCCATCTTCTCTTTGCGGTGGGCTGAGAAGCGGGCGAGGCGCATCGCCGAAGAGCGGAAGAGGGCCGAGGAAGAATGGCGGAGCCAACCGATGTCGACTGAGAGCGCCGGGGCGCCGGTCACCCCCGAGGTGACGCTCGACGGTTCCCGTCGAGCAAGCCCGCTCACGTGTCGCCGCCTACGTGGCGCTCACCAAGCCCCGGATCATCGAGCTGCTCCTGATCACCACGGTCCCCTCGATGGTGCTCGCCGCGGGCACCTGGCCTGGTGCCTGGATCGTGATCAACACCCTGATCGGGGGCAGCCTCTCGGCGGGTGGGGCCAATGCCCTCAACAACTACTTCGACCGTGACATCGACGAAGTCATGCGGCGCACCCGGTCGAGCGCCACTCGCCCGGCACGAAGTTCCACCGTTTCACGCGCTCGGTCTTCGGGGTGGCGCTCGGCATCGCCGGATTCGCCTGGCTCTGGGTCACCTCCAACCTCCTCGCTGCGCTGATCTCGACCGCTGCCCTGCTGTTCTACGTCCTGGTGTACACCCTGACTCTGAAGCGGACCACGACTGCAGAACATCGTGATCGGCGGAGCGGCAGGTGCGGCCCCGGTCCTGGTGGGTTGGGCCGCGATCACCGGCGGCGTCGGCCTGCCGGCATGGGTTCTGTTCCTGGTCGTCTTCTATTGGACCCCACCTCATTTCTGGGCCCTGGCGATCCGGTACCGCGACGACTACGCCCGGGCCGGGGTCCCGATGCTCCCTGTCGTCGCCGGGGTCGAGGCGACCACCCGCAAGATGCTGCTCTACACCGGCCTCATGGTCGGGATCACCCTCCTCCTGGTGCCTGTGGCCGGCATGAGTTGGATCTACCTCATCGCCGCCATCGGGCTCGGAGCCTGGTTCCTGTGGGACACCTGGAGGGTCTTCCGTCGACCCGAGGAGGCGATGCGGCTCTTCACCACCTCGACCGTCTATCTGGCGGCGCTGTTCGGTTCGGTGATGCTGGACGTGCTGATTCGATGAGGCGCGTCCCGCTTCTGATTGGTCTGGCTGGCGCTGCTCGCCTGCGGGTCTGATCCGACAAGCAGTTCGAGCAGCGAGGCGGTCGGGTCCGCAATCGCCACGGTGGTCTCAGCTCCCGCCGCGATCGGAACCGGGGAGCAACGGGTGATGTTCGCCCTCGTCGATCCGGACACCAACGAGTGGGTAGCGGCGCCCGATCGCGAGGCCACGGTCACCTTGCGGGACGAGAACGGCGCTCCGCTCGACACTTATGAGACCGAGTTCGTCTGGGCGGTCGAGGATGTCCGCGGTCTCTACGTGTCGAACCTGGTGATCCCGGAGGCCGGGAACTATCAGGTGACCATCGAGGCAGACGGCTTTTCAGAGGCCGGCCCCGCGGGCTTGGTCGCGATCGAGGACCCGAGCGTTCCGCAAACGGGAGAGCCGGCGCCCATTTCCGAGACCCGGGTCGGCGCCGACTATCCGGACCTCTCCGTCATCACTTCGGATCCCGATCCTGACCCGGCCATGTACGAGGTCTCGGTCGCGGACGCGGTCACCAGCGGCAATCCCACGGTGATCGCATTCGCCACGCCGGCGTTCTGTTCAAGCGAGGCGTGCGGGCCGATGCTGGATCAGGTGAAGGCGTTGCAAGCGAGCCATCCGAACGTGCAGTTCATCCATGTCGAGGTCTACGACGACCTCCAGGTCGACGACTTCAACGACCTCACCGTGGTGCCCGCGGTCGAGGAGTGGGGCCTTCCCTCCGAGCCGTGGGTGTTCGTGGTCGATGGCTCGGGAACGGTGAGCGCCGCCTTCGAGGGTGCGGTTGGGGAGGAAGAGCTGACATCGGCGATCGAGGCTGTGTCCGGCTAGACGCTTCTCACCAGCGAGCGGAGCTGGCCGACTTGCCCGCCTCCGCAGGAAGTTGGTCGGCACTTCCCCACATCCGTATGATGCCGAACCGATGGCCCGGTCCCGTCAACGTCTTGTACGCCTCGGCGCCCTGACCGGTGCGGCCCTGACTCTCGCCGCCTGCCAATTCATCGAGATCGAGAACGACCCGATGACGGCGCTCGACCCGCAGGGCCCGTTCGCCCAGCACGAAGACGATCTCTTCTGGCCCGTCTTCTGGATCGCCACCGCGGTGTTCGTGCTGGTGCAGGGTGCGATCCTCGTTGCCGTCTTCCTCTTCCGGGACAAGAAGGGGGCGAAAGAGGCCAAGCAACTCCATGGCAGCCCCAAGCTGGAGGTTCTCTGGACTGTGATCCCCGCGTTGATCCTGGCCGGGATCGCAGTCCCCACCACCGCCGCGGTGTTCGAGCTCACCGAGTGCGACCCCGACGCCATCCAGATCGACGTCATCGGCCATCAGTGGTGGTTCGAGTACAGCTATCCCGACGCCGAGGTCAAGACCGCCAACGTGATGGTCATTCCCGCCGGGCCAGGAAGTGTGTGCCAACCTGACCTCCGACGACGTCATCCACAACTTCTGGGTCCCCGCCCTGAACGGGAAGCGGTACGCCATCCCCGGCGAAGTGAATCTGTTGCGTCTCGAAGCCAGACGACCCGGGCGAGTACTGGGGCCAGTGTGCCGAGTTCTGCGGGCTCTCGCACTCGCTGATGCGGGCCCGGGTGGTGGCCATGGAGCCCGCCGATTACGAGAACTGGATCGCCGAGCAACAGGCACCCACCCAATTCCCCGCCGAGGGCAGCACCGGAATACGCCGGATATCAGGTCTTCGCCGCCAAGGGATGCACCCAGTGCCACACCGTCCGCTTCGAGGAAGACTCGCCGTCGAACCTCGTCCCCGACGAGGCGTTCTCCGGCCCCGACCTGACCCATTTCGCCTCCCGCAGTGTCTTCGCGGGGGCAATCCTCCCTGAGGAGGGCCAGAGCCGCGCCGAGGCCCTCAAGGAATGGCTGGCGAATCCACCCGAGGTGAAGCCCGGTAGCTTCATGCCCGACCTGGCCCTGACCGAGCAGGAGATCGACGATCTCATCGTCTGGCTGGAGAGCAACCAATGACCGCCACCGCCGAGCGCCCGCAGACCACGATCTTCCGCCGCCCGTCGTCGACCAGGGGGCTCTGGTCGTGGATCACGACGGTCGATCACAAGCGGATCGGGATCATGTATGGCTACGCCGCCTTCACCTTCTTCATCATCGGCGGTGTCGAAGCCCTGCTGCTGCGGATCCAGCTCGCCCAGGCCAACAACGAGTTCCTCACCGCCGGGGCCTACAACGCCCTGTTCACGATGCATGGCACCACGATGATCTTCCTGTTCGTGATGCCGGCCGGGGCGGCGTTCATGAACTACCTGCTCCCGCTGATGATCGGGGCCCGCGACGTCGCCTTCCCCCGACTCAACGCCCTCTCCTGGTGGATCTTCTTCTTCGGCGGGATCTTCCTCTACTCGACGTTCTTCTTCGGCACCTCGATGGCGCCGGTGGGGACCGGTGGCGTGAGCGGCAACATCCCGCTCGGCGGGGGGCCGGGGAGCTTCAACTTCCTCGCCGACTCACCGGACGGGGGGTGGTTCGGCTACCAGCCCAATGCGGGACCGTTCTACTCGTCGGGTACCGCCATGGACTATTGGGCGCTCGGCCTCCAGATCCTCGGCCTCGCCTCGCTGGTCTCCGCGGTCAACTTCCTGGTCACCGTGTTCAACATGCGGGCCAAGGGGATGCGTCTGCTCCGAATGCCGGTCTTCGTCTGGATGACGACGGTTGTCGCCTTCCTCCTGCTGTTCTCACTCCCGATCATCGCGGTGGCGCTGTTCATGGTGACGTTCGACCGCCAGTTCGGGTCGCTGTTCTTCCAACCGGTCGGTGGAGGCGACCCGGTGCTCTGGCAGCACCTGTTCTGGCTGTTCGGCCATCCCGAGGTCTACATCCTGATCCTGCCCGCCATGGGGATGGTCTCCGAGATCCTCCCCACCTTCTCCCGAAAGCCGCTCTTCGGGTACGCGGCGGTGGTGTTCGCCGGCGCCGCCATCGGGTTCCTCGGCTTCGGGGTCTGGGCCCATCACATGTTCGCCTCGGGGATCACCCCGGTGGCCCAGGCCGCCTTCGGCCTGGCCACGATGACCATCGCCATCCCGACCGGGATCAAGATCTTCAACTGGCTGGGGACGATGTGGGGGGGCCGAATCCAACTTCCGACGCCGATGCTGTTCGCCATCGGCTTCGTCGCGATGTTCACCATCGGCGGGCTCTCCGGGGTGACCCACGCCGTGGTGCCCTCCGACTGGCAGCAGACCGACACCTATTACATCGTGGCCCATTTCCACTACGTGTTGTTCGGGGGGGCGATCTTCGGGCTCTTCGGCGGGATGTACTACTGGTTCCCCAAGCTCACCGGCAAGGTGATGAGCGACAAGTTGGGCAAGATCCACTTCTGGCTGATGTTCATCGGCTTCAACCTCACCTTCGCCCCGATGCACTGGCTCGGCCTCCAGGGGATGGTTCGACGCACCTGGAAATACGCCCCGGAGACCGGTCTCGAGCCGTGGAACATGGCGGAGACGGTGGGTGCGTTCATCATCGCCATCTCCATCGCGGTCTTCATCTACAACTGGTACACCAGCCGGCGCCGGGGCGAGGACTCCGGCCTCGACCCATGGGACGCAAGGACCGTGGAGTGGATGTCACCCAACCCCACTCCGGAGTACAACTTCGCGGTCCCGCCGACGATCACCCGGCTCGATCACTTCTGGAGCCTCAAGTACGACCAGGACGACGAGGGGCGGGCGGTGCGCAAGCCCGACGCCGATGAGATCCTGGCCGCAATCGAGTACGAGCAATTCAACCCGGTCGAGGAGATCCATCTCCCCAACCCCTCCTACTTCCCGTTCTTCATGGCGATGGGCCTTCCGATCATGTTCTACGGGGTCATCTATCACGAGGCCGCCTGGGCCAAGGCCTTGATCTTCCTCGGGGCCATCATCTCCCTTGTCGCGCTGATCGGGTGGGCGATCGAGCCGCTCGAGGAGCCGCACGCTCCACACGCCGATCACGACGAGGATCACGACGAGGAGCATGAGGTGGTCGATGGCTGATATCGCCCACGACCTCGCCCTCGGCCACGACGACGAGCACGGCCACCCGGAGCACGAGTCGACCGGGGTCGACAACCGCAAGCTGGGGATGTGGCTCTTCCTCAGCTCGGAGTTCCTCTTCTTCGGCGCGCTGATCTCGAACTACCTGCTCTATTCGAACCGCCCCGGGTTCGAGGGCATCTATCCCGCCGAGATCTACGACATCCCGTTCACGTCGGTGAGCTCGTTCGTCCTGCTGATGAGCTCGCTGACCATGGTCCTCTCCCACAACGCCCTCTCCCGGGGCGACCAGAACGGGACCAGGACCTGGCTGTTCGCGACCGCGGCGCTGGGTGCGGTGTTCCTCGGAGGCCAGGTTTTCGAGTTCACCGAGTTCATCACGGCCTACGGGATGAAGCTGACCACCAACCCGGCGGCATCGGCCGTTCTACCTGCTCACCGGGTTCCACGGGACCCACGTCGCCATCGGTGTGATCATGCTCCTCTCCTTGTGGGGGATATCGCGGCGCCAGGGTGAGCTCAGCGAGAAGCACGGGCTGAACCTGGAGTTGGTCGGCCTCTACTGGCACTTCGTCGACATCATCTGGATCGTGATCTTCACCGTCGTCTACCTGCTCTCGGTGCCCCCGGCATGACCGACCAGCCTCACCACCCGACACCGGCCCAGTACTGGAAGATCGCGGCGCTGCTCGCGGTGCTCACCACGGTCGAGGTCGCTCTCTATTACATCCACCGCGACTTCGACCTCGGCAACTACAACACCGAGCCCTGATCACCCTCTCCTCGATCAAGTTCGTGATCGTGGTCGGTTGGTACATGCACCTCCGCTACGAGAAGAAGATCCTGAGCCGGTTCTTCACCGCTGGGTTCGTCCTGGCCATCAGCCTCTACACCATCATCCTGACCGCCTTGGGGCTCGCTGGTCATCCAAGGCACCTGATGCCGCTGCCCCCATTCCACCCCCACGTCGACCTCTATCTCCTGGTCTTCGTGCTCGGCTTCGGATACTGGTACGCCGATAGCCGTCTCCGCCCGCTGGTGGCTCCCGACGCACCGCCGGCGACCACGGGCCAGCGCTGGCAGTGGTACGTGGCGCTTGGCCTCCTCGCCCTGGTCTCGGGGTGGCCGGTCCACGACATCGGGGAGACATCTCTCTTCACGCTCCACATGATCGAGCACATGGTCGATCGCCCTGGTGGTGCCCGCCGCTGCTGCTGCGGGGCACGCCTCGCTGGCTGGCCGACGTCACTCTGGGGAACAGGATTGTGGCCAGGGTCCTGCGCCCCTCGGCCAAGCCGGTCCCCGCCTTCGTCATCTTCAACACCACCTTCATCCTCATCCACTGGCCCGACCTGGTCGGGCTGGATGCTGACCAGCCGCCCGATCCACTTCGCGGTCCACGCCTGGTTGTTCGCCGCTGCGATCCTGATGTGGCTCCCGATCTTCTCGCCCACCAACGCGATCCCGCGGCTCCAGCCACCGGTGCAGATGCTCTATCTGTTCCTGATGTCGCTGCTGCCCACCGTGCCGGCCTCGTTCCTCACCTTCTCCTCGGTGCCGATCTACCCGGTGTACGGCGACGCTGCGCTCGCCTACGGGCTCAGCGCGGTGGCCGACCAGACGATCGCCGGGATCATCATGAAGGTGGGTGGAGGCTTCCTGATCTGGGGGCACCATCGCCGTGATCTGGTTCAGATGGACCTCACAGGAGCGGGAGTGGGAGCGGCTCGAAGCGTCGCTGCGGTCGTAATCGCTCTCGCGCTCACCGCCTGTTCCCAGACCTCGGGCACAGCACGGGGAGTCGTGGTGGCGGTCGATGGGGATCTGGAGCAGGTGGCCTCGTTCACGGTGCTGGTGGACGGTGACGAGTGGTTGCTGATGCCGGTTCCGGACGGCGACTACTCCTTCGCCCTGCCCCACCTCCGCGAGCATCAGCGAACCGGGGAGCCGGTGTTGGTTGGTTGGGAGTTGGTGGATAACGTCAGGTACGCGTTGAGCCTGGCGGATGGGTAGCGGGGCTCGGTACTCGGAGCACATATCTTGAAGCAGCAGGCAAACCCCGCCATACGGTCGTTTTTTCCTCCCCGGCCCCACAGAGGTCCATCCCGACGTGCTGGCCGCCCAGACCCGCCCGATGATCGGACACCGCGGATCGGCGATCCAGGAGCTGATCGCGATCCTTCAGGTCGGGCTCAAGGAGGTGTTCGTCACCGATCGCCCGGTCATCATCTCGACCTCGTCGGCGACGGGCCTGATGGAGGCCGCGATCCGCAATGGGGTCGGCGAAGGCAAGGTCCTCTCCCTGGTGAACGGGGCTTTCTCCAAGCGGTTCGCCGAGGTGGCAGTCGCTTGTGGTCGGGAAGTCGAGATCTGGGAGATGCCCTGGGGCGGCTATCCACGACCCGGCGAGCTCGCCGGGAGCGCTGGCCGGAGGTGGGTATCGACGCGGTCACCGTCTGCCACTCGGAGACCTCGACCGGAGTCATCCAGGACTCGAGGCTCTGGCGAAGGTGGTGCGCACTTACGAGCAGACTCTACTCCTTGTCGACTCGGTGACCGGCGTCTGCGGGGCCGAGGTGCAGACCGACGCATGGGGCCTCGACTTCGTCCTCACCGGCTCACAGAAGGCGCTGGCGCTTCCTCCCGGGCTTGTCATTCGGTGTGGCCTCCGAGGCGATGATGGCCCGGGCCGAGTCGATTCCGCACCGCGGGGTCTACTTCGATCTGGTGGCACTCATGCAGCAGCCTGGAGGACCGCAGACCCCGGCCACACCGGCGATCTCGTTCATGTACGCCTTGCAGGCCCAGTTGGAGCGAATCCGCGACGAGGGGATGGACGTGCGCTGGAAGCGGCATGCCGCGATGCGGGACCGCACCATCGATTGGATTCAGGAAAGGGCGGACGTCGGGATCGCGCCGTTCGCCCCGGTCGGGGCACCGCTCGCCGACGATCTCCACCATCGCACTCCCCGAGGGCTGGCGGGGCCCGACGTCGTCTGCGGCGATGAAGGAGCGGGGATGGGTGATCGGTGGCGGCTACGGCAAGCTCAAGGAGACCACGGTGAGGATCGGCCACATGGGCGACAAGACAGTCGAGGAGCTGGACCTCCTGCTCGAGGACCTCGACGAAGTCCTGGTGTGAGCGTCATCAACGTCCTTGTCACCGATGGTGTCTCCGACAGCGGGCTGGCCCCACTCCTCGAGGACGATCGATTCGACGTCACCCAGGTCGACAAGTCGTCGACGCCCGAGTTCCCGGCCGCCCTCAGCGATGCCGAAGCCCTCGTGGTCAGGAGCGCCACGAAGGTCACCGGCGAGATGATGGACCTGGAGGCCCGAGGCTCCGGGTCGTGGGCCGGGCCGGTGTGGGCGTCGACAACATCGACCTGATCGCGGCCACCGAGCGAGGGATCGCAGTCATGAACTCGCCGGCCGGCAACACCGTCGCCGCTGCCGAGTTGACCATGGCCCTGATCCTGTCGGCGGTGCGGCGGGTCGCGGAGGCCGACCGAAGCATGCGCAACGGCAAATGGGACCGCTCCCGACTCCAGGGCGTCCAGTTGAAGGACCGGACACTGGGCCTGGTGGGGGCGGGGCGCATCGGGAGCGAGGTCGCCCACCGTTGCCGAGCCTTCGGGATGCAGGTGCTGGCATACGATCCCTATCTGACCGACGAGCGGGCCGATGTGCTCGGGTTGTCGCTCACCGATCTCGACGACGTGCTGCGCAACGCGGACATCATCTCGTTGCACGTGCCACTGACCGACGAGACGGCTCATCTCATCGACGAGGCAGCTATTGCCCGGATGAAACCAGGAGCGTTCGTGGTCAATGTCTCCCGGGGAGGAGTGGTCGACGAGAGCGCCCTGGCCCGGGCCGTGGATTCCGGACGCCTCGCCGGGGCCGCCCTCGACGTCTTCGAGGTCGAGCCGTTGCCTGCGGACAGCCCACTGCTCGGTCTCGATGGCATCGTCCTCACCCCGCACCTGGGCGCATCCACCGTCGAGGCTCAGGAACTGGTTGCTCGTGAGATCGCAGTGGCGGTCCGTGATGCGCTGATCTCGGGCGATCTGTCCGGGGCCATCAACCTGGGCTAGCCGCGCCCTTCGGCCCCTCAGCCGACGATGAGGACGACGGCGGCCTCCTGGCTGCCCTCTCCTTCGGCGGCCTCCTCATCGTCCCAAGTCGAGACGATGAGCACGTAGAAGATCACGATGACCACGGTCGCGATCCCGATCACGGCGACCATGACGTCCCCGAAACGGATCTTCACGTTGGGTCGGGTGCCGGCGAGGGAGGCAAAGCCGAGAATTCCCGCTGAGGTGAGCACCGCGATCAGAGGAGCAGCCCACTCCGCGAGATGCACCGACTCGATCAAGGCGAAGGCAAACGGAAGCACCAGGAGCAGCAGCAGGAGGACGCCGACGATGGGTATCCGGAGCGCCCCACCGATGCGACCTCGGACCTTGTCGATCTCCTCTTCGTCACCCGAGACGGCCACGGGCACGGCAACGGCTTGGGTGGCGGCGGCCGTCAGCCACCCGAGCAAGGCGCCGCCCAAGAGCATGACTGCCATCGTGGGAAGCACCGGGAGCTGGACCAACCCCTCGCTTCCTTCGACCGGAGTCCCGAATCCGCTGGTGAGCATGGCTCCCGCGATCACTCCGAGAACCAGGCCGATGAACGCGCCCAGCCAGGCCGTCGATGCCGGCGAATTGCTCAGCTGCATCCCGGGGTTGGTCCAGGACGCCGACGCCCGGGCCAACCCGGCGACGATCGCCCCGAAGAAAAGGCTCACCAACGCCGCTCCGATCAAGACGGATGTGGAGTTGGCCTGGACCACGGGTGTGTAGGGGCCCTCACCGATGACCGTGGCACCGCCTGCCCACCAGGTGGTGGCGACCAGAAACCCGATCAATCCCAGGGTGGCCCCTGTCCAGGCCCCTACCCGGCTCGCGGTCCTGATCCGGCGTCCGATGGGCACTGGCTCCAGAGGCTCGTGCGGTTCCGGCTCGTACGCCGCGACCGGCTCGATGACGGGTGGCGGGGCGACCTCGGTCTGGACTGGTGGCGCGGTTTCGGTAACGGTCTCAGCTTCGGCCACCGGCTCTTGCGTGACGACCGGCTCGGGCGCAGCCGGGGGGGCGGTCACGGGAACTGCCGAGGCGCCTCCGGCCCAAGCGGTCAGCACCTCGTCGACGGTGATCCCGTTGGCAGTAGCCCGCGCCGCGGCAGATCTCTGGATCAGGCCTTCGGGGGCGTTCATCGCGGCCGCGGCGGCGGTCAGTAGCTCTGACACAGTCGGGGGAGCTTAACCCCGGCGCCGGTTAGCCTCCCGTCGATGCTCGCCGCGATCAGCTATCCGCCGATACCGATATGGGACCTGGGCCCGATCAGCTTCTCGCTGCACGGCCTGTTCGCCGCGATCGGCTTCGTCGTCGGCGCCTGGATCGCCACACGAGAGATGGGCAAGCGGGGGTTCGACACCGTCAAGTATCAGTCGGCGCTGACCTGGGGCCTGATCGGTGCCCTGATCGGCGCCCGCTACTTCACCGTCCCGGCCCAGCTGCTGGCCGGCATCCCGTTCCTGGAGGCGATGAACCCGATCGCCGGCAACTTCTCGATCATGGGCGGGTTCCTGGGTGGGATCCTGGCCGGCGGGTACAAGATCCGAAAGCTCGGGTTGCCGATCCTCGCGTCCCTCGACATGTCGTCGTTCGGCCTCGCCCTGGGCACGGTGGTGGGCCGGATCGGCGACCTGGCCATCGTCGAGCATCTGGGCAAGGCCACCACGGTGCGATGGGGATACGGGATCCGGCCCGGCTTCGATGTCGCTCCCCAACACGACGCCCTGGAGTGTGCGGCGGGTGAGGCGGGGGCCAACGGGTTCTGTGGCATCTACCACCACGTGGCGATGTACGACATGATCGGCGCCGCGATCCTGCTCTGGGTGCTCTACGCCGTCTACCGGCGCTTCCGCCTCCACTACGGGCAGCTGTTCTTCATCTGGGTCGCCTGGTACGGATTCCAGCGGTTCATCCTCGACGGGCTCCGCTTCGGGATGGGAGACGCCGAGATCGCCGGATTCACCTGGAACCAGTTGAGTGGGCTCGCCGCAGGGATCGGCGGCATCATCATGATCTGGTGGCTGGACCGCACCCAGGAGTTCGTGACTCCGGAGAACGACGACAAGCTCGGGGCCGAGCCGGCCCCGGCTCCGGCCTAACCGGCTCCGTTCACCTCGTCCCGCCACGCCAGCCAATCGGCCAGTGGCGCCAGGTCGTAGCCCGACCGACCATCGACTCCGAGCGTGATCAGGTTGGCCCCGGCTTCGACGAACGCAGCGCCGGATTCGGGGCGATGCGGGTTGGCCCCGCTCGAGCGTTCGATGGTCGACCGGGTCCCGGCCGATCTGCACGGCACCAGTCGTCGAGCACCTGGTTCTTGTGCCGGATGACCTCGGCCTGCCCGAACCCGTGCCAGATGTCGGCGTGCTCGGCGGTGAGTCGAAGTGTCTTCCGCTCACCACCACCACCGATCAGGATCGGGAGCTTCCGGGTCGGGCGGAGGGTTGAGCCGACTCAGCCGGTGTTGGATTCGGGGCAGGTCCCTCGCCAGCGCGGCGAGCCGGGTCCCCGCGGTGCCGAACTCGTACCCGTACTCCAGATAGTCCCTCTCGAACCATCCGGCTCCGATCCCCAGGATCAACCGGCCCTCCGAGATGTGGTCGACGGTGCGCGCCATGTCGGCGAGCAGCTCCGGGTTGCGATAGCTGTTGCAGCTGACCAGTGCCCCGATCTCGACCCGCTCCGTGGCCTCGGCCAGCGCGGCGAGCATGGTCCAGCACTCGAGGTGCTTGCCGTCGGGATCGCCGCCCAGCGGGAAGAAATGGTCCCAGTTGAAGACGATGTCGACGCCGAGCTCCTCGGCGCTCGGCGGCAGCCCGTCGGATCTCCCGATAGTCCCCGTGCTGATTCTGAAGTTGAACGGCGATCCGGACCGGGCGGGCCATTGCGATCAGATCCCGAACAAGGTGTCTTCGATCAGATGGTCGACGACGGCTTGCAGTGCCTCGTGCTCGCCGGCGCCCGATTCCAAGGCCTCCTTGTGCACCGCCAGCTGACGGTGGGCACTGGTGCCGTCCCGGACGATGGTCCTGGCATGTCGGAGCTGGTCGACGACGTCGAACTCGACCGCGTCCTGGGCCACCATCTCGATTGCCTCCTCGATCAGGTCGGCGAACTGGACCAGCTCCCCTCGGCCGAAGTCGATCAGGGACCCGTCGACCCCATATCGCTGGGCGCGCCACATGTTCTCGGAGATCAAGAACGGGGAGTACACCCGCCATCGCTGGTTGCGCCGTCGCAGCCGGAACAAGAAGCCGAGGAGGCAGAGATAGAGGGCGGCGACCGACATCGCATCGTCGAGCCGCGTGCAGACGTCGCTGACCCTCATCTCCAGGGTCGGGTAGCGGGCCGACGGCCTGATGTCCCACCACAACTTGGAGGCGTCTTCGATGATCCCGGCGTCGACGAGGATCTGGACCGTCCTCTCGTACTCCCCCCAGGACTCGAACTCCTCGGGAGCGCCGGTGCGGGGCAGGTTCCTGAAGATGATCAACCGGTAGGCGAGGAGCCCGGTGTCGGTGCCGTCCCAGAACGGGGACGAAGTGCTCAGGGCGAGGAGGTGGGGGAGCATGTAGCGGACCTGGTTCATGAGGTCGATGCGGAGGTGGTCGTCGTCGATCCCGACGTGGACGTGCATCCCGCAGATCACCAGTTGACGGGCCACCTGCTGGTGGTCGGCTGCCACCCGCTGGTACCGGGGCTGCTCGGTGGTCATCTGCTCGGACCAGTTGGCGAAGGGATGGGTCGAGGAGGCGATGATCGCCGCTCCGTACTCACTCGACCACCCGGGACAGATCTCGGCGCAGGCGCGGCCAGGTCCTCACGTGCCTCCGAGAGCTTGGCGCACACCTTGGTCCCCACCTCGATCTGCGCTTTGAGGAACTCCGGAGTCACCTGGGGCCCGAGCACCTCGCGCAGTGAGTCCCACATCTCCGGGGGAGGGTCGTTCATGCAGGTTGCGGGTCTCCCGGTCGACGACCAGGTACTCCTCTTCGATCCCGATGGTGAATGGCGGCCTGTCGATCACGACGGTGAAGCTAGAGAACCGCCTGGAGCACGCGACGCCTCGACTCGGCGCATTCCTCACGGACGTGACAACCTTCGAGGTGGTCGTTGACCAGACCCATGGCCTCCATGAAGGCGTAGACCGTGGTCGGGCCCACGAAGGACCAGCCCCGCTTCTTGAGGTCCTTGGACATGGCGATCGAGGTCGGGGTCACCGGCTCCAGCGCCGGCGGCGATGCCTCAGTGGGATCGGCCCAGCTCCAGAAGTAGGCGGCGAGCGAGCCCTTCTCGTCGATCAGCTCCAGGGCTTGCCCGGCGTTGTTGATGGTGGATCGGATCTTTCCCTGGTGGCGGACGATGCCGGCGTCGGCGAGAAGCCGCTCCACGTCCTCCTCTCCGAAGCCGGCGACCCGCTCGATGTCGAAATCGGCGAAGGCGGATCGGAAGTTCTCTCGCTTGTTGAGGATGGTCAGCCAGGAGAGCCCGGACTGGAAGCCCTCGAGGCAGATCTTCTCGAAGAGGCGCCGGTCGTCGGTCACCGCCCGGCCCCACTCCTGGTCGTGGTAGGTGCGATAGATCTCGGGCTCGGCACCCCACCAGCAGCGAAGGACACCGTCCTCGCCTTGGACCAGATGCATGGTCGCCGACCCTAGTTCAGCGGCTTGTTTCGACTCCCATCGGGCTGAAGATTGGCCGACTTCGCCTCTAACTTGACCCGATGGCGACCTCGAGGACACGTGACGCTTTGTCCGGGGCCGCGGCTGCCGGCACTCGCCCTCGGAGTGTCCGAGCTCGCCGCCGGGCTCTTCCCGTCCCTCCCCTCGCTGGTCGAGGCCATCGCCAACTGGGTCATCGACTCGGTCCCCGGCCCGGTCAAGGACTGGGCGATCTCGGTGTTCGGCACCGCCGACAAGGCGGTGCTCATCATCGGCATCTGCGTGGTGACCGTCGTCGTCGGTGCCCTGGTCGGCCTCGCTCGCCCGCCGCTGGTTCTCGATCGCCATTGCGGCGTTCATCGCGTTTGGGGCGTTCGGCGCACTCGCCGCCATCCGGGACCCCGGCGGTGAGCTTCGCGTTGGCGGTGATCCCTGCGGGTTTGGCGGCGATCACCGGCCTCGCCGCGCTGCAATGGCTGCTCGGGCCCGGCCCCGGCGGGCGCGGTCGCGCGAGCCGCAACGGATGCGTCCCGGCGTCGCGTTCATCCTCGGCCTCGGCGCGGTGGCTCGGGATGGCGGTCGTCGCCGCCGGAGTCGGCCGATACCTGGTCGAGACGGGCGAAACAGGTGGTCGCCGGACGGGACCAGGTGCAACTTCCCGCCGCCTGCCGAGGCGGTCGCCCCATTCCCGCCGCCGGCCGAGCTCGATGTCGACGGCCTGAGCCCGACGATCACGCCCAACGCCGACTTCTACCGGATCGACACGGCGATCTCCGTGCCCGCGAGTCGAGCTCCCGGAGTGGACTTTGAGCTTCAGTGGGATGGTCGACAGCCCCGTATTCGCTCACCTATGCCGACCTTCTCGAGATGCGCGATGGTGGAGCGCTACGTGACCCTGTCGTGTGTCTCCAACCCGGTCGGGGGCGACCTGGTCGGGCAACGCCAAGTGGCTGGGAGTGCCCCTCTCCGAGTTGCTCGATCGGGCCGGTGTCGTGCGAGGGTGCCGAGCAGATCGTCGGCCGGTCGGTCGACGATTTCACGGTCGGATTTCCCCTCGAGGCCGCCTATGACGGGCGCGATGCCCTGCTCGCAGTGGGGATGAACGACGAGCCGCTTCCCTTCGAGCACGGGTTCCCGGCCCGGCTGGTGGTCGCCGGGCTCTACGGATACGTCTCTGCGACCAAGTGGATCTCCGAGGTCGAGCTCACCCGCTGGGACACTTTCGACGCCTACTGGATCCCGAGGGGGTGGTCCAAGGAGGCGCCGGTCAAGACCCAGAGCCGTATCGACACCCTGCCCGACGGGCGCCCGGCTCGAGGCCGGCCCGCGACAGGTCGCCGGGGTGGCCTGGGCCCCGCACCGCGGGATATCGAGGGTCGAGGTCCAACTCGGCGAGGACGCCGATTGGGTGGAGGCCGAGCTGTCCGAAGCTCTGTCCGACAACAGCTGGCGGCAGTGGGTGGTCGATTGGGACCCATCACCCGGTGGCCTATCAGGTGAGGGTGCGGGCCACCGACGGCGAGGGTGACACCCAGACCGAGGAGATCGTCCCCCCCGCTCCCAACGGGGCCACCGGCTGGCACACGGTGACGTGCAGGTGGCGTGACGTGCGAATTGAGCGACGCGCTCGAGCCGTCCAAGGTCAGTCCGAGTCGTTGGCCGAGATCGCCCAGGCCACGCCTTCCTCAGGGTCTGCGATGGCGAGCCGGAGCGCCCAGCCGGTGCCCGGGCTCCCGTCGTCGAACCAGGCCCACTCGAACCGTGGAGGCGGCCGCCTCCACCATCGCGGGGTCGAGCAGGCCACTCCAGGTCGGCAAGGACCGATGTCACCCACCACGCCAGGTGCCTTCCGGCCGCCGCGCCCCGCCTCCGGCCATGGGCCCCGCCCGATGCCGCGGCCCAACCCATCCAGGCCAGCCCCTGCCCGGGGTCGAGGGACCCGACCCGCGGCCTCGCCCGCACCCAAAGCGCCGTATCGCCTCGAGCGATGCCACCGGTGACGGCGGAGGTCTGACAGCGGCCGTTTGACTGATCGGTCCAGGGCATCACCAGGTCACCGAGGGCAGACTCCGAGGGCAGGTCCTCGATCAGCTCGACGTGGCTCGGGCAGCTCGACGCGGGCCAACTCCGGCACCTGCGGTGAGAGCGCCTCCACCCGGTCCCGGTGATAGGTCGCCAGCTGATACGCCGGTTCCCAGGCGAGAAGCTCTCCCGGGCAACTCGAGCGCGGCGAGATCGACGGCCTCACCACGCACCACCCGCTCCGCGGCCACGGTCATCCGCTCCGGACCGGCTTCGAGGTAGGGCTCCAGCTCGGCGAAGGACTTGGTGCTGGCAGCGACTTCGGCGAGCGGGCCCAGAGCGAAGCGGGCCTGCCCTTCGGACACCACCGGCCCGGCGCGCTCGGCAGGCGCCTCCAGTGCGAGCCGATACCGAATGTGCTCTTCGACGCCCCACACCTGTTTTCCACGTTCGACGGCCTCGCGGCACCGGCTGCGCAGTTCGATGAGGTCGTCCCACTCCCGCGACTTGCAGAGCCCGTCGACGATGCGAAGCAGTTGGTCGACATCGGACGACTCGATCGCCTCGAGGGCATGGCTGGTGATCAAGGGCTGTCGCCCACCGATACCGGCAGGTCCTGTCGTGACCAGTCCGAAAACGAGCCGATATAGACGTCCGGCATCGGCCGACCCGCCAGCGACCATCGCCAAGGCGGCGTGACAGGCGTTGATCCCGCTGCCACACGAGACGATCGTGTCGTCAGTGGTGTCCTCATAGCGGCTCCGCAGGTCGGCCGCCCGGAGGAAGCGGCCGTCGGGGCCGAGGTTGCCGGCGAGCGGGATGTTGACGGCACCGGGTATGTGCCCTGCCTTGGGATCGATCGGCTCTACGTCCCCCCGGTAGCGCTCCGGGGCGCGGACGTCGATGATCGGGCGGTCGTCAAGGTCCTCCCTGCTCACCACACCCTCGAACCCCGCGACCTGTGGGTAAGTGATGCTGGCACTCGCACCCGGCTCCCGGCTGAGAGGCCTCCCACCGTCGACCCAGGCGGCGAGGCCCCCGTCGAGGAGTCGGGCCGACTCGTGCCCGATCGACCGGAGCATCCACCACATGCGAGCCGCCACCGCCCCGCCCGCGTCGTCATAGACCACAACCTCATCGTCACGGTCGATACCGAGGGCGACCAAGCAGCGTGACGAAGTCCTCGACAGCGGGCAAGGGGTGCCGTCCAGCCCCGCTCGAGGCCGCGAGGTCGCGATCGAGATCCACGAAGACCGCACCCGGAATGTGCCCGGCGTCGTATGAGGTGACACCGTGATTGGGATCGGTGAGCGACCAGCGCAGGTCGCAGATCACCACCTGGTCGAGTCGGTCCTCCAACTCGGTCGCGGAGATCAGCGGATCAACTGTCCCCGTCATCCGGGGCGTCCTCGGAAGGCGCCGTCTTCTTGAACTCGTCGCCGAGATCGGTGATCGTGGTCCCCAGGGCGGTGGCAAAGGAACTGGCAGCCTTCTTCAGGTGCTCCCTGGTGTCCGGGTCGTGTAGAGCACTGGAAACCGACTCCGCCATCTGACCCCAGGCGCCGAGCAGCGTGGCGAAGGCGTCTTTGATCTCATCCTCGGTCGGTCCTTTGTCCGTAGCCACGCGTCGATACGTCTCCTTGAGACGATCTCCCAGCGACCCGAACTCCGAGCTGACCGTGTCCCACGGGTCGGGCTCGCCATCTGGCTTAGGATTCGACTCGTGCGTCTCCACCTCCTCGATGGTACCTACGAGCTGTTTCGTGCCCACTTCAACCCCAACCGGGACTTCACACCGGGCCTTGACGGCCTCGACATCAAGGCAACCCACGGGATCATGATGTCCACCCTGGCCTTCCTCCGGGAGGGGGTGACCCATATCGCGGCCAGCTTCGACACGGTGATCGAGTCATTCCGCAACGAGATGTTCCCTGCCTACAAGTCGTCGGCTGGGATGGACCAAAGCCTGCTCCGGCAGTTCCCGCTCGCTGAGGATGCGTTGGAAGCCATCGGAGTGGTTGTGTGGCGCAACATCGATTTCGAGGCGGACGATGCGATCGCCACCGCGGCGATCAAGTGGGTCGAGGATGTCGACCAGGTCGTGATCGCCACTCCGGACAAGGACATGTGCCAGCTGGTGATCGGGGACCGATCGTGACCTACAACCGCCGTGAGCAGAAGATCTACGACGAGGCCGCGGTCGTCGAGAAGTTCGGGGTCCATCCCGAGTCGATCCCCGACTACCTGGCCCTGGTCGGGGACACCGCCGACGGGGTGCCCGGGCTCCCCGGCTGGGGCGCCAAGTCGACGTCGACGGTCCTGGCGAAGTACCCCCGCCTCGAGTTGATCCCACCGTCGGCGTCGGAGTGGGAGGTCACGGTGAGAAGCGCCGACAAGCTGGCGGCCACGCTGGCCTCGAATCAGGAGCTGGCCTACCTGTATCGGGAGCTGACAACACTTCGCTTCGACGTCCCGATCGAGGAGAGCCTCGCCGACCTGGAGTGGAAGGGCGTCCCCCGGGAGCGATTCGAGGCGTTCTGCGCCACCTTGGGGATCGATCCCGCCGGGAATCAGGGCTGGATAAGTGGGCTGATTGGAGGGCGCAGGTCGGCCTGGAATCAGGACGCTTGCTCGAGGTCGTCGATCCCGCCGCTGAACTGGGAGTTGTAGAGGGCGGCATAGGCCCCGCCTCTGGCCATCAGCTCGGCGTGGTTCCCCTGCTCCACGATCCGCCCCTCCTCCATGACGAGGATCACGTCGGCGTCCCGGATCGTCGACAACCGATGGGCGATCACGAAGCTGGTCCGGTCGGTGCGCAGTGCCGCCATGGCGTTCTGGAGGAGCAGTTCGGTCCGGGTGTCGACCGAGCTGGTCGCCTCGTCGAGGATCAGCAGCGCGGGGTCGGCGAGGAAGGCCCGGGCGATGGTGATCAACTGCTTCTCGCCTTCGCTGACGTTGCTCCCCTCGTCGTCGATCATCGTCTCGTACCCGTCGGGCAGGCTGTGGACGAAGCGATCGACGAAGGTGGCTCGCGCCGCCTCCATGATCTCCTCTTCTGTGGCGTCGGGCCGCCCGTAGGCGATGTTCTCCCGGATGGTTCCCTTGAACAACCAGGTGTCCTGGAGGACCATCCCGATCTCCGAGCGGAGATCTGCCCGGCGCAGGTGCGAGATGTCGGTGCCGTCGAGGGAGATCCGACCCGAGTCCAGCTCGTAGAAGCGCATGATCAGGTTGACCAGCGTCGTCTTTCCCGCACCGGTGGGGCCGACGATGGCCACCGTTTGGCCCGGCTCGACCTTGAGGGAGAGGTCTTCGATGAGTGGCCGGTCTTCGTCATACCGGAAAGACACGCTCTCGAAGGCGACCCGGCCGTGGGGGTCTTCGAGCATCTCCGGCCGATCGTCATCGGAAACCTCTTCGTCGGCGTCGAGCAGCTCGAACACCCGCTCTGCCGATGCGACACCCGACTGCAGGAGGTTGATCATCGACGCCACCTGAGTCAGAGGCTGCGAGAACTGACGGGAATACTGGATGAAGGCTTGAACGTCACCCAGGGTCATCGTCCCACTCGCCACCCTGAGCCCGCCGAGCACTGCGATCACGACGTAGTTGAGGTTCCCGATGAACATCATGAGCGGCATGATCAGCCCGGAGAGAAACTGGGCCTTGAAACTGGCCTCGTAGAGGCCGTCGTTCTCAGTCGCGAACAACTCCTCCACTTCACGCTGGCGGCCGAACACCTTGACCAGGGAGTGGCCGGTGTAGGCCTCTTCGATGCGGGCGTTGAGCGAGCCGGTCTGGCGCCACTGGTTGATGAAATGGCCCTGGGAGCGGCGCATCACGGTCCCTGCGATGACCATGGTCACCGGAATCGTGATCAGGGCGATCAACGCCAGAGTGGGTGAGATCCAGAACATCATCCCCACCACGAACACGATGGTGAGCAGGGAGGTCAGCATCTGGCTCATGGTTTGCTGCAGGCTCTGCGACACGTTGTCGATGTCGTTGGTCACCCGGCTCAGCAGCTCGCCACGTGGCTGGCGGTCGAAGTAACGGAGGGGGAGCCGGTTGAGCTTGTCCTCCACCTCGGAGCGCAACTTGAAGATGGTGCTCTGCACCACATCGTTCAGGAAGAAGCCCTGGAGATAGCCAAGGGCCGCCGAGACCGCGTAGATCGCGAGCACGACGATGAGGACGGATCCGACCGCGGCGAAGTCGATCCCCTGACCCGGGGTGAAGTCGACTCCGGAGAGGAGCTCCGCGACCTGGGTCTGCCCGGCGGCCTGGGCTCCGGCAATGGCCTGCTCTTTGGTGATTCCTGCCGGCATCTGCTTTCCGACGACCCCGGCGAAAATGAGGTCGGTGGCGCGGCCAAGGACCTTGGGCCCGATCGCGGCCAGGCCCACGCTGAGGATCGCAAAAGTGAAAACGGCGACCAGCTTGAGCCGCTGCGGCCGGAGGCGGGCCAAGAGCCGCTTCGCCGATGGCCAGAAGTCGAGGGACTTCTGGCCGATCATCCCGCCACCGAAGGGGCCGCGCCCGGGTCCGGGCTGGGCCTGGATTCGCTCGGTGGTCTTCATGGTCCGGTCGCTCACGACGCCACCTCGGCCGTGAGCTGAGACTCGACGATCTCGACATAGGTAGGGCTGGTGGCGAGCAGCGCCTCATGAGTGCCCAGCCCGACGATTTCGCCGTCTTCGAGAACGATGATCTGGTCGGCATCGGCGATGGTGGACACCCTCTGAGCCACGATCAGCACGGTGGCGTCGGCTGTCACCGGGCGTAAGGCGCGGCGCAGCCGGGCGTCTGTCGTCAGGTCGAGCGCCGAGAACGAGTCATCGAACAAATAGACCTCGGGGCGGCGGATGACGGCGCGGGCGATGGCGAGACGCTGGCGCTGGCCGCCGGAGACGTTGGTTCCGCCCTGGGCGATCGGGGCCTCGAGCCCTTCGGTCATCGCCTCCACGAATGTGCGGGCCTGGGCGATCTCGAGTGCTGCCCAAATCTCCTCATCGCTGGCATCGGGCTTGCCGTAGCGGAGATTGGAGGCGACGGTCCCCGAGAAGAGGTAGGGCTTCTGGGGCACGAGCCCGATCTTCGACCAGAGGGTGTCTGGGTCCATGTCCCGCACATCGACACCGTCGATGGAGACGGATCCGGATGTGGCGTCGAACAATCGCGGGATGAGGTTGAGGAGAGTGGTCTTGCCGGCCCCTGTCGATCCGATGAAGGCTGTGGTCTGCCCGGGTCGGGCCGAGAACGAGATGTCCTCCAGGACGGGATGGCTGGCCCCGGGATAGCTGAAGCCGACGTTGCTCATCTCGAGCCGGCTCCTCTCCTTGACCTCGGTGATCCCGGAGATCGGTGGCACCACGGACGAGTCGGTGTCGAGGACCTCGGCGATGCGATCGGAGCTGACTGAGGCCCTGGGGACCATGACCAGCATGAAGGTGGCCATCATCACCGACATCAGGATCTGGATCAGATAGGAGAGGAAGGCGGTCAACGATCCGATCTCCATCGCGCCGGCGTCGACCCGCATCCCTCCGAACCAGAGGACGGCGACGCTGGACAGGTTCAGCACCAGGATGACCACAGGGAACAGGGCGGCCATCCAACGGCCGACCGTGATCGACACATCGGTGAGATCGGTGTTGGCCCTTGCGAAACGGTCGGTCTCGAACGGCTCCCGCACGAAGGCCCGGAGCACCGCGGATCCCCGTCGTCTGCTCCCGGAGCACGCGATTGACGGTGTCGATGTCGGTCTGCATCCGACGGTAGGAAGGGATCATTCGGGAGACGATGAACCCGATGGCGATGGCGAGGACCGGCACCGCCACCGCAACCAGCCAGGCGAGGCCGATGTCCTCGCGCAGGGCCATGATCACTCCACCGACCATCATGATCGGCGCCATGACCATGAGGGTCAGGCCCATGAAGACCAGGGTTTGGACCTGCATGACGTCATTGGTGTTCCGGGTGATCAGCGAGGGGGCTCCGAATCGCGCCATCTCCTTGCTGGAGAAGCTCCCGACGTGGCTGAAGATCGAGGAGCGGAGGTCGCGGCCGAAGCTCATCGCCGTTCTCGCCCCGAAGTAGACGGCGACGATTGTGCACGCCACCTGAACGAGCGAGACCCCGAGCATGATCAAGCCGACCCGGACGATGTATTCGGTGTCGCCGGTGACCACACCGTTGTCGATGATGTCGGCATTGAGGCTGGGCAGGTACAGCGAGGCGATGGTGGCCACCAGTTGCAGGGCGACCACTATCAGCAGCCAGCGCTTGTACGGCCTCAGGTAGTCCTTGACGATTCGCAGCAGCATCAGCCGACCTCGATCGGCGCGAATTCGGAGATCCCGTTGAGCAGGACGGAGACGATCTCGTCGGTGGTCAAGCGCTCGGCCAGGCTCATGGTGGGGTGACCGCTGGCGAGGATGAGCCCGCGGAAAGCGGCAGCCGCCCGTGCCGGCTCGATCCGGAGGCTGCTCCGGTGCCGCTCGAAGATCTCGGTGAGCGACTCGTTGATTGCGGCATTGGCGACAGCGACGAACTGCGGAGGGCCGACGGCATGATGGGTCTCCGGGGTCACCGGCATGGTGCGGAGCACTGCGAGCAGCGCGATGACAACCTGGAAGCGGTCGAGCAGGATGCGGGCGGCTTCTCCAAGCTGGACACTCAGGGGGGCGTCCGGGTGGATCTGCTCCAGTTCTCGCTGCACCGGCTCCGGGGCTACCGACACCTTGACCGCCTCGAGGATCAGGGCCGCCTTGTCCGGGAACACTCGGAAAATCGTTCCCTCCGCGATGCCGGCAGCATCGGCCATCTGTCTCGTGGTGACAGAAGAGCCGCGGTCCACCAGCAGTGGGATGACCGCTTCAACGATCGCTCGTCGCCGGTCGTCAGGGGCCAGGGGCTCGGCCCGTCGCTGTTTGCTCACACCCGCAGTATAAGTGAGTGAGCACTCACTCACAAATCGGATGAGTGGGGTTCCGGACCAAGCGGGCGCCATATCTAGGGTCAAACCGTGACCCCAACGACAATCGACTGGCTGCTCGACTCCGATCCTGCGATCCGGTGGCAGGTGATGCGGGACCTCACCAACACGAAGGAGAAACAGGTGAGAGCCGAGCGAAGCCGTGTCGCCACCGCCGGATGGGGTGCGCGTCTTCTCGGGCTTCAGGGCACGGATGGGATGTGGGGTGGAGGGGCGTACACGCCGAAATGGACCTCCACGACGTACAGCCTTCTCGTGCTCCGGCATCTGGGCGTCGACCCCGGCGAACCACGAGTGCGCTCGGCCACCGAACGGGTCCGGGATCGGGTCATCATGGGCTCCGACAAATGGCCGTTCTTCGAGTACTCGACCGAGCTCTGTGTCACCGGGATGGCCCTGGCTCTCGGCTCGTACTACCTCCCTGATCCCGGTGGACTGCCTCAGCCGGAATATCTGCTGACCAAGCAGCGCGGCGACGGCGGCTGGAACTGTCACCTCGACTCGGACCGATCCTCTTTTCACACGACGATCTCGGCACTCGAGGGTCTGCTCGAGTACGAGCGGGCGGTGGGCGGCGATCGGATCCTGGCAGAAGCCCGGGCCCGGGCCCACGACTATTTCCTCGACCGTCGGCTGATGTACTCGCTACGGAGTGGTGAGCTGATCAGCAAGCGCTGGCTTTTGATGTCGTTCCCGCCCCGCTGGCATTACGACGTGCTTCGTGCTCTCGACTATTTCCGGGAGGCCGGCGTCCCTCCCGACCCGCGGGCGGTGGAGGCTGTCGAAGTGATCCGATCCAAACAACGAGGCGATGGCACCTGGCCCCTACAGAACCGGCATCCAGGCGATGTCCACTTCGAGATGGAAGAGGGCTTGGGTAAGCCAAGCCGATGGAACACTTTGCGCGCCCTCAGGGCGTTGCGCTGGCACGACGGCGACTGATCAGGTCGTCGGATCAGTCCGCAAACCGGACCTCCACCATCGGGGCCTCGTCGATGAGACGCTGACGCTGGGATTGGCTCGAGTACCAGTGGGTCTGGGGATCATCGAACACCCGGGCTCGCAACACCGGATCCTGAACCGGGCTCGCCGTCGCCGGCAGATCCTGGGCGCCGACGTGGATCACCACCTTGGGATTGGCGAGGACATTCGCGTACCAGTCCCGGGCCCCCGGTGTCCCGGTGATGAAGAAGCGCTCGTCCACGCGAAACCACCAGATCTCGATGCGCCTCGGCAGCCCCGACCGGCGACCGGTCGTGGTCAGGTCGATGGTGCGGTGGGCGGCCAGCTCGGTGGCGTCGGGTCGATCACTCGGGGTCATCGTTCTCCCAGATCACATCGAAGCGCTCCATGCAATCGCCGCACCGATAGGCGAGCGCGGTCCCTGGCTCGACCTCTTCATCGTCGGGGAGATACGAGATGAGATGCGCGACGCCACCGCAGTCGACGCAGTCGAAGGACTCGGGCGGGGAGCTCATGACCGTCCCGGCTTCCTTCCTGTGAGGAGGACGGCGGCCCCGGCGAGACCGGATGCCAACGAGCCGGCGAACACCCCGACCTTGGCCACGTCCACCAGCGCCGGGTCTTCGAACGCAAGGGCGGTCACGAAGAGGGACACGGTGAACCCTATGCCGGCGACCAGAGCCAGCCCGAGCATGTGCCTCCAACTGGTCTGATCGGGCAACCGGCCGATCCCCATGCGGACGCCGAGGAAGGCGAAAAGGGAGATGCCTATCGACTTGCCAAGGAGCAGTCCGAGGGCCACTCCGGCTCCCACTGTCGACGTCAGCACCGTCGAGATCGGAGTGCCTCTGAGGTCGACGCCGACGTTGGCCAGCGCGAAAAGGGGAATCACGACGAATGAGCTCCAGACCACGAACCGGTGCTCCATGCGGCTCAATGGCGAGACCGACTCCCCGGCGATCTCGCTCAGCAGCAGTGCCTCATGGTCCAGGTGCTCGTTTGCCTCAACGCTCTCCGCCTCCTCGCCGAACTGCTCGAGAATCGCACTCGACTTTTCCTCGAGCTCCTCGGGGCGGTACAGCGGGCGCGCCGGGGTGAGAAAGCCGAGTGCGACACCGACCAGGGTGGCGTGGACCCCGGACTCGAGCATGAAATACCAGCTGATCAACGCGATCGGCACATAGAAGGCCATCGAGCGGATCCCGACTTTCGACGCGATCCAGACCACGGCCAGCGCCGCCACGGCGAGACCGAGAAACAAAGGCTGCAGGTCGTTGCTGTAGAAGATCGCGATCACGGCAATGACCCCGATGTCGTCGGCGATCGCCAGGGCGAGGAGGAACAGGCGGGCTGCAGGTGGGACCCGATCGCCGAGGACGACCAGTATCCCGACGGCGAACGCGATGTCGGTCGCCATCGGGATTCCCCAGCCCTGGCTCGCCTCGCCGGCCACCCCCGCGTTGACGATCAGGTAGACGACCGCGGGGCCCAGCATTCCGCCGATCGCAGCGAGCACCGGGAGAAGGGCCGCGCCCCGGTCTTTCAGCTCACCGAGGACGAGCTCCCGCTTTATCTCGAGGCCGACGACGAAGAAGAAGATCGCCATCAGCCCGTCGTTGATCAGCTCCCTGAATGTCTCGTCGAGGTGGATCGGCCCGAAGTCGAGCGCGAACACGGTGTCGAACACCCTCTCGTACGCCCCTGAAGCCGGCGAGTTGGCCCAGATCAGGGCGACCGCCGCCGCGAGCAGTAGCACGATTCCCGAAGCCGCTTCGATGCGGGTGAAGCGGATCAGTGGCCGGACGAATCGAGTCGGGATGAACCGCTCCGACGCCGCCCACGTCCGATGCCGGCTGTCCAAGTCTCAGCCGATCGACTTCCCCGCGGACAACAACTGCTCGCAGGCTTCGACCACCCGGGCAGACATCCCTGACTCGGCTTTCTTCATGTAACTGCGGGGGTCGTAGGCCTTTTTGTCACCGACCTCGCCATCGACCTTGAGGACCCCGCTGTAGTTGGTCATCACGTGGTCGACGATGGGCCGGGTGTAGGCGTACTGGCAGTCGGTGTCGATGTTCATCTTGACCACCCCATAGGCCAGGGTTTCCCTGATCTCATCGAGGGTCGAGCCACTTCCGCCGTGGAAGACCAGGTAGTGACGCGCCTCCTCTCCGTGGGCGGCGGTCACCGCCTCCTGTCCGTCACGAAGGATCGTCGGGTTCAGCTTGACCGATCCCGGCTTGTAGACACCGTGGACATTCCCGAACACCGCCGCGAGCAGGTAGCGACCATCGCCGGCAGCGCCCAGGACTTCGGCGACCCGGGTCATGTCTTCGGGCGACGTGTAGAGCTTGCCCCGGTCGACATCACTGTGATCGGTGGCGTCCTCGACGCCACCCACGATGCCAATCTCAAGCTCCAGGACCACCTGGGCCGCCGAGCAGAGGTCGAGGAGCTCCTTCGCCAGCGCCAGGTTCTCTTCCATCGGCAAGGTGGAGGCATCGAGCATGTGGGACTGGAATAGCGGGCCTTGCCCGGCGGCTACCCGCCGCCTACTCACCTCCAGCAAGGGACGGATGAAGCCATCGACCCGATCGGGCGGGCAGTGGTCGGTGTGAAGGGCGATGTTGACCGGATACCGCTCGGCGACGACGTGGGCATACTCGGCGAGAGCTCGAGCCCCCGTCGGCATGTCCTTTGTCGACTGCCCGGAGGCGAACTCGGCTGCCCCATACGAGACCTGGAGGATCCCGTCGGATCCCGCCTCGGCGAACCCTTCGAGCGCCGCGATCAAAGTCGTCGAGGCGGCGACGTTGATTGCCGGGAACGCGTAGCCGCCTTCGCGAGCGGCGCGGAACATCTCGCGGTATCTCTCAGGACTGACGATGGGCATGGTTCCTCAGTGGTAGGCGAAGTGGGGAAGGTACCAATTGTCCTCGTGCTCCGATTCGGGCGCCGAAACCATCCTTTTCCGACTCGCCGTCAGCAAACGTGGGCAATAGCTTGAAATGGTGACGCAGAGTGCCCACCATCCGGTGGCGACTCGAAAGCCGCGCAGCCGCGTCCTACGTGGCATCTATTTCGCCATCGGCCTGATCTGCCTGGCCTTCGTGCCGCTGAGTGTCCTGCCGGGGATCCCCACTTTCGACTTCGTGATCCTCGCCGCCTTCTTCTTCTCCATGTCATCCGACCGCCTCTACGGCTGGCTGATGAACCATCCGGTGTACGGGAAGATGATCCGGAGCTATCGGGCGGGTGGCCTCACGGTGCGGATGAAATGGCTGGCGGCAGTCGCGATCAGTGTGTCGATCGGATTCTCGATCTTCGTGCTGATCGACAACCTGGCGCTCAGATTGGTGCTGGGTGCGGTGTGGGCCTTCGCGATCTGGTTCGTGTTCAGCAGGCCGACCCGGTCGGCGGGTTCCTCAGCCCCCGCTGACAGCCTGTAACACCTGAACCTGGCTTCGATCGTCGACAGCCGTGTCCAGCCCGGCGCGCTCTCCGTCCACGAAGATCAGCACGTGGGTGCGGATCGCCCCCTGATCGTCGAGCAGGTGGTTGCGTAGCCCGGGCTCTCGGGCGAACAGCCGTTCCAGGACCTCGAGCAGAGAGCCTCCGCCGTCGACTTCCTGGCGGACTTCACCGCCCACTGTCTGGGAGAGGATCCGGGGCAGGCGCACCGTGGTGGTCATGCGTGCAGTCGGACTGCGTTGATCCTCGGGAACGCCGGCTCCAACTCCGACCAGGAGGCCCCGAGGTCGCGGGTCAGCCACAGTTTGCCGCCGGTGGTCCCGAAGCAAAAGGCCCCGTCCTCAGTGCCGTCGAACGCCCCACGGAGGACCCCGGTGAACTGAGGTGAACCTGACCAGCCGCCTCCGGCGACCTGCCAGGAGTCGCCGTCATCGTCTGACGCGTAGGCACGCAGCTCGCCTGCCACCGGCAGCCGGTTTTCAGATGACTCGTGGGGCACGACCAGCAAACGTCCCGACGAAGGATGGCGCCATATCGCGAAGCCGAACCCCGCGGGGAGCCCTTCTTCGATCCGCTCCCAGGTGTCCGCGCCGTCCACGCTTCGAAACACTCCCAGATGGTCCTGGCGCCAGATTCGATTCGGGTCGGCAGGGTCATGCGCCAGCCCGTGGACGCAGTATCCGATCTCGGGCCGCTCGGCACCCTCTGCGGTGTCGATTGCGGGGATGCCTTCGTTCTTGGGTTCCCAAGTGACGCCACCGTCGTCAGAGCGGAACACTCCGACCGCGGAGATCCCCACCCAGATCCGTCCCCCACCGGACAGGATGCGATGGGCGCAGAGGCCGCCGGCCCCGGGATGCCAGTCGCCTCTCGTGCGGTGCTCATTGAGCCCGTCCACCGGGTCCCAGGTCTGTCCGCCGTCGTCTGATTGGAAGAGACCCGCCTGGGCCACTCCGGCGAGGAGCCGGTCGCCGAGGTTGTGAAAGGTCCAGACCTGCTCCATCTTGCGATCGGAGCCTTCCGCCCATGCCGGTGGGTCGTCGGTCTGCTTCCAGGCTCGGTGATCGCTGCTTTGATTGATGCCGATCCCGAACCAATTGCTGCCCACGGCAGCGAGGTGCTCGCCTTCGCTGTTGGTGCCGAAGGCGGTGACCTTCCAGCCAGGGAACATCGGCCCGTCCACCTGCCAGGACCCATTCGATTCGGTGAGGAGGTAGGAGCCCTTCTCGGTCCCAACGCTGATTCGCATCATCGAGCTCGTCGCATGGAGAATCGCAATCTAGTTGCGCCCATCGTCCACCCGATTCCGCCCGTTCAGCCCGTTCACTCTCGCCGCGCTCACCGCCCTTGCAATGGGGGTGGCCACTTTCGGACAGAGCATGTTCGGGGTCCTCGCCTCCGATCTCATCGCCGAATTCGGGATCGAGCGCTGGCAGATCGGGGCGCTGGTCACCGCGAGCGGGCTCACTGGCGCCGCCGTCTCTCCATTCTTTGGCCGAGTGACGGACAGCGTCGGCGGAGTCAAGTCGGTCCGGGGAGTGCTCGCCCTCGGGGCGGTCGCCATGAGCGTCGTCGCCCTCTCCCCGACCTATGCGGCCCTGTTCATCGGAGCCATGCTCGGTGGCGTGCCCAATGGCTGGACCAATCCGGCGACCAATGCCCTGATCGTCGACAACGTCGCGGTGGGCTCACGTGGAGTCATCACAGGGGCCAAGCAGTCGGGCGTCCAGATGGGCGCCTTCCTGGGTGGGCTTCTGATCCCGGTTATGGCGTCATTGACCGACTGGCGCATCGCCTTTGCCGCGTTCCTGGTGTTTCCGGTCGCGGGGCTCGTCGGGATGATTCGCCGGCCGCAGGTCGTCCGGAAGCACACCAGGGATTCCAGTGGAAGGCGCGCCCAGCTTCCCGGAGTCGTCCGGTGGTTGGCTCTCTACGGGACACTGACCGGGTTCGGTGTCTCGTCGGTCTTGACCTTCCTGCCGTTGTTCGCACAGGAGACTCAGGGCTGGACCTCGGCGCAGGCCGGGCTGCTCATCGCCGGAATCGGCCTCGTCGGAGTCGTCGCCCGCATCAGCTGGGGCTCGATTTCGGAGCGCAGGCTGGGCCATGGCCGAACCCTGCGCCGCCTCGCAGTGCTCTCCTCGGCGAGCACCGTCCTTCTGGCCCTGGCTTCTGCCGGGCTTGCCGGGGGGTGGGTGCTGATTCCGGCGGCATTGCTCGTGGGCACCGGGGCGGTGGCCTGGAACGCGGTGGGGATGCTGGCAGTGATGGACTATTCCACGCCTGCCCTGGTGGGCCGGGGCACCGGAATCATCATGCTCGGATTCCTCACCGGCATCGGGCTCGGGCCCCCGCTGATGGGGCTCTCCGTCGATCGCTTGGGCACCTACACGCCGGGTTGGCTCGCCCTCACGGCGTTGTTCGCCGCGACCACCATGGTCGCTGCCGGGGTCCAGCGCACCGGTACTCTCGCCTCCAGTTGAGACTCGTCATCGCCCGTTGCACGGTGGACTACTCGGGTCGGCTCACCGCTCACCTTCCGGAGGCCGTCCGACTCATCATGGTCAAGGCTGACGGGACCCTGGCGATCCATTCCGACGGCAACGCTTCCAAGCCGCTGAACTGGATGGTGGCTCCCAATGAGGTGGCGACGTTCGACGATCGCTGGGAGGTGTCGAACAGCCGGGGCGAGAAGCTGACCATCACCATCCACGAGATCCTCGAGGACGTGACCCATGCCCTCGGCGACGACCCCGGGCTGCAGAAGGACGGGGTCGAGGCCCATCTCCAGGCGCTGCTCGCGGAGCGTCCCTGGGTCCTCGAAGATGGCCTGGTGCTGATCCGCCGGGAATACCCGACTGACATCGGGCCCGTCGACCTCCTCTGTTCGGACGGTTCGGGCCAGACAGTGGCCGTCGAGGTCAAGAGGCGCGGCGAGATCGATGGGGTCGAGCAGTTGGTGCGATATTTGGAGCGCCTCGGCAACGATCCCCGCTTGGTCGCCGGTGCGCGGCATGTTCGTCGCCCAGTCGGTCACGCCTCAGGCGAAGGTGCTCGCCGAGGCCCGAGGCATCGTGGCCATCGAGGTCGACTACGACGGCCTCCGCGAGGCCGAAGACACCGAGCTCCGGCTGTTCGATCTGCGCTGAACCGTGTTCGAGATCGTCTTCTACCGCCCGGAGATCCCCCCCAACACCGGCAACACGATGCGGCTCGCCGCTGTCACCGGGTGCCGGCTCCATCTCGTCGAGCCCCTCGGTTTCGATATGGAGGACTCGAAGCTGCGCCGCGCCGGCATGGACTACCGGGACCGGGCGGTGGTCGTAGTGCATCCCGACCTCGATGCCTGGCGATCGACAGCCGAGCCGGACCGGATCTTTGCACTCACTGTCGAAGGCGAGGACCAATACCACGAGGTCGAGTACCGGCGAGGCGACTCCTTCCTCTTCGGGCCCGAGTCGGTCGGGCTCCCCGATGAGGTGCAGGCGATGCCCTGGGTGACGGCGCGGCTCCGTATCCCGATGGTTCCTGGGGTCCGGTCGCTCAACCTGGCCAACTCAGCATCGGTCGTTGTCTATGAGGCGTGGAGGCAGCTTGGCTTCAGCGGACAACTGCCTACCGAGCCAGGAGCCTGAAGGCGATCGCCTCGGCGAGCATCGACTTCTCGATGACCCCGAGGTCGACGCTCTCGTTGGGGGCGTGATACTTGCTGGTGGGATCGGAGCAACCGATGACCAGGATCGGGACTCCCGGATAGAGATCTGCGAAGGTCGCGATGAAGGGGATCGAACCTCCGGCTCCCATGAACACGGGATCGGTCCCAAAGGCTTCGCGGAAGCCGGCGCTCCATGCCTCGACAGCGTCGTTGTCGACGTCGATCGTGCACGGATCTCCCGACTCGTTATGGAGGAATTCGATCGATGCTCCCCATGGGACGTTGTCGGCAAGGTGGGTCTCGAGGGCGCGCGAGCGCGGCGGCGGTGTCCTCGCCGGGGGCGGTTCGCATGCTCACCTTGGCCCGGCTCGCGGGGACCAACTGGTTGATCGCCTCGCTGACCGGTGGGGCGTCGAGCGCCAGCACCGAGACATTGGGCCGTGACCAGAGACGTGACGCAATCGACCCCGACCCGATCTGCTCCACACCGTCGACAACACCCGTGAGGGTCCGGGCCAGGTCTTCCGGAATTGGAAGGCCTTCCATCTCGTCACTCACGAGCCCGGGAATCAGCACGTTGCCCTCGTCGTCGTGGAGGCTGGCAAGGAGGCGAGCCATCGCAATCAACGCGTCCGGGTAGACCCCGCCGTACTGGCCCGAGTGCACGGGTGCGGCCAAAGTGCGCAGCTCGAACGTGGTGGCGACGATCCCGCGGAGCGAAGTGATGTATGCGGGGACTTCGACCGACCACATCCCGCCGTCGCCGATGACGATGACGTCAGGCTTCAGGAGCTCGGAGTACTTCTCCAGGATTGCGACCAGGCTCTCCGAGCCGGCCTCTTCCTCACCTTCGAAGAACATCTGGATGCCGACCGGGAGGTTGGAGCCGTGGGCCGCGACCGCTCCCATGTGCATGACTACACCGGACTTGTCGTCGGCTGAGCCCCGCCCAAAGAGCCGGCCGTCTCGTTCCACAGGCTCAAAGGGCTTGGTCTCCCAGTCGTCGATGGGCCCGGTGGGTTGCACGTCGTAGTGGGCGTAGAGCAAGACGGTGGGCGCCCCTTCCGGTGCGGGAAGCTCGGCGAAGACAGCAGGATTTCCGCCCTCGACTTCGAGCAGTTGTGAGTTCTCGAAGCCCCACTCGTCGAGCATCTCGACGATTTGCTGGGCCGCCTCCTGGACCGGGTATTGGTCATAGCCGGGAGCGCTGACCGTGGGCATGGCGACCAGGTCGGAGAGGACACTCACTAGGCGGGGCATTACGGCGGCGGTGGCCGCTTTCAGGTCGTCGTACATCCGGCGAGCGTAACCCGGGTCCTTTGCCCCGAGGGCGGCTCACAGGCCAATAATGGCTCGTGCTCTCCTTTCGCCTATTCGGCGTCCCGATCACAGTCCGACCTTCGTTCCTGATCGTCGCCACCCTCCTCGGTCTCTCCACCGGCGAGGTTTCTCTCATCGTCGCCTGGGTTCTCATCGTTGCCTTCTCGATCATCATCCATGAGTTGGGTCATGCCCTCACCGCCCGGAGCTTCGGCTCGACGGTCGAGGTCGAGTTGAACACTCTCGGAGGCCTGACGTCGTGGACGATCCCCGACGAGGAGTTCGGGCCGGGTCGGCGAGCGCTCGTTGCCGCCGCCGGGTCGGCCGTCGGGGTCGTGTTCGGCGCTCTGGTCTGGCTGGTGGCTCAGTTCGCCGGGCCGTTCTTCGGCCTTGCCGACTTCGTGATCGACAACCTCGTCATGGTCAATCTGTTCTGGGGCCTCCTCAACTGGCTGCCGATCCGGCCGCTCGACGGAGGTCACCTCTTCGTGGCGCTTTTGGAGAAGATCACTCCACGCCATGCTCAGCGCATCGCGAATGTCGTCTTCCTGGTGACTGCGCTGGCGGCCCTGGCAGCCTCCCTCTACTTCCGGCTCCTCTTCGTCGCCCTCCTTTCGGGGTGGCTGCTGTTCGGCGAGCTGACGCGAGGTCGTGAGCGGCGGCCGCCGGTGCCGATTCCTCCGATGAGCTTCGATCACCCCGAGCCGGCTTCCGACTCCCAGGCCACCACCGACCCGGACCCAGGGCCTCCGGAGGGCGATCGCTAACTTCGGCGGACATGGATTTCGCCTACTCGTCGCGGATCGAGGAGCTGAGGGGGCATCTCAGCCAGTTCATGGAGGAGAAGGTCTATCCGGCCGAGGCCGTCTACCGGGAGCAGATGAGGCTCGGCCGGCGACCCGCATCACCATCCGGAGGTGATCGAGGAGTTGAAGGTCGAGGCGCGGCAAGCAGGGCTTGTGGAACCTGTTCCTCCCCGATCCAGACCTTGGGGCCGGCTTGTCCAATCTGGACTACGCACCGCTTGCCGAGATCACTGGTCGCAGCCCTCAGATCGCGCCCGAGGCACTCAATTGCTCGGCCCCCGACACCGGGAACATGGAGATCCTCCACATGTTCGGAACTCCGGAGCAGAAGGAGGTGTGGCTTCAACCCTTGCTCGATGGCGAGATCCGATCCTGCTTCTCGATGACAGAGCCCGACGTGGCCAGCTCCGACGCCACCAACATCCGGACCCGAATCGAGAGCGATGGCGACCGCCTGGTGGTCAGCGGTCGGAAATGGTTCAGCTCCGGCGCCGCCTCTCCGCGATGCAAGGTCTCGATCGTGATGGGGGTCACCGATCCCGATGCCGATCCCCATCGGCGGCAGTCGATGGTGATCGTTCCCCTCGACACCCCGGGTGTCGAGATCGAGCGGGAACCGACTGTCTTCGGCTATCAGGACCGGGGTGGACACCCCCAGATCAACTTCGATGGGGCGCGGGTGCCGGCGTCGAACCTTCTCGGCGAGCCGGGTGGCGGTTTTGCCATTGCCCAGGCCCGTCTTGGACCGGGAAGGATCCATCACTGCATGCGGGCGATCGGCGCCTCGGAGCGATGCCTCGACCTGATGGTGCAGCGTTCGCAGAGCCGGACCACCTTCGGCCGGCCCCTCTCGGAGCAAGGCGTCGTCCAGGAGTGGATCGCCGAGGCCCGGATCCGTATCGAGCAGGCTCGCCTCCTGGTCCTGAAGACGGCATGGATGATCGACAACGTACGGGACCAAGGCCGCCCGAACCGAGATCTCGGCTATCAAAGTGGTGGCTCCCGCCGTGTTGACCTTCGTTGCCGACCGGGCGATGCAGCTCTTCGGGGCGGCCGGGTTCACCGACGAATTCCCCATTGCTGTCCTCTATTCGATGGGCAGGTGGCTCCAGATCGCCGACGGCCCCGATGAGGTCCACCGGCGTTCCGTTGCCCGGGCCGAGCTCGGGCGACTGGGCCCTGGTGCCCCGACACCGCTGGGTTGACGGTGAGCACCTCGAGGGCTGTTTGCGGCGCGACGGCCCCGCCATCTAGTCCGTGTCATCCACGCCCCATTTGGGAACGAATAGGGGCATGAAAGCGTTGAAGTTGATCAGCCGTGATTGAGTTCGAGACGTTCGATGTGAAGTTCTCGCCCTGGCGGGAGTCTGCGGCCTGCATCGATGTGGTCGATGAGGTCTCTTTCTTCCCTGACCCCGAGGACTTGGTTGGGATCGCCCGAGCCAAGGCGATCTGTGCCGGTTGCCCGGTCGCAGACGAGTGCCTCACCTGGGCGATCGAAACCAATCAGTCGGAGGGAGTCTGGGGAGGCCACACTCCCAAGGAGCGTCGCGCGGTCCGTCGCCGCTGGCTCGAGGAGATCGAGAAAGCTTCTTGATTGGCGGCGGACTTTGGCCGAGGCCAACCCTCAGCTGTCGCAAGCCTCGCGCGTTCGGTCCCATCACAGCCTCGGCCAAACAGACGCCGGTCCGCCGCAGCTGCCGCTCCGTTTCAAGGCCTACCTCCTCCTCTCTGCTGGCTCGTCGATGTCGGGCCCGTGCTGTGACGCGATGTGAACCAGGGCGTCACCCGAATTGACCAGGGGGCGCAGCGTCCTCGCCACCACGAATCCCGCCGATGGGGCGAGCACTCTCGTTGGCCTGGCGGAGAAGGCGTCGGAGATGGTTGCCACGACCTCGCCCACCTCGACCCTGTCACCGAGCTTCACCTTGATGTCCGCCAGGCCACCCCTTCTCGCCCGGACCCACCTGGTGCGACGGATCACCCTCGTGGGCCGGGCCCTGGGAAGCCGGGCGTCGATCATCCGTAGGGAGCGCAGCGCCCGCATAACGCCGACGACGCCGGTCTCGATCGCCTCATCCTCGAAGCGGAGTGCCTCCCCGGCCTCATAGACGAGGACCGTTGCCCCCAACTCTGTCGCCGCTTGGCGGAGCGAGCCATCCCTGACCCGGGCATGGATGGTGAATGGCGCTCCAAAGGCGCGGGCCAGGCGCATAGTCGGCGGGTGGTCGGTGTCGGCCCGAATTTGGGGGATGTTGACCCGATGGTTGCTGGCGGTGTGGAGATCGATGCCGACGGAGCATTGGCTGACCACTTCCTTTATGAAGAGGTGCGCGAGGCGTGATGCGGTCGAGCCCCGGGCCGAGCCCGGAAACGAGCGGTTCAGGTCCCGGCGGTCGGGGAGGTACCGGGACTCGATGATGAAGCCAAGCGGGTTCACGATCGGGACCGCGAGAACCGCGCCCCTCAGATTGCGGGCATCGAGGAGGCTGAGGACCCGGCGAACGACCTCGACTCCGTTCAACTCGTCACCGTGGATGGCTGCGGACAGCCAGACATGAGGGCCGGGCCGCCTTCCGTTGATGACGGCGACCGGCAACGACTCCTGTGATCCTGTCGGCACCTTGGCAAACGGGAGCTCGAGGCGGGCACGGCGCCCCGGGGGGATTACGCGGTTCCCGACGGTTATCGGGTCGTTGCGTATCTCAGGCTCGAGGGCGGCCACGTGGTTCGAGCCCTGCGTTGTTCTCGATGAACTCGATTATCTCGCCGGCGACGTCCACGCCGCTGGCTCCTTCGATTCCCTCCAGGCCGGGCGATGAGTTGACCTCGATCACCAGCGGGCCATCGGAAGATTGAATCAGGTCGACCCCGGCGACGTTGAGCTCCATCGTCTTGGCGGCGCGGATCGCCATCGAGCGCTCGATCGGGCTCAGCTTTATCGACTCGGCCGTGGCGCCCCGGTGCAGATTGCTCCGGAACTCTCCCGGTGGTGCCTGCCGCTTCATCGCCGCCACCACCCGGCCCCCTACTACGAAGGCCCGGATGTCGGCCCCACCTGCCTCCTTGATGAACTCCTGGACCAGGATGTTGGCGTCGAGTTGTCGGAAGGCACCGATCACCGACTCGGCGGCCTTGGTGGTCTCCGCGAGCACCACGCCGATGCCCTGTGTCCCTTCGAGGAGTTTCACCACGACCGGCGGCCCGCCGGCGACCTTGAGCAAGCCTCCGATGTCCTGGCTGTCATGGGCGAAGCCGGTCGTCGGCAGGCCGACTCCGGCGCGGGACAGCAGTTGCAGCGAGCGAAGCTTGTCGCGGGACCGACTGATCGCCTGCGACTCGTTGACCGAGTAGATCCCTGCCATCTCGAACTGCCGGACCACGGCTGCGCCGTAGTAGGTGTAGGTGGCCCCGATCCTGGGGATCACCGCATCGGGGTTGAGAGCCTCGCCGCGATAGAGCACCTTGGGCCGTCGCGCCGTTATGTCCATGTAGCAGCGGAGGTAGTCGACGATGCTGACCTCGTGGCCACGTTCCACGGCCGCCTCTTTGAGCCGGCTGGTCGAATAGAGGCTGGCGCGCCTCGAAAGGATGGCGATTTTCACTCTGGGTCCTGGTTGCGTCGTGGCCGGGGGCCGAGGTAGCTCTTGCCAGGGTCTACCACAAAGCGATTGCGCAGGGTGCGCCTTCCCAGCAGCATCCTGAACCCCATCTCGTCGCGACCGGTGAGGTTGATCAGTGCCTCGACCGGGATTCCGGCGACGACGACGGTGGAGGCGATCACAGGTCTGAGCTCGATCCTGCCTCCGGGATTGCGCACTGCCGTCTCCGGCACGATCGGGGCCTGACATTCGACAGTCGGCTTCCTCGAGCGCTGTCGGGGATGGATCTCGAATCGCACATAGGGGACACCCTCGCTCCTCGAATCGCTCGACCTCGAAGGCATGCAGCGAGGAAGTTGCCGCACCGGTGTCGACCTTCGCTTTGATCTCGAACACGCCCAGGTCGGGGAGTTGGACCCATTCCCGCCATCCGACCAGCTGCGGTGATCGCTTCACTCCGGCACCGCATGCCCGGGGACGAGCATCTGGTCGAAGTGGGCTGTCCCGTCGGGCACCGGCTGATCGTAGAGAGTGTCCACAGCCCCGGTGCGATCAACCGACGTCTGTGACCAGGAGATCGTCGAGAGTCTCCCTCCGAACCACGAGGCGGGCATCCCCGTCGGCTGCGAACACGACTGCCGGGCGCAATACCTTGTTGTAGTTGGAGCCCATCGAGTGCCCATATGCGCCCGTGACCGGGGTGGCGACGATGTCGCCGACCTGGAGGCCGTCGGGCACCAGCCCGTCCATGACCAACACGTCCCCGGACTCGCAGTGCTTCCCGACAAGCCGGATCCTCGCCGGCCGGTCCTCACCGGCCCGAGCCGGCATGAAGGTCTCGTAGCCAGACCCGTAGAGGACCGGTCGCGGGTTGTCGCTCATCCCCCCATCGACCGCCACGTAGGTCCGTATCCCGGGAAGCTCCTTGATGGTCCCCGCGGTGTACAGGGTGATCGCCGCCTGGGCGACTATCGATCGCCCGGGCTCTGCCCACAGCCCGGCCTCGATGCCCAGGGATTCACAAGCCCCGTGGAGGATCTCGGCCCACTCGGTGATCGATGGGGCGCTCTCGCCTTCGACGTAGGCGACGCCGAGCCCCCCACCGATGGAGATCTCGGGCAGATCGAGGGGCCTGGCGAAGTCGGCGACCACGGCCAATGCCTCTGCGTACGACTCGACCCGGAACACCTGGGACCCGATATGGGCGTGCAGCCCCACCAGCTCGATGGCAGCGGAGCGCTGTGCCCGTTCGACTGCCCGCTCGGCAGCGCCGCTGGAAACGGTGAAGCCAAACTTGGAGTCGTCCTGTCCGGTGGCCACGAACTCGTGGGTGTGGGCTTCGACTCCCGGTGTCACCCGGAGCAGGGCCCTCACGGGCGGCTGACGGTCCGAGCTCAGGGCTTCGAGGCGGTCCAGCTCGTCGAAGCTGTCGACAACGATCCTGCCCACCCCGGAGTCCAGTGCGAGTCGCAGCTCGCTCCGCGACTTGTTGTTGCCGTGAAGCACGATCCGCTCCGGCGGCACGCCGGCGGCGAGACAGACATGGAGCTCGCCACCGGTCGACACGTCTATCGCCATCCCCTCCTCGTGGGCGAGGCGTGCCATGGCACGGCACAGAAATGCCTTCGAGGCATAGACCGCGTTTCCTCGGAAGGCTTCCGTGGCTTCGCGGCACCTCGCCCGGAGGTGGGACTCGTCGTAGACGAAGAGGGGTGTCCCGAACTCCGATGCGAGCGCAAGGGTGTCACAGCCCCCGATCAGGAGCTGACCAGAACCACCTATCGCCGCAGTGTCAGGGAGCAGGCTCCATGGGATGGCGGTCATTTGTCGATGTTATGAAGCGTCGAGGCCACCGATCGAAGCCCGGCGTCTGCATTGCGTAGGGAGTGGCCGTGGCGACAATGGGCCATGGAACCCGAGAGGCGCCGGCTCCCACCATGGTTGCTCGGCCTGATGATCGCCATCGTGCTCTTCGTCTTGGTGCTGGTGGTGGCCTACGCCATGGGATACGGCGATGACCCGGTAGTCGGGCGGGATCGCGCTCAGCAGCTGAGCTCGAGCCGTGTCAGCCCTCGGGCTCGGGTATGGCCCGTCCCGCGCAGTCGATTCCCTCGGCCGGCCGGTAGTCGGCGACGATGGTGTCGACCACCACGCTCCCGTCTCGCGTAGGTGCGCTGGCGATCGGTCTCGACGTGGGTGCAGGCCCCGGCCGACGAGCGACGCTGGCCGAGCTCTTCGACGTCGATGCTCTTGGTGGAGTAGATCCTCACGGTCACCGATGTGTTGTCGTACGTCGGCCAGACCAGCACCGGGTAATCGGTGGTGTTGTTCAGGATCAGGTCGGGGGCCGGGATCCCGAGAGTGGCCTCCCGCCCGTATGGATAGCGAGAGAAGTAGATGGAATGGCTGCGGTACTCGTCGAAGTCGAGTCCCGCGAAATAGGCCGCGTTGAAAGTGGTGGTGATGAACTGGGATACACCCGCCGCCGACCTCGAGCACCATGTGCCCCTGCCGAATCGCCCCTGCCCTGACGAACCCGCCCGCCACCGTTCGTGGCCCGACGAGCTCGTTGATGGAGAGCGTCTCTCCAGGGAGGATGTAGGAGCCCCGAACCAGGTCGGCGATCCGGTGGATGTTGGTCACACGCGACTCACAGCAGGGATGGTGAGTGGTGAACTCCCCGACAACTCGGTGACCATCGAGCCATCGGCCCAAGCTTCGACCGTCGGGTCATCCGCCGGAGCGGGCTGCGAGGACTTGTGCCTCGTCCGATCCAGCGAGCACCGCCGTTGCCACCTGCTCAGCCGCATCGGCACTGCAACAGACCAGGTATGGCTCTCCCGGGCGTGACCACACTCGGCACTCCACCTTCGACCGTCATCACCGGGGCCACGAACTCGGTGACCGGCTCGGGAAACTTGTCTTCGAGGAGGCTTCTGCAGGCTCACCTGGTTGAAGCTGGTCTCCAGCCCGTCGACTCCTGAGCCGATGATCAGCCGTTCCCGGAGGTCCTCGGCGCTGATCAGCCGGCTGTGGCCATTGACCGAGACCAGGACTCCGTCTCTGGTCACGGAATTCGAGGCTCTCGGCGAGGTCGAGGGCGTCGTCATCGCTGATCGCAGGCGGGTCGCCGATGAGGTCGCCTTCGACATGCGGAGGGCGGCTCGAGCAGGTCGACATCCCCGAGTGCGTCGACGATCGAGTCGAGGTCGACGATCACGCCCGGGTCCCCTGGGACCACCTCCATGTCGTCTTCGCCGATGAACCACGCCAGGCTCCACGGCCGGGTTGGGGCGCAGCTCGGCGAGGCCGGCCAGAGTCGCCATGGCCAGCTCCGGATCGAAGCTCCAGCTCTCGTCGACATCGTGTTCGAGAATTGGGCCGGCGACCCAGGCCGCGAACTGATCCCAAGGCTGTCCGGTGTGCCGGGCAGCGACGATCTCCTCGGCTGTTTCGTCGGCCTCGTAGGAGAATCCGAGTTGGCCGAAGGGGACCGACACCTCGTCATCACCGAAGACGAGAGTCAGGTCGTCGTTGAGGAGGTCGACGGCCCGCTCGGCGACCACGGGCCGCAGCTCGTCCGGGGTCAGGCCTTCGACCGCGAGGCCGGCGTAGCGGACGTTGCCGGCGACCACCGCCCCGGCCGCTGAGACGTGGTTCGACCAGCCGAGCCCGATCGCGGCGAAGGCGGCGACGCCAACGGCGATCGGTGACCCAGACGACCCAGGAGCGAGGAGAGGAGTGCTTGGCCAAGTCGCCCAGATGCTAAGAGAGACGCCACCCTACATGGGTTTCGTGCACGGATTGGGCGGGTTGAGTTCTGCGGTTTGCGATATGCGAGGACTCAATGGGTCGTCATACCCTTGACGCGTTTCCCGGCCCCGCGATATGATGCTCTATGACCTTCGGGTCCGGGTCCCTCCGGTCTTGGCCGGGGCGGCCTGACAGCTTAAGACTCGATTGGAGGCATGCTTGCGCGTCTGTTAGCATGCCTTGTCTGCGTCCCTATCCAACCTGCCCAATCTGCATTCCCAAGGAGGCCCCTCTTGGCTTCGCCGCGTGGCTGAGCGCTTCTCATTCGGGAAAATTCCCGAAGTACTCCCCCTTCCTGACCTCCTCGCAGTTCAACACGAATCTTTCCAGTGGTTCCTCGACGAGGGGTTCCGCGAGATCTTCGAAGAGATAAGTCCCGATCGAGGATTTCACGGGCTCGCTCGCCCTGGAACTGACGGACCACCGCTTCGGCGAGCCCCAGATGAGCCTCGAAGAGGCCAAGGAGCGCGACTCCAACTACGCCCAGCCGCTGTTCGTCACCGCCCGGTTCATGAACCGGCAGACGGGTGAGATCAAGGAGCAGCAGGTCTTCCTCGGCGACTTCCCGATCATGACCGAGAAGGGCGTGTTCATCATCAACGGCACCGAGCGGGTCATCGTCTCCCAGCTGGTGCGCTCGCCCGGGATCTACTTCGACGAGACCCCGGACAAGACTTCGGACAAGCTCATCTACTCGGGGAAGATCATCCCGGGTCGTGGAGCATGGCTCGAGTTCGACACCGACAAGAAGGACACCATCGGTGTCCGCGTCGATCGCAAGCGTCGGCAGTACGTGACCGCATTCCTCAAGGCGCTGGGCATCGCCGAGACCGATGAGGAGATCCTCGCCATGTTCGATGGCGCCGAGTCGATCAGGAACACGATCGAGAAGGACACCGCCGCTGACAAAGAGGACGCCCTTCTCGACCTCTATCGGAAGCTGCGTCCCGGCGAGCCCACCACGGTGGAGTCGGCCAGGGGATTGATCCAGACCCTGTTCCGCAACCCGAAGCGCTACGACCTGACACGGGTCGGCCGCTACAAGATCAGCCAGAAGTACCGCGAGGAGTCACCGTCGGACTACCGCTCCGAGGGGCTGCAGTTGCTCCGTGACGAAGACATCGTCGACGCCATCAAGTACCTGGTCGCCCTCCACGCGGGCGAGTCGACGCTGATCACCCACAAGGGCAACGAGGTGAAGGTCCGCACCGACGACATCGACCATTTCGGCAACCGGCGGATCCGCACCGTCGGCGAGCTGGTCCAGAACCAGGTGCGCGTCGGCCTCACCCGCCTCGAGCGCGTCGTCCGGGAGCGGATGACCACTCAGGATCCCGATGCCATCACCCCGCAGAGCCTGATCAACATCAGGCCGGTAACGGCTGCGATCAAGGAGTTCTTCGGCACCAGCCAGCTGAGCCAGTTCATGGACCAGCCCAACCCGCTTGCCGGGCTCACCCATCGCCGGCGCCTGTCGGCGCTCGGCCCGGGCGGCCTCTCCCGTGAGCGAGCCGGGTTCGAAGTCCGTGACGTCCACCCCTCCCACTACGGGCGGATGTGCCCCATCGAGACCCCGGAAGGGCCCAACATCGGCCTGATCGGCTCCCTCGCCTCATATGCGAGGGTCAATCAGTTCGGGTTCATCGAGACCCCTTACCGCAAGGTCATCAGTGGGAAGGTGACCGACAAGGTCGAGTATCTCACGGCCACTGAGGAGGAGCGCTACGTCATCGCCCAGGCCAATGCCCTTCTCAAAGACGACGGTGCGTTCAAGAACAATCGGGTTCTCGTCCGGCGCGCCGGGGGCGAGGTCGAGTACGTGCCGCCCTCGGAAGTCGACTACATGGACGTCTCGCCGAAGCAGATCGTTTCGGTGTCGACATCGCTGATCCCGTTCCTGGAGCACGACGACGCCAACCGGGCCCTCATGGGCTCCAACATGCAGCGCCAGGCCGTGCCCCTGCTCACCGCTGATGCGCCGCTGGTGGGTACCGGTGTCGAGCGCCGCGCCGCCCAGGACTCCGGGCGACATGATCGTCTCCCCCGTGGAGGGCGAGGTCGTCGAGGTCACCGGCGACGAGATCGTGGTCAAGGAGAAAGAGACCAACAAGAAGCACACCTTCCCCCTCGACAAGTTCAAGAGGTCGAACCAGGGCACTTGCATGAACCAAAAGCCACTGGTGAGGGAGGGCGACAAGGTCAAGGTCGGCGATGTCCTCGCCGACGGCCCGTCCACCGAGGCCGGCGAGCTGGCACTGGGCCGAAACCTGCTGGTGGCGTTCATGCCCTGGCAGGGCCACAACTTCGAAGACGCCATCATCATCTCCGAGCGCCTGGTCAAGGACGACGTGCTCACCTCGATCCACATCGAGGAGCACGAGATCGACGCCCGTGACACCAAGCTCGGCGCCGAGGAGATCACCCGGGACATCCCCAACGTCCCCGAGGAAGTCCTGGCCAACCTCGACGAAGAGGGCATCATCAGGGTCGGCGCCGAAGTCGGCCCCGGTGACTACCTGGTGGGCAAGGTCACCCCCAAGGGTGAGACCGAGCTCACGCCCGAGGAGCGCCTCCTTCGTGCCATCTTCGGCGAGAAGGCGCGCGAGGTGCGTGACACCTCCCTCAAGGTCCCCCACGGCGAGACCGGCAAGGTGATCGCAGTCAAGGTGTTCAAGCGGGCCGAGGGTTACGACCTTCCACCCGGAGTCAACGAGCTGGTGCGGATCTACGTCGCCCAGCAGCGCAAGATCTCCGAGGGCGACAAGCTCGCCGGCCGTCACGGAAACAAGGGCGTCATCTCCAAGGTGCTCCCCGAGGAGGAGATGCCGTTCCTGGGCGACGGGACGCCGGTCGACATCATCCTCTCCCCGCTCGGAGTGCCTTCCCGGATGAACCTGGGCCAGGTGCTGGAGACCCATCTCGGATGGGCCGCCGCCCAGGGTTGGGAGCCGTACAAGGGCGAGAGCCCGGCGATCGTCGGCGCCAAGCCCTGGACCAAGGTCGCCACTCCGGTATTCGACGGCGCCCGCGAGGACGAGATCATGCAGGTGATCGGAAACGCGTTGCCCAATCGTGACGGCGAGCGCCTTGTGGCCGGAGACGGCAAGGCGATCCTCTACGACGGCCGTAACGGCGAGCCCTTCGACAACCCGATCACCGTCGGGTTCATCTACATGCTGAAGCTGGTCCACCTCGTCGACGAGAAGATCCACGCCCGGTCGACCGGCCCCTACAGCATGATCACCCAGCAGCCGCTCGGTGGTAAGGCACAGTTCGGTGGCCAGCGCTTCGGAGAGATGGAAGTGTGGGCACTCGAGGCCTATGGCGCCGCCTACGCCCTCCAGGAGCTGCTGACCATCAAGTCGGACGACGTGCAGGGCCGGGTCAAGGTCTACGAGGCAATCGTCAAGGGAGACAACATCCCCGAGCCCGGCATCCCGGAGTCGTTCCGGGTGCTGGTCAAGGAGATGCAGAGCCTCTGCCTCAACGTCGAGATGCTGGCCGCAGGCGAGGAAGTCGAGCTCCGCGAGCTCGAGGAGGAGAGCTACCGCTCGGTGGAGACCCTCGGAATCGACCTCAGCCGCCCGGAGCGCCCCGACTCGGAATGACCGCAGAACGCAAAACGCAGAACGCAAATCGTCAGCAATCGCCACGGATCACGGAGAACTCATAGATGGTGCAGCAACTCTTTGACGAGATAAAGATCGGCCTCGCCTCCAGCGACCAGATTCGCGCCTGGTCATACGGAGAGGTGAAGAAGCCGGAGACCATCAACTACCGCACCCTTGCGCCCCGAGAAGGAGGGCCTCTTCGACGAGCGGATCTTCGGCCCGCAGCGGGACTGGGAGTGCTACTGCGGCAAGTACAAGCGGATCCGCTACAAGGGGATCGTCTGCGAGCGCTGCGGCGTCGAGGTCACCCGTTCCAAGGTGAGACGGGAGCGAATGGGCCACATCGAGCTCGCCGCCCCGGTCACCCACATCTGGTTCTTCAAGGGAGTCCCCAGCCGGCTCGGCTACCTGCTCGACATGTCGCCGAAGGAGCTGGAGAAGGTCATCTACTTCGCCAGCTACATCATCACCTCGGTCGACGACGAGCGCCGCCAGAAGGACCTCCCCGAGCTCGAGGCCGCGATGCGCGACGAGATCGAGGTCGTTCGCTCCGAGTTCTCCGAGTGGCACGAAGTCAGGCTCGAGGCGCTCGAGGACGAGCTGGGCCGGATGGAGGAAGGCGGCGCCAAGAGCCAGGAGATCAACGCTCGCAAGAAGGAAGTCGAGCGAGAGATCAAGGACCGCCAGGAGCGGACCGATCGCGAAGTCGAGCTGATCGAGGACGCCTACGACACCTTCCGCAAGTTCAAGCCCAAGGACCTCGTCGAGTCCGAGCAGCTCTGGCGCGAGATCTTCTTCCGCTACGACGAGTACTTCGAGGGCGGCATGGGCGCCGAGGCCGTGAAGGCGCTGCTCCATCGTCTCGACCTCGATGAGGAGATGGAGATACTGAGCGTCCACCTCGACTCGGGGTCGGCGCAGAAGCGACAGCGGGCCACGCAGCGGATGAAGGTGGTCAAGCCATTCTGGGAGGGCCAGAACCGTCCCGAGGACATGATCCTGGAGACGGTCCCGGTGATCCCACCCGATCTGCGGCCGATGGTCCAGCTCGACGGTGGCCGTTTCGCCACCTCCGACCTCAACGACCTCTACCGCCGTGTGATCAACCGCAACAACCGGTTGAAGAGGCTGCTCGACCTTGGCGCCCCCGAGATCATCGTCAACAACGAGAAGCGGATGCTCCAGGAAGCCGTCGACGCCCTCTTCGACAACGGTCGGCGTGGCCGCGCGGTGACCGGCCCCGGGAACCGCGCCCTCAAGTCGCTCTCCGACATGCTCAAGGGCAAGCAGGGGCGATTCCGCCAGAACCTGCTCGGAAAGCGCGTCGACTACTCCGGCCGCTCGGTCATCGTGGTCGGTCCCCAGCTCAAGCTGCACCAGTGCGGGCTGCCCAAGATCATGGCCCTGGAGCTGTTCAAGCCCTTCGTCATGAAGCGCCTGGTCGACCTCGACCTGGCCCAGAACATCAAGGCTGCGAAGCGGATGGTGGAGCGCCAGCGCCCCCAGGTGTGGAACGTGCTCTCGGACGTGATCCAGGAGCACCCGGTGCTGCTCAACCGGGCGCCGACCCTGCACCGACTCGGCATCCAGGCTTTCGAGCCGGTCCTGGTCGAGGGCAAGGCGATCCAGATCCACCCACTGGTCTGTGAGGCCTTCAACGCCGACTTCGACGGCGACCAGATGGCAGTGCACTTGCCGCTGTCCGCCGAGGCCCAGGCCGAGGCCCGGGTACTCATGTTGTCCTCGAACAACGTCCTGTCGCCGGCATCGGGTCGCCCGATCGTCACCCCGTCCCAGGACATGGTGATCGGGGTCTACTACCTCTCCGAGTTGGTGGAGGACGCCAAGGGCGCGGGCCGCCGGTTCGCCGACTTCGACGAGGCGATCATGGCCTACGAGATCGGCGAGCTGTCGATCCACGCTCCGATCAAGATCCGGCTCGGCGAGCTTGCAGGTGACCCCGAGCTGCACGCCGACCTCAAGCAGACCCTGGGGAGCCTCCTTCCCGATGAGCCGATGAAGACCGATGGGCTCTCCGAGACCACTTTGGGCCGTGTGATCTTCAACCAGGCGTTGCCCGAGGGCGTTCCCGTTCGTCGACTCGGTGGTGATCAAGAGCGACATCCGCAAGCTGATCGAGACCATCATCGAGCGCTACCCGCGTTCGGCGGTGGCCGAGACCCTCGACGGGATCAAGTCGCTCGGTTTCACCTTCGCCACCAAGGTCCGGGCTCAGCATCGCCCTCGACGACGTCCGCACCCCGGCCAACAAGGCCGAGATCCTCGCCGAGTACGAGGACAGGGCGGAGAAGGTCCAGGGCCTGTTCCAGAAGGGCGTCGTCACCGACGAAGAGCGCCGTCAGGAGCTGATCGAGATCTGGACCGAGGCCAGGGGCAAGGTCGAAGACGCGATGAAGGACAGCCTCAAGTCAGAGCGCTTCAACTCGCTGGACATGATGGTGGGCTCCGGGGCCCGAGGGAACATGATGCAGGTCTCCCAGATCGCAGGGATGCGCGGCCTGGTGGCCAACCCCAAGGGTGACATCATCCCCCGGCCCGATCATCTCCAACTTCCGTGAAGGTCTGTCGGTCCTCGAGTACTTCATCTCGACCCACGGCGCCCGCAAGGGGCTCGCCGACACCGCTCTGCGCACCGCCGACTCGGGCTACCTGACCCGTCGCCTCGTCGACGTCTCCCAGGAGATGATCGTCCTGGAGGACGACTGCAGCACCGACAAGGGGATCGTGATCAAGGTGATCGACGAGCGCGGGGCCAAGATCCGGAACCTCCGGTCCCGGATCTTCGGCCGGGTGCTCGCCGACGACGTCAAAGAGGGACGAACCATCGTCACCACCGAGGATGGCGAGAAGCTGCGAGCGGGAGCGGTGCTCGGCACCAAGGAGCTCCACGCAGTGGAGGACGCCGACATCGAGTCGATCCGGGTCCGCTCACCGCTGACCTGTGACACCAGGAGTGGGGTCTGCCAGGCGTGCTACGGCCTGTCACTCGCCACCTGGAAGATGGTCGAGACCGGTGAGGCGGTCGGGATCATGGCCGCCCAGTCGATCGGCGAGCCCGGCACCCAGCTCACGATGCGCACCTTCCACACCGGAGGCGTGGCCGGCGAGGACATCACCCACGGGCTTCCCCGGGTGGTCGAGCTCTTCGAGGCACGCGCTCCCAAGGGGAAGGCGGTTCTCGCCGAGGAGAAGGGCGTGGTCACCGTCCTCGACGACGAGGACGGGCGCCGCATCGTGCTCGACATCGGTGAAGACGAGATCGTGCACCCCATCTCCCGCTACGCCAAGCTGCGGCCGGGGGTCACCACCGGTGAGACCGTCGAAGCCGGCATGCAGCTCACCGAAGGCCCCTTGGACCCCAAAGAAGTCCTCGAGATCCGCGGTGTTCGCGCCACCCAGCAGTACCTGGTCGACCAGGTGCAGGAGGTGTACCGGTCACAGGGTGTTGAGATCCATGACAAGCACATCGAAATGATCGTGCGCCAGATGCTGCGCCGGGTCCGGGTTGTGTCGCCCAATGACTCCGACTTCCTTCCCGCAGCTCTCGTCGACGACCAGACCTTCCGGGACGCCAATCGGGAGTTGGTTGGGGATGGCAAGCGCCCGGCCGAGGGTCGTCCCGAGCTGATGGGGATCACCAAGGCCTCGCTGGCCACGGACTCATGGTTGTCGGCCGCCTCCTTCCAGGAGACGACCAGGGTGCTCACGGACGCCGCAATCCAGGGGCGTTCCGATTTCATGCGCGGCCTCAAGGAGAACGTGATCATCGGCAAGCTGATCCCGGCGGGGACCGGTGCCCAGCAGTACCAGGTACTTCAGCCCTCGCTTCCCGGGGCCACGACGGTTGCCAGCCTCGGATTCCTCGACGGTGGCCTGTCTGCCCCTGGTGAAGACGACGGCCTGCCCGAGGACCCGGCCGAATGGCTGGCCAGCCTTGGAGGCAGCCTCGGCGGAGACGACGAAGAGGAATAGTCAACCCGTGCGATGGTTCGATGGCCCACCCCGCTGTCCCGGGGTGGGCCATTTCATTGACACGGGTTCGCCCGACCCGTAGCTTTCAACGGCGGGCCTGGGGGAAAGTCGTCGAAAATCACCTCTGACCCGCCTCCGAAGCCGAAACGGCTCTCGCCGAACGAGCTGGCGCAGCAGATCGCGAACCGACTCGAGCTGTCCGACGACGACGCCGAGAGGTGGGGGTGGCTGCCCCGCTTCGACCTCCTGAACGCCGGCCGCCTGGTCATGGGGCTCGGTGCGCTGCTGATCATCGCCGGGCTAGCCGTAGTGGCGGCGTGGGCCACCGGTCTCAGCGACTACGAGACCACCGGGATCATCCTCAACACCGCACCCGCCTTCGCCTGCCCCGGGGACCCGCCACTCGGCGAGGTGTTCGAGGGAGAGAGTGTCGCCGTCATCGGGAAGCAAGGCTCTCAATGGCTGGTGATCAGGGACCAGCGATCGCCGGGCGACGCCTCATATGTCGAGGTGTCGATGGTGAGTGTCGAAGGTGATGCATCCCTGCTCGTGGAGCGGGACTGCGAGCCGGGCGGTGCGATCCCGGTGGCCGGCGAGGGGATCGACTCGACCGGCGGCGAAGCAGTGACCACGCAGCCGGGCACGGTGGCCACCACGGTCGCACCGGGGGTCGAGACCACGATCGCGGGGACCACGGCCACGGCAGGTGGGGCCACCGGGAGCACCCGGCCCCGGTCAACCACCTCGACGACGCGGCCCAATTCGGTGACCACCACTCTGCCGTTCCCGGTGGCCCCACCGCCGAGCACCACGACGACCACCCGTCCCCCGTCGGGCACCACCACGACCACCCGGCCGCCGTCGACAACCAGCACCACCGCTGGCACCACTACCACGACAGCACCTACGACAACCACAGAGCCCCCGACAACGACAACAGACCGACCACCACGACGACAACGACCACAGAGCCACCAACCACCACCACCGAGCCACCTACCACGACCACACCCTGAATCGGGTCGATAGACCCAGGCGGTGATGTCTCTTTGCGGTGCCGCGCCCCCATAGCATCGGTCCCCGGGAGGGACGACCAGGGCGGGCGCAGAAATCCGGGGGCCGGTGGGGGCTCCTTCGGCTCTGTCTCGCGCCCTGCTCCACCGTTCCGGGTAGGGAGTAGCGGGGGTTGTGAACCGGTCACGACCCCCGCAACCACAGCCCCGGTTGGCGTGGATTTCATCCGCTGTTACCGTTCTTTCTGCCCGACCGGAGCGATCCGGTCGATTTGGCACGCGCGGAGGCCGGCTCATACAATCCGGTCACGCGGAAGACCGTTTTCATCGACGGTCGAGGAGCGAGCCGGGTGACGAGCGTGCCCGGGCCGCAAGGTTTCACAACAGGATCGGCACCGGGGTTGTCCCGTGCCGCATCCTCGCGTTAGGAGCAAAATGCCGACGATCGAGCAGCTTGTCCGCGAGGGCAGGAAGCCAAAGGTCAAGAAGGGCAAGACCGCAGGTCTGGCCGGCGCCCCACAGCGCAGGGGGGTCTGTACCCGCGTCTACACGGTCACACCCAAGAAGCCGAACTCGGCGTTGCGCAAGGTCTGTCGCGTCCGCCTCTCCACCGGTGTCGAAGTCACCGCCTACATCCCGGGTGAAGGTCACAACCTCCAGGAGCACAGCATCGTCCTCATCCGCGGGGGCAGGGTCCGCGACCTCCCCGGTGTCCGCTACAAGGTGATCCGGGGCACACTCGACGCCTCCGGGGTCAGCGCCCGCAAGCAGGCTCGCAGCCGATACGGGACCAAGAAGGATTCCTGATGCGCCGCGCTCCCGCCCAGAAGCGGAAGATCGAGGCCGACCCGGTATTTCGCAGTGTCCTGGTGAGCAAGGTGATCAACAAGGTCCTGCTCAAGGGCAAGAAGAACACCGCCCGGGAGATCGTCTACAGCGCTCTGGAGACGGTCGAGCAGCGCACCAGCCAGGACCCGAGCGTCGTCCTGAAGCGTGCCATCGACAACATCCGCCCCCAGGTCGAGGTCCGCTCTCGTCGGGTCGGAGGGTCCTCCTATCAGGTCCCGGTCGAGGTCTCACCACGGCGTCAGGAGAGCCTGGCCATCCGTTGGCTGGTCAACTTCGCTCGCCAGCGTCGCGAGCCCACGATGTCGATGCGGCTCGCCAACGAGATCCTCGACGCCTCGAACTACACCGGGGCCGCGGTGAAACGCAAGGAAGATGTCCACAAGATGGCGGAGTCGAACAAGGCCTTCGCCCACTACCGCTGGTAGAGCCAACGGTCCCAACGGAGATACTGCACACAAAGATTTACCGGAACGTTCCAGCAGGCGGGTTGACCACCGAAACCAGCCCGAACCGCAGGACGTGGGACGTTCACAACCTCATAACGAGTCGGAGTAAGAGAGAGAATGAGCAACGGAAACGCTGCGCTGTCACAGCTGCGGCAGGTGCCGCTGAGCCGAACCCGGAACATCGGGATCATGGCTCACATCGACGCGGGCAAAACCACCCTCACCGAGCGCATCCTCTACTACACCGGCCGCAACTACAAGATCGGTGAGGTCCATGAGGGCGCAGCCACCATGGACTGGATGGAGCAGGAGCAGGAGCGGGGCATCACCATCACCTCCGCCGCCACCACCTGCATCTGGCACGAGCACCTGATCAACATCATCGACACCCCCGGGCATGTCGATTTCACCGTCGAGGTCGAGCGCTCGCTTCGCGTCCTCGACGGCGCGGTTGCAGTGTTCGACGGCGTTGCCGGTGTCGAGCCCCAGTCGGAGACCGTCTGGCGCCAGGCCGACCGCTACCACGTCCCGCGGATCTGCTTCATCAACAAGCTGGACCGCACCGGTGCCGACTTCTATGCCGATGTCGACTCGATCGCCAATCGGCTCGGGGCCCACCCCCTGGTGATGCAGCTGCCGATCGGCACGGAGGCAGATTTCATCGGCGTCGTCGACCTCGTCGAGCAGAGAGCTCACGTGTGGAAGGGCGACGACGGCAAACAGTGGGACACGATCGAGATCCCAGCCGACCTCGTCGAGCGCGCCGCCAAGTACCGCGAGGCGCTGCTGGAGAAGGTCGCCGAGACCAGCGAGGAGCTGCTCGAGGCCTATCTGGACCATGGCGACCTGACGGTCGACCAGATCAAGACCGGCGTTCGCCTGGGCACCCTGAACGGGGACTTCAACCCGGTGTTCTGCGGCTCGGCCTTCAAGAACAAGGGCGTCCAGCTCCTCCTCGACGCAGTGGTGGACTATCTGCCCAGCCCGGCCGAGCTCCCTCCGATCAAGGGCTTCAAGCCGGGTGACGAGGAGGTCGTCCTCGAGCGCAAGCTCGAAGACACCGAGCCTTTCTCCGCACTGGCCTTCAAGATCATGTCCGACCCTCACGTCGGCAAGCTGACCTACTTCCGGGTCTACTCCGGCCACGCCTCCAAGGGCGATTCGGTGCTGAACACCACCACCGGGAAGAAGGAGCGGTTCGGGCGCATCCTGCGCATGCACGCCAACTCCCGTGAGGACGTCGACGAGGTGTTCGCCGGCGACATCGTGGCCGGAATCGGTCTCAAGAACACGACGACCGGTGACACCCTCTCCTCGGAGCGGGAGCCGATCCAGCTCGAGTCGATGGAATTCCCGGCCCCGGTGATCTCGGTTGCCATCGAGCCCAAGACCAAGTCCGACGACGAGAAGCTCTCCGAGTCGCTGCACCGACTCTCCGAGGAGGACCCCACCTTCCTGGTCCGGACCGACGAGGAGACCGGACAGACGATCATCTCCGGGATGGGCGAGCTCCACCTCGAGATCCTGGTGGACCGCCTGCTCCGCGAGTTCAAGGTCGAGGCCAACGTCGGCAAGCCCCAGGTCGCCTACCGGGAGACGATCCGGCGCGCCATCGACAAGGTCGAGTACCGCCACGTCAAGCAGACCGGTGGCAAGGGCCAATACGCCCACGTGGTCATCAACCTGGAGCCCACCGGGCCCGGCGGTGGCTACGAGTTCGTCGATCAGATCCACGGTGGCCGGATCCCGCGGGAGTACATCCCGGCGGTCGACGACGGGATCGAGGATGCTCTCGACCAGGGAGTCCTCGCCGGTTATCCGCTGGTCGACGTGCGGGCGATCCTGATCGACGGCTCGTACCACGACGTCGACTCGTCGGAGATGGCGTTCAAGATCGCGGGGTCGATGGCCCTCCAGGAAGCGGCCCGCAAGGCCGGCGTCAAGCTCCTGGAGCCGGTCATGGAGATCGAGGTCACGACGCCCGAGGACTACATGGGCGACGTCATCGGCGACCTCAACAGCCGCCGGGGCAAGGTCGAGGGGATGACCCAGCGGGGCAACAGCCAGGTCATCCGGGCCCAGGTCCCGATGTCGGAGATGTTCGGCTACGCCACCGATCTGCGGTCCAAGACGCAGGGGCGAGCCACCTATTCCATGCAGTTCCATTCATATCAAGACGTTCCCGACTCGATCGCCGACGACATCGTCGCGACGCGCCGTGGCGCGGCCTGAAGGTCGAAACAAGACGGATCTAGAGAAGAGATAGAGGAGCCAGGACGATGGCGAAGGCGAAGTTTGAGCGTACGAAGCCGCATGTGAATGTGGGGACGATGGGTCATATTGATCATGGGAAGACGACGTTGACGGCGGCGATTACGCGGGTGTTGGCGGATCGGGTTGGTGGTTCGAATCAGTTGACGTCGTTTGATCAGATTGATAAGGCGCCGGAGGAGCGGGAGCGGGGGATCACGATTCAGATTGCTCATGTGGAGTATGAGACGGTGGCTCGTCATTACGCCCATGTGGATATGCCGGGTCATGCTGATTACATCAAGAACATGATTACGGGGGCGGCTCAGGTGGATGGGGCGATTCTGGTGGTGTCGGCGGCTGATGGTCCGATGCCTCAGACTCGGGAGCATGTGTTGTTGGCTCGTCAGGTGGGGGTGCCTTCGATTGTGGTGTTTTTGAACAAGGTGGACATGGTGGATGATCCTGAGCTTTTGGATTTGGTGGAGCTCGAGGTGCGGGATCTTGTTGACTGAGTATGAGTTTCCGGGGGATGAGGTTCCGGTGGTCCGGGGGAGCGCGTTGAAGGCGTTGGATGGGGATGCGGAGGCTTCGGATCAGATCATGGAGTTGATGGATTCGGTTGATTCTTATGTGCCGGAGCCGGACCGGGATACGGATAAGCCGTTTCTGATGTCGATCGAGGACGTGTTTTCGATCACCGGTCGGGGGACGGTGGTTACTGGCCGGGTGGAGCAGGGGATTTTGAAGGTGAATGAGGAGGTGGAGATTGTGGGGATCCGGCCTACTCATAAGACGGTGGCGACCGGGATCGAAATGTTCCGCAAGCTGTTGGATGAGGGCCGGGCCGGGGACAATGTCGGGGTTCTGTTGCGGGGGGTGGGTAAGGATGAGGTGGAGCGGGGTCAGGTCCTGGCCAAGCCGGGGATCGATTACTCCGCATACTGATTTCGAAGCTCAGGTCTATGTGCTGACCAAGGAGGAGGGGGGCCGGCACAACCCGTTCTTCCCCGGGTATCGCCCCCAGTTCTACTTCCGGACTACTGATGTCACCGGGTCGATCCAACTGCCCGAGGGGACCCAGATGGTGATGCCGGGGGACAACACGGAGATGAACGTGGAACTGATCGCACCGATCGCCATGGACGAAGGACTCCGGTTCGCCATCCGAGAAGGCGGCCGCACCGTCGGCGCCGGCCGCGTAATCAAGATCCTCAAATGACCCATGGCAGATAACACACAGAAGATCCGGATCCGACTCAAGGCTTACGACCACAACGTGGTCGACGAGTCTTCGAAGAAGATCACCGAGACCGTGCTGCGGACCCAGGCCAAGATCAAGGGCCCGATCCCGCTTCCCACGGAGATCCATCGCTATTGCGTGATCCGGGGCCCGCACGTCGACAAGGACTCGCGTGAGCACTTCGAGATGCGGATCCACAAGCGCCTCATCGACATCCTCGAGCCGACCCCGAAGACGGTCGACTCGCTGATGCGCCTCGAGCTGCCCGCCGGCGTCGAAGTGGAGATCAAGCTATGAAACCGTTCAACGCTCATCCGCTCACCGCTTATCCGCCATCGCGTTCGGGCTGCTGGCCGTCAGCGAGCCGGTGTCGCTCGACCGACGACTTCTACGACGCGATCAGCGGATCAACGGACAACGGAGAACCGAAGAGGCCACGGTGAACGCGATCCTCGGTCAGAAGGTGGGCATGACCCAGGTCTTCGACGACCAGGCGCGGGCGATCCCGGTCACGGTGATCAAGGCCGGGCCCTGCCACGTCGTCCAGATCAAGACGGTGGAGCGGGACGGCTACGACGCCGTCCAGATCGCTTATGGCGAGCTCAAGCCGGGTCGGGCCAACAAGCCCGAAGCGGGTCATTTCGCCAAGGCAGGTGTCGCCCCCGCCCGTCATCTCGCCGAGGTGCGTGTCGACGATCCCGCCAGCTACAAGCTGGGCCAGGAGATCAAGATCGCCGATGTCCTCCAGCCCGGGTCCAAGGCCGACGTCGCCGGGATCTCCAAGGGCAAGGGCTTCGCCGGGGTCATGGAGCGGCACAACTTCTCCGGTCAGGGCGCGGGCCACGGCACCCACAAGAAGCACCGCGCTCCGGGCTCGATCGGCGCCTGTGCCACCCCGGCACGAGTGTTCAAAGGGATGCGTATGGCCGGCCGTCTCGGTGGCGAGCGGGTCACCACCTTCAACCTCGAAGTGGTCGGTGTCGACGTCGAGCGCGATCTCTTGCTCCTCGGCGGAGCAGTGCCCGGCCCCAAGGGATCGCTGGTCCTGGTCAGGGAGGCGGTGAAGGCTCGTGGCTGACGTGAAAGCACCTCTCTTCTCCTCCGACGGCACCGCCAAAGGTGACATCAAGCTCGACGCCGAGATCTTTGGCATCGAGCCCAATCTCGCCGTGCTCCATCAGGTGATCACCGCCCAGCTGGCCGGCGCCCGATCCGGGACGGCTTCCACCAAGACCCGCGGCGAGGTGCGCGGCGGTGGCCGCAAGCCCTGGCGCCAGAAGGGACTGGGCCGCGCCCGTCAGGGATCGATCCGTGCTCCACAGTGGGTTGGCGGCGGTGTGGCCCATGGCCCCAAGCCCCGCGATTACTCCCAACGGACCCCCAAGAAGATGAAGCGCCTTGCCCTGCGCAGCGCCCTGTCGGCCCGAGCCTCCGAGGAGGCGGTGAAGGTGATCGACGACTTCGACTGGGCGGCTCCCAAGACCAAGCAGGCCATTGCGTTGCTCCAGGCGATCGGCGCCCCGGGCAAGGCCCTGGTGGTGCTCAGCCAGCTCGACGGCGTGGCCGGTCGCTCGTTCCGCAACCTTCCCGACGTGATCCTCGCCGAGCCCGGCCATCTCACCCCTTATGAGGTGCTCTGGGCCGATCAGGTGGTCTTCACCACGCACACCGTGGGCTCGGTCGGCCGCGCCAGCTCCTACGAGGTCAGCGAGTCCGACTTCGTCAAGGAAGAGGACGGAGGTGAGCCCGATGCGTGACGCACACGACGTGATCCTGGCCCCGGTCGTCTCCGAGAAGTCGTACGACCTCATCGAGAACCTGAACACCTACACCTTCCTGGTCGATCCCCGCTCCAACAAGGCGGAGATCCGGGATGCGGTCGAGTCGATCTTCGAGGTCAAGGTGCTTCGGGTCAACACGATGAACCGCAAGGGCAAGACCAAGCGGCAGGGCTGGAAGATGGGCAAGCGCAAGGACACCAAGCGCGCTGTGGTCACTCTCGCCGCCGGCAACTCGATCGATCTGTTCGGAGTCTGAGAATGGCTGTCAAGAAGCGCAAACCAACATCACCGGGTCGCCGGTTCCAGACGGTCTCGGACTTCGCCGAGATCACGACCGACACGCCGGAGAAGTCGCTGATCGCCAAGAAGGCGAAGACCGGTGGCCGCAACACCTACGGCCGGGTCACCTCGCGCCATCGTGGCGGCGGGCACAAGCAGCGCTACCGGGTGATCGACTTCCGTCGCGACAAGGACGGGATCCCGGCGCGGGTGGCGACCATCGAGTACGACCCCAACCGCAACGCCCGCATCGCACTGCTCAACTACGTCGACGGCGAGAAGCGATACATCCTCGCCCCGCTCGGGCGTGAAGGTCGACGATCGCCTCGAGTCCGGCCCCAAGGCCGAGATTCGCCCCGGCAATGCCCTGCCCCTGCGCAACATCCCGGCAGGCACCATCGTCCACGCCATCGAGATGCGCCCCGGCGGTGGGGCCAAGCTCGGTCGCTCGGCGGGCACCGCGGTGCAGTTGATGTCCAAGGAGAACAACCTCGCGCTGCTCCGTCTCCCCTCCGGCGAAATGCGCCAGGTCCCGCTGGACAGCCGGGCCACGGTCGGCCAGGTGGGTAACACCGAGGCCGAGCTGGTGAAGCTGGGCAAGGCAGGCCGCAACCGCTGGAAGGGGGTCCGCCCCCAGACCCGTGGTGTCGCCATGAACCCGGTCGACCACCCCCTCGGCGGTGGCGAAGGCAAGTCGTCCGGTGGCCGTCACCCGGTGAGCCCATGGGGCCAGTCGGAGGGTCGGACCCGGAGCAAGAAGAAGGCATCGAGCAAGTACATCGTGCGTCGCCGCGCGAAGAAGGGTCGGAGATAGTCATGGCTCGCAGTCTCAAGAAGGGGCCATTCGTCGATGACCACCTGGCGGCGAAAGTGGATGAGCTCAACAGATCGGGTGGGAAACGAGTGATCAGGACCTGGTCCCGGCGCTCCACGATCATCCCCGAGATGATCGGCCACACGATCGCGGTCCACGACGGCCGCAAGCACGTGCCGGTCTACATCACCGAGTCCATGGTGGGCCACAAGCTCGGCGAATTCGCCCCGACCCGGACCTTCCGTGGCCACGCGGACAAGTCGGCGAGGAAGCGATGAAGGTCAAGGCCCAAGCCAAGTACATCAGGCAGTCGCCGTACAAGGTGCGTCTTGTGCTCGACCTCGTCCGTGGCCTTCCCGTCACCGAGGCCGAGGACTTGCTGCGCCTGACGTCGCGCGGGGCGACCGAGCCCGTCGCCAAGGTGCTGCACTCGGCTGTCGCCAACGCCGAGCACAACTTTGCCCTCGACCCCGACGACCTCGTGATCGCCGAGGCCTTTGCCGACGAAGGACCGACTCTCAAGCGCTTTCGGCCCCGGGCCCGTGGCCGGGCCACACGGATCAGGAAGCGGACCAGCCACATCACGATCGTGGTGTCAGACGGAAGCGAGGAGGTGAGCTGATGGGTCAGAAGGTTCACCCTTATTCGTTCCGGCTTGGTATTGCCACTGACTGGAAATCGAAGTGGTTCTCCGACAAGGAGTACGTCAAGTTCGTCAATGAGGACTGGCAAATCCGCGACTACCTCAAGGGAGAGTTGACCAGGGGCGCCCTGTCCCGGATCGACATCGAGCGGACCCGTGACCGGCTGATCGTGGACATCCACACCGCCCGGCCCGGTGTGGTCATCGGTCGCAAGGGCGGCGAGGCCGAGCGCCTCCGCGGTGCTCTGGAGGCCATGGCCGACCGGCCGGTCAAGCTGAACATCAACGAGGTCAAGGACCCCGACCTCGATGCAGCCCTGCTGGCCCGCGGGCATCGCCGACCAGATCGAGAACCGGATCGCTTTCCGCCGTGCCATGAAGCGCGCCATCGCCTCCGCGCTCAAGGCGGGCGCCGAAGGTGTCCGCGTCGAGTGCAAGGGCCGCCTCGGCGGCGCCGAGATGGGCCGCCGTGAGTGGTACCGGGAGGGCCGGGTACCCCTGCACACGTTGCGCGCCGACATCGACTACGGCACCGCCACCGCACACACCACGGTCGGGACCATCGGGGTCAAGGTCTGGGTCTATCGGGGCGAGGTCATCTCCAGGGGGCAGGTCTCCGGAGACCGGATCGCAGCCGAAGCCGATCTGGCCACAGGCGGGCCCGCCCGTCGCACCCGGAAGAGCATCAAGTCCCGTGCCGAGGAGGCTGCCGGGTCGGACGCCAAGCCACGGCTCATCGAGGCCGGTGGCGGAAAGCGCCTGATCGAGGCCGGTGGCGGCAAGAAGGAAGGCGGTCGGCGGATCATCGAGGCTGGGGGCGGACGGCGCCCAACAGCCGCCGAGGCCCAGGTCGAGTACCAGTCGGCGCGGGAGGAGAGCGAAGTCCCGGTCGACGAAGTCGTGTCGGACGTCGTGGACGTCCGAAGCGCCGGTCGCACCCCCGTCGGACGGCGAGGCCGCGGTCGAGCCCGCAGCGCAGGGTGACAACACAGAATCGGTCGAGGAGACCGCTGCCGAGGTGGCAGTCGAGTCCGAGGCCGCCGAGAGCTCGGAGGAGGAATGAACACTCCGGTCTATGAGACTGAAACCAGGTGTCGCGTATGTTGATGCCGAAGAGAACGAAGCACCGCAAGGTCCATCGTGGCCGCCGCTCCGGCGTGGCCAAAGGCGGGACCCAGGTGAATTTCGGCGAGTACGGGCTGCAGGCGCTCGAGGCGGGGTGGATCACCGCCCGCCAGATCGAGTCGGCTCGTGTCGCCATCACCAGGGCGGTGCGTCGTGGCGGGAAGGTGTGGATCACGATCTTCCCCGACAAGCCGGTGACTCAGAAGCCGGCCGAGACCCGGATGGGGTCGGGCAAGGGCAACCCGGAGTTCTGGGTGTCCGTGGTGAAGCCGGGCCGTGTCATGTTCGAGCTGGCCGGCGTCCCCGAGGACCTGGCCCGCGAGGCCATGCGCAAGGCGGGCAACAAGCTCCCGATCAGGACTCGCTTCGTATCCCGGGAGGAGCAATGAGCCCCAGCGAGATCCGCGAGATGACCGACGCCGAGTTGGTCGAGGCCTTGGTGGAGGCAAAGTCGGAGCGCTTCAACCTGCGTTTCCAGCTTGCCACCAATCAGCTGGACAACAACGCCCGACTCCGCGACGTGAAGAAAGACATTGCTCGCATCCTGACCGTGATGCGGGAGCGAGATGGCCAGGAGTCGGCTACGACCCTGGCCGAGGAGAGTGCCTGATGGCGGACGAGATGATCAACAGAGGCCGCCGCAAGGTGCGGGTGGGAGTCGTTGTCTCCGATGCGAGAGACAAGACGGTCACCGTCGAGGTCCCTACGCAGCGAAGCCACCCCCGCTACGACAAGGTGGTTCGGCACAGCACCAAGTTCCATGCCCATGACGAGGCCAACGACGCCAAGCTCGGCGACACGGTCCGGATCATGGAGACCCGTCCCCTCTCCAAGCAGAAGCGCTGGCGAGTGGTCGAGATCGTGGAGCGTGCACGATGATCCAGCAGGAGTCGCGACTCAAGGTGGCCGACAACACCGGCGCCCGCGAGCTGCTCTGTATCAGGGTGCTCGGCGGTTCGTCGCGTCGCTACGCGGGCATCGGCGATGTGATCGTCGGCACCGTGAAGGACGCCAACCCCGGAGGCTCGGTCAAGAAGGGCGAAGTGGTCAAGGCGGTCGTGGTGCGCACCAAGAAGGAGTCGCGGCGGCCCGACGGCACGTACATCAGGTTCGACGACAACGCATGCGTGATCATCGACAACAACTCCCAACCCCGCGGCACCCGCATCTTCGGGCCGGTGGCCAGGGAGCTTCGTGACCGGAAGTTCATGCGGATCGTCTCGTTGGCCCCAGAGGTTTTGTGATGAGACTCAAACAAGGTGACAAGGTGATGGTGATCGCCGGCAAGGACGCGGGCAAGGAGTCACGCATCAGCCGGGTCCTGCCCAAGCAAGACAAGGTCCTGGTCGAGGGGGTCAATACCGCCAAGCGGCACACCAAGCCCCGGGGCCAGACCCTTCAGGGCGGGATCATCGACAAGGACATGCCGATCGCGGTCTCCAATGTGATGATCATCTGCGAGAAGTGCGGGCCCACCCGAATCGGGCATCGCATCGACGACAAAGGCAAGAAGCACCGGACCTGTGTGAAGTGCGGGGGTGACCTGTGACCACGCCCCGTCTCAAGACCCGCTACTCCGAGGAGGTGGCGGCGAAGCTCAAGGACCAGCTCGGCCTCGACAACGTGATGCAGATCCCGCGCCTCGAGAAGATCGTGGTCAACATGGGTGTCGGCGAAGCGGTCTCGGACAAGAAGGCGGTTGACGCCGCCATGGACGAGCTGAGCCTGATCACGGGCCAGAAGGCCAAGCTGAACCGGTCCCGGAAGTCGATCGCAGGCTTCAAGGTGCGAGAGGGAATGCCGGTCGGCGCCTCGGTGACCCTGCGCGGGGCGCGGATGTGGGAGTTCTTCGACCGCCTGCTCGCCGTGGCCATCCCCCGGATCCGCGACTTCCGAGGCCTCAATCCCAGGTCATTCGATGGCCGGGGCAACTACAGCTTCGGAGTCACCGAGCAGCTGATCTTCCCCGAGATCGACTTCGACCAGGTCTCGTCGACCCGGGGCATGGACATCACGATTTGCACCACCGCCACCAACGACGAGCACGCCAAGGCGTTGCTCGATGCCTACGGATTCCCATTCCGCAAGGCGACCATCGAGGTTTGAGGAGAGTAAATGGCTAAGAGATCCCTGGTCGTCAAGGCCAACAGGAAGCCCAAGTTCAAGGTGAGGGGATACAACCGGTGCAAGCGCTGCGGAAGGTCGCGGGCGTATCTGCGTGACTTCGGCATGTGCCGCATCTGTGTCCGGGAGCTGGCCTCATCCGGCGAGCTCCCTGGTGTCAGAAAGGCCTCCTGGTAATGGTCAACGATCCAATCGCAGACATGCTGACCCGGATCCGCAACGCGGTTGCTGTCGGTCACGAGCGAGTTTCGATGCCCGCGTCGAAGATGAAGGTCGGCATCGCCCGGATTCTCGTCGATGAGGGTTTCATCGACCGGTTCGACGTGAAGGAGAACGGGACGGTCAACGAGCTCGAGCTGGTGCTCCGTTACGGCAATCGTCGCCAGCCGGCGATCGGCGGGATCAAGCGCATCTCCAAGCCGGGCCACCGCATCTATCGAGGCGCCGGCGAGCTGCCCCGGGTCCAGGGCGGCCTCGGCGTCGCCGTGGTGTCCACCAGCCAGGGATTGCTTCCCGACCGCGAGGCGCGTCGACGCCGGCTCGGTGGCGAGATCGTTTGTGAGGTCTGGTGACATGAGTCGTGTAGGCAAGATGCCGGTGGCCGTGCCTTCGGGTGTCGACATCGAGGTCGATGGCTCCCAGGTGACCGTCAAGGGCTCGAAGGGGCAGTTGTCCCGAGAGTTCCCCGACCGGGTCAGCTTCTCGATCGAGGACGGGGAGATCAGCGTCGTCCGTGAGGACGACACCAGGGAGTCGAAGGCCCTTCACGGGCTGAGCCGCGCCCTCCTCGCCAACATGGTCCATGGGGTCACCGAAGGGTTCAACAAGACCCTCGAGATCCAGGGCGTCGGTTATCGCGCGTCTTTGAAGGGCCAGGACGTCGAGTTGCTGGTCGGCTTCAGCCATCCCGTCGACGTCCCAGCACCGGACGGGATCACCTTCGAGGTCCCGGAGCCGACCCGGATCGTCGTGTCCGGGATCGACAAGGAGCAGGTGGGACAGGTTGCGGCGAACATCCGGAAGATCCGGCCCCCCGAGCCCTACAAGGGCAAGGGCATCCGCTATTCGGGTGAGTACGTGCGCCGCAAGGCCGGGAAGGCAGGCAAGTGATGAGAGGCTCTCGACAGGATGCTCGGGCCCGGCGTCACGTCCGGGTGCGGAAGCGTGTCCAGGGCACCGGTGACCGCCCCCGTCTCGCTGTGTTCCGCAGCAACAAGTACATCTACGCACAGGTCATCGACGACACCCAGGGTCGAACCCTGGCCGCGGCGTCGTCTCAGGAGGCCGACTTCCGTTCTTCTGCCCTCAACATCCCGACCGCGGCCAAGGTCGGCGAGCTGCTCGCCGGTCGGGCCAAGGACGCCGGGGTCAGCGCCGTGGTCTTCGATCGGGGCGGTTACAAGTTCCACGGCAAGGTCAAGGCTCTCGCTGAGGCAGCTCGCGAAGCCGGATTGGATTTCTGAAAATGGCACAAGAGCAAAACCAATACGACGAGCGGGTAATCCAGATCAACCGGGTGGCCAAGGTGGTCAAGGGTGGCCGCCGGTTCAGCTTCACCGCACTGGTGGTGGTGGGTGACGGGGCCGGGCGGGTCGGTATCGGCTACGGGAAAGCCAAGGAAGTCCCTGCCGCCATTCAGAAGGGCATGGAGGGGGCTCGTCGCGCCATGGTGACCATCCCCATGGCCGGTCAGACCATCGTCCATCAGAACACCGGTGAGCACGGTGCTTCGAGGGTTTTGATCAAGCCGGCTGCCCCCGGAACCGGGGTCATCGCAGGCGGTGCGGTGCGCCAGATCCTCGAAGCAGCCGGGATCCGCGATGCGCTGGCCAAGTCCCTGGGATCCCCGACCCATCTCAATGTGGCGAAGGCGGCCATGAATGCCCTCACCGGGCAGCGTCGCCCCGACGAGGTGGCCCGACTCCGCGGGAAGCAGGCGGAGGACATCGTGCCTCCCGGGCTGCTCGCTGCCTATCGCTCCACCGAGGCGCTTCGCGCCCACAACAAAGGCTGAGGCATGGCGGACAAGAAGTTGAAAGTGACCTTGAAGAGATCGGTGATCGGCGAGAAGCCGAAAACCCGAGCGACCGTCGAGTCGCTCGGCCTCCACAAGCTCCACCAGAGCCGGGAACACACCGACTCCCCAACCCTGCGCGGGATGCTGCACAAGGTGCGGCACCTCGTCGAAGTCGAGGAAGGCTGAAATGGCTGAAGAGAGCAAAGAGCAGCTCAAGCTGCACCATCTGAAGCCGGCCCCTGGCTCCAAGAAGAAGGCGATCCGCGTCGGGCGCGGTGAGGGTGGTCGCAGGGGCAAGACTGCAGGGCGGGGCACCAAGGGCCTGAAGGCCCGCAACACGCTCCGTCCCGGGTTCGAAGGCGGGCAGACCCCGCTCGCGATGCGGCTCCCCAAGCTCCCCGGTTTCAAGAACCCCAATAAGGAAGAGTTCGCCATCGTCAACCTGGCCGCCCTGGATGGTTTCGACGCTGGGAGCGAGGTGACCCCGGAGTCGCTGCGTGATCGGGGGCTGATCCGGCACAAAGGCCGGGTCAAGGTGCTGGCTCAGGGCGACCTGGGCAAGGCGCTGACCGTGAAGGCGCATGCATTCAGTGGCAAGGCCAAAGAGAAGATCGAGGCTGCCGGGGGCACTGTTGAAGTCATCTGAACTCAAAGGTGCCGTAGTGCGTGACACGTGTTACGACTACGAAACACGCAGGACGTAGAACGCAATGCTCTCCATCTACCGCAACATGTTCAAAGTCCCCGACCTCCGGGGAAAGATCTTCTTCACGCTGGCCATGTTCGGGGTGTACCGGCTCGGTGCCACCATCCCGGTGCCCGGCATCGATCTCCAGGCAGTGGAGCTGTTCCAGCAACAGCAGCAGGCCGGTGGCATCTACGGTCTGCTCAACCTCTTCTCCGGGGGTGCCCTGGAGTCGTTCTCGGTTTTCGCCCTCGGGATCATCCCCTACATCACCGCGTCGATCATCGTCCAGTTGCTGACCGTGGTGATCCCCAAGCTCCAGGCGCTTCAGGAAGAGGGTGAATCCGGGCGCAAGGTCATCACCCAGTGGACCCGGTACCTGACGGTGATCCTGGCCTTGATCCAGTCGACCAGCTTCACCTACCTGTTCCACGTTGGCCGGTTCACCGGCGGGATCGACCTCATCCCCAACTACACCACGGGGCGGGTGATCCTCATCGTCCTCACCATGACTGCGGGAACTGCGACCGTCATGTGGCTCGGTGAGCTCATCACCCAACGCGGTGTTGGCAACGGGATGTCTTTGATCATCTTCGTCTCCATCCTGAGCCAGTTTCCCTTCATCTTCGGCCAGATCTGGGGCCAGACCGTCGCCGCCAACCTCCCGATTCGATTCGTGGTCGTCGTTGTGGTGTTCCTGTTGATGATCGGGGCCATCATCTACGTCGACCAGGCGCAGCGCCGGATCCCGATCCAGTTCGCGAAGCGAGTTCGTGGGCGCCGCGTGATGGGTGGGCAGTCGACTTACATCCCGCTGAAGGTGAACACCGCCGGCGTGATCCCGGTGATCTTCGCCACGTCGGTGTTGCTCATCCCCTCGCTGATCATCACCGCCATCCCTTCCGATGCGGCATGGGTGCAGTCGATCTACCGCTGGATCGACGACAACCTCGGCGGGAACGGCAGTGTCAGCTGGTGGTACATCCTGATCCTGTTCTCACTGATCATCTTCTTCACCTACTTCTACACGGCGATCCAGTTCGACCCCGAGAAGCAGGCAGAGATGATCCAGCGCCAGGGCGGGTTCGTGCCCGGGGTGCGTCCCGGCCGCCAGACCGCCAAGCACTTGGCGTTCATCCTGAACCGGATCACGCTGCCCGGTTCGATCTTCCTGGCCGTCATCGCCATCCTCCCCGCTATCGCCGGAGCTGTTTGGAACATCTCGATCGCCTTCTCGGGTGTCTCCATCCTGATCGTGGTCGGGGTGGCCCTGGAGACGATGAAGCAGATCGAATCCCAGCTGACGATGCGGAACTATGAAGGGATCCTGACATGACCTCAGGTCATGTCAGGATCCCCCGTTTTACGTGTTACGTACTACGTCTTACGACAGCACGACACATGAGGACTCTGTCCTGATGCGGCTGCTCTTTATCGGTCCTCCCGGGGCCGGCAAGGGAACTCAGGCGACCCGGGTGGCGCAGCAGCTCGAGGTGCCCCATATCTCCACCGGGGAGATGTTCCGGCATCACGCATCGGCGGGCACCGACCTCGGCAGGCAAGTCGACGCCATCATGAAGTCCGGCGAGTACGTGCCCGACGAGATAACCGTGCAGATGTTGGAACAGCGGCTCGCCGAGGCCGACGCCGCGAGTGGTTTCATCCTCGACGGGTTCCCCCGGACCGGCGGGCAGGTCGCGGCCCTCGACGCTCTGATCGGTGAGGACGGCCTGGACGCCGTGGTGGTCTTCCAGGTCGATCTCGAAGAGTTGACCCAGCGGCTTCTGATCCGGGGTCGTGCCGATGACACCGAGGAGACGATCCGCAACCGGTTCAGGGTGTTCACCGAGCAGACCGCCCCGCTTTTGGAGACCTATGGGAGCAGGGGGCTTTTGGTGTCCGTGGACGGGATGGGGGACATGGATGAGGTCACCGATCGCGTTCTCTCCGCCCTCGAGGCCAAGGCTGGGCGATGATCACCATCAAGAGCCGCCGCGAGTTCTCCAAGATGCAAAAAGCGGGCGCGGCGGTGGCCGCCATCCACCAAGCGGTGAGGGAAGCGGCAGTGCCTGGTGCCTCGCTGCTCGATCTGGAGGCGATCTCGGCCCGGATCATCGATGAGCGCGGTTGCACTTCTTCCTTTCTCGGGTACCACGGCACGTACCCGGCCACCCTCTGCCTATCGCCCAATGACGTCATCGTCCATGGCATCCCCTCGGTGCGCAGGCTCGAGGAAGGTGACATCCTCTCGGTCGACGCCGGCGCCATCTACGAGGGATTTCACGGCGATGCTGCGTTCACGGTGCCGATCGGCACCGTCGACTCCGCAGCTCTCGAGTTGATCGACGTCACAGAGCGTGCGCTGTGGGCCGGGATCGCGGCGGTGCACAAGGGTGGCCACGTCGGCGACATTGGTGCCGCCGTCGCCGAGGTGGGCGAGGCGCATGGCTACGGGATCGTGGAGGAGTACGTGGGGCACGGCATCGGGCGGCAGATGCACGAAGAGCCCCAGGTGCCCAACCATGGTGAGCGAGGGCGTGGGCTCAGGCTGCGCACCGGCATGGCGCTGTGCATCGAGCCCATGTTCAACGTTGGCTCTCGGCACACGAAGGTCGACCCTGATGGATGGACGGTCCGGACCGAAGATGGCTCCCTTTCGGCCCATTTCGAGCACACCGTCTGCCTCACCCCCGATGGCCCGCAGGTGTTCACCCTGGGTGAAGAGCCGGTCGCGGTCGAATTTGAGCAGATCGCGAGCCATGGGTAGCATTACAAGGTCTTCCCGACCCGTCACAGGCGAGTCCGGAGATGCCCAGGGCACTCCAAACCCCCGTTTCCCCTCAAAGGGTTGGGGCTTGGTCGTGACCTGGGAAACACGCGTCCACTATCGGTCGGTGACAGCGGTGCCGTTTGGCTCGCCCGCCGGGACGCATACGAAGTTTTGGAGCAGCTGATGAAGGTACGCCCTTCCACCAAGAAGATGTGTGAGAAATGTCGGATCATCCGGCGTCGTGGACGCGTCTGGGTGATCTGCCCCAACCCCCGTCACAAGCAACGGCAAGGATGATCTGAGTGGCACGTATCGCAGGAGTCGACCTTCCTCGGGACAAGAGGCTGGAGATCGGCCTCACCTATATCTACGGGATCGGCCTCACCCGCTCTCACCAGATCTGCGCCGAGACCGGGGTGGACCCCGATACCCGGGTCCGGCAGTTGACCGACGACGAGGTGACCCGGATCCGCCGCTACATCGAGGCCAACCTCCAGGTGGAGGGAGACCTTCGTCGCGAAGTCCAGCAGAACATCAAGCGGAAAATCGAGATCGGGAGTTACCAGGGCATCCGCCACCGTCGCGGCTTGCCGGTCAGGGGCCAGCGCACCCACACCAACGCCAGGAGCCGCAAGGGCCGGCGGGTGGCGATCGCCGGCAAGAAAAAGGTCACGAAGTAGGAGTTTGTAGGTGGCGAAGCAGCAAGGAGCGAAGCGAGTCCGTCGCAAGGAGAGAAAGAACATCTCCCACGGACAGGCCCATATCAAGGCCAGCTTCAACAACACGATCATCAATATCACCGACCAGACCGGGGCCTCGGTGGCCTGGACGTCGGGCGGCTCCGTCGGGTTCAAGGGCTCGAGGAAGTCGACCCCTTACGCCGCCCAGGTCGCGGCCGAAGAGGCAGCCCGCCGCGCCGGCGAGCACGGGATCCGCAAGCTCGATGTGATCGTCAGCGGCACCGGGTCGGGTCGGGACACGGCTGTTCGCACCCTGCAGAACATGGGCATGGAAGTCACCTGGATCCGCGACGTGACCCCGATCCCTCACAATGGTTGTCGTCCCAAGAAGCGGAGGCGCGGCTGATGGCTCGCTACACCGGCCCCCGTCACAAGGCATGTCGTCGCGCCCGGACGCCGCTCTGCCAGTCGAAGCGGTGCCCGGTCGACCGTCGCCCCTATCCCCCCGGTGAGCATGGCCGGGGTCGGATTCGGGAGAGCGACTACCTGATCCAGCTCCGTGAGAAGCAGAAGCTCCGCACCATGTACGGGGTCCTCGAGCGCCAGTTCCGCCTCTATTACAAGGAGGCTGCACGGCGTCCCGGGATCACCGGTGAGAACCTTCTCCAGCTCCTGGAACAGCGCCTCGACAACGTCGTCTGGCGCTCAGGCCTTGCCGCCACCCGCCCTCAGGCCCGCCAGCTCGTCAATCACGGGCATTTCCGGGTCAACGGGAAGAAGGTGGACATCGCCAGCTACCAGGTCCGGCCCGGCGACACCGTGTCTGTCAAAGACGCGAGCCGGGAGGCCATCGTCATCCAGCACGCCGTGGACACCCAGGGCCGGGAGGCCCCGGCCTGGCTCGAGGTCGACCTCGGCGAGCGCAAGATCGCGGTCAAGGATCATCCCCGCAGGGATCAGATCGACACCGCTATCAACGAGCAATTGATCGTCGAGCTCTACTCGAAGTGAGGTACCACTGTTGTTGATCGTCCAGCGTCCCCAAATCGAAGAGGAGTCGCTCTCCGACATCCGGTCCAAGATCGTCGTCGAGCCTTTGGAGCCAGGCTTCGGGTACACCCTCGGTAACACCCTGCGCCGCACGCTGCTGTCCCGCATCCCGGGCGCCGCGGTCACCTCGATCCGCATCGAAGGCGTGGAGCACGAGTTCTCGACCATCCCCGGCGTCGTCGAAGACGTCGTGGACATCATCCTGAACATCAAGCGCATGGTCGTCCGGATGGAAGGGACCGACACCGAGGTCGTCTATCTCACGGCCAAGGGAGCCGGCGAGGTCAAGGCCGGCGACGTGAAGCTCCCGGCCGGAGTAGAGGTCGTCAATCCCGATCTCCACATCGCGACCCTCAGTGCCAGCGGCCGCCTCGAGATGGAGCTGACGGTCTCTCCCGGAGTCGGCTATCGCAGCGCCGATGCCAACAAGGGGTCCGTTTCGACCATCGGAGTGATTCCCGTCGACTCGATCTTCTCACCGGTGCGCAGGGTGTCCTACCGGGTGGAGAACACCCAGGTCGGGCAGATGACCAACTTCGACCGATTGGTCCTCGACGTCGAGACCAACGGCGCTATCGATCCCGGCGAGGCCGTTTCGTCAGCCGGCAAGACCCTTCGTGAGCTCATGGGCCTCTTCGCCGACATGGGCGAGGGACAGGGCCTGGAGTTGGGCGACGTGCAGACCGAGCACGCCGGGTTCCCGGAGAAGGAGCTTCCCATCGAGGCCCTCGACCTGTCGGAGCGGCCGCGGAACTGTCTCCGTCGGGCCCAGATCAAGACCGTGGGCGAGCTCATCGAGCGCACTTCCGACGACCTGCTCAACATCACCAACTTCGGCCAGAAGAGCCTCGAAGAGGTGACGGCCAAGCTCGACGAGCTGGGCCTGAGCCTGGCCGACGCCGGTGGCGGTGGCTGATGCCACGCCCCAGGAAGGGCCCCCGCCTCGGGGGCTCCCCATCACACGAGCGCAAGCTGCTCGCCAACCTGGCGACTGATCTCTTCATCAAAGAGAAGGTCACCACCACCCTGCCCCGGGCGCGGGCGGTGCGCCCCCTGGCGGAGAAGCTGATCACCAAGGCGCGCACGAACGATCTCCATTCCAAGCGGACGGTGATGAAGACCATCACCAGTCGGGAAGCGGTGAGCAGACTGTTCGACGAGGTGGCGCCCCGCTATGCCGACCGTCCCGGTGGCTACACCCGGATCACCAAGCTCGGCCCCCGCCGTGGCGACGGTGCCGAAGAGGCGATAATCGAACTCGTCTGATTGCGGGCCAGGTGACTTGCGCTCTCTTCGGTCGACTGAGCGCGGAAGCCCCGGCCGACCGGCGTCTGTTTGTCCGAGGCCGAAACCAATCGACGAGAGTGATCTAGGTAGTCCCTGGCTGCGCGACCAGGGTGACTCGACGGAGCCAGATCGGACAAAGTCGGCCGGCGTTCAAGCTGTTACGCGAGCATCCCGAACAAGACGCCGACGAACACCAGGATTCCACCGACGATCAGGCATTGGATCGAGGTGACCTTCGCTTTCAGCATCCGGGCTGCCAGGACATGGTCCAGCATGGTCACTCCTCCGAGGACCAGGAGGATGGTGCCTCCGATCAAGAGCACCGTGGAGACCAGGGCGGGGAACAGGATCGCAATCGCCAGCGCGCCGAGCACCACTACCGCGCCACCGCGGCTGAACACCCAATTGGGCAGGTGCTGCCCGACAGCCCTCTCCGCAGCCGCCAGCCAGCGATCGATGAAGATCGGTTCCTTGACCTTGGGATTGGGAGCCTCTGTGGTACCTGTGGCCTTGGGCGGAGTGCGGGTCTCCACTTTTGGTGTGGCCGCGGCGGGGCGACCGGCGTCCGGTCTGTCCGTGGAATGCTTCGAGGTGCGGGAGAGATTGGGCATCTTGAACGGGCTGTTCGGCTTGGGAGCCGGTTTCCCGCCGTTGGTCCCAGCTGCCTCGTGGAAGGCGGCACTCTCGCTGATCTCGAGGATCAACACCTCGCCTTCGGCAGTGACGTGGACACCTTCGGGGCTCTGGGTGATGTCAATCTCACCGAGCGCCCAGTTGCCTATGACGTGACTTCCGGATTCAACTCGGAGCCGACCGTCGCCGATATCAACGGTTGCCGGCAGCGCGTTGTTGTCCCCGGGAACTCGCAATGTCGCACTGAATTGGCCCATGCGTCCCTTTATCGGCATGTTTTGGCCCGACTTGCGCAGATTTCCGCGCGTTGTGACTAGCGCGGGATTAGCTCGTGGTGACGGCGGCGACGCTGAATAGCAAGAAGAAGAGAATGATGCCGATCACGGCGATGCCGAGCAGCACCGTGCCCACGATCCCGAGGATCTTGGCGGCATTCGCGGTGCCCCGGTTCTCCGGTGGGCGCCGGCCGGCGTCGATGGCCTGCATCTCCTTGCTCCCCATCGACCAGGCGAACGGCCCAAGGACCTGGCATATGACGATGCTGAGGATTCCCAGGACGAGTGCCGTCGTGGCCTGGCTGGCTTCGGGATAGGGGCGATCGGTCATGAGGCGATTATCGCACGATCACCCAGGCCGTTGCGATAGAAAGCGCTTGTAGCCTGACATCGATGACCGAACCGCTCTATCTCGACTTCTCTCGTGAGGAGTGGTCGGCCCTCAGGGCGAACACGCCGCTGACCCTGACCGAATCGGACATCGAGAAGATCCGGGGCATCAACGTGCTCCTCGACATCGACATGGTGGAGCACACCTATCTACCGCTTTCCCGCCTCCTTAACCTCCACGTCCAGGGGAGTCGGCAACTGGCCTCGGTCACCGACACCTTTCTCGGCGCCCCGCCGACCCCTATGCCGTTTGTGATCGGGGTAGCCGGGTCGGTCGCAGTCGGGAAGTCGACGACTTCCCGACTCCTGCAGGAGCTGCTGGCCCGCTGGCCCCACCACCCGAGGGTGGAATTGGTGACCACCGATGGCTTCCTCTATCCGAACCGTGTGCTCGAGGAGAGGGGGTTGATGGAGCGCAAGGGGTTCCCCGAGAGCTATGACCGCCAGCGCCTCATCGACTTCGTAGCCCGGGCCAAGGGTGGAGAGGACCACTTGGAGATCCCGGTCTACTCCCACATCGCCTATGACATCGTCCCGGATGAGGTGCGTCTGGTGAGCCGTCCCGACATCCTGATCGTCGAGGGGCTCAACGTCCTCCAGGCCGGTCACGGTGGCGCCTTCCTGTCTGACTACTTCGACTTCTCGCTCTTCGTCGACGCCGATCTCGAAGACATCCGCGCCTGGTACGTGGAGCGATTCCTGACATTGCGCGACACGGCCTTCGCACAGAGCGACGCCTACTTCCGGCGCTTCGCTGGGTTGTCTGATGCAGAAGCGTCGAGGGTCGCCGTAGACATCTGGCAACGGATCAACGAGGTGAACCTGGTGGAGAACATCCTCCCCACCCGGGAGCGTGCGACCCTGATCCTGGAGAAGGCGTCGGACCACTCGGTTAGGAGGGTCCGTCTACGCAGGTGACCCGGAGCGGGACGGCGCCGCCCGGTTTACCCTCCCCGTCCGTGACCAAGATGTTCACGCAGGGCGGGTCGGGCCAGCGTCCTCGACCGGAGAGCCTTCACCGAGGCTTTCTTCGACGGGGACGCAGCAGCAGACTCTGCGATCATCGTTGCCCTGGTGGCCGTAGCCACCTACGTGGGGTCACTCTTGGTCCACGGGGTGCTCGGGGCGTTCTCCCTCACCGGCCTCTTGGAGACGGCGATCGGAGGTGTCGCTTCCTGGTTGATCCTCGGTTTCGCCACGTGGTTCGTCGCTACCCGGCTGTTCCAATCCTCGGCGCGCCCGCAGACGGTGTTCGCCCTCCAGGGCCTTGCGGTCCTCCCGCTTCTTCTCGATATTTTCGGCGCGGCAGTGGGGGCAATCGGGCTGGCGTGGTATCTGGTTGTCCTGGTGCTAGCCACCAAGGAAGCGGCCGAGCTCAAGACACGTGATGCGGTGGTGGCGGTCCTTATCGGCTTCGCCCTGGTGGTGATATTCCGGGCTCTCCTTGGTGTGCCCTTCGCCCTGTTCGCCGCCTTGTTCTGATGCCCACCTACCGGATCGACCTCGCCTACGACGGGTCGGGGTACCGGGGTTATGCGCGTCAGGAGGGTCAGCTAACCGTGCAGGGAGAATTGGAGGCAGCCCTGGCAACTTTGCTTGGGTCGCCGGTTGAGACCGCGGTGGCGGGTCGGACCGACGCCGGGGTCCATGCTCGGGGCCAGGTGGTCTCCTTCGTGACCGATGTAGTGATCGACGAGAAAGCCGTGGCTCGATCCTTGAACGGGATCCTGGGCCCCGAGATCGCGGTCAATGCCGTGTCACCCGCCGACGAGGCCTTCAATGCACGGTTTTCGGCGATCTTTCGCCGCTACCGGTACCAGGTCTCCACGGCCCTGGCTCCCGATCCTTTGGCCAGGAATCATGTGTGGCACGTTGGTCGCCCCCTGGACGTTCCGGGAATGAGCTCCGTTGGCGTCTGCAGTGCTGGGCGAGCACGACTTCTCCACCTTCTGCCGCGCAGTCGAAGGAGCCTCCAACATTCGACGGGTCGACGAGGCGCGCTGGGTGTCGGAAGGCGACCTGCTCACCTTTTGGATTCGGGCCAACGCCTTCTGCCATCAGATGGTGCGTTCTCTGGTCGGGCTCGCCTACGACGTGGGCCGGGGGTTCACCGAGCCGGCTGCGATCCCGGAAGTCATCGCCTCTCGGGATCGCAGTCGGGTGGCCACGGTCGCGCCGCCCCACGGCTTGACCCTCTGGGAAGTCGGTTACTGAATCGCCGGGTCACAGCACCCGCAACGATTGAGACGCTCGGAGCCGATCTCCTATCGAAACCAGGCCCCGGGCCAGGGCGTCGAACGGAGAGCGGGTTGGCTCTGCGTCGATCTTCGGGTTGCGGAGCCGGTCCCGGCTCACGGCGAACTTGGTGGTGCCGTTTCGTTTGTCGTTGCCTCGGAACGGGATGATCCGTGAGATGTACATGGTTGTCCTCCGGTTTGTCGTCGCATGCAGCATGAGGACGATGGTGCGGGACGGGGGAGATACCGCCTATGGGGAGGCTCCCCCTGGGGGACAACCCCTATGCGGTGATCAACCCGTTACGGACTCGATCGCGGTGCCGATGCGGGCGGCGTGGTCGGCATCCCTGGTCTCGACTGAGAGCTCGATCTCGACTTTGCCGAATGGGAGGCGGAACCCCTCTCGATGGTGCTCGACGTGAACGAGGTTGCCCCCGTTCTCGGCGATGACCGAGAGGATGCGCGCCAGATTGCCCGGTTCGTCGGGGACCAGGACCTTGAAGCGGGCGAACCGCCCCGACGCTTCCAGACCGTGGCGCACCGCTTTCTCCAGGAACATGAGGTCGATGTTGCCCCCGGAGAGGACAACACAGATCGGGTCCGGCGCGTCGTCGGGGATCAGCTTCTCCATGACTGCCGCCAGGCCCACCGCCCCGGCGGCCTCGACCATCAGCTTCGACCTCTCCAGGATCCAGGTCAGGGCCGCCGTTGCCTGATCGTCATTGACGACCAGGAAGTCGTCGACGTAGCTCTCGGCGATTTCCCAGACCAGGTCGGACGGCACCGAGACGGCAATTCCGTCTGCGACGGTCGGCTTGCCCCGCGGATAGTCCCGGATCACGGAGCCCCGGGCGCGGCTTTCGGCATAAACCGCCGCGGCTGCGATCTCGACACCGATGACCTTCACGTCCGGTTTCAAGGATCGGAGGGCGAGAGCGGTCCCGCTGAGCAAACCTCCGCCCCCCGTGGGAACGAGCACCGTGCCCACATCGGGGAGTTGCTCCAGGACCTCGAGCCCGAGAGTCCCCTGCCCTGCGATGATCAGCGGGTCGTCATAAGGGTGAACGAACCGGGCACCTGTCTCCTCTGCGTTGGCCCTCGCGACTTCGACCGCATCGGCGAGGGAGGTCCCGGTGAGCTCGATCTGTGCCCCGTAGTCCTGGGTCGCCTTGATCTTCGGGATCGGGGCCCCGGCCGGCATGAACACGGTGCATTGCGAGCCGGTGAAGGAGGCGGCCAGCGCTACCCCCTGGGCGTGGTTGCCTGCGGAAGCAGCTACCACCGGCTGGCCGTCGAGTCGGGTGAGCACGTTCAGGGCGCCACGGATCTTGAATGAGCCGGCACGCTGCATGCACTCGGCCTTCAAATAGACGTCCCGGCCGGTCATCCGGCTGAATGACTGGGACCACAGCAAGGGGGTCTCGGTGACCCGACCCTCGAACCTGGATCGGGCCTCTCTGATGTCGTCGAGGGTGATCATCGCGATTGGCCTAGGCGTCGGCTCCGTCGTAGCATATGCCTGCTCCCGGCTCGGGAGCCGTTTCCCGACGTCCCGGTATCTTTCAACCTGCCGAGGCACCACACATGAACTCCAACAAGACATTTTCGCCCAAGGCCGCCGATGTGACCCGCGTCTGGCACGTCGTCGACGCCACGGACCTTCCCCTTGGCCGTCTCGCCTCAGAAGTCGCCACTTTGCTCCGTGGCAAGCACAAGCCGACGTTCGCCCCGCACATCGATGGGGGTGACTTCGTCATCGTGGTGAACGCGGAGAAGGTGGCAGTGACATCCGGGAAGAGCCAGTCCAAGATCTACTACCGCCACTCCGGCTATCCAGGCGGCATCAAGGCGGAGTCCTTCGAGAGCCTTCGCCTGCGACGGCCGGAAGCCATCATCGAGCGTGCGGTGAGAGGCATGCTCCCCAAGAACAAGTTGGGCCGTCAGATGGCCCGCAAGCTGAAGGTCTATGCCGGTGCCGAGCATCCTCATGCGGCCCAACAGCCGCAGCCCCTGGAGCTCGACGTTCGAAAGGTGGAACTCTGATGCCCAAGCCGCTCGTCCAGGCCACTGGAAGGCGCAAGACCTCGGTCGCAAGAGTGCGACTTCGCGACGGGTCGGGTCAGGTCACCCTCAACGGCCGGCCGCTCGAGGTCTACTTCCCGACGATGGCCGCCAGGATGCGTGTGATGGAGCCTCTGCAGATCACCCAGACCCAGGGCCGTTACGACGTCGAGGCCACTCTCGAGGGTGGCGGCACCACCGGCCAGGTCGACGCCCTGCGCCTCGGCATCGCACGCGCCCTCATCGTGCTCGACGAGGAATTGCGGCCCACGCTGAAGAAGGCGGGGATGTTGACCCGGGACGCTCGCGCCGTCGAGCGCAAGAAGTACGGCCTGCGCAAGGCGCGCCGGGCCCCGCAGTACACGAAGCGCTGAGTTGGCCGACCTCCGTCGTCTCCTCGACGAGGGAAAGGCCATCTTCGGCACCGACGGAGTTCGCGGTGTCGCCGGCTCCGAACTCACCCCCGAGCTCGCCCTCTCTATCGGCAAGGCGGCCGGTTCTTATCTGAGGAACGGCCCGGTCGTCGTCGGCAGGGACACCCGGCGCTCCGGTGAGATGCTGTCGCTGGCACTGCAGGCAGGCTTTCACTCGGTGGGGATCGACACCCTGGACATCGGAGTACTCCCCAGTGGCGGGATCAGTTTTCTGACCGCGACCACCGGGGCCACGATGGGCGCGATCGTCTCTGCCTCGCACAACCCGGCCGAGGACAATGGGATCAAACTGTTGGCGGCCCGTGGGACCAAGCTGCCCGATGAGGTGGAGCGGGAAATCGAAGACCGGATTCGCTCCCAGGGGTCCAAGTCGGCCATCGGCCATGCCATCGGAACCCGTTTCTCCGACTCCGACGCCCTCGATTCGTATGTCTCGCACCTGGTCGCCATCTCGCGGTACGGGCTGAGCGGCCTCAGGATCGCCCTCGACTGCGCCAACGGAGCCGCTTATCAGGCGGCACCGCGTGTCTTTGCAAGGCTCAAGGCGGACGCCGAGGTCTTCGCCGATGCCCCTGATGGGACCAACATCAACCGCGGCGTGGGGGCCACCCACCCTGAATTCCTCGCCGAACATGCACACGGCCGGATCGGCCTTACTTTCGACGGCGACGCCGATCGCCTCATCGCCATCGACGAGGACGGAAGGGTGGCCAACGGCGATGTGATCATGGCGGTGCTCGCGAGGCACTTCAAGGCGCAGGGGAAGCTGACCAAGAACCTCGTAGTCGCCACCGTCATGTCCAATCTCGGCTTCCGGAAATCGATGGCGGAAGCCGAGATCGAAGTGGTGGAGACCCAGGTTGGCGACCGGTATGTGATGGAGGCGCTCGCCGAGCGGAAGGGCCTCCTCGGAGGAGAGCAGTCAGGTCACATCATCTTCCTCGACAAGGGACAAACCGGGGATGGCTTGCTCACAGCCGTGCGCCTCCTGGAAGTCGTCGCCGGCACCGGGAAAGAGCTTCGAGAGCTGCGCACCGAGGCGATCGTCGAATACCCCCAGATCCTCAACAACGTCAGGGTCAAGCGCAGTGCGGACCTCGACAACGCAACCGACCTCTGGGATGAGGTGAGGGCAGTCGAGGAGGAGCTCGGGGAAGAGGGAAGGGTCCTGGTGCGGGCATCAGGCACCGAGCCGCTGATCCGAATCATGGTGGAGGCCTCTTCCGAAGAGCGAGCCAGGCACTACGCTGACAGGCTGTCGGCCATCACAGAGACGACGTTTGGAAAGGGGTGAGCAGGGAACACAAAGCCACGCGTGCGCCATAGCAACAGCGCCAGCCCTCGCCGTCTTGGCGAGGGGACGAGGAGGAAGGTCATCGAAATTTCGGCGGATGCCTTCCCGGCCAGCTCAGGTCGTGAGGTTGGGAGCAAAACCCGGGAGTGATCCCGGAACAGAAGCCCACCCATGAGCGCCGGCTCCCCCGGCTCAGCGCACGCATCACGAACACAACCCCCGAATTTGGTTGCAGGGTCACCATTTCGACCCTGATCGACCGAACTTCGAAGAGAGAGATGCGAAGGAACTGATATGTGTGGAATCGTTGGATACGTCGGGCCCCGTTCGGTGGTCGACGTCTTGATGCCCGGACTGGCCCGCCTCGAGTACCGGGGCTACGACTCGGCCGGCGTGGCTCTCAACCACGGCGACTCGCTGACCGTCCTCAAGCAGGCGGGTCGGATCGCCGACCTGCAGCAATTGGTGGATCGCGAGTCCCCGGCGATAGCCCACGCAGGGATCGGCCACACCCGGTGGGCGACTCATGGCGCTCCCAACACCGGGAACGCCCACCCTCACCTCGACTGCACTAGGGACGTGGTCGTGGTGCACAACGGGATCATCGAGAACTGGGTGGACCTCAAGGAGAAGCTGGTCCAGAACGGCCATGTCTTCGAGAGCGACACCGACACCGAGGTCGTGGCGCACATGATCGAGGACATGGCGGACCTCGGTCTCGCCGAGGCGGTTCGCCAAGTGATGAATCAGTCTGACGGGGCTCTTGCCCTGGTCGTGATGAGGCGCTCCGAGCCCGATGTCCTGGTCGGGGCCCGGCGCGGCTCGCCGCTGGTTGTCGGTCACGGCGATGGTGAGAACTTCCTCGCCTCCGACATCCCGGCATTTCTGGAGCACACCAGAGAGATGGTGGTCGTCGAGGACGACCGGATCGTCGAGATCCGCCCCGGCTCGATCCAGCTCACCGACCTCGAAGGAAACCAGGTGGAGCTCGACCAGCGCACTGTGGAATGGGACTTCGAGGCCGCGGAGAAAGGGGGCTACGAGACGTTCATGCTCAAGGAGATCTTCGAGCAGCCCCATGCCATCGCCGACACGCTCGCCGGACGGGTCACGATTCCCGGACGGGTGGTCCTCGATGAATTGGAGATCGACAACCGGAAGCTGAGGGAGATCGACAAGGTGTTCGTGGTGGCCTGCGGGACCTCGTACCACGCGGCGATGATGGCCAAGTACGCCATCGAGCGCTGGGCCCGGCTTCCCGTCGAGATCGACATCGCATCGGAGTTCAGATATCGCGACCCGGTCCTTGATGCCAACTCATTGGTGATCGGCATCAGCCAGTCGGGCGAGACCATCGACACTCTGGCCGCGGTGCGTTACGCCAAGGCCCAAGGCTCGACGGTCATCGGGGTTTCGAACGTCGTGGAGTCTGCCCTGGCGAGGGAGTCCGATGCGGTCCTGTACACCCGGGCCGGCCCGGAGATCGGGGTCGCGGCTACCAAGACCTTCACCACACAATTGGTAGCGATGCAGTTGCTGGGGCTCTACCTCGCCCAGGTGAGGGGCGCCCTCGACCCGGGTGCGATCGAGGTCCTGGTGAATGACATGCTCCGGCTCCCCGACCAGGTGGAGCGGGTGCTGGAGCGCGCCGATGCCATCGCGCCTCTCGGCCCGGCCTGGGCAGACACCGAGCACTTCTTCTTCCTGGGCCGCTCCGGGGACTTCCCCGTTGCCATGGAGGGGGCGTTGAAGCTCAAGGAGATCGCCTACGTTCGCGCCGAGGGGTATGCCGCCGGTGAGATGAAGCACGGCCCGATCGCATTGATCGAGCCCGGGGTGGTGGTGCTCGGCATCGCAACCGACAGCCACGTTCGGACCAAGACCCTGTCCAACATGGAGGAGATGAAGGCCCGCGGTGCCACCATCGTCCTCGTCGCCGAGGAAGGTGACGAAGTGGGCCAGGTGGCGGACCATGTGATCAGAGTGCCCGCGGGGCCGGACCTGTTGTGCACGGTCACCGCGGTGGTGCCGTTGCAGCTGCTCGCCTATTACGTGGCGATGTCGCGCGGCTTGGACGTGGACAAGCCCCGCAACCTTGCCAAGACCGTGACGGTGGAATAGGCCAGAGACGAGGGGTCGGTAACCTTCACCGGTGCGAATCCTCGGCCTGGGAGTTGATCTGGCAGATATCGCCCGGGTGGAGCGAGTCCTCGACCGATACCCGAGATTCGCCGAGCGCTGCTTCACGGAGCACGAGAGGGAATATGCCCGCCGCTTCGCTTCCCCGGCCCGCCGGTATGCGGCCCGGTTCGCAGGCAAGGAGGCGGTCATGAAGTCGCTGGGCACCGGGTGGCGTCGAATCAGATGGCAAGACATCGAGATAACGGGCGGGGGCAAGCCCACTGTGAACATGTACGGGGCGGCGGCACGGCGTGCCGAGGGCATGGGCATCACCGACGTCCTGGTCACCATCACCCATACCGACACATCGGCGTTGGTGATGGCGGTGGCTGTCGGCGAGCACGACTGAGTGCGCATGCCTCGTGTTCTCATCGTGGCTGCCACCGACCTGCGCCGCGGCGCAGAAGTCTTCACGGTACGGCTCGGGCAGGGCCTCGCGGATCGGGGCTGGGACGTCGAGACCGTGAGCCTGACCCGCTCCGGAGGTGGGGGGTCCGGGTTGGATCCGCTGACCTCCGTCGACCCGTCACGAGCCGGCCGATTCAGCCCGACGATCGCTCGGGCACTGGTGGGGCGAATCCGGGAGGCGCAACCCGATGTGGTGGTCGCCAACGGCGGATCGACCCTCCGCTACGGAGCAGCCGCCACGCTGTCCACCGAAGCGCCACTCGCTTACATCGCGATCGGAGAGCCCAGGTACTGGACCAGATCCGCCCTCTCCCGCTCGGCCAATCGCCGCATGCTGCGACGGGCGCGGCTGATCCTCGCCGTTTGCGACGCGACGAGAGGTCAACTCCTGGAGCTAGAGCCGGATCTCGCCGGGCGAACCCATGTCGCTTACACCGGTGTGCCCGATGAGATGTTCGACGTGCGGGGATCGAACTCCGAAGGCCCGCTACGCGTCGCCTTCATCGGGAGCCTCTCCGCCGAGAAGGACCCGCTTCTCGCACTGCAGACGATCGCTTCGGTGCCCGACTCCGTCCTCAGATTCGTCGGAGGTGGGTCGCTCCACGAACAGGTCGCCCGCGAGGCCGAAGCGCTCGGTGTCAGCGATCGGGTGGAATTGACCGGACCTGTCGAGGATGTGAGACCCCACCTCGGCTGGGCCAACGTCTTGCTGCTGACATCACATACCGAAGGCCTGCCAGGCACGGTGCTCGAAGCGGGCGCCGCGTCTGTGGCTGCGGTGGCCGTCGACGTCGGTGGTGTCAGTGAAGCGGTTCGGCACGGGATCACCGGCCTTGTTGTCGAACGGGATCGACCAGGTGCCCTCGCCGAGGCTCTGAACACGCTTGCCGGGGACCGCAGCCTGCTTCGGCGCATGGGGAAGGCCGCCAAGCTCCACATCAAGAAGTCATTTGCCCTCGACCAGATCGTCTCCGGATATGCAGTCCACCTGTCGTCGGTGATCGAATGAAGATCGCACACCTCACCACGGTCGACATGAGCCTGCGCTACCTGCTGTTGCCCCAACTCGAGGCGGCTCTCGAATTGGGTGAGTCGATCGGGATCAGTGCCCCCGGCGACTTCGTTCCTGACCTCGAGGCCAAGGGGATCCGACACATCGCCCTTGCTTCCTCGACCCGGGGGATGAATCTCGTGGCCGATCTGAAGGCGATAGCCCAGCTATGGAGGATCCTGCGTCGTGAGCGCCCCGACGTGCTCCATACCCATAACCCGAAGCCAGGGGTTTACGGGCGGATCGTTGGTGGTTTGTGCCGGGTCCCGATCGTGGTCAACACCGTCCACGGGCTCTATGCGACTCCGGAATCCTCATTGCTGAAGCGGATGATCGTCTACGCACTGGAATGGATCGCCTCGCGGTTCTCCGACGCCGAGCTGATCCAGAGCCCGGAGGACTTCGAGCTCCTCTGGCAGCGTCGGATCATGCCCCGCTCCAAGCTCCGACTTCTCGGGAACGGAGTCGACCTGGAGCGTTTCAAGCCGCGGCCCGAGAGCCGGGACGAAGTTCGAGCCGAGCTCGGCATCGGCGAGGGCCAGATCGCGGTCGGCCTGGTGGCCCGTCTCGTCGCCGAAAAAGGGGTCCCCGAGTTGATCGAGGCCGCAGCGCGCCTCGGTGATCGCTATGTGGTGCTCATCGTCGGCCCTCGCGACCCGGAGAAGGCCGATTCCCTCCCCGAGGAGATGCTCTCCGAGGCCGAGGCGGCAGGTGTCCGTTTCCTCGGTATGCGCAAGGACGTGGAGCGCATCTATCAGGGGCTCGACGTGTTCGTCCTGCCCAGCCACCGCGAGGGCTTCCCCCGGGCCGCCATGGAGGCTGCCGCATCCGGCCTGCCGGTGGTGGCCACGGACATCCGGGGATGTCGTCAGGTGGTCTCCGATGGAGTGAATGGTTTCCTGTTCCCGGTCCGCGACGTCGATGCCCTGACTGCTGCCTTGACCCGGATCGGAGACGACCGGGGCCTGAGGGCGGAGATGGCGAATGCATCGGTCGCCCGGGCCGCCGCTCTCTTCGACGAGAGGGATGTGGTCAGGAAGGTCATGACGTCATATGCCACGGTGGCGTCGGCCAAGGGCCTCTACCCCTCCCTGGTGAGCAGTTGGGGAGCCCGGCCCGACTAGTCGGCTTCGTCGGGTGCGACCGTGACCTGTACCCGGTAACGCTTCCCGTCGTGCTCGAAATAAGCGGCTTCCCCCGGATCATTGGTGGTCAGTGCCCGTAACCGACGCAGAATGTCAGCTGTCGGCTCCGCGGAATCCAGATCGATGCGCCGCACTGCGTCGGTCCCGAGATCTGCCCGGTTGTGGTTGGTACCGGCGTCTTTCGATTGCGGCCGGCGCGGTGGGTCACCTCCGGCGAGCAGAGGCCATGACTCTCGGAACAGCGACACCTCGAGGTCGAGGAGCCTGGCGTAGAGGCTGTTCGCCGTGTCGTAGGGGCGGACCTCGAGCTCGACCTGGGCGACGATGTCGCCGGTGTCGAGGCCGCTGTCCATGAAATGCAGGGTCACCCCGGCCGGGGTCTCATCGAGGATTGCCCAACTCGGGGTGTGCCAACCCCGATTGAAGGGGAGCAGAGATGGATGGAGGTTGGTGACGCCGACCCGGGGGATGGCGAGGACCTCGTCGGGGATGATGTATGGGAAGTGGACGCCGACGATGTAGTCGAGGTCCAAATCGCGCATCATGGCGATCGAGTCCGGTTCGCGAAACCGGGTGCCCGCGATGACCCAGTTCTTCGGCGAGACCGGAGATCTCCCTGAGCTCTCGTGAATGGGTGGCCCGGTCGCCTGACGCGGTGAGCAGCGCCTGGATGTCGACACCTTCGTCCACCAGAAACTCCAGGCAATCCACTGCCACCTGGCGGTCTCCGGCGAAGGCAATCCTGGTCACGATTCCGACCCGGTGAAGTACTCGACTGTTGCCTGCCCTTCCTGAGCGACACCACTGCGGCTCATGGCGCTCGGAATGGTCAGGGCCAGGATCTTCAGGTCCAGCCACAGGGTCCGGTTCTCGACGTACCACACGTCCATCTCGAGGCGCTCCGGCCATGGCGTGCTGTTGCGACCGTTGATCTGGGCCCAGCCGGTCACTCCGGGGCGCACCTCGTGCCGCCTCGCCTGCCTCTCGGAGTAGAGCGGCAAATAATGCATGAGCAGCGGGCGGGGCCCAACCAGGCTCATATCGCCTCTGAGCACATTCCACAGCTCCGGCAGCTCATCGAGGCTGGTGCTTCTCAGCTTGGCGCCAAATGGTTCGAGGCGATCCCTGTCACCCTCCGCATCGGTCTGCCCGGCGTCGCCGGGTCGCATCGTCCGGAACTTGACCAGGGTGAACGGCTTCCCGTGAAGACCGGGCCGCTCCTGCGCGAAGAGGATTGGTGGCCCCAGTTTGAGTCGGACCAGCACTGCAATCGCCAGCAGTAAGGGGGAGAGGACGACCAGGGCGACCACAGCAATGGCCAGATCCAGGGCCCGCTTCACCTCCCGGCTGCCGTCCCTGTCAACTCGGGCTCCGGTTCCACGGTCACCGGGACGCGCACCCGCATCACCTTCTCCCTCTCTGCCCATCCCATGCCGATGACCACGGCGAGGAAGAAGGCCAGGACCTGGCCCCGCTGGCGGGCGATGATCCCCAGGTTGCGCACGACGCTGAAGGCGACGGCGAACGCAAGGGTGTAGAGGGTGCAGAAGACCAGGTAGGCGTTGTTGCGCCACTTGCGCCAGTTCCGGATCATGGTTGGCAGCTTCCAGATCGTCAGGCCGAGGATCAGGGCTGTCTCAGCGGCTGCCAGGAAATGCTGAACCTCGGTCGCCTCGAACACGAACGGGCGGAACAGCACCAGGGCGAGGGCACCCGGCACGTCGACGAGCGAGTTGACCGGGTCGCCGGAGGCCACGGTGCCGTCCTCGGAGGTGCGGCGGGAGATCTCCTCGGTGAACGGGGTGATGTCATCGAAGTCGCTCAACTCCAGCCCCACGATGTCGGGGATGAGCGTTACCGCGACGGCCACGGCAACTGCAGCGCCGGCGAGGGTCAGCACCTTCCGGCCCCGGGCCAGGATCCCCGATCCGATGCGCACCTTGGAGAAGATGAGGGCGGCGACCAGGGCCAGAGACACCAGCCCGGCGATGTGGATCCGAATCAGGCCGAGGCCGGTAAGTGAAAGTGCGAGCGGTGGTATCCAGCGCAGCTCGAAATGCTCGAGGAGCCGGGAAATGAAGTAGGCAGACATCCCGAGGCACAGGATCACAAGGGCGTCTTTGCCGATGGTGGAGGGCCAGAAGGCATAGGTGGGGAAGAAGAGGACGACGAAGGCGTAAGGCTTGAGTTGGTGAGGCTCGGCCCAGCGACGGAACGCGGCGTAGAAGCCGAGTTGGCCGAGGAAGGAGAGCATGCTGAACATGACGAACCCGCCGAGCAGGTCAGGGGTGAAGATGGCGAACAGGCCACCGGTGAAGGCCTCGACCACCTGGGTGCCGAGAGAGCCGCTCTCTGACAGCGGCGGGATCGATCCAGACCTCCACACCTGGGCGAGATCCCGGCCCACCGCGTAGTAGGCGAGCGAGTCCCCGGCCTCATAGAACTGGACCATGAGATCGCGGCCCCAGGCCCCGACGATCTTGGCCATGAACCCCAGCGTCACCCACCTTGCGAACCAGGCCTCGTCGACCGGCCGCTTCAGCGTCGAGGCCACTCCCCACATGATGATCGTGCCGAGAATCGCCAGGATGAGGACCCCCACCCCCGCGGCGCCGACTGCGAGAACCAGTCCGATGCCCGCGGCACAGAACGCGGCCATCGCCCAGATCCACCCCTCGCTCTTCACAACAACTCCAAGTCACTAGTTGCGATGTCCCAGGAGGCTAGATCGAAGGGATCGGTATCGAGCTCGGTCAGGGGCAACGCAACGAGTTGGAGGGCCTTGAGGCCGGGCACGGGGACCATGCCCGCCTTGATCGCCGCCGACCGCTCCGGAGATCCGCCCGAGAAGTAGCCGGCCAGGTAGGACGCCCGGTTGATCTCGGCCGCAGCCGACACTGCCTTTCGCCCAGCTCCGGCGAGGAGATCGGAGAGGACGAGCTCGGTTCGACCTCGCCGCGCCCCCGCCCTGACCACAGCGCCACCACGGCCGTCGGCGACGAAACCGTATCGCACCGTAGGGTGCCCGTTGAACCGCCAGCGCTGGTATTCGACCGTTCGCTGGGTGCGAAGGCCACGGGGAGGGCGGTCCTGATGCTCGATCGGCGTGAAGGGGGCGACGCCCGGCGCCACCAGGTCGAGGTCGGGTTGAGACTCAGAGGCCAGGGGAACGGCTTTGCCGATGCGAGGGCGGGCCATGACCCCGATCGAGCCCACCTCCCCCCACCCCATGGAGAGGTAGCCCGCGCCGGACTTGGGATTGGGAGTGTTGAAGATGAGATCGATCCCCTCGTTTCGGGCGTGGGCTATGGCCTCGGTGGTGAGCGAGCGAAATATGCCCCTGCGCTCGAAGTCGGGGTGAGTCGCGGTGTCAACCGGGCGGGCACAGCGAACCCTTTCGCCTTTGGCGGATATGAGGTCCCAACGCATCAGGGCTCGCACTCCGGCGATTCGCCGGTCGATCCAGGCGAGCAGGACGATGGACGGGCCGAAGGGGTTCTCGGAGTGCTTCCAGTGCCACTGTTCGTGAGTGCGCTTCAGGAGCGGAGTCTCGCCGAGGGCAGCGCGAAGCACCTCGAGTATCCCGGGCACGTCCTCTGCCGTGGCGGGCTTGATGTCGAGGTCAGGCACCGAGCACCCCGTCGTACACCCGCTCGTAATCCCTGATCATCCGGGCGATCCCGTAGTCGGCAGCGACCAACTCATAACCGGCCTGCCCCCAACTGTCGGCGTCCGGGGAGTCGAGGGCTTCGACGACCGCCTTGGCCAGGGCCGCGGGATCCTTGGGCGGGACCAGGAGCCCGGTCTGGCGGTCGATGATCACGCTGGGGACACCGCCCACTGCAGTGGCCACCACGGGTCGGCGCAGCGCCAGCGCTTCGAGGATCGCAAGGGGCAGGCCCTCGACGTCGGCAGGGTTCACAACCACGTCGGCGGCGGCGAGAAAGGCAGTGGCATCCTCGCGTCGTCCCATGAACCGGATGTGCTCGGACATGCCGGCGCCGGCCGCAGAAGATCGGACCCGGTTCAGGTCGCCTTCGTGCTTCTCGGCACCGACCGATACGACCATCACGTCCGGCCTGCCCGCCACGATGTCTGCGGTGGCGGCGATCAGGTTCTCGTGGCCCTTGTGGGGCCGGATGTTGCCCACATGGGCGACCAGCGGCCGCCCCGGTTCGAGCCCGAGCTCGTCACGGACCGCCTCGATCGCCGATTGCTCGACGGCGACCGACACTCCATTGGGGATCACGATCGGAGGTGGGCCCGGATAACCGGCGAGGCTCTCGGCAACCGCGTCGGAGACGGCGATGACCGCGGCATTCCTCCGGTAGGTCAGCTTGTTGACCGTCCTCGTCGGCTGGCGGTACGAGCTCACGATGTTGTGCTCGGTGTGGACTACGGGTCTCGTCGTGGCCAGCCTGGCCATGATCCCCGCCGAAGGAAGATGGCTGTGAATGACGTCGGGCTCCCACACGGAGATGAGGGACCGGAGACGTTTGTAGGCGATCGGGCCCAGCCCTTTGTCCGAGCCGACGCAGTCGACTCTGATCCCACGCGATGACAGTTGCTCGACGAGATGGTCCTTCCAGGGCAGGAAATAGGCCACCCGATAGTCGAATCGGTCGAGGTCCCAGTGCTCGGACCCCTCAGAGATCAGGCGCTCGGCACCGCCGATGCCAAGCCCCTTGATCAGGACCAGGATGCGGGCGCGATCAGGGGGTGGCGACGACACCATCTATCAGTTCTTCGAGCCCCCGGTCAAAGGGCATCTCGGCCTGCCACCCCAAGACTTCCCTGGCGCGTTCTGCCGAGACCCGGGCCGGTGGCACGTCTCCAGGCCGGGGCTCGCCGAAGCTGAGCTCGGTCGGGAAGCGCTCCACGATCCGCTGGGCCAGCTCCTTGATGGTCACCGTGTCGGCGGCCACCGTGTTGAGGACGATCCCCGAGGCGTCGGACCCGGCCGCCAATGCGAAGGCGTTGGCGATGTCGGAGGAGTGGGTGAACTGCCGGCCCTGTGACCCGTCTCCCTGGATCGTGATCGGCTCTCCCTTCCGGGCACGGTCGACGAAGATCCGAAACACAGAGTTGGGTCTGAGCCCGGAGCCATATGCCGTGCCCAGGCGGAGCGCGATCGCGGACAGCGAGCGGAGATGGGTGGCTGCGAGCATCAGCGACTCACCGCCGAGTTTGGTGATGCTGTAGGGATGGTCGGGCCGGGTGGGATGGGTCTCATCGAGTGGCTCGTAGTCCGGCTCCCCGTAGACCTCCCAGGTCGAGGCATAGACCATGCGCGCACCGTGACGGATCGCCGCCTCGACCACGTTGGCGGTTCCCACCACGTTCACCTCCGCCGCCAGCGTTGGCTGCTCGCCGGCCAGGTAGACGTCCCCGATCGCCCCGACATGGGCAACGACGTCCGTCCCACGCACCGCCTCTTCGACCGAGTTGGCCTCGGTGAGGTTGCCTTGAACGAAGCGAATCCCGTCCTCCTGGAACGGCGACACGTCGAATGCGGTGACTTCCCAGCCGATATCGCGAAAATTTCGTGCGATGTGCCCGCCAAGGAACCCAGCGGCCCCAGTGACCACAACTCTCATCGATGCCTCCCAGAAAACGTAGATGTCGGGCTGGATCGATGGTATCGACCCCCCGTGGTGAACCCCCAACCCGTGGCCGTCATACTCCCACGACCACGGCGAGTGTTCAATTGCCACTTTCCGCGAGTAGACATGTGTGGTAAGTTTTGGGGTCTGGGAGGCCATGGCCGGTCGGCCATGCCGTATTTGGAGGCATCATCTTGTTGGGCGGAGCTATCAGTGGGGAGTCATTCGCGGCGCGCGTGTCGCCGGGCGATTTCGGGGGCAGCGGCCAGGGTTCGTGCAGACATCGCATTTGCGGTGATCGACGTCTTCATCGTGATCGCGGCGTACACCGTCGCGCTCGGCGATCAGGATGCTGGACCCCGGCATCGAGACCGTGCAGGAGTACTTCGTCGAGCTGGCAAAGGTGATGCCGGCGATCGTCCTGATCCACATCGCGGCGAACATCGTCGCCGGGGCCTACGGCCACGTCTGGGAGCACGCATCGACCGACGAGGCGATGCGGGTGGTCTTTGCCAACGCTGCCGCCGGGTCGCTGGTGCTGGGGCTTTCGTACCTACTCAAGGAGTCCCCGACGGAAGGGTCTCTGGTCATTCCCGCCGGTGTGGTGGTGTTGGGCTCGCTGCTTTCACTGGCTGGAATGGGGGTGGTCAGGTTTCGCTCGCGACTCTTCTCCTTTCGGAAGTCGGGGGGAGGGCACCGGATCCTGATCGTGGGAACGGGCCGTGACGCCGCAGTTCTCGCCCGCCAGATCCCGGAGTTGACCGAAGGGGGATACGCAGTCGGCTTCGTCTCCGAGATCGGCTCCGGCCCGGATTCGGCCCGGAAGCTTGCCGGGCTTCCCATCCTCGGTCATCTCGAGGAAGTCGGCGCCATCGTCGAGGAGCACGAGATCGACGAAGTGGTGGTAGTTGGCAGCGACGCGGTCAAGACCCGTGAGGTGGTCGACCAGTGCCTCGATGTCGATGTGCGGCTCCGGATCCTTCCCGCCGCCGAAGACGTCATGGAGGACCGCTCGGCAGCCGTCGACGTGAGGGACATCAAGGTCGAGGACATGCTGGCTCGCCCCCGGGTCGACACCGACCTCGATGAGGTGGCCATGCTGCTCAAGGACAAGAGAGTCTTGATCACGGGCGCCGGTGGCTCGATCGGCTCCGAGATCGTGGCCCAGGTCCTCGCGTTCGAGCCCGCCGGGGTGTGGGCGCTGGATCGTGACGAGACGCTGCTCCACGACGCCTCCATCACCTGGCAGGGCAAGCCCAACATCGTCCTCGGCGACGTCAGGGATGCCGAGAAGACCCTGCGCCTTTTCGAGGAGATTCGCCCCGACGTCGTGTTCCACGCAGCTGCTCTCAAGCACGTGCCAGTTCTCGAGTCATATCCAGACGAGGCTGTGCTGACCAACGTGGTGGGCACCCGCAATGTGATCGAAGCGGGGTCTCGAAATGGGATGAGCCGCTTCGTGCTCATCTCCACCGACAAGGCCGTCGACCCGGCATCGGTGATGGGCGCCACCAAGCGCATCGCCGAGTTGATGGTGCAATTGGGACAGACTCGAAACGACAAGTGCGTCTATACCGCGGTCCGCTTCGGCAACGTCCTCGGGAGCAGGGGAAGTGTCATCCCGACCTTCGTGGAGCAGATCAAGGCGGGAGGCCCGGTAACGGTCACCGACCCCGACATGACCCGCTACTTCATGACAGTCGATGAAGCGGTGCAACTGGTGCTCCAGGCATCGGCACTCGCTCAGGGCTCCGAAGTCTTCGTCCTCGACATGGGCGAGCCGGTCAAGATCGTCGATCTGGCTCGGCGCCTGATCAGACTCGCCGGGCTCACCCCTGGTGCCGATATCGCTATCGAGTACACTGGCCGCCGGCCAGGGGAAAAGCTCACCGAGCGCCTCTCCGCAGATCCCATGGTCCTCACCCGCAACCCACAGATCTTCGAGGCCCAGCTTGGCCACCCCACAGCGTATGCATTGCTCGATAGCGTCTCCGACCTCGAAGCCGCGGCCCGAGTCGGCTCACAGGACGATGTCAAGAGCCTGCTTTGGAAAGTGGCCGGCGCGGAGATTGCCGGCGACACCAGCGAAGTTGACACCGGAGACCTAGAGCCCGTATGGAACTGACAAGGATGCTTCGGGTCCTTCGGGACCGCTGGTACATCGTCGTCGGCTTGGGCTTGCTCGGCTTTTTCGCCGGCTATCTCTTCACCAACCTGGCCAACGAGAACCGGGAGCCTCAGATCCGGGCGACGGCGGCCATCGAGTTCGAGGCGCAAGAAGGGGACACGGCCGAGAGCCTCGAGACTGCACGAGAAACCGCGGTCGACAGGGCCCGGACGGCAGCGGCCGAGCTGATCTCGGAGGACGAGTCGGCAGTCATCGAGATCGACCCCCTGACCGGCAGACTTGCTTTCAGGTCGATCGGCACCAGCGAACCAGAGGCCATGGACGAAGGCCGAGGCCCTTCGTGCGGCCTATCTGCGGTCGACCCGGAGGCCGGCCAGGACGTCAATGAGTTGATTGCCAAGGTGGTCGAAAGGGCCGAGGCCGTCCAGGCCGAGATCGACGCCATCCAGGGTTCGCTGACCGCTGAAGAGCAAGCTCTCGTCGCGCAGCACGCCGTTCTCGACGCCCAGATCGCGGCCACTCAGGAGCGCCTGGTCGAGGCGACCGGTGGACGAGGTGGCAGCCCTCCCGGCCGACGCCTCGCGGCTGCGACTCTTGTCCGGCAGCTCGAGGACGAGTTGGCCGATCTCGAAGCGGACAAAGCAGAACTTCCCCCGAGCCCGGTCACCGAGCTCAGTGTCGCCGACCAGATTGGAACTCGCCTCCCTTCAGAACGTCCTCACCCTTCTCGCCGAAGATCATCAGCGGCTCACCCTCGGCCACTTGGAGATCATCGAGTCCGCGTCAGCTGATACAGGTGATTTTCGACGACCTGACCGGCACCGAGCCCAGCGCCTTGGTCAACGGCCTCATCGGGATGCTTGCCGGGGCCGCCGTCGCCGTCTTCGCCCTGATTTTCATCACCAGGGGGACCAAGCCGGTGTGGCTGCCCGAGGATCTCGAGATCCCGTTCCTGGGCCAGGTACCGGCTCGCCGCCTCGGGTCCGGGGTCGGAGAGGCCTGGTACGACAGCCACCGAGGGCGGGGCTCGGAAGCCGGCCATCCAGGCCCTGCGCTCGGTGGTCGAAGCCCAGCTTCCCTCGACCGGGGCCACACTCGCCGTCACCGGTCACCACGTCAATCCTCAGGGAGTGCACGCGTTGGCCACCGACCTCGCCGTCTCGATGGCCAGTGCCGGGTCCAACGTTCTGTTGGTGGACGCCGACTTCACCAGCGACGCCGCCGTTGCCGAGTATCGGGTGGGCGGGGCCTCGCTCTCCGGCATCCTCGCTCTCAACCCGGAATCGATCGGCTTCGAGCGGGCAGTGGCTGCGGCGGTGTCCGACTCTTTGTTCGTCCGGCCCGGTCTGGCGGTGGTCCCCTCCGGCCCACCCCCTGCTTCTCCGGGTGATGCCCTTGCCGGTAGGCAGTTCCGTGGCTTCCTCGAAGAGGCAACCAAGCATTTCGACGTGATCGTGGTCGCGGTGGGAGACATGGCGAGCCCGGCGGCACAGGTCGCAATGCAACGGCTCAGGCGCAGCATGCTGGTGCTGACCCCGGGCCGATCCAAGGCTCCCCAGGTCAACGGGCTCATCTTCGACGTGGTGCAGCGCCAGGTGTCGATCCTGGGCGCCGTGTTCCTGGAGCGATCGGAGCGGGCGATGTGGGGCATGCCCGAGCGTCATGTCGAGCACCCCATGGCGCCAGAGCAGAGCCATGTCGCGAAGCGCCCGCAGTCACCGGTGTCCAGGCTCAGCTACTACCCGAGCGCGGATCGCGGCAGCACCGCACCGCCCCAGGAGTCGCTGCTGAATCTCGCCGATCGGATCGGGTCCCTTCAGGAGGAAGCCCAGACGAGCGACTTCGGAAGAGAACTGCTCGCTGCTCTCGATGGTGCCCCCAAGGAAGTCGCCTACGAGGCGGTGGGTGACTACTTGGTATCCCGGGTCGAAGACATGATGAACGCCAACTATGGAGAGGGCGAGTTCTCAGATGCTGTGATCGATGAGGTGGCGCTCAGTGGTTTCCTTCCGTTCCGATCGCTGAGTGAGCATCAGTCGGTGGGGAAATGGTTGATGGACGAGCTTCACAGCGAGCTCGCCCCGCATACCGCCGACGCCATCGTCCTCGAGATGGAAGAGATCCTGGCCGCCGGGACCGATCGCGACGTGGTCTCGGTCGACGAGTGGTTGGCCGCAGAGTTCTTCATCAGGCACCTGAAGCGGACCGGCGGTGATCCCTCGGTCTGGCACCTCTCCAGTGAGGATGGGGCGGTACAGGTTCTGGTCTCTGCGCGTCGCTTCGATCGGCAGAAGATCGAGAATGTTATGACTCAGGTGACGAGCCGGATCATCGATGAGCAGGAGCGGAACCTCAAGGCCACCAATGCCCGCGGCGACGAAGAGCAAGCAGCAGTGGTAGAGGCCCGGATTCGCGAAGTCCGCCGAATGGACACTTCCCTCGCCCTCCTCCTCGGGATCACGGTCGACGAGGAGACCAAGGTGTCGCGGAAGCGGGCCAAGGGTGAGGCATGGGAGTGGAACCCCGACTGGTCGCTCGGGTACCGGGCGAACCTCGCGCCGCTACAGCGGCTGGGCCTCCTTCTCTTCCCGGTTCTCACCGAAGAGGAGATGAACTCCCTCGGCGCCACCGCCTAGGCGTGTCCCTCGCCCGCAACGCCCTCAAGGCAATCTCCAGCGTCAGCGATCGTCTCGGCTCCGCACCAGCAGGCCCCCGGGTACTCATCTATCACCAGGTGGGCTCCGGTTTGGGCCGACAGATGGAGGTGACCGTCGAGGATTTCCAGCGTCAGCTCGACTGGCTGGTGGAAAACAGGTCGGTGGTGACTTTGGACGATGCTCTGTCGCAATGGGAGGAGCCCGGGTCCGACCGCCTCGCGGTGCTCACCTTCGACGACGGATATCGGGACACCTTCGACTCCGCCTTTCCGATGCTCGAAGAGCGTGGTCTTCCGTTCACCCTCTATCTGGCTACCGACTCGATCGAGTCGGGAGTCGCTCTGGGGCCGGTCCCCGGTGCAGAGCCCCTCGACTGGGACCAGATCGGGGAGATGGCCGGCACCGGGCTCCTCACCGTGGGCGCTCACACCCATCGCCATCGGGACCTCCGGCTCGTCAGTGTCGAGGAGGCCGAGGAGGAGCTGGGGACCAGCGACGCTCTGATCGAGAAACGGCTCGGGATCTCCCCCGCCCACTTCGCCTACCCATGGGGATTCTGGTCGGAGAATGCCGAGGGCCCGGTCCGCAGGCGGTATCGAACAGCCACTCTGGCGGGTATCGCCAACGGCAAAGGAAGACTCGATCCGCTGCGCACGCCTCGGTACCCGGTGCAGCTTGTCTGATGGCTTCCGCTGGTTTCCGGCCCGGCTCATTGGAGGGTTCCGCCTGGAGGAATCGATTCGGCGTCGTCGCAATCGATACACAGGACCCTGAGGGCCGGCCGTCAGGCCTGAGGCTCGGGCAGCGCCCTGCTCAACGGGCCGACTCCGAGATAGGCCGCCATACCCAGGATGATCACTGCCAACACGGCGAGGCCAACCGACTCCCAGAGACCGATGATCCTCGAAGCGATCCCCACCAGGATTGCGTGGTAGAGGATGGTGGGTAGCGGTCGAGCTTCGATCCATCCCCGGAGAGAGTCTCGGTAGAGAGGGAGGATCGCCAGGGCGCCGAGGCAGGCCCACCCTCCGATGATCGACGCCGGCCGGCCCTCACCACCGACGGCGGTGACCCAGACCATGATTCCGACCAGAGGAAAGGCACCAGCGAATGTGAGCGTCGCCCTGATCGGCCTCACCGTGCCCAGGGCCATGGGCAGCGAGACTCCGAGCAGGACCCTTGCCGCCTCGGTGTCGGGCACGGTGGCCCATATGCCGAAGGCCGAGATTGCGACCATCGGCCCCAAGACTTCTTGAGGGAGTCGGGTCGACCAGGCTGCCAGGGCGGCTCCACCGGCGAGAATCAACAGCGGGGCCAAGATGGTGACCCATGCGATGTCGGGCAAACCCCCGCGCCAGACCACCACGACAGCGCCCGCTAGGAGCAGTGCCCATCCAAAGACCGCCCGCATCGTGTCGTGGGGGGGGCGGGCCAGCCATCCCCCCAAGGCGAGCGTGCCAATTCCGAAGACCAGCCCGAACCTACGACCCACCGTGAGCCCGACCCCGAGAAGGAAAGCTGCGGCGAAGACCACGCCCCAGTCCAGCCGTTGCTTCTGGTCCGGCGTGACCAAAGCGATGATCAGGAGCGCGACGACTCCGATCAAGCCCCCGACCATGAACTCCGAGCGATTGGTCAGGTCGAAAATGGTCGAGAGGCCGTCCGTCATCGCAAGTGATCGTAAGTGGATTGTCGCCTCTACCCGTACCCATCGCCACCGTCACTACCCTCGCCGACTCAGCGATTTCCGAGGAAACATGAGGGTCCTGCACGTCATCGACAGCCTGTCCGCGTCCGGGGGCGCCGAACAGGGCATGGTTCGTGAGGTGACCAGGTTCTCGGCGGACCTCGAGCAACGTGTGGTCCTCCTCTACGACCGCAGGGACCTCGAGGGCCCTCTGCTGGAGCGAGGGATCTCGGTCCACGTCATCGGCCTCGCAGAGGGGTCGGGATCGCGGGCCTGGCCCCGGGCCGCTCGGGCGGTTCGGCAGGTGATCGCCGAATGGGAGCCCGACGTGATCCAGACCAGCCTCTTCCTCGGCAACCTGGTGGGCCAGACCGCCTCCAAGCGCCAGGCGGTCCCGGTGATTTCCAACCTCGTGCTCTCCGGCAACGTGGAGCTTCTCCGCCGTTATCAGCCCGGGGCCGGGTCCCGGCGGGCAGCGATCCTCCGAACCATCGCCGGCCGGGCGGCACGCCGTGAGAACGTCTGGTTTCGGGCATTGACCGAGGAAGTTCGGGAGTCGAACGCCTCCCTGCTCGGAGTCGACCCCGCGAGGGTGGCTGTTGTCCCCCGAGGGGTGCCGGTGCCGTCGGCGGGCCCGTCGCGAAGTCGCGACGACCTCGGGCTTCCCCCCGGACCACTGGTGGTCAACGTGGGCCGTCAAGCGGCGCAGAAGGGCCAAGCGCTCCTGGTCGAAGCCTTTTCCACGGTGCACGCCCGGATGCCGGACGCAGGGCTGGTCATCGTGGGCCGAGAAGGGGAGGCATCAGAAGAGGTGAGGGCAACCATCGGACGGTTCGACTTGACCGGCGCGGTGACCCTGGTCGGTCACACGGACAGCGTGACCGACTATCTGCATCACGGTCAGGTCTTCGCCTTCTCCTCGGTGATGGAGGGCCTGGGCACAGCCGTGCTCGAGGCAATGGCGGTCGGGATCCCAGTGGTGGCGTTCGATATCCCCCCGGTGCGCGAAGCCTCCGTGGACGGGCGGCACGCCGAGCTCATCCCGGTGGGCGACACCGCGGCGATGGCCGCGGCGCTGGTGCGTCACCTCGAAATGGGCAACTGGCGGGATACCCAGGCCGAGGCCTGGGTCAGGTCACATCACGACATGCAGCGCATCGCCGATCAGGTCGAGGAGTTGCTGCGCAGGGCCGCTTCCGGCTCAATGCCCGCTGGTTAGCCTCATCGAGAATGACCAGGGTCTACCTCTCGCCACCGGACATCTTGCCCGAGGACCAAAAATCGATTCAGCGTGCCGTCGAGAGCGGTTGGATCGCCCCGCTGGGGCCTGAGGTCGACGCTTTCGAGTCGGAATTGGCCGATGTGAGCGGTCGTCAGCACGCGGTGGCGCTATCCAGCGGGACCGCGGCCCTTCACCTCGCCCTGTTGGCACTGGGAATCGGTCCCGGAGACCGGGTGCTCGTCTCCTCCCTGACCTTCGCGGCGACGGCCAACGCTGTGCGTTACACCGGCGCCGACCCGGTGTTCGTGGACAGCGACCTCGAGACCTGGAACATGGATCCGGTTCGTCTGGCCGAAGCCCTCGAAGCCGGCGGCGAGTTCGCGGCCTGCGTTCCGGTCGATATCTACGGCCAATGTGCCGACTACGACCGAATCGAAGCCCTTTGCGCCGAACACGAGGTCCCGCTCATCGAGGATGCGGCCGAAGGCCTCGGTGCCACCTATCGGGGAAGACCCGCCGGAAGCTTCGGCATCATGGCGACCCTCTCATTCAACGGGAACAAGATCATCACCACCAGTGGAGGGGGTGCCCTGGTCACGGACCGTGAGGACTGGGCGCATCAGGCTCGCTGGCTGGCAACCCAGGCCCGGGATCCTGCTCCCCACTACCAACATTCGACCGTCGGCTACAACTACCGGCTTTCCAACCTCCTTGCCGCCTTGGGCCGCTCCCAGCTCGCAGATCTCGATCGCCGGGTGGAGGTTCGGCGAGATCACAACCAGGCGTATCGCGGCATCACTGGCGGGGCTCCCCGGGGTGGCCTTCATGCCTGAGGCGGACGGTTGTCGCTCCACGTTCTGGCTGACCTGCCTCACCGTCGACCCCGACCTGGCGGGGACTGACAGGGAGACGATCCGTCTCCAACTCGAATCGCTCGATATCGAAGCCAGGCCGGTCTGGAAGCCAATGCACCTGCAACCGGTCTTCGCCGATTTCGAGACGGTTGGGGGCGAGGTGTCGAGCCGCCTGTTCGAACACGGGCTCTGCCTGCCCAGCGGCTCCAATCTCGACATATCCGACCGCGACCGGGTCATCGAGTCGGTGTTGGGAGCCTTCCCCCGGTGAGGCCAATCCTCACCGCTGAGGAGTACCGGCGTGTCGACAAGGCGTACCCAGGTGACACCTACGCGGCGATGGATCGTGCCGGCCTCGCCGTTTCCCTGGCTGCAGTCAGACACGGTGCCGGATATGGCCGCCGGGTAGCCGTCCTCGCCGGTCCCGGAAACAACGGTGGCGACGGGTACGTCGCCGCCTACTACCTGGTGCGACGAGGAGTGGATGTGGTGCTCCACGCTCTGAGCGAGCCGCGCTCGGCCGAGGCCCAGCGAGCCGCATCCCGGGCCCGGGCGGGCGGGGTAAAGATCGTCGACCTTGCCCCGCCCGCTGATCCGGACCTGATCATCGACGCCGTGTTCGGCGGGGGCGGTCGGGAGGGGCTTTCTGCCCAACTCGGTCCCTGGATGCATCACCCCGCCCCGGTGATCGCGGTCGACTTCCCAACCGGCATCCATCCGGATACGGGAGAGGTCGCCGATGATGCCTTCGCCGCAACCGAGACAGTCACCTTCCAGTATCTGAAGACCGGGCACGTTCGGGGGTCGGGGCCCGATCATTGCGGTCATGTCACCGTGGTCGACATCGGCATCGAAGGCGGCCGACCCTCGATGTGGCTCGCCGAGGAGGGGGACGCTCCCCGTCCAGGGCGGCCGCGGCAGGGTCACAAATGGTCGGTGGGCGCGGTGCTCGTCGTTGGTGGGTCGGAGGGAATGGTGGGGGCCGCCGTTTATGCCGGGCGCAGTGCCCTTCGCTTCGGCGCCGGCTCGGTGGTGGTTGCCACGCCGAGCCCGGACATCGTCGCCGGGATCGCACCCGAGCTTCTGAGCCGGCCACTGGAGGCAGTCGAAGGGGAGCTCGACAGGTTCGATGTCGTGGTTGCCGGCCCCGGGCTCGACGAGGGAGACCATGGCGCCGCCCTCCCCCTGATCAGGAAAGCTTCCCGGGTGGTCCTCGATGCCGGGGGCCTCACCCCGGACCTGGTCGATGCGGCCACCGAGGGCGGGGCCGAGGTGGCGATCACCCCTCACGCCGGCGAGTTCAAGCGGATCGCCGGGGTCGGCGGTGGTGAGTACGCGGTGCGCTCGTTCGCCCTCCGCAAAGGCGTGTTCGTCCTCCTCAAAGGCAGCCCGACCTTGATCAGCGACGGCACCGAGCCGGTGCTGGTCACAAGCGGTGGCCCCGAACTGGCGACCATGGGCAGCGGCGACGTCCTGTCGGGGATGGTGGGGGCGCTCTGGGCCCGTGGGCTGAGCCCGAAAGCCGCACTGGTCTCAGGGGCCTACTGGCACGGCGTGGCCGGGTCCGAGTTGGCGACCCGGGGAACGGTCACGGCTGACACCCTTTGCCGATACGTGGCACGGCACGCCTTCCCTTCGGCGGGCCAGAACACGTGAGACCCACCTACGCCGAGATCGACCTCAGCGCCATCCGGCACAACGTTGCCGCACTCGCGCGTTGCGACCGCTCCAGCAGGGCTTTGTGCCGTCGTTAAGGCGGATGGGTACGGGCACGGCGACGCGCCCGTGGCGGAGGCCGCGGTCGACGCCGGCGCCGAGCGTCTGGCCGTCGCTCTGGTCGAGGAAGGCGCCAGGCTGCGTGAGGCCGGCATCGAAGCTCCGATCCTCGTCCTATCCGAGCCCGACATCGGATCCGTCTCAGAGGTGGGCAAGTGGGACCTGACGCCAACCGTGTATTCCAGACCGATGATCGAGTCGCTTGCGGATTCGTCGCCGGGGCGGATGGTCCACATCAAGATCGACACCGGGATGCACCGTGTCGGCGCCGCGCCTGAAGCGCTTCCCGAGCTGATCGAAGTCGCTCGCAGCCACGACGTCGAGGTCGAAGGGCTCTGGACTCACTTCGCGGTGGCTGATGAAGACCCCGTGTTCACTCGGGCTCAGATCGACCGTTTCATGGAGGCGGTCGAGCCATACGACCTCCCACTCCGGCATCTCGCCAACACCGCCGGTTCCCTCCTCTTCCCGGAATCGCGGCAGAGCTTCTGCCGCATCGGGCTCGGGATGTATGGGCTCCACCCCTGCGAGCAGACCCGGGAGCTCGTCGATCTCCGCCCCGCGATGCGGATCGTGACTCACGTCTCCCAGGTGCGACGGCTCGAGGCCGGGTCCCGCCCCAGCTACGGGCGGATACGGGCGCTCCCGGGCCCTGCTTCGGTCGCCACGGCACCGATTGGCTACGCCGACGGATACTCGCGCCGCCTCAGTGCCTCGGGCGTGGCGCTGATCGGGGGAAGGCGGTTCCCTCTCGCCGGGACAGTGACCATGGACCAGATCGTGATCGACGTCGGCGACGCCCCTGTCCAGCCTGGGGACGAGGTTGTCGTGCTCGGGGAGCAGGCCGGGGCCGAGGTGACCGCCGATGAGTGGGCTCAGACTCTGGGGTCTATCTCATACGAAGTGGTCTGCGGGATCGGCCCTCGAGTCCCGAGACGGTACGTCGCGTGAACGACAGCATCACCTCAGTCGCCGGGGTGGAGGTGGGTCATTGGTCGGACCCGGAGGCCGGGACCGGCTGCACGGTCGTGGTCTTTCCCGAGCCCAATGTCGCCGCCGCCGAGATTCGAGGCGCCGCACCGGGGTCGAGGGAGACCGCCCTCCTCGAACACGGGATGAGGATCGAACAGATCCAGGCGATCCTTCTCACCGGCGGCAGTGCCTTCGGCCTGGCTGCTGCGGACGGGGTAGTGCGAGGGCTCGAGGCAGATGGTCGGGGCCACCTGACACCCGTGGCCCGGGTGCCGATCGTCCCCGCCGCAGTGGTATTCGACCTGCGCCCCGATGGGGGTGGGGTTCGCCCCGGCCCCGAGCACGGGGAAGCTGCTTACAGGGACGCGAGCGACCGCCCGGTGGTTTCGGGCCGGGTCGGAGCGGGCACGGGCACGACGGTTGCGAAGTGGCGTGGCTTCGAGCACATGCAGCCCGGCGGGCTGGGCTCGGCGATTCGTCCGGCGGGGGAAGCGACCGTGGGTGCGCTCGTCGTGCTCAACGCGGTCGGCGACGTGTTCACCGTGGAGGGCGCCCCGCTCACCGGCGGGCCTCATGAGCCGGGGCCGCCGGCGCCGTTCCCCGAAGCCATCAGCAACACCACGCTGGTGGTGATGGCTACCGACGCTCTAATGACGAGGTCCACCCTCAGCCGGCTCGCGGTCCGGTCACACGATGCCCTTGCGGCATGCATCCGCCCGGTGCACACCCGTTTCGATGGAGACATCGTGTTCGCCGTCTCCTGCGGTGGGATCGAGGAAGATGTCGAGGCACTGGCAGAAGCCGCGTTCGGGGCTACCGCCGCTGCAATCGAGAGGTCGGTTCGCGCCGCCGCCGGCTGACCGCTTTGCCACAATGGGACACGGTGAGCGATCGCATCCACATGCTCGAGGCACTCAAGGCGCGGGCAGTGGTGTGCACCGATTGCGGTCTGGCCGCGGGTCGGACGAATGTCGTGTTCGGTGTTGGAGACCCGGACGCCAGGGTGATGCTGGTTGGTGAGGCACCCGGCAAGAACGAAGACCTTCAGGGCGAGCCCTTCGTCGGCGCTGCCGGGCAACTGCTCGATTCCTTGCTCGGCGGGATCGGCCTTCAGCGTGGCTCGGTGTACATCGCGAACGTCCTCAAGTGCCGCCCTCCAGGAAATCGGGATCCGCTGCCCGGGGAGATCGACGCCTGCAAGGGATACCTTCGAGAGCAAATACGGCTCGTCGAGCCGGAAGTCGTGGTCACGCTCGGCAACTTCGCCACCAAGTTGCTGCTCAACACCGAGATGGGCATCACCAGGCTCAGAGGGGTGCCCCACGAGTGGTGGCTGGGATCGACGCTGGTGCCAACCTTCCACCCGGCGGCCGCCCTGCGCGGTGGGGACCGGGTGACCGCGCAGATGAGAGAGGACTTTGCTCTGGTGCAACGGCTCCTCACACCGGTGGAGGCGTCCGAAGTCGACGAGCCTGTCGCGGAGAGCGACCTCGAGGACTCGTCTCAGATGGATCTCTTCGCATGATCGAGGTCATCTGCCCTACGCCGGACGACACGCGAGCCGCCGGCCGCCGTCTCGCCGCAGCACTGGGCCCCGGTGACGTCCTGCAGTTGGCGGGGAGCCTCGGGGCCGGGAAGACGTTGTTCACCGCCGGGCTGTGTGAGGGCCTCGGGGTCGAAGAGGCGGTGGTCAGCCCTTCGTTCGTGCTGGTGCGGAGATATGTGACTGGCTTCCTCCCCGTGATCCACGTCGATGTCTACCGGCTGGGGTCGATACACGAGTTCGATGACCTGGACGTGTTCGAGCTGGGGCTCGACGGTGTGCTGGTGATCGAATGGGGCGATGCCGTCGAGCAGGCCCTGCCCGAGGACCACCTACGCGTCGAATTCGAGATCAGCGACGACGAGTCGAGGACCCTGCGCTTGATCCCTGGCGGCTCCTGGGTGGAGCGAGGCCTGGAGACAGTCACGTGAAGCTGCTCGCCATCGAGACCGCCACCCCCGGTTCTTCAGTCGCCTTGGTCGAGGATGCCAGCACCCTCGCTGCGGCCTCGCGCATCGACCGAGTCGGGCACGCCACCTTCCTGGTGCCCGCCATCGACTTCTGCTTCGATCAGGTCGGGTGGTCACCGTCAGCGCTCGACGCGGTCGTGGTCGACGTCGGGCCCGGGCTCTACACCGGGATACGGGTCGGCCTGGCCACCGCTCAGGCCCTGGCCGCGGCGTTCGGGATCCCATTGATCCCTGCCATCTCCCTCGACGCCATCGCTCTCGAAGCGAGAACGGGTCACAGGCTCATCTGGGCCGTCGTGGACGTGCGTCGCGGCGAGTTGGCTGTTGCCCGCTACCGCCCCGTGCCGGGAGGGGTGGTCAAAGAGGGCACCCCGGAGTTGATGCGGCCCGAGGTGCTCGCCGCGCAGCTCGACTCCCGCCCCGACGAGAGCCTGGTGGTTGGTGATACGGCGGCACTCCCCGAGGGCCTGCTGCTCGGGTTGCACCGGGTGAAAACCGGTCGGCCCCGCTACCCATATGCCGTCACCCTTGCCGAGGCGGCGCGGGCCAGATTCGAGCGCGGAGACTTCCCCGCGCCCGACGAGATCCAACCTCTGTACCTGCGGGAGGCCGACGTCACCATCAACTGGTCGAAGTTGCGTCAGGAGGGGCCTTGGGGGTCGGACTGATGACCGTGGAGGTCCGGCCTCTGCATGCGGCGGACATCGCAGAGGCGGCGGCGCTGGAGGCGGCCGAGCGCGCACAGCCCTGGAGCGAGGGAGTCTTCGCCGACGAGCTCGCCGGCGAGAACCGGGTCTACCTCGCCGCAGACGACGGAGGGCTGGTCGGATTCGGCGGGATCATGGTGGTGGACGACGAGGCCCACGTCACCAACCTGCTGGTGTCGCCTGATCGAAGGCGCACCGGGATCGGCCGCCGATTGATGGCCGGCCTTGTCGATGCCGCCATCTCGGAGGGGGCTCGCCACCTGACACTCGAGGTCAGGTCGCGAAACCATGCGGCTCGAGCGCTATACGAGATGTTCGGGCTCGCACCCGTCGGGATGCGCAAGGGCTACTACGGCGACGACGACGCCTTGATCCTCTGGGCGCACGAGATCGACGGCGACGAGTATCGAGCACGGCTCGAGTCACTGCGATGAATCCCTTGATCCTCGCTTTCGAGACCAGCTGTGACGAGACGGCGGTAGCAGTAGTCCGTGGTGTCGAGCCGTTGTCCAACGTCCTCAGCTCCCAGGTGGAGATCCATGCCCGCTTCGGTGGAGTGGTCCCCGAGCTGGCGGCCCGGGCCCACGTCGAGGCCATCCGCTCCCTGACTCACAAGGCACTCCAGGAAGCCGGGGTCCACCCCGATGACCTCGACGGCATCGCTGCCACCTCCGGACCGGGGCTGGTGGGTGCGCTCCTCGTCGGCCACTCCTTTGGCAAGGCGACAGCGTGGGCCCGGCAGTTGCCGTTCGTCGGGATCGACCACATGGAAGGTCACCTGATGGCGCCTCGCCTCCAGTTCGAGAGCTTCGCGCCTCCGGTGGTGGCTCTCCTCGCCTCCGGCGGCCACTCCCAGATAGTGCACGTTCAGGACTGGGGCGAGTACCAAACCCTGGGCTCGACCATCGACGACGCCGCAGGTGAGGCCTTCGACAAGCTGGCCAGGGTCATGGGACTCGGGTTTCCCGGTGGGCCTGCGATCGACGCCGCCTCGGACGGCGGCGACCCCGGAGCCGTCCAGTTCCCACGCGCACTTCCTGAGCGGCCATTCGACTTCTCGTTCTCCGGGTTGAAGACGTCTGTGGTCCGATACATCGAGAAGGCTGCCGTTGCCGGTGACCTTCCGCCTCTGGCCGACGTTGCTGCCTCGGTGCAGGAGGCCATCGTCGATGTCCTCGTCGACAAGACGTTCAAAGCCGTCGATGAGACCGGGGCCCGAATCGTGGGCGGGGGAGGCGGCGTGCTGGCCAATCGACGCCTGCGTGTGCGTTTCGAGGAGGAGGCCGACAAGCGAGGGATCGCCCTCGCTTTGCCCGACCCGATTCTCTGCACCGACAATGCGGCAATGATCGGGGTGGCAGGAGCGCACTGGCTGGCGCAGGGTCGGATCACGGATTGGGCGGAGAACGTCGACCCGGGCCGGGTGCTCGGCGCCAGCAATATCTGAGTCCGGTCGACTCAGATCCGATTTAGCACTCTCCGTATCAGACTGCTAGCGTTCTTCTAGCACTCGAATTGTCCGAGTGCTAACGCAACGGATGGCCCACGTTGGCTCACGGTTCAATCCGGACCAGCAGTGTGGCTCCGAAGCAACGCAAGTAACGGCGCTTCAAGGAGGAGCAAGAGAATGAAGCTTCAGCCGCTCGGCGACCGGGTGGTCGTCCAGCCCACGGAGGATGCGGAAGCCCGCACCCCTTCGGGTCTGGTGATCCCCGACACCGCCAAGGAGAAGCCACAGATCGGTGAGGTGATCGCCGTCGGCCCCGGGGCCCGCGACGAAGACGGCGACCGGATTCCCATGGATGTATCGGTCGGCGACAAAGTCCTCTACTCGAAGTTCGCAGGCACGGAGGTGAAGCTCGATTCTGAGGAATACCTGGTCCTCTCCGAGCGCGACCTTCTGGCCGTGGTCAAGTGAGGAGTGAATAGAAATGGCAGCGAAGGATCTTCGCTTCAACGAGGAGGCCCGTCGTGGCCTCGAGGCGGGCGTCAACAAGCTCGCCGACACGGTAAAGGTGACTCTCGGCCCCAAAGGCCGCAACGTCGTCCTGGAGAAGAAGTGGGGCGCCCCCACCATCACCAATGACGGCGTCACCATCGCCAAAGAGATCGAGCTCGACGACCCATACGAGAACATGGGAGCCCAGCTCGCCAAGGAAGTGGCGACCAAGACAAACGACGTAGCCGGCGACGGCACGACTACCGCGACGGTCCTGGCCCAGGCCATGGTTCGGGAGGGGCTGCGCAACGTTGCCGCGGGCGCCAACCCGATGGATCTCAAGCGTGGCATCGAGAGTGCGGTCGAGAAGGTCGTGGAGGCCATTGGTGACATGGCCCGTGACATCGAGACCAGCGACGAGATTGCAAACGTCGCCTCGATTTCGGCCAACAACGACCCGACCATCGGCAAGGTGATCGCCGAGGCGATGAACAAGGTGGGCAAGGACGGCGTCATCACCGTCGAGGAGGGCCAGACCTTCGGGCTGGAGCTCGAGTTCACCGAGGGCATGCAGTTCGACAAGGGCTATCTGAACTTCTACTTCGTCACCGATGGTGACCGGCAGGAGGCGGTGCTCGAGGACCCCTACATCCTCATCGCAAACCAAAAGATCAGCTCGGTCAACGATCTGGTGCCTGTGCTCGAGAAAGTCATGCAGTCCGGCAAGAGCGTTCTGGTCATAGCCGAGGACGTCGAGGGCGAGGCGTTGGCGACTCTGGTGGTCAACAAGATCCGAGGGACCTTCTCCTCGGTAGCGGTCAAGGCTCCCGGCTTCGGGGAGCGCCGCAAGGCCATGCTCCAGGACATCGCCACCCTCACCGGTGGGACCGTGATCTCTGAAGAGGTCGGTCTCAAGCTCGAGAACGTGACCCTCGACATGCTGGGCCGGGCCCGCAAGATCGTCGCCTCCAAGGACAACACGACCGTCATCGACGGCGCCGGGTCCGAGGCCGACGTCAAGGCACGGATCAAGCAGATCGAGCGCGAGATCGAGAACACCGACTCGGACTGGGACAAAGAGAAGCTCCAAGAGCGTCTCGCCAAGCTGTCCGGCGGCGTCGTCGTCATCAAGGTGGGAGCGGCCACCGAGGTCGAGCTCAAAGAGAAGAAGCACCGAATCGAAGACGCGGTCTCGGCAACCCGTGCCGCGGTGGAAGAGGGGATCGTCCCCGGTGGCGGTGTTGCATTGCTCAGGGCTCAAACCGCTATCGACAAGATCCGCGGCGGAGGCGACGACGAGAAGACCGGTCGCGCCATCGTGCGCAAGGCCCTCGAGGAGCCTCTCCGTCAGATCGCGGTCAACGCCGGCTTCGAAGGAGGAGTCGTCGTCGAGCGGGTGCGCACCTCCGAGGGGAACACCGGCTTCAACGCCGCCAGTGGCGAGTATCAGGACCTGGTCCAATCGGGTGTCATCGACCCCGCCAAGGTGACCCGTTCGACACTGCAGAATGCAGCCTCGATCGCGGCCCTGCTCCTCACCACCGAAGCCCTTGTGGCCGAGGAGAAGGAGCCAGTATCAGCTATGCCAGGTGGTGGCCACGGCCACGACGGTGGCGGTATGGACTTCTAAGCGCAATCCAGCGTTTGGTTCCAGGTGCAGGGCGTCACTCGAGTGGCGCCCTGCACCTGATTTTGGAGGGTTTGATTGGATTCTCTGAAAGGCCGGATCGTGGCCCGCATCGCCTCCGAGGGCCCGCTCCCGTTCGAGACCTTCATGGAGATGGCCCTGTACGAGCCGGGACTTGGCTTCTTCGCGACCGATCGGCTTCGCTCCACCCAGTCGGGCGACTTCCTCACGTCTCCCGAGGTGAGCCCGTTGTTCGGCGAGACGCTCGCGTCATTCGTCGAAGCCGAGCACGAGAGAATCGGTGACCCCTTCACCTTGATCGAGGCAGGCGCCGGGTCCGGCTCGCTGCTCAGACCCCTTCTCACGGTCTCGGCTTTCGATGCGATGGCCGTCGAGGCCTCTCCGGCGGCGCGGACTGCCCTGCGAGGGCCTGCTCCCGGACGTCATTGTGAGCGATGTGCTCCCGTCGACCTGGCGCGGGGTGCTGCTGGCCAACGAATTGCTGGACAATCTCCCGATGGCCCTCGCTCAGCGGGTGGAGGGCGGGTGGCGGGAGCGATGGGTGGGCGCTGCAGGCACCGAGCTCGAGATGGTCGACGCTGATCCCCGTCCCGAGGTCGTCGAGTGGCTCGAAGCGCACGCCGGCGACGTCGACGATGGTGGCTGGGTCGAGGTCCAGCTGGCCGCCGCAGCCTGGCTCACCGGCACCCTGGAGCGGCTCGAAGCCGGATCGGTAGTGGTCATCGACTACGGCGACACCGCCGAGAACCTGATCCCGCGCCGCCGCGATGGGACCCTGCGCACCTACCGCGCCCATCACCTCGGGCCTCACCCCCTCGACGAGCCCGGCGAGACCGACATCACCGCCGACGTCAACTTCACTGCGCTGTTGGCCGTGGCGGACCGGTGTGGAGCCGCAGTCGTGTACTCGAGGCAGGACGATTTCCTCGCCGATCTCGGGCTTCGTGACCGGCTCTCGGAACTGCGCCACGCCGAGTTGGAGGCTGCCCGGATCGGGAGACGAGATGGAGCGACTGCGCCTCCGCTCACTGCGCACCGAGGCCGAGACACTGCTCCATCCCCGAGGGTCTGGGCGACTTTCGGGTGCTCGTGGCAACGGTCTGACCGGGAACCGTTGCAGGTCGTGAGGCGTCGTACCTGTGATGATGAGAATGTGTATCTCTGCGCTCTGTTGGCGTCAGTCCTTGTCCTTGACTGCCTGTGGGGCCGGACAGGGCCGCACCAATGACCGAGCACAACCAGCACGACGATCCCGTCGTTGGCTTCCATCGAACCCAGCGAAGCCAACCACCACCATGCAGAGCCTGACACCGGATCAGACTGCCGTCATCGGTATGGCCGTAGCCGACTTGGCGCGGCGGATCGGCGCGGACCAGAGCGACGTGACCGTGGTCTCATACAAAGATGTGACCTGGCCCGACGGCAGTCTTGGTTGCCCTGAGCCAGGGCAGTTCTATACCCAGGCCCTGGTCGAGGGATATCAGATCGGGCTTCGACACGACGACCGCTTCTTCGACTATCACGGAGCCGACGGCGACGACCCCTTCCTCTGCGCTTCTGACGACAAAGACGGCGGTTACGGGTTCTTGCCACCACCCGGCTCAGATGTCGAAAGATGAGTGGGGGCGCCCTCGGTGGCGCCCCCACACTCGACTTCCGCGGGTTGTTGTCCCGCTACTCGGTGCTCACCTCGACCAGGGTGAGATCGAACAGGCCGTCGCCGTCGTTGTGGCCGACTGCCCCCAGGTAGTTGGTCCCGGCGTCCAGACCCGCCCAGGCGACCTGGATTGACTCTGTTGCCCCCAGCACCGCATCGGTGGGCTCGGCGGTGATGTCGAGAGATCCGGCGTCGGGTGCCAATGGCACGTCCCAGGTGTGGAGCCCATAGCCGACGGTGAGGCCCGTGGTCTCCCATCCATGCACGTAGAGGATGTATTCACCGTCCTCGGGTGACTCCAGGTCGATCAATTCCACGGTCCCTGCGGCGGTCGAGCTCGCCACCTCTTCCCCGTCCTTGTACAGGTACAGGTCGATGTCGACTGCCTCGTCCGGTGGCGTCAGGTCGGCGGCGTCGAGCGCGATCCTGAAGAAGGCCGATCCACTCAGAGTGATGCTGTGGGCGGTGGTCCCGGTCGGATCAGCCGGGTCGAACGCCTGATCCGGGTCCTGGGCTACCGATCCTGATGATCGGAACGTCGGGCACCAGGCCGTGAGCCGTGGCGTCGTACTCGCCCGAGTACCCGAAGGTGATGTCGAAGGAGGCGGTCCCTTCGACGCCGGATCCGGTCACGGAATCCGGGGCGTCGAGCTTCGATGCAGCCACCGCGATCGGGCTTCGGGCGGAGTACCCGTCCCCCTCCCACGTCAGCGATCCGAACCTCCACTCCCCGATCGGGCCGCTCACGTTGTCGAAGGTGACTTCGAAGCTGGCGCTAGCCCCACTCGGCGATCGACAGCTGCGAAGGGGTGACGGTCACGTCGTACCCGTCCGGCTCCTCGACCACCGCCTCCAGGTTCAGCGTCGAACCCGAGACGTTGGTCACCGTCCTCTCGACGGTCAATGTCCCGGGGACCTCAGAGGCACCGATGGACGGATAGTTGAGATTCTCGGACTCGATGGGTACTCCGATCGAGTCGAGGACGGGGCAGAGCCGCAGCCGGATCGCCCAGAACCTGTGGCGCCGCGTCACACAGGAACCCGAGGTACTCGAGGAAGCCGGCGTCATACACGATGCCCGGGTTGAACATCGAGTTGGGCGCGGCGGCGGGACCGCTGGGGTCGACATGCCCCGCCCCCATGTCAAAGGGATCGGCGGGGGTGGTGCCGTCCTGTTTCGTGACGTCCTGGCGAGCAGTGGTCATCAGGGCCGACTTGGCGGCAGCGGCGGACCAGGTTGGATGCGCCTGCTTCAGCAAGGCGAACAGGCCTGCCACATGTGGGCCGGACATCGAGGTTCCCTGGATCGCCTGGAACAGCTCACCGGCTGCGTCGAACCCCGCGGCAGGCGAGTTGCCGGCGAGGATCTGGACGCCGGGCGCGGTCACATCGGGCTTGATGATGTCGCTGGACGCCGGCGCACCGGTCGGGCCTCTCGACGAGAAGTAGGCCATGACCGAGCCGTCCCGAGGCGAGGCGACACCACTGATTATCTCTGCCTCGGCCTTCTTGCCCAGAGCATTGCCGTCCACCCTGACCCGGTTTGGTGGAAGCGATGTACGCCTTGATGGCGAGACCGTCCTCATATGAGACGTGCATCGTGGGCACATGGTGGTTGTCGGTGGGCAAGGTCTGATGGGGAGCGTCGTTGTAGAGGATCATCCCCACACCGCCCTGTTGGAGCACGGCGAAGCTCTTGCCGGCCCGTCCGGTCGCGCCCTTGCACAACACGATGTCGCCTTTCGGTGCCGGCTTGAACTTGACGTCGGGGTCGCACGTCTCGTTCTTGAGTTGCGCGGCGTCCACGAGTCTGGTCTTGGCCAGGCCCGGGTGTCACCGAGGCGCCGAAGATCTCGGTGCCGTCGCCCAGCACGACCGAGCCCCGGAAGTTGCGGTCGTGGTGATTGGCGCCGACGCAGTCACCCATGGAGCCGCGGTCGGGACTGCCGATGGTGCCCGGGTTGGGACCGGCATTCCCGGCGGAGTTGGCGACGAACACCCCGGCGTCGGCTGCGAACAGGAAGGCGATCTGGTCGGCAGAGCAGCAGACCAGGCGTGTCGCTGCCGATCGAGTAGTTGATCACGTCCACACCGTCGATCACGGCCTGGTCGATGGCAGCGGCCAGTGTCGCCGGTGAAGCATCCCTGCTCACCGCATCCCTTGTATGCGGCGACATGGGCCCGCGGGGCGATACCAGAGATGGTTCCTCTCGGGATCCCGAAGATCGAGGCTGCGACGTCGGCGTTGCCACCGGCAGTCGAGGCGGTGTGGGTGCCGTGCCCATCGTCGTCACGGGCCGAGTCGTAGGTCTCCGGCCCGATGAAGAAGTTGTACAGAGTGCGCATGTCCCGCGCACCAATCAGCTTGTTGTTACAGGTGAATGGCACGTCCTCCGGGTTGTGGGCGGTGTCGCCGAACTCACAGGGAATCGGCCCGGCCGTTGGAGCCGGTAACTGCCGTCGTCGGCGAAGGATGGATGCTCGGGCCAGATCCCGCTGTCGATGACGCCGATCACGACACCCTCGCCGGTGTAGCCGGACTCCCAAGCGCCACCGGTGTCGGTGAGCCCGAGAAACCCGGGGGAGGTGTCGGTCTGCAGTTGGCGGAGCTCGTCTCGATACACGGCGATCACATTCTTCTGAGCAGCCAGCTTCTCCGCTTCCTGTGGAGTGAGGGCCGCAGCGAACCCGTTGAGGGCGAATTCGTACTCCGTGAGGATCATCGATTGGGGCACACCCGCGGCCGCAGCAGTGTCGGCGTGCTGCTTCTCCAGGTGCTTCTCGTACTTCTTGACCGATGCAGAGTTCGGGTTGACCTTCTTGCCTTCGGGAGGGGCCGTGGCCGGCAGCCCGGGGATTTCTCCCTCATAGGCGACGACCGGCTCGCCCTCCAAGAGGACAACGTATGGCGCCCTGTTGGTCGACTCCTGAAATGCGCCCGATGAGAGGGGGTCTCCCCCTGCTGGGATCGCTGTGGCGAACGCCGTGACCAGCACGGCCGAGACGATGAGAAGCTTCCTCCTCACAACTTCCTCCTTGGGTTTGTAGTGCCCCAGACGGGTCCGTAAGGAAGCCGTCTTCCCACAAGCGACGCGAAACATACACCACTCTGAGTGGGCGTCGTCAAGTGAGATCTCGCGAAAGAACCGGATTGATTACACTCGGCCCCTCTATAAAATCCACCCATGAACAACCTGAAGACGGTGGGGCTTCTCGCCTTCATGACCACGCTCCTATGGGTTGTGGTCATCGCCATTGGCGGCAGCTACTGGATGGGGCTTGCGATCGCCTTTGGCTTCAACTTCCTCGCCTACTTCTTCTCCGACAAGATGGCGCTGGCCGCCAGCCGGGCGCGGCCGGTCACCGAAGAGGAGCTGCCCCAGGTCTACGCAATCGTCCGTCGGCTCGCCGAACAGAAGAAGATGCCGATGCCCGCGGATCTACGTCATCGACTCGCCACAGCCCAACGCCTTCGCCACAGGGCGCTCGCCGAAGAAAGCAGCGGTGGCGGTGACCACCGGGATCCTCCAGGTCCTCGACTTCGACGAGCTCGAAGGCGTGCTCGCCCATGAGCTGGCCCACGTCTCGAATCGGGACATCCTGATCAGCTCGATCGCGGCCATGATCGCCGCCGCCCTCACCATGCTCGCCCGCATGGCCTTCTGGTTCGGCGGTGGTGACAACCGGGAGAGCCCTCTCGGCGCCATCGGCGCGATCATCTCCCTGGTGGTCGCTCCGATCGCCGCCATGTTGATTCGCCTCGCCATCTCCAGGACCAGGGAGTTCCAGGCCGACGAGACCGGGGCCGAGACCACGGGGCGCCCCATGATGCTGGCCAGTGCCCTGGAGAAGATCTCGGCGGGCACCTCCCGGATCCCGATGAAGGTGAACCCGGCCACTGCCCAGCTCTTCATCGACAACCCGATGAAGTCGTTCCGTGGCGGTGGAGGGATGATGAGGCTGCTCAGCACCCACCCTCCGATCGACGAGCGCATCGACCGGCTGACGATGATGGCTCAAGGGGTCAAGTAGGTAGCGGCCAGGGCGAAGTGGGCCGGTGTGTAAGGGTTGGTACTACCTCCGCCCGATCTCTAACATCAAGCATCCCGGACCATGCCTGGTTTCAGCGTGTGTTCGGCATGCCGGGATGCCCGAGCGGCCAAAGGGAGCAGACTGTAAATCTGCCGGCTGACGCCTACGGAGGTTCGAATCCTTCTCCCGGCACCGGGCCCTCGGGCTTCTGACAACCTGGCCCCCTTAGCTCAGTCGGTAGAGCGCTTCCATGGTAAGGAAGAGGTCTTCGGTTCAAATCCGGAAGGGGGCTCGATGCGGTCGAACAGTCGGCCGCCTGAGGCGGCGTAGCTCAGTTGGTGAGAGCGCTCGACTCATAATCGAGAGGTCGGCAGTTCGAGTCTGCCCGCCGCTACATCCGATGCCGACGCCTAGCCTGCGTCGGGCGAGAGGGACAAGGAAAGGAAGAGCCGACGATGGCGAAGGCGAAGTTTGAGCGTACGAAGCCGCATGTGAATGTGGGGACGATGGGTCATATTGATCATGGGAAGACGACGTTGACGGCGGCGATTACGCGGGTGTTGGCGGATCGGGTTGGTGGTTCGAACCAGTTGACGTCTTTTGATCAGATTGATAAGGCGCCTGAGGAGCGGGAGCGGGGGATCACGATTCAGATTGCTCATGTGGAGTATGAGACGGTGGCTCGTCATTACGCCCATGTGGATATGCCGGGTCATGCTGATTACATCAAGAACATGATTACGGGGGCGGCTCAGGTGGATGGGGCGATTCTGGTGGTGTCGGCGGCTGATGGTCCGATGCCTCAGACTCGGGAGCATGTGTTGTTGGCTCGTCAGGTTGGGGTGCCTTCGATCGTGGTGTTTTTGAACAAGGTGGACATGGTGGATGATCCTGAGCTTCTCGATCTGGTGGAGCTCGAGGTCCGGGATCTTCTTACTGAGTATGAGTTTCCGGGGGATGAGGTTCCGGTGGTCCGGGGGAGCGCGTTGAAGGCGTTGGATGGGGATGCGGATGCTTCGGATCAGATCATGGAGTTGATGGATTCGGTTGATTCTTATGTGCCGGAGCCGGACCGGGATACGGATAAGCCGTTTCTGATGTCGATCGAGGACGTGTTTTCGATCACGGGGCGGGGGACGGTGGTTACTGGCCGGGTGGAGCAGGGGATTTTGAAGGTGAATGAGGAGGTTGAGATCGTGGGGATCCGGCCTACTCATAAGACGGTGGCTACTGGGATTGAAATGTTCCGAAAGCTGTTGGATGAGGGCCGGGCCGGGGACAATGTCGGGGTTCTGCTCCGGGGTGTGGGTAAGGATGAGGTGGAGCGGGGTCAGGTCCTGGCCAAGCCGGGGTCGATCACTCCGCATACTGATTTCGAAGCTCAGGTCTACGTCCTGACTAAGGAGGAGGGGGGCCGGCACAACCCGTTCTTCCCCGGGTATCGCCCCCAGTTCTACTTCCGGACTACTGATGTCACCGGGTCGATCCAACTCCCCGAGGGGACCCAGATGGTGATGCCGGGGGACAACACGGAGATGAACGTGGAACTGATCGCACCGATCGCCATGGACGAAGGACTCCGGTTTGCCATCCGAGAAGGCGGCCGCACCGTCGGCGCCGGCCGCGTAATCAAGATCCTCAAGTAGGGACGACATGCCAAGCGACAAGCGGCCACCGTTGACGCTCGCCTGCACCGAGTGCAAGCGGCGCAACTACGTGACCACCAAGAACAAGTCCAACACTCAGGATCGCCTCGAGTTGAAGAAGTACTGCCGGTGGTGCCGGCAGCACACCGCTCACCGCGAAACTCGGTAGCGGCTCACCTTCCCGTAGAGAAAGGGCCGGTCCATTCGGACCGGCCCTTTCCATACGGGCGTGTTCAGGCAGCCGGGATGACTTGGTTGTTCCCGGGCTTGAAGTTGCCCTTGCTCTTGGTCCCGTCGATCAACTCGGTGCTCATCGCGAAGCTCAATGTGGTGAAGGCAATGGCATCGGAGTTGTTGTCCAGGGCGGAGTTGTTGACGTTGCCGAAGGTGTCACATGCCAGGTGGTAACACGGGTCGTATTGCTGACCCGCGGTGCCACCCCAGAGCGCGACCTCGGCCGCCGTCTTGATCCCTTCTGCTCCGGTGAACAGGCCACCGGATGGGATCCCGACAGCGATGAATGGCCCGTAGTCGGAGCGCCCGTCGAAGTCGGTGCCCTTGAAGGGAAGCGCCACGCGCGTTGTAGAACTGCTCGAACTTGTCTTCGATGAGATCTGATCCGGGTGGGCCTGCGGGAGCTCCCGCCCCGTCAGAGTTGTCGCCGTCATAGACGAAGAACACATGGTTGGGGGACCCGACCATGTCGAAGTTCAAGTACAGCGCGATCTTGTCCCGCTCGGCTTGACTCAGCCCGGCGACGTATGCCTCGGAGCCGACAAGTCCCGATTCCTCGGCGCCCCACCAGGCGAACCGGACGGTGTTCTGAGGCTTGACCTTGGCCATCTGCTCGGCCACTTCGAGGATCGCCGCCGACCCCGATCCGTTGTCGTTGATCCCTGGCCCTCTTTGCACACTGTCGAGGTGAGCGCCGGCCATGACCACATTGGACGCGTTCTTCCCGACCTTCTCGGCAAGGACGTTGTATTGGGTCACGTTCTGGGGCTCATCGACGTCAACAAGGGCGGTCGAACCGGCCTGGGACAGCGCCTCGCCGTTGGCAAACGAGCCACCGACCACCGGGATCGTCAGGTTGCTCGGGTCCCCGTTGGCCAGCGCCGACGCGTTGCCAATGATCAGACCCTCGCGCTCCGGGGTGTTGCCCTGGTTGAAGATGATCACCGCCTCGGCCCCCGCCGCCTGCGCGTTCACCGATTTTTCAGCAAATCCGCACGTGCCCCGCTGGATGAGTGCGATGTCGGCGGGACCGGAGAAGTCCAGCCCGCCGAAGTCGATGGCTTCACATCCGCTGGTGCTGGCGCGCGGCGGGACCAGGTTGATGTCGACCGGGATCACATTCCCGGTGACCGACCCAAATCCAGTGCCGGTGAAGGCTCCGGTCTCGTACGTGGCGTTCACCGGTGTCAGCTGTTGCAGGGTCGGCGGTGGGACGAACACGAAGGGAAAGGCGTTCAAAGTGACCACGTAACCAGCCGCTGTCATCTTCTCCACCACGTAATCGACCGAGGCGTCGTAGCCAGGCATGCCGGCGGCTCTGGTCCCGCCGTTGTCGTTGGCAATCTCCTGGAATGCTGCTTGGTGCTCACGCACGCCCTCGAGGGTCACACACTCCAGCAGCTTGGCAATGGTGTTGTTGTTCCTCGTCTCACAGGACGGGGATGCCGCACCGGCCGCCGGCATCAAAGCGCCGATAAGCGCCAGCACGGCGAGCAAGACGGTGAGCCTGGTAGTGGGTCTCACGTAGGTATACCTCCGTTCGGCCCCCCAGAACGCCCAGCAATACGACCCTACTCCTCTCGAACCGGGCAACGATCGGGCACAGCCGGAATTACCGTGGTTCCTGCTTGAACCCCTCAGATCTCGAGAATCGCAGGTTTGGACCGCACCGATTTCGGGTGTGCCAGGAGAATGTCGCCGATTTCGTAGCGGTCACGGGTGACGACGCCTCGCGGTGGTCGGACAACGCTCCTCCGGGATTCGTGGCCGCAGCCCTGTTCGTGGTGGCCCCCGAGCTTCTGAGCCAGTTCACGGACCGGTCGGTCATTCATGGGGAGCAGACCTTCAACTGGCTCCGTCCGTTGGAGATGGAGACCGACATCCAGGTCTTCGGCACGGTGTCGCGGGTCAGGGACCGGGGCGGGGTGAATTTCGTCAACTTCGACCTCGGCGTCGACGGATCCAAAGGGCCGGTTGCTGAGGGCTCTGCGATGTTCCTGGTCTCCGGTGACTCGTCTGCGATCCGCGGCGTCGAGGAGTCGCCCGAGCCGGCTCCTCTGGATGACGGCGACCCGAGCCCGAGTCAGGTCAGCGCTTCCCGTTCCGACCTGGTCCGTTACGCAGCGGCGACTCGGGACTGGAACCCGATCCACTGGGACCACGACGCCGCAGTGGGTGCCGGTGTCTCCGGGGTGATCGTCCACGGCCTGCTCCAGGCGTCGTGGGCGTTTGCGGCCGCGTCGCGCCTGCGCGGTGGTGGCCGACCATTGCAATCGGCCCGGGTCCGATTCCGCAACCCACTTCCTCCGGCTACTCCCGCTGACATCGATATGGAAGAGGCCGAGGGGAGGGCCTCGGTGACCATCGCCAGGGGAGACACCGAGTTCGTGAACGCTGCGATCGTGCTCTCTGATGAGTAACCAGCCCCACGTGCCGCGGGTCGAAAAGGACAGAGAAGCACAGCTGATCGCCAGGGCGCAGGAAGGGGATCGCGCCGCCTTCGCCGCCCTGGTCAGGGAACACGGGAACGAGGTGTACACCTTGGCTCGCAGGCTGGTGGGAGATCCGCATCTTGCGGCCGACGTGGCTCAGGAGACCATGATCCGGGCCTGGCGGGCGCTGCCCAACTTCAGGGGTGACGCTGCCTTTTCCACCTGGCTGCACCGGATCACGGTGAACACCGCGTGGACTCAGAAGAAGCGTGCCCGCCGGCACTCGGGCGCCTCTCTCGACGATCTGGCGGAGGTCGCTGCCCCGTACACCGCCGAGCATCCCGAGGTTGCCGGGGAGATCCTCGAGCTCAGGGGCCGGTTGCGCATGGCCCTCGAATCGCTGCCCGAAGCTCAGCGCCAGGTGGTGATACTGAAGGACGTTTACGACTGGTCACACGCCGAGATCGCCGAGTCGATGGGGATCTCGGTCACCGCGGCCAAGGTTCGCCTGCACCGGGCACGGGCCCGCCTCGCCCGCTATCTGGAGGCGTCATGAGGGTCGTATGTGAGCTGGCAGCTCCGTTCGTGGCCAACAGTGCAGTCGACGAGACCGAGGTTGCTCGGCCGTTTCGCTCGCATACCGATGCCTGCTTGCGCTGTCAGGCCCGGCACGCGGCCATGAGCCGTACAGCACGGGAGCTGTCAGTGATGTCCTCGGAGTCTTTCGCCGCTCCCCTCGACCTGGAGTGGCGGGTGATGTCGGCGCTGGAGGGCGACCTCGCCATCGCCCGCTCCTGGAAGAAGCCGCTCGCGGTCACCGCTGCGCTGTTATCGATGGCCGCGGCCATCCTGATCTGGCGGCTCCGCCCCCGGGCCCAGAACTGAAGTCGGCCCGGGATTGGGGACCTTCGACCCTGGTTCATGCGGGGACGTAGTGTGGTCGACAGCATGCCGCGTCTCGTCGATCTCTCCCATCCAATCGAAGACGGAATGATCACCTATCCCGGCCTGCCAGGCCCGGTCATCACCGAGCATCTGAGCCGTGCCGACTCAGTCAGTCGCTACGACCCGGGGACCACTTTCAGCATCGGTCGGATCGACATGGTGGCCAACACTGGCACCTATCTCGACGTCCCCTTCCATCGATTCGAGGACGGGTTCGACCTAGCCGGGCTGGCACTCGACCTGGTCGCCGACCTCCCTGGGGTACTGATCGAGAAGGCAGGCCCGGAATTGGTCGCGTCTGACCTCGACGGTCTGGCGGTCGAGGGCCGTGCCGTCCTCTTCTCAACCGGTTGGGACCGTCACTGGCGCACCGACGATTACGGCAACCCGGACCACTCGTACGTGTCTGCAGGCCTGGTGGAGGCGCTGGTCGAAGGCGGGGCGGCCCTCGTCGGGATCGATTCGGTCAACATCGACGACACACGCGGCGGTGCCCGTCCCGCCCATACCGGCCTGCTCGAGGCCGGGATCCCGGTGGTCGAGCATCTCACCGGACTCGACCGACTCGCCGGTCAGGAGTTCCGATTCTTCGCAGTCCCGCCAAAAGTGGTCGGCTTCGGCACCTTCCCGGTTCGGGCGTTCGCCATCACCGACTGAGGAGGAACTCCTCGATCACCGCGGCGTACTGCTCGGTATGGGTTCGGTGGGGGAAGTGCCCGGCCCCACCGATCACCTGTCGCCGGCCGTTGGGGAGGATCAGGAGCAGGGCTTCGATGACGCCATCCACCCAGGCCGCGGTGTCGTCACCCTGGGTCAAGAGGACAGGCGTAGCGACCGACCCGAGGGCCGCGGCGTCGGCTCGGTGTGAATCGTGGTCTTCGAGCTCCCGGCGCACGGTCGGGGCGTTGTGCAGCATCCGATCCCGGGCAGCGTCGTCGAAGGATTGGAAGGTGCCGGGGCCGAACTCATGGTCGACGTACCACTCGGCAGCGGCCCGGGAATCGCCTGTTTCGAGCATCGCCCGCAAGTCATTGAAGGCATCCCACTCGGTCGCGGCGATCGCCCTCCCCTCAGGTGACGACTCCAGCAGGTCGAAAAGCCCGGGCTCATGGCACACCAGGCGACCGGCGAGTTCGGGGTGCGCCCCCGCAAAGCGGAGGGCGATGTTGGAGCCGTACGAGTTGGCAACGAGGTGCGCCGGGGCGACCTCGAGGTGGTCGATGAGCGCCGCCAGGTCTGCCACGTCGTCGTGGATGGTCCCGTTGGCCGGGTCGCCGGTGCTCTCCCCATGGCCCCTCATGTCGTAGCTCACCACCCGAAACGAGCCGCTCAGGTATGGAACCAGCGGTCCCCAGGTTCGGCGATCGGTCCACGATCCGTGGACCAGGACCAGGGGACGCCCGCTCCCGTCGATCTGGTATCCGATCGGGGTTCCATTGAGCTTGGCGACCGGCATAGAGGCCCCCAGTCTGCCTCAGTAGCAGCCCTCTGCAGGGAAGTGCTCTTTTCGAGTCTGAGCGCCTGTGACGTCCTCCAGGGCTCCTTAGGATCTCGTTGTGGAAAAGACTCTCACCCAGGCGCAGCTCGAAGCAGCCCATTGCTGGTGGGACGCCGCGGATCGGGTGCCGGGTCGGCCGACAATGACCGAGTTCCGGCGGCGCCTCCGCTATCACCAGGCGCTATGGCGCGAAGCCGAGGGGCATCCCATTGGCACCCAACCGCTGGCTCCGCGGCCGGCCGACAAGAAGGTGAGCCTGGTGGGGAGCCGGATCCCACTCGACTACGCGAAGGACACCGGCGCCAACTTCCTCACTAGGAACGCCCTGGAGGCCGCCAGAGCCAGGACCTCGTTCATCGAGCCCCATCAGAGCTTCGACCACCAGCGTCTCTGGGCCGACCTCCTTTCTTCGATGGCGATGGCCTTCAATCTGTTCGGTGATCTTGTCGCCGACCTTGATCTCGCCGATCGGGCTGTCCACGCTTGGTGGCCCGACGCGCCGGGGAAGGTTTCCGACGTCCGGTTCGCCCACTCGCCGGGGCGCTTCGACTACGAGTACCTCGGCAATCTCGGCGATTTCGAAGCGGCGTTCATCCTCGACCGCGGTGATGGCACCAAGGGCATCGTCAGCGTCAACGCCAACTATCACGAGCGGATCAAGCCCGAGACTCCGAAACCGATACGTGCGGCGCATTACGCCGGGATCGCAGAGCGGTCGGGTGCCTTCGTTCCCGACGCGATCGAGAAGCTCAATCGCCGCAACGATCTCCTCGAGATGTGGCTCCGGCATCTGCTTCTCCTGTCGATGCTGCAACATCCCAGCGGGACCTGGACCTGGGGCCGGCATGTCGTTATCCATCCCGCCGGGAGCCCCGACTTCGTCGAAGCCTGCCCCAGATATGAGGGCCTTCTGGCAGACCGGTCCACCTTCTTGTCGATGACGATCGAGGACCTTCTCGACTCGGGCCAACTTGCTCGGAGGTCGACAGCGGCGTTGCGGCGGCGCTACATCGCCGGCTAGACGATGACCTCTCGGCCGTCCTCGATTGCCACCGTTCGCTGGACGATCTCACCGGCCGGCTCATAGACGGCGAAGATGGCTCCCATTCCGGTGACTTCGGACCGTACGAGTTTCATCCCCGTCGGCTCCGCCCCTTCCCCGAACAACCGCTTTCCCTCTCCGAGGACCACCGGGAAAATGAACACGTTGAACTCGTCGACCAAGCCCGCTTCGAGGAGTGTTTGGATCAGCCCGTGGCTGCCGTGCACCTGGAGCTCGCGACCGGGCCGCTCCTTCAGCTCCCGCACGGCGTCGGCCACCGCGCCAGTGATGGGATGAGTGTTCTCCCAGTCGAGGGTGTCGGGCCGGCCGGTAGCGACGTGCTTGGGGTAAGTGTTGAGTGCGACGGCGACGATGTCGTCCGGGTCAGTTACCTGCGACCAGAACGAATACATCATGTCGTAAGTGGTCCGCCCGAGCAGGATCTCGTCGGCGCGGTCGAAGATCTCGGTGATGATGCGGCCGAAGTCCTCGTCCGCGAACGAGACCATCCAGCCTCCGAGCCCGAATCCGCTGCTGGTGTCCTCGTCGGGCCCTCCGGGCCCCTGCATCACTCCGTCCAAGCTGACGAAGGTGGTCACTGTCAGTTTCATCTCGCACTCCTGTGGGCAAGGGCATCCAATGTGCCCGTTCTCACTTATCCACGAACGGGGATCGCCGGAATCGACAGCCCAGGCAAGAGCTCACACTCGGATGGCAGACTCGCTCGATGTCACGCCTCGAGCTGGTCACCATCGCCGTCGAAGAATATGACCCTGCCATCGAGTTCTTCGTCGATGTCCTCGGGTTCGAGCTGATCGAGGACTCGCCCTCGCTCACGAACGACGGCCGCCCCAAGCGTTGGGTGGTGGTGCGGCCCATGGGAGGGGAGACGGGGATTCTGCTCGCCCAGGCAGATGGCGAGCGCCAGGAGCTCGCTGTGGGGAACCAGGTCGGAGGTCGCGTCGGCTTCTTTCTCCGGGTGGACGACTTCGAGGCTGGCTACGGCCGGATGGTGGCTGCCGGTGTCGAGTTCCTGGGCGAGCCACGGGTCGAGGAATACGGACGGGTAGTGGTGTTCGTCGACATCTGCGGAAATCGATGGGATCTGCTCGGCCCCGTTTGAGCGCTCGACGCCCTTCGGATTGACATCCCCACGCAGACGAAGAACCCACCCGGAAACTCGGTCCGGGGCCGGCTAGGCAATGTCTGGGTTGAATCCGATCAAACCGCCCCTCAACCACGTACGGTTCGATCAGTCTGAGAACTAGGAGGGGGCGACATGTCGAGGCGAGCCCGAGTCGGGCTGGTCCTATTGGGGTTCCTCGTCCTCCTGACAGGTCTGTTCCTGTGGTCGGTGGAATCCGAATACGGGGCCGAGCTGAACTACACAATTGTCATCGAAGACGGCACCGCAACCGTGTTTGAGGAAACCGCCGGGGAGGTGGCTCAGTTCGAGTCGAACGACGAAGCAGTCGCCTACACGGAGCAGAAGAGAGCCGAAGGAGCCAACTATCTGCTTCCCGGTTTGGTGATTGCCTCGGGCATAGCGGTTGTAGTGCTCGGCTTGGTCGGGTTCCGAAGTACCAAACAAGAGGACTCTCCGCATCCGTGAGCGGGCAAGCGCGAGATCCAAGGTTCGGCAAACCCGGCGCGACCCCTACCGAGCCCGAGGACGAGTTTCCACACCCTGCGGTTACCCGTATACTTTGACCTTCCCGCGAACCCCCTAGGGGTGTAGCTCGAATTGGTAGAGCGCCGGTCTCCAAAACCGGAGGTTGGGGGTTCGAGTCCCTCCGCCCCTGCCAGACTTGATTCAGATTGAGGCTTAGGAAACAGCGATGAACCGAGAGATGCGCAGACTTCAGGAGCGCGAAGAGCGGCTCCAGAAGAAGCAGGACCCTGAGAAGGGCAAGTCCTCGCGCCGTCCTGGTTCGGCGCCCGCCAAGCCTCAGGCTGAGAAGAAGTCGTTCTTCAGGCGGATCGGCAGCTACCTGCACGAGGTGCGGGTCGAGCTGCGCAAGGTCACCTGGCCCACCCGGGAACAGATGATCGCCTTTACCTCCGTCACTGTCCTCACCTGCGTGATCCTCACCGGTGTCGTCTTCGCTCTCGACATTGCGATGAAGGAACTGGTGTTCTGGCTGGTGGAGAAGGCGGGATGACCGAGACCGTCGAGACAGTCGAGACGGTGGACGCCGTGGAGGTCGAGCTCGTCGAGGAGCTGGCAGACGAAGTCGAGGCGCCGAAGCCAACCAGCCCCTACGACCTGCCCGGCGACTGGTATGTCATCCACTCCTACTCCGGGTACGAGAACAAGGTCAAGGCGAATCTCGAGACCCGTATCCAATCGATGCACATGGGCGACCGGATCTTCGAGGTCCACATCCCGATGGAAGACGTGGTCGAGTTCAAGGGCGGGAAGAAAGTCACCGTCCCCAAGAAGGTGTTCCCCGGATACATCCTGGTGCGAATGACCCTCGACGACGACTCCTGGTACGCGGTTCGTAACACGCCAGGTGTCACCGGCTTCGTCGCCGGCAATGCCCAGAAGCCGACCCCGCTCTCCCGCCGGGAAGTCGAGCGGTTCCTCGGTGTTCAGGAGGAAGAGGAGAAGACCAAGCCCCGGTTCAAGCCCGACTGGGAGGTCGGGGAACAGGTGCGGGTCGTCACCGGGCCGTTCGCGGACTTCAACGGGGTCATCGAGGACATCAACATCGACCAGCAGAAGATCGTGGTGCTGGTCAACATCTTCGGCCGGGACACACCTGTCGAGCTCGGCTTCGAGGACATTCAGAAGAACTAGCCCCAAGCATCGAGCCTTGGGCAGCAAGCAACAGGATGAGAAATGGGTAGAAGAAGACTCGTAACGACGCTGAAACTGCAGCTGCCTGCAGGGCAGGCGACACCGGCTCCCCCGGTGGGCACCGCACTCGGCCCGCATGGGGTCAACCTGATGGACTTCGTCAAGGCATACAACGACGCCACTGCCAGCCAGCGCGGCCAGATCATCCCGGTCGAGGTCTCGATCTACGAGGACCGCTCGTTCGACTTCGTGATGAAGACCCCTCCGGCGGCGGCCCTGCTTCGTCAGGCGGCAAAGGTGGAGAAGGGCTCCGGAGAGCCCAACAAGGTGAAGGTGGGCACGGTGACCCGGGCCCAGGTCAAGGAGATCGCCGAGATCAAGATGACCGACCTCAACGCCAACGACGTCGATGGCGCCATGAAGATCGTCGAGGGCACAGCCCGCTCGATGGGAATCAACGTCGCCGACTGAGTCGGCACAAGTGGGAGGCCGTGAAGGCCGCCTGGACCACAAGGAGAGACAATGGCAAGGCATGGCAAGAAGTACCGCGAGTCCTCGATGCGGTACGACAAGCAGACCCAGTACCAACCGCGGGAAGCTCTGGAGTTGGTGAAGACCCTGGCACCAGCAAAGTTCGACGAAACCGTCGAAGCCGCTTTCAACCTGGGCATCGACCCCAAGAAGGCTGATCAGCTGGTCAGAGGGACGGTGTCACTTCCCCACGGCACCGGCAAAACGGTGCGGGTTGCCGCCTTCGTCCCGGCGGACAAGGAGAAAGAGGCGACCGAGGCCGGTGCCGACGTGGTCGGAGGCAAGGAGCTCGTCGAACAGCTTTCGGCCGGCCGTGAGCTCGACTTCGATGTCGCCATCGCCACTCCGGACCTGATGGCCGAAGTCGGGAAGCTGGGCAAGATCTTGGGCCCCCGAGGCCTGATGCCCAACCCCAAGGCCGGGACCGTCACCCAGGACGTGGCCAAGGCCGTCTCCGAGTTCAAGGCGGGTCGGATCGAGTACCGCAATGACCGATACGGAAACGTGCAAGTCCCGTTGGGCAAGGTCTCATTCGATGTCGACCAGCTGACTGCGAACCTGGCCGCGCTCTCGGGCGAGCTGATGCGTGCCAAGCCGTCGGCCTCGAAAGGCCGCTACATGCGCCAGCTCTCGGTTTCCTCGACCATGGGCCCCGGGGTGAAGGTCGACGTAGGCAACATCGACGACTTCGTCAAGGACAGCGCCTGACAGAACCCCATTGTGTTACGGAAAGAGCCCCCGGTATCGGGGGCTCTTTCTAGGAGTAGGGGGACCTCCGTGCTCCGGCTTCACCGTGGGCTGTAAGAGCATCGGCTGCCAGGTCCACCGTCCGCACGGGCCGACGACTCATCTGTGGACCAGGGTAGGGGCTGGTCTTCCAATGCCGGCTCGTGGCTCTTACTTCTGGGTCCGGAGAGCGGGCGGGGGCGGTCAGGGAACCCGCCCGGGCTCACACGGAGACCCCCTGTTCTCAATAGTGCAAGTGTCGCGCGGGTTCCAGAGCCTGTCCAGGGAGATTCTGGAAGGCGGTCAGCCCAACCGGCGCAGGAAGTCGTGGAACGCTCTGTCGAACGCTTCGGGCTGTTCCAGGCTGGGGAGGTGGGCCGCGCCGGGGATCACCACCGCAGGCCGGTCGCTCGTCCGCTCGGCGAGATGGACGGCAGCCGCCCGGATGTCGGGAAGGTCGTGCTCACCGACGATCACCAGTGTGGGAGCCACGAGGTCGTCCATTCGCTCCGCGGCGGGTGGATCGAGAGGAACAACCAAGTCTTCTCTGGCCTTTTCGGTCTCCAGGGCCTTTCGATCCATCGTCCGCACCAGGTCGAATAGCCCGGAGTCGACCTCGGATCGGGCCCTGCCCACCCCCACCATCCAGATCTCGGCTTCCAGGTCGGCGGCGCGGTCGAGGTCCCCGCTCTTGAATGCGGCCACCACGTCCGACCATTGCTCCGGCTCGTACTCCGCATCCGGACCCGTGAAGCCGGGGGACCACGCTCCGATCAGGACCAACCCCCGCACACGGCCGGGCGCGGCCAGCGCCAGGTTGATGGCGGTCCCGCCTCCCATCGAGCATCCGACGACCACCGCGGGGTCGTCGATCTCGAGGTGATCGAGGACCGCAAGGGCATCGCCGTGTGTCGAGTACTGGGTCTGTCCGAGTTGGGACCAGCCGAATCCCTGGGCGTCGAAGCGGACCATCCGGAACCCTTCCGGCACCGTGGCGAACTGGGGGCCCCACATCCGGCTGTCGGCGACGCCGGCATGGATCAGCAAGACCGGTGCACCCTCCCCGGCTATCTCGTAATAGAGCCTGGCGTCGCCGGACGGCGCGTAGCCGGTGCTGGGGTCGGGCATGGCGGAACCCTAGGGGTCCAGGGCACCGCCGGCGGCCGAATTGCCGAGCCCGGCCGCACCGGTACAATCCGCGCCTGCAACTCCAATAATCCTCGGCCCCAGACCGTCGGTGTCCCCAGGACTGAAAGGCGAAAGCCGCCCACGCAGGTCGCTCCTCACAGAGCCCCTTGTCCATGGTCGAGGGGCTTATTGATGTCTACCGGAGGAGCGAAATGCCAAGACCAGAGAAGGTCCAGGCGGTTGCCGACATCAAAGAGAGGCTCGAAGGTGCCGAAGCGGTGTTCCTGACCGAATACCGCGGGCTGACCGTCAAGGCGGTCCAGGCACTGCGGAGAAGCCTGAGGGCCAGTGGCGCCGATTACAAGGTCGTCAAGATGACTCTCGCCCAGCTCGCCGCAGGCGAGGCTGGCGTCGAAGGTCTCAACGAATACCTACTCGGCCCGACCGCCATCGCGTTCGCCAACAGCGATCCGGTGGCGACTGCCAAGGCGCTCAAGGACTTCTCGAAGACCAATGAGGTCTTCGTGCTCAAAGCCGGCCTGCTGTCGGGGAACATCCTCACACCTGAGGAAGTCTCCAAGCTCGCCGACATCGAGCCTCGTCCCGTGCTGCTGGCGAAGATCGCAGGCGCCGCCAAGGCTCCTCTGACCGCGGCGGCCGGCATGTTTGCGTCCTTCAACCGGAACGCAGCCACGATGTTCAACCAGCTACTGGAGAAGAAGGAGTCGGGATCGTTCCTGGCAGAGGGAGCCTCCGAGGCCAGCCTGCCCGCCGATGAGCCCACGCCGACCGACACGGCCGCCACGGCCGAGGAGGAATGATCAATGGCCACCAAAGCCAAAATGACAACCGATGAGTTGATGAGCGTGTTCGAGGAGATGACTGTCCTCGAGCTCAAGGAGTTCCTCGATGCCTTCGAGGAGAAGTTCGAAGTGACAGCAGCCGCCCCCGTCGCAGTCGCCGCAGCCCCGGCCGCCGGTGGAGACGGTGGTGCCGCTGCGGCAGCCGAGGAGAAGGACGAGTTCGACGTCGTCCTCACGAGCGCGGGCGCCCAGAAGATCCAGGTGATCAAGGAAGTTCGCGGCCTGACCTCACTGGGCCTCAAGGAGGCCAAGGACCTCGTCGATGGTGCTCCGGCCAATGTGCTGGAAGCCGTCGAGAAGGAAGTCGCCGAGAAGGCGAAGGCGGTCCTCGAGGGTGCCGGAGCGACAGTCGAGCTCAAGTAACACGTTTTACGTGACACGTAATACGTAATACGAGAAGCCCCCGAAAGGGGGCTTCTCTAATTGAGGCCGAAGTACTCGGTCACGACCGGAGTCTCCCGCTCCCGGAGAAGGACGTTGGCGTCGAGGAGCTCCAGGTTCTGGGCGAGACTGGTCGCAGCTTCGGGGAGCGGAGTCTCGGCGAAGAACGCCTTGACGTCGGCGGCAATCTCGGGCTGGGACAGGCCGGAAAGGCCTTCGGTGATCCGGCGCTTGGTCATCCCCGGCATCTGGGCCAGCACCTGGGGCCACCGGGTCCGAGCGCTCTCCCAAGCGGCAGGGCCACCCTTCCCCACGAGGAGCCGCGCCAGAACCCAGAATCCGTCCTGAGTGCGAATGTCGCCGTTGACGATGCGGTCGACCGTGGTCACCACCTGATCCTTGGAGGGCACCGCGGCCACCGACCGCAGGTAACGGAGCTGGTCGAGCGGTGTGCTCGCCGCCTTGTAGGTGTCCCACAACCTTTCGTATTCGTCGGCCCCGCCGTGGCGGGCGTATACGGCCAGCGCCGCCGTCGCCACCTCGGGGTCGAGGTCTGCACCATCGAGCAGGGAGTCGACCGCCTGTCGAGCCCTTTCGATCGTCTCTTCGTCGTGGCCGACGTTGCCCATGGCCGCGATGAGGTCGCCTCGCAGTTTCCGGGTCAGGTCGCTGTCCTCAGAGCCAGGCTCCCATCCCAGCCTGCGATGAGTCGGGCCTACCAACTCGCGGACGTATTTCTGGAATGCGGGGCGAGCCTCATCAGACAGGGCGTGGTGCTCGATGGCGGCGAGCCCACCGGTGATCACCGACCAGATTGCCTGCTCCTTCTCCTCGCCGAAAGCCCCCACCAGGTCGAGGAAGTCGGACGCAGGCAACTGCGAGGACCGGATCATGGCCCAGGTGTCGGAGACGAGCCCGTAACGCTCGATGTCGTCGAGATCCTGGAGATGGGACAGCAGGCGGGCGAAGAGCTGTTCTGAGTATCTGGTGCGGTAGAAGCCATGGCCACCGGCGTTGGCCACCACGAACTCGAGGTCGCCCTCGATCTCAACCGTCACTTCGTCATCGGAGAGGAGGACCTTGTGCTCGAAGTCACGCCCTCCCGACCTGCCCCGGAGTTGGACCGGGATCTTCCAAATCGTCGTGTCGCTCTCGTCGGGGATGGCGAGGAAGCGGCGCTGGCTGAGCCTGACCCCGTTGTTGGTCGCCTGGACGTCGATCTGGGGGAACCCGCGCTGGTAGACCCAGGTGTCCATGATCTCGCCCACGGGCCAGTCCGACGCCCCGTCGAGGCCTTCCCAGAGGTCGGTGGTCACGGTGTTGGCGTATTCATGCTTACGCAGGTAGTTCCCCACACCTCTACGGAACTCCTCGGTGCCGATGAACTGCTCGATCATCCAGAGCACGGCGGAGCCCTTGCCGTAGGTGATGGCGTCGAACATCTCGTCGACCTCGCGTGGGGAGTTGACCTCGAACTCGATCGGCCTCGTCGTATGCAGCTGATCGGTGCCCATCGCCCACGGGATCTCGAGATTGGCGAAGGCGAGCCACCTCTTCCACTCCGGCATTTTGGCGTCGGTGGCCTTGAGCTCCATGAAGCTTGCGAAGGCCTCGTTGAGCCACGCCCCCTCCCACCAACGCATCGTCACCAGGTTGCCGAACCACTGATGGGCCACCTCGTGCCCGATCACGTCGAGGCAGTTCTGCAGCTCACTCTGACTCGCTTTGGCTTTGTCCACGACCAGGTAGGTCTCGCGGTAGGTGATCAGCCCCACGTTCTCCATCGCTCCCGCGGCGAAGTCGGGGACCGCGATGTGGTCGAGCTTGTCGCCGGGATAGGGGATGCCGTAGTAGTCGGACAGGTACTCGAAACAGAAGACCGCATTCTCCATCGCCACTTCGGTGAGGTGGAGGTTTCCCTGGGGCACGATGACCCTGATCGGAGTTCCCCTCACCACGACCGGCTCGGTCGCCTCGAAGGGACCGACGATGAAGGCGAGCAGATAGGTCGACATCTTCATGGTCGGGGCGAAGCGAATCTCAAGACGCCCATCCTCGAGGTCGGCGCGCGATTCTTCGCCGGTGTTGGAGAAGGCAGCGAGGCCGGGAGCAATCACCATCGTGGTCTGGAACGTGGCCTTGATGTCGGGCTCGTCCCAGCAGGGGAACACCCGGCGGGCATCGGTGGCCTGGCACTGGGAGGTGGCAATCGGATGCTCCACCCCTTCGGGATCCTTGTACGTCGAGCGGTAGAGGCCCCGCAATTGGTCGTTGATGATCCCCTTGTATTCGATCTCGAGTTGATAGGTGCCGGGCGACAGCGGTGAGGCGAGAGGGAGGGTGACGCGCTCGAATTCCTCGTCGTAGGAGCTCTCTCCGACCTCGACCGTGGACGACCCGGAGACGACCCGGGCGGCACCGATCGTGATCTCTGCGGAGTTGAGCACGATGGAGTCGACCTCCTCGACGACGCCGATCGTGATCGAGACCCGGCCATCGAATGTGAACGTCTCGAGATCCGGCTCGAGTCTCAGCTCATAGGCGCTGGGTATGACCAGGCGCGGCAAGCGATAGGGGTTGTCGGACAAATTCCCAGCCCTCGACAGTCGTACGGACCGGGTAAATGCTACTGACCCAAAACCGGGCTTCTACCGGGAATCCTGGGAAACGCGCTGCGGGCTTTACCCTGACTTCTGTGAGCGAGCGGTCCACGATTCTGGTATCGGTGAACGGCCCGGACGGGCCAGGGATCAGCGCCGGGCTGATGCAGGTCTTGGCCGAATCAGGCGCCGAGATCTACGACGTCGAGCAGATCGTGGTCCGGGGGCGGCTCACACTCAATGTGCTCATCGGGGTCGCCGGCGAGAAGTCGACCATTGGCGAGCTCCTCTTCTTTGGATGGCAGCGCGGGCTTCACATCGAATTCGAGGTGGTCGACGACCTCCCCACTCCGACCAAACTCATGTCGGCGGTGACCGTTATCGGGATGCGGATCGGGCCCGAGGAGTTCGGGGCGGTGGCGTCGGCGATCGCCGCCGGCGGCGGAAACATCGAGCGGATCTTCCGGCTCTCCAGGTACCCGGTGGTGTCGTATGAGTTATTGGTCTCGGATGGCGATATCTCAGTGATCCGGGAGGGCCTGGTCCTGGCGGCTGCGCAGCTGCCCATCGACGTCGCCATCCAACCCGACGGCCTCGAGCGGCGGGCCAAGCGCATGGTGATCATGGATGTCGACTCAACGCTGATACAGCACGAGGTGATCAACCTTTTGGCACGGGAGGCGGGAGTCGAGGATGAGGTGTCCGAGATGACTCACCTCGCCCTGACCGGGGAGATGGACTTCGAGAAGTCGTTGCGGGAGCGCGTGGCGATGCTGAAGGGTGTGGACCAGGTCGCCTTGACCAGGGTCTTCGAGAACATCACCCTGACCAGCGGAGCCCGGACTTTCATCAGGACGCTGAAGCGCCTGGGCATGGTCACCGCCATAGTCTCTGCCGGTTTCACCAGGTTCACCAACGTCATCGCAGCCGATCTCGGTATCGATTACTCCCTGTCCAACACCCTGGTCGACGTCGACGGGGTGCTCACCGGGGAGTTGACCGGAGAGTTCGTCGACGGGCCGCGGAAGGCACAGTTCCTGAAGTCGATCGCCGAAGCCGAAGGGATCCCGTTGTCCCAGGTAGTGGCGGTGGGGATGGGGCCAATGACCTCGACATGCTCGCCGCCGCCGGCCTCGGGATCGCCTTCAATGCGAAGCCTGTGGTTCGGGAGCGAGCCGACACCGCGATCTCGGTGCCCTATCTGGACGCCATCCTCTTCATCATGGGAATCCAGCGCCAACACGTCGAGGACGCCGATGCCTCAGACCCATCCTTCGAGGTCCCGGACCAGATCGAAGTGCCGGGGATCCCGCCGGTCTAAGGCCCAACTGAATGCCGGCCGACTTTGCCTGAGGCCCACCCTGACTCAAATGTGTGACCGCCCGCGCGCCGGCACCGCCTCAGGCAAACAGACGCCGGTCGGCCGGGGCCTCGTTCAGGCCTCGCTAGACCAGTCTCGGTGGAAGAACTCGCCGCGGGGGCGATCCACCCTCTCGAACGTGTGGGCCCCGAAGTAGTCCCGCTGCGCCTGGATGAGGTCGGCGGGTAGCCGCACCGACCTCATCGCATCGAAGTAGGAGAGAGCGCTGGAGTACGCCGGCACCGGGACCCCGGCTCGGCTGGCCCCTGCGACCACATTGCGCCACCCGCCCTCCGCATCGCGCAAGGCCCCGGCAAAGAACTCGTCTTCTGCGAGGTCGGGTAGCCCGGGATCGCGGAGGTACGCGGCCGTGATGTCATCGAGGAACGCGGCCCGGATGATGCAACCCGCCCGCCAGATCGAGGCGATGCTCCCCGGATGGAGATCCCATCCGTGCTCGGCGGAGGCCGCGGCCATCAGCCGGAAACCTTGGGCATAAGAGATGATCTTCGAGGCGTACAGGGCCTCCTCGACATCGCCGATGCTCAGTGTCAGGTCAGCCACGGGAGCCGGGGGGAAGATCCCAGCTGACCGCCTTCTCGCCTCGGGGTCGGAACTCACGATCCGGGCATACACAGCCTCGGCCACCAGGGATGTGGGCTCACCCAGGTCCAGGGAGGCGACCACGGTCCATTTTCCGGTTCCCTTCTGACCGGCGGCGTCCAGGATCAGGTCCACCATCGGGACCCCGTCCTCGGTGGCGGCCAGGATCTCGCTGGTGATCTCGATCAGGTAGGAGCGGAGCCGCCCCCGATTCCACTCTGCGAACACGCCCGAGACCTCGGCGGGCTCCATGTTCAACCCCCGCCGGAACAGGTCATAGGCCTCGGCGATGACCTGCATGTCCCCGTATTCGATGCCGTTGTGGACCATCTTCACGAAGTGTCCCGCCCCACCCGGGCCGATCCACTCACAACACGGCTTTCCGTCCCCGGCTCTCGCCGCGATCCCCTTGAGGATGGGCTCCACCCGGGTCCAGGCCTCAGGGCTCCCGCCAGGCATCAACGAAGGACCGTGCCTGGCTCCTTCCTCGCCGCCCGAGATCCCCACACCGAGGTAGAGCAGGCCCATGGCCTCGACTTCCGCGCGTCGGCGCTCTGTGTCGGTGTAGAGGGAGTTGCCGCCATCGATGATGATGTCACCGGGCTCCAGGATCGTCGACAGGTCGGCGATCAACTGGTCTACTGCCGGGCCGGCCTTGACCATGAGCAGGACAATGCGCGGGGTCTTCAGGGCGGCGACCACCTCTTCCAAAGTCCCGGAGCCGATCATGTCCTTGGCCGCTGCCTCACCGCGCATGAACTCGTCGGTCACCGAGCGGGTCCGGTTGTAGACGACCACCCGATTGCCCGCGTCGGCCAGGTTGAGGGCGAGATTGGCTCCCATCACGGCCAGTCCCACCACTGCGATATCGGCGCGGTCGCTCATCGGCGGCGAGGGTAACGGGGCGCTCGCACACTTCCCGTCGGTTGCCTACTCTCGCCGGTCGTGGCCAAGGTCAGAATCGGGATCGATATCGGTGGATCGGGGGTGAAGGGTGCCCTCGTCGACACCAGCGCGGGGATCCTCGTATCGGACCGCGTCAGGTTCGACACCCCGAAGCCGGCGACCCCTGACGGGCTCGCCGCGGCGGTTGGGTCTCTGGTCAAAGAGCTTGGTGGAAAGGGGCCGATCGGAATCGGGTTCCCAGCGGTGCTCAAAGGCGGATGGATCCTCACCGCGTCCAACATCGACATGTCCTGCATCGGTGTGGACGCCGTGGAGTTGTTCTCCGGGGCGACCGGGCGCGAGGTCTTCGTAATCAATGACGCAGACGCCGCAGGCATCGGCGAATACCGCTTCGGAGCAGTCAAGGACGCCATGGGCACGGTGATCGTTCTCACCTTCGGGACCGGCATCGGCAGCGCCCTCCTCCATGACGGGCGGCTCATCCCGAACGTGGAGCTCGGTCAGATCGAGCTGCGGGGGATCCAGCCTGCCGAGCTCTACTTCTCGGCCAAGGCGATGACCGAAGAGGGCCTCACCTGGGCGGAGTGGGGGAAGCGGGCCAACGAGTTCGTGAGCCACGTCGCAGCCCTTTTCAGCCCGGATCGGATCATCATCGGCGGTGGCGTGGTCTCGAAGTGGAATGAGTTCGTCGACGCCTTCGACCCCGGGCTGCCCGTTGCGCCGGCAGCGCTCCGCAAGAACGCGGGCATCATCGGTGCCGCCAGCCTGGTGGCTACCGGCTGAAAGCAGCGAACCGGGCCCGGGCCGTCTCCGGCAGTCGTACCTCGAGGATGGTGCCTTGGTCGTCGTGCTTCTCCTCGATCACCTCGCCGGCCCGGTGTGCTGCGGCGACGAGGTCACCCCGGTCGTAGGGGATCTCGAGGGTGAGCGTGACCATGGGTGGCGCTAGGAGCTCGCTGATTCGGACCAGAAGCTGGTCGAGCCCGATGCGGTCGATGGCGGAGATCAATACGGCCTCGGGATAGAGGTTTTCGAGGCGCCTGGTTTCCACCTCCGACATGGCGTCGACCTTGTTGATGACGATCAGCTCCGGGATGGTGCCGGCATCGATCTGCGACAAGACCTCCCTGACGGCGCCCAGCTGGCCCGACGGGTCCTCATCAGTGCCGTCAACCACATGGACGAGTAGGTCGGCCTCGGCGACTTCGGCGAGCGTGGACTGGAACGCCTCCACCAGGTGGTGGGGGAGCCGTCGCACGAACCCGACGGTGTCGGCGAGGAGAGCGGTGCGATGGTCGGGCAGCTCGAGGCGCCGGACCGTGGAGTCCAGAGTTGCAAATAGTCGGTCCTCGACGAGAACGCCGGCGTCGGTGAGCGCGTTGAGCAGCGTCGACTTGCCTGCGTTGGTGTAGCCGACGATCGATACCTGCTGGATGTCCGATCTCTTGCGTGACTTGCGCTGAGTGGCCCGGTGCTGAACCGTGTCTTTGAGCTCCCGCTCCAGCTTGGAGATGCGTTGCACGATGCGGCGTCGATCGGTCTCCAGCTTGGTTTCCCCGGGTCCCCGAGCCAGCACCCCGGCGCCCTGTTGCGACATGGTCTTTCCCTTGCCCCGGAGCCGGGGCAGGTAATAGCGGAGCAAGGCCAGCTCCACCTGTATCGACCCCACCCTCGACGTCGCATGCTGGGCGAAGATGTCGAGGATCAATGCCTCACGGTCGACCACGTCGCACTCGAACAGCTGCTGCAGGTTGCGCTGCTGCCCGGGGGTGAGTTGGTTGTCGAAGATGACCACGTCGATGTCGAGGGCCCGGGTCAGCGTTGCCAGCTCGCCCGCTTTCCCGGAGCCGATGAAGGTCGCAGGGTCGATCTGGCGTCGGCGCACCAGCTCCCGATCGACAGCTTCGGCACCTGCGGTGTCGGTGAGCAATTCGAGCTCGTCGAGGCTGCGCTCGGCCTCGAAGCCGGTCATCCCGGGGAGCTCGACGCCGACCAAGAAGGCGCGCTGAACCCTGACCTCGAGGTCGGTGACGGTTGCGGTCAGCCTGCGGCTGCTGCGGGAGGTGCGGTCGTTGCTCATCTAGGTGGGAGGGGGGCCGTCGACGATGATCGCGGGCCTGGTCCGCGAATGCCGGTGCATTTACCGGTGCTCAGAGGTATTGGCCCTCGTCCCCGACGTGCTCCAACTCCTCTTCGGCGATGATCTGTGACTCGCGAACCGCGATCACCGGCTTTCCCGACGAGGGCCAGATGAAGCGCCAGGCTCCGGTGGGGACCGCCCAGAAGCGCTGGCCGGTCTGCACATCGACCAGGGCCAGGGCGTCGTTGCCGTCTTTGGTCCCGATCGGAACCAGGAGGCCGGAGCGCGTGGTCGATTCCTCAGGCGCGTTGCCGACCCGCCACCCGGGCATCACTTTGTAGCCGTTGTCGTGGAAGATGGGCAGGCCGGAAGTCATCATCGGTTCCCCCCGATTCTCGCAGGTCATGGGGGCAACGGCGAGACCGCGACGCCGGCCAGCCGGTAGGGTTCGGCGTCCATGGCCGACAAGTCGAACTTCTCCGAGGCTCTCGAATACCACTCGAGCCCTCGTCCCGGGAAGATCGCAATCAGGTCGACCAAGCCCACGGCCACGCAGGCGGATCTGAGCCTGGCCTACACCCCGGGCGTGGCCGAGCCGTGCCTGGTGATCGCCGACGATCCCGAGGCGGCGTTCAAGTACACCAACAGGGGAAACCTGGTCGCAGTGGTCTCGAACGGCACTGCCGTCCTCGGCCTGGGGAACATCGGCGCGCTGGCCGGGAAACCGGTTATGGAGGGCAAGGCCGTCCTCTTCAAGCGTTTCGCTGATATCGACGTCTTCGACCTGGAGATCGACGCCACCGATCCAGACGATGTCATCCGCTTCTGCGAGATGCTGGCGCCGACGGTCGGAGGCATCAACCTCGAAGACATCAAGGCTCCGGAGTGCTTCTACATCGAGCAGACCCTTCGCGATCGACTCGACATCCCGGTCTTCCACGACGACCAGCACGGGACGGCCATCATCGGCGCCGCCGGGTTCCTCAACGCGCTGGAGCTTGACCGGACGCGATATCGGTGACACCAGAGTGGTGTTCGCCGGGGCAGGAGCAGCCGGGATCGCCTCGGCCCGGTTCTTCATCGAGCTCGGTGTCGATCCGGCCAATGTGCTGCTCACCGACACCAAGGGCGTGATCCACAGCGAGCGAGACGACCTCACCGACATCAAGCGGGAATTCGCGGTGCAGACCGATGCCCGGACCCTGGCCGACGCGCTGGAAGGGGCCGACTCGCTGATCGGGGTCTCGGTCGCGGGGACGGTCTCTAAGGAAATGGTCCAATCGATGGCAGCCGACCCGATCGTCTTCGCCCTCGCCAACCCCGATCCCGAGATCCCGTATCCCGACGCCCGGGCCGCCAGGGACGACGTGATCATGGCCACCGGGCGCAGCGACTACCCGAATCAGGTGAACAACGTCCTCGGCTTCCCCTTCATCTTCAGGGGGGCCCTCGACGTCAGGGCCCGTGCAGTGTCCGAGAAGATGAAGATCGCCGCCGCCCGCGCCCTGGCAGACCTCGCCAAGGAGCCCGTGCCCGACTCGGTGCTCAGGGCGTACGACCTGGAGCGGCTCCAGTTCGGCCCCGAGTATTTGATCCCCAAGCCCTTCGACCCCAGGGTCCTATGGACGGTGGCTCCGGCGGTGGCCAAGGCCGCCATGGACGAGGGCCTGGCTGGCGCACCAATCGAGGACTTCGACGAGTATCGGGCCCAGCTCCAAACCCGGTTCCGGGCCTCGCACAGCCTGATCAATGCGATCACCACCAAGGCAATGGAGCAGCCGAAGAAAGTGGTCTATCCCCACGCAGAGGACATCCGCCTGATCCGTGCCGCCCGCCGGGTGGCCGATGAGGGGATCGCCCGCCCGGTTTTGCTCGGGAGCCTGCAGCGAATCGAGGAACTGGCCGACGCGGTCAGGGCTGTCCTTGGACGGGATGGAGGTGATCGACCACATCAACGAGACCTCCGAGCGCAATCGCTATGCAGCCGACCTGGAGGAGCTCCGCAGGCATCGTGGTCTCTCTCTGAAGGAGGCCTGGGTACAAACTGCCGATCCCAACATGTACGCCTGCCTCATGGTCCGCGAAGGCAAGGCCGATGCGGTGCTCGGAGGCCTGAACACCTACTACCCGGACACCATCCGCCCCGCCCTCCAGGTGCTGAAGGTCGAAGAGGGGCGCTCGATCGTCAGTTCCGTCTATCTGGTCGTGGTCCAGGGGACCGCCTTTTCTTCACCGACTGCGCGGTCAACATCGAGCCGACGGCAGAGCAGTTGGCGGAGATCGCGCTCGCGGCCACAACGACCGCGCAGAACGACTTCGACCGTGACCCCCGGGTCGCCTTTATCAGCTACTCCGACTTCGGCTCCGCCGGTGGAAGTGAGCCGGCCCGCGTGCGGAGGGCGGTGGAGCTGTTCCGCCTCGCTCGTCCCGACATCCCGGTCGATGGCGAGATGCAGGCCGACACTGCGGTCATGCCCGAGCTCTTGAAGGATCGCCGGCCCGAAGGCCCGCTTGCCCGGGAGGCCAACGTCCTTGTGTTTCCCAACCTCACGGCGGCCAACGCCTCCTACAAGCTGCTCAACCGCCTGGGCGACGCCGAGGTGATCGGTCCCATCCTCAGCGGTCTCTCCAAGACCGTGCATGTCCTGCAGCGGGATGCCTCTGTGAACGATGTGGTCAACATGACCGCGATCGCCGTGGCCGAGGCCCAGCGTCGGGAGCGGGCCGGGAACAGATCACCGGCCTGACGTGGGCTTACCGGAGGCGGTAGTCGAGTAGGACGGAGCCGTCGTCGAAACGACGTGTCGTGTTGAGAGAGGTCGACCACGCGCTGCGTCGGGCAGGGCAGAGGTGCCCCCACCAACTATTGTCGGGACCACACGCAGCTGGTAATGGTCGACCAGACCTGCCCGGATGGCCTCTGCTGCGAGACCGGGGCCGCCGATCGACAGGTCGCGGTCGGCTGCGTCTTTCATCGCCTGTATCGCGTCAGGGTCGAATTTCCGCTCCAATCGGGTCCGCGGTTCCGAAACGGCTTCCAAGGTAGATGAGTAGACGATCTTGTCGGTTGCCTGCCACGCCTCGGCGAATCCGCGTTCTATCTCGGGCAGGTCGTCGAGGAGAAATGTATCCCAAACCCTCATCGTCTCGTACATGCGCCGGCCGAGAAGCCCGGTGCCGACCGATCTCTGGAAGTCGTTAAAGAAGGTGTGCACCTCCTCGGATGGTTGCCCCCAGTCGAAGTTGCCATCCTCGTCAGCGACGTAGCCATCGAGTGATGCGCTGATGATGTAGATCAGGTCTGCCATGGAATCCTCCTGATTGGTCGTACCGTCTTTGGACGGCGAAACTCAGCGGTCCTTCCAGTACTCCTCGTAGTGGACGTTGCCCCGCGCCTTGCCGTGGTCGATAGTGAACCCCCGCTCGTGGAGTAGTTGGCAGACACCGACCACCGCCGGAAACGACATCTCGTCGCCTTCCCACTTCGGAAGCCCGATCATCGACGGGTTGCCGCAGAGGAAGACGTGGGTGCTCGCCGGGTCGAGCGGCCGTCCCAACTCCTCCTCGAGTCGGCCCGAGGTGATCATGTCCTGGATGTAGACCTTGTTTCCCTCGTTTTCAGGCTCGCGGGTGGTGAGGACCACGTACTTGTAGGTGGGGTGCCGCTCCTCGACCAGCGTCTGTTGCTTGGTGTAGGCGAGGTCGTCCCGGTAGCGGACGCAGACCAGGTTGAGGATCGGGCCTTCGTGAACGCGACTCGAAGAGCTCGCGGGTCATGGCGTTCTGGGGCGCTTCGCCGGTGCCGGTGCTGAGGAACACGATGCTGTCGGTTGGTTGGACCCCCTCCAAGGTGTAGTGGCCCGTGAACTTGCGTCCCATGTAGATTCGATCGCCCACCCCTTTCATGAAGATTCGCGGGGTCAGCGCCGGGATCTCTTCTTCCCCGGGCCGCACCTTGACGATGTAGAACTCCACTTCGTCCCATCGGGGCGGGAGCAAGTTGCCGCGCGTCGTCCACCATCGAGCTGGAGATCGAATAGGAGCGCCGCGCGAGTTTCGCCCGCTGCCCCGCCGGGAGCTCCTCGGACGCCTCGTCGGAGCGTGGCTCCCAATAACCGAGGGCAAGAGTCGTGTATTGCCCCGGCAGGTAGGGATCGACCGGTTCATCGGGTCGAACCATCATCACCCACAGGTCCTCGTTATGGGCCCTGATTTCGCTGAGGGTGGCGTTGTAGTGCTGGGCCCGGAGGGCCTCGTCCTGCTCATCAGACACGAAGCTGTCGGCCGGCGGGTAGTGGATGAACAATCCGCTGATCACGTCGGCGGCTTCGACGAGGCCGGCTTCGTCCCACACGATGCCCCGCCGCACCGAGACGGTGTTGGAGAGGACGTGGACGTGATCGATGCCATCGTCGTGGGCGAACAAGCGCCGGGCCAGCTCGGCGGGGGGCTCGTGGCCTTCGGCAGTCCCTCCGGCGAACTCCACCCCATCCTGGCCGGTCAGGGAGCGATCGGTGCTGAACAAGGCCACTGTTCCCAGGGCAACCGAGTCCACTTCGATGCGCTGGCCCATCGGCTCAAGCTACCGATTCGGGAAGATCGAGTCGAAGCAGGGTGTTTCCCGGGTTGTGGATCAACTCATCGACCAGGCCCTGACCAGGGGTGGGATTGCCGACATCACCACGATCGGGCGCAAAACCGGCCTTCCCCGCCGGGTGGAGATCTACTTCCACCAGTTCGACGGGGAGTACTACCTGACCGGCCGCCCCGGCTTCAAGAGGGACTGGCAGGCCAACATCCTGGCCCACCCCGAGTTCACCCTTCATCTGAAGCGAGGCCTCGACGTCGATGTGCCCGTGATCGGGGAGCCCGAGCCCGATCCCGAGAAGCGGTCTGCGATCTTGTTCCGTGCTCTGACCGAGAATTGGGGTGTGGAGCCCGGCAAGGCCACGGCCAATCTCGGCTCCTACGTGGACACGGCCCCGTTCATACGGTTTCGGCCGGTGGGGTCTGGCTGACCTCGACCGGCAGGTGCTGTTCCACGTCGCGCATCCCGAGACCGATCAAGATGAACACGACCCCCATCAGCGCGGCCATCGCAGCCACTCCGAACGAGACCACCGAGGTGAACAGCGACGCCTGGAGGAAGGAAGCGGTCATCGCCGTTTCCCTCAACGGGTCTTCGCGGTCCAATTCTGCGTAGTACTTGCCTCCAGTGGCCTCGAGTGCATGCTTTTCGATGACCTTGGCTTGGCAGTAGGCGGTCAGCGGCCCATCCACCGGCTCTCCGGGGAGGCAGGCGTCATCAGAGGTCGTGATCTGTTGATCGCTGAGTGTGCTGCTCACCACCACCCAGGTGGCAACACCGCCGATGATCAGGAGAACACCGAGCACTATCGCCCCGATCGAGGCTGCCTTTCGCATGAAGACTCCTTGTTGGTTCCAGATCTGAACCTACCCGCGGCGCTCCAAGCAGGAGAGGGTCGAAAGGCCCGCCCTCCAGGGTTGATGGTCCCGTCCCGGGGGTAAGACCTCCGATCCATCTGGCAAGCACTTGTACCATCGAGATCGAGAAATGCCTGAGCGCTCCTTCGGAAGGACCATTCGATATCGGCGCACCAAGCTCGGCATGAGCCAGGCGAAGCTTGCCGAGCTGGTGGGTCGCTCCGCGACGACCATCCGTAGCTGGGAGCGAGATGCCTCCGTGCCCAGCGACGATGGAGTGGTCGAACGCGCTTGCCGCCGTGCTCGACCTCGACAAGCGCTCGCTCTTCGACAAGGCCGGCTTGGCGTTGCCCGCCGAGGAGTCCAGCCCCACTGTCGAGCAGGCGCTGGCCAGCCTCAGCGCCGACTCGCGAGCCTCCATGATGGGCGGGTCGGCCGCCGTTCTCTCCGATGCGCCCGAGCATCCTGCAGTCGAGGTCGAAGATCCCTATCCCGTGTTCGAGTTGGACCTTGCCGACCCGGCTCCGCCGCCCGCCGACGTGATCACGGAACCGGAACCCGTTGCCGACCCGGAACCGCCGAATGAGGAGCCTGCCGGCGTTGGGGAACCAACCGCCCCGGCCGACACGTTGTGGAAAACACCGGTAACTTCAAATATGGCTTCACCGACTCCAGCACCCGCATTCGTAGAGCCCCCGGAGCCATACGTCCTGTCTGCTGCGACTCCTCCCATGGTCGAGCCCTCATACATGGAGGACTCCTCGCAGCGACAGCTATACCGGGTCCGGAACCTGGCCACCATCGTGTTGCTGGTGGCTCTGGTCATCATCCTGCTCTGGGCGTTCTCCAGCACCATCGACGCCTTGGGCTCATGGTGGGACGATTTCTTCGGCACGCTCCGGCTCTGATTCCCTGATCACCTCGAGCGAAGGCCGGGGCACCGCCCTCCTAACGTTGGCTCGATGGGGCCGAGATGAGCCAGGGAAGTCTGGATGTGGTGATCGTCGGGGGTGGCCCGGCCGGGCTCTATCTGTCGATCCTCCTCGCCCAACAGGCTCAGGGGCACCGGATCCGGGTCCTGGATCGGAATCAGCCGGGGGACGCCTATGGCTTCGGGGTCGTGTTCAGCGACGAAACGCTCGACAACTTCCAGATCGCCGATGCCGCGAGCTACACCGAGCTGGCGTCCGGGTTTCGGCGATGGGGTGAGATCAGGGTTCACCATCCCGACGGAGAGGAGTTCGACCTCCGGCGGCCATGGATTCTCGGCGATCTCGCGTCGGCGTCTGCTCGAAACCCTGACCGGGAGGGCCCGTGACCTCGGGGTGGCGCTCGAATTCGGCGCCGAGGTCGTCGATCCCATCGCTCTCGGCGAGCCCGACTTGATCGTGGGTGCAGACGGCGCCAACTCGGTCGTTCGCAGGCATCTCGGCCCCGAGCTCCTCCCCCATGTCGACGAGCGCAGGAACCGTTATGCCTGGTTCGGGACGGACAAGGTGTTCCCGGAGTTCAACTTCATCTTTCTCGACACTGCGGAGGGGATGGTCTGGGCTCATGCCTACCCCTACGGTGAGGGGGAGCACCTTTTCATCGTCGAGACTTCGCCGGAGGCCTGGGCCGCCCTCGGGCTCGATGCAACGGGAGGCGAGCTTCCTACGGGAGTCGGCGACGAGCTCGCGATCGAGCGCTGCTCCACGCTCTTCTCGGAGCACCTGGAGGGGCGACGCCTGCTGGGCAACAACTCGAGATGGCTCCGATTCCCGACCGTGACTTGTGGCCGGTGGCACCACCGGAACGTGGTGCTGATCGGAGATGCCGCCCACACCGCCCATTTCTCGGTTGGGTCGGGCACCAAGCTGGCGATGGAAGACGCGATCGCACTGGCAGGTGTCGTCGCCACGGGCGCGGCCCTGGATGACGCTCTCGAGTCCTGCGAGAGGTCGCGCAGGCCGGAGGTGCAGAGCTTGCAGCGGGCGGCCCACGCCAGCCTCGAGTGGTTCGAAGGCGCCGACCGCTATCGGAGCCTCGAGCCCGAGCAGTTCGTGTTCAGCATGCTGACCCGGAGCCAGCGGGTCACTTACGACAACCTCCGGGTCAGGGACCCGGCGTACATGGCCCAGGTCGACAGCTGGTACGCCGCCACCGACCACGGCAACCCGATCCAGGTCGGGCGGTCGGTGCCGCCGAGATGTTCCACCCCTTCAGGCTGCGGGAAATGGTCCTCGCCAACCGCGTCGTGGTCTCTCCGATGGACCAGTACACCGCCGTGGAGGGCATGCCCAACGAGTGGCACCTGGTGCATTTGGGGAAGAGCGCGGGCGGTGGGCGGTGCAGGGCTGGTCATGACCGAGATGACCTGTGTCTCCGCCGAGGGCCGGATCAGCCCCGGTTGCGCCGGGATCTGGACCGAGGAGCAGGCTGGCTACTGGGCCAAGGTCGTCGGCTTCGTCCATGAGCACACCAAGTCGATGATCGGTCTCCAGGTCGGCCACTCTGGCCGTAAGGGGTCTACCAAGCTGATGTGGGAAGGAGACACCGAGCCCCTCGAGTCAGGGGAACTGGGACCTGATTGCGCCCTCTCCGATCCCGTACCGCCCGGACAGCCAGATCCCCAAGGAGATGACCCGCGAGGACATGGACATCGTGCTCACCCAACACGTCGAGGGCCGCGGTTCGGGGGGACCGAGCAGGCTTCGACTTGCTCGAACTGCATTTCGCCCATGGCTACCTCATCTCCAGCTTCCTCACTCCGCTGTCCAATCAGCGCAGTGACGGGTAC